>NZ_JBIRRX010000003.1:0-962353 GCF_044333915.1 Embleya sp. NPDC020886 | reverse complement strand
TGCGTTCGAGGTGACGAAAGCACCGATGGATCGTTGGTCGGGGCATGACTGTGGACTCATCCGCGCAGCGGTACGGCGATGTGTTGTTCTCCTCCACCCGGGCCGAAGCGGCGCCCGCGACGAATGGCCCGCCGAGGGGCCCACTGTACGTCCGCCCCCGGCTCACCCGCACGGTTTCCGCGACGGCAACGCGACGTCGAGCAACGGACCGGCCGAAGGGGCCGATACATGCCATCCCAATCCCCTGTCGGCGACACGGATACCAGCCGAAGACGCTCCATCAGTCCGGGGACTTGCTCCCGGGAGGTCTCCCGCCGACAGCCCGGGACCGGGCAGACCAAGCGTCGCACCCGGATGTCGACACGAAGGGCCGTCGGCCGGACGAGGTCGCGGTCGCGGTCACGGTCACGGCTTGGGAGCCCGGGACGGCGACTTTTTGTTTCAGGGCCGGAAAACACGCTGCCCGCTCGTCGGCGCGGCGACCGCGACGTGACCTGCCCGGCGTATGGTCACAGACCCGGCGCACCCCAGACCGGAAACCACCGGGACAGGTCGGATTCGAGCCGCAGATCGTCGGTGACCGCCGCGTTGACCTGGAGCTCCAACGCGGTGTCGCGCTTCTCGTGTACGCCCGGCACCGGTGCGAAGGGGTAGAAGGTGCCGCGCTTGTACAGGTAGACCAAGGCGAGCCGGCGGCCGTCGGGATGCCCGAACGCGGCCAGTGAGCACAGCAGTTGCGGACCGAAACCGCCGTCCTCGAGCGCGATGTTGATCGCATGCAGATCGGTCACCAGGGAGCCCACGTCCTCGGGCGAGCGCTCGGCGAGCAGCCACGTGTACCCGTACTCGTCCCGGCTGCTCCGAAGCCCGTCGACCAGATCGTTCAGGTCGCGCAGCACCTGGTCGAACGCACCGCCCTCGACGGTGGCGAAGCACACCGACCCGGTGCCGGTGGGCCGGAACTCGGCGGCGATCTCCAGGGTGATGGCCGCCGAGGGCAAGCCGAACAATTGGTCGAGATCGGGCTTGACCGGCCTGCTTCGACCGAAGACCGAGTCGAACAGCCCCATCAGGCGGCACCGCCGAGTTCCGCGCTGATCCGGCCCAGTTGCTCCAGGCGCCGTTCGAGCGTCGGGTGGGTCGCGAACAGGTTCGCCAGGCTGTCCTTGGAGGCGATGGCCGGCGCGAAGAAGAACGCGTTGAACGGCTCGGCCCGGCGCAGATCGCGGGTCGGGATCCGAGCCATGGTGCCGCTGATCTTGGTCAGCGCGGAGGCGAGCGTGGAGGGTCGGCCGGTGAGCAGCGCAGCCGAACGGTCGGCGCACAGCTCGCGGTAGCGCGACAGGGTCCGGATGAGAACGAAGCTCAGCGTGTACACCACCACGCTCACCGCGGTCACGACCGCTATCAGGACCGCGGTGTTCTGGTCGCGGCGCATCCCGCCGAAGAGGCCGAACTGCACACCGACGCGGGTGAGCAACCCGGCCAGGACACCGAGGAAGGATGCGATCGTCATCACCGCGACGTCCTTGTGGGCGACGTGCGAGAGCTCGTGCGCCAGGACGCCTTCCAGCTCGGCGGGCTCCAGGCGGCGGAGCAGTCCGGTGGTGGTACACACGACCGTGTTCTTCCGGTTGCGGCCGGTAGCGAAGGCGTTGGGCACATCGGAGTCTGCGACCGCCACGCGCGGCTTGGGCATGTCGGCGAGGGTGCACAACCGATCGACCACGCCGTGCAGTTCCGGCTGCTCCTCGGGAGTGACCTCGCGGGCGCCCATCGCGAACGCCGCGAGTTTGTCGCTGAACCAGAACTGTGCCACGAAGAGACCGCCGATCAACACGACCGCGAGCGGCCAGGCCCGGCCGAGCATCACCACCAGCGCGCCCACGAAGGCCACATAGAGCAGGCCGAGCAGGAACATGGTGACGAGCATGCGGCGCACCAAGCCGCGATCGGTGGCGAATCGGGTGCCGGCGCTGGTCCTGGTCATCGATTCCTCCCTCGTGGGGGACCTGGTGGCGGGCCTCGCGGATGGCCCGGATGGGTGAATAAGGTAACGAATCGGGTCCTACTTTGATTCTCCCTCGCCGGCGGGCTCGGCGGGCGAGGCGCGCCGGCGGCGGGTGAGGGGCGGCACGCCCGGATGCGGATCGGGCAGGTCGCCGTCCCGTTCGGGATCTGGGCCCGCCACGCCATGTGGCTCCCGACCGCCGGGCAGGAGCATGCGGCTCTGCTCGCGTCGAGCGGCCGAACCTGCTCGGGCTGCCGCAGGTTGTCCTCGGCCGGGCCCGCCACCCGACGCTGTTGCGCCGCCGCGAGGGCATCGCCGACGCCCTCCCCCGCGCGCAGGCCGTCACCGCGACCTGGTGGGACGCCCATCGGCCGCAGGAGAAGACATCGCCGTGGTGCCTGCGACGACTTGCCGACGCCAACTGTGGGAGGGACTTGGCACACCGCCTCGCCCGGACGTGGTCACCTGCAGTAAGCCTTGCTTGGTGCGGCCGACCTGGCGGCCTGCTCGATCTTGGCGCAGTGGGCTGCACGGGCTTCCTCGTCGACCTGCTGCTCGTGTTCGGGGCGCAGCCCGGTCCGGCCGTCGAGGCCCTCGCGCAGGATGTCGGCGTGCCCGGCGTGCCGGTTGGTCTCGCCGAGGACGTGGACCATGATGGCGAACAGGTTCGTGTCGACATAAGTCTCCGGCCACCACGGCACGTGGCCCGGGGCGTCGAGGGGAAGCTCGTTGATCGTCTCGTCCGAGTGTTCCCACGTGCGCCGGTAGAACCCGATGATCTGATCGCGGGTCTCGTCCTCGGCGGCCCACTGATCGCTGCCGTCGGAGTCCTGCCACCGGGGCAGCGGTTCCGGGGAAGGGCGGTCGAAGACCTCGCCGAAGTACCTGGCCTCGACGGTGGCCACGTGTTTGACCAGGCCGAGGAGGTTGGTTCCGGTCGCCGTCAAAGGTCGGCGGGCGTCGTATTCGGACAAGCCGTCGAGTTTCCAGAGCAGCGCCTTGCGGTCCCGCCGCAGTCTGCCGTGCAGGTTGTCCCTCGCGAATTCATCGATCATGCGGCATGAGCCTGCCATGGCCCTGTTCTCGTATGGCTACCGCCGGGTGGCGTATCGCGCCGAGTGACTACTTGGGGTTGCGGTCGCGCTGGTGGAGGGCGGCGAAGTCGGCGTGCGCGGTCTCGACGGCTTCGGGGTACGTCTGCGTCTTCTCGTGTTCGGCGAGGGCCCGGGTTCGGGTACCGGCGCGGCGTCCGGGTCGCGGGTGTCTTCGGCTTCGCCCCAGCCACGCGCAAGCGGGTGGCACCCCGACCCGGAGCACGAACACGGGGACGGCGTGGGCGCGTTCTATTGCGCCGAAATGGAGATGCGCCGCAACGACCACGAACGTCCCCGCGCCGAACGCGCCCTGATCACGATGTCAGTGGTTTTGGACAGCAAGTGTCAGTGCGTTGGACACGGCTGATATCAGTGGATCCGGGTCAGTGCGGGTGCCATGGGTTGTCCCGACGCGTCGGAACTCTTCGACCTCCCCCGCCACGACCGCCCCGGGGTCGTCGCCGAGGCCCCGAACACCGCAGCGCCGACCACCGCTTGCCGACCGCGCCCGCGAAGTTGCCCAAGGGTGGCGGGGGTCGGCGGTCCGGGCGGCTCTGCTTGGCTGGGGTCGTGAACCCGCTCGCACTGCTCCTCGACCAGGCACCCGCGTCGATCACCGGTGCCGTATTGCGCCGCATCGATCCGCGGCTGCGGGCGGAGCTGTTCGCGAGGCCATCGCGCGTGGGAGAGGCCGCCGGGGCGTACCTCGTGGCGCACGGCGACGTCGACGAGCGGGCGTGGCTCGCGGGCAATCCGGGTGCGACACCGGAGACGCTGTCGGATCTGGCCCGCGCCCCGGAGCCCGCGGTCGCCGCAGGAGTGTTCGCAAACCCGGTTTCCCCCCGTGAGGCGCGGCTGCGGGTGCTGACGCGGGTCGTGGCCGCGACGCCGCTCCGCGAACTCCTGTACAACGAACTCGACCACCGGCAGATCAGCCGCCGCGACGCACTGTTCGAACGCGTCTGCGTGCTGGTCGAGTCCGACGACCCGCGCGTGGTCACAAGGGCGTTCGACCGGCTCGCCCAGCACGGGGCGAGACGGCCGTGGCTGTCGGGCGTACTTTTGCGCGGCTGCCTGAGCCTGCTGCGTACGGCAGGACCCGCCGCGGTCACCGCCGCGCTGCCGCGCGTACTGCCGCAGGCGACGGGCACGCCGTCGGACACGGTGGCCGCGGCCCTCGCCGCACCGACCGACGCCGCGCTGGTGACGCGTGCGCTCGACGAGTTCACGGGCATGCCGGCCGTCGTCGCACGGCTGCGCGACGAGAAGAACCTCCCCGGCGCCGCGGCGATGTTGCTGGCCCCGCGCGGTCCACTGGACTGGGACCTCGTCCTGCGCGAGCACCGGAGACTGCCGTGGTCCGAGTACGTGCGCATGGCCTTGGCCATGCAACCGGGGTGCCCACCCGAACTGCGGGCGTACCTGCCCGCGAGCTCGTCGCGCCACCCCGTCACCGAGTGGGTCGACGCGGACCCGGCCACCGGGCGGATCGTGGGTTCGCCGGTCTTCCGGGACGACCGGTCCAACGCGAGCGTCAGGCGCGCTCACACCCGCGGCACCCTGTCCGCGGCCGTCATCCTCCGCCACGGCGCCCCGGCGAGGAACGCCCTACGGGCCTTGGACCAGCGCGACACAGACCGGTACGCCGACACCCGTACGGCCCTGCGCGCGCTGACCCGGCCTGCCCTGGGCGACCGCACCGAGGCGTGGGCGGTGGCGCTGGCGCTGCTGCCGGACTTCACCGGGCCGTTGCCGCACCTGCTGATTGCGGCGGACGGGATCACCGCCCCACGGCGCTGACCCGGACGTCCGCCGCCGGCATGAAATGGGGTCCCTGGACTCGCGACATCGGCTTCCTGGCCTCGGTGTGCAGGCGCGGAGCCGTTCGAGGAGCACGTGTCCGACCGGTTCGCCGTGAGTCACCGATCGGGTGGGGCCACGACGACGAGGCGATCGCAAACAGATACCGAACACCGCTGACACTTGGTCCTGGCGAAATCCGCTGTCAAGTTCACGTCGGCGGCGGGATGTCCCGGACCTCCCGACCGGGCCGGGCGGCTGCGATCTGCTCCAGGTTTTCTGGTGCCCCTTCAAGGCCCACGGCCCGGGCCGGTACGACCTGGCGCTGCACCTGCGCCGGCGGCGGTCGTCAGAGGTCGGCAAGGTGCTGACATTGCAGCCGCAGCCTCCGGTCGTCGAATCGGAAGGGTTCGTTCCCGAGCCCTGCGTCCTGCACCCGGAGCAGGTGGTCACCTACCCGTTCGCCGACCCCGACTTCCTGCCCGAGGATCTGTGCGCCCGGATCGAAGCCTGGGACGCAGCCCAGGAGGAGGCCGAGCAATCGACCGACGAGAGCGCTGCCGGGCCGACCGGCTACCAGTACGACCTGTCCATCCCGCCCGGCCGGCGCGTCGGCGGCTTCGCTTCCTGGCACGCCACCGACCCATACCCCATGCATTGCCGGACCTGCGGGACACCGATGCGTCTCCTGCTGACCATCGACAGCTTGGAGTGGGACGGCGGCAGCGGCAGCCGGCAGCCGCTGGAAGACCGCCTGCCCGCCCACCGGTGCGCCATGCCCACCGAAGTGACCGCCGGCCGCTTCGGCGAACTCAACGTCTTCGCCTGCCCCACCACTCCCGACCATCCGCACCGCTGGAGCATCCAGTAGCTCCGGGACGACGGCCCCGTGCCGGGTTCGGCGCGCCGCCCATCGGCGAGCACGGGTGCTGTCGGATTACCACCCAACGCCCCCGCATCGGCGAACTCCATCGTGAGATCCGCGACTTGGAACCGCGTGGAGCGAGGATGCCGTCCAGCGGATCACCACCGAGAACACCACCCTCAACCAGCAGCTCCGCCGGATCACCGCCCGCAAACCGCGCCCTCGACGAGCGACTCAAGGCCGTGATCGCTGCAGAACCAGTCCACGACCATGCACCATCCGTACGCGCGGGAGGCGTTCGCACGGGGGCGCGCCCCCCGGAAACCCCGGGGGAACGAGTCGCCGTCCGGCGGTGGTTTCGGCTGTCCGGGCGGGCGTCGCGAGGGCCGAGCGACGTGATGGTTGGTCCATTAGGGTGACCCGACGCCGACCCGGCCCTCGGGGCGTGTGGAAGCCGGCAGGTTGGGAGCGTGTCCCCCGGGCCGCAAGGGCCCGGGCGTCGAATCGAAAGGCAGCAACCCATGAGGCTCCGCACGTCGTTGGGCACCGCGTTCGCCGCGGCGACCCTGGTCCTGGGCACCGGCGCGGTCACCGCCCACGCGGCTCCCTCCGGGGACGAGATCGAGTACGAGGTCGTCGACGAGGCCACCGGCCAGACCACCACCGGCACCGCCACCCCCTCTCCGCTTCCCGCGCTGGCACCCACCGCGAAGGCCAGTGGTTGTTCGGGGGAGTCGTTCTCCGGCCGACGCGCCACGATCACCTGCAACTACCCGAACTGGTACGGCTACCTCGGCTGCAGCAACGGCAACTTCTACAGGAGCCCGAACAAGCACGGGAAGGCCACGATCAGGTTCGTCTGCCCGCCGAACACCACGGCCAGGAGCATCGCCATCTACACGTACTGAGCCCGGGCCCGTCGTCGAACGCCTCGGCCCACTTCGCGCACGCCCCACCACAGCGGATACGCCGGGCGACACGCGACGTCGGAACGCGGCGCCGGTCACGGCGGCCGAGGCGGCGAGTGTCTCGCGTCGAGTGGGCATGACAACACAGTGGTACGAGGCGATCCCTTCGACCATGGCGCCAAGTGGAGAATCGGGGTGGGGACGGCCCCACCCCCGGGAACGAGGGCGGCACCGTCCGGACAACACATCGACGGACGACTCCCAGCACGGCCTCACACAGCGCGACATCCACGGAATGCGTCGGGAGAAGCCGATCGGCCTCGATCAGCAGGCCCGCCGCCTCCGGGCGGATGTCGTAGAAATCGGCGCACTCCTTGAGCCCCATTCCCGTCCTGATGATCCCGAAGGCTCGACAGGTCGTGACATCGAAGTCGCCTGTCTGCCACCAGAGTCCGTCCATCATGTACATCGCATCGACTTCGTCGAGCAACGCCCCATCCCGTACAAAAGGAAATCCCGCGTTCGCGTCGACGAACAGGGCGGTGCTGCGCGCCTCGGCCCGCAGCACCGCCCCGCCTCATGCCCTAGACCGTCAGGCGGTCGGGGCCAGCTCGGCGGCGTGGTCGACCGCCCACTGCGCGAGCGTGCGGCCCTTCTTCCCGGTCACCTGCTCGAACGTGGGCGAGACCGACGGGGGTTCCTCGGCGTATTCGGCCTGGTAGCCCAGGATGAACTCGGCGATCTCCGCCGGGAATCCGACCTCGAGGTAGGCGCGGCGGGCCTGACCGTACGTCAGTCCCTCGAACGCGATCGCGCGGCCGAGCCCGGCGCCGATCGCCCGCGCTTGCTCCCGGTGGGTCAGGGCCTCCGGCCCGGTCAGGTCGTACGCCCGGCCCGCGTGGCCGTCCCGCGTCAGGGCGATCGCTGCGACGTCGGCGATGTCGGCCTCGTGGATCGGCACGCCGATGCCCTCGGGGTAGGCGTTGCGGACCATG
The DNA here is from genome assembly GCF_044333915.1 of Embleya sp. NPDC020886. Taxonomy (NCBI): domain Bacteria; kingdom Bacillati; phylum Actinomycetota; class Actinomycetes; order Kitasatosporales; family Streptomycetaceae; genus Embleya; species Embleya sp. NPDC020886. The sequence continues at coordinate 954,680 of NZ_JBIRRX010000003.1, read as the reverse complement.
CTCTCGTTGCGGATGGACTCGCCCCAGACGTCGAGCTTGTTGACGGCGAACTCGCCCGGCCGCACGTGGGTCCAGGCCACCTGGCACTTCTCGACGACCTGTTCCACCGCGTGGAGCGTGTCGTAGTGGCCGCCTCGTCCGGTCGTGACGGCAGAGCTGGTCAGGGTCACGATCCGGGCGACCCCGGCCGCCACGGCACGGCCGACCAGGGCTTGCGCCAGGTCGGCCGCGTGCGCCGGGTCGAAGATGCCCGCGACGAGGAACACACTCCCCACCCCGTCGAACGCCAGGTCGCCCGAACTGTTCAGGTCGCCCTTGACGACGTCGACGCCCTTGGGCAGCCCGGCGGTCTCCGGAGTGCGGGTGAGCGCCCGGACGGGCCGTCCGGCCGCGACGAGCCGAGCGACCACGTGCCTGCCCACGGTGCCGGTCGCTCCGGTCACGAGGATGGTCATGGAGAACCCCTGTTTGTGGGAAACGAACGATGGATGCGGGCCCGCTGCCGAGGACGGTAGGACAAGTCCGGAAGCCCTCGCACATGGGAACGTTCCCGCGGGGGCCTGGACAGCCGTTCCACGCAGCAGCGTCATGACCGACGTTCCGGCGGCCGGGCGTCTCGCTCCGCCGCAACGGCTTCCGCTCCCCTGGTCCGCCGTTCCCGGGTGGGGAACCACGATCAAAGATCGCCATCATCGTCGCGGGCATCCTCGGCTACTTCGCCAAATGGGAGAAGGACGGTTTCTTCGCCGAACTCAACGGCCTACTAAGGCAGTTGATCCTTCAGCGGAAAGGACGCGATGCGGAGCCGTCGGCCTACGTGATCAACGCGCAGAGCGTCAAGACCTCTTCGATCTCACCTGAGGTCGGCCCCGGAACGCGGCCGTCGCCGGGTCGGGCGGGGTGATCGTCGGGAGTACCTCCCTCAGGGCAGGGTCCGGGCCCGGTCGCCGGGGCCGGCAGCAGGCACACAGGAGGGCGGCGACCGTGTTCTCCCACGGTTTCGTGGGGGTGCCGGTGTCGATCATGGCGCGGGCCTGTTCATCGAGGCCGCGTTCCACCAGCGACATGATCGTGATCTGGCGGCCGTCGAGCAGCCGGTTGCCGACGCTGCGGTGCGCGGTCATGGTTGCAGCGGCGTCGGTCCGGCGGCCGAGGTGAGGCGTCCCGCGTCGGCGAAGGCGCGGTGCTGTCGCCGGCACCGGTGGGCCGCGAGGTCGGGCATCCCGACGTCGGAGGCGATCAGCGCTGCGTAGTCGAGGACTCCGCCGGCGCGGGCCACCAGGTCACGGTGGCCCGCGTCGGCGGGCGGGACGGCCGGCGCAGTGAGTGCGGTGATGCGCTCGGGCACTTCCGAAGCCGATCAGCTCGTGAATTTGCCGTCGGGGAGTGTGGTGGCAGGAAGCTTGCCGCGGGGTGCGGAGGCGTCTGCGGTACCCAGGCACCGTCCGCTGTCGAACAGTCCGAGTTCGTAGTGCACGGTGTGCTCGTCGTGTCCGCTGACGGCGATCCCGATGTCATAAGTGCCGGGGTAGTGCACCTCGCCAAGATAGGTCACGCGGTAGCGCCAGGGGAGGTATCGGGGGAGCTTCCTGGCGGCGCCCTCTCCCAGCAGGTCGTGTGCGTGGGACGCGATCGCCTCGTCGTACCAGCCGACTTGGGCGATGTAGTTGACATGCCGGTTGAGGTCGACGTCCCCGACGCGGGCATGGACGGTGGCAGCGGCCGGGTAGTACTGCCGCTCGCGGCGCGGCGGATCGGGTTGCGACGCCACTGCTGCATCCGTTCCCGGCAGTCGCAACTCCTCGAGGTCGGCGCGCAGTTCGTCCGGCAAGGTGAGCGGTCCGGACTTGTCGGCGAGCACGATGGTGGCCCCGGCTGTGGCGACGAGTCGCCCGTCGATGAACATGCCCTGCCCGTAGGCGTAGGAGGTCCGGCCGATCGCCCGGATTCCGGTGCCGATCCGGATGGTGGCATCGAAGGTGCCGAACGGCGTCCACCGCTCGACGCCCTGGCCAATCAGCAGGATGCGGAAGGGCCCGAACCCGCCGTCGGCCAGAAGCTTGTCGAAGCGGGGGAAGCGCAGGCCGATGCGGGGATGCTCGAACAGGCGGGCCAGTGCCACTGTGCTCGTCGTGCCGTCCGGGGCGAGGTCGCCGAACCGTTGCGTAACTTGCCGGCGGTCGGGAAAGTCGGCCTCGGCCATGAGCGCGGCGGAATGTTCGTCGATGATCAACGTTGTTCCCTTCAGGGTTGTCGCCAGGCCGAGGACAGGGACCGCAGACCGTGGCTCAGCACGCGGTGCTTGAAGTCGGGGGTGACGGCGGGATCGGCGAGGCGCAGCCCGGATAACCGCCGCAGCAACGCCGGAGGAGCCGGCTGTAGTTCGAGGCGCGCCGGCGTCGCGCCGAGGCAGTGGTGGATTCCGTGGCCGAAAGCCGGGTGCGGGCAGCGGGCGCGGGTGACGTCGCGGGCGGACCGGCGGCCGCCATCGCGTCGAGGTACTCGTCGACGATCCCCTGGAACCGCGGGGCCGGCGCCTGGGCCCGCCGGACCGTGAAGGTCGCGGTCAGCAGCCGCCGGCGGGTGCGCTCGGGTGGATCCGGCATCGGCAGTCGCCCGGCACGGCGGTGTTTCATCGATTCGTCGTCCACGCCCTCGGCCGCCGAGCCGGGTAACGGGCACATCGCGTCGAGCCGGAGCCGCGCGGCACGACCGTGCACGGCCCGGACATCGGCGTAGCGGCTGAAGAGGGTGGCCTCGTGCCCCGGCGGCGAGCGCACCCGGTAGACCGCGCCGGAGTCACGCCGGCTCCGCACGCCCGGGTCGATGTCGAGCCCGTTCCGCAGGGCGGCCGGCTCGGGCAGAACCGCGTTCGACCGGTTCCGTCGAGCGCATCGCTCAGGACGTTGCCCCCGGGCGGCTCCGGGGCGGTGGGCTCGGGCAGTCCTTTCATGGGCTCATTGAACCCTGCTGCACGCGGTGCGTGCAACATCGTGTGCAACATCGCGCTCGCCGCCTGATGGAGCGCTCACTCCGCTCGACTAGACTGCCGCCATGCGTCAGCGGTGGAGCGAACAGACCATCCTGGATGCCGCCGTGGAGCTGCTCTCTTGCTCCGAAGGCGACGACTTGTTCAGCATGCGCAAACTGGCTGCCGCACTGGGTACCGACTCCTCCAGCCTGTACCGCCACTTCCGCAACCGCACCGAGCTGATGCTCGCGATCGTGGACCATGTGCTGGTCCAGGCCATGCGCGGCTACCGGCGGCAGGGAACCTGGCGTGCGCGGCTGGTCGACCTGACCCTGCGCTCATGGGATGCGTACGCCGCGCTGCCGCAGCTGGCGAAGGACACCGGCCACTATCCGGGCAGCGGACCCGGCAGCCGGCTGGTGATCGAGGAGACCCTGCAGGCTCTCGGCGACGCCGGGGTGCCCGAGGAACTCGTCCCCGAGTGGTACCACCGGCTGGTGACCTTGTCCGTGTCCCTGATCTCCACACACGCGGCCGGCCAGTCCTGCGGCCCGGCCGAGCAAAAGCGGAGACTGGAAACCTTCCGGGTGATCACGCTGGGCGCCGACCCGGCGGACTTTCCCGCGCTGGCCCACTACAGCCGCCGCATCGAACCCGTCGGTTTCACCCGCGAGAGCTTCCTCGCCACAGTGGAGCTGGTGCTGGACGCGGTGCCGGCGCACCAGGAACGAAACGGCACCCAGCCCAGCAGCCCGGAAGGTTCGTGAAGGTAACAGCCCTCGGGCTCGTGCGCCTACTCTGCCGGGCAGTCCGCCGGGTGAAAGGCCCGCCGACCACGCACACCGCCGCACACTCGCCAGCGACGCCCTGAAACGGCGTTGCAGTACCACGCCAAGCGCCCTCGGAGAAGGCGTCGCCCGTCGAAGGCCCATCGTTTCGCCCCGTGGCGAGGCGTGCCTTGTCGCCGGGGGAGGCCGGTTCGCGGCCTCGCCCCGACATGGGCTCGGTTCACTTCCTCGGGTCGGCTGTTGCACCTGCTGCGGTGTTTGCGACCGGGTTCACGAAGTCGCTTCGGATGCTTCCGCATCGCCGGGGAGTGGTTCGCTGAACGCGTGGATGACACCGAGGTAGGCGCTCGCTTGGGCACTCCAGCCGTTGCGATCCGTCCGTTCGGGAATGTCGGGATGGGTGCGTGAGCGCAGGAGGTAGCCCACGGACAACGCCTCGACGGCCCAGATGAGGTCCTCCATGCTGCGGTCGGGTCGGAGACGGCGGCGGGCGTAGCGCAGTAGGACGCTCAAGAGGTGATCGGTCTCGTCGACGTAGCGCTCATTGGCTCCGGCTTGGGCATCACGCACCATGTCGACAGGGGCCAGAGCTCCTAGGCCGAGCGCCAGGTACAGCTCCGGGGATGCGCTCGTCCACCGGAAGTCGGCCTCGCTGATTTGACGGAAGATCTCCTCGGGTGCCTCTCCGTCGGCGACCAGCCCGAATGCGAGGGCTTCGATCTGCCGTGCCCCCGGGGTGGCGATCTTGTCCATCACATGGCGCATCAGTTCCAGTTGGAAAGCGGCCTGGTCCGACCAGATCTGGTAGAACGCCCCGGTCGTCAGCTTCCTGCCGTCGGGGTTGCGTCGATTCACCTCGACGAGAACGTCCGCCATGCGAATGTCCGCCAGCGGGTTGTGGGGACTCGATGCCGTGGGACGGGTTCGCTCGATGGCGAGGTTCGCCGCTGCGGCCAGCAGCAGGGCGCGGGTCTCCTCGCGGGGTCGATGCCGGCGTTGAGCGGGCGGGGGGTTGGTCGAGCGCGTGCGCGTCGGCTCGGTCGCATCGTCTTCAGGAGTGTCCACCATGCGATAATCGTACCCTGCGTTCGGAGATCGTAAGTTACTTACGATCCCGGAATGGCCCCGCCGGCGGACGCGCGGGCGCTCGCCCCCGGCGCCGCGAGTATCGCCGAGCGCGGTCGCCCCCTCGCCGAGTGCGACGGCCGGGCCCGCCCGAGGGTGTCGAGTCGGTCGTCGCGGCCGGCCGTCGGTCGAGTTCCCGGCCGCCGGGCGCGGGCGGATCGGGTGAGCGCCCGACGTGACGAACGAGTCCGTCGGACAGCGGACTCAGAGCCGAATCCGCCCCCGGCGCAGCGAATCGACGCACGGACCCGGGCTCGAAGGCGAGGAAAACGCCGGAGCCGAGCGGCCGGGTGGCGTCGGACCGCGTCTCTCGACGGATGGTGGCCCCTGTCGCCGTGCGGACTTCCGTCGAATCCCTCGCGAAGGGCTGGCGCTCCGCATATCCAAGGTTCATAATATTTCTATGATCCTCGTGAGATTGATACACAACTCGGCGGCTGCGGTGTTCCGACGGCAAGGGGCACCCGTCGCCCGGCGGACGACCGGAGTCCCCGCATGACCGGGCACGTCGACAACTTCATCAACGGGGTCCGCAGCACCGCCCCCGGCCGACTGTCCCTGATCGACCCCCGCACCGGTGGGATCCACGGCTCCAGCGTGCTTTCGCGCGACGCCGAGGTGGACGCCGCCTTCGACGCGGCGCGCACGGCCTTCGCGTCGTGGCGGCGCACGGCACCGGGAGAGCGTCAGGTCGCGCTGCTGGCGATCGCGGCCGAGATGGAGGCCCGGGCAGACGAATTCGTCGCCGCCGAATGCGGGGACACCGGCAAACCGACGGAACTCTTCCGGTCCGAGGAACTACTGCCGATCATCGACCAGCTCAGGTTCTTCGCCGGCGCGGCGCGCATGTTGGAGGGACGCGCGGCGGCGGAGTACGTGCCCGGCCACACGTCCCTGATCCGCCGCGAGCCCGTCGGCGTGATCGCTTCGATCGCGCCGTGGAACTACCCGCTGATGACCGCGGTCTGGAAGCTGGCGCCGGCCGTCGCGGCCGGCAACACGGTGGTCTTCAAACCGGACGCGGCCACTCCCTCCAGTGCGCTGCTGCTCGCCGAGATCTGCGGACGGCATCTGCCGCCCGGCTGCGTGAACCTGGTCTGCGGGGACCGGGAGACCGGCAAGCTGGTGGCCGGTCACCCGCACGCGGACATGGTCGCCATCACCGGATCGACCAGGGCCGGCACCGAAGTGGTTCGCGCCGCCGCCGACGACGTGCGCCGGACCCACCTCGAACTGGGCGGCAACAGCCCGGTCCTGGTGTTCGCCGACGCGGATGTGGCCGGTTGCGCGGAGCTGATCGCCGGCGCCGCCTTCTACAACGCCGGCCAGGACTGCACCGCGCCGTCGCGCGTCCTGGCGCATGCCGACATCCACGACGACCTGGTACGAGAACTGGTCGAGCACGCCCGATCGTTCGCCCTGATCGACCCGGCCGATGCCCGGGACGGCCGGAGCCCGCTGATCAGCCGATCCCAGTTGCAACGGGTGTCGGGACTCGTCGAGCGTCGCGGCGCCACCACCCGGATCCTGACCGGCGGAAGGGCGGAGGATGGTCCCGGCTTCTTCTTTCCGCCAACGGTTGTCACCGGAGTCGGCCAGAGCGACGAACTCGTCCAGGAGGAGATCTTCGGCCCGGTGCTGACCGTACAGACCTTCACCGACGAGGAGGAGGCGATCGAGCTGGCCAACGACGTCCGCCACGGGCTGGCGTCCAGCGTGTGGACGCGTGACGTCGGTCGCGCCATGCGCGTCACCGCCGCGCTCGACTTCGGCATCACCTGGGTCAACACCCACGTCACGACGGCGGCCGAGATGCCGCACGGGGGCTTCAAACAGACCGGTGAGGGCAAGGACCTGTCCCTCTACGGTCTGGAGGCGTACACCCGGATCAAGCATGTGATGCTCTCGTGGACGTGAGCCCCGACATCCTGGAGTTGTTTCCCGAGGGGACGACGGTCGAGGAGGGCCGCGGTCTGATCGTCGGCGGCGTCGCCCTGTCCGACGTGGCCGACGAGTACTCGACGCCCGCCTACGTCGTCGACGAGGCCGGCCTGCGCGCACGGATACGACGTTTCCGGCAGGCGCTGAGCGCGAACGCGGCATGGGGGACAACATGGAGGTCGCCCTCTACGGGCAGCGGTTCGAGGCCACCGTGATCGACCGGGTCGGCGGCGGCGAACGGGTCGACCTCGTCGGGCGGCACTGCGAGTCCGGCGACCGGCTCGGCTCCGGTGTGCCGCTGCGGTCGCCACGGACCGGCGACGTCATCGCCGTCCCGGTGACCGGAGCGTATTGCTACACGATGGCGAACAACTACAACGGAGCGCTCAAGGCACCGGTCGTCTTCTGCGCCGACGGGAAGGCACGCGAGGTCGTTCGTCGCGAGACGCTCGCGGATCTCTTCGCCCGCGACATGTCCCGCCCGGCGCCTTGAGGGTCCGCAGAGGGTGGACGGGATGCGGGGCCATCCAGGGTCGTCCGCCCCGGGGGATGCGGACGACCCATTCCCACCCGCTCGGTGCGCGGTCGATGGCAGGAATCCACCGGTTGCACGGCCGGCTCGAACCGGTCGTCGGGAACCCGTGCCGCGGTCGATCCCCGGCACGGCAGACACGGTGTTCGAAGCATGAAGGCGCCTCGACCGGCCCTACCTCATGACTTACGTATCTGGTAAATTACTTACGGATCTGAGCGAAGGAGTTCCCATGCTCACGCCTGACACCGACTACGGCCCTACGGTCACCGAACGTGTCGATGCGATGGAACTGCTCCACAGCGCCGACCTGAGCCCGGACGGCGCACTCGTCGCCTGGTCCGTCTCCCGCATCGAGGGAGACGTGGTGCGGCACAGCCTGTGCCTGAGCCGTGTGGCCGAGCCTCGTGCGGCTGCCGTCGCCGTGGCGTTCGGCGACGGGGCGCACACCCCCAGCTTCTCGCCGGACGGCAGTCGGCTGGCGTTCCTTTCCGGCGACGGCCCGGTCACGCACATGGTCCTCGTCCGGCTCGCGGACGCACCCGACTTCGACTTCGAGGTGCTCGTCGACCCGGCGGAACCGAACCGTTGCGTCTCGGGGAAGCCGGTGTGGAGTCCCGACGGCCGCCGCATCGCCTACGCCGCGACGCTGCGGACACGTGTCCCGGAAGCGCCGTATCGGATCACCCGGGCGATCGGTTGGGTGGACGGGCTGGACCTCGTCGACGACGTCACCGCCGACATCTTCGTCTACGACCTCGGCACCCGGACGCACACGCGGCTCACCGACGACGCCTGGGTCAACAGCCGGCCGACGTGGCTGGCGTCGCCCGGGCGGCCGGGCGCCGGCGCGACGGAAGCGGAATCGGGGCAGTCCGGAACCGCACGCATCGCCTTCCTCGCCGGATGCGGACCGGAGGAATGGCAACAGGGCACCGCCGCCGTTCGCTCCGTCGCGGCCGACGGGTCCGGCACGGTCACCGAGCACATGCGGGAACTCGACCTCTTCTCCCTCGCGGCATCGGGCGACGGCCGGATCGCGGTGACCTCCTCCGGCGCCGCATCGCACTCGCTGGGTCGATTGTTCCTCGTGGACCCGGCCGACGACTCCGCGGCGGCATCCCAGTCGTGGCGCCTGACCGATCGCGGCGCCGGCCTGAGTGTGGATCTCAACGGCGATGTACTGGGCGACGTGGCCATCCCGTTCGTGGACCCCGACCCGAGACTGCTTCTTCACGCGGGCGACGCTCTCCTGCGGGTGCACGTCGAGGACCGCCTGGAAGTGCACCGCGTCGCACTCGAGGGCGAACCTCGTACGACTCCGGTGCTGGCCGGTCCGGGCTGCTTCTATCCGCTGGCGGTGGCCGGGCAGCGCCTGCTGTACGCCACCGGCACCCTCACCAGCCCGCCCGACCTCTGGGTCCGCGACATGGACACGGGCGAGGACTCGCGGATCAGCGACACCGCGACCCGCAATCGGGCCTGCACCGTCCCGTGCACGGTCACCGAATTCCGAGTCCGTGCGAAGGACGGCCCGCCGGTGCAAGGCAAGCTCCTGCGACCCGCCGACGCCGTCGGAGCGCTGCCGACCGTGCTGCTCATTCACGGCGGCCCCAAATCGGCCTACGGGGAGGTCTACGTCACCGACGCCCACATCCTGTGTGGTGCGGGCTTCGGGGTGCTCATGGTCAATCCCCGCGGCTCGCGCGGCTACGGCGTGGAATTCGCCGACGCCATCATCGGAGCCTGGGGCCACGACGACCTGGACGACCTGATGGCGGCGGTGGACTTCGCGGTGGACGAGGGCTGGGCCGACCCCGCCCGCCTCGGGGTCGCCGGGCTGTCGTACGGCGGGTACATGTCCAGCTGGATCGTCGGCCACACCGACCGGTTCAAGGCCGCCGTCATCGAGAACCCGGTGACCGATTTCTCCAGCCTGTACGGAACGAGCGACATCGGGCTCGGTTTTCTGCCCGATGTACTGGGCGCACTGCCCGAGACGGACCCCGACCGCTACCGGAAACTCTCACCGATCACCACGGCCCACACCTGCACCACTCCGACGTTGTTGATCCAGGGCGAACGCGACCATCGCTGCCCGCCCGAGCAGAGCAAGCAGTTCTACTCGGTGCTGCGGCGCGCCGGGTGCGTCGCCGAGATGCTGATGTTGCCGGACGCCTCCCACGAAGGATCGATCTCGGGCCCGGTGCCGGTGCGACGAGCACAGAACGAGGCGCTGGTCGACTGGATGGTGCGTCACGTAAAGGAGAGCAACCCCGCTCGGCGCGACGCTGCGGGCGCGCCCGGCGACGAAGCCTGACGGCGCCGGCTCCGATGCGGCCCGCCCGCGTGTCGGGCGCCGCGGTGGCGATCCGAGGGCCGCAACGGACGCACCTCGTGCCCTGTGCCTTGTGAAGAAGGTGTCGCGTTCGCGGGAGACGCGGCCCTCGGCGCCGTTCCCGGTCGCCCCTCGCCGACCCGTTCCCGAACGAGGGCGACGGTCGTCCCGGCGACTCCGGCCGAGGGTGCGCCCCGTCCCCCGACCGGCCTCCGGCCATCGCAACGATGCCGGGATCGGCGATGGGAGCCGGGCGACGGGGTCGGGATTCGGCGCCCGGGTTGTAAGACGAGGCCGCAAGGGGTTGTGCGGCGCGTCGCACCGACGACGATCGTCGCCCGCCCGACGGTGCAGCCCGGTCCGGATCTTCGGTAGCCGCCGCTCGGCCCGCAACGAACCAAGCGGCAGCGCAATCGTGTTCATCGGAGTTGTCCCGGCCTTCCGGAATTTCGGTTCCTGACATACCGCCTTCTCGGCCGCGCGGCCGGCCGTCCCGCCCCCGGTTCGCCCACGAAGGGTGGGTCCGTGGGCCGGCCACAGAGCCGGCTGCCGGTGCGGTTCGACCCGGTCGCGAGGTCGTCGAGGCCGACGACCGTCTCGCCGGCGGGCCCGAGTGCGCCGGGCGCGCAGCAGGGTACGGAAGCACTAGATATGACCGCTTTGCGTACCTCTGGACGGCCGCTACGCACCCGCCGTAGAATCCGGAAACCCCAGTTGCTAGAAAATTTATGAAACTGCGAGGGAATTTATGTCGCTATTCAAGGCCACGGCGTGCGTCGCGATGCTGACGGCCACGATGCTTCTGAGCGGGTGCGTCTCCGACAACTCGACCTCGCCCGGATCCGCCTCGGCGCCCCCCAAGCGGGGCGGGTCGATCACGATGTCGCTCAGCACCGCGATCGACACGTGGAACCCGCAGGAGGCCCTGTCGTCACAGAGCTTCAACGTCTACTCACAGGTGTACGCGTCGCTCCTGCGCTCCACTCCGGACGGCAAGACCCTCCTGCCGGCGCTGGCCTCGTCCTACCAGGCGGATCCGGCGGCCAAGACCCTGACCTTCACCCTGGACCCCGCCGCGAAGTTCAGCGACGGCAGACAGGTCACGTCCGCCGACGTGAAATTCTCGGAAGGACTGTGGAGCACGGGTCAGCTGTACGGCAGCTACTTCTCCTCCATCACGTCCGTGGAGACGCCCACCCCGCAGACCGTGGTCTTCAGGCTGTCCCAACCCGACACGACGCTGCCCGCGATCCTGTCGACCGCCAACGCCGCGATCTTCCCCGACAACTACGGCGGCCGGACCGCGGCCGACTTCTGGAAGAAGCCCACGGGAGCCGGTCCGTTCGGCATCGACAATCAGGCCGTGGGACGGTCCATCAGCCTCACCCGCAATCCCCACTACTACCGGGCCGGTCTGCCCTACCTCGACGGGGTCGAATACAAGGTCGTCACGGACGCTTACCAGCGACTGCTGCAGTTCCACAGCGGCTCCCTGGACGTCGTCAACGACGTGGAACTCGCCACGGCCCTCCAGTACCAGCAGGACAAGATCGTCAGCGCGCCGTCGTCCGGTGTCAGCGTCCTCACCATGAACACGAAGTCGGGGCCCCTGGGCAACGTCGATCTCCGGAAGGCGATCGCACTGGCCATCGACTACCGCAAACTCGTCGCCGGCGGTTACGCGGGCCAGGCGACCGTGGCGACGTCGCTGCTGCCGCAAAACGTCCCCGGGGTCACCCCGTGCCCCACGTGCGCCTGGTCCACCACCGATGTGGCGGCCGCCAAGAACCTGGTCGGCACGTCCGGCTACACGGGCCAGAACCTCAAGCTGCTCGCGCCCAGCAGCACCGCGGAGGAACTCGCGGCCCAGGCACTGGTCCCGATGCTGGCCCAGGTGGGCATCAACGCCACCGTCGTCCCGCTCCCGACCTCTTCCCTGATCGACAGGCTCGGCAAGGGTGACTTCCAGCTCGCGATGATCACCTACAGCGCGCTCGCGCCCAGCCCGATCGACCCCCTCGGCTTTCTCGCATCGACCGGCGTCGTGTTCTCCCAGTCCGACCCCGGACCGGCGAACGCGGCACTGTCGGGAGTCCACGCGGCGAGCAACCCCGCCGAGGTCACCACCGCCGTGCATGCCTTCGAAAAGTCCGCCAACGCAAGCGACGCCGTGATCCCGCTGGCCGTCCCGAACGCGCTCCAGGCGGTCGCCGGCCGGGTACGGGGATTCCTTCCGGCGCCCTACCTGGCCTACTGCGCCGACGAATTGAGCGTCGAGAACCGATGACCGCGTCCCGCATCGTCAACGGAAAGGAGGGAGTTTCGTGACAGCGCTGAGATTTCTGCTCGCCCGGCTCCTCCAGTTGATGCTCGTGCTGCTCGCGGTCACGCTGGTGGTGTTCGTGCTGACCCAGGTCGCACCGGGCGACGCGGCCCGGCTCCGCCTCGGGCCGCGGGCCTCGGACGAGGCGGTGAGCGAGTTGCGCCATCAACTGGGGCTCGATCGCAGCCTGCCGCACCAGTACCTGGCCTATCTGAATCGAGTGCTGCACGGCGACCTGGGCACATCGATCGACGGCCGGAGCGTCACCGACGTCATCGGCCAAGGCATCGGCGACACGTTGTGGCTGCTGCTCGGCACATTGGTGCTCGCGGTGTCGGCGGCACTCGTGCTGGCGTGGACCGCCGCCTGGTTCCGGGACCGATTCATCGACCACGCGATACGGCTGGGCATTCTGCTCGCGCTGTTCCTGCCGGCGTTCTGGGTGGGATTCCTGCTCATCAGGCTGGTGGCCATGCCCACCGGGTGGTTCCCGGTCTCGGGACTGGGGTCGGACCCGACGGAACTGGTCGAATCGCTGGTGCTGCCCTCCGTCACCGGAGCGGTGATCCTCACCCCCGTCCTCGTGCGAAGTCTCAGGTCGAGCCTGATCGACGTGCTCGACTCCGAGTACATCGCGGTCGCCCGCTCACTCGGGGTGGGGGGAAGCGCCCTGATCGTCCGGCACGTGCTGCGCAACGCACTCGGCCCGGTCCTGACGCTGCTCGCGCTGAACGTCGGCTACCTCTTCTTCGGCGTCGTCATCCTCGAGGCCACCTTCGACATTCCGGGCCTGGGCAGCGCGCTGGTCGACGCGTCCGCCAAACGCGACGTCTACGTGGTCCAGGGCATCACGCTGGTCTTCGCCACGGGAGTCGTGGTCGCCAACGTCCTCGGCGAGACGATCGTCTCGCTGCTCGATCCGAGAACGGTGAGCGCATGAGCGACCTGTCCCTGATCAAGGACGACAAGGAACACACGATACGGTCACGCCCGCGCGGCAACGGCAAGCTGGCCGCCGGGGCGGTCATCTTCGGACTGTTCGTCCTGGCCGCGGTCTTCGCGCCCCTGATCACCACGGGAGACCCGGCCGAACAGGATCTGTTGAACCGGCTCGCCTCTCCCTCGCCCGCGCATCTGCTCGGCACCGACCAACTCGGCCGTGACGAATGGACCCGGCTGGTCTACGCGATCCGGGTCGACCTGCGCGTGGCACTACTCGCCTCATTCATCCCGGCGGTCCTGGGCAGCCTCATCGGGATCGTCGCGGGCCTCGGCGCCAAGTGGCTGGACACCGCGATCATGCGTATCTCCGACGTCGTCGTCTCGCTCCCGCTGTTCATCTTCTTCATCGCACTGGTCGGGCTGCTCGGCCCCGGCGAGGGATTCCTCTTCCTCGGGCCCGGCGAGTTGCCGCTCATCATCGGTTTCACCCTCATCTCCTGGGTCGTGTACGCGCGCCTGATGCGCGCCGAGGTACGGCGGGTCCGCTCCATGGACTACGTCCGCGCCGCGCAGTCGGGAGGCCTGCCCCGATGGCGGGTGATCGCCTGGCACATCCTGCCGAACGTGATCGGGCAGAGCATCGTCTACTTCTTCGTCGACATCGGACTGGCCGTCGTGGCGATCTCGACGCTGTCCTTCCTGGGCGTCGGCATACCCGTCGGAACCCCCGAATGGGGCGCGATGATCCAGTCCGCCCGCACCGTCATGCAAACCAACTGGTGGTTGATCGCCGCGCCCGGAGCCGCGATCGCGCTGGCCGGAATGGGCCTGGCCCTGATCGGGGACGGCCTGGACGATCGGATCAAATCATGACCGGCACCGAACCCGTGATCGAGATCGCGAACCTGGCGATCGCCGCCGCCGGGCGCGACGGCGCCACCCTGGTGGACGACGTGTCCCTGCACGTCGACGCCGGTGAATGCCTCGGGATCGTGGGCGAGTCCGGATCGGGCAAGAGCCTCACGCTGCGCTCCGTGCTGGGCCTGCTGCCGCCCGCGCTGGTCCGAACCCGGGGGACCATGCGGTTCCGCGGCCGGGAGGACGAGGAGCCGCGGTCCGTCGACCCGCGCGACCTGCGCGGCCACGGAGTCTCGATGGTCTTCCAGGAACCGATGAGCTCGTTGAACCCGACGATGCGCATCGGTGACCTGGTCGCCGCCGGTCCCCGCGCCCGGGGCGTGTCGCGCCGCGCCGCGGCCGACCAGGCGTTGCGCCTGCTGCGCGAAGTCGGCGTGCCGAACCCGGAGCAACGGGTCCGGGCATGGCCGCACCAACTCTCGGGGGGCCTGCGGCAACGGGTGATGATCGCGATGGCGCTGTCGGTGGAACCTCGGCTGCTCCTGTGCGACGAACCGACGACCGCGTTGGACACCACCGTCCAGGACCAGATCCTGACGCTCGTCGAACGCCTGCGGGCCGAGCGGGGCCTGGCCCTGATCTTCGTCAGCCACGACCTGTCGGTCATCGCACGCATCGCGGACCGCACCGCCGTGATGTACGCCGGCCGCATCATCGAACAGGGACCGACGCGTGCCTTGATCGACGATCCCCGCCACCCCTACACCCACGGACTCATCGAGTCGATGCCGCAGCTGCACGGCCCGCCGGTACGGCTGAAGGCCATCAGCGGATCCCCGCCGACCGCCGGTCGACTGCCCTCGGGCTGTCGCTTCGCCCCGCGTTGCCCGTTCGTCGTGGATGCCTGCCGGGAAGCCGACCCGCCCCTGTTGAACATCGGCCCGGACCGAGCCGGCGCGTGTCTGCGGCAGGCCGAGTTGAATCTTGGAGAACAGGCATGAGTGCGCTCATCGAACTGGACGACATCGAGGTCCACTTCAAGGTCCGGGCCCGGCGATCCGCGGCACCGCAGACGCTGCGGGCCGTCGACGGCGTCAGCCTCGCCGTCGAGCGTTCCCGGTGCCTGGGCGTGGTCGGCGAATCCGGCTGCGGCAAGTCGACGCTGGCCGGCGTGCTCGTCGGGCTGACGGAACCGACGGCCGGACGGGTCCGCTACGACGGCAGGGACATCGGCGCCCGGCGTTCCAAGGACTTGCGCCGCAACATCCAGATGGTCTTCCAGGACCCGGTCGCGTCGCTCAACCCCCGTCGACGGGTCCGCTCCGTACTGGCCGAGCTCATCGACTATCACGATCTCGTCCCGGATGCCGGGATGGCCTCCGCCCTCGACTCGCTCATGGAGATGGTCAACCTGCCCCCGCGCGTCCTGGAGGCACGGCCGCGCGAACTGTCGGGGGGACAACGCCAACGAGTCGCCATCGCACGCGCCCTCGCGGTCCAACCCGAAGTGTTGGTCGCCGACGAGGCGGTATCGGCCCTGGACGTCTCCGCCCAGGCCACCGTGGTCAACCTCCTGGCCGACCTGCGCGCCGAACTCGGGCTGACGATCGTCTTCATCTCGCACGACCTGGGCATCGTGCGAACGCTCTGTGACCGGGTCGCGGTGATGTACGCGGGCCGCGTGGTGGAAGAAGGCGCGGCCGAGACCATCTTCACCGCAGCCGAGCACCCGTACACCCGGGCTTTGCTACGGGCCGCGCCGGACCTGTACCGACCGGGCACGGCGTGACGTTCACCGGCGCCGGAAGGCGACCCCACCGGGCCCTCGACATGAACACCGATGGTGCCTTCCGGTCCGGATGCCCCGAGGCCGAGAGCGCCTTCTCGTCGGCCCCGCCGCCGCACCTCGGGAGTGGATCGCACCGGATCGCCTGAATCCACGCGGCCCGTTGACCGCCCGCGGCCGAAGTCGGCGGTCGGCCCGCACACGGGCCGACCGCCGAACGTGCTCCGCGCCCGCGTCAGCCGGCCGGAACGTTGTCGACGTGGGGATGCCGTCGATCAATGATCCCGGTCGCCGTGCGGACTCCCGTTGGATCTTCTCGTGGAGGGGGCTGGCGCTTCAGGACCCGAAGGTTCATAATTATCTTATGATCATCGTGAGGTAGATACATATGGCCTCCCTCCGGACCCAGATCGCGAGGTTCCCGTCATGACCACCGCCGTCGTCACCCGCGGCCTCGTCGACCCCTCCCGCGCCACCGGCGACGAGGCGACCGTGGCGAGCACGCCATCGAGGCAAGCCGGCCTGCACAACGCCTTCGGATGGGGGCCACGCCTGGCCGCCACCGGCGTCACCTTCGACGTGATCACGGTCGACATGCCCCTGGGCCTGGCGGCGTTGCAACTGCTGCGCGGGCGGGACATGCCGCTCGGCCCGGTGATCCTCGACGACCGGTGGCGCCGTATCGGCTTCCTGGTGCCGCCTCAGCGCGACGACCCCGTCCCCGAGGTCGAACTGCGCTGCGGCCCGCGTCAGGTGGGAGTCGGCGCGTGGGTCGTGCTGCCCACCGGCGACCAGGACACCATGGTGTCGTGGCTGCAGCCACCCGCAGCCGGCGACCACCTCACCCCGACCGGGATCGTCCGCGAGGCCCTCCGCGAGGCCGCGACCACCCTCGGCACAGCGAACCCCCGGGCCTGATCCACTACTCCCCCGGCGCGACTCCACCTCGCTGACCCCCACGTCAAGGAGGCCGGAGTGCGCGCGAGGGCGGTCGGTCGGGACGGGATGCCCCGACCGGTCCGCCGTCGGCGCGGGACGCCGCGGCCCGGCTCAAAGGTCCGGCTCAAAGCTCCGGCTCGAGGCACGGTTCGGGACACGGCTCGGAGATCCGGTTCAGAGCACCCGCTCCGTACGGTTCTCGGTGCGGTACATCGTGATGCCCAACTGCGGGAGTACCTCGCGCAGGAAGGGTTCCGGGTCGACGCACCCCTCCGGGGCGAGGACGCCGGTCCTGTCGATCTCGCCGGCCACGAGCCGGCGCAGGAAGGCCGCGGCGGGGATGGCCGTGATGTCGGCGGCGGAATCGTCGTTGTCCGGGTCGGACATGTCGCTGTGGGTCTCGATGGAGACCGATGCGGGGGCGCCGTCCTTCTCGCCCTCGGCGCGGATGTGGAAGACGGCGCCGATCGGGGCGTCGGACACGTCCGTCTGCACCGCCTGTTCGCCCTCGGTGCTGCTGAAGTAGCGGGCGATGTACGCCTGGGGCGACATGGGCAGTTCGCCGCGTTCCGCACTCATGAGGCCGAGGTCGCCGAGCGTCTTGTAGATGTCGTTGCCGGCCTGTTGCCACCAGGTGAAGCCGCTGGTGGCCTCCTTGAGGCCGGGGATGAAGCGCGGGAGGGTGATCGGCTCGGCGTGGCCGAAGTAGCCGAAGTCGCGGGGGCCGTACGGTGCCAGCAGTTGGAACTGCCGCGGGTTGCTCCATGCCGGGACCTTGCGGTATTCGCCGTCGAGGTACTGGGTGACGTCGCCGCTGAGCGAGTGGAACATGTGCTCCAGGATGGTCGGGCCGAGGTTGGCGACGAACGGCAGGCCCATGACGACGTGGACGGCGTCCGCGCGGTCGAGGCCGTCGCAGGCCCAGCGCGCCATCAGGTTCGTGGTGCCCGGGGCGACGCCGCAGCCGGTGAGGACGGTGACGCCGGCGGCCTTGGCACGCTCGTCGTACCGGGGGTCGGTGACCAGGGCTTCGGCGACGTCGTACTCGTCGCAGATGTCGATGTAGTTCGCGCCGGCGCGGATCGTCGCGTCGACGATCGGCAGCGCGAAGCGGTAGAAGGGGCCGACGCCGTTGAAGACCACGTCCGCGCCGGAGACCACGGCGGTGACGCTGTCCGGGTCGGTGGCGTCGAACTGCGCGGCGCGCGCGCCGATGCGGTCGGCGAGCGCTTGTGCGCGCTCGGCGTCGAGGTCGGCGACCACCAGGTCGTCGACGCCCGGGAAGGCGACGGCGCGCTTGGCCACGCGGCTCGCGACCGCGCCGCTGCTGAGAATTACGATCTTCATGGAGTCCTCCGTGGACGTGTGGTGCGGGTGTGCGCGCAGGGCGCGGGGCCGGGACATCCGTGGGGCGTGGCCCCGGCCCGGGTCGTGGTGTGCGGCGACGTCACCGAGGGTGCGGATGCGCGCCTTCCGGTGGACGGATTCGGGCCGGCCGTGCCGCCGGCGCCGGCTCGGCGAGGCTCAGGTGGCGGTCGCCCCGGATTGCCCGCCGGTGGCCGGGGTGCGGCCGGATTTCATGACGACGGCGAGGACCACGCAGATCGAGCCGACCGCGCCGGCCACGAAGAATCCGGTGGTCCAGCCGGAATCCGTGTACACCTGGGGAATGTCGAACGTCTGTGCGCCGCCCTCGGTGGTCATCGTCGCCCGGTAGGGATGCGCGGCGAGGATCGCGGTCAGCACCGCCGTGCCCAGCGCGGCACCGAACGACTCGGCGAGGGTGAGCATCCCGGCCGCGACGCCCTGTTGTTCCTCCGGGACGGCTTCGATGACGAGGTTGTTGTCGCAGCCGTAGTAGAGGCCGAACGCGAGGCCGAAGAGCACGCCGACCGGCAGCAACATCTGCCACGAGTCGTGGAAGAAGCCGTACAGCAGCATCGACGCGGCCATCGCCACGAGGGACACCAGCAGGGGCAGCCGCAGCCCGGTGCGTTTGGCGACCGCGCCCGCGGCGGGTCCGGCGAGCATCGACGGGATGGTCTGCCACGTCATCAGGTGGACGGCGAGCGCGGTCAGCCCGAACCCGAGGGCGTATCCGATGTCTCCGTGGAAGACGACGCTCGGCGCGATGTTGTCGATCGGCACGCCCAGGTCGGCGGCGAGGCCGGCCGGCACCCCGCCGTCGACCACGTCCGCGTCGGTCTGGGCCATGTAGGCGATCGCATAGCTCTGGATGCCGATCATGACGTTGGCGAGCAGACCGATCGCCAGGACGATCGACACCTTCGGGGCGTGGAGCAGGGCGGGGTCGATGATGGGGTGGGACGTGCGGCGTTCCCACGCGGGGAAGGCCGCCAGGAGCACGAATCCGGCGACGAGGTACGCCCACGCGCTCGGGCGGCTCCAACCCCAGTCCTCGCCCTCGCTGACGTACAGGAGGATGAGGGCGGCGCCCGCGCCGAGCAGTACGGAGCCGATCAGGTCGAGCCGTTGCCGGACGCGTACGGTGCTTTCCGGGACCACCGCCCACAGGAGCGGCACCAGCGCCGCGGTGTAGACGACGAGGAACCAGAACATCGACCGCCGGCCCCACGTGTCCGACAGCGCCCCCGCCAGGAACGGCGAGGCCAGCGCGGAGACGCCGATGCCGGTGGCGAGGACGCCGACCGCGACGGTGACGTGTCTGCGGGGCAGGATGTCGCGCAGCAGGCTCGCGGCGATCGCGGTGATGGCGAACGAGGTCGCCTGTAGGGCGCGCCCGGTGAGGAACAACGCCCACGACGATGTGAGCGCGCACAGCACGGAGCCGGCGAGGAAGAGCACGGTACAGCCGAGGAGCAGCAGCTTCTTGCCGTGGATGTCGGCGAGTTTGCCCAGGATCGGCGTGGTCGCGCCGCCGACGAGGCCGATGATGATGATCATCCAGCTCAGATCCGCGCCCACGGTCGGGAAGGAGTGGCCGATGCGCTCGGTGGCGGTGGCGACCAACGTGTATTGCAGGGGCGCGACTTCGGTCACCAGCACCACCACGGCGACGACGGCCGACAGACGGGCGCGCGAGGCGCCGTCGAGGCGGCCGCCGCCGGGCGGCGCGGTGCGGACGGCCGCAGGTCTGGCGCCCGGTTCGGAATCGGACGGGTTTGCGGGCATGGCGGACTCCCCGAGAGCGATGACGGGTTCAAAAACGCGGGCCGGCTGCGGGCGGCACGGAGTGAGCGCCGGAAATTCGGCGTCCGTCGGCGGGGTCGCCGCGGCGCGTACGTCATCGTGTTATCCCTACCTGCTAAAGTCAACAGCCTGACCCTTTTAGGAGTTCGAATGACCGGCGAGACGACACGGCCGAACGCGCGGCGCACGTCGGCGGGTACCGCCGAACCCGCGGCGACGGCTCCGGAGGGCGCCGCGGCGCCGCGCGGCCGGGTGCGGTCCGGCGGCCGGAGCGAGAAGGTGCGCCGAGCCGTCGCGCAGGCCGTTCTCGACCTACTCGCGGAAGGCGTGGTGGACTTCGGCCCCAGCGAGGTCGCGGCGCGCGCCGACCTCAACCGGAAGACGATCTATCGGTGGTGGCCCACCTACGCCGACCTCGTCCGGGAGGGCCTTGCCGCGCACTCCGGCGCGGTCGAAGTGCCCGACACGGGTTCGTGGGCGAAAGACCTGCGCCTGCTCGCCGACCGCCTCGCGGCCTTCTTCGCCGGCCCCGTCGAGGTCAGTACGAGCGCGATCATCGCCGGCCGCCGCAATCCCGAACTGAGCACGTTGATCCTCGAACACTTCGAACCGATCCAGGAATCCTGGCGCGCGGTCGTCGCCCGTGCGGCGGCCCGCGGCGAGGTCGACCCCACGTGCACGCCGGAAGCGGTCGTGAACCTGCTGGTCAGCCAACTCGTCCTGGCTCCGCTGCTGCTCGGCCGCGCATCCACCGGTGCCGAAGTCGACGCCCTGGTCGACCTGGTCCTGCGCGCGACGAGGCGCTGACACAGCGAGGTGACCACCCCGTCACCGGGCAGACCCCGGTGGTCGGCCGCACCGAACGCCGACCGGCGGGATCCGGCCGTCGCCCTCTCGGGCGTCCCAGGCCGCCCCGATCTCGTCGGCCGGGCGACGCGGGCGGCCCTGTCCCGCGCGGACACGGCCGTGGGCCAGCGTGGTCGTCACCGCCCATGGGCGGGCGTGTTCCAGCGGTACGAGAGCAGTGGGAACCCATGGCCGAATGACCACTGGTCGACGACGGCGGGCCTCGAGACGCTCACAGTCCCAGGAAGGGGTCCGCCCATGAAGCGGAACCCGCTCATCGGCGCGTTGAGCGTCCTGGCATTGGCCTCGGCATCGATCACGGCCGCACCCACGGCCCAGGCGACCGTGGGAGACGCCCTGTGCACGGTGCCCAGCACTGAACCGCGCCGGTCGGGGCCGATGGTGCCCTTCCGCGCGTTCGACCGCGAGACCCGCACCATCATCGGCACCACCAGCGCGATCGAGTCGATCAACGCCCGCTACGGCCGCGTCACCGCCGGACGCACATGAGCCGAACCGACGAACGAAAAGTCGATCCCGGTACTTCCTTGTCGTCGTACGTCACCCGTCGGCGAGGCGTTGGATGGTGGTGCTCAGCCAGGTCTGGAGATCGGCGGGGTCGCCGAGTTCGCAACGCAGCACCCGGCGGCGGGTCGAGACGCCGAGCACGAAGGCGTCGATCGCCGCGGCTCGGCTGCGGGCCTCCGTGTCGTCCAGGCCGCTCTCGCGCAGGTAGTGGTGCAGCGGCTCCAGCGAGTGCGTGTCGAGGAAGGCAGCCAGCGCCTCCGCCGCCTGCGGGCGTTCGCCGGACGCACGTTGCAGGACGAGCAGCGGGTCCTCCCCGGATGCACCGAACCAGCGCTGGGCGATGCTCGCCGCGAGGCGCGAACCCAG
This sequence comes from Embleya sp. NPDC020886, assembly GCF_044333915.1. Lineage (NCBI taxonomy): Bacteria > Bacillati > Actinomycetota > Actinomycetes > Kitasatosporales > Streptomycetaceae > Embleya > Embleya sp. NPDC020886. Next base: position 933,226 of record NZ_JBIRRX010000003.1, on the reverse strand, counting down.
CGCGGAACGGTCGCCCTCGAAGGAGTCGGAGACCGGGATCTCCACCCTCGTTGCCGCCAGGAAAAGACCGTCCTTGCCGCCGAAATAGCGCGTGATCAGGTTGGGCGACACACCGGCCGCGTCGGCCACGCCTTTGACCGTGATCGCCGCGTACCCGTGCTGGGCGAACAGGCGTTGTGCGTGTTCCAGGATCCGCTGCCTGGTGGCGGCCGCATTGCGCGAAATCATGTATACGAGCATACACATCATGTGTACGCTGATACACATGAATGACGAGATGCGGGAACGACTCCGGCGGACGCGGCGTGTCACGACCCCATGGAGTGACGACGGGAACCGCGGCATCAGCGGCACCCGCCTCGACGAACTGCTCGACCGCTGGGCGAACGGATACGACTGGGGCGTACACGAGCGCCGCATCGACGAGTTCCCGTGGGTGACGGTGCAGGCAGGCGACACCGACCTGCGTTTGATTCACCAGCGGTCCGCGGATCCCGGCGCCCCGGTGGTCGTACTGCTGCATGGCTGGCCGGACTCGGTGTTGCGGTTCGAGCGCGTCCTCCCGTTGCTCGCGGACATGCACGTGGTGGTTCCCGCACTGCCGGGCTTCCCCTTCGCGACCCCGCTCACCGGTGCCGGCATGTCGGCCAACCGGATCGCCGGGATCGTCGCGGACGCTCTGGACGAGCTCGGTTACTCACGGTACACGGTGTCCGGCGGCGACGTCGGTGGCACCGTCGCGGAAATCCTCGCGGCCGAACACCCGGACCGGGTGGCTGCCCTGCACCTCACGAACATCGCCCCGCAGCGTGCGCTCACGGCGGACCGTGCGAAGCTCGCGCCCGACGCTGTGGCCTACCTCGATCGGTCGACGCAGTGGTTCCGGACCGAGGGTGGGTACATCGCCGAGCAGTCGACGCGGCCGAACACGCTCGCCGTCGCCCTCGGCGACTCACCCGCCGGCCTCGCGGCGTGGATCACCGAGAAACTGGAGTCCTGGTCCGACGAGTCGGCCTTCACTGCGGACGAACTTCTCACCTGGACCACCGCCTACTGGGTCACCGGCACGATCGGCACCTCGTTCACCACCTATGTCGAACCGGTCGCCCTCCCCGACCGGATCGAGACACCGACCGTGCTCTCCGTGTTTCCGCGCGACATCAAACCGGAACCGCGAAGCTACGCCGAGGCGTTCCTGAACGTTTGCGAATATGTGGAACACCCTGCCGGCGGCCACTTCGCGGCCTGGGAACAACCGGAGACCTACGCCGACGACGTACGCCGTGCAATCAAGCTGGGCGGCTGAGACGCCCCGCGACAAGCCGCCACACCGCGGTGGACCGAGCGGAAACCCCGGCCCCACCCTCGATGTTCGGGCACGTCGGCACGCAATCCGATGGCCACCTGTCGCAGGATGTACCACGTGGCGGTGTTCCCTCGCCGGTTGTGCGATCGCCGGGACCGGGCCCGCCCGCAGGCAGGGATCCTCCTCGCGGAACCGCTCGTGCAGGGCCGCGGAGATCTCCCACGCCCGACCGGACGACGCCGCCGGGACGCACGCCGCCGCGGATCCGGGTCGTCCAGGAACGCGTCTGCGACGACCGCGTCACGCGCCGCCCGTACCGACCGGTTCTGCGGATAACCGCCCACGGACAGCCCGTTCGGCGGGCGCTCACGTCTCGTTGCGTTCCCGACGGCCCGGGACGTCGGCCGGTGTCGCGGGGTGTGCGGCCACCGGTCGGTGGGTCGCACGGGATGCCTTCGGTGGGCACGGGACGGGTGCGAGTCGCTTGTCAGGCGCCGGGATCGGGTTGTATCGGCTCGGTGAGGTGGGCGCGGACCGCTTCCAATTGTGCGGCGAACGCCAGGCCCAGGAACAGCGCGATCGAAGTCAGGTAGGCCCACAGAATCAGCGAGACGAACGCGCTGAGCGGCCCGTACACCGAGTCGAACGAGCCGCTGAGCCGGACGTACAGGCCCAGCAGCCACGTCAGCAGCACCCACAACACCACGTACACGGCCGCCCCGAACGCCAGCCACGTGAAGCCGGGTTGGCGGCGGCGCGGTGACCACCGGAACACCGCGGACGCCGAGATCAGCGCGAGCGCGATGCCCACCGGCCAGCGCATGGTGTTGCACACCGTCCGCTGGGTGTCGCTCCAGCCGTAGACGTCACCGGCCGCTCCGACGATGTCGCGACCGGCCGCGGTCAACAGTACGCCGAGGCCGATCGGGATGCCCACCACGAGGGTCATCACCGCGGCGCGGCCGTACTTGCGCACGAACGGACGGTCGCGTTCCACGCCGTAGATCCGGTTGGCGCCACGCTCTATCTGACTCATCGCCGTCGCGACGTTGACCAGCGCGAACAGCAATCCCAGCGAGAGTGCGATCGCGCTGCCCTCGCCCGCTTCGCGCAGCGTGTCCTGCACGACCGCCGAACTGGGGCCGGTGGACAGCCGACCGAGGACCGACGAGACGAACCGGCCGAATGTGTCCGTGTGCAAGACCCTGGACAGACCGACGACGGCGATCGCGAACGGCAACACCGACAACACCATCTGGAGCGCGAGTGCGCGCGAGTGGGTGAACCCGTCCGCGTACCGAAAGCGGGTGAACGCGTTCTTGACCAGCGTCCAGCCGCCGTATCGGCGCAGTGTCGCCCACGCCTCGTCGGCCGAGAGCTCCTCGCCCTTCATGTCCCGCGTCTGGGGAACCCGCATCGCTGTACCCATGGGCGACTTCTGCCCGACGACGGCGGATACAGCGCGCGGAACCGGAGGGTTTCAGGTGGTCACCCGCTCCGGACACGTCCCCACCGACACCACCCCGCGCATGCCCGGCGCTCGCCCGGCGGCGCGGTCAGGCCTCACCCGCCGGCGCCTCCCTCACGTCCCGTCCGGTGGCCGCGAACGCGAACCACATCTCCTCGTACCAGACGCGATTCCGCGCGAGCTCGCCAAGATCGCGCACGGTGGCGTACCGGTCGTGCGTCGCCGGTTGCATCGTGAGCGGGAACACCCGCGCCACGTCCGCTTCCCCAGGGTGCGCGCTCAGCACCCGGAACTCCCACGTCTGGAGACCGTCCGACATCGGATCCGGCTCGTTGCGGCACAGGACGTAGTGCTCGTGCCGGTGGTGGACGCGCGAGCGGGCCCGTACCGCCACGGGCCTTTCCGCGCCGGGCAACTCGCTGCGGATACGGCCGATCGCACGCCACGGCGCCTCGGGCCGGTGCAGCCCGAGCACGTCCGCGGCCAGTTCACGGCGCAGCTCGGCATACAGCGGTGCGATCGCGGTGAGCCCGTCGACGGCGTGCGCGACGTCGCCGTCGTTGTCGCACCACATCATGCTGTGCTCCCAGCGCGCGATGCGCTCGCGCACCCACGGTTTCAGCACCGCGTCGATCCCGGCATCGAGCCGATCGCCGTACTCCGCCCACTTCACGGCGAACAGCGCCGCGTCGTAGACCTTGCGGAAATCCTCGAGCAGCCCCATCGCGTCCCCCTGCACGGTCGTACCGTCGCAACCGTGGCCGACGGTACGCGAACGCGCGCGCCCCGGGGCGAGATCGAGGCGGGACATCGGCGTCGAAGACGCGCAGGCCGCGACGAGTTGGTCGGCCCGGGCGGTGCACGTCTCCTCCGCCGGCGGCGGGGCCGATGCCGGAAGCGTTTCGCCCGCGCCGGCATCAAGCGCCTTCCCGCCTGGTCCGGCCCACCTCGGCCGCCCGGTGGAGCCCGATCATCGCTGTCCCGGCGCGGGACCCGACGCCGGGGCCGAGAGTCCTCGGGTGGGCTGCCGGACTCGACGCCGGGGCGGTGGCCCGCCCAAGGACGCCTGGCCGCATTCGGTGCCCCCACGGGCCCGTTCCGGCAATGGTCGGCCGGCCCGCCTCCGGTGATAGTCGGCCCTCGACTCGCCGTCCGTTCCCGTCGTGAAGGTCAGGGGCGTTGTGGCCGGGGGTGGCGGGTGAAGGTGCTTCGGTAGGCGGTCGGCGTGGTCTGCAGGGCGCGTCGGAAGTACAGCCGAAGGTTCGCCGCCGAGCCCAGTCCGCATTGCCGAGCCACCTGATCGATCGAGTGGTCGGTGGTCTCCAGGAGTTCGCGGGCAACCCCTACCCGGGCGTTGACCAGCCATTGCAGCGGTGTGGTGCCGGTCTCCTCGGTGAAACGGCGCATGAACGAGCGCTGCGACATACGAGCGTGGCGGGCGAGTTCCTCGACGCTCAGCGGCTGGTCGAGGCGCTCCAGGGCCCAGGCCCGCGTCGAACCCAGGGACGTGTCACCGACGACGGCCACCGGCGCCGGCACGTACTGGGCCTGACCGCCGTCGCGATGGGGAGCGGCGACCAGGCTGCGGGCGATCCGGTTGGCGGTGACCGCGCCCAGGTCACGGCGCACGATGTGCAGGCACAGGTCGATGCCGCAGCACACCCCTGCCGAGGTGAGTACCTCGCCTTCGTCGACGTAGAGCACGTCGCGGTCCACCGCCACGGCCGGGAACCGCCGTTCGAGCTCGTCGACGTGCCGCCAGTGGGTGGTGGCGTGCAGCCCGTCCAGGACGCCGGCGGCAGCCAGCGCGAAGGCGCCGGTGCAGATCGACACCACCCGCCGGCCCCGGCCGCGGGCCTCGGCCAGCACGTCGAGCACCGCCCGGGGCGGTGGCCGCAGCAGCGGCTGGAAACCGGGCACGATCACGGTGTCCGCACGGCGGATCTGGTCGAGTCCGGCGTCGATGACCAGCCCGAAACCACCGGTGGTGGCCACCCGGTCGGACAGGGCGCACACCGTCAGCGCGTAGGAGGTCTCCGGACGGCTGCTGAACACCTGCGTGGGGATGGCCAGATCGAGCGGGGCCACCCCGTCCAACACCACCACGGCCACCCGATGGATACCCATGGCAGCATTCTAATGAAGATAGGCATTATTGCCACTCGCTGATGCGGCGTGACGGAGCGAGTCTCGACATGTGACCGAATCTGTTCCGCAGCACGTAACCGATGGGCGCCGGCTGCCGACGTCAACGCGGTGTGGGAAGCCACCGCGCCGCACACCACGCCCCGGATCGCCCGAACCCCGCAGCCCCTTGTCTGCCCCGAGGGGGCATCAGCGTCGATTCCGCAGGCCTGCCCCGGGCCCGGGCTCATCCCCGAGGCGGCAACCGATGAGCAGGCTCGGACCGTTCACCATGCCCACCCGCCCTGTCGATGCCCGGCTCGATCGGGGCCGTCGCAACGCAGGCGGCCGGAAGGCCCCCGTCGCTCGATGGGGGGAGAACCGCCGCACGAGCCTGGCACTCCCCCGGGCGAACGCGCATGCAGGAGACCGCGCCCTCCTCCCACGGGTACCGAACGCCCTCGGGTGCGGCGAACGAGCGCACCGACGCCACCGCCCGGACCCACCGAACAGGTGCGTCGCACCGCCCACCGCCGACCCGCGACAGCGCACTCGACCCAGCCGGAAAGGACGAGCGTGAACACCCACTCCTCGGACACCGACCGTATGCCGCCGCCCGACGGCCGAGCCGTCACCGGCCGCCGTCCGCGATTCGCGAGCCTGCTGCTGCCGGCATCGATCCTCGTCTCCTTCCTGGCCGCCTCCAGCGCGCCGACCCCGCTGTACGCGACCTACGCCCGCACGTGGCACTTCTCACCGATCACCACCACCGTCGTCTTCAGCGTGTACGCCGTCGCCGTGCTGCTCGCCCTGCTCGTACTCGGGCGGCTGTCCGACCACGTCGGTCGCCGCCCGGTACTGCTGGCCGCGCTCGCGGTCCAGACCATCGCAATGGTCGTGCTCACCACCGCGGACGGGGTGGACGCCCTGCTGATCGGCCGCGCGCTGCAGGGCATCTCCACCGGCGGGGCACTCGGCGCGCTCGGCGCGGCGATGCTCGACGTCGACCGCAGACGCGGCACCGTGGCCAACGCCACCGCGCCGGGAATCGGCACCGGCACCGGCGCGCTGCTGTCGGGGCTCCTGGTCCAGTACCTGCCGGCGCCCACCCACCTGATCTATCTCGTGTTCGTCGGCGTCTTCGTCCTGCAAGGCATCGGAGTGGCCCTGATGCCGGAGGCCACGACCCGCAAGCCCGGTGCGCGCGCCGCTCTCGTGCCGCGGCTCGCGATGCCTGCCGGTCTGCGCGGCCCCGTGCTCGCGGCGGCGCCCATCCTGTTCGCGGTGTGGGCGCTCGCGGGTTTCTACGGCTCGCTCGGTCCGGCGCTGGCGCGGCAACTGTCCGGCTCCCCGTCGGCGGTGGTGGGCGGGCTCGGATTCTTCCTGCTCGCCATGGCCGGGTCCCTGTCGACCGTCGCACTCGACCACACCCGGCCCCGCACCGTCATGCTGCTCGGCATCGCAATGCTCGTGGTCGCCATGGCGGGCATACTGCTCGCGATCGACCGGTCCTCGACTGTCGGGTTCTTCGCCGGCACCGTCGTCGCGGGCATCGGGTTCGGGGCCGGATTCCAGGGCGGCATTCGCACCGTCGTCCCACTCGCCGCCCCACACGAGCGGGCCGGTGTGCTCTCGGTCCTCTACCTCGTCTGCTACCTCGGCATGGGCGCGCCCTCCGTCATCGCGGGGATCTCGGTCGTGCACGGAGGAGGACTCGTGGGCACCGCCCGCGCCTACGCGCTCTTCGTCGTCCTGCTCGCCCTCGCGGCACTGGTCGCACTCCTCCCGACGAGCCGTTCGGCCCACCGCGCCACGACAAGCGGAGCCGGCCCCGGTCGCTCGCCTCACACGGGCGCAGGAGGGGGCAACAATGACAAATGCCACGACGCCCCCACCCGCATCAGAGCGTGCACCGAGGCGGAATGCCGCTGAGGAGACGGCCGGAAAAGGACGGATCCGACCGACCACGTCCAAGGCTCCCGGCTCCGGTTCTCCATCACCGATCCGGTCCGGCTGGGGCGGCCGTCAAGCAGAGCCGGGCGTTCGGTTCGACACGAGAAGCACGGGAGACGACCCCATGGGCCGACTCCCTCCCCGCCTCGCCGCAGCCGCGAACAGGACGGCAGCGGTGAGGAGTTCCGGATCCGCAATACTGGATTGTCGCCGCCACGCAACTCAAGGGGGAGGCAATTTCCGCAGAGGTGGATGTGGAGTGGGTCCTGGAGTCCCCGTACCGGGACGGGAACTTCACCCACGCCGGCGCGCTGAGGCTCCCCGGCGTGCGGTTTCCGACGCTCGGTGGCGGGACGGTGTGGCAGTTATGGAATCGACGGGGCTCCAGGGCGCCGGTCGACGACCGACCCGGGATCGGCACGGCCGTCCGGGGCGGGCCGCGCCGACCGTGGGGCGGGGTCGACTCCGCCCTGCAACGACAGGACGAACACCAAGTGCACGGCCACGACTTCGGCATCACCGTCGAGCCCGATCGGCGGTGGGGCTGGGCAGAACGGCCCGAGCGGCGCTGGGAAATGTGGCCGCAGGCTCCCGAACGCGTGAACCACCGGGCAGCTCTTGCCAGGCATGGACTTACGTCATGCCGAGCGAACGCCTCGACGACCTGCGGGACCTGCTGCGGCCGGGGGCCCTCAAACCGTCTCCGCCCACCTTCACCGCCGAGACGTTCCACATCGCGCCCGGCCTGCTCGCGCAGGTGAGCAACAGCGACGGGGAAGCGACCGCTGCCTTCGCCGCGCTCGATCGCGAAGCCCTGGCGCCGCTGCGCGAGTACCCGTTCCCGTGGTCACGCCTCGAAGGATGACGACGCCATCTCCCGGCACGTGAGCGGTGCACGGGCGAGTTCGGGGTCGGCGGTGTGGGCCCGGCTCACCCCACGCGGTGTTCCGCGACGTCGTCGCGCGAACCCTCGTTCCCGCCTGCCCGCGGTCACCGTGCCGCGACGGAGGTCGCGGCCACGCGCAAAGGGCGACGAGGCGGCCGGTGGCGCGTGGTGGGTTCAGAACGGTCCGGGCATCGGCTCGACCAAGGCGGCGAGTTCGCGCAGTTCACGTGCCTCGTTGAGGTATCGATCCGCGAGGGGTGGCTCCAGGATGGCGAGGCGCTCGAAGTGCCCGGCCTGGGTCCTCAGGCCGCGGGCCCACGCGGCCCCGGTCTCCAGGCTTCCCCCGGGCTCGTCCTGTACAGGGCCGCGGCCTCGGCGCGCCGCCGATCCGCCTCCTCCCGCACGGCCGCCCCCGATTCGCTCGCGGACGCCAACCCCGCCGTCACTGCGTCCCGCACCTGCGAATCCACACTCCGGTACCAGGCGTCGAGGTCACGGGCGACGGTGACGGAGTCGCCCCGGTCGGGCGGGCGTCGTCGACCGCCGGCCGTCGTCCACTCCCGGGCCACGTCCGCCCACCGTCTGCGGGCGTCGTCCTCGTCCACCCCGGCGATCGCCGCGACATCCGCCCACGACACGCCGCGCTCCACCGCAACGACCACCGCCCGATCCGTCAACCGCGCCACGACCTCGGCCAGGCGCAGCGCCGTGCGCAGTTCGCCGCCCGGTTCGTGCCGCAGGCGGGGTTCGAGTGGCAGCGCCTCCCGCGCGGACGCCGCCACCTCGCGCAGGACCTCGGCGTGCGCGAGGTACGCCTCGTCCAACGGAACCAGCGGCCCGAGTCCCGCGTTCCCGACCTCGCCGGCCGGCCGATCGTCCACGATTCCTCCCGATCCGGCGCGGTCGAGCCCGCCCCGAATCACGTCGCTCCGCGTCTGGTGTGTCGGACGATACCGACACCGCGCGCCAGTCCCCGGGATCCCACGGACCGCGCCAGGCCAAGACGCGGGCGGCGTCGCGACACGCACCGGTTCGCCCCCGTGCATCGCTCCCCGGCCACCGCACGAGCGAACGGAACCCGACTGCCCAGCCCCGGCCCCGGCCCCGGGCAGTCGAACGGCCTGCCTCACCGGATCTCGGCGTTCACGAAGTGCGTGTCGTAGCGGTTTCCACTCGCCGAGCGCCCGTACGCCGCCTTGCGCCACTGCGCGACCACGTGAACCGCCACGAACCGTCCGCCCGGAGCCCGTCCAGACCCACTCCGGCCCGCGCCTTGCGATCGCAAGCACCGGACACCGAGAAACCGACACCGTGTGTCGGGCGAACCCTCAACACGACCACCGACACGACGCCCGCCCCCGGCGAACAAGACCCTCCCGAACGGTCGAGCAAGGAGCCGCCGCCTCCGTCCTCCTCGCCGGCTCGCCCCTGCTCGACGGCATCGGCGGTCGCTACTTCACCGACTGCAACGAAGCCGAGGTCCTGGACCGCCGCAGCGCCCCTGAGGGGCGTTGCCCGCTACGCCCCGGACCCCCGACAACGCCCAACGCCCAACGCCTGTGGACCCTTTCGGAGCACATGCTCACGAACGCCGGCTGAACCTCGCGGCACCTGCGCGGCGGTGCGACGGTGCGGAGGTGCCGTGTCCGATGAGCCAGGCGAGGCCGAACTCACGTGGGACAGCCGGTTGTCGACGGCCCGGCCCCGAGCGGACGACGGTGTGGTGGACGTGGCGGTGGTGATCCGGTCGGTCATGGCGGCCTCCATGGGCGCGGTGGTGCGGACGGGTGGTGGTGGCCGAACAGCCCCCGTGCGTCGCACGGGGGCTGTTCGGCGAACGTGGGTCACGTCGGTCGTCCGACGTGTCGGACCGGCCCCGCCGATGTTGCGTACGGGGTGCCGATCGCCTTGGCAGGGGTCAGTTCGGGTCCGGAATCCAGGAACCGTGGATCATCGCCGGGATTCGGCGCGGGAGACGGACGGTGGCGACCGGGGCGGCGGTCAGGTCGCGGGCGTCCAGGACCAGCAGTCGCGAGCGCTCGGTGTTGAGATCGCCGACGACGGTCAGGAGATAGCCGTGGTCCTCGTCGACGGCGTCCGCCGCCGCCACGAAGACGGCCTCGCTGGGGAGTTGGCCGACGCCGACCGGACGCAATTGCCGGGCACCGGTGGCGCGGTCGTACTTGACCAGGGTGTGGTTGCCGATGCCTTCGTCGTTCGGGAAGGCCAGTGCGTACTGATAGCGGTGAATGCGGCCGAGGCGGCTCTCGTTGATGGTGGGGAACTCCACGATGAGGTCGTCGGTCTGCTCCTCGCACGCGGTCCCCGAAGCCGGATCGACGACCCAGCGGCGACTGGTGGAGCCGGAGGTGGGTTCGGCGCCACGGCCGGGGCGGCCGGTCCACCACGCCCACGAGCGGTCCCAGCCGGTGCGGTCCACGATGGCGCCTTCGATGACGATCCGGCCGAGGGCGTCCTCGTAGGCGTTGGCGAAGTGCATGCCGAAGCCGGCGGCGACGTCGTACCAGCGGATGGCGGCGGCGCCTGCCGGGCCCTGCGGCATGACGCCGATCCGGCAGGGCTGGTCGTCGCTCCATCCGTACGGGATGCCGGAGTGTTCGGTCGGATCGAAGGTGACGGACCCCTCGAGGAAAAGGACGTGGTTCTCGGTGATGGCGAAGTCGTGCTTGAGTGCCGCGCTCGCGCCCGGCACTTCCTGACTGATGGTCAACTCGCCGTCCCGGGCCACGACGTAGTAGGTCAGGAAAGGCGGGAACGGTGACGAGGCGAAGAAGTGCAGGTCGCCGGTGACCGGGTCCTCCTTCGGATGCGCCGTCATGAAGGACGTCAGCTTGCCGCCGAAGTCGTAGGCGCCGACGGTGTCGAGTTCGGGCGTGATCTCGTACGGGAGCGCGGACTCGCACAGCGCGAGCAGGCGGCCGGCGTGTTCGATGACGTGCGTGCCGGCCGTGCTGACGGTGAAGTCGGGACCGCGCTCGGTCGCATACGGGGCACCGTCGAGTGCGGGGGTGCGGACCCAGCGGTTGCGGTACCACTCGGCACGGCCCTCGCGGAGGCGGATGCCGTGCACCATGCCGCTGCCCTTGAACCAGTGGGAGGTGACGACACCGGGCTTGGGGTTGTGGCTCGCCCGCAGCAGGCTGCCGGTCAACTCGGGCGGGAGGGCGCCTTCGACGATCAGATCGGTGGCGGTGATCTCGTCGGCGACCGGGGCGTAGTGCCCGGAGAGGTAGGGCTTCTTCTCGGTGCTGTCGTGGGTGTCGACGGAGTTCATGGTGAGCTTCCCTTCGAAAACGTGGTGCGCGGTGGTGGTCGGGGCCGGGGCGAGGTCGGTCAGGAGCGCTCGGCGGCCGGTGTCGGCGTGGCGGGGTCGGTTGCCCGACGGGCGAGCAGCGGGGTCAGTGCGGTACCTACGACGGCGATCGCCGCCGAGACCAGGAACGCGATCCGGTAGCCGTCGGTGAGCGCCACGATGTGCGTGGTGCCTCGGGCGGCCTCGGTCCGGGACGCGGCCAGCGTGCCCAGCACGGCCAGTCCCAGCGCACCGCCGATCTGGCGCGTGGTGTTGACCAGTCCGCCGGCCAGTCCGCCGTCCTTGGCCGGGACCCCGGCCACGGCGGCGCCGGTCAACTGCACGAACGCCGCGCCGAGGCCCAGGCCGACCACGACGGTCGGGCCGAGGATGTCGCCGGTGAAGCTGCCGTCGGCGGAGATCTGCGACAACCACAGCAGCCCGGCAGCGAGCAGGGTCATGCCGGCCGTGAGCGTGGGCGTCGCCCCGATCCGGCGGGCCAGCCTCGGGGCGATCGCCGCGCCGATCATGTTCGCGACGGCCAGCGGCAGTTGGGTGACCCCGGCGCGCAGCGGGCTGTCGCCGAGGACCTGTTGCTGGTAGAGCGGAAGGAAGAAGAACAGGCCGACCCAGACGCCGCCCAGCAGCGCCATCACCACATTGGCCGGGGCGACCGCGCCGACCCGGACCAGTCGGGGCGGCAACAGCGGTCGGGGGTGGCGCAGTTCCAGTACGGCGAAGAGCACGAGCAGGACGACGGCCACGGCGATCGACGCCAGGACCCATGTGTCGGTCCATCCGGAACGGCCCGCGGTGGTCAGGCCGTACACCAGGGCGACCAGCCCGAGGGTGACGGCCAGGGCGCCGCCGATGTCGAGGGAGCGCAGGCCGTCGCCCGTCGTGGCGGAGTCGGGCAGTACGCGCAGGCCGACCGCCAGGACGGCCGCGGCGGCGAGGGCGCTCGCGAAGAACACCGCGCGCCACCCGAGCCCTTCGGTGAGCACACCGCCGAGCAGGACGCCCGCGGCGCCGCCCGCGCCGGATACCGCGCCCCACACGCCGAGCGCCTTCCCCCGCGCGGGGCCGGGTGGGAAGACCTGCATGACCAGGGACAGCGCGGCCGGCGCGACGGCCGCGGCGCCGACGCCCTGTGCCGCGCGGGCGGCGATGAGCACACCGCCGCCTGTGGCGATCCCCGCGGCGGCCGAGGCCGCCGTGAAGATCACGAGTCCCGCGTTGAGCACCCGGCGGCGGCCGAGCAGGTCGGCCACCCGCCCGCCGAGCAGGAGCAGCGCGCCGAAGGCCAGGCCGTAGGCGTTGATGACCCAGGCCATCCCGGTGCCGGACAGCCCGACCCCGTCTCTGACCTGCGGCAATGCCACGTTGACGATCGAGGTGCTGAGCACGACGACGAATTGGGCACAGGCCAGTACGGCAAGGATCGGCCCGGATCGGGCGACGTGCGGAGCAGCCGCCGCGGCGGTGGGCGCGCCCGCGGGGCGGCGGCGGGGACCGGACATGGGAGCCTCCTGGACATTGTCGATTGTGAGTGATTGATCAATCATTCTTTGGGTCGAAAAAAGAGCCCTCCGCGGGCAGCGCGCGTTCAGTCGCACCGCCCCTCGGCGCGCGCCTTGAGGTTGTGGAGCCAGTGGTCCAGGGAGGCGTCCAGCGCGCCCTGCAGGAACTCCCGGTTCGCCTCGACCGGTTCGCCGGCCCAGGACTCCTCGGTGTGCACCACGACGCCGTTCTCGGTCTTGGCGAACGTCCACACGTGGACCGCGGTGATGCCCTGCGCGGGGCCGCCCCACACGATCCGCTCCTTGGGCTGCACCTGCTTGACGGTCGACGTGATGCCTTCCAGGCCCTCGGTCGACCAGACCCACGACGAGCCCGGACGCAGCGCTCCCGGCGTGCGCTTGACCACCGAGGAAACGCCCGGCTGCCAGGACGGCCGGCCCTCGACGTCGGTCTGGATGCGCCATACCCGGTCCAGTGGCGCGTGGATGACGATCTCGTCACGGGTGATGACCGGCGCCGACTCGTCGACGCCGATGGGTGCCATACCGGCGCCCATGGCCAACGGCCGGGCGGTGAGGCCGGCGGTGACGGCTGCGAACATGACGGTTCCTCCTGGGTTGCTTCGGTCGCCGATCCGATCGCCGACCATGACTGGTTGATCACTCACTCTTCGATCCGAAAGCAGCCGGGAGCGACACGACGCGGTGCATCGGGTCGCCCTCGGAACTTCCGGGGATGGCGCGGGATGCGCGGGAGTCCGCGACTCAGTGGTGCCGGATGCCCGTCGTGAGCGTCCGGGCCCACGGGCCGTCCGCCTCGTGCGCGCCGATGGCGGACACCAGGTGACACAACGCGCCCCGGGCGAAGAACTCCTGGACCTGCGCGTCGGTGCCGCCCGAGGCACCGCGCACATACTCGACGAGCCGTGCGTATCCGGTCCGCACCACATCGCGGATCACCACCTCGGACGCGGCGGCGGCCTGGGCGTGGATCTGCACCATCAGCAGGTCGTTGTCGCTGATCAGGCGGGCGTACTCGTCCCCCATCGCAGCCAGTACGACCTCCGCCGAACTGCTCTCGGCACCTGCGGCACCGCGCTCCAGACTCTCCCGAATCCGCGCGAAGCAGTGCTCGACCACCGCGGCGAACAGGCTTTCCTTGTTGGGGAAGAGCCGGAACACGTACGCCTGCGAAATGCCGGCGGCCTTGCCCACCTCTGCGGTCGTGGTGCCGAAGTAGCCCCGGGCCGCGAAGGCGCCGATCGCGGTGCGCAGCACCGTTCCTCGGCGTTCCTCCGCGGTGGAGAGCGTCCTTCGTTGTTCCGTCTTCATGTGAGTACTCAATCACTCACTCTTTCGAGGTGTCAAGCGGAGCCGGGCATCGAACAGGTGACCTGCGGTGCTTTTGCGAACGGTTTCGCAGGCGTCCGAGGATCGTTTTCCAGGGGGGTGGCTGAGCCTCGGTTCGTGTGGCGTCCCGTGCGGGGGTGCTCGTCGTGGCCGAGGACGGTGGTGCCATGTCCTCATGCCCTGCCCCTGAGCCCGGCCGCGTCCTGGGATGTCGATGCCGGCCGGTGCGTCCACCCGGACCGCCTGTCCGTCGCCCGGACTGATGCTTCACGCCTCGACGCAGGCAGCGCATACATGCCCACCTTTCGAGGCGCTCGACCCGAGCACGCGGTTCCTCACGTGTCGGGCGAATTTCGGCTTATTGGAGCCGATCACCATGACCGCAAGAGGGGAAAGCGCCCGGGATTCCGCCCCCCTGTGCCGCAACGGCAACAACGGCAACAACGGCTCAACCCGAGCCCACAACTCGTCCGAGACCAACCACAGCGGCGCCTTCCCCACACCCACCGCAACGCCCCGCCGAACCCGGCGACACGCCCCAAGCCGCCGAATCGGCCCTTTGTGGCAACTCCTCTAAATCTGCCGCGCCAAATTCAGCCGAAGCGCCAAAGATGCCCAGGGCATCGGCTGGTCTACTGATCGGAATACGAAACGCACGTGCCACGAGGGCGCACCTTCGAGGACGTGGACACGCCGGTCACCGGCGTGAGGGAGGCCCAGTATGTCGTGGAGATCCGCATCAGGTTGTCGCAGGTTTCACCCCCGAGTCTCTTTCGCGCGAGTCGCCACCGCGTCTCTGGCAGCGATAGCTCTAGCAGCGTTCCTTACCAGCATGTTTACCGCCTCCTCCGCCGTTTCCGGTCATCGATCAGGGACCGATTCGGTTGCATCCGGACCCAGCAGCGCGGGTTCGCGGGGCGCGGGCGGAAAGCTCACTATCGGGGCCGTTGGCGAGGTCGACACGCTTAATCCCTTGACATACATCCTGTCCAACTCGTACGCCCTGATACCGTACCTGTTCGAGGCACTGACCTCGCCCTCTCACGATTCCCTCGCCGAACAGGGACCGGGGCTCGCCGAATCGTGGAATGTCGCGGCCGACGGCCTTACCGTCACGTACCACATGCGGCCTGGTCTCAAATGGAGCGACGGGAAACCGCTCACCGCAGCCGACGCAGCATATACGCTCGGCCGCGTGCTCGAGGGTGGGCAGGGGAACAGTACATGGGGAAATTATCTCGACAACGTGAAAACCGTGAACGCCCCGGATGACATCACCGTCGAGCTGAGCCTTGGCGCGCCGAGCGCGACGCTGCCCAAAATGCCGATCCCTATACTCCCGAAACACATCCTTGAGCATTATCCCGACGAGAAGCTCGACCAGTATCCTCTCGGTCCGAAAAGCTTGGTGACATCCGGGCCCTACCGACTCCTCGAGGGAGGGGCGGGCAGCTCGTTGTACCGCTTCGAAGCGTGGCCCGGTAGCTGGCGTGGGCTCAGTCCGGTCGCGTACGTCGACTGGCGGTTCTTCAAAGCACAGGACACGATCATGCAGGCGATTCGAAAGGGGGAGATCGACTATACACCGAGCGTGAACGCGCTACAGGTTCGAAAGCTCAAGAGTCGGCAGCACATGTACGCCGGCCAATTCCCGCTCCTCGGCAACTTCGTCGAAGTGGGTTTCAATTCGGGCTCTTCCGACCTCAAGACAGGCCGGCCGCTCGGTGATCCGAACCCTGCGGTTCTCGATCCCAAGTTCCGTTTCGCGTTGTCCACCGCCTTCGATCCGGCGGAGCTTTCGCGCAAGGCGTTCAAAGGAGGTCTGTCACCTCTGAGGACGATCGTCCCCGACGGCTTCCCGGACTTCCAGTGGAAGCCGCCGGCAGACGGCACGACGTACGATCCGAAACTCGCCGCCCGGAGGCTCGACGAGGCCGGCTACAAGCTGGACGCCCACGGCAGGCGCACCCTTCCGACCGGCCGCTCGGTACCACGGCTCCGGATCGCGGTCGACGCGTCGGACCAGTCGTCCCTTCTCGCCACTCGACTCGTCCGCGAGTGGATGCAGAATCTCGGATTCGACATCACGATCGACGCGATGACGGCCGACAAGCTGACCGACGAAATCCTCAGCGGGAATTACGACATGTTCTGGTGGGGCTGGGGCTTCAGTGACGACCCGGACGCGATGCTCGTCTACCTGACCTGCGACCAACGCTCGCTTCAGAGTGACAGCTGGTACTGCTCCAAGGAATACGACGATCTGTACACCGAACAGAAAAACGAACTGGACCACGACAAGCGCGTCGAGATCGTCAAGAAGATGCAGCAGATTCTCTACCACGATGCTCCCTACATCGTGATGGGACAGCCGATGGCGCAGCAGGCATATCGCAGCGATCGGTGGACGGGATGGACCTCCGCGTTTCAGCCCGGTGGTGACGTCATGGCCGACGTCACCAGTCTCTACGACCTGAGGCCGACCGATGGTGCCGCTCAGGACGTGAGTGCGGACCGAACGGCGCGAAGAACGGCCACAGTCGTCTACCGCAGCCTCGCAGCGCTGATTCTGGTCTTGCTACTCGGGCGATTCGCAGTAGCGCGATGGCGCCGAGCGACAGCGGAGGAGCGAGAATGACGTCGCCATCGATCTCTACCGCCACCCATGTCGACGGGCTGGTCGGACCAGGCTTTCCTCATCGACGTTCACGGCTCGCCGGCCGCTTCAGCCGCAGGTTCGTGCTGACGCAGTTCGCCGGTTCGGCTTGCGCGCTGATGTTCGTCATCGTCGTGAACTTCTTCCTGTTCCGGGTGATCAACCCCCATCCCGAACGGACCCTCGGCCGAGGAAAGGCTCGTACCGCAGAGGACCTGGAAGAGATCCGGCGCCGACTGGGACTCGACGAATCGCTCTGGATGCAGTTCGGAAAGTACCTGAAGCAGGTCTTCACGGGAGACTTCGGCGTTTCCTTCCAGTACTCCAAACCGGTCCCCGACCTCATCGGGGAGCGCGTATGGCCGACCCTCCTCCTCGTCCTGCCGGCGACGGTTCTCTCGATCTGGCTGGGCAGCCGGCTAGGCAGCCGTCAGGCGTGGAAGCACGGCGGGCGGTTCGACCGCTCGACATCGGCCTTCGCGACCGTCCTGTACTCCATGCCGGAATGGTGGCTCGGTCTGTTGCTGTTCATGGTGTTCGCCGCCAATCCGATCTTCGGCGTCTTCCCCATCGGCGGGCTCCATTCGCCCGGAGTCGCACCGATGAGCGTCGAGGGCGTCGCGGACACCATCTGGCACCTCGTCCTGCCGACGACGACGCTGACGGTCACATATCTCGCCGAATACTCGATGATCATGCGGTCGTCCATGCTCGACGTCATGGGAGAGGACTACCTGCTCACCGGGCGCGCCAAGGGGCTCTCCGACCGGCAGGTCCTGCACAGGCATGCACTCCCGAACGCTCGGTTGCCCATGACCACGCTCATCGCACTCAACCTGGCGTTCACCGTGGGTGGTGCGATCACCATCGAGACCGTCTTCTCCATCCCGGGGCTCGGACTGCTCACGAGCGAAGCCATGAGGATCCCCGATCTGCCGCTTCTGCAGGGGCTGTTCCTCCTTTTCTCAGCCGCGGTCGTGGTCGCCAACATGGTGGCGAACTTCATCTACGCACTCCAAGATCCGAGGGTGAAAGCATGACCACAGCACCCGCTCCCCCTCGACGGTCCAGCGCGAGAGCGCTCCGTTGGAAGCTCCGTCGCGAAGCCTGGGGTCGTACGTGGGCGAAGTTCCGCGCGAACCGGGCGGGCATGGTCGGACTCGCCGTGCTCCTGGTCTTCGCGGTCATCGCGGTCTTCGCGCCGCTGCTGGCCGACTCCCATGAGTTGCGCGTGAGTGCCGCGTCGGGTCCGATCCTGGCGCCGCCGAGCCAAAAGTATCCGCTCGGAACCGATGACAACGGACGTTCGATACTCACCCTGCTCATATTCGGGGCCCGTGTGCCGCTTCTGGTCGGCCTGATGGCCACGGTCATCTCGATGGTGATCGGCACGATCGTCGGCATGGCCTCGGGGATATCGGACGGGTGGGCAGGCACCGTCCTCTTCCGGCTCACCGAATGGTTCATCGTCATTCCATTCCTGCCCCTCGCCCTCGTCCTGGCGACCTTGCTGGGCGGCTCCTTGTTCTCGATCATCGTGGTGATCGGCATCACCGGCTGGCCCGCGACCGCGCTGGTGATCCGGGCGCAGACATTCTCGGTGCGCGAACGGCCGTTCATGGAACGAGCGCGGGTGCTCGGCGCGGGGCCCTGGCACCTCATGTCGAAACATGTGTTCCCCAACGTGCTGCCGCTCGTGTTCGCGAACACGACACTCACGGTCGCCGGGTCGGTTCTTGCCGAGACCACGCTGTCCTTCCTCGGCTTCGGCGACCCGACAGCGGTTTCCTGGGGCACGATGCTCAACGCGGCGTTCGGCACCGGCGCCGTGTCGCTGGGGGCATGGTGGGCGCTGCTCCCGCCCGGTATCTGCGTCATCGTGGTGGTACTCGCGTTCACGATGGCCGGCCAAGCGCTCGAGGACATCGTCAATCCGCGCCTCAAGGAGGGCCGATGACCCAACTGCTGAGGATCGAAGATCTCCGGGTCACGTACCGATCCGGTCGAGGAGACATCGCCGCCGTGCGCGGCGTTTCTCTCTCACTCGACCAAGGCCGCTCCCTTGGCATCGCCGGCGAATCGGGTTCGGGAAAGTCCACGGTGGCGAGCGCCGTGCTGCGGCTCCACCCCCGCAGGGCAGGCGTGGAGGGGCGGGTCGAGGTCTGCGGCAAGGACGTCAACTCCCTCACCTGGGGCGCGCTGCGCCGCATGCGCTGGTCGGATGCCGCGATCGTCTTTCAGGGAGCGATGAACTCGCTCAACCCCGTGCGGACGGTGGGCGAGCAGATCGCCGAACCCATTCTCGTCCACCGACCCGAGACGACGCGGCGTGCATGCGATCTCCGCGTGGCCGAACTGCTCGACATGGTGGGCCTCGCGGCGGAGCACACGTACAGCTACCCCCATCAGCTTTCGGGCGGACAGAAGCAGCGCATCATGATCGCCATGGCGCTCGCCTGCGACCCCAAGCTGCTGATCGCCGACGAAGCGACCACCGCGCTCGACGTGAAAGTGCAGGCCCAGATCCTGCGCCTGCTTCGAAACCTGGCGGTCGAGCTCGAACTCGGCTTGATGATGATCAGCCACGACCTCGCAGTCCTGTCGAGCGTGTGCGACGAAGTGGTCGTCATGCACGGCGGCCGCATCGTAGAGCAGGCTCCCGGTCCGAGGGTGTTCGCGCAGGCGAAGCATCCCTATACGCGGGCTCTCGCAGGCGCGTTCCCCACGATCGGCGACCCGGCGTCGAGGTATCGGCCCCAGGGGCTCGCGGACGATCCGGTCACCGTCGTCGACGACGTGGCCGAGCGTGAATTCGCCGCGCAGTGCACGTCTCTCGACGGCGACTGCCTCGTCCACAAGCCGGAGTTCGCCAGGTACGCACACGGGCTGAAAACCGGCTGCCTGCGCGCCGAGGATCTGGGCATCGCCCGTACGGAATCGACGGTGGCCCGATGAACCGCATCGTGCTGAGCGCGACCGATCTCCATGTCACGTTCCCCTCACTCCACGGTCGCAGCGAGGTCCGTGCCGTTGACGGCGTGAACCTCGAGGTCCGGGACGGCGAGATCCTGGCTCTGGTCGGTGCGTCGGGCTCCGGAAAGACGACGCTGAGCAGAGCGCTTCTCGGCCTCGAACGTCCCACGAGCGGAGAGGTGACCGCTCTCGGCAAGCGGCTTCCCACCGGTGGCGCCGCGCTGCGCGGCTACCGCCGCCGGGTCCAGCTCGTCATGCAGGACCCGTCGGGTGCGCTCAACCCGAAGCACTCCGTGTACGAGTCGGTGGCCGAGGGCATTCGGCTGCACCGGCTCGTCGCCGAGCACAACGCCCGCGGCGATGACGTCACCGAGGTCGATCTCGTGGCACGAGCACTCTCGAATGCCGGCCTGCGCCCGCCGGAGCAGTTCTTCCTGAGCTACCCTCACGAGCTTTCCGGCGGTCAGCGTCAACGCGTCCTCATCGCCGGCGCGCTCGCCGTCGAACCCGAGACCATCATCGCCGACGAGCCCGTCGCAAGCCTCGACGCGTCGCTCCGCGGAGAGATCCTCAGCCTCTTCCTCCGGTTGCGCGAACAGATGCGCCTCAGCGTCATGGTCGTCACGCACGATCTCGGCCTGGCCTGGAACATCGCCGATCGTGTCGCGGTGATGCGATCCGGCCGGCTGGTCGAGGTCGGAACGACCGAAGAAGTGCTGCTGAATCCGCAACACACCTACACGCGTGAGCTGCTGGCCGCGCTGCCAAGCGAGCAGCACCGAGCCGGCCATGAAGGAACGTGAAGGATGAAACCGACCATCCACTACGACGGACGTCCTCGGGCCGGTGCAGACGACGAAGCACCGTACGCCGACGCATTGCTTCGTCATGCCGCCCGCAGGCCGGTGTCGTTCATGGTGCCCGGCCATGGTGCCACCGGCGACGGTTTCGCCGCAGGGCAGGCGGAGTTCGCCGGGGAACGGGCGCTGGCCATCGATGTCACACAGCTGCTCGACGGCATCGACCTCGGAAGAGACTCCCCGCGCGAGCGTGCCCATCAGCTGGCCGCCAGGGCATGGGGCGCCCGGCGGACCTGGTTCCTCACGAGTGGGTCCTCGCAGGGCAACCGGCTCGCGGCACTCGCGGTGAGTCAGCTGGGTGACGGGATCGTCATTCAGCGCAGCGCGCACTCGAGTGTCGTGGACGGCGTCATCCTCGCCGGGTTGCGTCCGGCCTACGCCCTGCCCGGCGTGGACGTACGCAACGGCATCGCCCACGGTGTCACGCCGGCGTCCATCGCGAAGGCGATCGCCGACCATCCCGGGCCGGTGACAGCGGTCTACATCGTGAGCCCGAGCTATTTCGGGGCGGTCGCCGACGTGCCGACCATCGCCCGGTTGGTCCACGACGCGGGCGCCGTGCTCATCGTCGACTGCGCCTGGGGAGCCCACTTCGGGTTCCACCCGGACCTGCCCCCCTCCCCCGTGCGGCAGGGGGCCGACATCGTCGTCATGAGTACGCACAAGATGACGTCGTCCCTGCACCAGAGCGCGATGCTGCACCTCGGCGACACCGATCTCGCCGACACTCTGGAGCCCGCTCTCGAACGGGCCTATCGAATGACGACCTCCACGAGTGAGAGTTCACTGCTGATCGGATCGATCGATGTCGCCCGTCGCGACCTTCAACGGGGCGGGCCGCACGTCGACGACGCGCTGCGTGCCCTGGGAGCGGCGCGTGACCGCATTCGGGCGGAGCAAGGAATCTCGTTGATCGAGGACACCTTTTTCTCCCACCCGGACATCGTCGACCATGATCCCCTGCGCATGCCGATCGACGTCAGCGGGATCTGCGCGGATGCGCACGCCCTGCGGCTCACGTTGGCGCGCGACTTCGGCGTATGGGTGGAGATGGCGACGCGCACGACGCTCGTCCCGCTCGTGGGGATCGGCAAGCGAACCTCGTTCGACCGACTCATCGACGCCGTCCTCGAAACCCGGGGAGACGCGGTGCCGAACGAGATCGGCGACCCGGCGGACCTGCCGTCGCCCGGGAGAACACAGGTCTCTCCGCGTGACGCGTTCTACGCGCCGTCCGAGGTCGTCCCGCACACGGAGGCGGTGGGCCGGACGAGCGCTGACGCCCTATCCGCGTATCCTCCGGGAATCCCCAATATTCTGCCCGGTGAGGAAATCACTCGACCCGCCGTCGACTTCCTACTGCAGGTTGCCCGTTCACCGGGCGGGTACGTTCGAGGCGCCGTGGTTCCCGACGTGAGTCGCTTTCGCGTGATCAGGAAGCCGTAGCGGACATCGATTCTCGGGAATCGGACCGCAACGCCTCTTCGGTCACGCCCCGCGTCAGGAGGCCCGGACTCCGGAATGCGTGCGCAGCTGCAACCAGACGCTCAAGCACGAATCGGCATCCTCCAGGTCCACTCCTGTCAGTTCGGAGAAGCGGCGAAGCCGATACCGCAGCGTGTTGGGGTGTACCTGGAGTTCCTGCGCCGCCCGGCTCACCTCGAACCGTGCCTCGAACCACGCCGCCACGCTGTTGGCGATCTCCCGATTGCGGGCCGAGGCGGTGAAGATCCGGGCGATCTCCGTATCACGCAGCCAGGGAGTTCTCGTCAGCTCGGCTGCGACGTGTCGCAGAATCACGTCCACCCGGACGTCGCGCAGGGTTGCGGTAGGCCGGTCCGAGCGGACGACGAGCGCCTCCAGCACGTCGTCCGCCTCGGCGCGCAGATCCGTGAGCGGCCGCGTCGCGTCATGGTCGACGGCCACCGCGCCGAACAGCCGTCGCCGCGCTCGGCTTCCCGGGATGCCGGTGATCGACTCGGCCAGGGAGGACGCGGCAGAGCTCACCTGATCGTCAGCGAGGAGGACGTAGACAACCCCTCCGGACACCGTGATCGGGGCGCTGGGGCGCAGAGCGCTGATCTGGCGTGCGACATTCTGTGTGGCGCCGGCCGTCGCCGAGGATTCGGACCGGTCCGCCCCTGTGCCCCCGAATCCGAACGCGAGCAGCGCGCGAGGCACATCGTCCCGCAAACGGAGCCGCGTACGGGCACCGTCCGCGTTCCCCGTTCCGTCGATGAGCGACCGCAGAGCGTCGCCGCGGAGTTCGTGCTGGAGCTCGAAGGGGCTGCGCGCACGCAGCATGTGCAACGCCGCCAACTGAGCGCCCTGCCGCAGAGCGGCTTCGTCACGAGGGCTCATGCCGTTTTCGCCCTCGATCGCCCAAATCGTGCCGAGCGGAAGGTCGCCGGCCTTGACGGCCATCGCCGCACGCGCGAGTTCGTCACCGTTGCGCTCGAACCTGACCACGCCGTCGGACCGCAGGATGCGCCCGTACCGTTCCCGATCTCCCGGATCGTGCGGAGCGCTCCGGTCGAGGATGCCTTCGCTGCGCACCGCGTCGATACGCTGGCCCGGAACGCTCGAGTAGGCGACGACGCGCTGAGAGAGATCCTCGATCGACACCGAGCCACCGATCGTCGCCGCGACCGCGTCGGCGATCACGTACAGCTCCTCGACACCGACGGCGGGTCCTCCATCGGACGGCGCCCAGTGCGATTCGATCACCGTGTCGAGCAGCGCGGCCAGCTCACGCCAGTTCAGCTCGCTGTCGAAAGACATCAGCGAAACCCCGGCCTCGGCTGCCGTGCGCAGGACCGTCGGCGTCGCCGACGCGCCCGATCGGAGGAACACCGCACCGAACCCACGCTCGGCGGCTTCCCTCACCGATGCCTCGATCTGCGGCACGTCGCCGTACCCCGCCAGCAGCAGGATGCCACCCGACACATCGGGTAGCCCCTCCCCCGGCCCCGCGATGACGGTGCTACGCACGAAAAGCGCGCCCGCGGCGGTCGACTCGACGAGAACGGTGACCTGCAGCGGGAGCACCCGCTGCAGCAGCTCCTCCAGGGAGCAGCCGGCAACTGGCCGATCAGACAAGTTCATTCGCGAATACTAGTCACATCGGCTACAGATTCGCCCCGGATGGAGTCCCTAGCCTGTTCGTAAATCAGAAGGCGGGAACCCATATGACGACGTCGACCCTCGACGCATCAGACACAAATCCGAACGACGACGCGCGCGCATTGATTGAATTGTTCCCCGAAGGAACATATGTTGATGCCGAGGACGAGTTGGTCGTGGGCGGCGTTCGGCTGACGGATATCGCGCAGCGGTTCGGCACCCCTGCCTACGTGCTCGACGAGACCGCGCTGATCCGCCAGGCGACATTGTTCCGCGAGGCGCTGGCCGCCAGATGGCCGAACTCACGCGTTGTCTTCGCATCGAAAGCGTTCCCGGCGACAGCTGTCTATCGGACGCTCGCGGAAGCGGGGCTCGGAGCGGATGTCGCGGGCGGTGGCGAGCTTGTTCTCGCGCTCGGTGCGGGGGTTGAACCCGACACCATCGTGATGCACGGCAACGCGAAATCGGTGGACGAACTCCAGGCCGCGGTCGACGCGGGAGTGGGGCTCATCGTCATCGACAACTTCGATGACATCGCGAAGCTGGAAGAGATCGTCACCGGCCGCCAGGACGTCCTGATCCGTGTGCTCCCCGATGTCGCCGCCGAGACGCACGAGGCGCTGGCGACAGGAAAGCAGGGATCGAAGTTCGGTCTGCAGCGGGCAGACGCCCAACGGGCGATCGCTCGCCTCCGTTCCAGTGAGCACCTCGATCTTCGCGGTCTGCACATGCACATCGGAAGCCAGATATGCGAGGTCGAGCCCTATGTTGCGGCCGTGCGAGCACTCGCCTCCTACGGCGAGTTCGACATCTACGATCTGGGCGGCGGTCTGGGCGTCCGCTACACATACGACGACGCTCCGCCGAGCGTCGAAGCCTGGCTCGACGGCCTCATCGGCGCCGCCACGAAGTATCTGCCGGCGCACGCGCAGTTGCTGATCGAGCCGGGCCGCAGCGTCGTGGCGCGAAGCGGGCTGACGCTGTACCGGGTCGTCTCGGTGAAGGAGGGACGACCGACGTTCGTCGCGGTCGACGGAGGCATGGGTGACAACCTCGAAGTGTCCCTGTACGGGCAAAGGTTCGAGGCGACCGTCGTGAACCGCGTCGGCGGCGGAGAGGCCGTGGACCTCGTCGGCAGGCACTGCGAATCCGGTGACCGGATCAGCACGGGTGTGGCGCTGCGCGAACCCCGGGTCGGCGATGTCGTGGCGGTGCCCGTGACGGGGGCGTACTGCCACACCATGTCGAACAACTACAACGGTGCCCGTCGGCCACCCGTGATCTTCGTCGGCGGGGGGCGGTCGCGTGCGGTGGTCCGCCGCGAGACCTACGAGGATCTGAGGCGCCGCGACCTCCTCGACCCCAAGGAAGGCGTGTGACATGTCCGAGATGACGAACGACCTCGTGATCCGCGGCGGTACCGTCGTCGACGGGACCGGAGCGCCGCGGAAGACCGCCGACATCGCCGTCTCGCGCGGTCGAATCGTTCACGTCGGGGACATCGAGCCGGACGGGCGATTCGAACTCGACGCGACCGGGCTCGTGGTCGCTCCGGGGTTCGTCAACATCCTGAGCCACGCGTACGAGTCGCTGCAGCAGGACGCCCGTGGATTGTCGGACCTGTATCAGGGCGTCACCACGGAAGTCTTCGGAGAGGGATACTCGCTCGGCCCGGTCGTCGACCGCGCCGTCGAAATCGTCGATCCCACGCCCCGGGAAGACGGAGTCCGCACCGCCTTTCCGCGGTTGAACGACTTCCTCGAGAGCCTCGAGGCCAACGGCGTCGGACCGAACGTCGCGAGTTTCGTCGGCGCCCACAATCTCCGTGCGATCCGCGCCGGCGCGGACGAACGGCAGCTCACCGACGACGAACTCCGATCGGTCTGCGGCATCCTCGACGAGGAGCTCGCCGCCGGCGCACTCGGCGTCGGCTCGTCACTCCTGTACGCCCCCGGCATCTATGCCTCCACCGAGGAGCTGGCGGCGTACGCGGGAGTGGCGAGCGCGCACGGCGCCCTCTACATCTCACACATCAGGGACGAGGCCGCGCATCTGGAGAAGTCCGTCCGTGAGGTGATCGACATCGCCCGGATGTCCGCCGGCCGGGTACATGTGTGGCACCTCAAAGCCTCCGGCCGTGACAACTGGCACCGGATGGCCGAAGCGATCCGCCTGATCGCGGACGCGCGCGAGGAAGGGATGGAGATCAGCGCCGATCTCTATCCCTACGAGGCAGGCGGTACGAGCCTGGCCGCGTGCATTCCACCGTGGTACTTCGACGGCGGCGAGAAGGCCCTGTTGAAACGTATCGCGGACCCGGTCGGCAGGGCGCAGATCATCGCGGACATCCGGGTGCCGGGCGGCACGTGGGAGAACATCTATCTCGATGCGGGCGGCGCCGAAGGTGTCCTGCTCCAGGGCGGACGCGGCGCGAACGCCGAGGCTGCCGGAAAGACGTTGGCGCAGTTCAGTGCCCTCCGTGGCTACGGCGATCCCCTCGAAGCGCTCCTGGATCTCGTGGCCGAGGACCCGCACACGGAGGCCCTCTACTTCTGCATGTCGGAGGAGAACATCCGCCTCGGTCTGGAACAGTCGTGGGTGAGTGTGTGCTCCGACGCCGAAGCGGCCTCGACGGAGCCGCCGTTCTCGGACTCCCCGACACACCCGCGAGCCTACGGCTCCTTTGCGCGCGTCCTCGGTCCATACGTGCGTGACGGCCTGCTGACGCTGGAGGAGGCCGTGCGTCGCATGACGAGCCTGCCGGCGGACACGCTGAGACTCGTCGGACGAGGGAGGGTCAAGGCCGGCGAGTGGGCCGACCTTGCGATCTTCGATCCGGACGCGGTCCAGGATCACGCTACGTACTCCGAACCCCACCGCTACGCCACAGGAATGCACCACGTGCTCGTCAACGGCCGCTTCGCACTGCGTGACGGGAACCCCACGGGCGCACTCGCGGGTCGGGCACTGAGGCGCGGCGTGCGTTGACGCACCCGAGGACGCCCCCGCAACATTCATCATCACTTCACGGAGAAGAACACCATGGCGATCACCAGGATCACCCTTGCTCCCGACTTCACCAAGGCCGTTCGCGGGGTGCTGGAGGACACCTCGTGGGCGGCCGGCCTCTCCCTGGCGATCACGGACCGGGACGGGGTTCTCGCACAGACGTCCGCCGGATTCGCCGACCTCGCCGCCGGGAGCCCCGTCCGTGACGACACGCTCTTCGAGATCGGTTCGATCTCCAAGGGATTCACAGCGGCACTGATCCTTCAGGCACGTGACAGCGGGCTGCTCGACCTGGACGCACCGGTGACCCGCTACCTGCCCTGGTTCACGGTGAAGTCGAAGTTCGCGCCGATCACCGTCCGGCATCTGCTGAACCACACGGCGGGAATCGTCGGCGGCGCGGAGTACACGGGCGAGTCCGCGTTCGAGGTCTGGGCGCTCCGCGACACGGAAGCGACGACCCCGCCCGGCACCTGGCACTACTACTCCAACACGGGTTACAAGGCGCTCGGCCTCGTTCTGCAGGCGGTCCACCGCCGGCCCTACGAGCAAGTACTCGCCGAGCGCCTGCTCGATCCGCTCGCCATGGCCGGATCGCACGCGGCGATCACGCACGACACACGCCGCCGTCTCGCCGTCGGCTACGGTCCCTTCTACGACGACCGGGCGCCTCGTCGCGCTGATGGACTGGCGCCCGCGAACTGGCTCGAGACGGCCACCGCCGACGGCAGCATCGCCTCCACGGCCTCGGAGATGACCGCCTGGATACGACTCCTGCTGGGGGACGGCAGCGGCCCAGGCGACGTCCGCCTTCTGCGGACCGCCAGCCTGCACGAGATGTTCACCGACTGCGTCGAGGCCGAGGAACCGCCCTACACCTACGGGCTCGGCATGTATGTGTACCAGCGTGCGGGCCGCGAGTACGTCGCGCACACCGGAGGAATGGTCGGCTACAACGCCGCTCTCGTCTGCGACCGCGAACGGGGTCTGGGCGCTGTCGTCCTCGCGAACGGCAGCGGAGCGTGGTCGGACGTCGCCCACTTCGCGATCGATTGGGTCGACGCCGCGCTGTCCGGTCGCCCGTCACCTGCGCTCGTGCTGCCCGAGTCCGCGCTGGAGGAAGCGCCGCAGGAGCCCAGCGTCATCGAGGAGCCGCCTGCGGAATGGAAGCCCGTCGTCGGCCATTACCGCGGCTACAACCCGTGGCTTTCCAACATCCGGGTGCAGTGCAGCGGAGGCCGTCTCTGGGTCTGGCAAGGCGACTTCGCGAGCGACCTCGGCGAGCCGCTGGTTCCGCTGCCCGACGGCAGCTTCCGCATCGGTGAGGACGAGCGTTCACCGGAGCGGCTGGCTTTCGACGTCGTCCTCGACGGCAAGGCGACCCGGGCGACGTTGTCGGGCTACCCGCTGTACCGGACGTTCACTCCGTGACGTGCGTTGCGCAACACCGCCGGGGCGAGCGGCTCGTCATCGGCCCATGTCCTCGGTGCTTCGCCTTCCGCGCTCGCCAGGCACCGGAACGACGTCAGAACCAGAGAAAGGTGCGGCTCGGATGATTCCGGTCATCGACGGACACAATGACCTCGCGTGGGCGCGGCGCGCACACCACGGTTACGCCTCGGCAGGACTTGACGAGCACGTGCCCGGGCTGCACACCGATCTCCCACGGCTGACGGCCGGCGGCGTCGGCGGACAGTTCTGGTCGGTATGGGTCGATCCGGAACTTGTGGGCGCGGACCAGGTGACGGCGACGCTCGAGCAGATCGACTTCGTCCACCGTCTCGTCGACGCCTACCCCACTCGGCTACGGTTCGCCCGGACCGCGGCCGATGTACGCGCTGCCTTCGACGAGGGACGAATCGCCTCCCTGATCGGGGTCGAAGGCGGGGCGCAACTGGGTGGCTCGCTCGCCGTGTTGCGTCAGTACGCCCGGCTCGGAGCGCGCTATCTCACCCTCACCTGGTCACGGACCACGCACTGGGCAGACTCGGCGACGGACGACGCACGGCATGGAGGCCTCACCGACTTCGGCCGGGATGTCGTCAAAGAGATGAACCGGATCGGCGTCCTGGTCGATCTCGCCCACGTCTCCCCGGCGACGATGCGAGACGCGCTGGCCGTGAGCACGCGGCCCATGATCGTGAGCCACTCGGGCGCCCGCCGGATCTGCGACCACCCCCGTAACGTCCCCGACGATGTTCTGGCCGCTGTCGGCGCCGCCGAGGGCGTCGTCATGGTCGCCTTCGTGCCGTCGTTCCTCACAGCCGAGTGCCACGCGTGGGAACGTGCCGGTGAGCAGGGGGAGATGCCCCCGGTGGGCATCTCCGATGTAGCCGATCACATCGAGCACGTGCGCGAGGTCGCGGGCGTCCATGCGGTGGGCATCGGCGCCGACTACGACGGAACCGACCGGATGCCGGCGGGTCTCGAAGACGTCTCGCGCTACCAGGAGCTTCTGCACGAGCTTCGCCGCCGCGGCTGGAGCGAACCCGACCTGGAGCGCCTCGCCCACGGCAACATCCTGCGCGTGCTGGAGGTCTCCGACGCGGATCACCTCTCCTTCCTCCGGGGCACCTCCGACGGCAGCGGGACGTGGACCGCGTGAACGACAGACACAGCGCATCGATGCGGCCGGCCGTCTCCGAGACGGACGCGGAGACCATCGCGCGGGACTGCTACGGCATCGAGGCGGTGGCGCGCGAGCTGGGCAGCAACCAGGACCGCAATTTCCTCCTGCGGGAACCCGACGGAACGCGCAGCGTGCTGCGGATCGACAACCCGACCTTCGGGGACGACGCCCGTGATGCCCAGCACGTCGCACTGGACGCCTATCGCGCCGCGGGCATCCCCGTTCCTGTTGTCCTGGCCGGTCCGAACGGGGAGCTGACACAGCGCAGCGGCGGCGGATATGCCGTTCGGCGCAGTGAGTTCGCAGACGGCGAACCGATGCTCGACGCGGGTTACCTCGCCCCCGTGGTGCTGCAGGAGTTCGGCGCTCTCGCGGCCTCGTCCGTGAACGCGCTCGCAACTCTCGCGCATCCGGGACTCGACCGCGAGCACATGTGGGTCATGGCGGTCGCGCATCAGGAAGTCGGGAGGTGTGCGCCCGCGATCCGCGATCGCGCGCTCCGTCATCGCGTGACCGCCGCCGCCGACGAGGCCCGATCCGTCCTTGACGAAGTCGCGAGCGGCCTGCCGATCCAAGCGATCCACGGTGATCTCACCGACGACAACGTCATGGGGGTACGCGGGGAGGACGGCCGTCTGCACCCGCGCGTCGTGCTCGATCTCGGTGACCTCGCCTATGGCTGGCGCGTCGCAGAGCTCGCGATCACGGCGTCGTCGCTGCTGCATCACGAACCGGAGCGTCCGCTGCGCGTGTTCGACGCGGTCGAGGCGTTCCATTCCCGTGCGCCGCTGTCGGACGCCGAGGCGCGAGCCCTGTGGCCGCTCATCGTCCTGCGCGGCGCCATCCTCGTCGCGAGCGGATGGCGGCAACTGGAGATCGACGGCGACAACGCGTACGCACGCGACCGAATCCGCGTCGAGCAGGCGATCTTCGATGCGGCGACGTCTGTGCCGCTTGCCGAGGCCGTCGAGTACGCGACCGTGCGTCTTCGCTCCGCCGACCCTCTCGCGGTGCCGGATCGCCTCGGCGCGGATGCCCCGGAGCCTCACCCGAAACGCGCCCGGTCCTTGCCTGTCCGTTCTCTGCTGCCCGAGATCGCCGGCGACGTTGTCGTGGTGGACGCCGGTGTGGAGAGCCCGTGGCTGGAGGCCGGGCGGTGGCTCGACGCCGACGCGGAGGACCTCCTCGTGGCGCGAGCCTTCGCCGGTGGCTCCGCGGTCGCGGTGCTTCCCTTCGGCGTCTACCGCCTCACCCGCACGACGATCGACTGCCCGGACGCCGCGGCGACCTGGCCCATCGGCACGGAACTGCATGTTGCCCCGGGGCCCCGGCTCGTGGTGACGACTCCCGTCGAAGCCACCGTGTTCGCCGCGGGCGAGCACGGCGTCAGGCTCCGCCTCGGCGACGGTTGGTATCTCGACATCGACGGTTTTTCCGTCGATGTCGAAGTGAACAGCGTCCTTTCGCCGGGAACGCGCCTGGGCCTGCTCCCCTCCGCGTCGGAATCGCGCCGCATCTGCGTCACCCTCATTCGCGCCGACGCGGTCGAAGGCGCGTCGCCGCCCGTCGACGCGGTCAAGGAACCGGACACCGGGCGTTCGGGACTGGTCACGCCGGAGCGGGTACCGGCATGGTCGGCTCTCGCCCGCGACCCGGCCGGTCTGCTCGGCCTCCCTTCGCAGGCCGAGCGGGACCAGTCGGCCGACGAACAGCGACGCCGCGAGCAGATCCTCGCCGGTGCCCAGGAGCGCTATTACGAGCATCCGATGCAGATCGAACGCGGTTGGCGTCACCACCTCGTCGACACCACGGGCCGCGCCTACGTCGATCTCGTCAACAACGTGGCCGGCCTCGGGCACGGGCACCCTGGTGTCGCCGACGCTGTCGACCGGCAGATTCGCATCCTCAACACGAACTCGCGCTTTCTCTACCGCGAGCTGGCCGAATACAGTGAGCGACTTCTCGCGCTGCTTCCTCCACATTCGCCGCTCGACACCGTCGTGCTCGTGAACTCCGGATCCGAGGCCGTCGATCTCGCCCTGCGGCTCGTGCAAGCGGCGACCGGCCGCAAGACCGTCGTCGCACTTCGGGAGGCCTATCACGGGTGGACAATGGCCAGTGACGCGGTCACCACCAGCGCCTACGACAACCCGTACGCTCTCGATACACGTCCCGAGTGGATTCATGTCGCGGACGTTCCCAACCGCTTCCGCGGTACATACCGAGGCGCGGCGGAGGACCGGTCGGTCGGCGCTCGCTACGCCGCGGATCTCGGAGCCGATCTCGACGGGCTCGCACGCCGTGGCCGCCCGGCGGCCGGATTCATCTGCGAATCGGTGCTCGGCAACGCCGGCGGAGTCCTGCTGCCGGAGGGATACCTCGCCGATGTCTACGCGCGGGTGCGCGCGGCGGGCGGCTTGTGCATCGCCGACGAGGTCCAGGTCGGCTTCGGGCGCACGGGGACGGGCTTCTGGGGATTCGAGCGGTCCGCAGTCATGCCGGATGTCATCGCCATCGCGAAGCCGATGGGCAACGGTTTCCCCATCGGGGGAGTCATCACCTCGCGGGCCGCGGCCGACGCCCTCACCTCCCAGGGGCAGTTCTTCTCCTCGACCGGCGGAAATCCGCTCTCCTGCCGCGTCGGGCTCGCGGTGCTCGACGCCATGGAGGCCGAGGGCACTCAACGGAACGCCCGGGAGATCGGTCGTCACCTTGCGGCCGGTTTCCGGGCGCTCGCGGAACGGCACGGCATCATCGGGCCGATCCACGGCGAGGGCCTCTATCTCGGCGTGGAACTGGTCCGCGACCGGGACACCCTCGAACCGGCGGCGCAGGAAGCCGCGGCGATCTGCGAACGCCTGAGGGAACTGGGCGTGATCGTCCTCACCACGTCCGAACGATCGAACGTTCTGAAGGTCAAACCGCCCCTGTGCATCACGGCCGAGAGCGCCGACTACGCGGTCGCCGCTCTCGATCGTGTCCTCACCGAGGGATGGTGACGACACGTGCGAGGCGCAGCATCCGCACGCAAATCGCTCACCACGCGACCACTTCGGAGAACACGATGACATGGCGCATGCCGTCCGAGACCGCCCCCCATGCACGCACATGGATGGCCTTCCCCCGTGAAGGCCGCAACCTGGGGGAAGGCGACACGTTCAAGCAGACGGGTTACGACTCCTGGACCACCGTCGCGCACGCGATCGCCGACTTCGAACCGGTGACCATGGTCGTCGATCCGACCGAGCGGGACCGCGCGAGGCGCATGCTGGGCGGACACATCGACCTCGTCGAGGCTCCTCTCGACGAGTTCTGGATGCGGGACTTCGGCCCGACGTTCGTCGTCGACGACGAACAGCCGGGCGTCCTCGGCGCCGTCGAATGGATCTTCAACGGCTGGGGCGACCCGGAGTGGTCCGAGTGGCGCCTGTCCGCCGACATCGCCCGCCGGGTGACCGATCTGGTCGGCGCCGAAGCTGTGCGATCCCTGCTGGTGAACGAGGGCGGCGGCATCCACGTCGACGGCGAGGGCACGGTACTGGCGACGAAGACGGTCCAGCTCGATCCCCGACGCAACCCGTTCGCACGCCGGGACCACGTCGAGGCGGAGTTCATGCGCACGCTCGGTGCGACCAAGGTCGTATGGCTGGCCCGGGGACTGACGCGCGACTACGAGCTGTTCGGAACGAAGGGCCACGTCGACATGGTCGCGACGATCCCCTCCCCCGGGGTGCTGCTGCTGCACACGCAGACCGATCCCGATCACCCCGACTTCGCCGTGACCCGCGACCTGCGCGCTCGGCTCGCGGATGAGACGGACGCCGCCGGCCGCCGGTTCCGGATCATCGAAGTCCCGGCTCCCACGGCCATCCGCGACAAGGACGGATTCGTGGACTACTCCTACGTCAACCACCTCGTAGTCAACGGAGGAATCATTTCGTGCGGATTCGGAGACGACCGAGCGGACCGCGCCGCTCGTGACATCCTCGAATCGGCCTATCCCGGACGGCGTGCCGTCACCGTCGATTCCCGGGCGATCTTCGCCCGCGGCGGGGGTATTCACTGCATCACCCAGCAGCAGCCCGCTCTCACCCCGGAGGAGGTCGCCCGATGACATTCGAGGTCTACGAGGCATCCATCGCAGAGCTGCGCCACGCCCTCGAATCCGGTACCGCGCGGTCCGTGGACCTCGTGAACGCGTACCTCGCACGCATCGCGGCGTACGACCGGCCGGAGAGCGCGACGGCTCTCAACGCCATGGTCGTCATCAATCCCGAAGCCCTCGACGAGGCCCGTGCGTCCGACGAGCGCCGGGCGCGACGTGAAGTCCGGGGGCCGCTGGACGGAATTCCCTACACGGCGAAGGACAGCTTCCTCGTCCGCGGTCTGACCGCAGCCTGCGGCAGCCCGGCCTTCGCCGACCTTGTCGCGCAACGTGACGCGTACACGATCGAACGGCTGCGAGCCGGCGGAGCAATCTGTCTCGGCCTGACGAACATGCCACCGATGGCCAACGGCGGCATGCAGCGAGGTGTTTACGGCCGCGCGGAAAGTCCCTACAACGCCGACTGGTTGACGAGCGGATTCGGCTCGGGGTCGTCCAACGGGTCGGGAACCGCCACGGCCGCCTCGTTCGCGGCATTCGGCCTGGCCGAAGAAACATGGTCGTCAGGCCGGACTCCCGCTTCGAACAACGCGTTGTGCGCGTACACGCCGTCTCGCGGTGTGATCTCGGTACGCGGCAACTGGCCGCTCGTGCCCACGATGGATGTCGTGGTCCCGCACACGCGCACCATGGCCGACATGCTCGAAGTGCTGGATGTGGTCGTCGGCGACGACGAGGACGGTCGCGGCGACTTCTGGCGATGCCAGCCCTGGATATCGCTTCCCGCCGCTTCCGATGTACGCCCGAAGGTCTATCCGTCGCTCGCGCCCGCAAATGCGGTGGCCGCGAACCGCACGCTTTCCGGAATCCGCCTCGGCGTCCCGGCGATGTACATCAATGCCGACCCCGAGGCCGGCACGAACCCCGAGGGAGGAATCGGAGGTCCCACGGGGCAGCGCATCCATACCCGCGCGTCGGTTGTCGAGCTGTGGAACGCGGCTCGCCGCGATCTCGAAGCGGCCGGAGCAGACGTGCTCGAGGTCGATTTCCCGGTCGTCTCGAACTACGAAGGCGACCGGCCCAGCGCTCCCACGGTGAAGACCCGAGGACTCGTCGGTCCCGCGTTCCTCATCCGGGAGATCGTCGATCTCTCGGCGTGGGCATGGGAAGACTTCCTCCGCGCCAATGGTGATCCTGCACTGTCGACCCTCGCAGGCGTCGACGGCGCGACGATCTTTCCCCACCCGGTCGGCGCCCTGCCGGACCGCTACACCGGCTTCGATGACGACATCGCCGAATATCCCCAGTGGGTGCGCGAGCACGCGTACGCCGCGTTGACGGACATTCCCGAACTGGAAGCGGGTCTGCGGGGGCTGGAGGAAACCAGGCGCGTCGACCTCGAAGAGTGGATGGACGAGCGGGAACTCGACGGGGTCGTGTTTCCGGCCGTCGCGGATGTCGGCCCCGCGAACATGGACGTCGACCCGGCATCGGCCGATCTGGGCTGGCGAAACGGGGTGTGGGTGGCCAACGGCAACCTCGTCCCACGCCACCTCGGCATCCCCACGATCACCGTACCCATGGGGACGATGCACGACATCGGAATGCCGGTCGGACTCACGTTCGCCGGACGGGCCTACGACGACACCAGGCTCCTCGCGATCGCCGCCGCATTCGAGGCGACGGGGGAAAGGCGCACATCGCCGCCGCGCACGCCCCCGCTCGACCGAGGCTGAGCCCACGTCCTGCCCGGTCAGCCGAGTCACCAGCCTCGCCCAGGCCCCCTGCCCTGCATCCGACCAGGTCGGGTCGGCCTGGCCGACCAACCGCTTCGACTCCGGGTCGTAGTCGATTTTCAGGGCGTAGTGCATGGCGTCGTATCCACCATTGCCCAGGGCTGCGCCGGCTCACCGCGGGCAACCCGACCCCAGCCGTGTCCGACGGCGGCGTCTCGGCCGCTCTCCCGGCCCGCACCGCCGAGCGCGTCCGCATCATGTATCGCGGACGTCTCGTCGAATCCGGTGCGGTGGACCGGATCCTCGACCATCCGACCGATCCGTACACATCGAGCTGTTGCCGTCGATCCCTCGGTCGGGTGCCGTCTGGGTCGACGCACCCGTCTCGACGGAGGTCCGACTCCGGTGGCGTGTCGTCGTCGGGCCTACTCGGCGGCTTTCGCGGCCAGTTCGTAGCAGCGGATGCGTGCGTCGGCATCGTGGACGGAGGCGTACAGCATCAGTTCGTCCGCGCCGGTCTGCTCCACGATCTCCGCGAACCGCCGCCGTACGGTCGTGACCGTGCCGCGTGCCTGCGCCGCACCGGTGGCCTCCACGTGGGCGCGGGTCTCCTCCGGGATCTCGTGGACGGCCGCCTCCTCCGGGGACGGCAGCGCCGACGAGGTCTGCCTGGATCGCGCCACGTCGGTCGGTCGGGCCAGACGTGCGGCCTCCGCCTCGGTGTCCGCCACGACCGTCTCGACCGCGACCATCACATGCGGCCGGTCCGCCCACCGTGACGGGGTGAACAGTTCCCTGTAACGCACTGCCGTGGCGATGGTGCGGTCCGGCCGGATGTGGTGCGCCAGCGCGATCGGCAATCCCAGTCGCGCCGCCAGTTCCGCACTGGCCGTGCTGGACGCGAGCAGCCACGGGCGGGCGCCGCCCCCGTCCGATTGCCGGCCCGCGATCAGCCGCACGCCGCTTTCGCCGGAGAGGTGACGCAGCACGGCGGCCACGTCCTCGCCGTACTCCGTCTCCGTGCCCGGTTCGCCGCCCCGGCGCAACGCCCGCACGATCGACTCGTCGAAGGTACCCGGTCCCCGGCCCATGCCCATGTCGATGCGATCCGGATGCAGCGTCGCCAGTGTGGCGAACTGTTCCGCGAGCGCCAGCGGCGCGTGGTTGGGCACCAGGACACCGCCGGACCCGAGTCGGATCCTGCTGGTCCGTGCCGCGAAATGCGCGATCAGAACCGCCGGCACCACGCTCGCGGAAAGGTCGGTCCCGTGATGCTCGGCGAACCAGACACGCCGGTATCCGAGGTCGTCCAGACGACTCACGGTTCGGCTGGTCGCCGCGAGCGACTCGGCGGCGGTGCGTCCCTGCTCCGCGATCACGAGATCCAACGCGGACAGTGGGATCGGCATGAAGTGAGTCCTCATTTCCTGGTGATCGGCTCGGGGTGTTGTCGGATTGGGTCCGGTGCCGGTGCCCGTGCCGGCCCCGAAACCCGACGGGTCCGGAAACCACACCCGCGAACCCGTGAGCCGGAACGGCCCCGTTTGTCGGGGGACTCGGACTTGTGGCGCGTGCCGGTCCTGGTCGCCCGGCGTCGTGGCGCCGGAATCGGCGGCCCGGCCGAACCCGTCGTCCCGGTGTGGGCGTCGTGGATGCCGACGCCGTCGTCACTGTGGCGATTGTCGGCGCGCCGCCCGGGTTTCGGTGGTGCGTCGGCGGAGTTCCGGCCGCGCGAGCGCGGGTGGGACGTAGGCGACGTCGACGGGTCCGACGTCGGTTCCCGGTCGCACGATCTCGTCGATGCCGTCGAGCAGGTCGTCGTCGAGGACCGTGTCCGCTCCCGCGAGGAGGGCGTCGAGCTGTTCGGGTGTGCGTGGGCCGATGATCGCCGAGGTGACCGCGGGGTGGGCGGTCACGAATGCCAGTGCGAGGTGGGGCAGCGACAGTCCGGCCTGCTCGGCGATCCGGGCGAGTGCTTCGACGGCGTCGAGCTTGCGTTCGTCGGTCATGTGCTGCCGTGCCCAGTGCAGGCGCCCGGCCGAGGCAGTTTCCCCGCTGCCCTTGCGGAGGCGACCGGCGAGCAGGCCCATCGCCAGCGGGCTCCACACCAGGACACCCAGCCCGTAGCGCTCGCAGACCGGCAGGATCTCGCGTTCGATCCCGCGGTTGAGGATCGAGTAGTGCGGCTGTTCGGAGCGGAAGCGGGCGAGCCCGCGCTGTTCGGCCACCCACTGGGCTTCGACGATGTCCGAGGCGGGCAGGTTGGAGTGGCCGATCGCACGGATCTTGCCCGCACCCAGCAGGTCGGTCAGCGCGCCGAGGGTTTCCTCGATGTCGGTGCCGGGCTCGGGGTGGTGGGCCTGGTAGAGGTCGATGTGGTCGACACCCAGGCGGCGCAGCGACCCTTCGACCGCGGAAACGATCCACCGGCGGGAGCTGCCGCGATGGTTGGGGTCGGATCCCATCGGGCCGTTGAATTTCGTGGCCAGGACGACGTCGTCGCGGCGGCCGCGCAGGGCCTTGCCGACGATCTTCTCGGCTTCCCCATCGCCACCGTAGACGTCGGCGGTGTCGATGACGTTGATGCCGCCATCGAGGGCGCGGTGGACGATGCGGACGCACTCGTCGGGGTCGGGGTTGCCGTACGGGCCGAACATCATGGTGCCCAGGGTGTAGGCACTGACCTGGATGCCGGTCCGGCCGAGCGGACGGGTTCGCATGGGTTTCTCCTGGGGTGGAGGTGTGCGGCCCGGACCGGCCGCACACCTCAGGAAACGGTCAGGCCTGGGTGTACTCGCGAGGCGTGCGGCCGGACCGGCCGCACACCTCACGGAACGGTCAGGCCGGGGTGTACTCGGCCGCGACGTCGACGATCCAGGTGACGCCGAAGCGGTCGGCCAGCATCCCGAAGGCGGGCGCCCACTGGGCGGGACCGAACGCCTCGATCACGGTCGCGCCCTTGGCGAGGCCCTCCCACACGGGGGTGACCTCGTCGACGCTGTCGCCGCGGACGGACAGGAAGAACGGCTCCCGGGTGATCGTGGTGCCGTTTTCCCGACGCGTGGTAGGCGCGCCGTGGGCGGCCGGCGAGTGCTCGCCGGGCACGTCGTAGGCCATGACCCGGAAGCCGTTGTCGGCGACGACCTGGCCGAACACGACGTTCGTCGCGCCGGGCAGTTCGGCGGGCATTCCGAAGTCGGCGTAGGTGGCGACGGTGAGCCGGCCGCCGAAGACCGACTGGTAGAACTCCAGGGCTTCGCGGGCCTGGCCGTGGAAGTTCAGGTGGGCGACAGCGTTGAGCGACATCGTGTTCCGGTCCTTCAAGAGTGATTTCCGGTGCCGGAGGTTTCCGGCGACGAGACCGACGATGTCGGCAGTACAGGTCGGAGAACGTCCGCTACCGGTGGCATGGTGAAAACATGCCGATCGCCTCCTCGACGACGACCTCCAGCCGGCTGCTGGCGCTGCTGTCCATGCTGCAGGCTCGCCGCGACTGGCCGGGCGGCCTGCTCGCCGAGCGGCTGGGCGTCAGCGCGCGAACCGTGCGACGCGACGTCGACCGGCTGCGCGAGCTGGGTTACCCCGTGCAGGCGTTCAAGGGCCCCGACGGCGGCTACCGGCTCGAAGCGGGCAGCCGGGTGCCGCCACTGCTGTTCGACGAGGAGCAGGCGGTCGCGCTGGCCGTGGCGCTGCGGATCGCCGTCGGGACGGGCGCGGGCATCGAGGAGGCTGCCGCGCGAGCGCTGGCCACCGTGCGGCAGGTGTTGCCGTCGCGGTTGCGGCAGCGGGTCGACGCCCTCGAGATCGGCGCGGCCGGGCACGGCGCCGATCCGCAGGTCGATCCCGGGATCCTGCTGACGCTGAGTGCCGCGGTCCGCGCCGGGGAGGAGCTGCGGTTCGACTACCGCTCACCGGGGCGCACCGAGGATGCCGAGCCGCGCCCGCCTCGCCGGGTGCAGCCGCATCACCTGGTGGTGCGGGCCGGGCGCTGGTACGTCGTCGGCTGGGACCCCGACTGCGGCGACTGGCGGACCTTCCGTGTCGACCGGATGACACCGCGGATCCCGACCGGGCCGCGGTTCGCTCCCCGTGAAGTGCCGGGCGGGGACGTGACCGCCTTCCTGGCGGCCCGGTTCAAGGGTTCCGGGAGCACGGACGCCTGGCCCTGCCGTGGCGAGGTGATCCTCGGCCTGCCGGTGGCGGAGGTGGCCCCGTTCGTCGGCGACGGTGGCGTCGAGGAGCTCGGCGCCGACCGGACCAGGCTGACGACGGGATCCTGGTCCTGGGCCGCCCTCGCGGCGGCGTTGGCCCGCTTCGACACCGAGATCGAAGTGGTCACCCCGCCCGAGTTGCGCGAGGCGTTCGCGGAGCTGTCCCGCCGCGCCGGCCGCGCCGCGGGGACCGGATAGGGCGGCAGGCCACCTGCCGGCGAACTCCACGGCCGCGAGGACCTGCGGGTGATTCCGCGGCCCGATCCGCTTATTCCGCACTTTCTTGTCCCGCTTTCCCTTTCCCATATCCACCCAACGAGCCCGGGAGGGCCGGCGGCGCCGAGCGAACGGATGCAGCGGCGGGCCCGTCGACCGGACACAGCCATCCCGGCGCGGCGGCGACCCCTGGGCACCACGACCTGGACACAGAACACCGTCGAACACTCCCTGCGCGACGCCGGGGCGCACGTGCGCGCCGGGCGCCGAGCCGGCCGGCGCCGTCTCCGCCCGGCTCGATGCCGGACGAGTTCAGTCGTCATCGCGTTGCGGCCGTGCCCGGCAGAAGCCGGGTCTGGCCGAACGCGCCTCGAATTCACACACGTTGACCGCCGTCCGGCTCGACGCGGGGGCGGAAGCGTTCGGGACCGGGGGTCTTGTCAAGGGGTGGTCGGGTCGGGAGGATCGCGGGATGGCTCGGGTCTACGACGATGCGCGGTTGGCGGGGGTCTATCAGGCCGGGAACGAGATGCCCGAGGCGGCGCTTCGGGCCTGGGCACAGGTGATCGGGGCGTATGCGCCGCGGCCGGCGCCGACGGTCGTGGAGATCGGGGCGGGCACCGGGATGTTCTGTGCGGCGCTGGCCGAGTGGGAGCGGGCCTCGCTCGTGGTCGGGGTCGACCCCTCGGTGGTCATGCTCGGCGAGGCCGCGCGGCACAACGGGCATCCCCGGGTGCGCTACGTCGGCGGCTGCGCGGACGCGGTGCCCACACGCGGGGGGCTGTTCGACCTCGCGCTCCTCTCACGCGTGGTACACCACCTGCCGGATCGTCGCGCCTGCGCCCGCGAGTTGGCGCGCATCCTGCGGCCCGACGGTGTCGTGGTGATCCGCACGACTTTTCGGGAGCGCCTGGACGCGCTCGTCTACCACTACTGGCCCCGCCTGCGAGACAGTGACGAACGGCGGTTCCCCGGACGGGAGGAGATCGTCGCCGACTTCGCCGCGTGCGGCTTCACGGTCCGGGAGATCACCTCCTTCGAACAGCCGGTCACCGCGAGCCTGCGCGAATTCCACACCCGGATGACCACGCGTCCGCAGTCGAAGTTCACATGCCTGACCGACGCCGACTACGACGAGGGCCTGCGCCGACTGGCGCTCGACGCCGCCGCCGAATCCGAGACCACGCCGCGACCGGTGCGCGAACGCTACGACATCGCGGTGTTCGCCCGCGCGTGAGCGAATTCGACACGTACGCGGAGAACGCGCGTCTCCGGAAGTGACACCGTCGACTCCCGACGAACGCCTCCGTTCACGTGTTTGGGCAGGGGCGTTCGTCGGGGCGGGCCGGGCATCAGGTCCGGGTCGGGTCCGGGATCGGCTATCGACGTCCGGTGTCGGGGTCGCCCGCCCACACGTACTGGTCGGTGGGCGTGACGGTCATCCCGTAGTCGTACAACCGGATTCGCCCGTCGTCGATCCATCGGTCCCAGGCTGCGAGGAGTTCGTCGGCGAGACGTCGGGGTCCGCCTTCGCGGACGAGGTTGTGGTCGTCGTCGCTCGTGGTGGTCAGGGTTGCCCAGGACGCGGCGCCGTCGTGCACGCGCACCGTCGTGCCGTCCCGCCCGGGCGGGGTGAGGGTGTAGTGGACGTCGGGCAGGGTCACGCGCAGCGCCCACAGCAGGTTGTTCGTGCGCAGCGGGGCCAAGTCGCGGGTGATCTCGTGTTCGTGGTCGACGGTGGGGTGGCGGGTGTGGATGTCGTCGAAGGTGGGTGTGGGGGTGGTGTCGCGGGCGCCCATGAATCGGGCGAGGCCCTGGCACCAGCCGGTGGCGGTGGTGCCGGTGGCGTCGAGGGTGAGGGTGAAGTGGCCGAGTCGGCCCCAGGGGAGGACGAGGTCGCCGTCGGGTTCGAGTTGTTCGATCCACGCGTTCGGGACGCGGTCGACGGCGTGGGTGGCGATGATCCGCTGGTAGGGGGCGTTGTCGGGGCATCCCTTGGTGCCGTCGCCGACGCGCACGTCCACGTCGATTCCCGCGCCGTTCAGGGTGGTTGTGGCGCGGGCGGCGAGCGCGGGGTCGACCTCGACGCTGGTGACCGAGCCCGTGGGGCCGACGTGGTGGGCGATCAGGGCGGCGTTCCAGCCGGTGCCGGTGCCCAGTTCCAGGACGCGGTGTCCGGGGGCGAGGTCGAGGGAGTCGAGCATGTCGGCCACCACCGAGGTGCAGGACAGGCTCGAGGTGGGGCGGCCGTCGGTGATCTCGGTGATCGCCGCGTCGTAGGGCCCGGCGTACACCAGGCGCGCCCAGCGGTCCGGGTCGGCGGCACGGTCGACGGGGGCGTACGCGTGGCCGTCCCAGTTCCACAGGCGATCGGGGGCGAAGGCGTGCCGGGGCAGGTCTTCGAAGGCTTCCCGGAGCCACGGGGTGTCGGTGGGCCACGCCCGGTGGGCGTCCATCGCCTCCGCCGACGCCCGCCTGTGGTCGGCGAGTTCGGTCACGGCTTCGGCTTCTTGTGCTTGCCGTCCGGGTCCGGCTCCGGCGGCACCCGACCATCGGAACTGTCCGGCGGGGCCTGGCCCTTCGACGGGTCCGGACTCGGCCTACCGTGATCGCCCATACCGGCCTCCGAAGTCACGTGCGGTCACTCCCGGGGACCATCATGGCCCGCTCCGACCGGATCCGGGAGACCCGACATCGAGGCCCATGCCCGGGGCGACCGGCCACGGGAAGAGGAATGCGACGTCCGTCATGCACGACGACATCGACCGGGCGCGGCAAGCGGACGGCCCGCGCTCCGAGGCCCCGGCCGGGTGGGCGCCGATACGCTGGTGCGATGACCGGCTTCGACGACGCCGACCGAAGGCAACTCACCGTCCTGCTGCACGAGTACGCCCAACACGCCCTCGACGAGACGACCATGCTGCGGGCCCGGACGACGTACGGGCACGTGTACCTCGAGATGTTCCGCGCGTTCCCCCCGGACACCACCGACGGCTACTTCCGCTCGATCGACCACCTGCTGCCCCCGCTGGGCGCGCGGGAGAACCGGTTCACCCCGGCCCACGAGATCCGACTCGCCGCCCTGGTCCACGCGTACGCCGAACACGAACTCGACCAGTGGACCGCGCTGCGGACCCGAACCACACGCGGACCCGTATACATCGGCATCCTCGGCACGCCCGCCCCCGGCACGACCCACGACGACTACCGATCCCTCGACCACCACCTCCCCGCCCAGGGAATCGAGAACCGAACCGACACCCACTGAGCCTGCGGGGACAACCGGCGGATCCCTTCGGCCCACACGTGTCGGGGACGGCGTCGTCGGCGGGCACCGCCGCCCCGGTCCTCGTCGGAAAAAGGACATCCGCCGTACCCGGACGGCGGCTCCAAACGGGATCCGCAGTGTTCGCCGCGTTTCCGGCGAACCGGCCCACCAGGCCCGGTTGGTGCGAAGGGGCGGATGCACCGCGCCGGGATACTGCCCACCCCGGGGCGGGGCGCGGCCGCTCCGGTACCCGCATCGCCCGGCCGAGGTAACGCGACGCCGGTGTCGGCGGCGGTGCGCGGTCGCGACACAGGCGACACACGCGGGCCGATTCGGGTCGTGTGGCTCGCGGTCACCGTCCTCACGGTGTGGTCGTTGCGGGGTCGGCGGGGCGGGTGAGGTGATCGGACAACCGGTCCAGGCGTGTGACGTCCAGGGGTCGGGGGACATCGTGCAGGAGCGCGATGTACGGTCCGTCGGGCCGACGGTGATCGCGCTGCCGCGGAGCAGCGGGCTGGGCCGCGCCGAGGCCCGACACCTACCCTCCCTCGTGGACGGGCTGTTGCACTGGGACGAGGTGCTGCGGGCGCATCGGGAGAGCCCGTTCACACCTGTGGTGGCCGCGGCGCTCGCCGGTACCGGAGGCTGTCCGCCGGAGGCGGTGGTCGAGTTCGACGCCATCCCCGACCACGCCAACCGCCCCGCTCGAACGGGCGCTGCTGGAACGGGTGTTGCCGCCCGAGCGGTTCATGGCCGAAGGCCGGCCCGCGTGGGACGTGCTGCGCTCGGTCGACGGCTTCTGCCCGCGCCGGGCGCAGGCGGGCGCGTTCGCGCCGGGGTGACGGGGCTGCGTGCGCTGCTGCCGGGCGACGTGGACGGGTGGTTGCGGCCGGCCCCAGGTGGGCCGGCGTATCCGGGGACGGTGCACGAATTGCTGCGCCACGTCGGCGAGTCGGCGCCGCCCCCCGGGTCGGCCCGGCGTCGCGCCGGCCGATCTGCTCCGCGACGCCCCCGGTCCGCCGTCGCTGCTGCTGTCACGGGCCGATCCGGAGTTGGCGGCGCGGGTGGTGGCCGCGTTGGATCCCGAGGACCTGCTCGCGTTCGGCGCCGGTCGGCACACCCTGGCCCCTCCGGTCGCGCTCGCGCCGGCCCGCCGCGCGCCCGGGGAGTTCCCGTACCGGTTGGCCCGACGGATCACCGCGCGGCGACGCGGTGTGGGCACTGGAGGCGGTGGACGACGAACTCGCGCCCCTTGTCCGCGAGATGCTCGCGGACGCCGACGAGGGCATCCGGTACTTCAATCCCGACCACGACCGCACCCACCACCGCGTCGAGGGCCGCGCGTCGACGGCGGACCCGACCACGTGGCCGGCGCCGGAACCGCTGCGCGCGCTGCCCCCGCGCGCGCCGCCCGCGCTGCGGGCCCGGCCGGCCGAGGAGCCGGGGTCGACCCCCGCGCCGACGCGCGACCCGGCGGCCCGGCGGCCCAGCGGCCCAGCGGCCCAGCGGCCCAGCGGCCCAGCGGTCGCGGCGTACCACCCGGACTGTCCCGAGGCGCTGATCCCGGCCCTGGTCCGGCGCCAACCGGGCTATTTCTCGCACGGGTCGATCCGTTCGCCCGCCGTCGCCCGCGCGCTGATCGCCGACCCTCCCGTACGCGACCTGCCGATCCGGGGACTCGGCGACCCGCTCTACGAGGGCCTGCTCACCCGGAGTGAGATTCCGACCGGGGCCCGGGCGGCCGGCCACGTGCTGATCGTCTGCCACGGGTACGCCCGCGACCTGGTCCGAACCCACCTGCGCGACGACGCCGACGCGCGGACGGTGGCCTCGAACCCGCTGCGCGACTTCACCGGGACGCCGACGGAACTGCCGACCACGGCGGCGACGGTGACCTCCTGACGCGGCCCGCCGACGTCGCCGGGCACGCGGTCGGTGCGGT
Source organism: Embleya sp. NPDC020886 (assembly GCF_044333915.1). Classification (NCBI taxonomy): domain Bacteria; kingdom Bacillati; phylum Actinomycetota; class Actinomycetes; order Kitasatosporales; family Streptomycetaceae; genus Embleya; species Embleya sp. NPDC020886. The sequence continues at coordinate 888,578 of NZ_JBIRRX010000003.1, read as the reverse complement.
CAGGCGGCGGACCTGCGGCGCACGGTGCGTTCGAGGATGCCGAGGGTGGCCTTGAGGGCGGATTCGGGGATCAGCGGGAAGGTGATGCGCTGCCGCCACGCGTCCGGGACCTGCGACCAGTCGAAGTAGGACGTGACGAGGGTGCCGCCCTCGGCCGGCTCCAGTCGGTAGCCGTAGACGTGCCGGACGTGCGGCCGGATCCGGCCCTCGACGGTCCAGGCGATCTCCGCGTCCGGGGTGAGCGTGGTGATGACCACCTCGACGTCGTACCGGCCCAGGGGCACGTCGCCGAGGGCTTCCCGGTCCATGTGCACGAGGAATCGGTCGCCGGGTCGCTCGACGGGTGCGCCTTCGGCGTCCAGGAGCATTCCCGAGGCGTCGATGTCCACGTGGCCCTCGGGGTCGGTCAGGACGGCGAAGATGGCGTCGGCGGGGGCCGGGACGAGCCGGGAGACCTCGATGCGTTCGGCGTCCCCGCCCGGGCGCGGTATGTCGCCCGGGCCCGGCGTTTCGGCGGTGGCGGTCAGGACCGCGCGGCCGAGGATGTGTGGGGCCATCATGAAGCCGAGCATCGCCGGGGTGGCATCGGCCGGTACGTCGATGGACTCGACGTCGAGGGCGTGGACGACGACGAAGTAGCGGTGCGGGCCGTGTCCGGCGGGCGGGGCGGCGCCGACGAAGCGGGCCATGCGGGCGTCGTTGGGCAGTTGGAAGGCTCCCTCGGGCAGGCCCGAACCGGTGTCGTCGCCGGCGCCCTCGGGCAGGTCGGTGACGTCGGCGGGGATGCCGGCGACCGCCCAGTGCCAGAACCCGGACCCGGTCGGGGCGTCGGGGTCGTGGACGGTGACGGCGTAGCTCCTGGTGCCTTCCGGGGCGCCACGCCAGGACAACTGCGGGGAGAGGTCCTTTCCTTGGGGGACGCCGAAGATGCCGGAGTACTGCTCGGGCGGCCAGGCGCCGGCGTCGGCGACGGTGGTGCTGGTGACGGTGAACGAGGCTGCCTCGGGAAGGCGGGCGAAGGGGTTGTTACCGCTCATCGTGTCGTTCCTTTCGGGGTATACCGGTCCGGTCCGAACCGACTGAATCGATGATAGCAAAGATAATCGATTATTTATTGGATCGTCTACGATGGGCGCATGACTCAGGCGGTCCATACCCCGTCCCCACCGGGGAAGCAGATGCTCTCCGAGCAGGTCTACACACACCTGCGGGACGCGATCATGCGCGGGGACTATGCCCCCGGTGACGCGCTCAAGCCGCAGGACCTTGCCAGAGAACAGGGTGTGAGCCTCGCCGTCGTGCGCGAGGCGCTCGTACGCGTCGTCGGCGACGGCCTCGCCGACCGGCTCGCCAACCGCGGGTTCGCCGTCCCGGCCTACTCGGATCGCCGTTGGCAGGAGATCGCGGAAGCGCGCCGGACCGTCGAACCGGTCCTGCTGCGCATGTCCATCGAGCGCGGCGACCTCGACTGGGAGGCCCGGGTGCGAGCCGCCCACCACCGGCTGGCCCGCACGCCGCCGTACGTGCCGGAGGAGGGCGAGTACTACACCGCCGCCTGGGCCGAGGCGCACCGGGTCTTCCACCGCACCCTGCTGGACGGGTGCGGCAACCGCGTCCTCCTCGAGACCTTCGACCGCATGTGGACCGCGAGCGAACTGGCGCGCCGCTGGTCGGCGCACCGCAACCCGGGCCGGGACGGTATCGACGAACACCGCGACCTGGAGGAGGCGGCGCTGGCCCGCGACGCGAACACCGCCGCCGAGGTACTGACCCGCCACCTCACCCTGACCGCAGCCGGCCTCACCGGCTGAGGCGGGGGCCGGATCGCCCGACCGCCCGGGGCGCCGGGGCCGAAGCCTGGGCAACCGCCGGGCGGTCCGGGGGTGTTCAGGAGGTGGTCGGGGTTCGGTGGGCGGTTTGTCGGATGGCGATGGCGGTCGGCACGAGCGGGGCGCCGAGGATCCGCAGGCCGGCCATCGGCTCGGACCTGCGGCGCGCAGCGTTCCGGGAAGTGGGCACGGTGGGCTGCACGGGCCGATGTCCACGATCCGGCCGTCTGCGACGTAGCGGCGCAGGCGGGGGTGGTGGTCCGTGTGGTGCGGGTCCGGGTCGGGGCGCGGTGGGATTGTGGAGTGCCGGGACGGTGATGGGTGTTGTCGGAGCGGGACCGGGTCGCGGTTGGGGCGCGGGCCTGTTCGACGTGGTGTGCGTGTGGGCAGGCGCCCGCGTCTCCCGGTGGCAGCGGTGCGCTCTCGAGGGTCTCCGCCTGCGGGGTCGTCGTCCAGGCGCACACCGTCGCGCGCGAACGCCTCCGGCAGATCCGCCCGTGAGTCCGCGGTGATCCCGTCGCCGTCGCGGCGGTCGTCGCGATCGACCCGGCGCAGCAGGGTCTCGAACACCCACAGTGCGCGGGCGACGTGGTCGGTGGCTATCGCGACCGCTACGACGCCGGCGCGGCGTCCGCCGGCCAACCGGCAATGAAGACGACGCACAGGCGGAGCGCGTGAGCCCGTCAGCTGAACCGGGCGGGTGGGGGCGGGAACGTCAACCGGGTCAGGCCAGGTCGTACGCGGTGTCGTGGTGTGGTTGGTACAGCCCGAGTGTGCCCGCGCCCGGGACGGCCAGGGTGGTGACCAGGCCCCAGCCCTGTTCGGTGACGCCCGTGGTGAATTCGACGCCCTTGGCCTTCAGTTCGGTGACCGTGGCGGCGAGGTCGTCGCACATCAGGAACAGTTCGGCGACACCGGCGGCCTGCGGGTCGGCCGGGTGTACGGCCAGTTCGCTCGGCGGGGACTTGAAGATGAGCCAGCCGCCTCCGGCGTCGACGTGCCCGAACCCAAGCACGTCGCGGAAGAACGCGCGTGCAGCCTCGGCGTCGGTCGCGTAGATGATCGTGTGTGCACCGGTGATCATCCGCGCAAGCTATCAGCCCGTCGAGTCGACCCGGCGATACACGCCGAAGACACCACGAACATACCCATTCCGCATCCAGGTTGTGCACGGCGCGGTGAACAACAGTCGGCACCGGATGGACCGGACGGGAAAACCGAACGGCGGACGGGACGGCGCACCGCGCAGGCGCCTTCGACGCCTACACCGAGCGGGCCGAGACCCTGGCCGGTCCCACCGTGACGGCGGCCCGCGAATGGACCCGGCGGCTCGGTGCGCACGTACACCCAGTGCTGTGACCGGGATGGTCCACGGTGATCGGAAGGCGGCTCGCGGGACGAGCGCACGCGCAACGGCTGGTATTACTGGGGCATGCAGGAAGAGACGGCACGCTCCGCGATCGACACATTCATGTCCGCGTTCAACGCCTCGGACGACAGCTATGTGACTGCCCTGCTCTCCCAGGCCCTGACCTCGGACGTGGTCTTCTGGGGGCCGTTGGGTCGCAGCGAAGGAATCGCGGCGGTCGAGCGGTTCGTGCTGGACATCCGGCGCCACCCGGCGGGGACCGGCACGATGGTGCGCTGCTCGGCGGTGGACATGCCTGACGAGTGGGCCCGGTACCAGTGGGTCTTCACCACGCCGGATGGAGGCCCCCGCCTGGCGGGAACGGACGTCGTCCATCTGCGGCGGAGCCTCATCGACCAGGTCATCGTCTTCGCGGGGGAGATCGGTCCGCCCGCCTCCTGAGTCGTCCTTCTGTCGCCGTCCTTCTCGTGAACTTGTCCCTTTCGGCACTCCGGGGCTGCGGTTCACGGTCGGTCGGGCTGCGGCGTCGAGGGACGTCCGCCCCGGCGGATGCCCTTCTCGCCGCGCATGCGGGCGCGTTCCTTGCGTTGGGCGGCAAGCACGTCGGGGTGGCGGGTGTTGGCGGTGCGCCGGCGCAGGTGGCGGTGCAGTGCCCGGGTTTGCGTGGGGTGGCCGCAGTGGCGGGAGTTGGCCGGGGTGAACTGCCGCAGCGGGCCGAAGCGGGCCTCGATCGGGTTGGCCCGGGATGCGTAGGTCGGGGTGAAGCACGGCTCGACCTTGTTCTCTTCGCCCGGCGGCGGATGTCGGCGCCGGTGTGGGCGGAGAGGTTGTCCGGGACGATGTGGATCGGGGCGCCGTCGGGTCGGGCGGCGCGGATCGACTTCGGCGCGGCCCGGCGTCGGCGGTGCCCTTGCAGCGGCCGTTGACGCCCCACAGGCGGTCCCGTGCTCGCCGACCGCCGTTGGCCGCCGCTCCCCGCCGGGCACGACTCCCCGCCCGGCGGATGACGCAAATCACCGTCGAAATGCAGGAGTTCGTCCAGGAGGGATTCGGGCCGCGCTCGGGTTACGTCCAGCCGATCTCGGTGTACAGGTGGCCCGCCTGGATGGCTTCGATCGCGGCGCGTGCGTAGGGGACGATCGGGTCGGGCAGGTGGTGGGGGTGCCACCAGCCCCAGCCGACGCACTTGTCCGGTTCGAGGATCGTCGGCGTACCCGTCCACCGCCGTGCTCGGAAGATCAGCTGCATCCGTGGTCGAGTCCCCGGCGGATCCACGAGGTGCACGGCGTGCGCGAACTCGACATCGTCGGCGTCGATCACCAGTCCGGCCTCCTCCCGAGCCTCGCGCACCAGGCACGCGACGGCGGACTCCTGCTCGCAGTGACCGGCCAGGAAGTGATGGGTCGAGGGCGCGTAGACGGAATCGGGATGCCGCAGTCCGAGCAGGATCCGGCCCCGGGCGTCCTCCGCGTACAGATGGGCGCCCACGATGTTCAACACACCCTGCTGCGCACCCACCCGAGAGTGCGGTACCGGCACCCCCGCACCCACGACGTCTTGCGCGTCGCTCATCGCGACGCCCCCACCCGGCGGCGAACGCCGGTTCGGGTCGGTGGTGTTGCCACCGCGCGATCGGAGCGGAGCAGAGAGGGGAGAGCCGGGTGGGGAAGCGGAAGGGCCGGACTGGGTGTCATTACGCACAGTGTAGAGACCCCCACCGACAGGGACCGAGGGCCTGCCCGCAGAGCGTAACGCGGCCGGCGGGCCGACCAGTCTGCGGTCTGCGGTCTGCGGTCTGCGGTCTGCGGTCTGCGGTCTGCGGTCTGCGGTCTGCGCCACCGTCGACTCTTCTCCCGCAGAGTGGAGATGTCGCAAGTCTTGTCGGCATGGAGTTCGCGAAGTCGGCCAGTGTCGGCTGCGGACCACGAACTGGTCCTGGCGTTGGCCGGGTTGACGGTGCGGGCCCGCTCGATCCGATTTCCTCCGCATCAGGGTGAACACCCGGCGCGAACAGTCGCCCGGAAAGCGCGGGCCGGTATGCGGGGGCTGCGCCGGCACCGTGCCGGCTCTGCCTCGAAGGAGAAGCCTTCATACGTCGCTTCATTGCCGGGCCGGCATCCTGGCCGTCTCCGGGCCCTGGTCCTGGGGATGACCGCTCCGACCCACACCGCCCGCACCCGACTCGGAGACGCTGTCACCCGGCAGATCGGCAACCCCGGCGGCTGCGCCATCGTGCCGGTCACATCCGAAGCCTCGCCCCGGTTCCACGTGCAGAACATGACCAACGAGTTTGCGATTGTGTACCGGACGACCGACCGTACGGGTCACGTCCTCCAGGTGATCGCGCCCAACGAGGACTCCTCCGGCGCTTATGTCGCCGCCCTCGGTCGTTCCGTCTCGGTCAACTGACGAATCACATCACGGAACGCGCGGTCTCGAGGTCCTGCCGTGGGCCGGATCGAAAGTATGCGGCCCGACTCGGAGCAGGGCCGTCCGCGCGACGATGACTGTCCGCCGGGGCGGGTCGGCCGTACGGTGTATGCGGCGGCGACTTCATGCGTTTCCGGCAGGAGGGTTACATGCGTGCGACGCGCATCATGGCCAATCTTCGAGTGGCCGACGTCGAGGTGTCGAAGGGGTTCTACGTCGACTACCTCGGACTGAGCACCGAGGAGTTCAATCTGGGGTGGGTGGCCCGCTACACCTCGCCCGACACCGCGGCGAACGTGCAGCTCGTCACGCGGGACGCGACCGCGCCGGAGGACTCGGTCGTATCCGTTCTCACGGACGACGTCGAGGGTGCGTACGCGGAGGCCCGGCGACTGGGCTACGAGATCGTGCACCCGTTGACCACGGAGGCATGGGGGCATCGCCGGTTCCTGGTCCGGGCACCGGACGGCAATGTGATCAATATCGGGCAGCACCGGGACTGAACCGAGCGCGCCGCGCAATCGATCGGCGCTCGGGAGCGACCCAGGGGTGCGTGCGAGGCCCCGGTGCCGGCGGCGGCGTCGTCATGGCCGGCATCGGCCGGCCGTACCGACAGGTCCCCGCCTTCGACCGGCAGGAAGCCGGCTGCGTGATGGAGGGTTCCCGGAGGTGGGCCGTTCGGGTGGTTCGCGGGTCGTGGGGGCGCTCGGACCCGCAGGCGGATGCCGAGGGCGGGTGAGGATGGCGGGGTTCGGTTACCGAATCCCCCGTGTGCGAGGTCCCCTCGACGCGTTCGACGGGGAAAGCGTTGGTGTCGGAGCTGTCCGTTCGGATCCGCGCCCGCCCCGTCCCCATCCCCGTGGCCGGACCGGTGCGGGAACCAATGTAGGAGGAAGAGCGCATGACCGTGAACCGTGCCCATGTGATCGTCGGAGCGGGGCTGGGCGGGGCGAAGGCCGCGCAGACACTCCGGGAACAGGGCTTCGATGGCCCGCTGGTGCTGATCGGCGACGAGCGGGAGCGCCCGTACGAGCGCCCGCCCCTGTCCAAGGGCTACCTGCTCGGGAAGGAGGAGCGCGCGAAAGCGTACGTCCACTCGGAGGGATGGTACGCCGACCACGGGATCGACCTGCGCCTGGACACGACGGCCACCGCCCTCGATCCCGCCGCGCACCGGCTGACCCTCGGCGACGGCAGCCGGCTCGACTACGCCGCGCTGCTCCTGACCACCGGCGCCTCGCCGCGGCGGCTGCGGGTTCCCGGCGCGGAGCTGGACGGGGTGCTGTACCTGCGGAGGTTGGAGGACAGCGACCGGCTCAAGGCCGTGTTCCGGCCCGGAGCCGGGATCGTCGTCATCGGGGCCGGCTGGATCGGCCTGGAGGCGGCTGCCGCCGCGCGCGCGGCGGGCGCCGAAGTGGCGGTGCTCGAAAGCGCGGAACTACCGCTGCTACGGGCCCTCGGCCCGGAAGCGGCACGGGTCTTCGCCGAGCTGCACCGCGATCACGGTGTGGACCTTCGGCTCGGCGTCGAGGTCGCCGAGATCAGCGGCGGCTCCGGCACGGCGAACGCCGTCCTGCTCACGGACGGCACCCGGATCGAGGCGGACGCGGTCGTCGTCGGGATCGGCGTCACCCCCGACACCCGCCTGGCCGATGCGGCGGGGCTCGCGGTCGACAACGGCATCGTCACCGACGAACACCTGCGTACCTCCGCCCCCGACGTCTATGCCGCCGGCGACGTCGCCAACGCCCACCATCCGCTGTTGGGACGGCACATCCGAGTCGAGCACTGGGCCAACGCGCTGAACCAGCCGCAGACTGCGGCCCGGGCGATGCTCGGCCAGGACGCGGTCTACGACCGACTGCCGTACTTCTTCACCGACCAGTACGACCTGGGCATGGAGTACACCGGATACGTCGAACCCGACGGCTACGACCGGGTCGTCTTCCGCGGCGACCCCGCCGCGCGCGAGTTCGTCGCCTTCTGGCTGTCCGGCGACCGGGTCCTGGCGGGCATGAACGTCAACGTCTGGGACGTGGTCGAACCCGTCCAGGCCCTCATCCGCTCCGGCGCGACCGTCGACCCGACCCGCTTGGCCGATACCCGGGTGCCCTTGGAGTCCCTCCTCCCGAACTGACCGAACACCCGGTCGCAAGCGGCCTCTTCGCGGGATGTGCGACGCCTTCGCGGCACGTTGCGTCCCGGCCCGGGGGAGCGCCGGCGGCCTGCGCGGTCGCCCATGCGACGGCGCAGCGGGCCGGTTCGTCGGGGGTGGGGATCGCCTCGCCTGCGGTGAAGGTGCGTATCCGGGCCGTGGTGGACCAGTTCGCGCCGGGACCCCTCCGCCGGGCGCCGCACCACAACACGATCCCTTGAGGCAACGCGGCCCGGACCACCGGCGCCGTGTGTGTCGGGGGCACGACGTCACCGGGCTGCGTACCCGTCCGGGAACATCCTTCTCAGTCGTGACCGGGGTTGAGTCTCCGGCAGGGGGAGACCCGAAGGTGGGGGTATGAACGGCCACACGCTCTACTCGATCGGCGAATTGGCCCGGCGCACCGGTGCCACGGTCAAAACCGTCCGGTTCTACTCGGACTGCGGACTGCTGCCTCCCGTCGACCGCAGCCCGGCCGGCTACCGCCGGTACGACGACGGTGCCGTCGCACGCCTGGACCTGGTGCGGACCCTGCGCGATCTGGGGCTGGATCTCGCGGCCATCCGCAAGGTCGTGGACCGGGAACTCGCGCTGTCGGAGGTCGCCGCGGCACATGCCGAGGCGCTGGAGGTGCAGATCCGGATCCTGCGGCTGCGGCGCGCGGTGCTGAGTGCTGTGGCCACACGCGGAGCCACCCTTGAGGAGACACATCTGATGCACCGTCTGGCCACCCTGTCCGAAGCCGAACGCCGGCGACTGATCGACGAGTTCCTTCACGCCGCCTTCGCCGATGTGCGCAATGCACCGATGTTCGCGGGGATCATGCGCTCGATGACTCCGGAACTGCCCGACAACCCCGAGGTGGAGCAGGTCCGGGCGTGGGTCGAACTGGCCGAACTCTCCCAGGACCCGGACTTCCGGGTCCGGATGCAACGGATGGTCCAGGACGAGGCGGCCACGCACACCGAGGGGGCTCCGCCCACGCCACACAACACCTTGGCCGCGATCGTCCGCGACCGGATTGCCCCGGTCGTGGCGGGCGGCGTCGAACCCACCTCGCCACAGGCCGATGAGATCGTCTCGACCCTTGTGACCCGCTGCGCACATCTCCTCGACGCCCGGGACGACGCCGAGTCCCGACGGCGACTCCTGTCCCGCTTGGAACACATCGACGACCCCCGCAGGGAGCGATACCTCGCGCTGCTGGCAACGATCAACGGCTGGCCCGCCCCACAAAGCCTGCACCCGGTACTCGACTGGTCCATCCGCGCCCTACGCGCCCGGACCGGCAGCGACGAGACGGGAGCCGAACTCGGCCTTCGATGACGCGATCCCCCGTCGGGCGCGCGGCTGCGGGAGGTGCGTGGGCCGCGCGCCGGACCGGTTTCAGGTGGTCGGTACCCATGCCGTGGAAAACGAGCGGTACTCGGGCGGCGCGGTGCACCCGGGCAACGGGGTTCGCCGGTGCAGTCCCGTGCGGGCGGGACGACGAGGTCGGTGCCCTTGCGGCCGTGATCGTTCATGCAGCCAGGATGTAGCCGTCGTCCTCAGCCGAGCGTGCGTGCGCGGGTGTCGCCGAGCCGAGGTCGACGCGTGGCTCGGGCGGGACGAATACCCGCTCGCTCGCGTCGGCACCACGCGGGGGTCGGTGCACCTGTGTCTGTGTCGTACCGCGTAGCAGGTCGTGCTTGACGAGCGCGTTGGCCCCCCGAACACCGGTTTCGCTCACGGCCGGCCCGTAGGCGCGGTACGACTCGACGGACGCCGCGGTGTAGCTGTAGCAGTGCCGCCTCCCGGTGTACGCCCTGTCGATCCGGGGGAATTCCTGCGGGCGATCGTCGACGCGGTCGGTCCGTACAACGACGCGCACGGGGTCGTCGTAGGCGTCGAGCGTGTGCGAGAAGCAGAGCCGCGGGATATCGAACCACGTGGTCGCACCGCCGGATCGGGGCAACAGGCCGACGCGAGCCGGATGTCGGTCGGTCCGGGAGTAGGGCGCCGGCCCGGGCGGCCCGGAATCAAAGGTGATGGTACGCGACCAGACCCAACAGGCCCACCGCGATCAAGCTGCCGACAACCTGAACAGCGACGTCGCGGCCGAAGTGCGCCCAGGGCTCCGAGCGTTCCAGACGCGTCGTGCTTCGGTTGCCGCCTCGACCAGGCGGTGCATCGGCGGGCCCGATCCGGCACCGCCGTACAACCTTCCGACCGCGCCGCCGGTCTACCAGGGAACACACACTCTGGGGGCACAGTGCAGCGCATCACCCGACACGCCGCCGCAGCAACCCTGGCGGCGGCGGTCCTGTTCGCCACCGGCTGCAGCGGCAACGGAGACGACGACAAGACCAACAAGGTCAAAGCCGCGGGACCCGCCACGGTCACCCCGGACACGCCCAAGGCAAGCAGCCCTGCTGCGCCGACCACGAAGGCCGAAGCCGGTACAACCGCAGCCGCGGCACCCGGTGCAGCAGTTGCCGTCCCCAAGCCCGACGCAGCCACCCAAGCCAAGTACGTGGCCGACCTTGACGCCATCGACCCGGCCATCGTCAACGGCAAGGCAGACCGCGCCGTCAGCCGCGGGCGCGACCAATGCACCTCGATCAAGCAGTGGCCCGGCGACGACCCGAAGCTGATCGCACTCGTCGACCAGCGGTTCACCACGCCGAACGGACCGATGGGCGCTGCGAAAGCCAAGCTCGTGTTGGCCGTCGTCCGCAAGCACATCTGTCCTGGATTCTGACCGGGCTGCAAACATGGTGCCGGGCGAAGCCGCTGTCTTGATGTCGACCGGCTGCGGCAGGGCGCGGGGTTGAGCCATGCGCCTCCACGTGTGGGACGTGGGCGGCGTCCTGACCCAGGGCGGCTCGGGCAGCAACGAGGTGGCGATGATGCTCGCGCGCGAGCACGCCGCACCCGCACCATGCGCGAGGGCGTCCGCGACCCGGGTCGATTCAAGCTCGTCGTCCCCGCCGGGATCGGCCACTACAGCGTCAAGGGCGCCCTGGGATGGCTCGGCTGCGGCGACGCCCTGCTCGAAGTCCCGGTGACCGACTACCGGTACGACCTGGCCGCGCTTCGCCGCGCCCTGCGCGCGTACGACGGCCGTGTGATGGCGGTGGTCGCGTACGCCGGCGACAGCCGGACGCAGACGATCGACGACCTGTCCGCCGCGCACGACGTGGTCCGCAGCGAGGTCCCGGGGATCCGGCTGCGGAGCGCTCCCGCTGCTCACACTCGACGAGTTCTTCGTCGGCAACGACGCGCAGGACTCCCTCGCCCCCAACCGATGGGAGGCGGACCGGCCCGCCGATGGGCGCCCCGAACTGGCGGAGATCCACCGACGGTTGCGCGTTCTCCAGGAGGCGCCCGACGTCGCGTGGATCCGTGTGGAACCGCACGACGACCTCGTCTGTCGCGACGACATCATGGCCGAGGCCGTCGCCCTCTGCACGAGCGCCGAGACGTGGGAGATCGAACGCCGCGTGGATCACGAATCCTTGTGCGCCGACGGGGTGATCGAAGGATTCGTCCACCGGCTCGACCGGTTCACGGATCTTCCCGACAACCCCGAAGGCCACCGAGTCGTGTCCCTGGTCTGGGACTGACGCCGAAGACACGATCGCGGACATCCGGGCCGCGGCTGTCGGCCGTCGGGGCCCATGGTCTCGTACGAATCCCGCCCGGGTTGCTCGGAGTTCGGGACGACTCCACGTCCCCCCACGCCCCCGGGGACGCCGGTGTCTCGACGGGAACGTGCTCCGGGACCCGACGGATGTCGAGGCGCGCCCGGAGTAGGGGTGTGCCGATTCTTGCCGGCCGTACCGGGTGTCCTGCGGGAGCCACGCGCCCGGTGCGAGCCTGGTCTCGGCTCGGGCACGCTTCCGATGCCCACCTCCGGCCGGAATCGTGATCGAGGTACGTCTTCCACTTCGAGGAGCCTCGATGAACCGCAGAACGCAGACGATCGCGACCGTCACGGCAGCGGTCGCCGCCCTGGTGGTCTCGATGACCACACCAACCGCCGCCGCGTCGGCGCCGGCGGCCGGGACCTCGCCACCGGACATCAACGTCGCCCAAGTCCAGTCGCACCTGGCCCGACTCCAGGCGATAGCCGCCCAGTACGGCAACAATCGCGTGACCGGAACCAACGGATACAACGCGTCGCGCGACTACATCCAGAGCAGGCTGCAGAGCGCGGGCATCAGTGTCCGACAGCGGATCTGCGTCCCCTGCGTTCGCTCCGCCACGTACCTGACCGCCGAATGGCCGGCCCCGCCGCCGGACGCCCCGGAGGACCGTCGGGTCGTCGTGTTCGGCGCCCATCTCGACAACGACTTCGGCGGACCCGGCATCAACGACAACGGCTCCGGTGCCGCCGTCCTCCTGGAGAACGCGCTCGCCCTGGCCCAGGCCGACCCGGCCATGGCCGCGAGTGTGCGGTTCATCTGGTGGCCGGGTACCGAACAGGGCCTCGATGGATCCAAGTCGTACGTGCAATCGCTCACCGCGTCCCAGCGTGCCGCGATCACCGCCTACTACAACATCGACGCCGTCGGGTCGACCAACGCCGGCTACTTCGTCGACGGCGTCTCGTCGCCCACGGCCGCGCCCCTGAGGCAGTACTGGAACGCCCTGAACCTGTACCCCGAGGAGAACATCGAGGGATTCGGGCGTTCCGACAACGTGCCCTTCCGGGAGGCCGGCATACCCACGTCCGGGTATACGACGGGCACCCGCGGCATCAAGTCGTCGGCGCAGGCGGCCAAGTGGGGCGGAACCGCGAACCGCCCCTTCGACGCGTGTCACCACTCGTCCTGCGACACGACCACCAACATCAACCCGACGGCCCTCGACCGCGCCGCGGACGGGATCTTCTACACGATCTGGAAGACCGCCGTGGCCTGGTGACACCTGTTCGCCCGGGAGCGTCGGCCGAACCGAACCGATCCGATCCCATCCACCGGAAACGACCTAACGGTTCCTCGCCGCTCGCGCCCGATGCGCCGCGACCGTGGTCCGGCTCGCGCACGCGTTGGCGCAGAAGCGGCGCGTCCGATTGCGCAACCGGTCCACGAAGCGGTCTGCCGCTGTGCGAGGACCCGGCGCCGGGCGACAACGGGCCACCCGTGATCCGACTCAGGCGCGGACCACCCGGCCGGTATGCGCTGCCGCACCGCCCGCCCCGGTCACGCGAGGGGCGAACTCGTCACCGGCGACCGGACTCGGGCGCAGGGGGTCGGGAGACGGGAGACGGAGCTTCGCCCGGTGAGCGGTAGGCGGCGAGGAAGGTGCGGATTCCGGCGGCGGCGTAGCGGTCGAGGTCGGCCTCGGTGTTGCGGGTGTTGCCGCGGAACATGGCCTGGTTCACCGGGATCCACAGCAGCAGGCCGGCGAAGTGGTGGGCGGCCAGCATCGGGTCGTCGGTCTTGAGGAGTCCTTGGTCGGTGAGGCGTCGGAAGGTGGCTGCCAGTGTGACCAGGACGCGCTCGAAGCCTTGTTCGTACCAGGTGGCGCCCAGTTCGGGGAAGGTGTCCGCGTTGGCGATGATCAGGCGGCGCAGTTGGATCACCGGGGGTTGGGTGAGGGTCGTCAGGAGTCGGTGGGCGAGGCGGGTCAGGTTCTCTTCCAGGTCGTCGGCGTCGGCTGGGACGTCGGCCACCGAGTCGACCAGGTTGTCGATGCGGTCGGTGGTGGCCAGAACGATCTCGGCGAAGAGCTTCTCCTTGTCGGAGAAGTGTTTGTAGACGGTCTGCTTGGACACCGCAGCCAGTTTCGCGATGTCGTCCATGCTCGTCCCCGAGTACCCCTTGTCCAGGAAAACGCTGGTCGCTGCCTCCAGGATCGCCTCGTGTTTGCGCACGGAACGACTGTCCATCGTCCACTCCCTCTCATCCGTCTCGGCTCTCCTGGAGAGTACTGGACCGACCAGTACTCGTTTGGGTACTGTACCGTCCAGTTCCGAGCACTCGGGGGCTTTCGACCCCGCGTACCGCGTAGAAATCTGGAGTGGTTCCTCATGGACAAGGTGTTCTCCGCCGACGGCACGGCCATCGCGTACGAGCAGCAGGGCTCGGGCCCCACCGTCGTTCTCGTCGGCGGTGCGTTCATGACGCGCGGTGCTTTTGCCGGACTCGCCGCTGTGCTGGCCGAGCACTTCACGGTGATCACGTACGACCGCCGGGGCCGCGGCGACAGCGGGGACGGCCCGGAGTACGACGTGCAGCGCGAGGTCGAGGACCTGGACGCGCTGATCGAGCGCGTGGGCGGCGAGGCGATGGTCTTCGGCATGTCCTCCGGTGCCGTACTGGCACTGGAGGCCGCGGCCCGAGGCAGTGCCGTCTCCCGCCTGGCCCTGTACGAACCGCCCTTCATCACCGACGACAGCCGCCCGCCGCTGCCCGCCGACTACGTCGCCCACCTGACGAAACTCGTCAAGCAGGGCGCGTACGGAGATGCCGTGGCCTACTTCATGACCGCGGCCGTCGGCATGCCCGCCGAAGCCGTCGCCGGAATGCGGCAGGCCCCCTTCTGGGCCGGCATGGAGGCCACCGCCCGCACCCTGCCCTACGACGGCCAGGTCATGGGCGACACCATGTCCGGCCGGCCACTGCCCGCCGACCGCTGGCAGTCGGTGACCGTGCCCGTCCTCGTCGGCAGCGGGGACGCGGGCGCACCCCAGATGCTGGCCGGGGCACGGGAACTCGCCGCACTGGCCGACAACTTCACCCTCCACGTCTTCCCCGGCCAGGAACACGACATCCACCCGGAACCCCTCGCCCCCGTCCTGACCGACTTCTTCACCACCGGACAGCAGGCATGAGAAAAATCCTCGGCCCCCGTCGACGGTGATCATCATCGGTGGCCGCACGCCCTCACCGGCCGCCTCGGCCACCCGGGGAAAAGCCCGGCACCTCGATCCGGGATGTCACCGGAGAGGTACCGGATTCGTGTTACCCGCGCAGGTCACCGCACGGCCCGGGCGTCACCACACAGCCGATCGGACACGCGAAACGGCACCGCGCACCGCCTTGACCCGCGCGGACCCGGCCGTCGGGCAACGTGGTCGCCACCGCCCACGATCCGGCGCCGTCGCGAACCCACACGTCACACCGTCCTCGTCGGTGTCCGTGGCGTTACGACGTCGGGCAGCGAGACGCGCAACGCCCACAACAGGTCGCGGTCGGTGTGCAACGGTGCCACGTCGCGGGCGAGAAAGCGTTCGTCGTCTGCGGCGCGGCCGGCGCAGACCTCGTCGAACTCCGGGACGGGGCGGTGCCGCAGGCCGGCATGAACTGTGCCAGGCCCTGTAGCCACCCGGTCACCGAGCGGCCGTCAGCACCGACGGTCACGGCGAAATGCCCCAACCGGCCCCAGGGGAAACCCAGATCGCCACCCGGGCGCAGCCGTTCGACCCACGTCCAGGGGACGTGGTCGACGGCGTAGGTGGCGATCACGCGGTCGTATGGGGCGCTGTCGCGGTGGCCCTGGGCGCCGTCACCGACGACGACCGTGACCGCCTTGTCGAGGCCGCACGAGCACCGGCTGCCAGGTCGGGGGCGGCCTCCACGCTGGTGACGTGGCCGGCGGGGCCGACGCGGTGCGCGATCAGGGCGGCGTTCCAGCAGGTCCCCGCACCCAACTCCAGCACCCGGTGGCCGGGTTCCACGTCGAGCGCGTCGAAGCCGTGTCGCAGCCAACTGCCGTTCGAGGTGAATCCATGGTCGGTTCCGCGTCGATCCGCGAGAACACGGAGCATGGGCCGGTCCTACATTCGAACGGCCGGCCCACCGAGGCCGTAGACGTATTTCAGGATGGTGATCCACAGACCGGCCGCCCAGACGGACGAGTTCGGGATCGTCGTGTGCAGGCTCTCGCCGAGGTTGTAGACGGCACGGTCGCGCCGCAGGTCACCGACCTGCTCGCGGACAGCGCTGCCGCGCGGCTGGGCCTGGTCGATCCGGCGTTCGCGCCGGGCGCGTTGACGGACGTGGCGGTGGACGACGGCGCGATGGTGCCGGCGCGCAGGACGCCGACGCTGAGGGTGACCGGTTCGAAGGCGTCGGTGGTGCGGGTGACCACGACCTGCAGGGCGGTGACGATCTCGGCGGCGGCCGGGACCGGGTCGGCGGCCCGGTGGAGTGCGGAGCCGTGTCCGCTGCGGCCGTGGACGGGGATGCGAAACCCGGTGCCTGCCACGGTCACGGGGCCGGGGCACGAGGTGATCGCACCGGTGCGCTCTGGAGCCGACATGGCTGGCGTACCCGGCGACGACCGGGGTGCCGGCGACGTCGAGGCCCGTCCAGCGATGGGAATATGGGTGCAGCGGGATCGACCACGTGACCGGGAAGGCCGCAAGTGACCAGCACCAACGAGACGCAGACCGCCCGACCTGGCCCCGAACAGGCGGGCGACCGCATCGCGGTGGTCATCGGCAGCACCCGTCCCGCACGCATCTGCCCCGACATCGCCACCTGGATCCGCGACGTCGCGCAGGAGACCAGCCCGCTGCACTACGAGCTGCTCGACCTGGCCCAGGTCGGCCTGCCCCTGCTGGACGAGCCCCTCAAGGCCGCCCTCCAGCAGTACGCACACGAACACACCCGGGCATGGAGCCGCACCGTCAGCTCCTACAGCGGCTTCGTGTTCGTCTTCCCCCAGTACAACTGGGGCTACCCCGCAGCCCTGAAGAACGCCCTCGACTTCCTGTACCACGAATGGCACGACAAGCCCGCCACCGTCGCCACGTACGGCACCCGCGGCGGCAACAAGGGTGCCGCGCAACTCCTGACCGTTCTGCAGGGCCTGCACATGCGCCCGCTCGAAGACCACCTCGAACTCGTCACCACCGACGACGACGTCGACGAGAACTGGCAATTGAAGGACGTCAACGCCACCCTCCACTCCTACCGCGACCACGTCCGCAAGCTCGACGAGCAGATGACCGCGGCCCTCAAGGACGACCAGTAATCGACCTCGTTCCGCCCCCGCGACGACGCTCATACGGTGGACCCGAAGCGCGCGACAAGGGCCCGGGTGTCGCAAGCCGCACGAAGTGGGAGGAAGACGTACAGGGTCGTGTCGTCGTCCACCACGAGGATGTCGTCCCCGGGATCGACCGGTTCGGGTTCGGCGGCCGGCGCGGCGCACGGGTCGAGGCGGGCAATCGTGTCGGCGACATCGCCCGCCGCAACCGACGCCACTCGGGGCTCATCCTCGCGCGCCGCGCACGGATCGCGGGGTACTCGTCGCACGGCGCATCGACGTATGCCGGAACGCTTTCCCAACGGGCCGTGCTCCTGCGCCCCTCGCGGATACCGACTACACCACCGGGGACTGTCCACTACGCCTCGTCGTCGACGGGGACGGGCGCAATGCGAGTGGGCCGTTCACGATGGCCACCACGTTCATGAAGCCCCGGCGGCAACGCCCCGATCGCCGGCACTGCGGCGCCGCGTCGCTCCCCTGCGATTGGGCCGGGGCCGCCCTCGCGTCCACGACCGCGCTCGGCCGGCACGACGTGGTCGCCGGGCCGTTCGACCCGTCGGGTTCGTCCCGGGGCTCCTCGTACCCGACTGCCTGGCCCAAAGCGTCCCGGACGGACACGGCGGCGGGACGCCGTGCCTGCACGCCGCAGGCACCGACCACGGACGCTCGACCGCCGTCGCCGGATTCGCCCCGGGCATACCCCCGACACTCTGCAAAAGCGCGCACGGGGGTTTTCCGCCGTCGACTGCCTGGCGGCAGACGTGCTACGGGGCGTTGGAGGGTCTTTATTTCGGACTGTTCGCCGCCTGTTGTGCGGTGGCTGTGCTGCGGAGGTTCGGGCCGTCCCCGGGCGGGATCGAATGGCGGGTCTTCGGAACCGCCCTGGCCGTCTAGTGGCCGACGGCGCCGGCCGACGGGGTGGTCCGACGGGCGGCGTGGCGAGGTGGCCGCTGGTGGCCAGGGCGGCCAAGGCGACGGTCATGCGTGAAGGTCGGGCGGGGAGGGGGCCGGTGGACGTTTCACTGAACGAGGGCTCGCCAAGGGTGAGTTCGAAGGGACCTTTACGATGCACCTTCGTGTGGCGTGAGGGCAGAGCGGCCTCCGGGAAAGCCTGCTTCCGACGGCGCGCCTCCCTCGACACCGAACGGGGCCTCCGCGCGCCTTCCTCGGCCGCGAAGGCACGGAAGGGCCACCCGAATCGGCGCGCGGCGTCAGGTTTCGGCAAGATTGCGCCATGACATCACCATCCTTGAGTCAAGGCGCCAACCTGCGCGTCGATTCCATCCGGGTTCGTGTGCAGTTGTCGTGGTCCACGAGGAGCGGCGTTCCCGACATCGACGCGTCGGCGCTGCTGCTCACCGACGCCGGTACCGTGCGTGGGGACGCCGACTTCGTCTTCTACAACCACCCGCGCCACCCGTCCGGCGCGTTGGCGCATCTGGGCCGGACCAAGACGGCGGACGGCATCACCGACACGCTCGCCGTGGAACTCGCTCTCGTGGAGGAGGCGATACACCGGATCCTGCTCTGCGCGTCGTCGGACGGTGGCACGTTCGGCGAGGTGCCGGACCTGCGCCTTCGGTTGCTGGACGCCGCGACGGCGGCCGAGATCGCCCGCTTCGACATGACGGCCGGGATCGAGACCGCCTTCGTCGGCGGCGAGTTGTATCGCCACCAAGGGCAGTGGAAGTTCCGCGCGGTCGGACAGGGGTACGCTTCCGGACTCGCCGGTCTGGCCACGGATTTCGGCATCTCGGTGCACGACGATCCGTCGGCGGACTCCGCCGCCGCGCAGCCGGGGCCGACGCAGCCGGTCGACTCCCCGCCGCCCCTGGCGGTATCCGTCGTCGCGCCGGCCGGAACCGGCGAGGAAGCGCTGCCCGCGGAGATGCGCAATCGCCTTTCGCTGCGCAAGGAACAGGTCAAGGTGAGCCTCCGCAAGCAGGGCGCGGAGGGGATCACCGCGCGGGTGATCCTGGTCATGGACGCCTCCGGCTCCATGAATTGGCTTTACTCCGACGGAGTCGTGGCCGACGTGGTGGAGCGCATGGCGGCCGTGTCCGCGCAATTGGAGGACGACGGCGTGATGCAGGCGTGGACGTTCGCCGACGATCCGGCACGTCTGCCGGATCTGCGCGTGGGCGAACTCCCGGAATGGTTGCGGCTGCACGTCCGTCCGGGAGGCGACGAGCCCGAGCAGGAGCTGCTGCCGGGTCAGGTCGACATGGTGGCGGTCGGCTTCGGCAACGAAGAGCACAAGGTGATCGCCGAAGTGCGCTCGTACGTCCGGGAAAATCCGTCCGCGGCCCCCACGTTGGTGCTGTTCTTCTCCGACGGCGGCATCTACTGCGACAGCGAGATCAAGCGAGAACTCAAGGGCGCGTCCAAGGAACCGGTGTTCTGGCAGTTCGTGGGCCTCGGCAACGCGAACTACGGCATCCTGAGACGCCTCGACACGATGCGTGGCCGCCACGTGGACAATGTCGGCTTCTTCGCCGT
Source organism: Embleya sp. NPDC020886 (assembly GCF_044333915.1). Taxonomy (NCBI): domain Bacteria; kingdom Bacillati; phylum Actinomycetota; class Actinomycetes; order Kitasatosporales; family Streptomycetaceae; genus Embleya; species Embleya sp. NPDC020886. The sequence continues at coordinate 869,311 of NZ_JBIRRX010000003.1, read as the reverse complement.
CGACGACATCAGTGAGGTTCCCGACCAGGACCTGTACGACCGGCTGCTCTCCGAGTTCCCGAAGTGGATCACCGCAGCGCGGCGCATGAACGTGCTCTGAGCACGTATCTCCTTGCCTCCGTTGTCAGCCGAGGGGCTCCCCGCGACGCCGGCGTGTCACCGCGCGGCGGACACGCGGCGGTCGCCGCGCTTGTAGCCGTCCCAGTCCGGAGGTGCGTTGGCCTTGGGGATCTGCCCGTCCGGCACGGTCGCCAAGTGTCCGCTTGGGGCGGGCCACAACTGAACGCCTCATGCTCGGTGGCGGGCGTGGCCGGCGTCGGTGTCGGCGTCGGCGAGGTCTGCCCGGGGCACGCGCGCGACGGCGAGCCGGCCTCGGCGGACCTCCGGCTCAGGATGTTCGGGTCGGTGGGGCCACGCCCTCGACTCCAAGCCGTGGTGTCGGCCCAGCTGAGCGTGTGACAGTCCCCGTTGGCAGAATGCCGGGCGTGGCTGAACAATATGTGTCCGCTTTCGCGATCGATGACGCTGCGGTCTTCGGCTTGGTCGGGTCGGACGACGATGTCCCCGTACGCATGGCCCTGGCGAAGATCCGGGACCTGAGCACCGCAGACCGGTTGCTTCGTGCCACCGACCCCGGCGAGGTCGAAACCGCGCTGCGCGAGATTGTGACCGGCCCTCTCGACCCCGGGCGCTCGAGCGGCTACGGGTGGCTTCTGGAACTCATCGGGCCGACCCTCGGATCGCCGCTGGGACACGTGGTCCTGCCGGGACGCGGCTGGGATCGGCTCGAAGGCGCATTCCGCAGCTGGGACCTGGCCGCGTCGGCCGACTTGTGGGCGCGCCCTTGGCCGTTCCCCTGGAGTCCCGCAGGCCCACACCCGGACCCGGACCCGTGGCCGTTCCCCATGTTCGCGTCCCCGGACGAGTTGGACCGGATCCATGACGAACTCGCGGCCTTCGACACGGACCGAATCCACACCGACGCCGACGACCTCTTCCCGGACGAGGACGACGCCGAGGAGGTCGAGTGGCTGCTCGCCGACAACCTCCCCGGGTGGGTGTCCGGCGCCCGCGCCCAGGGCCTGGGAATGCTCCTCATCCGCGACGGCGGCAGGTAGCCGCAGCCCGGTGGCGCGCCGCCGCCCATCCCCGCGCCGGACCGAGCACCCATAGGCCGGTCCGGTGCCGCGTACGACACCGGGTTGGACGATTGCGGCGCTTTCGGTGCGGGATGCCCCGGTTCCGGAGCGCATGCCGTCATCGCCATGTAGAGCCGCACCGGCCCGGGAACGTCCGTGTTGTGACGGGCCGTTCGAACGACGGGCCGCCGGCGGACCGACGGCTCCCTCGGCCGCTGTGGTGGACTCTTGATCGCGCTGGTCGATGAGGGCGAGGAACAGGGCTTCCCGGGACTCGAAGTAGCGCAGCACGCCCGTGTCGGTCAGTGCGACGCGTTCGCCGATCTCCCGGAGCGAGGCGTTCCGGTCGCCTCGGTCGCGAACACCTCGGGAGCGGTCCGCCGGATCCGCGCACGGCGGGCCACGCCTTTGGGATACGGCCGCTGCGCTGTCCGACCGCCGGGGGCCGGTTTGCCACTGGTCACCCCACGAAGTATCCGGTCAGCGGATTTCGCCGGCCGCCGCACCGCGATCAGACGTCACCATCGTGACGATCACCGGCCGAGCCGTCGTCCGGCGAATGGTCTCATCGGCGGCCGCCCTGCCACCTTGTTCAGGAGCCGAAGCCGAGTCGGTCGAACAGCACGACGCCGTCGTTGTACGCCTGGACACCGGTGACGCGGGGGGCGAAGGCGACCGCGTTGGCGGCTTCCTGGTAGACCCAGAACGGCAGGTCCTTGTTCAGTTGGAGTTGGACGTGGGTGTACGCCTCGCGGCGGACACCGGGCGCGGTGGCCAGACGGGCCCGCGTCATGGCGTCGACGACCTCGGGATTGGAGTAGCCGCTCACGTTGGTCGGGCTGCCCGGGCGAAGGAAGTCGTACAGCACAGGTTCGGGGTCGTTCATCCACAGCCCGGAGACGGCCATGTCGAAGTCTCCGGCGACGAGTCTGCGGATCAGGGTGGCGGTGTCCACCGGATCGATCTTCATGTGGACGTTGGGGTGCTGCTGGACACGCCCCTGGACGTACAGCGCAGTCCGGTTGGCGCTTCCCGGCGCACCGGCGACCATGTGGGTGAAGGTGAAGGGCCGGGTTCCGCCGGCGGTGAGCTTGAGGAAGGCGGCCCGAGCCTGTTCGGGTTGGTTCTCGGCGGCGGACAGTTGGATGTTGGCGAGTTCGGTGGTCGCGTCGAACACGCCACGTGCGGGTGTGCCGGCGTTGTCGTAGAGCAGACGGTTCATCTCCTGAGAGTCGAGACTGTTGACCACCGCCCGGCGCGCGGCGGGGTCGTCGAACGGCGGTCTGCGGGTGTTGAAGACGATCATGAGACCGCCGTTCAGGTTCAGTCGCACGAGTCCCAGGTGTTCGTCCTGGGCCACCTTGCCCGAGAGGGGGTCGCTGATGGCTGCCAAGTCCAGTCTGTCGGCGGCGATGGCGTCGGCGACGTTGGTTGCCCGAGGCGTCACACGTACGTCGATCTCGTCGAGATAGGGGCGTCCCGGCTGCCAGTAGCGCGGGTTCTTGCGCAGGGTGAGGCTTTTGCCCGCGCTCCGCTCGGCCAACACGAAGGGGCCGGCCCCGACCGGGCGCGTGCGCAACGAACTCGGATCTCCCAGCGTGCGTGGGGACGCGACGTAGGCAAGGCTGTTCGCGACCGTCTGATCGAAGTTGGCATTGGGTGAGGGAAGTTCCACGGTCAGAAGCAGTGGCGACTTGACGGTGAGCTTGAGGTTCGTCGCGCCGACCGTGTATCCGGAACCGCTGGAAGGGTCCGCGTGTATCTGCCAGTTCGCCTTCACCGCCGCGGCGTCGAACGGCGTGCCGTCGGAGAAGAGTACGCCCGGTCGCAACACCAGTGACCACACCCGCGCGGCGTTGTCGGGAGTGAACGACTGCGCGAGGTGCGGTTTCACCGTGCCGGTCACCGGATCCGTCCACAGGAGCGGGTCGTAGATCGCCGAGAGCAGGTTTCCGTAGGCGACGGCATAGTTCGAGGCGGAGAAGGGATCGAGCGATACCGGGTCGTCGAGGACCGCCAGCCGCAGGGTGCCTCCGGGTTTCGGTGTTCCGGCGGGATCCGCCGTGTGACGCCCGCTGGGGCCACAACCGGTCGACGCCAGGGTCAGCAGGACCGCGACGAGCACTGTCCTGGTCCGGCGGCGGCGAGGTCTCGGGCAACGCAAGGTGTGGTGCACTGTTTGCCTATCAAAAGTCGGTCTGGCGCGGCGGCGATGGGGCGCCTTGACGCGTTTGGTCTGATGCGCGCTGCGGGTCCGCGACCGGGCGTGGGCGAGAGCGCGCGAGCGAGCGGGAGCGGGAGCGGGAGTCGAATGCGCCGCGCAAGGCGGCGACGGCCGGCGCTACTCGACGGACACGACGGCGCAGCCGTTGCGGTTGGCGATCTCCCGGCAGATGCCCGCGTGGGTCTCGATGCCGCAGATCGACCATCCGCCGCCGTGGGCGGACACCGGGACGGGAAGACTCCCCGCGGGCCGTGGGTGGCAGATCCGCACCGGGGTGTCCCCGTTCGGGCCCGGCAGCAGCCGGTCGGCGACCGCGTACACGTCGGGACGGGGTCGACGCGCCGCGGCCTCGACGACGCGTTCGCGAATCGTGGCCGCGGTCTGTGGCGTGACGAAGGGAAGCGGGGGGAATGCGGCCATGAGCGTGGCCGGTTCCGGGGTCGGGACGAATGGTTGCGGGCGGGCGTTCACCTTCACGGCCTCCAGGGGCGGGCGTCGGCCGGCGACCGGCGTCGAGGCGCGGTCGGGCATTCCCAATGAGTGCGGGGATCATATATTCACTGGACAAATCGTCCATTGACTGGCTTATTCGTCGCCTATGCGACCCGACGGTCGACGGGGCGGGCAAGCCCGTGGCGGGGCCGGTGGTGCGGCTTCCGCGGGGGCGGAGGGGGTGCGCGAAAACCTGCATCATCTGTCGGTCGCGGCACCCGGGTCCTCGGGGCGGTACACCCCGGAGACGCGGATCCGGCCGTTCGGCGCGAGGTCGTCCTTCGCGGCGATCGCGATGTCCTCGACAACGCTCTCAGGAGCCGTGCTCGTGGCCAGGCGGATCCCGAAGTGGCAGGAATACTACGGGTGTTCGGTCATGTCGTCGACCCTCGCGGTGGCGCCTCGGCGAGGGTCCCGCCGTCTCCGGGCCGCGTCCGCAGTTCGTTCTCGAAGGGCCACTGTCGGGGTGACCTCGCAGGCGTGGAGCACGTTGTGCGTGAGGCCGCCCTCCCGGGGCTCGACGGGGGCGGTGAACCGGTGGCCGCCCCCGTCGGCCACGCGGCACCCGCGCAGTTCCGGAAAACACGAGTCGCGAGCGCGCGTTCGCCGGGGCGGTACACGAGTTCGACATGGGTGATGCGACGCGGGACGGGTGCGTCGTTCGGGGCCTGGGACATGGGGCTCCTCGCGAGGAGGCGCGCTCCGAGCCGCGCGGCACGGGACGCCATCTGATTTAGCGTTGAGCATATATTAATAGAGGGTCGCGGGGGAATGATCCTGGCGCACGGCCGGTCCGGCCGACGCCGCGCGCACGGGTGCGCTCGTCACCGGGCCGGGTCGGGCACACCGTCACTGCGGCGGCGGCCCTCGGCGGCGGGTCCGTGTGGTCGGGCGGCGTGCGGCGGCCAGGGCGGGTGGTCGGTCCCGAAGTGGTCGACGAACGCGGATCCCAGGGCGTCGGCCGAAACCTCCGCGACCGTCAGGGGCACGGCCACCTCCGCCACGCGCGGTCCGTGTTCGGCGGCGTCGGGGGCCGGCGCGTCGACGAGGTGGCCGAGAGCTCCGACTTCGACGAGCGCAAGCGCGGGGCCTGGATGTCCATCACGAGCGCATCGGACTGATCGCGGCGGGCGACGTCGACGGTGCGCACGAACTGGCCCGCCGAGACGTCGAGTTCGCGCAGTCGCACCCGCTGCGGGAACGGCCGGGCGTCGCGGTGGATTCGCTGCCGGGCGGCTGAACCGCCCGCCTCGAAACGTGTGTTCGGGGCCCGCCCCGGAGCGGCGGGCGCCCGGGTCGTCCTCACGAGCGGGCGGCCACGGCCTCCGCACCCGATTCGGCCGTCGCCGTCGGCAGCACCGACGCGTCGACCACACTCGGCCTCTCGACGCGGTGCCGGTACACGTCCACCACCGACGTCGCCGCGTCCGCGCCGATCCGGCACATGCCGACGCCGTGGTGGAAGGCGTAGTAGCCATCCGCGATCACCCGGTCGAGCGCGCCGTCGCCGTCGTCAACCGCGGTCGCGCCGCCGACGGCCGGAGCGAGGGGTGGTACGGCCTTCCTCGCGGGCCGTTCGCAGCCGGTGTTGCAGGGTCCGCGGCGATGTTCGGGCGGCGGCCACCGCGAGCCGCAGGTGTCCGAGCGTCAACGCGCCCCGGCCCTCCAACTCCAGGCGACGGTCGACCACTTGCTCCTGCACCGCAGCCGCCGGCACCATACCGAGCGTCCGCCCACCCGTGATCCTCGGGCGTCCCGGTCACCATCGCTCCCCCGTTCCGGCCCGGCCGGGCCCGGAGGCGCCAGGCGACCCGGCCATCGAAACACCGGCCTCCCCCAGGAAGCCGGAAACCGCGCCACCGTGACGCCGAAAACGGCAATCCGACGACACGGGCCGGATGTTCCGGTAAAAGCCGGACAGCGGGCGGCGCGGAGGGAGTCGCAGAACACCGACCCGCGGAACATCGCTCACCAACGCGAACCGGACCTGGGCCAAGCTCCGCCGATGCTCTGGGCACATGGCGAGGCTCCGCTCGAAAATGAAGGCGGTGCGCTTGGCGGCCGAGCACGCCGCAGCACATGCAAGCCACCGCCAACCCCGCACCATCTACCGCGATGCCCACAATCCGGCGGGCTGACCTGGGGCCGGGCACAGGTTACTCGAGGCGCTGAAGCAAAAGTCGCATGGATTCGATGTATGCCCCCATCCCGGGGTAGGGATCCAGAACCGCCGAGAGTCGCGCAAAAACCCGTCGGAGGACTGTCGGATCCGGCGGAAGAGGCATCTCCTGTAGCTGCTCCACCGCATGCAGAGCGTAGCTTCGATCGGCTTCGTCGAAGTCGTGTTCATGGTTCGTCAGTGCGGAGGCGAGGGCGCGAGTGAACACTGTAATTGATTCGGTCAGCTCATCGGTGTGACCGGAAACGATATTGGCGCCGGAGTCACGGCCAACGGTGTTGTTCGTTGCCCCGATCAGGCCGCCGAAATATCTGTGGGTGAAGGAGCCTTCGTCTTTACTCATGAGATCCCATCGTGGACCGGGTCGTCTTGGGCCGCGGGTGCCTTGTCATCGAAAGCCGTTCTTGGAACCGGTCGCGGCACTTCGGCACGTGCATCCGTCACTGCTTCGCGCAGCCGGGGAATCTGCCCGAACTGCTGCAACATGGCAGGGGCCGCAGCCCCGACGGTCAGCGCCCCGAGGGCGCCCGTTGCCTGGCCTGTGGCCCCGTACAGGGTTGCGGCCGCCGCGCCGAGCATCAGTCGGGTGACAGCGATGGCGATCACGGGCCGTACATCAATGAAATTCATGAAGCTCGGCGGATCGCGGCGCTTCTTTTTTAATGCCGCCTGCCGCGCGGTCTGCCACTCGCCGAGACGATTGAAGAAGGCAACGAGTTCAATCACGGCACCGCCGGCGGCGCCAAGGAGGATGTACCCGAAGATCGTCACTGAGTCTGACCTCGCAACACCGTGATGGACGGCCTACACCTTGCGTCTTCGCCCTTGCCTCGAGTATGAGCGCTGCGAGCAGCCACCGCCCCATACTTGCCCGTGCCAACAATATATTTGGAGCGGCGAGTCCAATGCGGCGGAATCCAAGCGAAAGAATCAACAGCCCGATTGAACGCTAACGGACAACCTGCAGCTCCTTTCGATCCTGGTGGGTTGGACGCGCCCATGGGGAACGCAACTCGTGGCTCCGTTGTCGAGGCCGTGGGCGGGGGGCAGGAGGCCGCGTGCCCCGGTCGGCCAGGACGCCGGCAGCGGGTTCGCCCAAAGGTGGGATGGGGTGGCGCCCAGGGGGACGTCGAAGGCTCGGGCAAGGTATCGGTAGTTGACGGGTGTGGCACGGGTGTTCGGGTGCTCGGGGTCGAACGCAGGGCGACCTCGGGGATGGTGAAGCAGCCGGGTGCGCTCTTGAAGCGGCTGGTGCGGTGACCGAAGCCGCAACGGTCGCGGGGCAGGGGCGGGCACGTATACACGCTGGATATCGCCACCGGCGCAAGCCGACGGATGGCCGGCAACCACGACAGCCCGACCGCAGCGGACAGCCCCGGCTCCAGACGCGGATCGCAGAAGAGGACGGTCCGGTCGTCGCCTCACCGTCCGTCGCGGACCACCGCCAACCCGCCGACCCGGGTCGTGATGCCCGCCGGCCCGCGTCGGGCCGAAGCGAGCACGCCGGCCGGTCGACCGAGGGTGTCACCCTGCTCCACCTCGATCGCGACCGTCCGCGCCCCTGTCGTGTCGAGCAGGTGGGCGGCCAGGCAGCCGGTGCTGTTGGCGTTGGCGACGTCCTCGTCGACACCGATCGCCGGCGCGAACATCCGCGCCGCACCCGGTCGGTCGCCCACCGGCGGTACGTACACGAAACAGCCGAGGAGCCCGTACCGCCGGCACGCCGCCGTCAGCCTGCCGAAGTGTGGGCGGACCCGGAGCAGCGCCGACCGGTCGTGGACCGGTACCAGCATGCGTGGCGCGCCGGGCGCGGCGATCCGTGGCACGTCGGTCGGATGCGGATCGTCCGCGGTGAGCCCGAGCGCGGCGACGATCGCGGCGCACTCGTCCGGTACCGGGTGACGCAGCGCGACAAGGCCCTGGTCGAACCACACCTCGATGCCGGCGGGGCGGCGGATCGCGACGGTGTCGAACGTGCGCCCGCCGGTGTGTTGGCGGTCGTTCGGCTCGCCCAGCGCGGTGCGGGTCAACCGGACGGCCTGCGCGGCAACGGTGCCGTGGCCGCAGCCGGACAGTTCGGCGGTGGCGGTGAAGAACCGGACCGGCCGGCCACCGTCCGGCGTCCGCCCCGAGCCCAGGAACGCCGCGTGCGAGGTGCCGGCCGCAGCGGCGACCGCGCGCCGGTCCGCGTCCGTCGCCGCCGGGTCGTCGTCGGTGACGGCCGTGGGGCTGCCGCCCCGGCCGTCGCGCCGCACGCACGCGTCAACCACCGTGACATCCGGCCAGAACATCGACCCACCTTTGATACTCGACGAATCGGCAACCACGAACGGCGTTCCGCCGATGGCCGGACCCGGCCGCAACGGCCGACCGAAGGCGTCCCGGAGCGTACCGTCCTGCCTCGGCCGCTGCCGTCCCGCACCGGATGGTGGATGACGACCGCACCGCCGGTGACGTGGTCGGCGACATCGGCGGCCACCCGCCGGCCCTGCGGCGGCACCCGCGCCGCGGCCATGGCGGCGGCGTCGGCTCCTGAAGTAGGCGTGCCGGCTGGCGCGTTGTGGTCCGAACCCCCTGCACAGCACGCTCCTGGACCCCTACTACCGGATCCAGTATAACGCGGAGTTCGGTCTCCCCGTGGTGGCCCGGCATCACCGCACCGACGACGCGAGCGCCCATCACTGCACCTACCGAACGTAGCGAACGCATCGGCGCGACGTTCGTCCACGCGGGCATCGACGTGGCCGCCGCGCCGTTGTTCGTCGGTGCGCGCCGGGCGCAACTCGCCGGATGGGCCTGCCTCGTCGAGTGCGGGACGTTCCCCGCACGGCTCGGGAGACGCAAACCCTTCACGGAGTTGATCACCGGCACGGAAGCCGCCCTCGACCCGAACGCACACCAGCCCGGGACACCCCCGCCTCGCCGCCAACCACTGCGAAATCACCGTCGAGAAGGCGGAATTCGGGGTTGCCGTCGGCACGGAGCCCGGCCGACGGAGCGGTCAGCGGATGGGCGTGGCGAGCTCGTACACGATGTCGAGGTAGGTAGAGGCGACCGGGCTCAGGCCGGTGCGCGGCCACAGGAAGCCGTAGTCGATCGGCGGGGCGTCGTGCAGCGGGACGAAGGCCAGGCCCGGGCGGGAGTGGAAGTCCTGGGCGCGCAGTGCCACCGTGCTGACGCCGACACCCATGCTGACGTGGACGAGTACCTCGGGCCAGAACCGGGTGGCCGGCCCCTGCGGGATCGGCCGGCCGGACGGGGTTGTGCGCGGGAAGTAGTAGTCCATCCAGTATTCGGGGATGTGCTCCGAGGCGATCGTGACCAGCGTCGTGTCGGCGAGGTCTTCCATCGAGACGGAGTCCTTGCCTGCGAAGGGGTGGCCGGCGGGCACCAGCAGTCCGCGCGGCTCGGCGAACATCAGCGGCCCCTGCACGATGTCGGGCTCGGCGATGGGGAATTCGGTGAGCTGAAGGTCCACTTCGCCGGCCCGCATGCGGCCGAGCGGGTCGAGGAGCTGGATCTCCTGGATCTCCACCACGCTGTCCGGATGGCGCACGCGGAACAGGTCGGCGGCCCTGACGAGCAGGTTGCCGCACCAAGCCCCGGAGAAGCCGACGCGCACCACGCCCTTGACGCGCACACCGCGGGTCGTGGTGATCGCCTGGGCGAGCCCGGCGGTGATCTGGTCGTACGCGGGGCGCAGGTCGTCGCGCAGCTGCTCGCCGAGCGGGGTCAGCGTCACCTTGCGGCTGTTGCGTACGAACAGCGGTCCGCCGACGCGGCGTTCGAGCTTGCGGATGGTCTGGCTGATCCTGCCGGTTGTGACGTGCAGGCGTTCTGCGGTGCGTCCGAAGTGCAGTTCCTCGGCGAGCGTGAGAAACGCTTCGAGCTCCAGTCTCTCCAGCATGCCCACCCCTTGATCGTTTAGCCGCGCTCAACCCAGCGTGGCGTGGTCGTGCCTTGTTGTACCGCGCGCGGATCTTGCACGCTGAAGGGGCCGCGTCCGACGGACACCCAGGACCTCGGAGCGGCTCCCCCACGCTGTGAAACGGAGATTTCCGCATGAGCAAGATCGTTGCGGTCATGTACATCACGATGGACGGCGTGGTCGAGGACCCCGCCTGGACCGGCCCCTTCTGGAACGACGAGCACGCCAAGTACCAGAACGGCCAACTGCGCGCCAGCCGCGCCCTGTTGCTGGGGCGCGCGACGTACGAGAGCTTCGCCGAGGCGTGGTCACCGCGCGACGAGTCCGACGAGTTCACCGCGCGGATGAACCACATCCCCAAGTACGTCGCCACCACCACCCTCCAGAGCGCTACCTGGAACGCGGCCATCATCGACGGCGACGTCCTCGAACAGGTCGCCAAGCTCAAGGCCGAGCCCGGTGCCGACCTGCTGGTCTACGGCAGCGTCACGCTTGTCAACACACTGATCGAGCACGACATGGTCGACGAACTCAAGTTGTTCCTCCACCCGGTGACCGTCGGCAACGGCAAGCGCCTGTTCACCGACGGCCTCACCCCGAAGTCCTGGACGCTCGCGGGCACCCAGTCCTTCAGCTCGGGCGCGATCGTCCTCGACTACCGTCCGGCACCGGCGGCCTGACACACCACCCCGCGCTGCGCACGACGACTGGCCCCGGCACCGGGGAACTCGCCACGAACTCCCCGGTGCCGGACACGGTCGCGCGAATCCCGTCGGAAAACACCACTCCGCTGACGACCGCCGCAGCACCCCACCGGCTCGCGCCCGTCCCGTCTCACGGAACTCCCACCAGAACCCGCCCCCGGCAAGGAGCGCTGCAACCATGCGCAAGATCGTCAACTCCACGTACATCTCCCTCGACGGCGACATCGAAAAGCTCGACCAGTGGTCCTTCGACTACTGGAGCGATGACCTGGAGCGATACGCGCACAGCCTGCTTTTCGCCGCCGACACGCTGCTCATGGGCCGCGAAACCTATGCGAACTTCGCACCCGCCTGGTCGGCACGGGCGGGCGCCGACGCGTTCGCCGACCGCATGAACAGCATCGACAAGTACGTCGTCTCCTCCACCCTGGCCGGCGGCGACTGGGGTCGCACCACCGTCATCCCCCGGGACAAGGCCGTCGCCGAGATCGCCGAACTCAAGGCACAGCCAGGCGGCGACATCCTGATGTACGGATTCGGGCCGGTCGCCAAGACCCTGCTCGCGCACGGCCTGCTGGACGAGGTGCACTTCTGGGTTCACCCGGTGATCGCCGGCGGCGGAACCCTCGCCGCCGACGGGTTCCGGCATCGGCTCAAGCACACCCGCACCGAAGCCCTCGACACCGGTGTCATGGTCCTCGTGTACACGCCCGCAGCCGAGGCCGCGTCGTCGTAGCCGCGACACGGTCCCACGTGACGGGCGCGCCGCCGACGGATCGGCTGCGCGCCCGTCACGCACCCGGGCCCGGCTCAGCCCTGTGCCGCGTCCCTGGACGGGCCGCCACCAGACACGCCTCCGAAGCGGCGGCAGCGCCGGCGCACCCGGCCGGCGGCGCCGTTTCATAGGCGGCTGCTCAATGCCGAGAAGCCAAAGAGCGTTTTGCCCCAAGAGAAGCGTGTTGCAGCTTCAAAGCACGGCGTCTTCGAGAGGCTCAACGGAGTCCTGCGGCGCCTGGTCCGCGAACGGGAGGGCCGTGACCCGAAGCCGAGCGCGTGCGTGATGGACGCACAGGGCGTCAAGACCTCCGCCAACGTCCCCGCCGCAGGTCGGGGCATCGACGCGGGCACGAGAATCGCGGGAAGGAAGCGCCACGTCGGCGTCGACACCGTCGGTCTGCTGCCCGCCGCGTGGGTCACCGCCGCGAGCGTGTCCGACAACATCGGCGGCAGCCACCCGCTCGCGGTGATCGCCGCCGCCCATCCCCGCGTCACCAAGGCCCGGGCCGACGCGACCCACCGAGTGCCCCTCGGTCGCCGCGCCGGGCTCCGCAGGGTGCGCTCGTCGGGGCCGACCGGGGGAACGGCGCCCACACACCGCCTCCTGGCGCAACCGCTCCCCGGGAGAGCGCGGTGCCTGCGCGCCCCGTGCACGGACCCGCGTCTCCCGGCACGTCACCAGGAACTACCCAGACGACAGCGCCCGCCGCTTTTCGGAGACGGCACCGTGGATCCCTCGACGCCGGACCCTCGACGCGTTCGCGAATGGCGCCCCGGGCCACGCCCGGCCTCGGCGCCGCCGGGTCCGTCGACTCGCGTCGGAGTGTGCGGGCGGGTTCGGGTGGACGTGCTGCCGTGTACCGGGTGGGTGTGGCGCCGGTGGGATGCGGGCGACCTGCCGCCCACCAATCGGAGCGACCAACCGTGACACCCGTACCGATCACCAAAAGCACTGATATCTGACGTGTTCAACCCACTGACACTTGCCGTCCAAACCCACTTGTGATCGGCGGTGAAAGTGTCAGTCGGATTGGCCGGGGAAAGCGTCAGCGGATTTCGACCGGATTCGACATGTGATCAAGGCGTCGCCTTCGAGTCGCCGGCCCGTGCGAGGGAACGGCGTCTCGGTGCGGCCGTCCCGGTTGCATGCGGCCCTGGGAGAATGGGTCGCATGGATGTGCGAAGCAGGAATCGTGTGAGGGTGTCCGGGCGGGCGGACGGCCCGACGGTGGTGCTGGCGCACGGTTTCGGGTGTGACCAAAACCTGTGGCGTCTGGTGGTTCCGGCGTTGGAACGCGATTTCACGGTGGTGCTCTTCGACCACGTCGGCTCCGGGCGTTCCGATCTGTCCGCGTGGAGCGCGGAGCGGTACTCCGACCTGGACGGTTACGTGGAGGACGTGCTGGAGATCTGCCGTGACCTCGGGCGCGGGGCGGTGACGTTCGTGGGGCATTCGGTGAGCGCGATGATGGGCGTGCTGGCCGCCGCCCGTGAGCCCGAGCTCTTCTCCGGCCTGGTGCTGCTGGCTCCCTCGCCGTGCTTCATCGACCATCCCGCCGACGGATACCGGGGCGGGTTCAGCGCCGAGGACATCGAGGAGCTTCTCGGGTCACTGGAGGCGAACTATCTCGGCTGGTCCGGGGCGATGGCCCCGGTGATCATGGGCAACCCGGAGCGCCCGGAGTTGGGCGAGGAATTGACCACCAGTTTCTGCGCGACCGATCCGGACATCGCGCGGGTCTTCGCCCGGGTGACGTTCCTGTCCGACAACCGGACGGACCTGGCGAAGGTGCGGGTCCCCACGCTGGTCGCCGAGTGCTCCGACGACGCGATCGCCCCGCCGGAGGTGGGCGCCTTCGTCCACGCGCGGATCGAGGGAAGCCGGCTGGTGACGTTGAACGCCACCGGGCACTGCCCCCAGCTCAGCGCCCCCGAGGAGACCGCGCAGGCGATCGCCGCCTTCGCCGGGACACTTCGATGATGTGCCGCACCGGTGACGAGCACGACGCCGCCGCCTCCGAGGACCGGGCGAGCGACGATTCCGCGGTGTTCTCCGCGCTGCTGGAGGACAGCGCCGAGGATCTCTACGAGAACGCCCCCTGCGGCTACCTCTCGACCCTCCTCGACGGGAAAATCGCCAAGATCAACACCACGCTGTTGAACTGGCTGGGCCACGAACGCGACGACCTGGTGGGCCGTAGACGGTTCTCCGACCTCCTCACCGTCGGTGGGCGCCTCTACCACGAGACGCACTTCGCCCCGCTGCTGCGCATGCGGGGTGAGATCAGCGGCATCGCCCTGGAGTTGAAGGCCGCCGACGGCAGTCGACTGCCGGTCCTGGTGACCTCGACGGTCAAGACCGATGGCGACGGGCGGCCGCTGCTGATCCGCACCACCGTCTTCGACGCCCGCGACCGCCGCGCCTACGAAGAGGAACTGCTGCGCGCCCGCAAGGAGTCCGAACGCGAACGAGAGCGGCTGCGGCAACTGGCCACCGCGCTCCAGCGGACACTGCTGCCGCCCGCTCTGGCCAACGTGCCCGGCCTGGACGTCGCCGCGCATTACCACATCGCATCCGTCGACGAGGTCGGCGGTGACTTCTACGACCTGTTCCCCCTCGCCGACGGAACCTGGGGCATGTTCCTGGGGGACGTGTGCGGCAAAGGCGTCGACGCCGCGGCCGTCACCTCCCTGGCCCGCTACACCCTGCGCGCCGCCGCCGTCTACGACCCCGACCCCGCGGCCGTCCTGGGCAACCTCAACACCGTCCTCAACCACGAGTACAACGGCATCGACCCCCGGTTCTGCACCGTCGTGTTCGGCCTGCTGACCCCCGACGGCGACCACGGCGGCTTCCGGATCACCCTGGCCGGCGGCGGCCACCCCGCGGCCCTGCTGCTGCGCGCCGACGGCACCGCCGCCTACGTACCCACCCCCGGCGGCCAGCTCATCGGCGCATTCCCCGACGCGCACATCTCCACCACCACCCTGCGCCTGGATCCCGGCGACACCCTGATCCTGTACACCGACGGCCTCACCGAAGCCCACACCGCCATCGCCGGCGACCGCTACGGCGACGAGGCCCTCCTCGACTTCGGCCGCGCCCTGGCACCCACCACCGCCCAACGCGGCATCACCGCGATCCGCGACCTCCTCGACACCCTCGGGGCCGGTGTGGACGACGACGCCGCCGTCCTGGCCGTCGGCGTGCCCCGCCCCGACCGTGAAGAGCACCAGTGAACCGGCTGAGCGTCACCACCCGCACCCTGCCCTGCGGCCCCGTCATCGACGTGGCCGGAGAGCTGGACCATCACAGCGCCCCCCTGGTTCGCGACGTCCTGCCCCGGCTACGGCTCGGCCCGGGTCGGCAACTCCTCATCGACCTCGGCGGCCTCACCTTCTGCGACTCGACCGGCATCACCGTGCTGATCGCCGCCCGCAACCACGCCCTGGCGTCACACGCCACCATCGCCCTGATCGCGGTGCCGGACCGGATCCGCAGAACCTTCCGCATCGTCGGCCTGGAGCAGGCATTCCTCGTCTACCCCACCGTCACGGAAGCCGAAGCGGCCTGGACCCCTTCCGCGCCGGGCTGACTCGCGAGGCAACCCCGGGAACCGCCGACCCGCCCATTCTCAGGTCCGGACGTTGCCGGGACACCGGTCGTGAGATGGGCCTGGAGTCGGCTCCCGGATCGCCCGTGGCAAACGGGACCAACGTCGTTGGCTCCAAAGGCCGTTGGACGACCATGCCGCCCTCTCCCCGTTCACACCCCGAGTAACCGCCCCGCTGCGGCTCCCGGCCCGTCTCCCCGAGAGGAGTCGTGTCGTCCGGGGGGACTCAGGTCGAGGTCGCCTCGAGCGGAATGTGCAGGGCGCTGCGTCCGGCACGCCACTCGGTCAGGATGTGGTCGCCGAGGTGGCCCTCCAGGAACACGGTGGCGGCGATGCCGAAGACGACGTCGGCTGCCAGGTTCGGTTCGTCGGCGAGCAGGCCGGCGACCACCTCGCGACGCACGACCTGCTCGTGGACGGCGTCGGCTTCCACGTGCTCGTCGTAGAAGCGCTCGGCGGCGGGTCCGGCGCCGGTCCGGCGCATCGCCTGGGCCAGTCGGCGTGCGCCGGGGGGCGAAGTCACCTCCACACAGGCGAAGTGACCCACCAGCGCGCCGCGCAGCCCGCGATGCAACCCGAGCAGGGACATCAGGTTCACGGTCGGCAGCACCACGGCGGGCGCCGCGTCCAGGTAACGCCCGTACTGCGGGTCCAGGTCGAGATCGACCATGAGGTCCGCGAACAGTCGGGCGTGGATGTCCTCGGCGCGGCCGGCCCCGAACTCGTCGAACTCGATGGCCACCATGGCCGCTTTCGCCCGACCGCGCAGGCGAGGGATGACCCAGGCGTGCGGATCGGCCTCCTTGAGGTGATACAGCGAGCGCATCGCGGCGTATTCGCGCAACTGCCACAACTCTCCCCGGGTCCGGAGGAAGTGGCTGACACTGGTGCCGTCGTCCCCCGCCGGCTCGATCAGGAGCGTGGCCAGTGCGTCGTCCACGCTCCGGCCGTCGTGGGCGTGCGCACGCAGGGCGCTGTGGAAGCGTTCCTCGAGGGCGGCACGCAGGCTCAGGAGACTCGGGTCCCACTCGCGGTCGTCGGCCACCCGGGCGAAGCCCCGATAGTGCAACTCGTACAGCGTGTACAGGGCCAGGTGCAGATCCTCGCCGAAGGGATCGGCCCGGGCGACCTCGCGAATCCCCGGGAGTGCCCCTTCGCCGGTCCGCAATGCCGTGATCACGCCCGCGGAGAGGTCGCCGCGCGGTCGCGGCAATGCCGGGGCGGCCTGGGAGGCGGGGGTCGACACGGTCACGCGCGGCCTCCTTCGTCGATCGTCGACGTCTCCGGTTCGCCCGGTGACGGTTCGGCGCCCGCCGTCGCGGTGCGCGCGCGGTGGCTGGTGTCGCACCACGGGTAGGTGCGGCTGCGCCGGCATGTGCAGACGGCGACGACGAAGCGTCGTGATGTGACGACCTCGCCGTTCGGGAGGACCACCTCCACGGGGCCTTCGATCAGGAGAGGACCGTCGCGCTCGGCGGTGATCCGGCGGGGGCGATCAGCGTTTCTCGGCACGGACGACCACCAGTTCCTCGTGATTGTCGTGGAGGCCCACCAGGCCGGTGCGGCGCAGCCAGTCCAGCCGCTCGCGCAGGACCGGACCGAACGGGATGGTCGTGCGGTCGACGATCGCGGCACGCATGCCGGACCGCTCCAACGCACCCAGGGTGGCCTCGGTGTCGCACAGCCCGGAGTGCACCATCAACAGGACACCGGCGGGCCGCAGTACGTCGGGAATCGCCGCGCAGATTCGGTCCACCACCGCCCGGCCGCCGAGTCCGGCATCCCACGCGCGGGCGGCGCCGAACTGCGCGACACCGGGCCGGGGCGCGGGCACGTACGGCGGATTGCACACGACGACGTCGAAGCAGTGACCGGCCACGGCCGACAGCAGGTCGCCGCGACGCACGGTGATCCGCCGGCGGGCGAACAGCGCGTTCGCGCGGGTGGTCAGCACGGCGCGCCTGGTGCTGTCGACGGCGGTCACTCGTGCTCCGAGTCGGGCCGCGTACACGGCCAGGGCTCCACTGCCGGTGCACACGTCCAGAACCCGGGTGCCTTCGCGGACGCCTTCACGGCGCATCGCCTCGGCCAGAAGAAAACTGTCGGACTGGGGGACGTACACACCCGGGGCGGTGAGTATCCGGCCCAAGGGGGAAACTGTGACACCGATTGCTGACACGGGAACCTCCGGCAATGCGATGGCACGGCGGATCACCGAATCCATCAGGACGAGCGTCGATGGCGGTGCCGTGACACCGGGCCCGACGCCGGACACCGGCTGCCTCCGGGGAGTCTCGGGCACGATCGTCGTTTACCGTCGGCGTCGTTCGAACACCGGCCTTCGGCGTTCGGGGCACGCAAAGATCGCTTGCCCGGCCCTGTCGGGTTCATGCGCACCGCGTGGGCGGATGTGGCCCCAGGGGCGTGCGTAGCGGCTGTGCCGCGGGCGGCGTCGTGGGTTTCGCCCGGGCACGGCACGGGTGGGTCGGAGGCCGGCTTGCCGGGGTGCGCCGACGAGGACCTGGTGGGCCGGGTCCTCGTCGGTGGCACAGTGACAACGGCCGCGGGCTCAGGCCGTAGGGGCAAGTTCGGCGCGGCCGAACAACAGGGCCCAGCCGGTGGGCAGCCGGGTCAGGATGCGGGTGATGAGGTCGGGGCCGGCGAGTGCGGGGACGACGGTCAGGACCGAGCCGGTGTCCCAGCGGGCGATGCCGGGACGGCGCCGGCACGGGCGGCGATGTCACCGCGTCGATACGCTCCGTGTCGATCGTGTCGGCCTACACGAGCCGGCGGGAGAAGACGCCCACGGGACGCTCGGACAGCTCCGTCTGCACCTCGTCCGCCTGGGCACGGGCTCGCGACGGGCCTTGCCGGTGAGCATGTCGCGATCGACATCGATGTCGATCGCCTCGGGGGTCACCCCGGCAGGTCGAACGCGACCACGTGGACCTCGCCGTCGCGATAGGCGTCCCTCGGCATCGCCGTCGGCCGCGAGGCGGTGCCGGGCGCAAGGAGCTGCCGCGCGAGCCGGTCGAGCTCGCGGAAGGGGTCGGTACGCCTCAACATCGCGAAATCACCTCCGAAAGACTCGGTCCGTAGCGCCCAATCGCTCCCCTCAGCGCGACCCGCCCCCACCTGAGCGCCGGCCACCCGGACCCGGTCGCCCGCATCGACGCGTTGGTGGACCCCCCGGGCTCGGCCCCGGCGGCACGCCGTGGCGAGTCGTCGGCAGCGCCCGCCCGTCACCGGGCGCCGTCGACGGGCGGGTGCGCGCCCTGCGACGGCCGGCGCGGGCGTAGGCCCGGTCAGGGACTCGCGAACACGCGGCATGGCCGTCGGGTACGCGGGTACCCGACGACGGTCCCCGAGCCACGCCCGAACCCGTCCGGTCGACCACGCGCTCGGCGTCGAGGCGGGAAGCGGTGGAACCGATCCGGAGCAACCCGAGCGCGGCATCCGAACTCCGGCGGGGCCGGCCCCCGGCCCCCGGCGGTCACCACGGCGACGACACGCGCGTCGGCCTCAGCCGTCGTCGTGTCCGAAGGCGGCCGCGAGCCGCGCCTCCACTTCGGTGAGACCGGTGTGATCGGCCGCCATGGCCACGTAGCGCCAACCGGCGCCGTCGACGGGGCGGTCCGTGTAGAGGATCACGCCTGCGCCGGTCTCTGGCCGATAGTCCAACCCCGCCTCGATCAGATGCTCCACCATCGTGTCGAAGGAGCGCGGCGAATCGGCCCGGACGGTGCCGGTGGACCAAGCGGGAGTGGCATTGCCGGTGAGGCGGGTGACCAGGGCGTGCGGGGTGGTGGTCGCGGTACGCCGCACGTTGCACTCCAGGGCGTAGAGCGTTCCGTCCCGGGTGCAGACCGCGTCCAGGCTGAACGGGCCCCGATAGCCCTCGGCCACCAGGTGCCGCCCCAACGCGAGGGTCCACTCGGTCAATTCGGCGCGGGCGAGGTCCGGGACGTCGTACGGCGGAGACCGGTATCCGGCGAACGCGCCGCCGGTCATCCGCATTTCCCCGTCGAATGGCACCGACACCCGATCCGGTGTGCACTCCCCCTGGGCGCTGACCGCGCGGGTGTGCTCCACGTATCGCTCGACGACCCAGTGGCCGCCCGCGGGTCGACGTGTCTCGTCGAGTCGATCGTCTCGGGTGACGAAGCGCAGACCGTGGCCGCCCGCGGAGCGGTCGGGTTTGACCACCACCCGCTCCCACGCGGCGAGGAGTTCGTCGATCACGCGGGGGAGGTCCGCGCCCGCGCACACGGCCCCGTAGGGCAGGCGCACGCCGAGTCCGGGCGCCACCGCACGAAAGCCGGACTTCGTGTTCAGGTCCGCCACGGTGCGCACGGTCCGGGCCGACGGGCCGCCCGCCTCATAGGGTTCGATCCCGATGCCCAGGGCGGCGGCGAGCGCGACGCAGCCTTCGTCCAGGGCGGTCGGGAGCAGACGAGGCTGCGGGCGTTCACGCAGGAGCGCGCGCAGCGGCTCCAGCAGGCCGTGCGCGGAGACGGCGTCCGCCATCGGCACGTGGGGGATGTCCGGCACGGTGACGACGGTCACGCGGTCCGGGGGCATGCCCAGTCGGGTGAAGGCGTAGTGGCAAAAGGACTCGGACAGCGGAACCGGGACCACGAGCACGTCACCGGGGCGGGTGAGCCAGATCGTGCGAGGAGCCTGTTCCGACCACCGGCGCGGAACCGATGCCGCACGCAGGTCGACCGTCAGCGGCGACACGAAGTTGGCGAGGACGACGAGCGTGCGACCGTCCTCGCGTGCGGCGACCATGGCGTACCGCCTCCTCTCGCGTTCTGCGTCCGGCGCCCGGCTGCGGAGGTGGCGCTCAGGCCGAGGCCAGGGTGATATCGATCCGGCCGAGGAAGTCCTTCAGGTCGTCCGGGGTGCGCGAGGTGATCATCACCCAATTGCCGGTGTCGTCCTGGACGACCGGTTCGTCCAGCCAATGGCCGCCGGCGTTGCGAATGTCCGTCTCCAGGGAGGCGTAGGAGGTCAGGGTTCGGCCCCGGACCACGTCGGCCTCGACCAGGGCCCACGGGCCGTGGCAGATCGCGGCGACGGGCCGTCCCGAGGAGGTGAACGAGTGGACGATGCCGATCGCGGTGTCGTTCAGGCGCAGCGAGTCGGCGTTGAGCGTGCCGCCCGGTACGAGCAGGAGGTCGTAGCGGGCCGGATCGACCTCGGCCAGCGTGAGGGTGGGATGAACGCTCTCGCCCGGGTCCTTGTCGCCGACGAGTGTTCGGATCGGATCCGCCGATACCGCCGCGATGTCCACCTCGGCGCCACGATCGCGCAAGTGGCTTGCCGGGACGATCAGTTCGTCCTGCTCCACGCCGTAGTTGGTGACGATCGCCAGGATGCGGCGACCGGTCGGGTCGGTATCGGACATGGTGTTGGCTCCTTGTCTGCGGTGTTCGGCGACGGTTGCGGTTCCCGGGTGGCCGGGCGTTCGGCCGGCTTCGCCGGCATACGTGTTGCGCGTCCGGGGCGGTTCCGTGGTGGTCGGGCTCGGCGGCTTCCGGCCGGTTGCCCTGACGTGCCGGCGACAAACATCCCCGATCGCGGCGGTCGAGCCTGCGGCGCGCGCCGTGCGGTTCCGGGCGGCGTGCGGATCCGGGCACCGTGCGGATCCGGGCACCGTGCGGATCCGGGCACCGTGCGGATCCGGGCACCGTGCGGCCGGGATCAGTCGAGTTCCTTGTGCACGACGTGGATGCTGCCGAGTTCGGTGTCGATCGTGGCGGGGACGAGCAGGCCCGCCCGGACTCCGGAGGTCGGGTAGGCGACCACGGGGGCGGTGAGTCGTTCGCCGGGCAAGGCGGGGATACCCGGTGGGTGGGCGGTCGGCATCTCGGCACCGATGCGGCCGATCGCAGTCGATCGGCCCGACCCCCGCACAATCCGGTCCCGGAACTCCGACAGCACGCAATCGTCGAAGCCCGGATCGTCCAACTCGAGCCCCGGAGCGTACGTCCGGTCGATCCTGCGACGAACGGCCTTCGCCGACTGGCAATCCGTCGGATTCTCCTCGAACTGCAACGCCGACACCGACACCAGACAGGCCGGCGGCACCGGGCGTCCGTTCGACGAGTACCAGGCGGCGAAGCCCTCGTCGCGAAACACACCCAGCCGATCCCGCACCCCCATCGCCGTCGCCCCGCGAGGATTCGCCGCCCGCGCCCGGGTATCGCCGGTCCACGCCGCTCGGACGGCAACCGATTCCGCGTCGTCACGCCGCGCAGATGGAGATCACGACCGACAACACGGCCGTCGTCGAGCAACGCGCGTGCTACCGCAACCGAAACCAGCCACTCACCCCGGTGCAAGCGAACATCGGAAGCAGAACGCCCGACCGCACACCCACCGACGATGCGACGGCGCCCGGGACCATCCGACGGATCCGGGCGCCGACACCAGTCAAGTCGGCACACGTGGGGCGGGCGGCGTCTCGTATGCTGGCCCCGTGAAGCGGGGAAAGCTGATCGCGGACCGTTACGAGCTGATCGGCCGTCTGGGCCGGGGTGGCATGGGGGACGTGTGGGCCGCGCGGGATCGCGTGCTCCACCGTGAGGTCGCGCTCAAGCTGCTGGATCTCGACGGGATTGCCCAGGCCGACCTGTCCCGGCGGTTCGATCGCGAGGCGGTGGCCGCTGCGCAGATCGTCCACCCCAACGTCGCCGCCCTGTACGACCGAGGCATCCACGACGACGTGTTGTTCCTGGTCATGGAGAAGGTGGACGGCCAGACGCTCACAGCGCGTCTCCGGGCTGAGAGTTCTTTCCCCCTGACGCGTGTCGTGGCCATCGCCGGCGGCATCTGCGCCGCGCTGGAGGCCGCCCACCGGGCCCGGGTCATCCACTACGACATCAAGCCCCACAACGTCATGCTCACCGGCGACGGGCTGGTGAAGGTCATCGACTTCGGGATCGCCGGGTTCGTCCAGGCCGCGTTCACCGTGGCGCGCTCCTCCCGACTGGCCCCGGCCGGAACGCCGGAATTCGGCGCACCGGAGCAGTTCCTCACGGAACGCGGCGACGAACGCTCCGACCTGTACGCACTCGGCGGGATGCTCTTCGCGATGCTCGCCGGCCGGCCGCCCTTCACCGGGCACAACGGCATCGCGGTCGTGCGGCGCAAGCTCGACGAGGAGGCCCCGCCCCTCGACGCGTTCCGCCCCGGCCTGCCGCCGGAGGTGACCGCGCTCGTCGCCGAACTACTGGAGCGTGATCCCGACCGGCGTCCCCAGTCGGCACAGGAGGTCCAGCAGCGGCTTCAGGCACTCCTGGCGTCGTGCGCGGCAGCGGAAGCTCCCACCGCCGCGATGCCTCCGACCCCGCGCACCCGCCCGATGGACGTCACGCAGCGCGCGCCTCGGCCGCCCTCTCCCGACTCCTGGGAACGCGCCTCCACCGACGAGACGCCGTTCACCGCGGACGCCCTGCTGCCGCGGCGGTTCACCAACGACATGAGCATCGAGTTCGCGCGGATCGCCGAGGACACCCGCCTCTCCAGTGAAGCGGGCCCCGGCGACCTGGCCGGGGAACTCGCGCGCCGTGACTGTACCGAAGTGGTCGCCGGCGTCTACGTGGAGCAGCCCGGCCCCCACGCCACGCCCGAGAACCCCGTCCACGTCTCCGTCCAGGTCTTCGCGTTCCCCGACGCGGCGACGGCCCGGGACGCGCAGAAGTACCTGGGCGGGGACGTGCGTTGGCGCCTCACCATCTGGAGCGCCCGCGACGGGGGCGGCCTCGCCCCCTGTCCCGACAAGGTCCACCGCAGCTACCGATGGCGGCACAACCAGCGCTTCCACCGCTACGTGACCGTGGCGCTGGCCTACCGCGCCGACCTCACCAACGACGGCTCCATCCAGCCCTGGCTCGCCGCAGCCGCCTGCAGGGCCGCGGTCTCCACCGGGCCGCAGAACTACCACGGCGCCTAGGACGTTTCGTTCGGGTCATCCGATCGTCAGGCCGGGTGTGTCGTTGACCGATGTGCACTGGGCGCGGATTGAGCCGTTGTTGCCGGACCGGACGCCGAGGCGGGTGGCCGCCGGCGGGATCACCGGCAGGTGATCGACGCGATCGCCTTCAAGTTCCGGACCGGGACGTAGTGGGTCCACCTGCCGGAGAGGTACGGCAACCGGAGAGGCGTCTACAACCGGCTGCGGATGTGGGCCCTGGACGGTACCTGGGAACGGGTCTTCACCGCCCTGGTTGCCCGGGCCGACGCCGATGAGGACCTGCGATGGGCGGTCGCGGTCGACTCCACGATCGTGCGTACCCCAGCATGCCGCCGGGGCTCGCAAGAAGGGGCCCCGGCGGGAGAGCCGACCGATCACGCCATCGGACGCTCCCGCAGCGGGCCGACCACGAAGGTCCACCTGGTGGCCGACGGCAACTTCCGGCCCCTGGCCTTTCGCCTCACCGCCGGACAGGCCGGTGACGCCCCCGCCTTCGAGCCGGTGATGGCCACCATCCGCATCCCACGGGCCACCGGGCGTCCCCGCAACCGCCCCGACTCGATCACAAGTGGGTCTTCCGGTCTCGTAACCCCCTCGGCGACACGCTCGTGCGGCTGGTCGAGATGGAGGCTCTGGAACGACGCGAGAACGAGAACGACGACGGGGACGACGAGTTCCGCCGGTGCCCCCAGGGTGTGGCTCGTCCGACGGGATGACGTCGGTGGGAGGGTCGGGCGACCGGTCGCGGCGGCGGCCGCTCCGCACGTCGCGCCCTGCCGGGGTCACCGGTGGCGGCTCGGTGTGTCGGCAGGGGTGACGGCCGTGTCGCAACGCCGGGCGGCGCTCACCGTTCGCCGGACCGGGCTCGGGGCGTCCGCGCGGCGAGATCCGGCCCGGGGAAACCTCGCGCCGCCTCACCGGGGTCAAGGCGGCGAGACATCGTACAAGTCCTCGTCCCACCAACCGGGTTCCGCGTCGTCCTCGTCCGCCTCGACCAGGTCGCGCAGCTCGCCCTCGGAAAGATCGTCCACGCGATCCATGATGACGGGCACGAGAATCCGGAGCATTCCCGAACCCACCGGCGCCCCACCGAGCAGGCCGCCCGCCGACGCGCGGCCTGCGGCGCGGAACTGCGGGAAGGGCGCCGTCCGCCACGGACTCGCCCTGTCCGCGAGTCGGCCCCCGGGGGAACCGGACGATCGTTCGCCCGGCTCCGCCGGGTACACGGCTCTCGTGAACGCAAGCGGCGGGCGGCCTCCCCACCCGGATCCGGGCCCTCCTATCGCCCGACCGGGCGTGATCCCTCCGATAGAGGAGGCCGTCGCACCACGGAGAGGTTGCACATGGCACGGCTTCGACGTCTCGACATGATTTCGATCCGAGTGCCGACGCCCGATCGCCGGCCCCTCCGTTTCCTGCGCGCTCCAACGGGCAGCCAATGGTTGCGGGGTGCGCGCAACGCGTGTCCCGCGGTACCGATGCGACGGGAGGTTGGCATGTTCAGAGCCATCGGTGACGTTCTGGGGAAGATCGGGGGCGCGATCGCAACCGTCGTCACTTTGCCGTTCCGTGCCCTGGCCCGGTTGTTCGGCGGTGCTTCGGAGTCGACACGGGGGCGGCACTGAGCCGTGGCCTGATGCGCTCCTGTTCGAGGCAGGCGCGTCGTGCAGGACCGGGAAGTCCACCGAGACGAGGTCTGCGGCCTGTTGAAGCCGCTACAGCAGCCGGCCTGGCGGTTGCCATTGGGCAACGCGGCAGGTCGGCGACTGTCTTGCCGGCGTCGCGCGCACGGCGCAGCCGGGTCGCTTCGGTGACGCGCCGGTAGATGGTGCGGCGGCCGTTCCGGCAGCGCGCGAGCGGCGTGTTCGCCGCGATGAGGTGCTCGAAGGCCCTGGTCGTGATCGGGCCGCTGAGGGGGCTCGGTCGGGCTTCCGTTGCGCTCTCTCGTCGTTGTTCGCCGGTGTCCTCGAGACACCGCTCTCCGGCGAGTTGTGACAGGAGCGACCGTGACGTCCGATCGACGGATCGGGCGCCGTGGCGCAATCGTGGGGGCTCCGTGCCGATCCGATGCATTGTGAGGGTCGATCCCGGTGAGCTTCGAATCGGGGTGCCTCGGTGAGGACCCGCGACATGGTCGGGGGCTCGCCCACGAATCGCCTTCGCAATGGCCGACGCCTGCGGTCGAGTCCCGCCGGGACTCGACCGCAGGCGTCGGCGGTCGCAGGGTTCGTCAGGTGCGGTCGTAGTGGCGGTGGGCGGCAATGGCCGTGGTGAACGCGTCGACGAAAGCGGCGGAGGCGTCCGCGTCGACGACGACGCCGGGCGCGTCGGTAGGCACGGCGCAGTGTTCCAGGAGGGCGCCTGCCTCTCCCGTGGCGCCGATCGCCTTGCCGTGGCGATACGCCTGGACGAGGAATTCCCGGGCGTCGGCGTCGCCCCGCAGCGCCTGGACCGACTCGGCGCCTCCGGGAACGTACACCGCGTCGTACAACGGCGATCCCATCGTCAGCAGCGAGCGCGGCGCCTCGATCTCCTCGTCGTCGGACGCGCGCAGGGGACCCTGGCGCGGGCCCACCACCTCGCAGGTCGCCCCGTGTTCGGTCAGGCGGGCCGCGACGGCGCGTACGTGGTCGCCGCCGACGCCGTCGGCGGCCAGGATCGCGATCCTGCGCGTGTGGATGCCTCCTTCGCCCGGGTTGTTGGCGATGCTCAGTGCCGGGGACGGCTCGCCGACGGGTGCCGGTGTGCGGGTCGGCGGTGTGATGCCCAGGCCGGCTCCGACGCGGCGTGCGAGGTCGGTGTCCACGTTGGCGAGCAGCGCGACGACGTCCTCGCGGATGTCGTGGGTGTCGCACTTGCCGAGTTCGAAGCGGAAGGCGGCGACGATGTGGTCGCGTTCCCAGTCGGCCATGCTGTGCCAGAACAGCGCCGCCTGACCGAAGTGGTCGTCGAAGCTGGGACTGCGTTGTTTGATCTTGGCGCCGTCGACCCGTTCCTGGTGGTGCTCGTAGCCGCCGTGATCCGGGCCGGCGACGATCGGGCAGCCCCGGCCGAGCGTGTTCTTGCTGTAGCTGCTGCGGCCACGATCCAGGCGCATCTGATGGTGGCCGTCGCGCTGGTTGTTGTGCACCTCGGCGACGGGGCGGTTGATCGGGATCTGCGCGAAGTTGGGGCCGCCGAGCCTGATGAGCTGGGTGTCGAGGTAGGAGAACAATCGGGCCTGGAGCAGCGGGTCGTTGGTGAAGTCGATGCCGGGGACGACGTGGGCGGTGTGGAAGGCCACCTGTTCGGTCTCGGCGAAGAAGTTGTCCGGGTTGCGGTTCAGGACCAGGCGCCCGACCGGACGCACCGGGACCAGTTCCTCCGGGATGAGTTTCGTGGCGTCGAGCAGGTCGAAGTCGAAGGCGTGTTCGTCGTCCTGGGCCACGAGTTGCACGCCGAGTTCCCATTCGGGGGCATCGCCGTTGTCGATGGCCTCCCACAGGTCCCGGCGGTTGAAGTCCGGGTCCAGGCCGCCGATTTTCTGTGTCTCGTCCCAGACGAGGGAGTGCACGCCGAGTCTGGGCTTCCAGTGGAACTTCACGAACGTGCCGCGGCCGGCGGCGTCGACGAACCGGAACGTGTGGACGCCGAAGCCCTGCATCATCCGGTAGCTGCGCGGGATGGCGCGGTCGGACATGAGCCACATCATCATGTGCGTGGTCTCGGGCTGGTTGCGGACGAAGTCCCACAGCGTGTCGTGCGCGGACTGGGCCTGGGGGATCTCGTTGTGCGGCTCGGGTTTGACGGCGTGCACGAAGTCGGGGAACTTCACCCCGTCCTGGATGAAGAACACCGGCATGTTGTTGCCGACGAGGTCGAAGTTTCCCTCTCCCGTGTAGAACTTCACCGCGAATCCGCGTACGTCGCGTACGGTGTCGGCCGATCCGCGTGAGCCGGCGACGGTGGAGAAGCGGGCGAACACCGGTGTACGCAGGCCGGGTTCGGCAAGGAATGCGGCGCAGGTGACGTCCGCCATCGACTCGTACGCCTCGAAGAACCCGTACGCGCCCGCGCCTCGCGCGTGCACGACGCGCTCGGGGATGCGCTCGTGGTCGAAGTGCGTGATCTTCTCGCGGAAGTGGAAGTCCTCCAGGAGCGTGGGGCCGCGGACCCCGGCCCGTAGCGAGTTGTCGTCGTCGTCCACACGGACGCCCTGATTCGTGGTCAGGTGCTTGGCCGCGGGGTGCACGCGGTACTGCTCCAGTTGGGCGTCCTTGGCGTCGTGCGGGGTGTCGGAGCGTCGGTGGGTGACGTCCTGGTTCTGCGGGTCCATCCGGGTGGCCTCCTGGGGCGAGTCGCCCGGGTCTCGGTCCGGGTCGCGACGCGGGTACCCGTCTGCGCGAGCGCCATACACCGTCAGGACCGCCACCTGCGAGGCCGGCGGAGCAGGTCGCGGGTGTCGTCGGGTGCTCGGGCGGGATCCCGGGCGCGACGGGGTGGGCCCTGTCGTCGGCAGTGCACGGGCGCCTCGCCGGCTCATTCCTGGGTGCCGGTCGGGTGCAGCCGAAGGGGCGGGCTCGTCCGCGCGGTGCCTGCGGCGTCCGGCTGTCGGTTGCGGTTACGGGAGCAGCACGTCGACGGCCCCGGTGGCGGCCGCCAGGGCGCGGACGAGGGGCGGTGCGTGATGGAACAGGATCGCGGCGTTCGACCGCCCGGCGCGGCGGCGGGCCCACACGAACGTGCCGAGTCCCGCGCAGTCGCAGAAGTTGATGGCGTACAGGTCCACGTGGACACTGCTGCAGTGCCGGCCGAGGCAGTGGTCGACGGCGCGTCGCAGCACGGGTGCGGTGTCGACGTCGATGTCCCCGCCGAGGATCAGCAGGGCGGATCCGCCGGCCAGGAACGTGTCGACGGACAGGAGGGTCTGCGTGGCGAGGGTCGGGTCCTTGGGCAACGTGGTTCCTCCGGTCGAAGGGGACGGGCCCGGGGAGACGGCACGTTCGTGTGGGCGACCCCCGACGTGCCGGGCGTGCGGGGAGCGCCCGCGCGTGCCTTCCGCTCCTGCCCCGACGAACTCGCGGGAATCCGAAGGTGGGTGGTGGGTCGGTGCCGAAGGCGAGCGCGTTGCGGGAACGAAACCCCCGAGGCAGCGCACGGCACATCGCAACAACATGGTTTGCGCATCTCCTCCCCCGGACGTTCCGGAATCACCCCTCTGCGGGTGCTTGGACCGCGTGGCACACCGCGTCGTCCCACATCCGCCGCGCCGGGACCCGCGCACCCCGGCCCGCCGATTCCGGCCGGGGCCGCTGCGGAAGGTGGACGGATTCGGTGCCGGATGTGGCCGCGCACGTGCCGGCCCGCGGCGTGCCGCCCGACGCTCGACGGTGTGGAGTACGAGGAGGTCACGGGCGTGATCTCCCGGGCTCCTCGGGGCGGCGTGCGATTCCCGCCGGGCCCGCCGCCCGCGCGTGCCCTGTGCGGATGTCCGCCACGGCGACACGACGTGTCCGGACAGAGTCGCCATCCGCCGTTCGGGTGGCGGCGAGGACCTGCCACGCACCGCTTTGCCCACCGGCGGCACTCGATCCGGTCCGAGGTCGTCGCGTGTCCCGATGCCGACGCCCCGCGGCCTGTTCGGCGGTTCCCGGAAGCACTACGTGCCCAGCCCCCGACCATGGCCCGCGCGCTGCGTCGGAGTCGCGCCTCACGACTTGGACGGGCCCCGATGGGCGCGACCCGGCGTCGTCAAGGTCGACTGAAGGTTGCCTCGGCGATCCTGGTCCGTGTGTCCTCGAGACGATCGGACTGCGCTTCGGCGCGGACCAGGAGTTCGTCCAACTCCTGTGCGGACAGCCGCCGGTCGCCGTCGGCCACGGCCCGCAGACTCCGCCAGCACATCGCCTTGCCCTCGACTCCCATGCGCATGGTCTCGAGTTCGACGACGCTGCTCAGCGGTGAACGGCTCATCAGCCGGCCGTTGGGTTTCAGTCTGCCCACTCGTTCCATGATCCAGGCAAGAGCGGCCTTCGCCGGTGGTGGCGCGATTTCCAGATCGCTCATGATCCGCTTGAGCGACCGGCGATCGCGGGCCACCTCGTCCGCGATGGCGGACAGGGTGGGCCCGTGTACCCCGCCCCTGTGGTTGCGCGCGATGCGGCGGGCGAGGTTCTCCCCGCCGATCGAGCCGGCGAAGTGGTCACCCAGGTAGATGCGAAGCAGGCGCGCGGCGTCGGAGCCGTCGCCGCACGGCTTCGCCGAGCGCCTTCGCCGCGCCCCTTGGGAGATCCGAGGCGTCGCCGGTAGGGAAGGCTGTCGTCGCGACGGGCCTGACATGTGGGGGCTCCTCCCGGATGGGCTGCGTCGTCGGCCCCGAGTACCCGCTCGGATCGACTCGATACCCGACCCAGGCGACAGGCGAACGGGGCGGGTGCTCCCCCGGGGGATGTGGCGCCCTCGCGTCGGCACCGCCGTGGGGCCTCGCCCGGTTGTCTCCTCGACGCCGGTCGGGTGCAGCCGAACGCGAAGGCTCGTCCCCACGGTGACCGCGGAGCCCGGGGGTCGGGAGGCCGCGAAGCAGGTGGAGTTCGTGTCCGAGCAGGGGCAGGGATCCGCGGGCCGAGTGTATGGGCGTGGGGGTGTTCACCGGCCGGCCCTTGGTGCGGGGTCGGTTGGGGTCGTGGGGGGGTGTCGGGTCGGCGGTAGCGGTCGCACACGGTGAAGCCCCAGTGGTGGCCGGCCCGCATGCGCAGGTGCAGGCTGTCGGTGTAGCGGTGGACGGCCTGCGTCTCGGTGGGGTCGGGTGGAGACTTCGGGTGAACTGCGGGAGGTCGGCGCTGCGGCGGACGAATTCGCGGGTGCGGGCCTCAGCCGTTGCAATGGCCGTCTCGATCGCGGCGTCGCGTGAGCAGTGCCGGGCGCGCATCAGGCAGTGGATCGTGTTGGGCTGCCGGCGGCTTCCTCCTTGTCGAGGGAGTAGAGGTCGTTGACCAGGAAGATCTGGTCGGTGGCCAGGCGCCGCCGCAGGTGCTGGAAGTGGCTGTGGTGGTAGGCGAGGACGGGTGCTTCGAAGTGGGCGCCGCGTTCGGGCATGTCCATGGTCGGTACGACGGCGACCGCCTTGCGGCGCCGGGCGATGTGGTCGTCGTGGTCGAGGTGGGTGCCGGTGAGGCGGTTGGCCGTTTCGGTGCAGCAGGCACGGAGCCGTTCGGGCCCGGTTGTGGGCGGCTCGGTGGATCCACTGCCCGGACATGCCGGTGGTTTCGCGTCGGCGGATGTCGGCGAACGCGGCGACCGGGACGCCGGCTCCGGGGGCACGGTGCCGGGGGTGAGGTCAGGACGGTGAGCATGTGCCGGTGGGTGGTCGGGATCGTGTCCGGTGATCGGCCGGGGGTCACCTCGTAGGCGTCGTCGAGGAAGAAGAACCAGGTGATGTCGAACATGAGGTCCAGGTCCTCGCCCGTGGCGTCGGGGAACACGTACGCCGCGAGGTCGGCGAGTGCCGGTGCCAGCCGCGCGCGCTCTGCCCGAAGTGGTGAAGCCGGCGATGGCGCCGAAGAAGGAGAGCCCGGACCCCACGGCCACGCAGGTCGGCTCGCCCCGCAGGCCCGCCTCCGCGTTCGCCACCGGCGGGAACTTCCTCGACGCGGCCGCCGCCCGCGCATCCGTGAGCGAGTCGGTCGGTGAGTGGGGACCGGTTCCTGTTCCCCGGTCAACCACAGGAAGACGCGGGCTGCAGGGCCGAGACCTCACTGAGCGCCATGGTGACGGTGCGGCCGTTCGCCTCGAGGGTCAAAAACCCGTAGTCGCTCTCGCTCAGAGGCCCGCAGACAGTGCCGGCCTCGGTGCTTACGCGGACGAAACTCCGCGCCGCGCCGCCCGTATTGCCGGTGCCATCAGCCTTGTCCGCTTTCACGGGCCACCAGGAAGTGGCCGTCGACAGGGCGAGCAGCGCGACGGCCGTGAAGGTCAGGGCGATTCCGGTACGCAGGGCACGGCTCGCTCGCGGGGAGGCAGCCGGGCGGGCCACGGTCCGGTACAGCGGCCAGGCAGCGAGGCCGACGAGGAAGACCGCGCAGCAGGCGACGACCAGGGCGCTCAGCGCCAGCAGCCCGGCCACTACCTGGATGGCCCGTGGAACCCCCGCCGGGCCGCTGTCCTTGAGTACCCCGCACAGGCCGACGAAGCCCAGGACGGCCAGTTGGATGCCCTGCCAGCCCTTGGCGATCGTCCGCAGGTCATCCGGGGCCGGTGCCTGTCCGTGCCCGGCATCGCTCGTCATGGCTTCGGCCTCCTCCCGGCGGGTCGATCCTCACAGGTACGCCCACCCGATCACGGAAGCCACCTCGACGGGGACACACCATTCACCCGTCCGCCACACCACCTTCGTGGCCCTCGGCGTCGTCGACCCGCCGAACCGGTGAGCCACCGGCGCCTCACCGACGAAACACCCTGACGGCGGCCGCCCCGCCGGAACACCCACCGGCGGGGCGTCGTCATCGGAGTCCGTCGGCACCGTGAAGGCCGCCTTCACAGACAATTTCAACACCGGCCAACACCTGGCCCACCTCACCGGGATGGCCGGGATCGTGTACGCGCCCGCGCAGCCACCGCGCAGCGGTGCGCCACACCAACCCAACTCGCCGCCCTACATGTCCCCCGAGCAGTGGCGCGGCGACCCGCCCGACGCCCGTGCCGACCTGTACTCCCTCGGCTGTGTCCTGTTCGAACTCCTCACCGGTCGAACCCCGTTCCCCACCCGCGGGTCCCGGCACGCGCCGATGGTCCTGCACCTGTTCGAGCGCCCTCGTTCCCTCGGGTACCGCAACCGGCGCCGTACCGACGAACGGCCACGTGCCTCGCAGGTGAGCCGCGGGGGCGGCGGCGTTCAGGAGACGCCGGTGGGAGTGGGGCACCAGATATCGGTGTCGCGACACCAACGTCGGGCGAAGTCCGCGGCAGGGACGGTCACTCTGGGCAACAGCGGTGCCAGTCGTCCGGGGTCCGAGTTTTCCCTTGCACCGGCGATCTCTCCCAGCGCACCGCTGTAGCCGATCCGAACCTGGGCGACGTCGAGGAGGAGTTCTGTGAGACCCATGTACAGGTAGAGCAGGCCTGTGACCGTCGCGGGATTGTGGCCCCAGACCCGCCGCAGCGCGCGATCGCATTGTTCGAGAGTGCGGGTCCAGGTTTCCATCAACGCGTTGTCCACACGCGGCGCCTGAAGATCGGTGAGGCTCTCGGAGGGCTCCGTCACGAGGTTCGACAATGCGGCGAGGATTTCCCGGGCCCGTCGAGCACGAGTGGGATGGGGGTGCTCGGCGCCCAGGGTGCCCACGATCCACAAGGCGGGGGACAGGGGTCCGATGCCTTTGGTCGCCTCCGGGATGTCCAGCAGCTGTGTCAGCACCGTCCTGGGCGAGATCGGGGCGGTTCGTATCGCGGATGTTCCCGGGATGCCTGCGAGTTCCTCCAGACCGGTTGTTCCGGAGTACAGGCTCAGGACCCAACTGGTCGACGACTGGTGCAGAACGGAGAGGCAGGCCCGGCCGAGTTCCGGAAGAGCGTCGAGGTGGCGCCAGGTGCTGTCCACCGGTGTTCCCGGCAGTGCGGCTCCGGGCGCGACCAGGTCGGTGACGTGGACGGCGAGCCCACATGCCCCGAGGGTGAGCGAGGCGTCGGGGTAATCCGGTCCGTGCGGTTCTTGTCCTCCGGCCGCCGACCGAATCTTGCTTCCGAGACATTCGGCGAGGGCGGACCAGGCAGCCTCGTGGTGGGACGTCGAGGGGTCCATCAAATGTCGCAGGTCGTCGGACGACGTCTCGAGGAAGCTGTGCATCGCTCCGTCGACCAGCAGTCGCATGGCGTGCACGCTCATCCGGAGCGCGTCCTGGGATTTCGTCAGGAACTCGACGAGGGTGCGTCGTTCCGCCGCCGACATGGAGTCCCCGCGTTCCAGGAGTCTGATGACGACGTCGGAACTGCCTCCGCGCCACTTCTCGTCGGCCAGGTTCATACAGATCTGTGCGAGGACTTCCCAGCGTCCGCCGCCGACCTCGGGCAGCAGCCGGTCGGCAAGGAGTTCGGCGGTTCCGCTGTTGCGAACCAGATGCAGTGCGGCGAAGTATTCCTGGAGACTCTGGTGGGTGAAACCGAAGATGCCGTGGCCGTCGGGAGCAGTCCCGAGTTCGGTGAAGATCCATGCCCGTCCGCGGCACAGCTCGACGAGTTCGCCCGCGACCTTTCGCGCCTCCGCGTGTGTGGGCACGGATTCGGCCGCCAGGGCCCGCGCGGCGATATCGCGAACCTCGTCCTCGACCATGCCGCCCAGCCATCGGCGATCGGTGATCGAGCGGTATGCCAGTGTGGCGAGCGTGTGTCTGACGGTATCGAGATCGGTGTCCCGTACGACGGGTAGGCCCTGGAAGTTGTCCCAGTCGGCCAACAGGAGTTCCGCGCACTTCTTGTAGAGCTGTGCCCGGCTTCGTGGAATGAAGCGGTGGCCCCGGTACAAGACGCAGATGTAGGCCAGGAGCAGGGGGTTGCAGCGCAGGTCGGGGATCGTCGAGCTCTCCCGCAGGAAGACGTCGGTCGCGCTCCCGTGAGTGGTGGGCAGGCAGGCGCCGACCCGGAACCACTTGTCGACGT
The DNA here is from genome assembly GCF_044333915.1 of Embleya sp. NPDC020886. Taxonomy (NCBI): domain Bacteria; kingdom Bacillati; phylum Actinomycetota; class Actinomycetes; order Kitasatosporales; family Streptomycetaceae; genus Embleya; species Embleya sp. NPDC020886. The sequence continues at coordinate 835,644 of NZ_JBIRRX010000003.1, read as the reverse complement.
ACTGGCGCACCTCGCCGTCGTCGCGGATCTCGCCGTCGTCGAAGGGCCGCAGGCGATACTCGGTGAACGTCGTGGGGTCCAGACCGGCGGCCCGATAGCCGACGATCCGCGACGTGGCAAGGATCCGCGACAGCGGGTACAGACGGCTCGCCGTCTCGATGATCTCGGACGCACGTCTGCGCGAACTTGCGGAGGCAACCTCGTCGAGGCCGTCGAACACGAGGAGCGCGGAGCCGTCGAGGAGGAGCTCCTCGATCAATCCGTGCGGGCTCTCCACTTGGTACCTGTGTGCCAGTTGTTGCCGGATGACATCGATGAGCGAGAAGCCCACCGGGGTGGGATCGATCTCTCGCATGACCACGAACAAGGGGACGGACTCGGTGTCCTCGGTCGCGAGGAGAGCGCCGACGGAGCTGGTCGTGGACTTTCCCGCGCCGGGGTCGCCGAGGATGACGGTGCGGTCGACGACTTCGATGAAGTCTTTGAAGCGCAGTACGTCTTCGGGATCGTGGGAGCGGTACGGACTGAGACGAGGTTCGACGAAGATTTCGCTGTAGTGCACGCGCCTGCGGTTGCCGAAGTCCGGCATGGGGATGTGCTCGTGCAGTCTCAGCGCGCTGCGGTACCGGCTCAGCCACTCCTCGCGCTCGCCGGGCGCAGAACCGCGGCGACCCGCGAGTACGGCCACGTACTGCTCGATGGAGTCGACCGTTGCCTGGGCGAGAGTGGCGTGGGCCCAGTTGACGGCGTCCGTTTCATCGCGAAGGGCGCGCCTCAGGCGGTCGACCAGCTCGGCGCATCGGAAGCGGAGCCGGTCGAACAACAGGGCCGTGTATGCGTCCAGTTCCACCTCCTGCGAGGTGGCTACGGTGCTGCGCAGGAGTGCGCGCAGGCCGGAGCGCACCCGGTCGACCGCGGCGGTGTTGCCGCCGAGCACCTCCACCGCCATCAACTGCTGGGCGAAGGCACCGAAGGTCGGAGTGTCGACGCAGTTCATGATCTGGCGGTTGGTGACACCGCGGGGCAGGTGGTCGAGAAGGCCGACGGTGGAGAAGCCCGATCGACTCGGGTCGGTGACCGCGTCCAAGGCGATCGCAAGGCTCCCTCGGGCCCGCCCTCTTCGCGCCAGGTCGCGGCGCACCCGCTCGATGAGCGGCTGGGCCGCGCGACCCGCGACTCGTCCGGCGATGGCAGCTTCGATTCCGCTCACGCGCTCCCCCGAGGCAGTCCGTCGTCGGTACCGGAACACCACCCCGGCGGCGGTGCGGCAGGTCGCCGACTTTTGCGATTGTCTCGGCAACGGATCCCTCCGTCGGGTGTTTCCGCAACATCCGGGGTGCCGGGTGCTTGTGGAGCGGCGCGCCAGGGCCTCGGGCTTTCGCGGAGGGCTTGCCATCGGGTGGAGCGAGTGGGTGAGGTGACGGCCGGGCGCGACCACCACCGGTGTCGTGCCCCGAGCGGTCGTCCGGAATCCGGAATGCGCGGTGTCAGGGGATCTGTGGCAGCACCCGGTCGCTCTGGCACACGTAGCGCGTGCCGTCCAGAGTGAAGCACTTGAGCGGCTCCCAGTCGCGAACGCCGGGCAAGCGGTGGACGTACAGGTCCCGGCCGGCGGGCAGGAGTTCGTACTCGCTGGGAGTGCCTCCCGTGAAGGTCCGGCGCAGGAACAGCGCGCCGCCGCGTTCAAGGATCTCTTCGAGCACCCCTACACGTTGGTATCGGCCCAGGTAGCCCCCCGCGTCGTGCGGCGGCCTGGTGCCGTCGGGGCTGTGCGGCGGGCGGGGCGCGACGCCGGCGAAGTCGGTGAAGATCTCCCGGTACAGGTCGTGGTAGAGCGCCTGGGCGTCGCCTCCGTTGGTGAGCAGAACGACCGCGAGACGGGCATCGGGCAGTACACGAAGGTAGGAGGACTGACCCTGGGTCCTGCCGTCGTGGCCGTACACCGCCCGACCGTCCCAGTCCCAACGGGCCCACCCCAGGCCGCGGGTTTCGCCGTTGTCCGGGGTGTTGGGCGTGGCCGTCTGGAACGAACGCATCTCCTCGGCGGCGCGCGCCGACAGCAGCCGGGTGCCGTCGGGCCCGAGGCCGTCGTTCAGGTGCAGGCGGACGAAGGCGAGCACGTCGCCGACGCTGGAGCACACGATGCCGGCCGGGCCCGACGAGCGGGGAACCCACGTGGGGTCGACGCGCGGCCGCCCGTCCGGTCCCGAGGTGTGACCGGCGGCGGCGCGATGCGCGAGCACGTCCTCCGGCAGCGTGTGGCTGCGGGTCAGGCCCAGCGGCTTGATCACGCGTTCGCGCAGCGCGGTGTCCCAGGTCGTGCCGGTGCGGCGTTCGATCAGCCGGCCGGTGAGGATCAGGCCGACGTTGCAGTACGAGTACCCGCGGCCCAGCGGGTGGACCGCCGGAACGTCCTTGAGCAGGGCGGTGAACCGCTCCAGGCAGTCGTCGCCGCGTCCGGTGTCGGGGAGCACGTCGCCGTCGATCCCGCTGGTGTGGGCGAGCAGGTGACGCAGCGTCAGGCGCCGGGTCCGGTCGGGGTCGGGCAGTCGCAGCTCGGGCATATGGCGTACGACCGGAGTGTCGAGGTCGATGGCGCCCTCGTCCACCAGGCGCATGGCGAGTGTGGCGGTCCAGACCTTGGTGATGGAGCCGATCTGCCAGAGCGTGTCGGGCGTTGCCTCGATACGGTCGTCGGCGTTGGCCAGACCGGCGGCGACCTTGACGACCCGGTCGCCGGCCAGAATGCCCAACGAGGCGCCGGGGACCTCGTGTCGGGCGGCCAGCGTGGCAAGCCTGGAGCGCCAGTGCCGGGCCGTGGACGTGTCGCCCGTACGGTCCGCCTCGGCCGGTGGTGCGTCGCTCGCGTGCGCGGCCGGCGCGGTGCCGAGGCTCGCCGTTCCGACCGTGCCCGCCACCGCGGCGGCGGCCAGCGAACCGCGCAGCACGGTGCGCCGGGTGGATGTGCTTCGAGTGCCGTCGGCGGCTTCCGCCGAGGAAGGGATCCGGGGAGGGTGGGTCACGAATCTGCCTCTCGATCGATGTCGGTCGCGCAGGCGGGGAAGCGACCGGACCGTGCGCGCCTGAAGACGCCGACGACCCTCTTGCCGTCGCCCCGGGAACACGGCGTCCATACGCGACGCGTCCCGGCGACATCGCGCCCCGGGTGCGGGCGCGTCACTCCCTCGTTCGACGAGCGTAGGAAACGGGGTCTCGAGGGGCATCGTTCTCACGTGGGAGGACTCGGATACCTCTCCGGTTCCCCTTACGCCCACCGCCGGTCGCGCGGACCCAGGACGAAGATCAGCCGTCCGGGTGGTTCGGACGTCCGCGTCGGTATGGTGCGTGACCTCGCGCTCGGTGCCCGAGCCCACGACGACCGCCGGGTGAACCGACGACGTGGTGTCTTCGACACAGGGCGCCGAGCGGCCACGGTGACGTCCGGTACGTCCGGATCCGCACCGGACGGCCCGACCGTGGGCGGATCCCGCCGAGGATCCGCCTCGAGGAAGTCGGGCTCGCGCCCGGCCCGCGGCGCCGCGTCCCCGGTCTGCGCCGCGACGAAGTCGCCGTTCCGGCCGGCGCCTCGGTGGAGTACTACATCGAGCTCGAACGCGGTGCCGGCTCGCAGCCCTCCGACCGGATGCTCGCCGCGCTCGCCCGCGCCCTGCGCCTCAGTCGCGACGAGCGCGACCATCTGTACCGGTTGGCGAACCGCTCGATCCCGCACCAGGGCGGGGCGACGTCACACGTCCACTCCGCACTGCTCGACCTGCTGACACGAATCGACGGGACCCCGGCGATGGTGAGCACCGACCTGCACACCGTTCTGGTCCAGAACCCGCTCGCCATCGCGATGCTCGGCGACCTGTCCGCGCACCGCGGCCGCGCGGCGAGCTTCATCTACCGATGGTTCACCGACCCGGCCTCGCGGCAGATCTACCCGCAGGAAGACCTCGGCCCGCAGTCACGGTCGTTCGTTGCCGACCTGCGCGCGGCAGTCGGGCGACGCAGCCCGGGCGACGCCGAGGCGACCAAGCTGGTGGACGAACTGCTGCAGCAGTTCCCGGAGTTCCAGGCGCTTTGGGCCGACCAGGACGTGGAGGTGCGCAGAGACGAGCGCAAGCGGATACTCCACCCCACCGTCGGCCTGCTCGACCTCGACTGCCTCAGCATCTTCAGCGAGGACGACCGCCGGCGGTTGCTCTGGTTCACCCCACGCGTCGGGACCGACACCGCCGAGAAGCTCGCACTGGGGTCGACGACGCTCGCGTACACCGCAACCGACGCGCCGTCCGCCACGCCACGGGACAACGCAACCGACGTCCAGACCACATCGACCACCCCGGCACTCCTCTCCGGCCTCCACCTGACCGACGCGAACCCGACCCGCGCGAACTCGACCGGTGTCGGCAACAGCGCATCGTGCTTGTCCTCGGCCGTTGTGCGGATCGACTGCCGATGCGCAACCCGGGCGGGTTCGACCCCACTTGCGGTTCTCGGGTGCGGGTACTTGGCTGTGGCGCCATGACCTCCAACCACGATCTCCTGTACATCGACGGCTCGATCCACCTCCTGGTCCAGTGGGCGTCCGCGGGGGAATCCCTGGAGGACGAACTGGAGCGGTTCTGCCGCGTCGTGCGCGACTCCCCGGTGGCCTGGTCGACCATGCCCCTGGGCGTCGTCTCCGCGCTCCTGGACGTCCTCGCCGACGAGATGGACTCGCCCGGATCCTCGCCGCGCCCCGCCGAGTTCGACGTGCGGCTGGCCCGGGCCGCGGGTGATCGGCCGCCCGCGGAGTTCCTGCGCTACCTGGCCGAGTACCTGCGGACCAAGGACTACGAGTCGTCTCCCGGATTCCGGCAACTGCCGATGAGTCTCCCGGAGGCCCGGATCCGTTTCCCCCAGGCATTCCAGATCCTTCACAGGTTCGTCCGAATCTCCGCCTCGGATCCGTATCCCGACGTCGAGGAGGCGGCAAAGGAGGCGGCCTCCACGGAACACCCGTTCGGCTGCGGCACGGTGATGGTCTCCGCAGCGGCCGAACTGCAGCAGATTCTCCTCATGTTCCGCTCGTACGAGGAACTGGACACCGTCCTGCGCGACTTCCGCGGCCATCCCCTGGCCCGACAGGACCTGCAGAGCCTCTTGGCGGCCATACGCACCCACTTCGACGAGCAACACTGACTCCCGACCGCCGAACAGTCCCGCTCAGGTACGGGTGGTCCACGGTGTAGGGATGCAGACCCACCTGGGTCGAGAGCAGCCGTGCCGATGCGAGGGCCGGGTCCAGGAGGGTGGCGGCGCCGTGACATCCTCCGGCCCGGGCGGGCAAAGGCGTCGGCACCGCTCTCTCGCGGGAGCGGGGCCGATTGGTTTCGCGGGTGTCGGGGCTTCGGGGGCGTCACTGCTCGCGGAGGTAGGTGAGGACCGCGAGTACGCGCCGGTGTCCGGCGTCGTCGGCGAGCAGGCCGAGCTTGGTGAAGATGTTGCGGATGTGTTTGTGGATCGCGGCCTCGGTGACGTGGAGTTCGGCCGCGATGTCGCCGTTGCGGTGGCCTTGGGCCATCAGTTGCAGGACGTCGCGCTCGCGGGCGGTGAGGGTGGCGAGCGGGCTGCGGGTGCCGCTGCGGCGCATCAGGGTGGTCACCACCTCGGGGTCGAGGACCGTCTCGCCCCTGACCACGCGGTCCATGGTGCGCAGGAAGTCGTCGACGGCGCCTACGCGTTCCTTGAGCAGGTAGCCGACCGCTCCGGCTCCGTCGGCGAGCAGGTCGCCGGCGTATTTGGTCTCCACGTGGGCGGACAGCACCAGCATGGGGAAGCCGGGACGCGACGCGCGGACCTGCATTGCGGCGCGCAGGCCCTCGTTGGTGAACGTCGGGGGCATCCGTACGTCGACGATGGCCAGTCCGGCGTCGAACTCCTCGATGGTCTCGTACAGGCGCTCGGCATCAGGGCGCGCGGCGACCACGTCGATCCCCTCGGCGGACAACAGCGCCGCAAGACCTTCGCGCAGCAGCGTGTCGTCCTCGGCGATCACGACTCGCATGGCAACTCCATCCGCACCGACGTCGGTCCGCCCGGCGGGCTGGCGACGGTGGCCGTGCCGCCGAGCGCCTCGATCCGGCTCGTGATGCCGGTCAGGCCGCTGCCCGTCGTCGATCGGGCGCCGCCTTGTCCGTTGTCGGTCACGGTGGTGATGACGCGCATCTCGCCGTCGGCCTCCTTCCAGGTCAGGTGTATGTCGCATTCGGTCCCGTTGCTGTGCTTGGACACGTTGGTCAGGGCCTCGGCGACCGAGAAGTACAGCGCCGCGTCGACGGACGCCGGTGTCGGTGCGGGTGCGTCGACCCGCAGCCGGGTGGGGATCTGCATGCGGTCGGCCAACAGCCCCAAGGCCGGCACCAGGCCTTCCTCGGCGAGCACCGGCGGGTAGACGCCCCGGATGATGCGGCGCATCTCGGCCAGCGCGTCGCGGCTGGCGTCCTGTGCTTTGGCCAGGGCCGTCGCAACGTCGCCGGTTCCGGTGCTCAGTTGCCGTTGTGCGGTGCCGATGAACATCGAGACGGCGACCAGCCGGTTCTGCGCCGCGTCGTGCAGATCCCGTTCGATCCGGCGCAGTTCGGCGGTGTGCACGTCGACGGCCGAGCGCCGGCGCCGCTCCTCCATCTGCGCCCGCAGCCGGAGTTCTTGCTCGCGGGACGGCGCGAGCAGCCGTTCGAGGAGCTTCGCGTCGGCGGATCCCACGGCGGGCACGGCGACCGCCCACGCGGCCAGTCCGGCGAGCCCGATCAGGCCGGACACCAGGGCGAGCCACCACGTCGTGACCTCGAAGAACTGCTCGGCGGGGCGGCCGTCCGGCATCGCCCACCAGTACGCCGGCAGGGCCAGCGCCTGCAGGGACAGCACCGGCAGCAGGACGGCGACGGCACCGAGCGGGATCCCGATCACGATCCGCTGGAGGACGGCGCCCAGGTCACGGATCGGCATGTTGTCGTCGATGCGTCGGCGGACGACATCCGCGCCGGCCGCGGGCCGCAGGTGGGGAGACGCGATGCGCCGTCCCAACGCCGGTCCGACCCTCCCCCGTTCACGGTCGCTCCAGTGCCGCACCAGCCCGGAAGCGGCACCGGTGAGCAGGAGTCCGACGCCGACCACGGACAGCGCGGCCACGACCATGACGACCGCGAGGACCACCAGTCCGTACAGCCCGGAGACGGCACCGCCCGTCAGGTAGCGGAGCGAACGCGCCGACTGCCGGACCGGCCTGGCATTTCGCAGCCGTCGACCGGCGCCGACACCTCTCGTGGAACTCACCCGGCGAGCCTACTTCCAGTCCTCGGGCCGGCCCCCGGCGACGCACCTCGGGCGGCGGGCCCGCGGTGGAGGTATAGCCGGCACCACCATCAGAGCGGTCGCCCGTGCCACCACGGGCCGGGCACACGGGGGACTGTGCCGCGCGGGCCGCGAATCTACGGTCGTGAACGTGAAGACGCACAGGAGCGAACACCCCGGGAACCACGACGAACACGCCGTGGCCATCAACGGCCTGAGCAAGAGTTTCGGCGCCGGCGCCACGCGCTTCCGGGCGCTGACGAACATCGACATGTCCGTCGCACCGCGGAGTTTCACCGCGATCATGGGACCGTCGGGCTCCGGCAAGACCACCTTGCTGAACTGCCTGTTGGGCCTGGACAAGCCCGATACGGGGTCGATCCGCATCGGCGGCACGGACATCACCGGCCTGGACGAGACCCGCCTGGCCGAGATGCGGCGTTCGCGGGTCGGGGTGGTGTTCCAGGCGTACAACCTGATCCCGTCCCTCACCGTCGCCGACAACATCTCGTTGCCGCTGCGGCTGGCCGGCCGACCGATCGACCGGCACCGCGTCCGGGAGTTGGCCGAGACGGTCGGCGTCGGTGCCACGCTCGACCGCCGGCCGGCCCAGTTGTCCGGGGGCCAGCAGCAGCGCGTCGCGTTCGCGCGGGCGCTCGTCACGGACCCGGAGTTGATCGTCGCCGACGAACCGACCGGCGCGCTCGACACCGCGTCGAGCGACGTCGTGCTCGGCCTGCTCCGGTCGATCGTCACCAACCTCGGTCAGCGGGTGTTGCTGGTGACGCACGACCCACGGGCGGCGGCGGTCGCGGACCGCGTGCTGTTCCTGCGCGATGGCCGTTGGCACGGCGAACTGCGCGGCGCCACCGAGGCGCGGATCGCGGCGACCCTCACCGAGCTCGGGAGCCGGTCCTGAACAAGCTCGCCCGACTGACGCTGCGTGCGCGCCGGGGCCAGGTCGCCGCACTCGCCATCACGGTGTTCTTCTCGGCCGTCCTCATGGGGGCGTTCGGCGTACTTCTCGAGACCGGCGTCCGCGGCCGGGTCTCCACCGGCGAGTACGACGATGTGCCGCTGTTGGTCGCATCCCGCCAGTCGGTGCCTGTCGACGGCGACGTCGACATGACGGTCCCGGGCCGGGCGCTGCTGCCCGCTTCGCTGGCCGGCGAGATCACCGCGGCGCTGCCCGCGTCCCGCGTCGTCGCCGACCGCATCGTGCCCGCGGTCCTCGGTGCCCGGGCCGGTGACGGCGAGACGGTCGATGCGCATCCCTGGTCCGCGTTCGCACTCGGGAATCGTGAACTCGCCTCGGGACGCGCGCCCGTCGGCGCGGACGACATCGTGCTGCCCGGCCACGTCGCGCGCGCCCACGGCCTGGAGACCGGGGAGAAGGTCGCGCTCGGCTTCGGCGACCGGCCCGTGCAGTACACGCTCGTCGGCACGACCACAGCCGACGACGCGGGAGTCGACGTCCCGGACGTGTATCTCACCGACGGGCAGATCGCGACGCGCGGCAACCCCGACCCCGGCGTGGCGGTCATCGGCGTCTGGCCGCAGGCGACTTCCGATGCGGACGTACTCGCCCGCCTCGCCGCTCCGGCCGGCGCGCGGCTGTGGGACCGCGGCGACCGAGGGCCCGTCGAGGCGGTCTCCCAGGGCCGGGCGACGGCGGACCTCGTCTCCATCGCCGGTGCGCTCGGTGCCGTCGCGCTGATTGTCGCGGTGTTCACCGTCATAGCCCTCACGTCGCTCCAAATCCGCGAACGTTCACGCGAGTTGGCCATGCTCCGCATCGTCGGTGCCACGCCGCGGCAGGTGAAGCGGCTGCTGCGCGCGGAGATCCGGATGGTCGCCGCGTCGGCCGGCGGCCTCGGCGGCGTCGCCGGACCGCTGGTGGGCGCGGCCATGATCGGCGTCATCCGCTCCTGGGGAGTGCTGCCCGCGACCCTTGAGCCGGTCTTCGGTCCCTTGCCTTTCATCGTGGCGATGCTGACCGGTTTCCTCGCCGCCGAGATCGCCACGCGCGTCGCGGTACGCCGGGTGATCCGCAGCAGCCCGCTGACGCAGCTCGAAGACCGCGACGCAGGCACCTCGGCATCGCGGCGGACGCGGCGCATCGTCGTCGGAGTGGTTCCGGTCGCGGTGGGCATCGTGATGGCGCTGGCCCCGACGTACACGTCCAACGTCGATGCGGCCAGTGGACTCCCGGGCATCTCCGGACTGGTGATGGCCCTGTCGATCGGTCCGCTGAGTCCGCAGGTGGTGCGCGCGGCAGCGGCGATCGTGCGCCGGCCGGCGAGGCGCTACGCCGCGGCGTACACGGCGCTGGAGAGCATTCGCCACCGGGCCGCCCGGGTCGGCGGCGCGTTGACCCCGATCGTCCTCGGCGTCGCGTTGGGTGCGGTCCAGCTCTCCGGCGCGGCGACGGCCGGTGCCGTCTCGGCGGCACAGGCGGACGCGGGCACGCGCACCGACATCACGGTCACCTCGCCGACGGTCGGAGTCAGTGACCGGACGGCCGAACTCGTGCGCGGCGCACCCGGGGTCGCATCGGCCATTCCCATCGTGACCACCCGCGTCATCGTGCAGCCGCCCGCCGGCAGCGGCAACAGCCCCCAGACCCTGAACGCACTCGGCATCGCCGGGGACCGGGTGGAACACTACGCCGATCTCAAGCCCAAGGACGGCGACCCGGTCCGGCTCCGGGAAGGCGATGTGGCGCTCGGTGTCCTCGGTGCCGCCCAAGTGGGGGCCCACGTCGGAGACGAGATCACGGTCGTACCGGCGAACGGGCGTGCGCTCAAGCGGCACGTGAGCGCGCTGTACGAACGCGGACTCGGCTTCGGCGACGTCCTTCTCCCCCTCGGCGACCTGCAGCCGGCCACCGCGTCGGGGCTCCCGTCCGGCCTGGCCGTCGCAGTCCCCGCCTCCGCATCGGCGGCACGCGTCGCGGAGGCCATCCGCGACCGCCTCGCGGACGTCCCCGGAGTCGAGGTCTCCGGCTCCGGCGGTGCCGCCGCCGGCGGCGATGCGTCAAGCGGCGACGAGAAGTTCGGTCTGCTCATCCTGCTGGTCCTCTTCGGCTACATCGCCATCGCGGTCACGAACTCCCTCGTCACCGCGACCCTCTCCCGCCGCTCGGAATTCGCGCTGCTGACGGCCGTCGGCGCCACCCCGCAGCAACGGCGCTCGATCCTGCGCTGGGAGGCCGCCGTCCTGGCCACCACGGCGTGCATCGTCGGCACCGCCTTCGCCCTGCCCGGCCTGTTCGCCATGACGTACGCCCTCAGCAACGGCGACCGCATCGCACCCGCGATCGACCCCGTCACCTACACCGCACTCGTCGCCTTCACCTTCGTCCTCGTCTTCGCTGCCACCGCCCTCGCCGGCCGGTCCGTCATGCGCGACCGGCGCCCGTGACCCTGGTTCCGGTCTCGGTGGTCGGCGTCGACAGGAGAAGTGTGAATGACTGAGTACTCACGTGACGGACCAGCGGAGGACACTCTCCACCGCGAAGGAACGACACGAGAGGGTCGGCGAGAACGACACCCCGGCTGCCGGCGCGGGAGGGGCCGGGATCGGAACAAGCGCGCGCACCCGATCCACAACGGCACGGTCCTCGGCGCGCGGTGCGCGGTGCGCGGTGCGCGGCCTTCTCGAACCCTGCAACACCACAGGCCAACCGGCCCCTCGGCCACGCACACACCCCACACCACACGCCGAACCCCCACATCACCAGGCACAGACCAACGTTCTCAACCGGTGCCGCACCACGGGCCGGGGCACCACGGCGCCGACCCCGCGTCGAGACAGCGCAGCTCGAAGGCCGTCCTTCTCCGGACTTCACCATGGCTCACGAGACACCCGACCCGCTTGCGCACGCCGCCGCTTGGGACTGCGTGCGTTGCGCTGTTCGGCGGGTCTGGTCGAGTAATTCCTGCCACTCTGATGCTTCGGGACGGGGCCGAGGGCGAGGGGTGGGGCCCATGCGTGCGGTGGTCGTGGGGATCGGGCGTTTCGCGGCGGCCGGGGCCGGCGAGATGCCGGTGGGTGCGAGGGCGTGGGCGGATCTGCCGTTCGTCGACGAGGTGGTGCCGCCGGTCGTAGCGGCGTTGAACCGCCTGGGGTATGCGACCGACGTACACAAGGACATCGGTGCCGGCGCATTGCGGGCGGCGATCGGCACGGCGCTGGGGTCCGCCCGGCTGATGTATGTCGCCGCCCACGGGGATGTTGCGACGGCGAATCCTCATCGAGTGGACGTAGTGCCGGCGGACGGGTGCGTCGGGGTGGGGACGAACGCCGCGCAGTGGGTGGACGACGCGCAGACGTTGGGCGTGCCGACGTTGTTTCTGTTCGATCTGTGCCGGGCGGGGCGGGCGGCGTCGTTGCCGCACATGGTGCACGGGTCGGACACACCGGCGAACGCGTGGGTGATCGCGGCGTCGGGTGGGGGTGAGGATGCGTACGACGGGCGGTTCAGCATCGCCCTGGCCGAGGTTTTCGAGGAGGTCGCCCGCACCGGGTTGGACACCGATCCGGCACGGACGCACGTGCCGTTCTCGAAGGTGGCCCGCCGAGTGCGGCAACGGGTGGAGCGCATGCCCGGGATGGTGCAGACGGTGCAAAGCACGGCGATGGTGCTCGCGGAGGAGGAGCCGGATCTGCCGTTCTTCCCCCATCCCGGCCACGACCCGAAGGCGGTGCGTCTGGGCGGTGTGGAGCCGGCGCTGCGGGTGTTTCTCGACCCCTCGGACGCGTTGCACTTCACCGACAAGGCCGGCCTCCGGTTCACCGGGCGGCGTTCGCAATTGCGAGTCCTCGCGCCGTGGTTGGACGACGTCACGACGGGCGGCCTTCGGGTGGTGACCGGGAATCCGGGGATCGGCAAGTCGGCGTTGTTGGGGGCTCTGGCGTGTGCCGCGCACCCCGAACTGGTCGCGGTGGCCGGGCATGTGCGCGAGCGGTTGGACGCCCGGGACGCGGCGGGGTGTCCCTCGGTCAACGATCGGTTGGCCGCGATGCACGCGCGCGGACGCACTTCGGCGCAGGTGTTCGCGTCCGCGGCCCGGCAACTCCATGTGGATCCCGGGCCCGACGCGCTGGTGGACGCAACGGTGTTCATCGGTCTGTTGCCTGTGGCGGGAGAGGTTCCGGTGTTGATCGTGGACGCCTTGGACGAGGCGTCCGACCCCGCCGGGTTGTGCGCGGACCTGGCCCGGTTGGCGCAGGCCGCCCGGGCCGACGGTACGCGCGCGGTGCGGCTGCTGGTGGGCACCCGGCCGTGGCCGATGTTCGACGCCCTGCTCGACCGGGCCGCCGAGACGGGCGGTCTGATGGACCTGGATGCCGCCGACCCCGACGAGGTCCGCGAGGATCTGGCCGACCATTTGGGCGCCCGCTTGGCCGACACTCGTACCTATGGCCCGCCGCGCATGCGCGCCGTCCGGCAGCGCCTTGCCCGAGCGATCGCCGATCGCCTCTCGCCACGATCGGTGCGCGGTACGGAGTGGGGGGCGTTCCTGGTGGCCGAGATCTTCACCCGCCATCTGGCCCAAGTCGGCGCGCCGGAGGACCTCGACGCGGCCGACGCTCTCGGCCGTTCGGCGCCCGGGACGCTGCCCGAGGTGCTCGAACGCGATCTGGCCCTTCGTCCGGAGGGTCCGGCCATCCACGCCGTCCTGTCGGCGCTTGCCCTCGCCCAAGGCGAGGGCATGCCCCTGGAGGTGGCACTGCCCCTGGCGGGGCTGTTCGCCGATGTCGACGCCGAACGCGCCCGAGCGCTCCTTCCCGACGCTCTGTTCTACCTGCGCGCGACCCCGGATCACGACGGAACCCTGCTCTATCGCCTCTTCCACCAGGCACTCGTCGACCACCTCACCGGGCAGCCGACGACGGACACCACCGCGCCGACCCGCGGCGACGTCCTCGACCACCTCCTCGCCACCCACACCACCCACGGCGGCAACACCCGCGCCTGGGACACGGCCCCGCCGTATCTTCTGCGGTACGCCTTGGCTCACGCCGAATCCGCGGACCGCTTGGACGAACTCCTCACCGACACCGAATACCTCGTCCACGGCGATCCCTCCGCCCTCACGGAGGCGTTCCCGCGTGCGGCCACGCACGAGGCGTTGGTGGCCCGTGCCGTGTACCGCGCCTCCATCGGCACCCACCGCTACACCGACCCGGCCACCCGTCGCCGGCTTCTCACCACCGACGCGGCCCGCCACCCGGCCGCTCTGCTCGTGCGCGCGTTCACCGACATGACCGAGCCCGGCGTCTGGACCGCCGTCGCCGTCACCGGCGGAATTCCGAACCTCGAACTACGCGACACCATGAGAGGACACGACGGTGTGGTGATCGCAGTGGCGTGCACGATGCTCGACGGAAAGCCGATCGCCGTCACGGGAGCCGAAGACGAAACCGTGCGGATCTGGGACCTGAGCACCGGCACCCCACGCGGCGAACCCCTCACCGGACACGACGAAGCGGTGATGGCCGTCGCCTGCACGACGCTCGACGGAAAGCCCGTCGCCGTCACCGGAGCCGAAGACGGCACCGTACGGGTCTGGGACCTGAGCACCGGCACCCCACGCGGCGAACCCCTCACCGGACACGACGAAGCGGTGATGGCCGTCGCCTGCACGACGCTCGACGGAAAGCCCATTGCCATCAGCGCCTCTGCGGACGAGACCGTACGGATCTGGGACTTGACCACCGGCACCCCACGCGGCGAACCCCTCACCGGACACGACGACACGGTGACCGCCGTCGCCTGCACAACACTCCACGGAAAACCCGTCGCCGTCACCGGAACCGACGACGGCACCGTACGGGTCTGGGACATGGACACCGGCACCCCACTCGGCAAACCCCTCACCGGACACGACCACTCGGTGTACGAGGTCGCGTGCACGACGCTCGACGGAAAACCCATTGCCATCAGCGCCTCTGCGGACGAGACCGTACGGGTCTGGGACCTGGCCACCGGCACCCCACGCGGCGAACCCCTCACCGGACACGACGACACGGTGATGGCCGTCGCCTGCACGACGCTCGACGGAAAGCCCGTCGCCGTCACGGGAGCCGAAGACGGCACCGTACGGGTCTGGGACCTGAGCACCGGCACCCCACTCGGCGAACCCCTCACCGGACACGACGACACGGTGACCGCCGTCGCCTGCACAACACTCGACGGGAAGCCCGTCGCCGTCACCGGAGCCGCAGACAGCACCGTACGGGTCTGGGACCTGAGCACCGGCACCCCACTCGCCGAACCCCTCACCGGACACGACGACACGGTGACCGCCGTCGCGTGCACAACACTCCACGGAAAACCCGTCGCCGTCACCGGAACCGACGACGGCACCGTACGGGTCTGGGACATGGACACCGGCACCCCACTCTGCGAACCCCTCACCGGACACACCGGCCCGGTACACGCAGTCGCGTGCGCGGTGCTCGACGGGAAGCCCGTCGCCGTTACCGGAGCCGAGGATGGCACCGTACGGATCTGGGACCTGGCCACCTTCGCTCCGCTCGGCGAACCGCTCGCTGTAGACGACCAAGCGGTGTACGCGGTTGCGTACACGACGCTCGACGAAATACCCGTCGCCGTCGCCGGATACGAGGACGGCATCGTGGGAATCTGGGACCTGAGCACCGGCACCCCGCTCGCCGCCCTTATCGGACACACCGGCCTGGTGTACGCGGTCGTGTGCGCAACTCTCGACGGGAAACCCGTCGCCATCACAGGAGCCGCGGACGGCACCGTGCGGGTCTGGGACATGAACACCTCTTCGCCGCTCGGCGAACCCCTCACCCACCGCATCGACATGGTGACAGCGGTCGCGTGCGCGGTGCTCGACGGAAGACCGGTCGCCGTCACCGGGGCCGAAGACGGGATCGTGGTGCTCTGGGACCTGAGCACCGGCACCCCACTCGGCGAACACCCCACCGAACACGCCGGCCCGATATACGCGGTCGCATGCACGACACTCGACGGGAAACCCGTCGCCGTCACGCGATCCGACGACGAGATCGTAGGGGTCTGGGACCTGGCCACCGGCGAGTGCATGGACCGGATTTTCACCCCCGATGTGTGCAGAGCCTTCGGCTGGGGTCCGGACGGTCACCTGTGCGTGGCCTTCGAACGGGAAATTGCGCTGCTGCGCCACAAACGACATCACACGAACGAGCGTCCGGTTCACGCGGACACGGCGGACCACCGAACGACACCGACGAGACGCACGCCGGATTCCTGATGGCCGGCCACGACCTGAAGGACATGACGCGTCCGAAGGCCGGCACGCGGCCCCAGGCGGCGGAGCCCGTCCTCCCGGCCTTCCCGAGCTCCCACGCCGCCCTCGACGCCGCCCGAACTGCCGGTTGTGCGCACCCGATCCCCTGTGACGAGAGGCGACCCGAAGCTCGCCGCGGCGCCCGGCCGCACGCAGGGCAACGAAGCCGGCGCCGTTCACCGGGTCCCAGCCGGCGGGTCGACGCGGTGTCGGACGCCGCCCCTACGGTGTGCGGATGAGCGCTTGGGACGGTATCGCGTGGCTGCGCCAGGCCCGCGAGTTCGAGTCGGACCGCTCTGTGACGTTCGCCCGGGGCCTGGAGCCGTTGGAGTTGCTGATCCGCCTGGGCTGCGACCCCGCCACGGCCGTGCCGATGGGGCTCGTCGACGCCACCGAGACCTACTTCGACACCGGCGTGGAGACCATCCGGGCGGGCACGTCGCGCGGATGGGCCTACGGCGTGGAGACCACGGGAAATCGGGGGTCCCGGCCCGGTGTCCTGGACGCGGTCTCCGCCGGCACCGAGGCAATACTCGTCTACGCGGACATCAATCCGGTCGCGTACCTTCTCCACGCCGTGAACGGCGAGATCGTGTGCGGGTTCGAGGAAGACGCCCCCGACGACCGCATCGGAACGGACCCCGACCGGCTCCTCCCCCACATGATCACCGCCGGACTCCTCGGCCCGGACGGCGAACCACCCGACGACGACGCCCCCCACGCGCGGGTGCGCACTCCGCATGGCCGAGACCGTGTTCGGCCTCGACCTCCCCCACGACGCCGTCGTCCACGGGCTGCTCCTCGCCGCCGGACTGCGCGAAGGACTCTCCGACCCCCTGTTCGTCGACACCTCGCCACCCCAATCCATCCCCGACACCGGACCCATCACCCTGACGGTCACCGCCACCGGCCAACCACCCGCCGAGTAGCGACGCCACGCCGCCGACCGGGCGGTTCCGGGCCGAACACGCTTCCTGGCTGGTCGTGTCGGCCGCGCGGGGTCGCCGAGGAGGCGCTCGCGCTCTCCCCCGACGCTCCGGCCGCGCGGGCGGATCCGGCGACCTCCGCAATCCTGGGCCGGTCGGTGATGCAGTCCGGCGGCCCGGGGGCAGGGGTGTGTCGGTGTCGTGCTGCAGGATCACGCGCATGACGGACGGAATCGCCTGGCTCGCGGAGCCGCAGAGCATCGCCTTCGGCGGCTACAGCGTGACACTGGCCCGAGGGCTCGGGGTCGAGGCGCTGGCGGCGCGGATCGCGGCCTCGGCCCGGTGGTCGCAGCGGACGGTGGAACCGGTCGGGGAGCTCACCGGGGGCGGACTGGTCGAGGCGTTGGACTCGGAGTACGGCGATGCCTGGGACGGGATCGGGCTGCGGCTGGGGGTGAGCGGCGGGTGGACCTTCGCGGTGGCGTACGGGGGCTGGTTCGGGGAGTTCCGGGACGGTCCGGCGATCTCCGCGGACGGGGCCTCGGTCTTCCTGTTGGAGTACGAGGAGGAGAACGGCAAGCCGGTGCCGCCGACCTTCCACTACCACCGGGACGGCCGGACGGTGTGCTCGTTCAATCTGCACCTGGACGACTCCTGGGGCACCGGCCAGGTCGTTGGAGACCCCGAAGTCGCGGATAGACTCAAGGAGTTGCTGAGCGCGGAAGGCTTGCCGGACAAGGAGCGAGCGAACCGCGAGGTGCACCGAACCATCCTGGGGGTGCTGGAGCGGCACTTCGGCCTGACACTTCCCCGGGCCCTGGTAGTGGACGCACCGCTGCCGGCCGTCCTGCTCGCCGACCGGAGCGTGACTCTCTGATGGGTCGAACCGTCGATCGGACCAGGTCGGTTCGTCGTCCCGCCCCGTCGTCGGGTGGCTCGCCAACGCTCGCCGACGACAGGCTGCTTGGGTGCGGGAGCGCGTCGAGGCCCGCACCGCGCTCGGGATGCGGCGGGCGTGGGGTCTGTGGCCGTAAGGCGGTGGGCGGTCGGCCTCATTTGGGGGTCCCGGGGCGGGATCGGCCGAGGGAGGCGAGCACCGGTGACGATGCTCGGGCGGTGCCTCAGAACTCCCCGTGCCCACCGGCGGAACCCCCGCCGCGGGCAACGGCCGTGACGACGGTGAACAGCATGGTCGAACCGAGCCACAACAGGACTGCGGACGCATCGAGGGATATCGAGATGTCAGTCCTGCCGTCGCCGAAGTACACGTTCGACAGGCCCCAAACGGACGTGTCCTGGGCCAGGATCAGAGCGTAGACGAGTTCACCCACGACGGCCGCGACCCAGAGGGAGGCGGCGACGGAGGCCCCGACCCGAACGGCGGAGCTGTCGGAGTTGCTCATGGCGCAGGCGTCCTCTTTCCCGTGACGTGTCCGGCCGAGGGCTCGGGCACCACGCGCGGCCAAGCACGATTCGGCGAGACCGGCGTCCTGCCCGGGGGCGCGACCGATCGAATGGACCGAGGCACACGACGCGCGGGGCGCGCCCGGCGCAGGGGTGACGATGCTCCGGTAAACCCTAGGGCAAATCCCGCCCTACGCACAGGACTTCGGCAGTCGTGAAGCGGACCGACAGGATCCGACCGGGAGCCTGCGGGGATGGCTCGTCGTGCACCGATGGAGCAGGGCAACCACCGCCCGGATCCGTCCCGTACGCAGCACACGGCCCGACCATGACGCGCATCCCCCGAGAGAAGCGACTACCGAGTCGGCCCCCCTGAACAACCCTTCTCAGACCCCTCAGGTGATTGGTTTCCGCCGAGCGAAAGATCTCCGATGCGACCGGTCGACCGGACCTTGTCGAACCGGAATTCCGTCGAATCACGGGGCAACACGACAAAGGCAACGGCCGTACACGCGAGGAATGCGTACACGGCTCGCCTGAATGCGCGGAAGTCTCCGCAGATCGTAAGGAAGAACACGAAAATCAGCCGAGTCGGGTTTGGTGGTCACTGTGTCGGCCGTGAGCACTGTCGACGCGGTGGAGCCCGGCGGTGTGGAGCAGATGCATCGCGTGGGTCTCGTGTTCGAGTCGGATCGCGGGCGGCGTTACGGCCGGCCATTCGAACTTCCGCTGGGCAGCGGATTCAGGAGTCACTGCCGGACCGCTTCCCGGGGAGGGTGGACCGCCGGCGCCCGAACCCACTCGGAAAGCCCTTGCAGTTGGCGGGTTCGCTGTGGCAAGGGCGCGGTGGAAGCCTCGGGTTCGGACGACCGCCTGCGGGTCTCCGCCTCACGCGAGAGGTCAACAAGGAGAAGGATTCCGGCATGCTCGACGATCACCCGGGGTCGAGGTGCGGAGTTCGACGCAGTCCGCCTTGGCGGCCCCGTCAGTTCTTGTGGCGTTCCGATCTTGCTTGTCTATAATAGAATTACTGGGGAAATAGGCGAATATATTCAAGGCAATAGGAGCGGCTTCCTTTTACCCAGCGACGGTAGGTCTTATGGATCGGGAAATGTTTGCCCAGCCGCCTTACGGCGTCAGCGACCCGCGGACGCGCCAAGGCGAGGTGCTCGCGTCCGCGCTGCTGGACGTGTACCACCGGCTGCGAGCGAGCACCTGTGCCGCCTATCTCCCGACGCAAGGCGGCCGGAGACTGGCCGCGTCCATGATCGTGGACTCTCCCCTGGGCTTCGGCATTCCGTCGGGTTTCGACATCGACGACTTGTCGTGGCCGACGACGCAGTCGTATCGAACCGGGAAACTGGTGGTCTTCGACGAGGTCGACATATGGGAGGGAGTACGTCGATCGCCGCATCGGTTTTCGACCAACATCACCTTCTCCATGGCGGTCGCCTCTGCACCGATACGAACCGCACGGAACCGCTTCGGGACCATCGGAATACGCCTGGTACCGCCGAGGTCGGTCACGACCGAGGAGCAGGAGTACATGCAGGCGGTCGCCGACCGGCTGGCCGCCGATCTCGAGGAGTCGACCGGAGGGGAAGAGGCCGTCACGGCTCCCGCCGTTCCGGTGTTCATCCCTGCGGGACCGGAGCCCGCCGCAGGCGACCCGGACGTCGAGCGGAGGCTGCTGGAGGCCGTGGCGTCGGCGGCGGTCCGCAGCAGCCACCTGTACCAGGTCCAGCGGCTTGCCATGGATCTGACCGGTGCGGCGCAGGTCTCCGACATCCTCGCCCTCGCCCAGACCAGGGTTGTCCAGGTTTTCGGCGGCAGGGCCTCGGCGCTGTCCGTCGTCGAGGGGGAGCGGCTGCACGTGGCGGGGGCCGTCGGCCTGCCGCGCGAGGCGGTCCGCGACATCGAAGGGACGCCGCTGTCCCGCCGCACTCCGGAGACCGACACGGTCGCCGCCTCCAGGGTCAGGCTCTTCGGATCGGGCGAAGAGGTGGAGCGGGCCTATCCGGGCGTCACCGTGAATCCCGGCCGGGGAGCACGCGGCTACTTCCCCCTGCTGTACGGCGGCCGGGTGATGGGTTGCTACACCATCGAGTTCGCCGGCTCGCGGCAGCCGTTGTCCGCCACGGAAACCATGCTGCTGAGCCTACTGCTGGAGCAGGTGGCCCAGTCCCTGGGCCGGGCCCGGTCGCAGGAGGTCGAGCACGCCCTCACCCGCAGGATCCAGCGCACCCTGCTGCCCGGGAGCCCGCCGCACATTCCCGAAGCGGTCACCACCGCCCGGTACTTCTCCGCGACCGACGGCGTGGCGGTGGGCGGTGATTGGTACGACGTGCTCAACCTGCCCGACGGAAGTATCGGGCTCGTGATCGGCGATGTGGAGGGCCACAACCTGGCCGCGGCAGCGGTGATGGGCCAACTGCGCAGCGTCGTACGGGCGTACGCCGCGGAGGGGCATGGCCCCGCCGTCGTGCTGGAGCGGAGCAATCGCGTTCTGTCGGGCCTGGACGCCAACCTGTTCGCCACGTGCTGCTGCATGTGGGTCGACGTGGCGACCGGCGCCGCCACCATCGCGAGCGCGGGGCACCCGGGACCTCTGGTCGGTGACGGCCGTGACGTGGCGCAGCCGGAACTCGCGGTCGGGCCGCCGCTGGGGGTCGACACGCGCGCCGTCTACCGGGACACGGCGATCGAACTGCGTCCCGGATCGGTGGTGGCGCTCTTCACCGACGGCCTGCTGGAGCAACGCCGCCTGGGGTTCGACAACGCGGTCGTGCGACTGACCGGTCCACTCGCCGACAAGGGCGGCGAAGACCTCGAAGTGCTGGCCGACGCCATGGTCCACGCCGGCTCGGCGCGGGAGGCCGGCGGCGATGACGCGGCCCTGGTCCTGATGCGGTTCGAAGGCGCTCGGCCGCACGAGACGGCGCGCGTCGCCCGCATGTCGGTGCAACGGCACGACCTGCTCGGGGTCGCCCAGGCCCGCCGGTTCCTGCGGGACGTGCTGCGGCGGTGGTCGCTGCTGCCCATGCTCGACGACCTGGAGGTACTGGTCTGCGAGGTCGTGACCAACGCGCTCATCCACGCCCACAGCGAGGTGGACCTGAGACTGCGTGCCTATCCGCACCGGATCCGGGTGGAGGTACGCGACAGCGATCCGTATCCCCCCGTACCGACCACGCTGCTCCAGGACGACGCACGCAATGTGGAGGCCGAGTCGGGACGAGGCCTGCTGATCGTCGACGCCCTGGCCACGGCCTGGGGCAGTTCGCCCGCGGGACGGGGCAAGACGACCTGGTTCGAGATCGGCGTGCACACGGACGGGCCGTAGGCGCCGGGATCCGTCCCGGCGGGGCGCCGATCGCGGTGATCCGGTGGGGTGGCCGGACGGTCCGCCCCAGGTACCGGCGGGCCGGTTGCCGGACGCCGTCGCGACGAAGCCCACCGAATATGCCGCCTCGCCGAGGACCGGAGCCGATGGCATGGGCGATGTCGCCGATGCGAGCCCCCGGTCGGGCAGCCGCGATGCCGGCGCTCAACGCGCGTTCGGTTGCGCAGGATGGCCGCGGCCTGCAACCGATCGCCGCGCCCGCCGAGTTGGGCCGCCCGCTACACACCCGGTGGAAAGTGCATCCGGACCGAACAGTGCATGCCCGTCGACGGAGCACGCCGGCCATGGCAGTTGATCCCGTGACGTGCCAGGCGTGGGTCTCGGTCCGTCAGGCCGGCTCGGCGGTGTCGCTCGGCCGCGCGGGGCGAGCGAGGAGCGTGCCGACTGCCTGGTCCGGCGTGGTGGGCGGGTGGCCGAGGACGCGGTGGAGGTCGTCCGTCTGCCGTTCCAGGACGCCGGATCGGACCTGGTCCTCCAACCAGCCCCGGGCACCGGGCGTGAGACCGTGCCGGCGAGTTCGGCTTGGACACCAGCACTGCCGAACTCCTGCGCGCCATCCGCGAATCCGGTGTGGAGAACGTCGCCGTCCCGCGGTCGTGCGGATCGCACCGCGCGGGGCCTGTCGTTGACGACGCATCGGATCGGGGCAGCACGTTCCGGCTGCGGTTTGGGCCCATGTCGTCGGGGCCCGTTCATGCATGATGACAGGATGAACCACAGCGACCAGCGCTTCCACGTCATCGTGCTGTCGAACTTCGCGAAGGGCTTCGACAAGTACGCGTTCGCCTACGGTAAGGCGGGAATTCCGGAGAGTACCCATCCCGACCGGTTCCACCTGCTGACCCGTGCGGAGTTGGGAATCGGCATCGGCAAGGCAGGACGCCTGCTGGAACGTCTGGCCATTCCGGGCGATCGGCTGCTGGTGCTGGAAACCATGGTGGACCCCGACCAGTTGGTGCCCAACGTGTCGACCGGCCTCGGCACGGAACTGCACGAGGCTCGCATCCGGTTGTCGGCAGTCCACGAACTCGACCAAGCAGGCAACGAGTTCATTCTGCGCCCGACGACCGTCGAGGATGCGATGGCGGCCTCCCTGCACCTGCACGAATCGGCACAGCGTCGCTACGCAGACGCGCGACCGCGCTCGGTTTCGCTTCTGCCGGTCGCCTCCGCCTGCCAAGCCCGGTGTTCGTTCTGCTTCTCCTCGGCTTCGATCTCCAGCGACCAGGCGCCGGCACGGGTCCCTTGGGACGCGGTCACCCACTGGCTGGAGCGCGCTCGTGCGGCGGGTGCCGAGCGGGCAGTGATCACCGGCGGCGGGGAGCCCACGCTCATACCGTTCGACCAGCAGCTGCGACTGGTGTCCGCCTGCGCGGCGGCCTTCCCGAAGGTTGTCCTGATCACCAACGCGCACACTCTGGCGAAGGGCCTACACGCCGACCGGGCCGGCCGCCTCGCAGCCCTGGGCGCGGCGGGCCTGAGCGTGCTGGCGGTCTCCCGACACCATCAGGACGACGCCGTCAGCGAGCGGCTGATGACGCTGCGCACGCCGGTGAGCTCGGTGATCGACACCTGGCGCGTGGGACGCGACCGCTGGCCGGGGCTGCGGATGAGGCTGATCTGCGTGCTCCAGCACGGCGGCGTCGCCGACGCGGCCGATGTCGCCGACTACCTTTCGTGGGCTGCGGCCCTCGGTGTCGACGAAGTCTGCTTCAAAGAGCTCTACGTGTCCACCAGCACCGAGTCGCTCTACTTCGACCGCGCCGCCAACGTCTGGAGCCGAGAGCACCAGGTCTCGCTGTCCGTGGTCACCCGGTTCGCCGAGCAGCACGGCCTCGAACCGGCGAGCCGCCTGCCCTGGGGCGCGCCGGTCTACCACGGCAACTGGGACGGACGGCCGATGCGGATCGCCGCCTACACCGAACCCAGCCTGCTCTGGGAACGCACCAACGGGATCGCACGCAGTTGGAACGTCATGGCCGACGGACGCTGCTACGCCTCCTTGGAGGACCGGGCCAGCGAGATCGTGGCGGAAGGTGCCACGGCATGAGGTTCGACGAGTTCCAGGAATACCGACAGCGGCAACTCGGTGCTTCCTCGTCGCTTCTGGACGCCGCCGAGACCAACGTGTACCGGGCGCTGGCTCCGATACGACCGGAACCGCCGACCGACACGAGTACGGTGCACCGATGCGATCTCGCCCGTGCCTGGCTGCGGCGCTTCGAACTGCCGGAAGAGTGGTCCCGCCACGCCATGGTCTGTCGAGGGGTCCGTCACGGGCTCGGCGTCGTGTTCCACTGGCTGCACGCCGCGCAAGCGCGGTTGTGGCTGCCCGGCGACGTGTATCCGGTGTACTTCGAGCTGGCCCGCGCTGCCGGCCTGGCGCCCGAGTCCTACCCGACGCTACCGGCGCCGGCCCTGCCGAGGTCGACGGCGGACCACCGGCCCGAATACCTGTTGCTCGCCAACCCCAGCAGGCCGCTCGGCCGGTACCTGTCCGATGCCGAGTGCGCCGCGGTGACTTCGTGGTTGCGGGTATCACCACGCCGTCGCCTGCTGATCGACAGTGTCTACGATCTGGGCGCCCCCTTCGCTGCGGGCACACGGCGATTGCTGGACACCGGTCGTGCCGTCCTGCTGCATTCGGTCACCAAGGGATGGTTGTGGCCACGCACGTTCGGCGTGGTCCTGCTGGGTCCGGCGGAGGCCGAACTGGCCGAAGCGTTCCGGGCGGATCCGCCGACTTCGGCACAGCTGAGGCTCGCCGACCGTCTGCTGACCGAGCACGGCGACGTGCCCCGGCAGGTCGTTGATGAACTGGCCGCACGGGCCGAGCGACTGTTCGAACGGTTGCCGGACGAAGTACTCGGGGCGATTCCCCTGGCGAGCCGAACCTGTCCCGGCAACTACTTCTTCCCGGTTGGCATCCCAGCGGAGACGCTCCGGCGCGAGTGCGGCGTGCTCGCCATGCCGGTCGGCGTGTTCGGGGAAAGCAGTTGGTCCGGCTCGGTTCTGACCAGCCTTGCCGACGGTTTCGGCCCGACGAGCGTGTCCCGGGCGGTGTCGAGTTGCCCCGGTGACAGGCCGTCAGGGGCGTTGTCGGTCAACGTCGTTCGGTAGATGGTGGTGCCGATGCTGCCCAGTACCGCGATGGAGACCGGGGTTGCCGGGCGGATCCGGTCAACGTGGACACCGTCACATCGACTCGCACCCGCACGGCGGTCCACCGCTTCCGCGCCGACCTCACGCGCTGACGAAACCCCGGGCCGGGCTGTTCGACCGTGGCGTCCCGGTCTTCACCGGCCATCGCGTGACGTCCGGGGCCTCGTCGGCGTCACAGGCCGGCCGCGATGGCTCGGCGTACCGCGTCGGCGCGGTCGCGGATGCCGGCCTTGGCGAAGAGGTTGTTGATGTGGGTTTTGACGGTGGCCTCGCTGATGAAGAGTTTCTCGGCGATGGCCCGGTTCGGCAGGCCCTGGCCGATGAGGGTGAGGACCTCGCGCTCGCGGGGTGTGATGTCTTCGGGAAGGCTTTGCTTCGGTGCCGTGGCCCGGGTGCGGACGGTGGCCAGCAGCCGGTCTTGGACCTCGCGGTCGAGGACGGACTGGCCCGCGGCGGCGGCCCGGATCGCGCGGACGATGTCCCGGCGTCCCGCGTTCTTGGTGAGGTAGCCGCGGGCACCCGCGCTCAGCGCGGCCAGGATCGAGTCGTCGTCGGCGAAGGTGGTCAGGACGACGACGGCCACTCCGGGGTGGTCCTCGGTCAACCGGCGGGTTGCCTCGATGCCGTCGGTGCGGGGCATGCGCAGGTCCATGAGCACCACGTCCACCGGTCCCGCGGCTGCGGCGGCGAGCACCTCGTCCCCGTCCGCGGCGGCTGCGACGACATCGATGTCCTCGGAGAGGGCGAGCACGGCCGCGAGCGGCTCGCGGACGGCGGCCTGGTCGTCGGCCACGACCACCCGCAGGCGCCGGGGCGTGTCGGTCGATCGCGGGTCGTGCCCTGTGGTGTCGCTCATCCCGGGATCACCGCCTCCACCTGCCAGCCACCTCGGTCCGGTCCCTCCGTGATCGGTCCCGTGGCGAGGGTTCCGCCCACCATGGCGATGCGCTCGCGCATTCCGATCAGTCCCATGCCGCTGCCTCCCCCGGCCGGCGCGCGGGTCGCGGGGCCATTGCGGATCCCCAGTGTCGTCGACGCCGCGGCGAACGTCACCCGCACCCGCACATCGCCCCCGGGCGCGTGCCGGGCGGCGTTGGTCAGCGCCTCCTGGGCAATCCGCAGCAGGTGCTGGGCCGTTCGGGCCGGTGGTTCGCGTACGGTGCCGGCGACGGTGAGCGCGTCCCGGTGACCCGACGACTCGATCATGGCGGTCAAACTCTCCAACAGCGGCAGCGCGTCCTCGCGCAGCGCGTGAACGGTCCATTGGGCCTGCTTCAGGCTCTCTTTCACCAGACTGTGCGCCCTGTCGTTGGCCTCGCGGACCCTGGCCAGGTCGCCCGTGTCGAGGAGGGCGTCCACCAGTTCGAGTTGCATGTTGATTCCGGCCAGCGAGTGCGCGAGGACGTCGTGCACGTCCCGGGCGATGCGGCTGCGCTCGGCCAGTGCGGCCGTGCGGGCCTCGGCGCGGGCGGCGCGCTCGGCGGATTCGGCGGATGCGAGCACGGCCTCCAGCGCCCGCTGCCGACTGCGGCTGACGATGCCCACCACCACCGGCAGGGCGATGGACAATCCGAGCCCCCAGGGCAACGCCTCGTGGCCCGGGCCCAGACGCAGGTACAGCACTCCACCGCAGAGCAGACCGGCCAGCGCAGCGAGCGGGACGGCCCGGGCGGGCGGGAGCCGGTAGCCGATGTGGCCGACGAGGAAGTATGCGAACAGGTAGCCGGTGCCGCTGCGGGCGGTGCCGATCAGGCAGGCCGCCGCGACGATGCCCAGCGACATCCATACGACGGCCACACGTGCGGGGACTTTGTCGTCGGGAATGTTTCGGCCCAGCAGGAACAGCGAGTTGACCGCGACGAGGACGACGACGGCCAGGCCGTGACCGCTGAAACCCATCGGGCGGATGGTCGCGATACCCACGGCGACGACGCCCAGGCTGACGGCCCACTGCACCCGGGGATCGCTCCGGACCATCGCTCGCGGGCCGGGCTCCCGCCCCGAGGACGGCCCGAAGACGGGGACGCTCTCGGGTACGGGCACGGCGCGACCATATCCCACGGTCAGGCCACCGGGTCGAGGGACGACACGGAGCGCGCCGCGTTCGCCGACGGCCCGGGGGTCGCCATCCGGCTCCGTACGAAGATCGTGGCCACCCGCGTGACGACCTCGGTGAGCGCCATCAGCACGAACGCCGCGACCCATGCCTGGCCGGTGGTGATGTGGTGGGCGAGGCTGAAGCGGGCGACGTCGTCGGCACCGCCGTGGTCGACCCATACCTGGAACCCCATCCGCGCGCCCATGCCCAGCACCCACAACACCGCGGAGACCGCGCCGGCCTTGATCAGCAGATGCCCGCCGGCAAAGCGGATCCGGGTGAAGATGCCGCCCGCCACGCCGAGCGCGGCGCCGATCGCCATCAACGCGCCGATCAACACCGTGTCGTTGCCCGCGGTGGGAATCGAGTGGAGGTACTTGAACGCCACGAAACCCACGATCCCCAGCGGGAGGAGGAAGGTCTTGCGGTCGAGTCGGTCCTCGCGCAACTGCCGGAAGACGACGAGGACGAGGAGGATGTCGGTGATCCAGTCTGTGGTGGTCATGTCGCCAGACTGCCGCCGGCGCCCTTCTCCGCGCCTGGACCCACGGGTGGAACAACGGGTGGAGACGCGGGTGGACCCCTACGACCACCCCCGACCCGACCGGGCCCGCCACCGGTCGGTCGTACCGATCCGGCACAGCGCTCGCGTCGCCGGTCGGGCCGGACCGGAAGGCATCCGGACGCACGGAGAGGCGAGGCTGTGTCAGGGCACGCCGGACCCGCACTCCGCGCCGCCGCATTCGACAGCTCCGACATCACGGGCCCGCAGCCACACCACCGACCGGAACATCCAGACCGCGCCGGCCCGTCGTCGGCCCCTGCGAGGGTCGGGTTCCGTGAGGTCGACGACGGTGTTGCCTCGGCGGGACCGGCGCGCCATGGTCGAATGACTGTCGGTATCCGAGGGGCTCCTCATGGGTGAGCACAAGAAGCCGGACGACACGCCGCAACCGACCCGGGGCCAGGACGGGCAGAACCCGGACGTGCACAAGCCCCGCGGCGGCAAGCCCAAGAAGCCGTGACCGCCCACGAGGACGCCATGCGCGAACTCGACGCGCAGGGCGCGTTCTCGCGGGCCCCGTGGGTACGCGAGGCGATGAGCGCAGTGCGGCGCGAGGCGTTCGTCCCCGCAGTGATCCGGCGCGACGACGGCGACGTCTACACCCGCGTGGACCGGCACACCGATCCCGCCGGATGGGCGGCGGTGGTGCACGGACGCGGGCCGGTGGTCACCCGGGTCGACGACGGCGCGAACGGCGCACACGGCGAGGTGGCGACCAGCTCGATCAGCGACCGCCTCGCCGTCGCGAGCTTCCTCACCGCACTGGACAACCGAACAACCACACCCCGACACCGACGGCCTCGGCCCCTGCCGGAAGCCGACCCCGAAGAGTCGTAAGCACCTGTGTCTGAGCCTCGGCCGAATGTTTGCCCAGGTCAGGATTCGAACGGGCGGGCTTGGGCTGCTCCGGCGGCGACATCAGCGGTTCCGCCGACGGCCTTCCGGTGGTGATGGCCCGGTTCTCCCGAAGCTACGGCGAAGTGACAAGTAGCAGGCGGGGCCGGGGACTTCGCCGGCTTGGAGGGCGGCGAAGTCGGCGGGGCCTTCTCGGCAGCCTCGGGGTACGCCTCGCGTTTGGCGTACTCGGCCAGTGCCCGGTGGATGCCGGCCACCGAGGGGTTGCGCCCCTTGCGCTTGCCGGTGGGGATGATCAGGTCGGGCCGGATCTGCTCGACGGACTCGCCGTTCGCGCGGCACCGCAGCACGGTGTGCGGCATGTCGTCGGTGACGACCGGCGGTCGGCCGCCGTGCCCGCCCTTGCGAGAGGCGGTGTCGAGCCCTTCCGGTGTGGACACGCCGATGTTCTCCCGCTCGGCACCCTGTGGGACATGGCAGCTCAGCCGGCGCGCGCGGTCCACCGCGGCGGCGTCCACAACCGGGCATCGGCGCCGCCGACCTGGATCAGCGTTCCGGTATGTCGATCCTGACGCGCCGGGCGGAACCCGTCGATCGCGAACACCCGCTGTCCGCCGGTGATGTCGACGCCCTGCAGACCGGCCTCGTCGGCGATCAGCAGATGCTCTCCGTCGGTGAAAAAGCCGAAATCGCCGACCGGCCAGGGGAACGTCGCGACCGCCTTGATCCACCGGACGCCCGGCGAGCGCAGTTCGATCGAGGTGGGGTCGAGGACGTGGACGGTACCGCTGCCGGCATCGCCCCGGTCGTACACCGCGATCCGCCCGTCGTCGATCCACACCACCGGCCGGTTCCACTCCGAGACCTCGGGATACACCGCACGGCTGGGCCCGTCCTCGGACTCGTACGGGTTCTCGCGCAGCCAGGCGGTCAGGCTCCACACCGCCGGCATCCCCCACGGCTGCCACACCCAACCACCGTCGTAGACACGAGTCCCGTCAGGACTAAGCGACAGCGCGCCGTGGAAGTAATCGAGGTCGTACTCCGCATCGTCCTCGCCCCCATCCCGGCTGTCCCGCGCCGTAAGCACCTCGCCGGACGCGAGATCGGTGACATCCAACCGGTTCCAGTCCGTGCGATGGACGACAACCGGCCGGCCACCGTGTTCGGCGAACGCCAACGCGAACGGGACGGTTTCACAGCAGTAACCCCCGCCGTCCAACTTCAACGCCGACGAACCGGTGGTGAGATCGACGACGGTGCCGTACCGACCGCGGTCTTGAACCACCGCCGCCCAACGGCCACATCGAGACACATGAAGCCGCAGTCGAACACCGCCACCGTATTCGCACGCCGCCCTCTCCTCCCGATACCGGGCCACCTCCCGCACCCCGCCGGTCGTCGGCGTCCACCGCGCCAGCCGTCCGTCCTCGGACAACACCAACCACGCCGGCCCCGCCTCACCGAGGGCCGCCGGCAACGCTGCCACATCCACGACCGGCCGCAGCGCATCGGGAACCGCCACGTCCACCGTAATCGTCGCCATATCGATCCCCTCGGTGCGCCCGCATGCCCCCGCGGCAACGTAAGCAGCAGGTGATACGGCACCGTATCGGCAAAGTCGGTAAGCGCCGCAATGCCGGTCCCAGCGGTGAGGTCGGCACGGATCCGGTCCATGTCGGGCTCATTCTCGCGCAGCTCCGCCTCGGTGTCGTCCAGCGAGAATTCCCCTCCGGTCGTCATGCCCGGACCAATCTCACTACCAGGTACCACTGTATGTACCTGTTTCTGGATGGCGATCATGGCAATGCCTGATGCAGTCGGCGACGCTGGAGGAATCAACGCTTCCCCAACCATCCGACGTGGCGAGGATTGTCTGGGTGAAGCGACGGCAGTTTCACTACCGAAAAGGCGCCTTGGCAAGTCGACGGTGGCGCGTATGTGTTGGTTCCGGTTGAGGTATCCGCTTGTACGAACTTACGGAACGAGAGCGGAAGTTCCCGTCGCGCGGGGAACCGCAGGTGGCAAGGTCCCCTAGCATCGCTTCATGATGAACATGGAATCGTCGGCACCGGCGCGGTGCAGCTGATGGGCTATCTACTTCTCGCACTCATCGCTGCCTTCACCTCCCTCATTCTTGCCGTCACCGGACTTTCCACTCTCATCCGTCATGCCGCCGGCAGACCCGGCAAGCGGAACGTACTCTTCGGTGCCGCCTCTCTCACAGGCGCCGTCGCAGCGGCGTTCTTCACCGTAGGCTTCCTGGCGGTCGGATTTGCGATCCTGGATTCCACCGACGGCGGCACGAACTCCAGCCCGCCCCAGGCCTGCATCCGCGCGGGCGGAGCGGACAAGTCGAGGCACGTCAACGGCATCGAAGGCAGCATCCTGCCATTCGGCTTCACGTGCACCGCCCCGGACGGAGGCGGCTTCCGCGCCGACGAAATCCCCAGGTATCCGACCCTCGGTGCGTACGGTCCCGGGCTCGCCGCAGTGACGATGTTCGTCCTCGCGGCCGCCCGCCGGGAGGCACCTGTCCCGGGTGGGCCCCGCCAGGGCACTCCGGTGGGCAGTTCGAGAACGTAGGGACGATCTGCGGCAACCATCGGCCCCATCGTGATCGTCCCGGTCGCGATCTTCATGTGGCATGAGGGGCGTCGGCGTAAGGGGAACGGTCCTTGATCGGGCCGGGCCGGGCCAACCTCCTCGTCATGAGGGTAATGGCGGCCCACGTGATCAAAGCCTCGCTGTGCCGAGGCAGCCTCTCGTAGTCCCCCGCGTGTCGGCGGGCGTGCATGATCCGACCCAGCGACCTTTCGATCACCCATCGGCGGGGCAACAGGACGAAACCGACCGCGTTCCTGGGCCGACTGACGGTCTTGATCGAACCTCAGGTGGGTCGTCGCCCACTCGATCAGGGCGCCGGCGTACGCGGAGTCCGCCCGGACGATGGTGATCTCGGGGTGCATCAACCCGAGCCTGAACAACACTTCCTCGGCGGCGTCGCGGTCGCTCAGGTCGGCCCTGGTATCCATGACCGGCAAGGGAAGCCCACGCGTGTCGACGACCAGGTGCCGCTTGCGGCCAATGAACCTTCTGGCGGCGTCGTAGAGGAACAGGGCGGCGTGCGGGGCGACGGTGGCGGTGATCAACCGGCGGATCTCAGGAAAGCCCGACAGGAAACCAAGCTCTCCGAGCGCGCAACTGCCCCGGGGCGCCGTGGTGTCGGCGCCGGCGGCGGCACGCGGGGACGCGGGTGCCGTGGTCGCGCGGGTCGAGGCCGGCTACTTCGAGGGCGTGGTCGGTCTCGACGGGACACCGGTGCAACGAGTTGGCGAGTCGGCTCACCGGCGAGTCCCGGGACACCTGCGGACGCCGGACTCCCGGCTCGGCGGCGGGCTTTCGACCGCAGGTGCCTCGGTGCTGGACTCCCTCCCGTCGAGGTCGGAACAGCCAGGTGCGCATCGTCGACTACTCGGCAGGGTCTCAGCCGCCGGCGCCGGGTGCGGCCGGGTCGGGCGCGCCCGTTCCGTCGAGTGGGTCGGGCTCCGGGGCTGCGGGCGAGCCGTGCCGTACCTGCTGCCAAATCGACAGGATGGCGGCGAGTTGGGCGATGAGGAAGGCGATCTGGATCGACGCCGTACGCAATTGGTAGAGCGAAAGCAGCAGTCCCGCTCGGGTGGGCCAATACCTGCGTTCGACGCGGAAGGTGTCGATGTCCATGGCTATGCCGGTGATGGTCAGGATCAGCAGCAATAGGGCGGTCGCGAGCGTGAGGTTTCCGACTGCCTGGTGGAAGGCCGTGTTGAGCATGCGGTCGAAAAGGACGGGGAGGGCGTAGACCGCGGACAGGCAGAGCGCGCGCATCGGTCCGCGCCGTCCGGGCAGGACCCGCCACAGGGCGCCGAGGACGAACCCCGCCCCGGCCCAGGTGACCTGCCAGGAGGCCAGGTCCGTGATCGAATCGAGCAGGGCGTGGCGATCGTATGTGAGGTTCGTTCGGAGATCGCCCTTGATTCTCTCGGCCCAGAACATCACGGCTGTGGCCGGGATGCCGGTCATGCCCGCGAAGAACGAGGCACGGCGGGCGTTGCCCCACCAGGTCGGGCGGGGCCCCAGGACAGCGCGATGTCGACCGGCGATACGGAGGCCGGGAGTGGGGAACGTCGGGGCCCGCCGGAGGTGGGGGGCGTGGGTGTGGGTGTGGGTGTGGGCCAGCGATGCAGGCGGTCCAGCTCGCGTTCGAGAACCAGTCGTCGACTGTCGTCCTGGCCCTGTTCGAGACGGCGCAGCCGGGCGTGCAGTTCGCGTTGCCGGCGTGCGGACTCGATCATGCGCCGTCGGTGGGTCTCGTCGACTACGGCGTGAAGGGGTGTGTGCGGGAGGATCTCTCGGGCGAGGATCGAGTGTCGTTCGCCGAACGCGAGCAGCGCGGACAGGCCCGCCCAGGTCAGGAGCAGGGACAGCAGCGGCAACGGCACACCCGCGTAGGAACCGATGATCGGGGCCACCGCCAGGAGGAACAGCACTCGTATGGCGAAGCGTTCCGACCCGCGAGGGGCCGTCGTGGACGCGCCGGGGCCTGCGTGCGCGAGCGCATCACCGCGAACAGCGCGAAGGTCGACCACCACCACAGGCTCGGGCGCACCTCGTCGGGCCAATCCGACGCGAGCCGGGTCAGATCGTCGAGGAGGGCACCTCGGTGGAGGGCGTTGTAGGCGTCGCCGGTTCCGCTCAACCAGGTGTCGCGTCGCCGGCGCTGTTCCGCGGCCCACACGCTCGCGGTGGGGATGACGAGGAAGGCGACGCCGAGCGTGCCGAGGATCGCGCCTTTGAAGGAGACCGTATTGCCCGCGCTCGGGCCGGTCGGTGTTCGCCACAGGCGCAGGGCGCTCGCGGTGAGACCGACCAGCCAGATGAAGACGACGCACGCGCACGCGATGCCCAGCGCGACGAGGCCGTGGGTGCCGACCCGGTGGGGCGGTTCGCCGGAGGCGCTCGGGCCCGTCGACAAGGACGGTGGCAGGCCGAAGGCCCCGGGCAGCAACGCGACGGCGGCGACCGTAACGAGCCGCCGGAGCGGGCCTGCCCACATCATGTCTCGATCCGTCGGGCGGCGCGGGCATCCGTTGTAGCGCGACGCGCATGATCGCCGTCGCGACATGGCACCTTCTTGACCGACTTCGGTGCAGGGATGTCGAGGGACACGGCAGACCGGGTCGTCGGCGATTTCCGTGAAACCGTCAATCCGCGAGGGGCATTCGTCGTCGTGGGAGTGCGAAGCTCGCGTGGCCAGAGGTCTGGCGTTCGAGCGTCTCGATCCACCGGGTGGAGCAATGAGGGCTCGGGGCGGAGTGAACGGGCAGGAGTCGCTCCAAGCCGTCGACGAACTCAACACCCGGTTGCGTGATCAGGCACACCGGTTCGCACCGTGTCGACCCGACGACCGCCGTCGCTCCGACCAGTACTCCCCCAGCGGCTCCACAACTCCACGCTTCCCGCAACGAATCGCTCCAGGGCCCGTGCAACGCCTGGACGTCGACGCCCATTTCGCCCCCCGAATCGCCACACCCGCACGACGTCGATCCACGGCACGCCGCCACACACCCCGCCCTCGCCCGGGACTCCCACCGTCGGTCACGGGTGAGAGCCCAACCCGGCCCGGGACGCCGACGACGAGAGGCCGTCGGGCCGACAGTCGTCCGGAACACGTGTGGTGGGGCGGCGTGTTACCCAGCCGTGGACGGGGCCGGTGGTCGGGTCGGCGGCCGGCGGGGCCGTTGTAACACCGTCCGCCTGGGCGGCCGGGATAGCTGTGACCAGGGCGAACGTGGTGTCATCGGGGTGTGGGGCGGGGCGGATCCGGGTGGTTGGCGTTGCTTCTCGTGACCATGTCACCGGTTGGCGACAGCGGTGTCGTGGTGCGACGACTCGGGTATCGCCCGGGCCGGCGACCCGGCCATAGTCGGTCGGGCAGGCACCGAGGAGCCGAGAGGGTTTCGGCTCCAACCACCGGACACCAAGGGGTCGTTCATGTTCCGCAACCGTCGCACCGCCCTCCTCCTCTCCGCCGCCGTCCTCGGCGGCGCGATGATGACCACGGCGTGCCAGGGCACGGACTCGAACTCCAACACCGGGGCCGCGCAGGGCTCCTCGCCCGTCGCCCCGCCGGCCGCCCCACCCGCCGCGTCGACCACCGGCGGCACCACGGGCGGCACCCCGGGAGGCAGCGGAGGCGGGACCGAACCCGCCGGGAAGGTCTCCCCCGGGAAGACCTCCGGCGGACAGGGCACGACCACCACAGGCGGCGGGGGCGGCGGCGACACCTCGATCGGCAAGTGCCGCACCGACGACCTCCGGGCCACCGCACAGGACGCCACCATCGGCGGCGACAACGAACTCACCGTCGCCGTCACCTTCAAGAACATCGGCCACAACTGCACCATGTCCGGCTTCGCCGGCGTCGACCTCCAGACCACCAAGGGACCCCTCTCCGCAAAGCGCATCGGCGCCCCCGCCGACCCCTTCACCCTCAAGAGCAACACCTCGGTGTCCTTCGGAGTCACCTACCCCAGCGGCGCCACCGGCGACCACGGCGTCAAGGTCACGGGCCTGCAGGTCACCCCGCCCGGCGAAACCAAGACCATCACCCTGACCTGGCCCGGCACCCCCACCGTCCCCGTCGTCGACGGCACCGGCTCCCCGATCAACGTCGGCCCCATCGGCAGCGCCGGCCAAGGCGGCTGACCCACACCACCCGGCACAGCCAGAGCCATGTGGACCTCGTCGACTGATCCCCACACGCAAACCGCGAACGGTCCCGCGAACCCGACAGGTTCGCGGGACCGACATCCGACGTTCGCCGACGCCCACGCAGACGCAGACGCAGACGAGCACGAACGCAGCCCCACCCGCGAAGCTCGGGCGGGTCAGCACGTATTCCGATGATCACCCACCGCCGGGGTGTACCCGGGGTCGACGGCATGACACACGAGCCCGGAGACCCCCGAGGACGATGACACCCGAGATGGCCGCCCGGACCCGTGTGTGGCGCGTCGACGAGGAGTACACCTTCCGCGCCGTCGCCCAACCGCGACCGACCTGTGGGGCTCCACACGGGGCAGCAACCAGATCTATGGCAGGGAACTCTGCATCACCGCAGCCGAATTGCTCGGAAGAGCTGACCATCGCCGCTCGACCTTCGGTGAGAACGCTCAACCTTCACTGCTGCGCGGCCCCACCACCGACTCGACGACCCAACGGAACACACAGCCCAAGGCGCGCGCCGACATTGAGCGGCCGCGTACGGTCGGGGTCCGGCATTGTCGCTCCGGGGTGCGTGCTGCTCAGTGGGCGGTGGTGGATAGCCTCGGCGCATACTTGATCGGATCGCCGGTCCGGGACCGGGGTGGGCTCGCCTGGCGCCGGGGTCCAGGGGGAGAACCGGCATGTCCGACACACGCGTTCCCGGTGACTCGCCACCACCCACATCCGGCGGCGTGGGGGGCGATCCCCGGCGCGACGGCGGTGAGTCGAGCGCGGCGAGCGCTCCCTCCGCAGGTGCGCCGAAAACCGCGACCGCAGGGGCGTCCGAGTCGGTGGAGGGGCATCGAACGGGTGAGTCCTCCGATCCGGAGCCGGATTCCGGCGGGTCCTGTGTCGCGTCGACGGCGGCCGACGATCGAGGCGAGGCCGAGAGCCCATCGCCCGGCGCCGGCACCGAGATGGCGGCCACCGAAGCGCCCGAATGCGAGCGGTCGGACCCGGAAGCCCGACCGGACGCCGCCGGCGCACCTCGCGCCAAGCGGCGCACCATGCTTGCGGTCGCGGCCGCGTCGATCGCCGTGGTCCTGGTCGTGGTCCTGCTGGTCGCCACCGGAGTGATCGGCGGCACCACGACTGCGGGCGGGCGACAGCAACGGGTGGCAGCCGATCGGACGGACCGCGCCGAGGCGGCCCCTCAGCGTCCCGAGATCCGCGAGGAGGAAGTGGAGGCGGTGGTCGCCGCGCGCTCGCGCGCCCTGGCGGAACACAACGTGGAGGCCTTCGTCGCGCCGATCGACCCGACGGCCACCGAGTTGATCGCGGCGCAGCGCCGCCTGTTCGCCAACCTGACGCTGTTCCCGTTCGCCGAGGCCCGGTACACGGTGTCGAACCAGCTCTCTCGGTGGGTCTCCGACTCCGGCCGCGCCGCCATCATGGTCGTGGTCTCTTTCGTGCATCGCGTCGAGGGAGTCGATCCTGCGGCGATCGCCGAGAACTACCGATGGACCTTCGACCGTACCTCCGACGGCGGCCCCATGTGGATGACCGCGGTATCCACCGCTCCCTACGGCGGGGTGACGTACCCGATGCCGTGGGATCAGACCGCCCTGGTGGTCGAAAGGCGCCCGCATGTGGTCCTCGTCGCGGCCGTCGCGAACAAGGCCGAGCTGGTGACCTGGGCCGACAAGGCGGAGGCCGCGGCCCGGCGCGATCTCGATGCGTGGCGCGGCCCGCGACTGCCGGTCGATCGCTTCGTCGTCTACATAACACCCGATCGACGTACCTTCGACGAGATCGCGACGACCAAGGGGCGCGGCCCCGCGGCGGGCGTGTGCGTGGGCCTGGCCCCCCTCACCTCGACCGAGGGCAAACAGACCCGACAGGCAGGATGTCGCGTCGTCGTGGACGGCGCGGGGAAGGGGTTCGCCACCTCCGACGACGCGATATTCAAGTCGATCGTCGAACACGAACTGGGTCACGCGATGGTCGCCGGATTCGCCCCCGCGTGGACCGAGCACGTGAGTTGGGTCGCGGAGGGATTCGCCGAGTCGCTGCCGTGGTCCGACCCCCGGATGGCGAACATGTACAACCCGACCGCACGCGCGCACGTCAAGGACGGCGGATTCACCGGCAGGCTCCCCACCGACGGCGAGATCCACAGCGCCGACCCCGCGACGTCGTCGATCAACTACCACCTGTCGATGCAGGCGATCCGCTTCCTGGCCGAAGAGTTCGGTACGGGCAAGGCCCACACGTTCGTCGCCGAGGTCTATCGCGACGCGAGTCGCCTCGACGCCGCGCTCACCGCCGCAACGGGCTTGGACCGAGCCGCGTTCGAACGCAAATGGGCCCGGTACGTGCAGGACCACCCGGGCAGCTGACGCGAACGAGGCGTGGCGTACATCTCCGCGTCGAAGGCCGCACGCCGCACGCCGATTCTCGGGCAGCGCGGCACGGATTCCCGCCGGTGTGTTCGGCGACTCGACGCGCACGACGGGTGGTCGGCGTGGGGAACGAGACGACCGGAGACCCGCGGCGGGGCCCCGGGGAGGTCGGGCCCTCGGGGTCCGCGCCGGTTCCGGGACCGGGCGTGGTTCAGCCGGTGGGTTCCGGCGGGTAGGTGCTGGAGACGGTGACGTCGTTGAGGTCGAAGGCGAGGCCGTCGTTCGCGTCGACCGAGTCGCCGTTCATGCGGCGCGGGCTGATCCGGTGGCTCTGTGTACTCGGGCGGTTCGGCGGCGCTGGTCAGCGCCGGCACCTGCGCGATGTTCCCCGTGCTCTCGTCGAGTATCGGCAGTTGCAGCACGTACACGGTGTCGGTGGGGGCTGTGGTGTCGTGGTTGTTCGCGGTGCAGTAGGAGTTGACCGCCATCAGCATGGTGTGCGGGTCGGTCCAGCCGCTCTGGCCGGTCGGTAAGGCCACTCGGTTCCAGCAGGCGAGATAGTCCTGCGCGCCGCTGCCGTCGTCGTCCCGGACCCGGCCGCCGACGGGCTCCGAAGCGACCGTGGCCGGAGGAGCCGGCGCTACGGCGTGATCGCGCCGACCTGGCGAAGCATCGCGAGGTTGTCCCAGTTCCACCAGCCTTCCACGATCTTGCCGTCACGGAAATGGAAGTTCGTGATGCCGGTGAACGAGACGTTCTCGTTCGTCGGCGCTATGCCACCGAACTCGCCGATGTGCCTGCCCACCCAGCTCCACCGGACCGCGACTTCGTCGCCGTCCGCCAGCGCGCTGTCCACGGTGAACTCGAAGTCGAAGGCCGCCCGGTAGCCCTCGATCTCCCGGCGGATGCCGTCGACGCCGCGGGTGTCCTCGTCGTTGGCGACGTCGTGATCGTGATAGTCGGCCGCGAAGAGCTCGTCGAGTCGACCCAGGTCTCCCTTGGCGATGACCTCCTCGAAGAGGCGCAGCGCGCTCTGCTTGTTGAGCTGTTCGTCACGCAACACGTCGAGGTCGGTGAACGTCGGCGGTTCGTCGCACAGCGCGACCATCTCCTCGAAAATCCGGTTGGTCTCGGGGAGTGACGAGTTGCGTTGCGCTTCCTCGTACGACGGGAACTCGACCATTTCGACGATGTGCGTCGCGTCGGACCTGTCCCGACCCACGATCGCGTGAGTGGCGGTCCGCTTGCCCTTCGTCTGCTCGACCCATGTGTCCATGAGCCGGTTCATGTCGTCGACCCTGCCGGTCTTGCATTCGATGAGTTGAACGAACGTCACGGCGTGCCTCCAGAAACTCTCGGGCTGCCGCCAATACCACCTTATGCCTCGTTCCCGGGGAGGTGGTGAGTTGCTTCGGGAGGGGTCGGACGGCTGCGGGTATCGGGCCTCCCCCGACCCCGGCGCCCAGCCACCGACTCCCGCGTCCGCAACGCGCCGGGCCCGGATCCTGATCCGATCGGGCCACCGCGCACCCGGGCGATACACCGAGGCCGACCGCCGTCCGGATCCGCCGCCGAGCCACGCCCGACCCTCCACCGTCCGGCGCGCCCCCATCGCCGGACCGACCCCCGCTCGATGCCGCCGTCCCCGGTACCGCCCGCAACAGAGCCTGCCGCCTACCGCCCCGGACCGGACCGGATACCGGGTCGGGCACGGATCCGGTCCGGAGTGCGGTCAACGTGCCGTTCCCCGCTGTCCCTTCTCGGACATGTCGGTCACGGTGGCAGACGCCGCCGACGTCGGCCCGGGTGGTCAGCTGCCGGGTCGGTCCGCGCCGTATATCCCGTCGAAGACGACGCGTTGGGGTGGTGACAGGACGGCTCGGGCGGCGGCAAGGAGGGTCTCGCCGCCGTCGGCGCCCAACGGCCAGTGGCAGTCGCGGGCCGTGCCGAGGTGCTCGCGGGCCTTCTCGGGGTCCGCCGGGAGGCCGTCGCTTCCGCGCAGGTACGCCAAGGCCAACTCGAAGTGGGCGTTGCCCTGGACGAAGCCGTCGTCGTCGTAGCGGAGCGAGGACGTCTCCAACAGGTCGTCGATGAGGTCCGCGGCTTCCTCGTGGCCGAAGTCGGAGGCCACGCACAACAGCTTGTAGACCAGTTCGTCGAGGTCTTCTTCCTTGCCCCCGCTGTCGGCGAGGAGGCTGGACACGGTCTCCGGTCCGCCGTGCCGGGCGAGTCGTACGTACTCCTGGAAGGAAGGGGTGGACCCGGGCCCCGGGCTGACGATGTAGTCGCACCGGTAGCGGTCGTGGAACGGCATGCCGCCGTCGGGAGTTGTCATGGGCGCACGGTAACGCCGGGCACCGTCATGGGAGTTCGCGTGGCGACAGGGTGGGCGACCCAACCCTACGAACGGTCCGGTCGACCCGCTCACGAAGGTGGAGCGGACCGAGGTGCGCCCTCACCCGTCCCACGGCAACGCGACGCTGTCCGGCCCGCGATACCGGTGTGCTCGCGTAATCAACCGTCGCCGGTTCCCCGAGGAACCCGGCCCGCCGGTGACCTTCCGTGACCCCTTGAGGCGTAGCGGCTCCTGGTGGTCGTTCTTGGGCCGGCCGACGGAGTCCGGCCGCCTCGGCGAGCGCGGCCCACCGGT
Organism: Embleya sp. NPDC020886; assembly: GCF_044333915.1. Taxonomy (NCBI): domain Bacteria; kingdom Bacillati; phylum Actinomycetota; class Actinomycetes; order Kitasatosporales; family Streptomycetaceae; genus Embleya; species Embleya sp. NPDC020886. The sequence continues at coordinate 795,788 of NZ_JBIRRX010000003.1, read as the reverse complement.
CAACCCGCCGTCCACCGGCGGAGCTTCTCCGGGTTGCGCACCGCCCGGATGCGCGTGATCCGGTCGTCCGCGACGTCGAACGCGTACACCGCAACGACGATGCCCTCGTGCTCGATCACCGGACCGGCCCGGCCGTTGACCGTGCGCTCCCGGACCGTCAGGCCGCCGATCGCCCGGACGGCGAGGTCCGTGAGATACCGCGCAATCCCCTCGCCGCCCTCGATCGGGTGGAGCGCGGCGGCGACCACGCCGCCGCCGTCCGCCGTGAAGGTGGCGCCGGGGGCGAGGAGGCCGACGAGGGCGTTGATGTCCTGTGCGTCCCACGCCTGCTTGAAGTCCCTGACGAGGGCCGCCTGGTGGGCCGCGCGCCTCGGGGGTCCGGACGGCGATTGGCTGATCACGCACGACCAGGTCTCCGTGCCGCTGGACGTGCCGGGCGGCAAGGGGGTCGTCGACCTCGAACCGTGACGACGGCGGCCCGTCGGCTCCCGGGCCGGACGGCGGGCAAACTGCCGCGGCGGCGCCGATGGCACCGTCGGCCGGCGCATCAACGCCCGGTCCGGGTGGAGGGCGGCTTCGTCACGGCGTATGGCCACACCGCCGCCGAGGGCCGCACCTTCCCCGTGCACCGCGGCACCGGCGTCGGAGAGCGGACGGAAGGCCCCGCCCGCGGACGGCGTTCAGCCTCCTTCGAGTTCCCGGCGCACGGTGGCGGCGATGCGGGTGAGTGCGGTCTCCAGGTGGCGGCGTTGCGCGGCGGTGAGGGGGTCGAACACGAGCCGCTTCGCCTGGGCGACGTGTTCCGGGGCGCTTTCGACGAGTTTGTGCCGGCCGGTGTCGGTCAGGGTGGCGAGGGTGTAGCGGCCGTCGCCGGGGTCGGGTCGGCGGGCGACCCAGTCGCGGGTTTCGAAGCGGTCCATCGTCTTCGACAGGCGGGGCTGGGTGCTGTCGCAGACCCGGGCCAGGTCGCCGAGCCGCATCGTGGCCTCGTCGGCCGCGGACAGCCGGGCCAGCACGCCGTACTCGAAGTTGGAGATGCCCGCGTCCCGCCGGAGTTGGCGGTCGAGGGCCGCGGGGAGGGCGACGACGACCGTGAGCAGCGCCTGCCACAGGTCCTGCTGGTCGTCGTCGAGCCAGGGCGACTGGGTGTCCATGAGCCCCATCCTACTTGCCCGGGCAACTCGCATTGACTTGCCTGGGCAACTCTCGGCAGGCTATCTTTCAACTTGCCTCGGCAAGTGAAAATGCTTGCCGAGGCAAGTTGACGAGGGGTTCCGACGACCACCACGAGCCGCCCCGCCTTCAAGACCGTCCGTGCCGGTGGGCGGGTTCGAGCGTCGGTCGGCGGTAACGCGACCGTGAACGCGAACCCGCCTCGCCCCTGCGCCGGTTCCCCATGTCGACCTGGGTGGCCCTGTCACGACGTCATGACCCGAGGGAGGGCGATGTGACCGAGACCGGTCGGAAGCCGCGGCGGGCCTGGATCGCACGACTGAGCCCGCAGGGTGAGGTCGACCTCGACCGAGCGGCGTGCCCGCGCGCGATCGTCGAGGACGCCGTCGCGCGCGTCGGAGAGGACCCCGTGTGCTGGGCGATCGAACTCGGTTCCGTGGTCGTGCGGCGGATCGTCGACGAGGTGCCGGCCCTCGGCGGCAGCCCGGCCGCGGTCGAGCTGCTCCGCCGCGGCAATGAAGCGACCACCCTGCGGGCACTGTCCACTCTCGTGGAAGGCCCGGGCGCCGCCCCGCCCACCGCCGAGGCGGCCCTGGAGGGCATCCGCGAGTTCGTCCACCGGGCCGTACCGCTCGAACAGGTGTTGCGGGGCGTTCGGATCGGACACGCGGCAACGACCGAGGCGTTCCTGCGGGCCGGTGCCGAACTGGTCGACCCGGAGGCGGCGGTCGAAGAGGTCACGGCGATCTCCCGCGAGCTGTTCTCCTACGTCGACAAACTCGCCGACACCATGATTCGTGCCTACCTCGTCGAGCACGAGGTGTGGAGCACCAGCGCGGCCGCGGCACGGGCCGACATCGTGCGTTCCCTGTTGGGTGACGCCGCGACGACGGACGTCGGCGAGGCGTCGCGTGCGCTCGGCTACGACCTGCGGCGCACCCACGAGGCGGTGGTGGTGTGGTCGGACTCGCCGAACGGCAGCTCCACGCTGCAGGCGGCGGCGATCGCCGTGCTCCGAGCCCGGGGGGCCACCGCGACGCTGGTCGTACCCGTGGCCTCGGGGCGGTTGTGGGCATGGGGCGCTGTGCCTGCGGGCGGCACGCGCCGGGCCGGTTCGTGGGAGACCGTCGTGGAGGCACTGTCGCGGCAGCAGGTGCACGCGGCCTTCGGCACCCCGGTCGACGGCGTCGTGGGCTTTTGTCGCTCTCACCGCGAGGCCGAGCGCGGGGAGCGGGTGGAGCGCCTGCGGCGGGAGGCCGGGCGGGTTCCCAGGCATGCGACCGCGTACGCGGACGTCGCCGCCGTCGCGCTGTTGGCCACCGATCTCGACGCGGCCCGACGCGTCGATCGTGCGCAACCCCTGCACGACTGGTCCGCTGCCGCGCCGTTCAGCGGCCGGTCAGCAGGACGATCTGGTTCCCGCCGACCGCCGTGCCCTCGGCGTGGGCCAGCAGCCCGGCGAGTGCTGCCGAGCCCGCTGCGTTGGGGTTGACTCCGTATCGGCCCAGCCGGGCCTGGGCGGCGAGGAGTTCGTCGTCGTCCGCCGCGTGCACCGCGCCGCCCGAGTCGGCTATCGCGGTCAGGGCCTCGGGGCCGTGCAGGGCGTGCCAGTTGACCAGGGGCTCGTTGTGCTCCGTCGTGACCACGTCGTGGCTCGGCAGCGTGCGGTAGGGGCCCGGCCAGCTCGTCACGATCGGGTTGTTGCCGGACGAGCCGACGGCGTGCAGGGCCACCGGCCAGCCCAGGAGGCGGGCTCGGTGGTGGGCGGCGACGATCGTCGTGCCGTTGCCGACCGGGATCCACAGGGCGGCCGGAGCGCCGCCCAGTTCTCGGTGCAGGGCGTCGAAGACATGCCCGTGGCCCGCCAGGATCGTGTCCTTGCAGGGGCCGTCGACATTGCCGTCGAGCGCCCCCAACGTGTGGGCCACGCGGTGGGATTCGTCGACGGCGTCCTCATAGACACCGTGCACGAGACGGATGTCCGCCCCGGCGGTCGCCGCGGCGGCGCCGCCGTCGCTCCATTCGGCGGGCAGTACCACGGTGCAGCGCAGGCCCGCCGCCGCACACGCCGTCGCCATCGCCCGCCCGTAACTGCCGCACGAGCCCACGACGATCCGGTCGTGTCCTTCGGCGACGGCGCGGGCCACGACCGCGCGGGCGGCGGGTTCCTTGTGACTGCCGGAGGCGTAGCGGGTCTCGTCCTTGAGGAGGACGCGGACGCCCGGCAGCAGGCCGTCCGCGACGATCGACGGAATCAGGTACGGATCGGTGGGCGCGAGATCGGTGGGCGCGAGGGAGATCGGAGGCAACAAGGGGATGGTTCCTTCACCGGGTGCGGGCGGAGAGCAGTTCGTCGGCTTCGCGCTGCAGGTCGTCGCGCGTGCCGATCTCGGCGGGCGGTATGGCGTCGGGCAGTTCGTCCTCGATCAGCCTGAGCCGGGCGTCGAACCAGCCGCGGACGGACCAGGCCAGTTGCAGCAGTCCGCTGACGACGACCAGCAGGGCGAGGCCCCGTCCCGGGCCCTCGGATTCGAACAGGGGCTGGACGAAACGTTCGGCCAAGGGCCCGACGACGAGGTAGCCCAGCGGCATCGTCAGCATCATCAGGGTGATGAACAGGGACAGGACGCGGCCCTGCAGTTCGAACCCGACCTTGCTCTGCACGATCGCGATCCAATGACCTTCGGCGAGGGATTCGCCGAAGCCCACGAGGAACATCCCGACGACGATCAGGGCCGGCACGGTGGAGATTCCGACCAGGATCATCGCGAAACTGCCTACGGCCATCGAGACGAGCATGCCGTGACTGCGCCGGGCGGTACCGCCCCACAGACCCATCAGCACGCTGCCCAAGAGCGCGCCGACGCCGCCGGCGCCCAGCGCCAGACCCAGCACCGAGTCCGACTGCTCGGCCAGCAACATCGGCGTGATGACGGCGAAGCCCAGGGTGTAGAAGACGTGGTCGACGACGAAGAACCGGAGCGCGGCACGCAGGCCGGGTCGGCGGGTGATGTACCGCCAGCCGTTGCGGATCTCCGTGCCGAAGGTTTCCTCGCGTACGCGGAACATGAGGTTCGGGAAGCGCACGAGCAGCAGGGTGAGCGCCCCGATCGCGAAGGTGCCCGTGTCCACGAGGAGCACGCCGTCGATGCCGATCGGGTCGATGAGCGCGGCACCGAGCATGGGTGAGAACACCAGTCCGGCGCCGACACCGAGTTGCCCGATTCCGGCCGCGTGGCCGAGGTAGCGCTTGGGCACGAGTTGCGCGACCGCCGCGAGATAGGCCGGTCGCTGGAACGCGCCGGCCACCGACGTCACCGACACGACCAGGCAGACGTGCCACAGACGCAGGCCGTCGCCGTGCATGAGGAGGACCAGGGCCGCCATGGAGAGTCCGGCCGTGGTGTCGCTCGCGAGCATCACCTTCCGGCGGTCCCACCGGTCGGCGACGGCGCCGGCGAGCGGCCCCACGAGGATGCCGGGGAGCAGTCCGATCGCGCTCACCACCGCGAAGGAGGTGAGCGAGCCGGTCCGGTCGAGCACCCAGATGCTCAGCACCAGTGTGCTCAGCCCGCTGCCCATCATCGACAGGAGTTGGCCCAACGCGACCAACGCGAACTTGCGCAGGTCGGGCGCGGTTCCCCGGGTCGGGCTCTGTTCCTTGACGGTCGGCGCGGCGGGCGGCTGCGCGGCGCCGGGGACGACGGCGGCCACCAATTGCTCCGCGAGCGGCTTCGCGTGGCTCTTGAGGAAGAAGTGCCCCGCGCGTGGCAGTACGACGAGGCCCAAGTCGCCCTCGGTGAAGTGCCGCCATTCCCGGTGGCGTTCCTGATAGTGCTCGGTGACCCGGTCGCGGGCGCCGACGACCGTGATGATCGGGGCCTGCAGCGGACGGTAGGTCTGCCGGTAGGCGGCCGTGAAGTACTCCTCGGCGTCGCGGGCGTCGTGCCGGACGTTGCGGAGTACGAAGGCCTCCTGCTCCTCGTCGTCCAGATCGGTGAAACCGCCGCGGGCCCGGAGGTAGGCCAGGTATTCGCGGTCGGAGGTGAAGCGGTCCACCGGCACGTGCCGGTAGATCCAGTCGAAGAATCGCCCCGGTAGCCGGGCGGTCGGGAATCCGGCCCCGAGCGCGACCCCGGCGAGCGGCACGCCCGCGGCCTCGGCGCGCCGGGCCACCTCCACGGTGAGCGCGACGCCGAGGCAGTGTCCGTACAGGAGCACCGGGCCCTCGATCGTTCGCATTTCGTCGACGATGCGGTCGGCGACGACGGCGATCGGTTCCAAATCCTCGTCGGGTCGGGATCGGTCGTGGCCCGGCAACTCCACCGCCCGCAGCGCCCAGTTCGCGGGAAGCGCGTCGGCGAGCGGCTGATAGGCGACGGCGCTGCCCCCGGAGTAGGGCACCGCCACGACGGTGTGCCCGCCGGTCTCCGGGTCGGCGTCCGTGGCGGTGAGCCGTTGCAGCAGCCGCTGCTCGGCGGGCCCGGCCTCCGGCCGCGCGTCGAGGTGTGCGGCCAGTCGACGGATGGTGGCGTGTTGGTAGAACTCGACCAGACTGGGCGCCGGTTCGACGCGACGGACGACCTTGAGGGCCGAGAACGAGTCGCCGCCGAGGGCGAAGAAGCTGTCGTCGATGCCGGGTTCGGGCAGCCCGAGGACGTCCGCCCAGATCGCCGCGATCCGCTTCTCGGTGTCCGTCCGGGCGAGCGTCACGGCGGACGTGGGGCCCGTCCCGGCCGGGGCCGGCAGCGCGCGCCGGTCCAGTTTCCCGTTCGGCGTCGACGGAAGTGTGGGCAGCGTGAGGATACGGGTGGGAACCATGTGCGCGGGCAGACTCGCGGCGAGTGTCTCGCGGTAGGCGGCCTCGTCGGCGTCCGTTCCGTCCCGGGTCACCACATAGCCGATGAGCCGGGCAATGCCGCCGGCCGGCCGGTGCACGGCCACGGCGCACGCCGCCACGTTCGCCGGCGTGCCGAGTCGGGCCTCGATCTCGCCGAGTTCGATCCGGTATCCGTTGATCTTGACCTGGTCGTCGAGCCTGCCGAGGAAGTCGACCGTGCCGTCGAGGTGGAACCGGGCCGAGTCGCCGGTGCGGTACATCCGCGCACCGGGTGAGGTGACGAACGGGTCGGCCACGAATCGTTCGGCGGTCAACTCGGGGCGGTCGTGATAGCCGGGTACGACGCCGAGCCCGCCCAGATACAGTTCGCCGACCACGCCCGCCGGAACCGGCCGGCGGTGCGCGTCGAGGATGTAGACCCGGTTGTTCGGGAAGGGCCGTCCGATCGGCAACGGCGCGTCGTCGGCGAGGTGTTCGACCGAGCCTTCGAAGAGCACGTTGTCGACGGTGACCTCGGTGACACCGTACGAGTTGACGACGCGGTTGTCCGGGCCGACCAGGCGTTTCGCCAGCTCGTACTCCTTGACGTGCCACTTCTCGCCGCCGCCGATCAGCAGGCGCACGAACGACAGGTCCGCCCCGCTGCGCTCGGTGTGGTCGAGGAGCGCGCGCAGCACCGCGGGCACGAGTTCGGTGCAGGCGACGTTCTCGGTCTTCATCAGCGTGTGGAGATCGGCGGGGTCGAGCAGGGTCTCGCGCGGGGCGACCACCAGTCGGCCGCCGCTGAGCTGCGCCCGGAGCGTTTCGCCCACGAACATGTCGAAGGAGAAGCTGGCCGCCTGCAGGTAGCTCCACTCCGGGCGCAGCCCGTACGCCTGCTGCCACATGCCGGCGGCGTGCACGAGGTTGCCGTGCGTGACGACGACTCCCTTGGGCCTGCCGGTGGATCCCGAGGTGTAGATGACATACGCGGGATCGTCGGCCGAGTTGCACAGGGGCGGATCGCCGTCGTCCTCGGCAGATCCTGCGAGAGATCCTCGGAGAGGTCCTTCGAGAGGTCCTTCGGGATGTGCTCCGGGATGTGCTCCGGAAGGTCCGTCGCGAAGTTCTTCGGAAAATCCTTCGGCGAGATAGTCCCGGTTGATCACCACCGTCGGCGCACTGTCGGCCAACATGTAGTCCAGCCGGTCGCGCGGGTAGGCCGGATCCAGCGGCACGTAGGCGCCGCCCGACTTGAGCACCGCCCACATCGCGGTGAAGAGTTCGACGCCGCGATCCAGGTTGATCGCCACCCGGTGGCCCGGCCGGACCCCCTCCCGACGCAACCTTCGGGCGAGCCTGTTGGCCCGGCGGTTCAGCTCCCCGTAGCCGAGGGTATCGCCGCCCACGGTGAGCGCGGGCGCGTCGGGCGTGGCCGCCGCGTGGCGTTCGAAGAGCTGGTGTACGGCGGTGGCATGCAATGCCGGGGCGACGATGTCGTTCCAGTCGTCCACGACGCGACGGCGCTCGCCGTCGGTGAGCATCGGCAGCAGGGTGATCGGCGTGCCCTTCCCGCCGCTCTCCCCGGCGGCCCCGGCCCCGCCGGTCGCCGCGTCGAGCAGGGTCAGCAGGTGGTCGAGGAACGCCTCGACGCGTGCGCCGTCGAAGAGTTCGGCGGCGTAGTCGGCGTTCAGCACCGCGCCGTCGGCGGGGAAGTCCAGGCCGATCGCCAGGTCGACCATGGTCGCGGCCGGTGCCAGCTCGCCGGCATAGCGCATGATCGGGTCGTCGGATGCCGGGGTGTTGTGCACGGTCAGCATGACCGGGCTCAGGCGCTTGGCCCCACCGGGCCGCGCCAGGGCGTGCACCAGGTCGGGCAGCGCGAGTTGCCCGCGATCGAGGTCGCCCAGGACGGCTTCCCTCACCCGCGCGAGGAGTTCGGCGAACGACGGATCGCCGGACACGTCGCCGCGCAGCGGCAGGACGTTCAACGCGGGGCCGATGAACGAGGCCGACTCACCGGTGGACCGCCCGGCCACCGGCGAGAGCACGGTGACGTCGGTGCGTCCGGTGTACCGGTGCAGGACGACCTGGAGGCCGGCCAGGACCACCATGAACAGGCTTGCCCGCTGTTCGCCGGCGTAGGAACGCAGCCGGTCGAGCAGGTCGGCATCGAGGGGGCGACTGATCCGGCCTGCGGCGTACGTGGGGGTGGCCGGGCGAGGCCGGTCGGTGGGCGGTTCCAGGTCGAGGTCGGCGCCGTCGAATCGCTCCCGCCAGTACGCGACGAGTGACGCGTCGTCCTTCGCCCGGGCGCTGCGGGCGGCGAGGTCGGGTGCGGCGGCCGCCGGCGGCAGACCGGGGACGGTGGTCGGATCGGCACCCTCGCGCACGGCCCGGTACAGGGCGGCGAGTTCCTGCCCCAGCACGCCCGCCGACCATCCGTCGAAGGCGAGGTGATGCACGATCACCACGAGTTCCTCGCCGTCGAGGTAGGCGTGTGCGATCGGGCCGTGCCGGAAGTCGATGCCGGCGCGATCCGGCTCGCCGAGCGTCAGCGGGATCCGTCCCGCGGGCGCGACGACCATGCTCGGCTCGACGCCGTCGTCCGGGAAGCGCGCTCGCAACAGCGGGTGCCTGCGCACCAGTTCCGCGAGCGCCGTGGTCAGTGCCGCGACGTCGACCGGCTCTGTCCAGCGGTACCTGATGCCCAGCGTGTACACGGGCAGATCGGCGCAGAGTTGCTCGGCGATCCAATAGTCGCGCTGCATCGGGCTCAGCGGGTGTGGGACTCCCTCGGCGAGGGTGGGGGTGGGAGAGCCGGCAGTTGCGACCGCCGCCCCCTTCGCCTCGTCGATCAGCCCGGCGAGCGCGGCGACGGTCGGATCCGCGTACCACCGGGTGAGGGTCGGCTCCGCGCCGTGCCGCTGCCGCAGGGCGGCGATCAGGCGTACGGCGTCCAGGGAATCGCCGCCGAGGGTGAGGAAATCGTCGGCCGCGCTCGTGATCGGGACGCCGAGGATTTCCCCCATCAGTGTGCCCGCGCCGCGTTCGGCCGCCGTGCCGGCGAAGTCCGGCGTGTCCTGCTGCGGCGCCTTCGCGGCGAGGGCCGCCTTGTCGATCTTTCCTTGCGGGTTCAGCGGAAATCGTGGGTGCGCGACCAGGGCGGCGGGGACGAGGTGGGCGGGCACCAGGTCGGCGAGGGCGGCGCGTACCGTCGTGAGGTCGGTCGTGGCGTCGGTGACGACGTGGCCGATCAGCTTGGCGCGGCCGGTGTGTTCGTCGACCAGGACCACGGCGTCGGCGATGCCGTCGAGCGTGCGCAACGTCGCCTCGACCTCGGCCGGTTCGACCCGGTGGCCCCGGATCTTGACCTGGTCGTCGAGCCGTCCCAGGAACTCCAGTTGCCCGTCGGCGGAGCGGCGTACGCGGTCTCCGGTGCGGTATTCGCGGCCCCGGCCGGGGGTCGTGACGAACCGCTCGGCGGTCAGCTCGGGGCGGTTCAGGTAGCCGTCGACCACGCCGATGCCGCCGATCAGCAGCTCGTCGTCGTCGCCGATCCGGCAGGTCACGCCCGGGTGCGGGAGGCCGATCGGGACCACCTCGCCCGACCACTCGGTCACGTCCGCGGCCGTGGCGCCCACGGTGGTCTCGGTGGGGCCGTAGGTGTTGAACAACCGGGCCGCGTCGCCCACCGCGGCCTGCCAGCGGCGTACCGCGTCGGGCCGCGCGGTCTCGCCACCGATGATCACGCACCGCACGGCGGCCGGGAGCGCGGTCTCGCCCCGGTCCAGGGCCGCGACCAACTGGTGCCAGTACGCGGTCGGCAGGTCCAGGACGGTGATCCCGAGCGCGTCGCAGCGTTCGAGGAACAGGTCCGGCCTGCTGATCATGTCGTCGTCGCGCAGGACCAGGGTGGCGCCCCGGAGCAGCGGGCAGAAGATTTCCTCGACGCTGGTGTCGAAGCTCAGTGAGGCGAACTGCAGGATTCGGTCGCCTTCCGCGAAGGCGAACCGGTCGGCGAAGACCTCGGTGAAGTCACGCAGTTGCCGACGGCCGACCAGGACGCCCTTCGGCCGGCCGGTCGAGCCGGAGGTGAAGATGACGTACGCGGGATCGTGCCGGGGCACGCTCCCCTCCAGCGGCACCACCCCGTCGGCCGTGATCAGCGCGCGGGGGCGGGTCTCCTCGACCATGAGGTCCAGGCGGGCCGCCGGATAGACGGGGTCGAGCGGTACGTAGCCGGCTCCGGCACGCAGGACCGCGAGGATGGCGACGATGGCGTCCCGGCCGCGCGGCAGCCGGATTCCGACGAGATCGCCCGGTCGAACGCCCGCGTCGGCCAGCCGGTCCGCCAGGTCCGCGACCAGGTCGAACAGGGTCCGGTAGTCCAGTTCTTCGCCGTGCGCGTCGACCAGTGCCGGCGTGTGTGGTGTGCGGACGGCCTGCGTGGCCAGGGACGACCAGACGTCGCCGTCGACGGTGGCGGGCGACGTGTCGCGGGTTCGGATCACCGGGGTCTCCTCGGTTCTCACATCGACCAACGCGTCGGCTGCCGGTCCCAGCGGTGGGCACGCAGGGCCTCCAGCAGCTCCGGCGACAGCGACTCGGATCCGGATACGCGCAGGTTCGAACGCACGTGCTCGGGGCGGCGCATGCCCGGGATGACCACGGAGACGGCGGGGTGGTGCAGTACGAAACGCAGCGCCAGTTCCGGCAGGGTTCGGCCGGCGGGGACGAGGCCGCGCAGCGCGTCGACACGTTCGACGGTGGGTGGCAGGTTCTCCGGTCCGAAGTAGACGGCTCGCCAGTCCTCGGGTGGGAACACGGTGTCGGCGCTCAGGTTCCCGGTCAGGGAGCCCTCGTCGAAGGGGACCCTGGCGATGATCGCGATGTCCTGCTCGATCGCGCGGGGGAACAACTCGTCCTCGGGGGCCTGGTCGAAGATGTTGTGGATGACCTGGATCGCGTCGACCAGCCCGGTGTCGAGCGCGGCGAAGCAGTTCGTCGGTTCCCAGCGGTTGACGCTGATGCCGAATCCGTCGATCAGGCCCTGCTCCTTGAGCAGGGTGACGGCCTTCTGCCAGGCGGGATCCGCGGCCCAGCGGTCCTCCCAGACGTGGAGTTGCAGCAGGTCGATCCGGTCGACGCCGAGGTTGTCCAGGCTGCGCCGCGTGTAGTCGAGGATGTGCTCGAGGGGGAAGACGTCGTCGAGGGTGTCCTGCGGGCGCGGGGGCCATTCGCGGTTGAGCGGGGGGACCTTGGTGGCCAGCCGGATCCCGGCGTCGGGACGACGGTTGCGCAGTTCGCCGAGCAGGGTCTCGGACTTGCCGCGTCCGTAGGCCCAGGCCGTGTCGAAGAACGTGCAGCCCATGTCCACGGCGAGGTCGAGGGCGTCCGGGGCGATCTCGTAGTTCCATCCGGTGAATCCGCCCGGACCGCCGCCGATGCCCCACATGCCGTAGCCGACCTCGCCGACCTGCCAGCCGAGCCGTCCCATGGTGCGCCGGCGCATCGGCGCCGCTTGCTCGTTGACGACCATCGGTCGCTCCTCGTCATGCACCGACAGGCTCCTTCGGGCGGGTGTGCGATGTGGTGAACAGGGCGGAGTTGTCCTGCAGCAGGTTTTCGAGAACTTCGCGAAGGTCGGCCTCGTCGTCGCCGCGGCCGGCGGCGCGGTGCTCGACGATCGCGAGCAACATGCCCGACTCGGCGTCCCCGTCCGCCGCGGCGGTGCGCAGCCGGGACAGGAAGTGCGTGCAGGAGACCCGCTCCGCGTGCACGTCGGCCAGTTCGTCGAAGTGCACGCTGCCCGGGCTGAACAGGTGCGCGGCGCGTCCGTGCATCGCCGGATCCCGGATCGCTTCGCCGATGGCCCGGGCGATCGTGTCGACCGGACTGTAGTCCGAGCGGATCGTCGCCCGGGGCACCGCTCCCAGGCGGTCGAAGGCGGTGAGCAGCAGGTGGGTGAGTGCCGTCGGGTTGGGTACGGCGGCGGCATCGACGGCGGGCATGACCTCGCCCAGGCGCAGCACAGTCACGGGCAGGTCGACGGCGGCGTGCACGAGCCGCTCGCCCACCCACTTCGACAGGCTGTAGCCACTGGACGGTGGGGTCGCTTCGGTGATGTCGACGTCTTCGGGAACCGGCCGGCCCTCGGCGAGCGCGTGGTCGTGCAGGACGCCGAGTGTCGAGATGTAGTGCAGCGGGATGCCGCCGGCTTCCCGGGCCAGGCGGATCATCTCCGCCGTGCCCAGTACGTTCGGCTCGCGGTGCGTGCGGTAGTCGTACAGGAGGTTGACCAGGGCGCCGGCGTGGACGATCAGGTCGCACTCCTCGGCGAGCGAGCGCCGACGCGCGTCCGTCAGCCCGAGCCCGGGTCTGGCCAGGTCCCCGGCGACGGCGACGATCCGTGCGGCGTACCCGGCGTGGTCCAGGTTCTGTGCGGCCAGGGCTGCCAGGAGACGTTGCCGGGCACGGGCGTCGTCGTCGCCGCGGGTGAGGCAGAGCACCGTCAGGTCGGTGCCGTCGAGGAGTTCGTGGAGCAGTCGGGTACCGACGAACCCGGTCGCGCCGGTGAGCAGCACCGTGCGCGCGGCCCGGCTGCGCCGCTCGTGGTGCGCTGCCGGCAGCGCGGTGAGGGCGGCGAGGTCGGCGGCGACCAGCTCGGCCGAGGTCGGTACGCGGTCGCGCCCGCGCCCTGCGATCAGCCGACGCAGACCGGTCGCCGTCGGCTGGTCGACGATGTCCCGGACCCCGATGTCGGTGCCGAACCGGTCGCTCAGCTCGACCACGGCCGCCACCGCCTGCAGGGAGTTTCCGCCCGCGGCGAAGAAGTCGTCGTCGGCCGCGAAGTCCGGGCGCCGCAGGGCGGTTCGGAGAATGGCCAGTACGGGATCGGCGCCGCCGGCGGAGGGCGGCGAGTGGGGGCGTTCGACCCGTAGGGCCAACCGCCGCCGGTCGATCTTTCCCGCCTCGGTCAGGGGCATCTCCTCGACGACCACGACGCGTCGCGGGATGCCGGCACGAGGCAGCCCGGCCCGCAGCCGGGCGAGTACCGCCTCGTCGCTCGCGGTTCCGGTGACGACGAGCAACAGCTCGCGGTTCTCGGCGGTTCCGGCGACCAGTGCCACGGCCTGCCGAACTCCCTTGCAGGCCAGGGCCACGTTCTCGATCTCGCCCGGCTCGATGCGTACCCCGCCGATCTTGATCTGATGATCGACGCGTCCCGCGAAGTGGAAGCGACCGTCGGCGTCGAGGTGCCCGAGGTCTCCGGTGCGGTACATCCGGCCGTACGTCGGGGAATCGAGGAAGCGCCGCGCGGTGCGGTCGGGCTCGCCGTGGTAGCCGGCGCCGACGCAGGCGCCGCCGATGACGATCTCCCCGGTCGCGCCCGGCGGCAGGGGCCGTCCGTCGACGTCGACGACGACGGCTACGCAGTTGTCGATCGGCCGGCCCAGTGGGATGTCGTCGCCGTCCTCGGCGGTCACCTCGTGGAAGATCATGCCGATGGACGCCTCCGAGGGCCCGTACGCGTTGCTGACGCGCAGCCCCGGCAGCAACTCCCGCAGGGCCCGCACGTCCTGCGGATTGATCTGTTCGCCGCCGACCACGAGGTGCCGCAGCGAGCGCAGCCGCCGGGCCGTCGCCGGTCGTCGTTCCAACAGGGTCAGCAGCGCGCCCAGTACCGCCGGCACGAAGTCGGTGACCGTCACGGCGTGGGTGTCGATGAGGTCGATGGTGTGTTGCAGGTCGAGATGCTCGCCGGTGGTGGGCACCACCGTCGCGCCACCGGTGGTCAGCGGCCAAAAGAGCTGCCAGAAAGCCGAATCGAAGGTGTGCCGGGTGTTCTGCAGCACCACTTCGGGGCTCGACGGGGGCCCGAACCAGCGGTCCATGAACGCCAGCCGGTTCGCCAGTCCGCCGTGCAGGTTCACCGCGCACAGGGGCGTTCCGGTCGTACCGGAGGTGTACACCCCGTAGACGACGTCGTGCGGTGCCGGTCCGGGCGCGGCGTCGAACACGAAGTCCTGGTCGATCTCGGCGAGTTCGACTCGGATCGCTCGGCCGCGGTGGGCGATGGGAACGGCGGCGGGGTCGGCGCACAACACCACGGGGGCGTCGAGGAGATCGAGGGTGTGCGCGATCCGCTGTGCGGGCCAGCGGGGGTCGATCGGTACGTAGCCGACCCCGGCGATCATCGCGGCGGCCCACGACACCGGCAGGGCGAGGCCGTCGGCGACCAGGATGGGCAGCAGCGCGTCGCTTTCCGGTGCCGCGGCGCGGATCCGGGCGGCCAGCGTGCCGGTGTGCCCGACGAACTGCCGGTAGGTCAGCGTTCCGTCGGCGGCGTACACCGCCACGGCGTCCGGATGGGACCGGGCGGCGGCGAGAATGCGTTCCGGGACGCTGCGGTAGGGGCCGTGGTCCACCCGGGTTCCCGCGAGCGGGCCGAGCACCGCCGACTCGGTGTCCTGCGACAGTGCGGCGAGTTCGGCGAGGTCGGGGTCGGGATCGGTCAGCGCCGCGCCCAGCAGTTCGGTGTGCATCTCGGTGACCGCGGCCGCGGCCCGCTCCCACACGTCGCCGGGAGGGCACCGGAGTTCGACCGACACTCGACCGGGAGGGTCGATCCGTATGTACAGGGTGGGCCCCACGGTGTCGTCGGACGCGTCGTGCGTGTGGACGGCGACCGCCGTCGGGTCGATCGCGGTCGCGGTGGGGACCAGGTCCCGGCTCAGTCGTCGGGCGACTTCCGCCAGTGTCCGTTCCGCGGTATCCGCCAAGGAGATGTCGGGCCTGAGAAGGACGGGACGCCGATGGCTCCGCCAACCGAGGTTCATGGCTTCAAACGTAGGTCGGCTTAGGGATCTTTGGTGTTACCGGGAGTTGGCATCCACCCGAAGACGATCTTAACGATGATCGCGATTCCCCTACTATGCAAGCGAGTTGCCCATAATGCGGGTCATGGACACCGGTGATGAGGCAACCAGGGCACGAGCGAGCGCCGCGCGCGCCGGCACCAGATCCGGCGTACGGATCCGGATGTTGGATTCCACGGCCCGCGGCCACGCCTGTGCGCGATTCCTGTGCGAGGTGTGGCAGACGGACCCGGACCGCCCGCCCCTCGCCGGCGACGTCGTCAAGGCGATGGCGGACGCGGGCAGTTACGTGGCGGGCGCGTTCGACGAGGCGGACGGCGACGACCGGCTTCTCGGCGCGTGCGTCGGCCTGTGGGGACCGCCCGGCCGGCCCGGAATGCACAGCCACATCGCGGGCGTCCACGTCTCCGCTCGCGGACGCGAGGTCGGCTACGCGCTCAAACTGGATCAGCGGGCGCACGCCCTGGAGCACGGCGTCGACCACATCACCTGGACGTTCGACCCGCTCGTCGCCCGCAACGCCCACTTCAATCTGCACAAACTCGGTGGCACGGCGAACACGTACCTGCCCGACTACTACGGTCCCCTGTCGGACGGGCTCAACTCCGCCGACGAGTCGGATCGGCTGATGTTGCGCTGGGATCTGCGCGGCGCGCGGGCCGTGGCGGCATGCGACGAGGACACCGGGCCCGCCCCCACTCCCGCCGGGCCGACCCCGCGGGCACTGCTGGACATCGACGGCGATCGGCCGGTGACCCGGCGGGCGGGGGACGCGACAGTCCTGGTCGCCGTACCGCCCGACATCGACCTGCTCCGCGTACACCGGCCGTCCGTCGCCCGTGACTGGCGCCTGGCCCTCCGCGACACCCTGGGCACCCTGCTGGCCGAGGGAGCCCGGCTGGTCGACTTCGACCGGGCGGCCTGCGGCTACGTTCTCACCCGAGGAGAAGGACGATGAAGATCGAGCACGTCCGCCTGCGCCGCATCTCCCTGCCGCTGGTCACGCCCTTCCGCACGTCCCTGGGCATCGAATACGAGCGTTCGGCACTGGTGGTGCAGGTGTCCACCTCGCACGGCGAGGGATGGGGCGAGTGCGTCGCCGGGGCCGAACCCGACTATTCCTAGGAGTACGTCGAGGGCGCCGAAGACGTGCTCCTGCGGCACCCGGTACCTCCGCTGCCGGCGGCCGAGTCCGTGACCGCCGATGGCTTCGCACCCCTGGTCGCCTCGGTCAAAGGCCATCGCATGGCGAAGGCCGCCCTCGAAATGGCGATCCTGGACGCCGAACTGCGCTCCTGCGGCCGGTCGTTCGCGGCCGCTCCGGGTGCGGTCTCCGACCGCGTCCCCAGCGGGGTGTCGGTCGGAATCATGGACTCGGTGCCGGAGTTGATCGATGCCGTGGCGGGCTACCAGGCGCAGGGCTATCGACGGATCAAGCTCAAGATCGAACCGGGCTGGGACGTCGCGCCGGTGCGCGCGGTCCGGGAGCACTTCGGCGACGAGATACTTCTGCAGGTCGACGCGAACACCGCCTACACGCGGGCCGATTCCCGACACCTCGCCCGACTCGACGCCTTCGACCTGCTGCTGATCGAACAACCCCTCGACGAGGAGGACCTGCTCGGACACGCCGCCCTCGCCCGCAGTCTGCGCACCCCGATCTGTCTCGACGAGTCCGTGGTCTCGGCCCGTTCCGCCGCCGACGCCATCGCGCTGGGCGACGATGACCGACACGGTGCGGCCGGATCATCGGGCCACGTTCGCACCGACGATGCGCAGCGCGATCTCGCCGTACTCCCAGGCCACGGCTTCCTCGGTGATCTCGCCGTCCTCGCGGAACCATACGGCGACGCCCATGCCCAGATCCAGGATGGCGTAGGAGGCCAAGCGCACGGACGCGACCCGGAACCGACCGGCGTCGACTCCGGCGGTGATCAGGTCGCGAAAGCACGCCTCGTATTCGGCGCGTTGCGCCAGTACCTCCGCGCGATGGGGCTCCACGAGACTGCGGAGTTCGCGGGTGCCGACGAACGCCTCCCGGCGGTGCCGGGCGTGGTAGCGCACGTGGGTCTCGGTGGCGCGCCGCAGTCGTTCCGCCCAGTCGTCCGTCGTCGCGACGGCCGCCCGATGCGCGGCGAGCAGGTCCTCCATCGTGCTGCGGATGATCTGCACCAGCAGGCCCTGCTTGGAGGAGACGTGCTTGTAAAGGCTCGGACCGCGGACGCCGACCGCGGAGCCGATGTCCGCCATGGTCGTCGCCTCGTAGCCACGCTCGGTGAACAGATCCAACGCGGCGGCACGGATGGCCTCGGATCGCAGCGAGTCGGACACGAGCACTCTCCCAGGTCTGAACATTTCGCTAACTTCTGTTAGCCACCGACTCTACCTCCCTGGCTCACGTTTCTACGATTCCGAGAAGCATCCTGATACGGTCGGCTAACACTCATTAGCCTGGGAGGGTTCATGGCAGTCGATCTCACACCCGGTCCGGTCGCGGCGGAACTGGCGGAACGCACCGCGCGGTTCGTCCGCGAGACGGTACTTCCGGTCGAGGAGCGCCACAGAGGCGTGTCGACCGAGGCGATACGACGGGAACTTCAGCGGGCCGCCCGCGAGGCGGGCATCCTGGCGCCGCACGTCGCCCCGGAGTTCGGCGGGCACGGCCTGGACATGCGCGACCGCGCGTTCGTCTTCGAGGCGGCCGGCTACTCGTTGCTCGGCCCGCTCGCCCTGAACATCGCCGCGCCCGACGAAGGCAACATGCACATGTTGGAGGCCATCGCGACACCCGAGCAGAAGGAGCGCCGGCTGCGCCCCCTCGCCGCCGGTGACGTGCGGTCCTGCTTCGCGATGACCGAACCCGCCCCGGGGGCCGGGTCGGATCCCAGCGCCCTGACCACCCGGGCCGAACGCGTCCCGGGCGGCTGGCGCATCGACGGCCGCAAGTGGTTCGTCACCGGCGCCGACGGCGCGGCCTTCGCCATCGTGATGGCGCGGACCTCCGGCACCCCGGGCGACGCCGGGGGCGCGACCATGTTTCTCGTCGAGGCCACGAACCCGGGCATGAAGATCGTGCGACACATCGACACGCTCGACGAGAGCCTGTTCGGCGGACACCTCGAACTGTTCTTCGACGGCTGCCTCGTCCCCGAGAACGCCGTACTCGGGGAGGTGGACGAAGGGTTCCGCCACGCCCGGGTCCGGCTCGGTCCGGCGCGTACGACGCACTGCATGCGCTGGCTCGGCATCGCCCGCCGGGCCCAGGACATCGCGGTGGCCAGGGCGACCAGCCGCGAGTTGTTCGGCTCGCGGCTGGCCGACCTGGGCATGGCCCAGCAGATGATCGCGGACAACGAGATCGACATCGCCGCCGCCCACGGTCTGATCCTGCAGGCCTGCGCGGACCTCGATCGAGGAGGATCGGGAGCACAGTCCACCTCGATCGCCAAGACCTTCTGCGCCGAGGCCGTCTGGCGGGTGGTGGACCGCTCGTTGCAGATCTGCGGCTCCCTGGGCGTGTCCGGGGACGCCCTGCTGGGGCGCTTCCTGCGCGAGGTGCGACCGTTCAGGATCTACGACGGGCCCTCGGAAACCCACCGCTGGGCCATCGCCCGCCGGGTCGTCCGCCGACACGAGACGGCGACCGCCCGGTGAACGCGGACGCCGGAGAAAGCCCCGACGGACTGGACCTGCCGCTGCTGAACCGCTTCTTCGAGGAACACGTGCCCGGCTTCCGCGGCGAACTCGCCGCCGAGCTCATGCACGGCGGACGGTCCAACCTCACCTACAAGGTTACCGACGGTCACACCGACTGGGTCCTTCGTCGCCCACCCCTGGGCGAGCTGACCCCGTCCGCACACGACATGGCCAGGGAGTACCGGGTCGTCTCCGCGCTCGCCGGCAACGCGGTCCCGGTGGCGCGCGCCGTCGCCTTCGGTGACACCGCCCTGTTGGGTGTGCCGTTCTCGGTGGTCGAGTACGTCGAGGGAACCGTCATCCGCACCCGTGAGCAACTGCACAGGCTGCCGGACGAGCGGATCGCCGGCTGCGCCCACGCCCTCGTGGACACCCTGGCCCGCCTGCACGCCGTCGATCCCGGCTCGGTCGGACTCGACGGCTTCGGCCGGGCCGAGGGCTACCTCGCCCGGCAGGTCCGGCGCTGGTACGACCAGTGGCACCGGGTACGCACCCAAGACCTCGCCGACCTCGACGCCCTGCACGCCGGGCTCGACGAGATGTGCCCGCCGGAGAGCGGCGTCTCGATCGTGCACGGCGACTTCCGAATCGACAACGCCATCCTGGCTCCCGACGATCCGACGGACGTGCGCGCCGTGGTCGACTGGGAGATGGCCACTCTCGGCGACCCGCTCGCCGACCTGGGTCTTCACCTGGCGTACGCGGACCCGGCCTTCGCCCCGGTGCTGGGGAGCACGGCCGCCTCGACCAGCGACCGCCTCCCGGCCTCCGCCGAACTGGCCCACCGCTACGGCCTCGTGAGCGGGCGCGCCTTGGACGGTCTCGGCTTCTACATCGCCCTCGGCTACTTCAAGGCCGCGGTCATCGCCGAGGGAATCCACGCCCGCTTCCGCCTGGGCCTGACCCGGGGTCTCGGCTTCGAGACCGTAGGCCGCGCACCCGCACCGCTGGCCGCAGCCGGCCTGCGCGCGCTGGCCGGGAAAACATGAGCACCGTCGGCCCCGGCTGTTCGCCTCCGGCCGCCGGGTCGCGTTCCGACACCGAGGCCGCGGCCGCGGCGGTCCCGCATCGTTCACCCACGTAGGAGAGAACGACGTGTCGACGTAGGCCCGGCGGGCCTGCCCGGACTCGCCCACCACACTCTCGCGTCGGTGCGCTTCGGACGACGTCGCGGACCACCCGAGATCCCGCCGATGGCAGGTGCCGGGGGTTGACGGTGGGGCCGGCCGGAGGGCGTGGTGGCATTCCGGCCGGCCGGTGTGGGGGCGCTTCAGGCCGAGGGGCGCTCGGCGCGGGCGGTGAGGCGTTCCCAGTTGCGGTGGCCGATGTCGGCCTTCTGCTCGTCGGTGAAGGGCGAGTTCTCCAGGAAGGAGCGGGCTTCGCCGTTGCTGGTGTCGACGTAGGGGAAGCCGCCGGGGCGGAAGCCGTAGGTGAAGGGGTAGTCGGTGGAGTACAACATCCGGTCGGTGCCCATCACTTCGGCGGTCCAGCGCAGGTAGCGGGGGCTGTTGGTGCCGCTGCCCGCGACCCAGAAGTTCTGCTTGAAGTAGTCGGCGAGGGGCTGCCGCAGCCGGCCGGCCTCGCCGAAGAAGCCGATGTGGTCGAGGTAGAACAGCACGACCTCGCCCCAGTGTCCGGCGATCACCTGCAGGTCGGGGAACCGGTCGAAGACCCCCGAGAAGATCATGCGCAGGTACTGCACGCCGAGGTCGTAGTACCAGCCGAGACCGGCTCCGGCCAGGACGGGGCCCATGGGGGTCCGGGAGGTCGGAGTAATAGGCGTCGACGACGGGCCGGACCGGTGTCTGCGGGTGGAAGTGCAACGGCACGGCCAGCCGCTCGGCGGTCGCGTACAGCTCGTCGTTGTCCGGATGGTCGGCCGGCTTGTCCCCGGTACGGCCGTACAGCATGGCTCCGGGGAAGCCCGGCTCGCACACCGCGCGCTCCAACTCGGCCGCGGCCGCCGCCGGCGACTGGGTGGGAATCGCGGCGAACGCCTGGAAGCGGTCGGGCCGGGCTGCGACGATCCCGGCGAGCTGGTCGTTGGGCTCGCGGGCCACCGCGACGGCGTCGGCCTCCGGCAGGTCCTGCACGCCCGGAGACGACAGGGACAGCACGGCGACGTCGATGCCCTGATCGTCCATGTGGGCCAGCCGCTGCTCCCCGACCTCGTGCAGATTCCTTGCGATCGGACCGTCCCCGAAACCACGCGCGGGGATCTGCGGCGATCCGGCCCGCTCGTACGCCTCGTGGACGGCCGGGACGACGACGGTCTCTTCATCGTGGCTCGATGCGCTTGTGCGTCCGTGTGACGGTGGTTGGCCGTCCGTGTCCGGCCGCGTGGCTTTACGAACCCGTCGTGGCGGGGAGGGTCAGGCGTTCCGGGGCCGGCACGGGCTTGCGGCGGTGTTGTCGAGGTTCTCCTCGACCCAGGTGCGCAGCAGGCCGAGGGGGACGGCGGCGCCGTGGCCCAAAGGGGTGAGGGCGTACTCCACGTGCAGGGGTACGGCGGGGTAGACGGTGCGGGTGAGGATGCCGGAGTCCTCCAGACGGCGCAGGGTCTGGGTGAGGACTTTGGGGCTGATGCCCTGTAGGCGCCGCTGCAGCTCGCCGAAGCGTTGCGGGCCCTGTTCGAGTGCGCCGATGGCCAGCGCCGACCACTTGTTGGCGAGCATGTCCAGCATCGCGCGGCAGGGGCACTGGGCGGCGTAGACGTCGTGGTCGCTGTGCCGGCCTGTTGCACATTCCATCGCCATGAACCGCTCCTCACCTGGTTGCTTCCCAAAGGAAAGTAGTAACCCTTGCGGGTAACTATAGGCGCGTGGATACCGTCGCCAACACCAACCGGGAGGCCGCACGACCGGCCTCCCGCCGTTCCACCTGCTTGGAGTTGACGTATGTCCGCAACCTTGATGCGCGCGCTGATCCAGGACGGATTCGGCGGTCCGGAGGTGCTGCGGGTGGCGCGGGTGCCCCGGCCCGCGCCCCTGCCGACCGAGATCCTGGTGCGGGTGCACGCCGCCGGGATCAACCCCGTGGACTGGAAGACGCGTTCCGGCGGTGGAATGGCCGGGGTGCTGGGCGAGCCGCCGTTCACTCTGGGCTGGGACGTGTCCGGGGTGGTGGAGGAGATCGGCTTCGGGGTGACCACCTTCGAGCCCGGTGACGAG
Source organism: Embleya sp. NPDC020886 (assembly GCF_044333915.1). Classification (NCBI taxonomy): domain Bacteria; kingdom Bacillati; phylum Actinomycetota; class Actinomycetes; order Kitasatosporales; family Streptomycetaceae; genus Embleya; species Embleya sp. NPDC020886. The sequence continues at coordinate 774,048 of NZ_JBIRRX010000003.1, read as the reverse complement.
GTCTACGGGATGCCGTGGTTCCCCCGCGCGGCCGGCGGCTACGCCGAGTACGTCACCGCACCGGCGCGCCAGTTCGCCCGCAAGCCCGCCGCTCTCGATCACGAACAGGCCGCCGCCGTTCCCCTGGCCGCCCTGACCGCGTGGCAGGCGCTGGTGGACACCGCGGGGCTCCGCGCGGGCCGGCGCGTGCTGATCCACGCGGCCGCGGGCGGGGTGGGACACTTCGCGGTCCAGTTCGCCAAGCATCTGGGCGCGCACGTCACAGGCACCGCGAGCGGTGGCCGCCACGACTGGCTGACCGAACTCGGCGCGGACGAACTCGTCGACTACGCCGCCGTCCGCTTCGAGGACGCGGTCCGTGACGTCGATGTGGTCATCGACCTGGTCGGTGACGATCACGACCGCACCAGCACCCGATCGCTCGACGTGCTGCGCCCCGGCGGCCTGCTCGTCGCGATCCCCGGTGGGGTCTCGGCCGAACTGGCCGAGGCCGCTCGGGCGCGGGGTATGCGTGCGAGCGCCTTCCTGGTCGAACCCGACGGCACGGCCCTGACCCGTATCGCCGAGCTCATCGATGCCGGAGCGGTGACCGTCGAGGTCGAGGAGGTCTTCGCGCTGGAGCAGGTCGCCCGGGCCCACGCCCGCGGCGAGAACAATCGTACCCGCGGCAAGCTCGTCCTGCGTGTCACCTCCTGACGCACGCTTCCCGGCATTTGCACCACCACCCGTCGCCGGCGCACGACCGGCCTGACGCGTCCTCGAACACCCCTCCCCGGCAATCACCTCACCCTCATTTCGTCGCGCAGGAAGGCACCGATGAACCGTCGAACACAGGCGAAGTCGCAGTCCGCTCCCACCATCACCCGCTCCGCTGCCTCCGAGCTGATCGGGGGCGGTGCTCGCCGCCGCCGATGAGATCGGCTTCCCGGTCGCGGCAGCGGTCACCGACACCGGAGGTCATCTCAAGGCGTTCGAGCGCACCGACGACGCGCCGCTCCTGGCCGCCGAGGTGGCGGTCGACAAGGCATGGACGGCCGTGATCAGCCGCTCACGCCCTCAGCCGGCGCGCGGCGGCAGCACGGCCTCGATGAGGTGGGGGCCGGGTTCGGACAGGGCCCGACGGAACTGCCGGGCCAGTTCCCCGGCGGTCCTGGCGCGGCCTGCGGGCACGCCCATGCCGTTGGCGAGGGAGAGGAAGTCCAGATCCGGGCGCGACAGGTCGAAGAGTTGGGCGGACGCCTCGGCGGTGGCACCGACGCGTTCCAGTTCGGCGCGCAGGATCGCGTAGGAGCTGTTGTTGAGGATCACGGTCGTGATGTCGAGGTTTTCCCGGGCGTGGCTCCACAGGGCGGACAGGGTGTACATGGCACTGCCGTCGGCCTGGAGGCAGATCACGGGGCGGTCGGGGCAGGCGATCGCCGCCCCGGTGGCCGAGGGCAGTCCCTGTCCGATCGACAGACCGGTCAATCCCAGCATGTCGTGGGGCGGTGAGCAGGCGGTGGCCGGCTGGAGTGTGGCCATGCCCGCCGTGATGGACTCGTCGCAGACGATGGCGTCGTGGGGAAGCAGGGCGCCGATGACCGCCGTCCAGTTGTCGACGGTCAGCTCGCCGCGCGGCAGTGGCGGCGGCGACAGCGGGGCGAGGACCGGCTCGATGCCTGGCGCGACATGGTCGGCCAGCATGTCCAGCGCGAGTACGGCGTCGGCGCCTCCGTCCTCGGCCAGGACGTGCACCCGGGTATCGGGGGGCGTCGGCAGACTGCTGCGGTCGGGATAGGCGAACGAGGTCACCGGCGTACGTGCACCGCAGAGGACGAGGTGTTGTGCGTCCCGAAGTTGCACGGTGATCTGTTCACCTCGGTACGCGAGGGGCTCGACGAGTGGCACCCCCGCGCCTCGGCGTTGGCGGGCGGCCCAGTTCCGCGAGAGCAACCGTGCGCCCGTGGCGTGCTCGATCCGGCTCGCCGCGCGCAGTCCCCGCTCGCTCAACGCTGCACCGTCCAGCAGGAGTACGCACGGTTCTCCCGAGCGCAGCAGCCTCGCGATGGACCGCACGTGCTCTTCGGAAGGCGCGGGGGACGCGGGTATCTTCACCGGCCGAGCCGGTCGGCCTCCCGCCGACCAGGACAGGTTCGCCGGGACGATGAGGGTCGAGACGGACCCGGACGTACCGGTTCGGGAGGAGCCCTGTCCGACCTCCTCGGCGCCGTCGAAGCAGGTCAGCGCCGCCGCGACCGCGTCGGCCGCGTCGGCGCCGAGCGCCTCGGTGGTCGTGGAACGCCGCACCCAGGTGGAGACCGTGCCGGCGAGCGCGTCGATGTCCGACTCCAGCAGGGAATCCAGAGGTTTGTGGTCGATGGCGTGATCGCCCACGACATTCACCACCGGGGTGTTCGCACGGCGGGCGTTGTGCAGGTTGGCGAGTCCGTTGGCCAACCCGGGCCCGAGATGCAGGAGCGTCGCGGCCGGGCGCCCCGTCATCCGTCCGTATCCGTCGGCCGCGCCGGTGGCGACTCCCTCGAAGAGACACAGCACCCCGCGCATCTGCGGCAGGGCGTCCAGAGCGGCCACGAAATGCATCTCGGACGTGCCCGGGTTCGCAAAACAAACCCGCACATCGCTGTCCACCAACGTACGCACCAACGCGTGCGCTCCGCTCGTCCCTTGCACCGTTGCTCCTTTCCGTGTCCTGTCCAGGGGTCCATCGATCGCCCGTTCCGGCTGCCGATCGGACAGAATCACTGTACATTTTTTCGTCCGAACGTTCGCCACAGCGAACGTTCGGACGATGCCGGGCCACTGGCCACGCCGGCGTCGAACCCACAAGCCTCTGGAGTCGTCCCCCATGGCATCACCCGTCGCAGCGATTTCGGCCGCGGTTCGCAGCGAGCGACAGCGCAGGGGGCTGTCACTGAGCGAACTCGCCCGCCTCGCAGGTCTGAGCAAGGCCACCGTGTCGCAACTGGAGGCCGGTACGGGCAATCCGGGAGTGGAGACCGTATGGGCGCTCAGCGTGGCGCTCGGCGTCCCGTTCAGCCGGCTGGTCACACCGCCGCGCCCCGCCATCCGCATCCTGCGCGCCGACGAGGGGAGCCCCACCCACGCGGAGGAATCCGACTACACGGCCACACTGCTCGCATCCTGCGCGCCGGAAGCGCAGTGCGACATCTACCGGATCCGCGCCGAACCCGGCAGAGCCCGCCGGTCCTCACCGCACCTGCCCGGAACGATCGAACACGTCGTCCTCACCGCCGGACGCGCGATGGCAGGGCCTCTCGACCAGGCCGTCGAACTCGACGTCGGCGACTACGTGAGCTACCGCGGCGACATCCCCCACGTCTTCCAGGCCCTGGCACCGGAAACCAGCGCCGTATTCGTCCTGGAACAGAACTGAACGGAACCGATCACCCCCGCGGCCGGTGCGGCCCGTGCGGGTCCACCGGCGGCCGGGTGCTTCGCCCGGTATCCGTCGCGGCCCCATCGCGCTCTCTCATCGCAGCACCCGCCCGAGGAAGCCGCGCAGGTAACCCGCAACGACGTCCAGGTGGCTCTCCAGCAGGAAGTGACCGCCGTCGACCAGATGCACCTCCGCGTCCTTGGCGTCCCGGGCGAAGGCCCGCGCGCCCGCCGGGCCGAAGATTTCGTCGTTGCGGCCCCACACCGCGAGCACCGGGACCTCGCCGGCGCGCAGGAATTCGTGCAGCAGCGGGTAGAGCGGGCGGTTGTTCCGGTAGTCGCGGAACAGCGCCAGTTGGATCTCGTCGTTGCCCTCGCGGGAGACGAGGGCGAAGTCGTGCTCCCAGGTGTCCATGCTGACCAGGCTCGGATCGGGCACACCGTGCACGTACTGCCGGCGGATGGCGTCGAGGCTCAGCGCGGCGCGGACGGCGGGTTCGGTGTCGGGACCGGGGTTCGCCCCGTAGGCCCAGACGTCGGTCCAGAACGACTCGACGAAACCGTCCTCGTAGCCGTTGCCGTTCCGGGTGACGAGGGCGGAGATGCGTTCGGGGTGCTTGAGCGCGAGGCGCCATCCGATGGGGGCGCCGTAGTCCTGGACGTAGAGGGCGTAGCGGTCCAGGCCCAGCTGAGCAACTGCCCGGCCGGCTGCACGCCTGCGCCAATGACGAGTGCCAACTGTTCCTGCTCGATCGCAGCCGCGCCAACCGCGCCCGCTGGTGCTCGATGGCCGCCTGCGGCAACCGCGAAAAGGCACGCCGCCACTACGAACGCACCCGCTGACCCGTCCCGGGCGAACGCCTGGACCATCTCGTCGATGTCGGTGTGGTCGGCCTGGCGGGGTGCGTTCAGGTCGCCGAAGGGAATCGCCGACGGCGCGAGGGTCTGCCGGCCGCCGTCGTCCGCACCCAGGGAACCGTTCCGTCCGGCCCCCGTCCAGGGGAGTTGGTGTGCGTCCTTCCTGCGGGCGGCCTGCGGTTGCATTCCGGGGACGGTGCGACACCCGGTTGGGGATGGTGACGTTCCGCCGGCCCAGCGGGCTGGGCACGGTCGAACTCTTTACCTTGCGGGTGAAGTGGTCGGTCGGCAGGGCCGATTGGGATCCGTGACCGGTGATTGGTTCGACACTGCCGTCCGGGTCGGGCCGTGAGCCGTGGGCGATGCGGGCCGTGGATCGGCCACGGCCCACACCGAGGTCGCGTCGGTTGCGGATGGCCGTCAGGAGTTTCGCCGTGGCTTGGGGGACTCGACCGGGAAGTGGTGGCTGCCGAGGTCGACGGGGACGATGTCGAGGCGGTCTCCGTAGCGGTCGATGGCGGCCGGATCGAGTGTTCGGGTGGGTGCCGGGCGTCGTTCGGGGGGAGTCAGCCGTGGTTGGGGCGGCAGATGCGGGCCTGGGGGGAATCGTCTTTGCCGCCGGCGAAGCGGACTCCGAAGCCGCAGGCGGCCCAGGGGTCGACCGCGTCCGGTCGGGAGGTGACGCGGTCGGGTCGTGTGGGGGGACGGTCGACACGGCCCGAGGTGCCGGATCCGCGGGTCGGCTGGGGGGATCCGGCCGGTCGGGTGTCCCCGCGCGGGTCGGGCGGCGTTGTGGACGGCGCCGGGGGTGGGGGTGTCGCGGGGCCGGTCGGGCCGAGGGGGAGGGTGGCGGGTGGCGGGAGCCGGGGTGTGCCGGCGTCGGGGAGAGGCGCGCTGTTCGCGGCCAGGGCGGGATCGAGGGCTTGGGTGGGGCCGGTGGCCGGCGCGGTGTCACAGGCGGCCAGGAGCAGGAGCAGGAGAGCCGTCGCGGCGGCCGGTCGGGTGATATGCACGTGTTCCTCCGTGAGCACGAGGTCTGTCCCGTAGGGGGTAACGCGCGGACGCTCGGGGAGTCACTCGGGTGCCGTGGTGGCCTCACGGGGCGAGTCGCGGATCGCGGTGGATGGTTCACGGGGTCGGCGGTGCGACGTCGACGGACACGGAATCGGCGGCGTGGTGTCGACGGATTCGGGGTCGGGGTTCGGGGTCGGGGCTCGGGCGTCTTTCGGCGCGGGGCGGGCGCGGCGGGCCGGCCGTTCGGTGTCGTCGCCAACGCGATCGGGCGACCGATCCGTTGCCGGGGCGTGGGCCGCTCGTTGAACCGGTATCGCGAGGGGCGCGGGCGCCGACGGTGCGGGAGCCGAGGGCCGGGACCACTCGATCGACGACAGCGAGGAGCCGACCGTGGCCGAGAGGATCGTCCTGGTCGCGGGGTCGGACCCCGTCTCCCCCCGGGACGTCGGACCGAAGACGTCGGACGGGGGCGTCGACGCGCGGGACGGTCCCGAACACGTCCGACCGGAACAACCGCCACCCGGCCGGAGCCGGCGCGATGCCCCACGGCCCCGTACGCGTCCCGCCCCACGAAGGCGAAGCCCCCGCGCGCCGGGACGTCAGGCGCCGCGGTCCGCGCGGGGCGGCCTTCCGATCCGGGCCACCCGCGCGCCGTCCGGGCCTCGCCCATGCCACGACCGCACCCGCCCCAATCGCCCGAGAACGCGGGAGAACCGTTGACCACCCACGCCTCCGCCGTCCCGGCCACGCCCTTGTTCGTCATCGAGTACCCCCAGGACGGCACCGCGACCGTGGACGGCACGCCCGTCCACGTTCCCGAGGGGACGCAGGCCCGGCACGCCGCCATCGACGAGGTGCGCTTCACCGCCTCCCTCCTCGACCGGCCCGTACGCGCGATCGACATCGATCCGGACGGCACGCGCTACCCACTCCTCGTCGACCCGGACGGGACGCTCACGTTCCTGGCCGAACCCCATCCCGATCCCGAACCCGACGACGAGGCCCCCGACGACCAGGCGCACGCCCCGACGTTCGGGGAGGACGCCGCGGCGACCGACGACCACGACGACGAGTTCGACGGGCAACGGGCCCACTCCGACGGACACCTCACCCACGAACACGATCCGTACGAGACGCCGGACCCGCCCGAGACCGCCCCGCCGCCCACCGGGCGGCCACCCTCGACCACGCCCGCGCGCCCCGGTCGCGCACGGCGGCGTGCGACCCGGTCCCTCCCCCGCGTCACCCCGGCCGCGATCGGCCTCGCGATCGCCGCGGCGGTCACGGTCGCCGCGGTCCTGGCGTGGCCGGACGACGGACCCGCCGACCCCGGACCGGGCACGACCTCGCGTGCCGAGACCGCCGCATTCACCTCCCCGGCCGGCTGGCAACGAACGTCCGCCTGGACGCGGTCGATCGCACCGCCGGGAGCCGGCCGGCCGAGCGTGGCCGCGCTCGGGAACGTCCTGGCCGTACTCACGCCGGACCGTCGCGTCGCCCTCCTCGATCCCCGAGACGGGCGGATCGAGGAAGCCGGCGAACCGCTGCCGGCGGGCCATCTCGCGCTCCACGCCACCGGCGACCCGACCGCGCCGGTACTCGTCGCCGAGACCCGGGACGGACTCGTGGTGTGGCCCACACATGGCGGCCCCCGCCCCTGGGACCCGCCCGACACCGTCGCGCTCGCGCCCGGCGCCCGCGTCAGCTACGCCGGCGCCCTCCCCCTGGTGACCGGACCCGACGGATCGGCCGCCGCGCTGCGCGGCGGCGTCCTCGTCCCCGTCCGGGTGCCCCCCGGAACCGTCGCGATGGCCGCCGACGCCACGCACGTCCTCGCGGGACGCGCCGTCGGACCCTGGGAACTGCTCGGCTTCGACGGCACGACACGCGGGGTCGCCCCGGTCCCGCCGCACCCCGGCGCGCGCATGCTCCGCGTGGCCGGCGGCGGACACGGGTCGGTCGCCGTCGTGTGGTCCGGGCCCCGGGACGACGCCGAGACACTCGCCGTCCACGACTCCTCCTCCGGCCGGGTACTCGCCCACGCCGACGCCCCCGCCGGATCCCTCTCGAACACCTGGATCCGCTCCGACGACGGCCCCCTCGCAGCCCTGGGACCCGTCGTCGTCGACCTCGCCGAAGGACGCGCGTCGGTCACCCCGGGCGCCGTCGCCCGCTCCGTCGCCGGCGACCGCGTGTACGGCACCCGCGAGGGCCACCCCGTCGCGTTGACCGTCCGCGGCGCCCTCACGATGCCGGACCACACCGCCGTCCCCTGGGCCGTCAACACCGGCCGCGCGCTCCTGCTCACCGGGAACGAGGACCGAACAGTCCTGCACGCCGTGGAACCCGCCCCATGACCGAACACACTTGGCACAGCCCGGAAAGCCGACACCCACCCCACCGGACACACGGAACCCCGAACCCGGTGCAGACACGAACCACCAAACCTTGCCGGTAACCGCGTACGCCGCCTACCAGTCCCTGGAGACCGTGCCGGCCCCCACCGAGGCGATGTCGGGCTACGGCTTCCCCAAGGCGTCCGGCACCGCAGCGACCACCACGTCCCGACCGCCGTGGGCTCCCGGACGCCGACACCGGAATGGCGCACGCTCCGCAACCAGTACACGGTCTCCGACAGTTACCGCGACGCCGACGGAATCCGCCGTGCCCCACGCCGCCCGGCTGCGCGGCGACCGCTACGAACTCACCCGCATGGGCGGCACCGCCGTCCTGACGTGGCGCACCCCGACCGACCCGACACCGACACCATCACCGACGCCTGGCCCGCCCGCCCCGACCACTCCGGTGCGAGGGCACGATCGCCCGGTCCGCCCCCGGCCACGCGGACGCCGAGCCTCGGCGGCCGGCATCCGTTGCGGTCCCGGCGCAGCGGCGGGCCGTGGAGCGTGAGGCGCGTGGCCGGTGAGGGTGGGGGCGCATGTGCGGGGTTCTGCTCAGGGTTCGAGGACGACCTTGATCGCTGCGGCGGCGGGGTCCTGGGCGACGGCGAAGGCGCGGGCGGCTTCGTCGAGGGGGAAGCGGTGGGTGATCAGGACCCGAGGCAAGTCGGGTACGGCGCGCAGGATGTCGGTGGCCTGTGCGAACTCGGGTGCGCCGTGGTGGTGTCCGTACATGAAGGCGGGGACGATGGTGATCTCTTTCATCTGGGTCGTGTAGCCCATCGCCACCGGCGTCCAGAACGTGCCCAGCAGGCCGAGGGTGCCGCGTGGCCGCAGGTGGGCGACCGCCAGGTCGAAGGAGGCTTGCACGGCGGCGGCGTCGAGGACCGTGTCGTATTCGCCGGTGGCGCGGATGCGGGCGCCGAGCGCTTCGCCGGCTTCGGCGCGGTGTGGCCGCGGTTCGGTCAGGTCGACGTCGGCGCCGAGGTGGCGGGCGGCGGCGACGGCACACAGTCCGATCGGGCCGCCGCCGATCACCAGCACGCGCCGGCCGGCGGTCACGCCGGCGCGGTTGAGGCCGTGCAGGGCGACGGCGAGCGGTTCGACGAGGGCGCCGTCACGCGGGTCGACGCCGGCGCCCGAGGTGTCGACGAGCGGGAACAGCGCTCCGGGATCGACCCGGACGCGTTCGGCCATGCCGCCGTCGATCGCGACGCCCAGCAGGCGTTCGCCGCCGGTCCGGCAGAGCTGGGCGGCCCCGGCGGCGCACTGGTCGCAGGCGTCGCACGGAAGGTACGGGCGCACCGCGACGGGGGTGCCGTCGGGCAGCAGGCCGGCGAACTCGTGGCCGGGGGTGACCGGGGATGGGCCCATCGCCATCAGGTGCAGGTCGCTGCCGCAGATGGCGGTGGACACGACGGTGACCTCCACCGGCGGCACCCCGTTGCGGTCCGCCGGTTCGGGAACCTCCAGGACCCGGATGCCGTCGGCGGTGTTGCGCACCGCCTTCATCACAGGGTCACCTCGCGAACCGGGTCGGTGCCGTCCCAGTCGCGGGCGGCGTCGCGCATCATGGCGAAGAAGTCGCCGTGCAGCGTGCTCTCGTAGACTTCCGCGACCGAACCGCCGTGCCCTTCGGTGGGGAAGTACGCGAACCGCGCCTGCGGCCCGGCGTCCCCCCAGTGGTACGGCTCGACGCCGGCGTCGGCGAAGCGGCGCACGTACGCGTCGTAGTCGGTGGTGAAGTGGCACAGGTGGTGCAGCCCTTCGCCGTGCTCACTGAGGAACTCCGTGTAGGCGCTGGGTGCTTCGGGATTGAGCTGCTGGATCAGTTCGATCTGCAGGTCGCCGGAGTAGGCGATGCCGACCGCGATGCGCGCGTCGGTGCGCGTCCCGAGGTAGTAGGTGTTGACGATGCCGGCGTCGGGGAAGTGGAAGAACGGCCCGACGCCGAGGTTCTCGGTCCAGTGCCGCATCGCCGCGCGGACGTCGCGGACCACGTAGCCGAGCTGGTGGATGGAGCCGATCGCGGTCGCCATGGAAAACCTCCGTGCTGCGGTTCTGTCTTGTGGGTACGGGGGTGCCGGTCGGGGCACGTGTGGTCAGCCGGGGAACTGCCCGTGCACGAGTTGGCCGCCTTTGAGGACCGCCCGGGGCGTGCCCTCGGCGAGAACCGCGAGATCGACGGTGGGATCGGTGTCCAGGATGAGCAGGTCGGCGAGCTTGCCCGTCTCCACGGTGCCGAGGTCGGCGGCGCGGCCGACCAGTTCGGCACCGTTGCGGGTGGCCCAGCCGACGATCTCCGCCGGGGTGATGCCCGCGTGCTCGGTGTAGAGGCGAAACTCCCGCCCGTACAGGCCGTGCGCGAAGCCGACCGCGCCGTAGTCGTCGCCGAGGACGAACCGCACGCCGGCGGCCTGGGCCCTGGGGATCGCCGCGTACATGCTCTCCAGGTCGGCGCGGATCGCGTCCGCCGCGAACCCCAGGCCGGCACCCATCACTTCGAGGAAGTGCTTGGGAAAGTGCAGCGACGGGACCACGAACGCGCGGGTGTCCACCAGCGCCGCGATGACCTCGTCGTCCATCTCGTCGCAGTGGTCCACGATGTCGATGCCCAGCTCCAGGGCCATCATGATGGCGGGCTTGTTGACCAGATGGGCGCGCACCAGCGCGCCGCGCGAGTGCGCGGTCTCGATCGCGGCGGCCAGCTCGTCGCGCGTCATCTCGATGCGGTCCTTGGGCGCCGTGGTCCCGTGCCCGCCGGTGACGAACAGCTTGATCACCTCGGCGCCGCGCTTGATCTCCTCGCGTACCCCGTACCGGAAGCCCTCGGCCCCGTCGCACAGCCGCACCGCGCCGGGCGCGGGCATGCCCCAGTGCCACGGCACCCCGTCGTTGGCGTGCCCGGTCGTCGACAGTTCACGACCGGAGGGCCAGAACCTGGGGCCGGGCGTCATCCCGTCCTCGATCGCCCGCTTCACGCCGCCTTCGACCTCGTTGGCGGCGCCCGCGCCGATCACGGACGTGTAGCCGTGCGCCAGCGCGGTGTCGAGGTTCTTCGCCGCGATCAGTGCCTGGTACGAGGGTGGGTATTCGTTGCCGTACGGCACGTTCGGCCGCGACCCCAGCTCGTGGTAGGTGGCGTGGAAGTGGCAGGTGAACATGCCCGGCATGACCGTCCGCCCGGCCAGGTCCACGACCCGGTCTCCGTCCCGGGGCACCACCGTGCCGGGCGTGACCGCCGTGATGCGATCGCCCTCGACGACCACGGTCCGCCCCGCCGCAGACGGGTTGACGCCGTCCAATACGGTCGCGTCGGCCAGAATCAGTCGCTCCATGAGTGGCACCTCCACGCGATCCGATATAACTGGGATACATATATGCCATGCATGTTGAGGAGGCAAGAGCCGTGACCGAATCCGCACCCCTGCCGCCGCTGACCGAGACCGGGTGGACCGCGCTCGGCTTCATCGTGCTGCAGCCCCGCTCCGGCTACGAGATCAAACAGGCCGCGCTCGCCCAGGTCGACGCCTTCTGGGGCGTCAGCTACGCCCAGCTCTACCCGCAGCTCAAACAACTACAGGACCTCGGCCTGACCGAGCCGCTCGGCGCCTCCGGGCCCCGCAACCAGACGATCTGGCAGGCCACCGACGCGGGCCGCGCCGCCCTGCACGACTGGCTGGCCGCCCCGCCCGGCCCACCCCGGCTGCGTGACGAGGCGCTGCTGAAGCTCACCTTCGTCGACACGCTGTCCTCGACGGACGCACTCGCCCTCATCGCCCACAAGCGCCGCGAATTCCTAGGCTGGATCGCGTACTTCGAATCCGAAGCAGGCGCCGCCACCCGACCCCTGCTCCGCGCCTACGGCCTCGGCCAGGCCCGGGCCGGCCTCACCTGGTGCGACCACGCGGCAACCGAACTCGCCGGCGGTTCAGCCCCCGGGTAACACGGCCGCCCACACCCTTTCGTCCCCGAACATCGAACGCACCCCGCGCCGCGTCGGCAGCGCGGGGTACCCGGCTCGCATTCGGTGGGGAGAGCGCCCTGCTATCGGTTGTCCATCGCGAAGACTTCGCCCGGCTTGAGGATTCCTGCGGGATCGAGGGCCCGCTTGACGGCGCGATGCATGTCCGACACGAGCGGGTCCGACTCCCGGTTCAGGCCGGACCTCTTCAACCAGCCGATTCCGTGCTCCCCGGTGATCGTCCCACCCGGTTCGATCGCCTCGGTCGCGTCGGCGGCGTTGACGCCCTTGTGCGGCATCGCCGCAGCGTGCGCGGTGACTCCCGTGTAGGCGACCTGCCAGGTGCTGATCGCCGGCGAGCCCATGCCGACACAATCCATCGGCGCGGCGTGCACCATCATCGCCGTCGCGACGTCGTCGAACGCGCCCCGCTCCGGCAGGTAGACCTTGCCACCGCCGGACTCCTCCGCCGGAGTGCCCAACAGCTTGACGGTCAGGCCGAATTCGTCGGCGAGCGGGGCGAGCGCGAGGGCCGCTGCGACCGCCGCCGCGCCGTTGACGTTGTGGCCGCACGCGTGGCCGATGCCCGGCAGGGCGTCGTCCCGACACCCACGGACTCCGAACGGCGGAATGCCCTTCCTGCCAAAGCCCGTTCGCGACTGCTCCCGCGTTCGAAAGACACCCACACACCGACCACCGCGGCGACACCACGGCACGGCTACTCGGACTGGCCCGTGAGCTTGACCATGCCGATCGTGATGCGGTCGGCGGTACTGCCGAAGACCACACTCAGCCTGAGCGTCATCGCCCCGGTGGGCGTGATGTGGGCAGGCATCGTGTAGCAGGCGGGGCCGACCGCAGTTCGGTCGGTGTTGTCCTCGAAGCTGACGAGCGCCGAGTTCGGCAGGGTCATGTCCGTCACTCGCGTCTGGCTGATGTACGTCCGCCCGACCGTGGCCGAGAGGACGGCGTAGCACACCTCGACGGCACTGACCGAGGTGTTGTCGGACGGCAGACCGAGGTTCATCCCCTGGGAGTCGCGATCGGTGATCACCTGTTGCGGTGTCAGCACGACCGCGCTGGACGGGCAACAGTACGGCGCGACGGTGAGCTTGGCGGTCGCCGGGCCGGCGGGACCACTGGCGATGGCACCGAGCGGGCTGTACCTGGTCTGGACCGACGTCGAGGCGGACGATGCCGCGGAACCGACCGTCGGGCTGATCACGAATACGCCCAGGACCAGGGCCGCGACGAGCCCCAGGATGCCGAGTGATGCCTTGTTCGGGGTGTGACGCCCGCGCCGGATCCCAACCATTACGGCTCTCCCATGATGTTGGAAGCCACCCCTCGTACACCGCCCCGGAACCGCTCGGGTGAGGGGTGGCACGAATGAGCACCGCAGAGTGATCACGCTGCTGTCGGATATGACCGGCACATCCGATACGCCAATATACGGGTCCGTTGTACCGGCCGACACCAGCTTTCCGGGCAACTCCCTCCCGAAACGTATCCCCGAGCAGCGGCAGCCGCCCACGTTCTCCGGGCACGGACACGACACCGCAACGGGGCTTCCACCGGCGGGAGTTCGCCGCACGATCCGCGCGCCGACCACATCGGACCGCGGCTTCGTCCTCCGAGGTGCGACATCGCCGAGGAGCTCCTGTCGACCCCCGATGGCCGATCTGCGGGGTGCAGGGGTGTCCGAGATCATCCGGCCCGGCGGAGCCGTCATGGTCGGGGTGGATGCACGCACCGCGCCGAGTCCGCCTCGGCCGACGGCACTTCGCCGACCCGGGCCGTGTGAAACGGGCAGACGGCCTGACGCGGACACGCGCCTCACGTCGTCGGCCGCGCGGAGCGAACTGCCCGCCGCCACCCCCGAACCGCCGCTCCGGTCGAGCGACTCGTCGGCCGACGCGCGCGTCGTGGCTCACGGTCCTGGGCAGGGGGAGCCGATCGGGTGGAACGCGGTGATGTCCGGCGCTCGGGGCGAGTTGTTCCGACGTCGGGCGGTGTACAGGACGGGCGGCCCCATTTCCTCTCGGGGGTCTGGCCAAGGACCACTCTCCCGCTCCCGGGACGGTCGTACACCCCGGCGAGGCCGTCACACCGTCCCGAAGCCGCAGCGACGCCCGGGTCGCCCGGGAGGCGCGTCCGGGTCGGAAGCGCTGCCGTTCGCGCCGGCTCCCGACGCCTCGGGGGCGCGCCGGGTCCCTCGCGCGGACGTCGGGGCTCACGCCAACGCGACGGCCGCCCAGTGCGTTCCGGGTTCGGTCCCGAGGTCGACCTCGGAGATCCGGACGCGGACCTCGTCGCCCACGCGCACCGTCGCGCGATCCTTCTCGGGAATCGACAGGTGGGCCACAAGGGAATTCGAGAGGGCGAGCAGGGCGTCGCCGTGCTCCGCGAGGGCGACGACCGTCGCCGGTACCACGTCGCCGATCCTGTCCAGGAACGCCGCGGCGGGGTTCGCCTCCAGGGCCCTGACGGACAGGTGGACCCGTGCCTTCGCCGCGTCGACGTACATCACCTGAGCCGTGATCACCTGTCCCACCCGCAGCCGCTCGTTGAAGTCACGGAAGTAGCCGGACGTCAGGTTCAGCGTGTTGATCATGCCCCGGGCGTCCTCCAGCCGCACGAACGCCACCGTACGCAAGACCTGCTCCACGGTCCCGGAGCAGATCCGCCCGCTCGGGAACCGCGATCGAAGGTCCGCGACAACCATCTCGTAATCCGGATCGGAACTCCCTGCCATCCCATGGATTCTCGTCCACTCGGGCGATGCCGACCATGGGCGACTCCTCGTCCTGCTGCTCCGGCGCCGGGGTGCGCTGCGTCTTCCGAGTGGATGTGATGCTGTGTCATCATGAAGTCCCTCTGCGTGACCGAGGAGGCGTCCATGGGGCAACACGAGAAGCCGCCGCCGGATCCGTCGAAGGGCAATCCACCGCCGGACAACTCCGACGGGCGCGTGCCCCCTCCCCCGCCGTCGAACGGCCGGCACAAGAAGGACGAGTAGCCCGCCGTGGACCTGGTCGAGGCGCGGTCGCGCTTGGCGGCCGAGATGCAACGGCGGAGGGACTGGCCCGAGCGCGCGCCGTGGATCCGTGCCGCGGTGGAGGCCACGCCCCGGGACGCGTTCGCGCCCGGTCGGCTGTGGCGTTGGGACGGCGACGGCTACGTGCCGGTGGACCGCACGGTCGACGAGGACGCGTGGGTGTCGTTGGTGTACGCCGGCCCGGACGACGCCGCGGTGACGCAGGTCGTCGACGGGGTACCCACGTCGAGCCTGTCGTGCCAGGCGGTGGTGGTGGACATGCTCGACTCGCTGCTTCTGCGACCCGGCCACCGGGTCCTCGAATTGGGCACCGGGACCGGATGGAACGCGGCTCTGATCGCTCGACGCGTCGGGCCCGGCAGCGTCGTCGGCGTCGAGGTCGATCGCGGTCTGGCCGAGGAGGCCCGCAAGGCACTCGCCGCGGCGGGGGCGGACGTGACCGTCGAGGTCGGGGACGGCGCGGCCGGTCTCCCGGCGCAACCCCCGTGGGATCGGGTGATCTCGACGTACGCGGTCGAGCGGGTGCCATGGCCGTGGATCGCGCAGATGCGTCCCGGGGGCCGCCTGGTCACCCCGTGGGGGCGGCTGGGGCACGTCGCGTTGACCGTCGCCGACGACGGGCGATCCGCCTCCGGGTGGGTCCAGGGGCTCGCCACGTTCATGCCGGCCCGCGGCACCCCGGCCGAACCCCGGTTCACCGACGTCCGCGGCACCGCACCGCCCGGGGACGAACGCGGCGTCGCCCGGGACCTGGCGCCGCTGTGCGACGACGCCCACCTGCTGTTCGCGCTGCGGGTCGCGCTGCCCGAACTGCGGGTACACGCCGCGCGCGACGCCGACGGCGTCAACGCCTGGATCCACGACGGCGACACCTCCTGGGCCGTGTACTCCGCATCGGCGGGCAGCCGGACCACCCTGTACCAGGGCGGAGCAAGACGCCTGGGAGACGAGTTGGAAACAGCCTGGGACCGGTGGATCGCAGCGGGCGGCCCCGGGCTGTATGACCACGGCATGACCGTCACATCCGACAGCCAGTACGTATGGGCCCACCACCCCGACACCGGGCCCCGATGGCCGACGACCACTTGACCGCGCGGGCGCTCGGGCGTGGTCGCGTCGGCCTCGGGCCGCGACGGCGCCGTTCGACACCGGCTGCGGGAGGACGGGGGACGGGTGTTGCCGGCCGTTCGTCCCGGATCTGCTGCCGTGTGGCGGATGGCGTAGGCGGGTTTTCGCGCTCGTGGCCCGGAACGGGCGACTCGCCGCCCTGTGGGCGGACCGCGGCGCGGGCCCGGATCGTCCCGCGACCCTGTACGCGGCGCCGCTCTCGTTCGCCCCTTGGGGGCAGCCGCAGTTCGGGTCGGTGACGCGCCGCGCCTACCGGGCGGCGTATCCCGCCGCCGACTCCACGCGGCACATCTCCGACATCTCGGTGACCGACACCGGCCGGATCCTCGTGAGTTCGGCCGCCGACGCGGGCGACGACGGCCCGTTCGACTCCGCCGTGAGCGACGCCGGCCGGGTGACCGTATCGGCGGACGGCCGGGTACGAGTGACGCTCGCGGCCGCCCGACGGTGCTCGCCACCTTCCCGGGCTACAAGGTCGAAGGAGTGGAGTGCCTGCCCGGATCCACCGACGCCCTCCTAGGCACCGACGACGAGAACCTCGGCGGATACGTGCGGACCATGCCGCTCTGCGGGCCCTGACAGCGGTCGGCCGGCGCGGAAGGCGACACAGCCGAGGACGACCTCGTGGTCCTCGCGGTGCTTTGATCGGTCGGTCTTTCGCGCGGTGACCGGAACGCCCAGTTCCCGTCGACTGCGTTCCGCACGCCGCGGACGGCACCGTTCGGCGCAGCAACCCGACGTCATCCGGGCCGTGTCGGGGTGGCCCCGGCTCGAACACCGCAGAACGGCGGGCGCCCCGCGCCCGTCTTCCGCCCCGGGCACCCCTGCCTCCGCGCGACACCGACGCACAGCTACGAGTGGCGGCGCGATCGCGCCGCCGTCGCGCCCGGGACACGGTCACCGGTGGCATCCGGAAAGCGCCGGGGACGCGCGACAGGGACGCACCGCGAGCGGCGACCGGCCCCGCGGTCTTGGCCGCGGTCTCGACGCTTTCCGCCGCGGGAGGGCAGGCACGGCCTCCCCCGTTCGTCCGCCCTCGGTCAGGCGCCGCGATACCTCAGGTAGGTCTCGATCTCGCGCGTGATGTCGTGGTCTTCGTCGGCGGCGAAGGCGAACGGGCGCAGCGCGCGGCCCAGGTGGTGCACCTCGGCGGCGTCGCCGTCTCGTCCGCCGGGGCCCGGGTACACGTGCGGTTCGAGCAGCGACGCGTACAGGACGGCGCCGTGCCGGACACAGGCGAGCGTCTCGGCGCCGAGCTGATCCACGACGCGGACCGCGTCGGCTGGGCCCTCGCAAGGAACCGGGTCGTCGTCGTGCGCAGCGGGGCAACGTTCCACGAGCCGACGCTACCGCTCCCACCGAACATCGCACACCCGTACGAGCGTTCAAGTCGTCGACAGTTTCCGCCCGGCCGAATCGCCGAAGCGTTCGAGGCGACGCAGGAAGTCCTTCAGGAAGCGGGGACGGGGCCGCCGGGCCGGAATCGTTCCACTCCGACGATGTGCCGCACCTTGAGCGGGCGCACGATCACCGCGATGCGCCGCTCCCCCGGCATGGTCCACTCGAAGCGCTCGACGCCCAGGTACTTGCGGGCCAGTACGTCCATCCGGTCGTGTGCCTCCCGACCGTCGACGAAGCGGGCCACCACGCCGCTGATCTGCACGCGGTCGAAGGGGTCGGCGGTGTCCGCGTGCGAGAGGTAGACGCGGGGGTCTCGGCGCAGGTTCTCCTCCTTCACCCGACCCGCCGAGGTGTTGAACGTCAACTCCCCCTCTCCTTCCAGGTCCACCCACATCGGGCTGACCTGGGGGGCTCCGTCGGGGAACACGGTGCCGACGTACCAGATGTTGGGGGCTTGCAGCCGGGCGCGGACGGCCTCGTCGAATGTCACGGTCATCCTGGGACGCTACCCGACTGGGGTCGACGGATGGCACGGAGAGGCCGTGAAGTCCGATGGGAGAAGCCGATACCGCGAGACCGCCCGCACACATCTGCACCCGCACCCGCCCGCATCTCGGCGTCCGCGTCAGGGAGTTCCCGGGTCGCGGAAGGCCAGGGTGGCCGCATCGGACCAGGGGCCGCCGGCCCGGAGGGTGCGGGCGCGGACGCGAATGATGTAGTAGCCGAACCAGTTCGTGGTGGCGAGTCGGGTCGTGGCGGCCGGGGCGTCGGCGGAAGTCGGGGTGACGGTGGTCGTGGTGATCGTGCGGGCCGCGCCTTCGAGCGGCCGGCCCAGTGCGTCGCGGTCGCGGATGGCGACGACCTCGTAGTGGAGGCCGAGCGGCAGCGGGCCGATGGGGGCCGTCCAGGAGACCAGCACCGGGTTCTGCTTGGGCGGGAGCCCGTAGGCCCGCGCGTCGCGAACGGCCCCCAGGACGACCACTCCCGTAGCAGGCGCCCACGGCCCGGTGGTCTGCGGAGTGGCCAGCCGCACCTGGGCCGTGTACTCCTCCCCCGGCGCGGGCCGGCGGCCGTCGGCGCGGCGCAGCACGAGGCCGCGCGCGGTGATCGCCCGGGCCCGTCCGACCTCGGTCCCGCCGCACGACAGCACCGCCTCGTAGCCGAGTTGCACAACGGCGCCGGCCGGCAGCGGGCCTTCGGAGTTCGTGAGGGTCAGGGTGGTGCGCGCGGCGTCGGCGACGATGCTGGGTGGGTCCGTCCACACCAGGGTGAGTTCCGCGTCGTCGGCGGTGAGTTGCGGGGTGAGCGGTCGCGGCAGGGTGACCAGCAGGAGGCCGGGCGAGGTCGTCCACGCGCTGGTGTTGCCGTACATCTCGGCCCGCACCCGGACCCGGTAGGTCGACCGGGTGTGCAGGGCGCGTCCGTCGGCGAGCACGACCCCGCGGGCGTCGGTGCCGACGATTTCCTTGCCGCCGCCGACCGCGTAGGGGCCCGAGCCCGGGGAGGAGTCGACCAGTTCGTAGGTGTAGGTGGGTGCCGCGGGTGCGCCCGCCGGCGTGGCGACCGCCGTCCACGACGCGGTGACCGTGCCCAGGTCGTTGCGCAGTTCGGCGCGCGCGGGGGCGGCGACCACCCAGGCGTTGAACACCCGGCCGGCCCATCCGCTCATCCCGACGCCCGGGTTGTTCACCCATACATGGACGTAGTACGCCCGCCCCGAGACCGGCGCGGGCGAAGGGCTCAGCGTGACACGCCCGTTCAGGACTCCGGTGGAGGTGGCCACGGCCTTGTTGGTGGTCGGGTCGACCACGGCCACGTCGCACGGCACCGGGGTGTTCCAGGCGATCGTCAAGTCCCCCGCGGACTGCGTGACGGACAGGATCGTCGGCGCCGGTTGCGACAGGACGGTGTACGGCACCCGCGGGCTCCACGCCCCCGGGAAGTGCCCGTGCCCGAGTGCCTGCGCCTGTACCGTGTACGCGCCCCGCACCGGCTGCGCGAGCGGAACGGCGCTGCCGGCGGCCACCGGCAGCGGCACCGTCAGCGTCGGGGCCGAGGCCGGCCTCACCTCGTTTGCGAGCATCACGCCGTTCGGGTCGAACACCCGGATGACCACCTGCTCGGTACCGGCCTGCGGCGTGCCGGTCGCGACGAGTTGCGAGCGCCCGTAGGCCAGGGTCGCCGTCGGCGGGGCCGGCTTGCTCAGCACGAGCTGCTGGGACCACAGTCCGCTCAGGGGGCCTCGGATGCCCCTGACCCGTACCGGATAGTCACCGGGCGGCAGCGTGTTCGGGTCCAGCGGCAGTGCGCCCTGGAGCACCAGGCCCAGGTTGCGGCTCGCCAGTTGGGTGCCGTCGGGGCGGAACACGGCCAGCGTGTACCCGGCGGCGCGGCTCGCGCCGGCCCAGCGCGCGGCGACCGTGCCGTTGTCGTAGCCGGCCTCGTGCAGCGCCGGGGTGCCGATCCCGCTGTTCGTGCCGGGCCCGCCGTGGCTTGCCGCGTCGGAGACGGCCTTCGCGATGGCCGCCGCCAGCGTGGCGACGGTCGCCGACCCCAGGATGCCCCCGGCTCCGATCGTCGCGAGCACCAGCGCGGCGGCCTCGACCCCTTCGACGGCCGCACTGGTGATCAGCCCGTCGCACAGCAGGACGGTGGCGACGTCGAGGGCCTCCTCCCCGACGACCAGCGCCAGGAACAGGGCGATCTTCGCCGGGTCCGCGAGCAGTGCCCGGGCGAACTGCGCGGCGGCGCCGCGGATCCCGTCGGCGAGGACGCCGGGAAGCCGGTCCCACCGGGTGGTCGTCGGGACGTGCACGGCGAACGCCGGGAAGGCCGAGGTGAGGAACGGGGCGTCGGCCCCGACCAGGGTGAGGGAGCATGTGCCGGTGAGGCTGAAGACGAGGTCGTCGCCCACCGCGGTCACCGCGGGCGTCACCGTGTACGAGGTGTTCACCGCGTGCCGGGCGACGAGCTTGCCCAACGGCCCGCACAGCGACAGGGATTCGGCGTCCGCGAGCGCCTTGATCGCCGACACGAAGTCGACCAGGTTCTCCGCGAGGCCGAACGACGGCCACCCGTCGAGCGCGAACTCGGCACCCGCGCCCGCCGGATGGGTGCTGTAGCGGAACCCGCAGGCGAGCGGCCCGAACGGGGGAAGGGAACGCAGGGACGTGAGCCGCCCGGTGAACACCCGTCCCCCGTCGTGCCCGGGCGCCACGGACACGGACGCCACCGCGAACGCCTCGCCCAGGAAGTTGATGCCCGCCGACAACCGCGCCGTCGCCGAGGGCCCGGTCTCGAAGCCGAGTTCGGGGCCGCCCTGGTACGTCCCGCTGCCGCCGGGGCGGGTCGTGCCCGCCAGCGACATGAACCCGAGGTCGAGCGGCGCGTCCAATACCGCGGTCGCCGCGACGCGGTCCCACTGGCCGGTCCTGGGGTCGCGCAGGACCGTGACGATGGCGTGCAGGTCGAGGTCGGCGATCAGGCGCACGGTGAGCCGGGCGTCGATGGTGTACCCGTCGCGCGGCACCGTGCCGTCGGGGGCTCGGAGCGTGGCGCCCGGGTCCCGGTCCGCCTCGTAGTACGAGATCCGGGTGCCGGACCGGAGTCCGACGTCGATGAGCGTGCCGGGCCGGGTCGCGGACGTTCCGGTGAAGCACTGGGCGAGGAACCCGGCGAGCGACCAGTCGGCGGCCAACGAGACGTCGTAGAGCACCGGGACGCCGTCGCGGAGCACGAGCCGCGCGGCGCAGTCGAGCCGCCGGTCCGGCTCGCCCGTGCGGGGTGCGGGCCCGAGCAGCACCCGGCCGCGGATCATGACCGTCGACGTCTGCGGGACGGCCGGGCGGCCGGGCGCGGCCGGAACGGCCCATCGGTAGGCGATGTCCGCACTGAGGTGTTCGAGCGCCAGACCGCGCAGCATGAACGGCGCCGGCACGGTGTCCGCGGTGCCCTGCCGGACTCGGGTGGTGAGCCCGGCGTCGTCCGCGACGAGAGTCACGTCGAAGGCGTAGGTGCGCCCGAAGATCTCGACCAGCTCGACCCGACCCGCCAGTTCCACCCGATCGGCCAGGGCCGGCCGGTATTCGACCCGGATGCCGCGCGGACGGTCGGGGGTGTGGGTGAGCCGGACGGTGCGCGCGATCGTGATGTCGGGCAGGTCGGCGGTGAAGACCGTGCGCGAGGGGTCGGCGTGCTCGATCATCGCTGCCAACCACAGTGTCGGCGTCGCCGCACCGATGCCGATCTCCAGCAGGTGCGCGAACAGCGCGGTCCGCGCGAAGTCGATCCGCACGGCGCAGGCCACCCCGGTGGACAGTGTCAGCGCCTGGTCGCCGAGATTCTTCAGCGGCGCCGGCGACGATCCGGCGCGTTCGAGCAACGGCGCGGTGGCGCGGCTCAGTTCGCCCAGGGTGGTGCCCGCGAGATCCGACACCACCAGATGTGCCTCGCCGACCCGCAGCCGGTCGTCGACCTTCCAGGCGGCGGGCAGTATCGAGTCGAACCGGAAGCCCGCGCCGACCACCAGCGACACCGCGTAGTGCATGCGCCCGCCCTGCCCGGGGCGCGGATCCGGGGCGAGGTACACAAAGGCGTTGCACGCGGGGACGGCGCCCTGCCGGGCCAGTTGCCCCGACAACATGAGCTGCGAGGTGGTCGCGTTCAGGTGGAGCGAGGCGGAGCCGAACGTCGACGGCGCCAGGCTGCCCGGCGCGACGGCCTGCCATCCCGTGCCCGCCGCGGGCGTACACACCCCGTCCGTCAGCGCGGCGATCGACACGCGCGGTGCGTCGGCGACCGTGACCGTGCCGGTGAGCACGGTGGGCGCGGACGCCGCGCCGAGCGCCAGGGTCACCGCGGCGCGCAGCCCCGCGTACTCCAGTGTGCCGGTCACGCTCGCGCTCGCGGCTGCGGCCCGGCCCGGCAGGTCCAGGGTCGCGCCGATCGAGGTCACCGGCAGTTTCGCGGCGCCCAGCGGGATCCGCCACGCGTCGAACTCGGCCCGGCCTTCGAGGTGGAGCGCGCCGGTCTCGGGGATCGCGCGGATCTCCGCGGCGGTGAGCGTGACGCGGTCCGAGAGCCCGCGATCCTTGGCGCCCGACGGGAGGGCCAGGGGCGTGCGGTCCGGCGCCGCCACTGCGGCGGCGGTCTCGGCGACGTCCAGGACCCGGTCGCCTGCCAGGCGTCCGGTGAATTCCCACGGCCGGCCCGGCGCCGGCTTGACCGCGCCCAGCCGGATGTCGGTGGCGCCGATCGCGAGCGTCCCGAACACGGCGGCGACCACGGTGTCCGCGGTGACGGGGTAGGCACTGCGCACCTCGGCGGTGACCCCGGTCAGGGCCAGGCGGCCGGGAACCAGCGTCCATGCCTCGGGGGCCTCCACCGCGAAGCCGAAGCGGGCCAACGCCCCGCCCGCCGCGCCGGAGAACGCCAGCGCCACCCGGCACACGTCGAATCCCTTGGCCAGGGGCAGGGCGGCGGGCAGCGCGGCACGCGCCCGCGGGCCGGCGAGCCAGCCGTCGAGCGCTTCGAAGCCGGGCACGTGCACGGTGTGCGTGAATCCGGCCAGCACCTGCCAGCCGCCTTCGAAGTCGTTCTTCACGGCGGTGACGTCCACCGGGCTGCCGCACAGCGTCAGTTCGCCGTCGATGGTGCCGAGTACGCCCACCGGGTCGGTTTCGGGATCGAACACCAAGGCGGCGGAGACACCGCGGACCGCGAGTTTGCCGTCGATGATCGTCCAGGCGTCGGCCGACTGTTCGAACGCGAGCGAGAGCTGCGTGAGCGTGAGGGTCCGGGGGTCGAGGGCCACGGCCAGCCGGGTCAGGGTCAGTGCGCCGAGCGTCGCGATCCCGGCGGGCAGCACCGTCGGGTCGCCGCCGAGCAGGGCCAGCGCGTGGCCGATCGAGGGCAGCCGTACGAGGGTGTCCCGGTCGAGCACGAGCGTCCACGGCTCGTCGTCGCGCGCGGGTACGGGCAGCCGCATGTCGAACGCGGGCGCCTGCGGCCCGGAGCCGAGCGCGGCCCGGCCGCGCAGTGCGCCGGACACCGTCCAGGCGCCGGCCGCGTCCCGAACCGCAGTCAGGTCGACGGCCCAGCCCGACAGCGTCAGCAGGCCGCCGAGCACCGGCCACGCGCTCCCGCCAGGCTGGGCGATCGTGCATGAGACCTCCCGGAGTTCACGCGCGACCGGGTCGACCAGCAACGCGATCCCGCTCACCGAGGTCGGCCGTCCGGCGTCGACCAGTGTCGGCGGCAGCGCGGCCGTCAGCCGGGCGGCGTCGAAACCCGCGAGGCCGTCCAGGCGGGCGAGTTCGGGCAGCAGCCGGCCCGCGTCGTCGTCGGTGATCTCCACCCGCCACGGGCCGTTCGCCGGCACTGTCGCACGCACCGCGAACGGCTTTCCGCCCAGGGTCACGGTGCCGGAGATCGCCCCGGAGAAGGCGACGGAGATTCCGGTGGGGTAGGCGGGCGCCCGGATGACCGTGACGGCGAGCGTGACGCCGGATATCGCCAACGCGCCCGGTATCAGCGTCCATTCGCCCGTGCCGAAGCCGAGCGTGACGGTGCTGCGACCCGCCTCGTCACCGGCCGGGGACACCTGCTCGGCGTAGCCGGTCACCGTGGCCCCGGCGAGGTCCAGCAGTGACGTGGGCAGCCGCTTCGCGGCGGCGTCCGGCACTCCGCACAGGGCCAGTGCCGCGCTCGTCGAGCCCGCGTTCGCGAGCGGGCCGGTGATCCGCAGCACCGGCCGGCCGGCACCCGAAGTCGGCAGATCCACCGAGCACTCGACCGTGGCGCGACCCACTCCGGTGCTGCCCTGGACGATCAGCACGTCGGCGGCCGGATCCCTCCCGCACTCCAGCCGCAGCATGCCCGAGCGCACCGTACTCGGGCTCTGCCCGAAGCGTGCCGCGGTGAGCGGGCCCAGCGGGGCCTCGCTGCCCCATTGCAGCGACGGCCGCACTCCCGGGGCGGTGGCCACCACCCGCCCGCCGATCCGGACCCGCTGCACGCCGGTGTCGCCGGCCGCGCCGCCCACCGGCCGCAGGTCGCTGCGCACCGCGAGGGTCGCCTGGAAGTTCAACCCGGCGCCCGGATACAGAGGGAAGAAGAACGCCGGGTCGACGTGCGCGTGCGTGGTCGCGATGAACACGGCGTCGGTGAGCGGCAGATACTCGAACCTCGACTCCATCAACTCGGGGAACGAGTCGGTGAATTGCCAGTCGGCGGGCGGTCGCGCGGTCCACGCGCACCGGAGGCCGCGGTCCGCGGACACGGTGAAGACGAGGGAGACCTCGGTCAGTGGGTCGCCGGTCAGCACGTCGGAGGTGCCGGTGAGCCGGAGCACGCCCGCGTCCACGCTCGGGGAGCCCGCCGACACGAGGGTCGGGATGGCACCCGCGGACAGCCGCAACTGCCGGTTGAGCGTCTGGCGCAGCACATCGCCGGTCGGCCCCGGCACAGTGGTCGCGTCCAGCCGGTAGGCGAAGGTGCCCGGTGCGGCGGCCGAGCCGCGGGTCGCGACCAGCCGACCGCGCAGCGCGTTCAGGATCTCGGCGTCCGTGGGGTCGGGCATGGCGGATCGGTCCTCACATGGGGTCGGCGGTGCACACGGCAGGGGTTGGGGCGGGGAACGGCCGGCGGGCGGGTCAGCCGTAGACCGGCTTCGGGCCGGCCCCGAACCTGTCCCGCTTGAGTGCGGCGAGGGTGAAATTGCCGGTGTCGAACCCGGCCCGCGTCGGCGCCTCCCGCTTGGCCTGGTCGTAGCGCCTCAGCGCGGCCGGCACGTCGAAGTCGTCCACCCACCGCGGCGGGCGCACGGCCCCGAACACCAGCCGGCCCCGGTCGTCGTCGTAGCGGTACAGCGCCGACCACCGCACCGCGCTCAGCAGCTTGGTGCTGCCGCGCGTCGCGGTACCCCGGCCACGGACACCGACCGCGCACATCCAGTACGTCAGTTCCAGCGGATACGTCTCCGGCGGGAACGCGAACGGCGGTGCCAGCAGGCCCCGCGCGCCGCGCACCTGCGGCGGGGGCGCCAACCCGTCCACCGCCAAACCGAGATCGTACGGATCCAGGTGCTCCTTGATGCGCCACAGCGCCTCGTTGCCGGTCCGCGCCACCAGTTCGGCCATGTCGTACTCGGACAGCACGTGCACGCACACCTCGCTGTCGTCCTCGAACCCCGGCCGCGAGTAGATGACCAGCGTGTCGCCCAGATCCTCGTCGTCGGGCAGGGTCAGCAGGACGAACCGGCCGACGACCTGGGCGGCCACCTCCTCGCGGACGAGGTCGGGCAGCCACGGCGCGTCGTCGCCGGGCAACGCGGTGGTCGCCAGCGACCGCAGCGCGAGCTGATACGGCTCGGCGTGGGCCAGTTGCGCCGGCGTCACGGGCAGCGCGAGCACCAGGTTGTCCGGCGTGAGGCAGTCCCCGACGGCGTCCGGGGTGAGCAGCCCCGGCGGGACCTCGGCGGTCAGCACGGCGGCCTCGGAGTACCGGAAGTCGGGGTCCGAGGCCCACAGCGCCCCGTGCGAGTGCGGCGCGTACAGGTCGTCGATGCTGCGCACATCACCGTCGGTGAGCAGGGAGTTGAACGCGTACAGCGGCACGGGGATGTTGCAGGCCCGGGCGTTCGCCGGGTCCACGAGGTCGACGAAGTACTTCTGCGTCCGGTCGAAGACGTACGGCTGTCGGTCGGCGACCCGGCCGCCGAACGCCGCCGGCGTGATCGGCGTGCCGAGGAACGTGAACTGTGCGCACTGGAGGTAGCCGACGTATCGGAAGGCGGCCGGGTCGGCGCCGAAGCCGCGCTGCTGTTCCCGATACTCGGCGGGGTCGAAGTAGGCGCGGACGACCACCGATTCGGAGAATCCTTCGTCGAAGCCGATCCAGTGCGGGCCCTGCTTCCAGTACGTGGTGCCGAGCGTCGCCTCGACCTCCGGCTCGGGAAAGACGCCGTCGAGGCGATACCGGGGGTTCCCCGCATCGGGCTGGACCAGGGTGAACGGCATGGCGACTCCAAGGGGACCGGGCGCGCATCGCCCGGGCCGCAGCGGCCGCGCGATCGCGGCGAGCAGAGCGAGCAGAGCCGGGTCGGGTGCACGAACAGGACGGAGAGAACGAACAGGCGATCAGAACTCGGTCTCGTGCACGAACGGGCCGATCGGATAGATGTCCCCGGGCGCGGAGTTGCGCGGCTCCGTCGGCCGTAGGGTGGTCCGGGTGCGGTCGAGATTGGTCAGCGTGCCGGTGCCGTAGACCTGGACGACCAGGTCCGGGTAGTCGTTGTAATCCGCCGCGCGCAGCGCCAGCACCGACTCGTCGACCGGCCGTACCACGATGTCCCCCATGATCGGCGCGTCGTGCAGGTTCACGCCGAACCTCTTGGTGCTGCCTTTCGAGGTGACGACCACGTCCGCACACTCGGTGACGTAGGTCTGGACGATCGAGTTGGTGATCCGCGCTCCGGTCAGGTCCACCCACTGCGGGGTCACCCTGTCGTTGGTGCGGTTGATCACGTGCTGCGTCGGGTGGTGGTGGAACAGCGAGCGGAACCCGCTGCTGATCAGGAACAGCATGGGCTGGACGGAGGCCAGCAGCCGTACGTCGTTGCTGGACTTGCTGCCGTGGTGGTTCGCCTTCATCACCGTCGCGTAGCCCGCGCTCGCAGCCTTGTCCTTGCCGGGCCGCCGCTTGTGCGGCATGGGGAAGAACCGCACGAGGGCGTCGCCGACCGGGGATTCGACGTCGGCGTGCGCGGTGAAGGACTTCAGCGCGTCGTTGGGCAACAACTGGGCCGCCTTGTCGTTGTTGCCGCGGTTCCCGCCCGCGGGGCCGCCGTCGCCGGCGATGTCGCCACCCATGAAGAACCGGAACGAGCCGTACGACAACATCCCCACGATGGAACGGTCGTTCTGGTCCACCGTCTTCGTCTTGGACGACACGACGACGTTGCCGCCGTACGGCTTCTTGCGCACGGCCTGGCCCGACGCGATCACCCGGAAGGAGATGCGGATCCCGCTCGCGGAATTTCCGAGCCAGACCTCCGCCGTGTCGGTCTCGGTCCCGGCCTGCGGATTCCACACCTTGGTGTAGTCCTCGTCGGTGTCCAGGCCGCCGGGGAAGATCGCGACCAACTGCGTGCGTTCCTTCTTGGGTTTGCCCGTCATCGCCTCGTTGATGTCGGTCTGGAGCGCGATGAAGCCGCCGCTCATCCCGGCCCGTTTGCCGGCCGCCTGGTAGACGCGTGCCGGGTGCATGTTGCGCACGAGTACGGTGGAGCCCGGCTTCTTGCGCCGCTTGAAGATGCTGCGCAAGCCGTCCATGTGGTCCGCGTGGTAGTGGCTGATCATCACGTAGAGGTTCGGCTGGTACGCCACGGACGTGTCGACGACGCCGTGCGTGCTCAGGTAATCCACCACGTCGCCGCCGAACTCGTCGTTGCCGCCGTCGATCAGCAGCGCCTTGGTGACCGTCCCCTTCAGCGGGATGTCGTAGTGCACGGCGTAGGGCACATGGTCGATCGGCTCGCCGGGATCGGGTAGCGCCGCGTTCTTCGCGCGCGCGGCGTCGATCGCCGCCTTCACCCGGACCGGGTCGCGGTTGATGATCAGAACCGAGTCGCCCTGGCTGACGTTGATCTGATGGATCTCCAGGCACGCGCTTATGGACACGACGCACTCCCCCCACGCCTCGCGCCGTGTGACCAACGCGAGAACACGTTCTCCCACTCCCCGGCCCGACCCTACCGCGCGCGGCCGCCGGTCGCCCGTAATCCGGCTGTGGGGTGGGGAGTTGACCGAGACGCGAGTATGCCGCAGACCGCTGCGGCGGCGCCCGGCGAGACGTCGGCACGCAGGAGGACACGACGAAGTGGTCCGCCGATCGGGCCGGTTCGGTGCGGACCCGAAAGACGAACACCTCGTGGTCGGTGACCACCATGGCGTACCGGACGCCCACCGGCAGCCGCAGGCACCCGAGTTGCCCTCCGCCCCAACGCATGGTGTCGAGTCGGAGTCCGGTTGGCCCGCGGTCTGTGCGGAGGTCTGTGTCACATGATCGACGTGCCGGTCAGGAGCGGGCGTTCGCGGGCGGAGTGGCGGGCGGGGTGCCGTTCAGGAGCGGTGCTTTCGGCATCGACGTGCGCGGCACCTCGAAGCGCGCGAGCCGGGTGTAGGGGGCGATGCACTCCGGCGGGGCGCTGCGGTCGGGGAGGCGTACGTCGAGCCTGAGCCGGTTCCCGTTCGCGTACAGACGGGCGCCCTCGGGGTCGAGGCAGCCCGCCTCGACGGTCACGGTGACCACGACGTTGCGCGCGAAGTCGGTGGTGGGCACGGGTTCGCCGGGACGTTTGGACGGGTTGCCCGCGAACACGGCGGCCAGGACGTTCGCGTCCTGGGTCGCCGATTCGGCGACGGCGAACACCTTGGGGAGGCCGCGAGCGTCGGCGAAGGAGACGGTCCGCGTGTCGAGGCGGCCGTCGGCGGGTGTGGCGGGGGCTGCGGTGCGCGATGGTGCGGTCGTCGTCGTGGCCGGGGTCCCGGCGGGGGTGGCTGTGGGCGAGGTGGGCGAGGTGGCGGTGGGTGGGGCGACGGGGGCGGTGACGGGTGTGTCGGACACCGTCGGTATCGAGGCCCCCGCCTCGGGCTTGTCGTCGTCACCGTCGGCGAACAGGAACCACAGTGCGATCCCGATGCAGACGGCGGCGATCAGTGCGGCGGTGACGACGTAGGTCGTCCGTGCGGCGGGTGGTCGCGCATTCGACTCTGCCATGGTGATGTGACGTCGGCGGGCCGTCCGCGGTTCCGCGTCCACCCGACCGCCCACGACCACCATCGCCTCGGGGCCGCCGCGGAGTTGCCTCGGCACACCCGAACAACGCCTGTCCGTCCCTACGGGTCGAGGTCGGCCCGCGACATCCCGGTATGCCCGCCGCAGGCCGACGTGCGACCGCAGGCAGCGGTTTCCGGCCGGGTCCATGCGTGCCTGCCGACCGGGACCGCTCCACGCGCCATCGGCTCCGGACCACCGTCACAGCCGATTCCTCCACCGGTGTGGCCCGCCACGGGGGCACGCGCGTGCCGGGCGTGGGTGCCGGGGCAGCACGCGACCACCACGGCCGACTGCCGCCCGGCGCACCCGGGACACCCGCACGGCGGCGGGGATGCGCCATCCGCCTGTCCGCGGCGCGCCCTCGCCCGACACCCGACGCCCCGGATGGCGTTCGCGCGGTGGCACGGAGCGGTCGCACGGCGATGTCCGGCGATCGCCTTCTGTGGGCCGTGGGTTCGCCACTATCGTGAGCGGCATGGCAGCGGATGAAAGCCTCGAAGGTACACAGACTGCGCCGACCCCCGAGGAGGTGGGCGCCTCGTACGACGAGTTCGGCGACCTCTACAGCCTCATTCTCGGCGACTCCGCCATCCACGTGGGCAGTTGGGCACCGCCCGACGGGCGCGCCCCCGCCTCCAGCCTGCTCGATCTGGCCAATCTCGGTATGGATCAGCAGACCGACCACTACATCGACGCCCTGGGCCTGGGACCCGACGACCACCTGCTCGACATCGGCTGCGGCACCGGTGGTCCCGCCGTCCGGCTGGCCCGCGCAACCGGCGCCCGGGTCACGGGAATCACCGTCAGCAGTTCGCAGATTCCCCTGTGCGAGGCACGCGCCCGGCAGGCGGGTCTCGACGATCGGGTGCGTTTTCGCCTCGGCGATGCCATGAACCTCGGTGCGGAACACGCCGACGAGTCGTACGACGCCGCCTGGGCCATCGACTCGTTCCCGCACATGCACGACCAACTCGCCACACTGCGGCACGCCCTGCGCGTCCTCCGGCCCGGCGGCCGACTGCTGTTCACCGAGTTCACCCAACGCGGGAACCCCACCCCCGAACACCTGGCCGTCTTTCGCGCCGTGTGGACGTCCCTGCCGCCGCAGAACCCGGCCACCCTGCTGAGCCGCACGGCCGAGGCCGGATTCGAACTCGTGCGACTGGAGAACCACACCCAGGACCTGGCGCTGTGCGGCGAAGTGATGGACGTCCTGTATCGCGACAACCACGACCGGATCCTGGCGCGCTACGGTTCCGACACCACGTCCGCCATGGACGACGCCATGCCGAAGCTGCGCGAGTTCGTCCGCGACCACGCCGGATACCACGTCTTCCTGCTCCGAAAGCCCGTGTGAGACGCACGAGCATCACCACACCGACGACGAGCCTCTGCGGGGCCGGACCGTCGCGGCGGCGGCCCCGTCGTTCTCGTGTCGATCCCGCGGGTCCGGCGCGGCGGCGGTCCCGAGGCCCTGAACCCCCGACTCGGGCAGGCCGCGCAGGCCGGTGATCGGCCGACGGCTTGCCGGGACCACGGGCACCGATTCGTCCCGTAGCCGGCGCGCCGCGAAGGCCACCACCCGGGCCGACACGTGGTCCGGCCGGTGCGCGTCGTCCACCAGGCACGGCAGCGGGCGTTCCCGCGCCGACGCGGTGAGCAGATCGAGCAGGCCGCCCCACGGGCGGCGACACCCCGGGTGAGCTCCCGGCGCGAAAGCAAACCGCGCAGGGCGACCCAGCCCCTCGACACGGGGCACGGCAGCCGCCCCCGGTGCCCGTCCGACGCCCGCCGTCGGGCGGGCACCCACCGGCGTGTTTCGCCCGTGAGGTGGGCGACGCGCCGTCGAAGGGCTCACGGTGGCGAGCGCGCTGCCGTACCCCCGCGCCGGCGTGAAGCCGCCCTGCGCGGTCAGACCGGCGTGGTCGCGGGCACCATCCGCTTCGTCGCTCCGTCGACGGCGAACGACTTCAGGTGGGTGACCGCGCTGTCCGGCCTGGTACGGTCGGCGATCTTGTACCAGTCCATCTGCACACGTGCGGCGGTCACGTCCAGCACGCCGCAGCCGTTGGATTCGGCTTCGCCCCACTGCAGGTGCGGGTTCAACGCGCGGATCGCGGCGACGATCTGCGCGCCCACCCCGCCGGGGTAAAGCGTGCCGAAGGGCGTCGAGGTAACCGACGTCATCACGAACTGCGAGGCGACCGGCGCCCCTCCCCCGGGCGCCGGGACCTCGCCGGCCCACGAGGAGTGCAGGTCTCCGCTCAGGAAGACGGTGTTGCGCTTGTCCTGCCGGCGCAGGTGGGTGAACAACTCGCTCTGTTCGGCCCGGTAGCCGTCCCACTGGTCGGAGTTGACGGTCACGGGCGCCTCGGGACGTCCGCTGGGCAGCCACCACGGCGCGGCCATGACGGAGCTGACGATCAGATTCCAGCCGGCCGTGCCGCGCGCGAGGCCGTCCTTGAGCCAGCCCATCTGCTCGCGGCCGGTGAGGGTGCGCGCCCGGTCGTCGAGGCCGGCGGTGTCGGTCGCCGCGACCTGCCGGGAGCGGAAGCTGCGCAGGTCGAGCATGGTCAGGTCGGCGAGGGTGCCGAAGGACAGCCGACGCTGCGTGGAACCGGGCACCGCCCGGCGTACCGGCAGCCACTCGAAGTACGCCTGTTTCGCTGCCGCGAGGCGGTCCGCCCAACTCCCGTCGGAGGCCGGATCGTGCTCGTCCGCGCCGCCGGACCACCACCCGCTGCATACGTCGTGATCGTCCCACGTGGCGATGATCGGTGCCGCGGCGTGCATCGCCTGAAGGTCGGGGTCGGTGCGGTACCGGCCGTGCCGGGCGCGGTAGTCGGCCAACGTGCGACACACGACGGGTGGCTCCATGGCGCGGATGTTCCCGGGCTTGGTCGCGAACTCGTAGGTGTAGTCCCCGAGGTGGATCACCGCGTCGAGATCGCCGCGCCGTGCGAGGTGCCGGTAGCCGGCGAAGTGGCCGTTGGCGTAGTTGGTGCACGTCGCGATGCCGAAGCGTAGGCCCCCGATGTCTTGCCGGGCGGCCGGCGCGGTCCTGGTGCGCCCCACCGGCGAGCTGTCGTGGGCGGTGCGGAAGCGGAAGTGGTAGGTGGTGCCGGGGCGCAGGCCGCGCACGTCGACCTGGACGGTGTGGTCGCGGTCGGGGCCGGTGCGGGTTCGACCGGTGCGCACCGGGTGCCGAAAGTCGCGATCGAGGGCGACCTCCCAGAACACGAGGGAGGCCGGGCCGCGCCGCGAGCCCGGGCGGCAGTCCGGGTTGGGGGTGACCCGGGTCCAGATGACGACCCCGTCGGGCAGGGGGTCACCGGACGCGACGCCGTGCAGGAACGTCGCCCCCTTCGCGACGCTCACCGCCTCGGGCTCGTCGACCCCGGCGGCCCGGGCTGCGGGGGCTGCTGCGACGACACCGGCGGCGACCGCGCCGGAGGCGGCCGTGATGCGGACGAAGTCGCGGCGGTGCAGGGGAGTTCCCATCATGCGTTCCTTCGAAGGTGTGGTATGGCCGAGGTGGGACCGGATCGTGGCAAGGAGGTCGAGAAACCTGCTTGGCCTTGGGAAGGGAACCGGATCGTGGCAAGGAGGTCGAGGCACCTGCTTTGCCTTCGGAAGGGGCGGGAGTGGAGCCCGGGTTGCCGACGAGGCACGACGAGACGCCGCGCCCGTGGCCGGCCGAACCGCCGGCGCCGCCCCGGCGGCGGGACCCGACGGCGTATCACCGAAGCACGTCGTCCGTCGGTCCCGGGACGGGCTCCTACGAAGTCAGGAATCGACCGAACGCTCGGCGAAGGCAACGGAGTCGACCGTGTCGAGCACGACGTGTACGACGGCGAATCGGTAGGCATCGCCTTCTCGGCGAACCACGGCCCGCACGATGCCGCTCGCCACCGCCGAAGGCAGTTGTCCGACGATCTGTGTGACGTGGATGTACGAGGTGATCGAGACCTCCTGGTCCGTCTCGCCGTCGACGTGGATGTTGGTGCCGTTGTGGCGCAGCGGGTACGGGCTGGCGAGGCGGTGTTCCCGCTGCCAGGCCAACACCTTGTCGCGCCCGCGGTTGTCGGAGGCGATGAAGGCTTCATAGGGATGCTTGCCGGTGTCGGTACGGGAGGTGAACCACGTGTCCCGGGTGAACATCTGCGGCCAGATGTCGAAGTGTCCCTCGTCGTAGACGTACCACCAGCGATGCATGAGTTCGTGGACTGCGAGGCGGTCGTGCATGTTTGTCCTTCTCCTTGTCTCCGGGGGCGCGTTGGCGTGAAAACGTCGTGAAGACGTCGCCGCGGAGGGCGGGTTACGGCTTGCCGCCGGCGAGGCGCGGTGCGATCGGCCGCGGCGTGGACGACGGGACGAGCCCGCGCCGATTCCTCAGCCGGTCAGGGCGAGTTCACCGGGCAGATAGGTGCCGTCGTTGACCTGGACCACGCCCGTGACCTTCGCGTGCGCGATCACCGCGACGGTGGCCCGCGCATAGACCCAGTAGGGGAGTTCGCGTGAGAGGATCCGTTGGACCTCGGTGTACGCCTGCCGGCGCACCACCTCGTCCTGGCTGGTCCGCGCTCGGGTCAGGGCCGCGTCGATCTCGGGACTGCGCAGGCCGGCGTAGTTCTGGGGGCTCTGGGAGTGCACGAGGTTGTGGAGGTTGGGTTCGGGGTGCGCCCACCATTGTTGTGACAGGGTCGCCTGGAAGTCGCGTTGGATGCTGTACCGCGTGGCGTAGGCGGAGTAGTCCAGGCTCTCGATGCTCATCCGGACCCCGCGGAACTCGTTGAGTCGGCTTTGGAAGTATTCCGCGACCTGCATCGAGCTGCGGCTCTGGGGGACGAGATACCCGAAGGTCATCGGTTTGCCCTCGGCCGCGAGTTGGTCGAACAGGCGCTGTGCCTCCGCCTTGTCGGGTCGTGGCTGGTCCACGCCCGGGGAGACGAACGGGTTCCGGGACGGCGAGAGCCCGAGCGCCGGCACGTATCCGTTGCGCAGGGTCTTCGCCATGTCGGCCGGGTCGAGTGCGAGCGCGACGGCACGACGTGCTCGTGCATCGTCGAACGGGGGGCGAGTCGTGTTGAAGGTGACGAACTGCCCACCACCCGAGACTACTTCGTCGACATCGAGCTTCTCGGTCCGCGCCCGTTGGATGTTCGCGCCGTTGGACGAGTTCACCAGTTGCGCCTGGCCGGAGGCGATGTTGGTGAGTTGTTGGCTCTCCTCCGCGACCACGTCGAAGATGATGCGGTCCAGGTACGGGCGGGCGGGTCCGCCCCAGTACGTCGGGTTCTTGACCATCGTCATCCGGCTGCCGCGGACCCAGGTCTGGAGCTTGAACGGGCCGGCGCCGACGGGCTTGGCACCGAAACCCTTCGGGTCCGCGCGGTACGCGGTCGGTGAGACGATCCAGTTGAGTTCCTGGGCGATCACCCGGTCGAAGAAGGTGTTGGGTTCGGGCAGCTTCACCGTGAGGGTGAGCGGGTCGGCCACGGTCAGGGTCAATCCCGACGCCGCGAGCATGCGATAGGACCGAACGGCGGGATCCGCCTGGGTCTGCCAACTGAACTTCACCGCCTCCGCGTCGAAGGCGGAGCCGTCGGTGAAGGTGACCCCGGGACGAACCTTGACCGTCCACTCGGACGGATTGCCCGGCGTCATGGCGACGGACTCGGCCAACTGCGGTCGCAGGGCGCCGCTCTTGGCGTCGATGTACACGAGGCCGTCGTAGAGGGCGTCCAGGCGCGGCGAGTCGGCCAGGGCGGATTTGAGCGCCGTGAACGGGTCGAGGGTCGCCGCGTCCTGGAGGCTGTCCACGACGATGCTGCCGCCGGATCGTGGCGGGCCGTCGGCGGCCCGGTTCGCCTCGCCACTCGATCCGCAACCGGCGACGAGTGCGGCGGCGGCGGTCACGGCGGCCCACAACCTCGCGCGGTTGCGGGAGCCTGGGGCGGGAGTCCGGGGGGTGACTCCGGTGCGTCTCCTGAGCACGAGCTTCCTCTCGTCGGAAGAGAACACGGCGACTGTCGGGCCGTCGCGGGGTGTCGCATCGCCGGCAGCACGCGCGGCGGCGCATATTCGGACAACTGATCGGGGATCGGCCGCTTCGGACCGTCGACACCCGGGTTCGCGCCTTGAGTGTGGACCGAACAATTGCGATAGTCCAGTACACAAATCCCACGACGTCGCTCGGTGCATCGAATTTGCGTAGGCATTACTCTATGTGCGCTCGCCAAGGTGGCCCGACGAAACGCACGGATGGGGCGGCGGCCGTGGCGCCTCCCCGACCGGCGCTCCGGGCGACCGGCGAGCAACGTCCCGATCCACCGGAGGTCGCGCCCGTCGATGGACGACGCGGTCGGTGTCCGGCAGGTTCTCGCGTGCGGCGGCGGGGGCGGTGCGGTGTCGGATTGTGGCCGACGGACCGGGAGGCGCGACGAGGTGTGCCTCGATGGCGCGGCAGGCCCGAGCGCAGCGCGGCGGAGCAGGGGTGGTGCCTCGCGGGGTGGTCGGCGGCGGTGGGACCGACCAGTGGGTGGGGTGGCGTGCGGTGGCCGAGCGGGGTGTTCAGCCGGTGAGCCGTTCCCACAGGTCGAGTTCCCCGCCGTCGGTCGCGTGGGCGCCCAGGAGCCGGGCCCAGGATTCCTCGTCGCCGTACTCGTCGCGCCAGGCCCACAGCCGGGTGGTGAGGGGGTGCAGGCCGTACTCGCGGGTGACGCCCATCGCCCCGTGGAGTTGGTGGGCGAGCCTGGCGACGGTGTCGGCGGCCTCCGCGGCGACGACGCGGGCGACCGCCGCGGCGGCGAGCAGGGTTTCGGGGCCCGTGGTGCCGGCGTGCAGGTCCACCGCGCGGTCCACGGCGGCGTTCACCTGGAGCCCGGTGACCTTCATGGTCGCGAGAGAGCCGGCGACGGCGGGGATGTCGATGAGGGGGCGCCCGAACTGCCGGCGTTCCTTGACGTACGAGCGCGTCAGTTCGTATGCTCCCGCGCACGCTCCCGCCAGGGCCGCGGCGCGCAGCGTGGCGATCCGGGCTCGGATCACGTCCGCGTCCGGTGCCCCGGCGAGGTGGGCGAGGGGGATGTCACCCGGGTCGACGGCGTCGCGCGGTTCCCCGGCCAGGTTGGCCCCCTCCCCCACCACGACCCGCCGCCCGGCGAGGTCGACGTAGCGAACCACGTCGTCCGAGCCGACCACGACCAGGCCGGTCGCGCGGCGGCCCCAGGGCACGGCCGGGTACGGGCCGCCCACCCCGGGAACGCCGCCGAACACGACCGCCAGGGGCCCGCCCGCGGGCAACGGCCAGCCGGCGCAGGTCAACGCCCAGGCGGCCACGGCGTGTTCGGCGACCGGCACGGACGCCGCCCGGTGCGCGAAGCGGCGTACCACGGTGGCCAGGTCGGCGACGTCGCCGCCGGAACCGCCGTCGCCCTCGGGGACGCCGATGGTGTGCAGGCCCAGACCGACGACGGTGTCCCACAGCCGGTCGGGGTCACCGGGCCCGGCGGTGATGTCGTCGACGAGGTCGCGCAATTCGGCGTGGACGTCTTTCACGTGCGGGTCTCCTGTTTGGCGATCAGGGACAGCAGCACGTCGGCGGCGCCCCCTCGGATGGTGAAACCCGGCGAGGCGAGCAGCGCCTGGTCGAACGCGGCCCGCAGGGCCGGGTCCGGGATGCGCCGACACACGCGGCGCGCGAAGTCGACCACGTCGTTCTCGAAGGCGTTGCCGAGGTACTTGAGCGTGGCGGCCTCGACCGTCGGCGCCCGGCCCTCGTCCACCTGCCGGGCGACCCGCAGCGCGAGCCGACGCAACGTGGCCAGGCGCGCGGTCAGCCTCCCCAGGTCGACGCGCAGGTCACGCGCGTGCGGGGGGTCGCCCGCGAGGGCCTCCACGCACCCGGCCAGCAGGGGATACGTCGACAGGACACGTTCGGGGCCGCCGCGTTCGAACGCCAGTTGCTCCACGACCTGGCGCCAGCCCTCGCCGACGGTCCCGAGCAGGCGGTGGGCGGGTACGTGGACGTCGGTGAAGGTGATCTCGTTGAAGTGGTGCTCGCCCGCGAGGTCGACGATGGGGGTGACCTCGATGCCGGCGGTGTCCATGTCGACGACGAACTCGGTGAGGCCCTGATGCTTGCGTTCGGTACGCGCGGTGCGAGCGAGCAGGTAGATGTGGGTGGCGTGATGGGCGCCGGTGGTCCACGTCTTGCGGCCGTTGACCCGCCATCCGCCGGGCACCGCCTCCGCCGTGGTACGAACGGCGGCGAGGTCGGATCCGGCGTCGGGTTCGCTCATGCCCAGGCAGAAGACGGCCTCGGCGCGGGCGATCGGCGCCAGGATCTCGGCGCGCAGCTCCGGGCTGCCGTAACGCAGGACGGCGGGGCCGATCTGGCGTTCGCCGATCCAGTGGGCGGCCACCGGCGCGCCGGCGCGCAGGAGTTCCTCGGTGACGGCGAGCCGGGCGACCTGGCCGAGGCCGGCGCCGTACTCGGTGGGCCAAGCGAGGCCGAGCAGGCCGCGCCGGGCGAGTTCGCGGCTGAAGTCGGGGGCGAAGCCGCGCATCCAGTTGTCGCTGCGCGGGGTGTAGCGGCCCTGGACGCGCCATCGGGTGGTGAGGTCGCGGACCTGGCGGCGCAGGTCCGCGACGGCGGTGCCGGTCGCGGGGCCGCCGCCCGCCGCGGCGGTCGTCTCGCGTGCCCGTGTGGTGGTCATCTCACTTCCCCGTGTAGTCGCCGGGGCGGCGGGTGCGGAAGGCGTCCATCGCCTCGCGGGAGTCGGCCGTGGAGGTCATCACGGCCTGGTGGGAGGAGATCAGGTCGAGCGCGGTGCGCAGGTCCTGACGTTCGCCCGCGCGTACGGCGCGCTTGATCAGTTGCACGGCCAACGGCGGGCGGGCGGCGAGCTTGAGGGCGAACCGGCGTGCCTCGTCCCGGAGTCGGTCGTCGGGATGGACGGCGCTGACCAGGCCGAGGGCGAGCGCTTCCGGGGCTTCGACGAAGTCGGCGGTCCACAGCAGGCGCAGGGCGGTGGCGGTGCCGACGATGCGGGGCAGGTACCAGCAGCCGCCGTCGCCGGGGACGAGGCCGACGCGGACGTAGCCCTCACAGAAGCGGGCCGATTCGCCCGCTATCCGGATGTCGGCCATCAGCGCCATGTCCATGCCCGCGCCGACGGCCGCGCCGGCCACGACCGCGAGGTAGGGCTTGGTCAGTGCCTCCGCGGCGAAAGCCACCTGGTGGATGCGGGACATGAGCTGCTGCTCGGCCAGGGGGGTGCGCTCGCGCTCGGCGAAGGCGTCCAGGTCCACCCCCGAACAGAAGGTGCCGCCCGCGCCGGTGACGACGACCACCCGCACCTCGGGGTCGGCCTCGGCTCTGCGCAGGGCCTCGGCCCAGGCGTCCACCATCTCCAGGGTGAAAGCGTTCTTGTGGTGCGGGCGGTCGAGGGTGATGGTGGCGATGTGGTCGGCGAGGGAATAGTCGAGTCCGGTGGGGCTGCTCATCGAGTCCTCGGGTTCGGGATGGGTTCGCGGGTTCGGTTGCACCGGTTGCGGCGGTTGCGGCGGTGGGCGGCGGTCAGGGCACGATCGCGGCGCGCACGACGTCGCGGTGGTCGGCGGCCCGGAACGCTTCGTTGATGGCGTCCAGGGGGAAGACGGTGCTTTCGGTGAACCGCTTGGGCAGGCGGTCGTGCACGGTCTCGAGGAAGTGCAGGCTCTTGCCCAGTGCGGAGGGTTCGTACAGGGAGACGCCGATGACGCTCTTGTTGGTCATGGTCAGTCGGGACGGGTCGGCCTCGTAGGTACGCTTCGCGCTGATGTTGCCGACGCTGAGGTAGCGGCCGAAGCGGCCGAGCATGCGGATGCCCTCGTCGACGACGGCCGGTGACCCGACGAGTTCGACCACGACGTCGGCGCCGCCGTCGGTGAGTGCCTGGATCTTCTTGATCCGGGATCGCGCGTCGGTCTCGGCGGTGATGTCGACGGTGGCGTCGGCGCCCATTTCGCGGGCGAGTTCGAGGCGTTCGGCAACGGCGTCGAGGACGATCACGGTGCGGGCGCCGCGGGCCTTGGCCAGGGCGGTGGCGTACAGGCCCAGGCCGCCGGCGCCCTGGACGACGACGGTCTCGCCGAAGCCCAGTTGTGCGCGATCGAGACTGTACATCACCTGCGACAGTGCACAGTTGGCGCCGGAGACGACCTCGTCGGAGAGCGTGTCGGGCACCGTGTAGAGCAACGCGCCCGGCGGCAGGACGAAGTAGTCGCCGAACGCGCCGACGTAGTAGGGCGGTTCGGCGGCACTGGTGAGCATGGCCATGCGCAGCCGGGTGCAGCCGGCGCTGCGTCCGGAGACGCAGTACCGGCAGACGTGGCAACTGAAGAAGTACG
The DNA here is from genome assembly GCF_044333915.1 of Embleya sp. NPDC020886. NCBI lineage: Bacteria > Bacillati > Actinomycetota > Actinomycetes > Kitasatosporales > Streptomycetaceae > Embleya > Embleya sp. NPDC020886. The sequence continues at coordinate 734,597 of NZ_JBIRRX010000003.1, read as the reverse complement.
GGAAGACGACGCGCGTCCCCGGTTCCAGGGGTTTGCCGTCGGTGTCGCGGCCGGTGCCCTCGCCGAGGGCGGCGACGCGTCCGACCATCTCGTGCCCCAGCACGGTGGGGAGTTTGCCGCCGAGGCCGCGGGTGTCGAAGTTGCCGTGCCAGGCGTGCAGGTCACTGCCGCAGACGTTGGCCCGGGTGACCCGGATCAGGATCTCGCCGGGGAGGATCCCGCGACCGGCGAGCGAGACCTCCCGGATCCCGAACGGCTGCTCCGGTGCGTCGAACCGGGCGATGCGTCCTTCGAACATTGGGTGATCCGCCTCTCGATGCCCGTGCTATCTATGTACATGGAATAGATCATTGACCCGAGAAATCGTCAAGGGCCACCGCCCGCCCGGACACCCCCACCATCGGGAGGACTCTCATGCCACCGACCATCTACCTCGACGGACGCTTCCGCGACTCCTCGTCCCCGGTCACCGTCCCCGTGATCGACCCGACGACCGAACAGGTCTACGACCACGTCCCGCGAGGCACCGCCCGGGACGCGGACGACGCCGTGCTGGCCGCCCGCCGCGCGGCAGACACCTGGGCGGCGACCCCACAGTCCGAGCGCATCGCCCTCGTGCGCACGCTCCGGGACACGCTCACCGCCCGCGCCGACGAGCTGACCTCGGCCGCGGTGCGCGATGTCGGTACCCCGGTACGCATGGCCGGTCCGCTGCAGACGATGTTGCCGATCGGCGCCGTGACCGACTTCCTGGCCGCGGCGGAGGGCATCGAGGAACCCCATGGGGTCGCGAACTCGCTGGTGCACCGCCGGCCCGTCGGCGTGGTCGTGGCCATCACCCCCTGGAACTATCCACTGCTCCAGATCGTGGCCAAGGTCGTGCCCGCGCTGCTGAGCGGCTCACCGGTCGTCCTCAAGCCGAGCGAGGTCGCCCCGCTGGTCCCGCACCTGCTCGCCGAGGCGGTGGACGCGGCCGGTTTCCCGCCCGGGGTGTTCAATCTGGTGTCCGGCCTCGGCCTCGAAATCGGCGACGCGCTGGTACGTCACCCCGAGGTGGACATGGTCTCCTTCACCGGCTCCACGGCGGCCGGCCGGGCCGTGCACGCCGCGGCCGGGCTCAAGCGCGTACAGCTCGAACTGGGCGGCAAGTCCGCCTCATTGGTACTGCCCGGCGCCGACGCGGTCGCGGCCGCGCGGGCCACCGTGAACAGTTGCCTCCTCAACTCCGGCCAGACCTGCCTCGCACTGACCCGCCTGGTGGTGCACCGTTCGCTCTACCGCGAGGCGGTGGAGGCGGCCACCGCCACCGCCGCCCGCTTCACCCTCGGTGATCCCGCCGACCCGGCCACCAAGCAGGGGCCACTGATCTCGGCCGCCCAGCGCGACCGCGTCCGCGGATTCATCGAGCGCGCCGGCGCCGACGGCGCCCGACTCACCGTCGGCGGCGCGCACGCGCCGGACGGCCTCGAACGCGGGTTCTTCGTGCGCCCGACCGTGTTCGCCGACGTCGCGCCGGAGTCGGAACTCGGGCAGGAGGAGGTCTTCGGACCCGTCCTGGCCATCACCCCCTACGACGACGTCGACGAAGGCATCCGGATCGCCGACGGCACCCGATACGGCCTCTCCGGCGCGGTGTGGGGCCCGGACCGGGAGAGCGCCGCCGCCGTGGCGCTTCGGCTGCGCACCGGGCAGGTCGACGTCAACGGCGGGCGCTTTCACACCGCCGCCCCCTTCGGCGGCGTGAAGTGCTCCGGACGCGGCCGCGAGTTCGGCCGCGCGGGGCTGGAGGAGTACTACGAACTGCAGTCGCTGCAACTGTGACGGTGGCCGGCCCCGGCACGTCGGGCGCGGCCGGGGCCCGGGTCGCGAGACCTCAATACGTCCACTCGACCGGGCGGCCCATCAGGTCCGGGTATCGGCGACGCCAATACCGCTCGGCCTCTTCGAGGTGTTCGCGCATCGCCGCTTCCGCGGCGTCCGGATCGCCCGTCCGCAGGGCCGCCACAATGACCTCGTGGGCCGTCGCCACGGCGGCCTGTTTGCGGGCCGAATAGGTCACGCCCACCCGCACGCCGTCCGCCAGCGCCTTGAGCGAACTGGCGAACACGTCCAGCACGACACTGCGCGCCGCCTCCGCGACCACGGCGTGGAATCGCTGGTTCTGGACGGCGAACACCTGTTGGTCGCCGGGGTTCTCCCGCAGCAGGCGTACCGTCTCGTCGAGTTCGACCACCTGCTCCGCGGTGATCCGCTCCGCCGCCCGCCGGGCGAGCATCGGCTCCAACGCGCGACGGGCGTCCGCGACGTCGCCGAAGGAGGCACCCTCGATCTGGAGCAGGAGACTGAGCGACTCGCCCAGGCTGTCCTTGCGCGGGTGTCGTACGACCGGCCCCCCTCCCGGGCCGCTCTTGAGCACGATCAGACCGCGGGTCTCCAGAAGTCGCAGCGCCTCGCGCACGGTCGGGCGGCCGGCCTCGTAGCGCAGCATCATCTCCTGCTCGTTGGGCAGGCGGTCGCCCTCACGGAGGGCGCCGGTGAGAATCGGCCGCGCCAGGACCTGCGCCAGCCGTTGCGACGCCTTGGGACCACGCCACGACCTGTCCTCGATGTTCGTGCTCATACCTGCCCGTTCCCCGGCGAACACCGGCAGCACATCCGACTCGACCTATTCCTGTACAGGAAAGACTACCGGGCGGCGTTCCACGCCTCCCGGGCCGATCTCGAACGATCCGGGGTGGCGGGTCGCGCCGACGGATGGCAGGATTTCGCGTATCAGCAACGCAAAATTGATATCCTGGCCACCGACGGCTTCACCCGGATGACCTCGGTCACACGGTCGAGCCCGTTGACCTCGCCTTCCCGTCGTCCTACTGTGCCGGGAACCACCGCCCCCGACGGGCTGCTCCCGGCGTCTCGACCGCCCCGGAATCACCGAACGAACCCGTCGACCCGAACCGCGGGTCGAGGTCCCGCCCGCGTCGACGATCCTCCCGATCCGGGAGCGATCCCCCGCGGCCGGCCCCGTGCGCCGAGCCCGGCGATTCGCCACACCCGACGAGGAGTCGGCGTGACGCGGGGCGGAATTTGTGTACGGATCAAGTATTCGCAGGCGGCCACCGAGCGTCGGCCGCCCGGAAAGGACAACACACGATGAGCCGGACACTGACACAGCTCAACGACATCCTGCGCCCCGTGGCCCCGCCCAGGGTCGTGGAGGGTGTGTACACCGACGACCAGCACCGCCGGATCCTCGACGTCCTCAAGCAGCACGGCCCGTGGCGGACGATCATCGCCCAGACCTTCGACTCGATCGAGGAACTGGTCGCCACCTCCAGCGGCCCGGACAACGACCAGGTCCTCGACCTCACGCTCGACGACGTCGCCGGCGCCCACTTCCGCGGGTTCTTCGCCCAGAACTCCACGGTGCTGTACCCGGAGTTGGCGGACTGCTTCTACAACTCCCGTTTCCTGGACCTGGCGAAGGCGTACTGGGGCGGCGAGTACGCCCGCCCCACGATGATGCTGTTCAACTTCTGCGGCCCGCACCACAGCGGACTCACCTCGCACCTGGACGCGGTCACCTTCCGCGGCATCCGCTACGAGAACTCCCCCACGTGGCTGATGAACGTCATGGGCCGCTCCGGCCTGTTCACCGACCACCTGGTGAAGATGGCCCAGGTCATCACGTGGTGGTACCTCGGCGAGAACGGCACCTTCACCTACTGGCCCGACGGGCCGCACGGCGAGCCCAAGCGCCTGGACCACCCCCTGTGGAACAAGGGCGTGGTCGTGCAGAACGAGTCGATGTTCCACCGCGGCGACCCGGTGGGCCGCCCCGAGGAGCGCGACACACCCGGCCTGAAGAACCGCTCGCTCCTGGGCTGGGACGCCTCCCGCGAGGACTGGGCGATCACCACCGACGGCGAGGCGATCCGCCGCTACCGGCCCGAGGAGATGCGCCTGCTCGTGCACTGGAACGCCGAGGTCTACGCGGACCACGACGAACTGAAGAAGAACATGGACCACACCGACGACCTCACCCACGACCTCGTCTTCGAACGCCTCCTGGCCGACCTGCGGGCCCGGGGAGTCGAGGTCGCCGAACCCTCGGACCCCATGAACGACAAGGACTTCATCCGCGCCCTCATCGCCACCTACGCGATCGCCCCCACGACCGACTGGGCCACACCGGGCGTGGTCTGACGCGTCCCGCGGAACGCGCGCCCGTCCCGCCCCCTTCCGCAAGGGGCGAACGGGCGCGCGGTGCCGATTCGAGGGGGCGCCTGTCCGTTCCACCTCCGCAGCCACCCGCAACGGCATCCGCTGCGGGTGTTTCGTGGACCCGTTGCGCCGAAGCGCGACGGCCGGGGTCCGACCACCATGCGGCGGCGTTTCGGCGATTCCGCCGGGTGGACCGGTTGATTTCGAGAGGTCGGTACACAAATTCGTGACCTCGCACGGTCCGATGTTCGGCGGTGGCTCTGGACAGTTGTCGCCCGGGTGGGCATTCTTTTCTCGCTGGACAGAGTGTCTATTGACCATCCTCATTGGTCAGCCGGCGGGAGGTGTCCCGGGCACGGCCGACCACGATCGAGGCAGAACGTTCCCGGAGGCCCCTCATGCCCACGCCCATGCGCACCGTCGAAGCCGCGTATCCGCGCCCTCGCGCCGCGGCCCTGCCCCTGCCGCCGACCGATCGGGCCGAGATCCGGCGGCAGTTGGCACAGGCCGACCCGCGCATCGTCTTGATGGCGTTGATCCAGCTCACCCGCGACGCGGCGCTCCTGGAGGAACTCGCCCCGGCCGTCGCGCCGACGACGGAAGCGGCCGACCGGGCGGACCTTGCCGGCCGTGCCCGCGACCTGCTCGCCGAGGCGCTGACCCGTCCCGCCCCGCCGGAGGCCGATCGGCCGCTGCCCGACGAGCTGTTCCAACGCATGGCCTCCGTCTGTGTCGGCGAGCCGGTCGACGTCGAGTTCCTGCCGCTGCTGCGCGAGCAGGGCGGTTTCAGCGCTCGCGAGGCCGTCCCCGCCGAGGTCCGCGCCAGTCCGCCGGACGGCTTTCACGCGGTGATCATCGGCGCGGGGCTCAGCGGCATGTGCGCGGCCATCAAGCTCGCCGAGGCCGGTTACAGCTACCACGTCTACGACCGCAACGCGGACGTCGGCGGAACGTGGCTGGCCAACCGCTATCCGGGGATCGGGGTGGACACCCCCAGCCACTTCTACTCCTTCTCCTTCGAGATCAACCCCGACTGGCCGGAGTACTACTCGAACGGCCAGGTGGTCTGGGACTACCTGCGCACCTGCGCCGACGCCCACGGCCTGCGCGAGAACACCACCTTCGGCACCGAGGTCACCGGCGCCCACTATGACGAGAGCACCCGCCGTTGGACCGTCACCAGCCGCGGACCGGACGGCGTCGAACACACGGAGCAGGCCGACGCCGTCATCAGCGCCATCGGGTTCTTCCAGGCCCCGATGCGTCCCGGCTTCCCCGGCCTGGAGAAGTTCGCCGGTCCGGTGATCCACACCGCCGCCTGGGACCCCGACGTCGACCTCACCGGCAAGCGGGTCGCCCTGATCGGCACCGGTGCCAGCGCCATGCAACTCGGTCCCGCCGTCGTGGACCGAGTCGGTGAACTGACCGTCTTCCAGCGTCAGCCCTCGTGGATCATGCCGCGCCGCGCCGACGGTCTCGTCGTCCCCGACGGCGCCCGCTGGGCCATGCGGCACGTGCCGTTCTACGCCGAGTGGTTCCGCACCCTCACCTACTGGATCACCGCCGACGGCAACTACCCCCGCGTGGTCGTGGACCCCGAGTGGACCATGACCGAATCGGTGTCCCAGGCCAACGAGGACGCCCGCCAGTGGCTCCTCGCCTACGCCCGCGAGGAACTCGACGGCCGGCCCGACCTCCTCGCCAAGGCCGTCCCGGCCTACCCCCCGTTCGGCAAGCGGATTCTGCGCGACTGCGACTGGTACCGCATGCTGCGTCGCGACCACGTGCGCCTGGAGACCTCGGCGATCACCCACGCCACCGCCGAGGGCCTGGCCACCGCCGACGGCGAGGTGGTCGCGGTCGACGTCGTCGTCCTGGCCACCGGGTACCACCTCCTGCCCATGCTCGACGGCATCGACATCACCGGCCGCGACCGCGTCGCCCTGCGCGACGTCTGGGGCGAGGAGGACCCCCGAGCCCTGCGCGGGGTCACCGTGCCCGGGTTCCCGAACTTCTTCGTCATCGGCGGCCCCAACTCCGGCCCGAACCACGGCGCCGGCGTCAACATCATCAGCGAGGCGCAGGTCAACTACATCCTCGGTTGCCTGGGCCTCATGCACGCCCGCGGCGCCACCGCGATCGAACCCACCGAACAGGCCCACGACGCCTACAACGAGACCGTCGACCGGGCCCTGGACGGTCTCGTCTGGAGCCACTCCTCCGTCCGCGGCTACTACCGCAACAGTTCCGGCCGCGTGGTCGTCTCCAACCCCTGGCGCCTGGTCGACTACTGGTGGATGACCCGCGCGCCACAGGAGAACGAATACCTCCTCACCTGACCGGGCCGACCGGACCGAGCCCCTCCCGCCCCTTCCCGGGGCGAACGCGGTCCGCTCCCCCACCGTCACCTCGCGGCGGCGAACCGCGAGGTGACGACGCGGCCGCCGCAACCACCCGAATCCTCGACCGGAGCACTGTCATGACCATCGAGCGCCCTCTGCCCGCCGACGTGACGCGGGCGCGCCGCCACGGCATCGCCGATCTGCTCGCGCGCAGCGCCGCCCGCGACCCGGACAAGACCGCTGTGGTCGCGGGGGCGTTGCGCCAGACGTATGCCGAACTCGACGCCCAGGTGCGCCGCACGGCCGGTGCACTCGCCCGCCGAGGCATCACCAAGGGCGACCGGGTGGTAGTCCTGTCCCGCAACAGCCACGGCTTCGTCGTGGCCTACTTCGCCCTCGCCCGCGTGGGCGCCGTCTCGGTACCGGTGAACTTCATGCTCACCGCCGCAGAGGTCGCCTACGTGCTCGAACACTCGGGGGCGGTCGGCATGATCGCCGGCGACGACGTGCTGAACACCGCGCGCGAGGCGCTGCAACTCGCCACGCCCATCGCACCGTTGCGGGTGGTGATCGGCGACACGGACCACCACGGCTGGGTCCGGCTGGACAGCCTCGGCAAGGAACGGGGCGACGCGTTCGAGGCGCGGATCGACGACGACGATCCCGTGCAGATCATGTACACCTCGGGAACCGAGTCACGGCCCAAGGGTGCCGTCATGACCACTCGCAACCTGACGGCGCAGTACACGAGCGCGATCGTGGACGGCGGCATGTCCCGCGACGACGTCGAGATCCACGCGTTGCCGCTCTACCACTGTGCGCAGTTGCACTGCTTCCTCACGCCGAACGTCCACCTCGGTGCCACCTCGATCGTCCTGCCGGGACCGGAGCCCGGCCGGGTGCTGGAGACGATCGAGCGCGAGCGCGCCACCAAGTTCTTCGCCCCGCCCACGGTATGGATATCCCTGCTGCGCCACCCCGACTTCGCCCGCCGCGACCTTTCCTCCCTGCGCAAGGGCTACTACGGGGCGGCCGCCATGCCGGTCGAGGTGCTGGCCGAACTCGGGCGTCGGCTGCCGGAGTTGGGGCTGTACAACTTCTACGGCCAGACCGAGATGTCCCCGGTGGCGACCGTACTGGGCCCGGCCGACCAACGACGCAGAGCCGGTTCCGCGGGGCGCCCCGGACTCAACGTGGAGACCCGCGTCGTCGACGAGGACGACAACCCCGTGCCGGCCGGTCGGGTGGGCGAGATCGTCCACCGCGGCCCGCACACCATGTACGGCTACTGGAACGACCCCGAGCGCACCGCCCAGGCCTTTCGCGGCGGCTGGTTCCACAGCGGCGACCTGGGCCGCTTCGACGAGGACGGCTACCTGTACGTCGTCGACCGCAAGAAGGACATGGTCAACACCGGCGGCGAGAACGTCTCCAGCCGCGAGGTCGAGGAAGTCCTGCACATGCATCCCGACGTGGTCGAGGCCGCCGTCTTCGGCGTGCCGCACCCGTACTGGGTGGAGGCGGTGACTGCGGCCGTCGTCCTGCGTCCGGGCGCCACCGTCACCGGCGAGGAGCTGATCGAACACTGCGCGTCGACTCTGGCCGGGTTCAAGGTTCCGAAAACCGTCGTGCCGACCCGGTCGTTGCCCAAGAACCCGAGCGGCAAGGTCCTCAAGCGAGACCTTCGGGAGCGATACGCCGATCCGACCCCTCCGGGCGCCGGCCGCCATACGCGTTGACGCCTTCGATCACCTGCGCGACCTTGCCTGCGAGGTCGCGCCCGGTCGATGCCTTCGAGTGGCGGTGGCCACGATCGAAGCGGTCGCGGGGGTCAGGTGGTCGAGGGCAGGTGCCATTGCAGTTCGATGTGTTGCCCGAGGCCGACCAGGCCGCATGCCACGACGTCGGTGCGGACGAACGCCTGGACCATCGTGTCGGTCGCGGCGCCGGGATCACCGGGGCGGAATACCGCCACCACCTCGACCCGGCCCGCGAGTTCGCCGCCCTCGCGACCGGCCGCCTCGATGTGCGCCAAGGCCGCGTCCAGTGCCTGCTCGGACGGCAGCCGCAACCCGAAGTGGTACGTGTACTGGGGATGCGCCCGCATGTGCGTGCTCCAGGCCGACCGTGCTCGGGCGAGCGGCCCGTCGGCGGCCTCGGCGTCCAGTTGTTGTTCGAAGGCCCACTGCTGGGGGGTCACCTCGGACGCGTACAGGACGTTGCTCCGGTAGTCGGTCACCCCGGGTTCGACGAAGGCGCTGAAGAAGTGACCTCCCCGGTCCAGGACACGACACCCCAGCAGTTCGAGCAGCCGCCGGGCCTGCGCGCGCTCGCCGGGACGGTGCAGCAGTTCCACGTGGGTGATTCGCCGCGATACGGGATCGTCCTCGGGTGCGGGCATGCCGAAACTCCTCGTTCGCTGGGGGCCTTGGCTCGGTCGAGAGCCGGTGCAGCCCCGTTCACATGATGGTTATCATAGCCATGATGACGTCGTAAAATGCCGATCCCGTTTCGTCTTTTGGTTTTGCGTACAGGCTACACATAACTTGCCGGGCATGCGGCGTCGGGAGCCCGGGGCGGGACGTCGGCCGGCGACCGGCGTGGGTCACCCGCGTGCGGTCGCCCGATCGACGTCTGCGCGGGGATCGTTGTCGGCCTCCAGGGTGTTGCGCCAGACGGTGGTCAGCGTGTCCAGGATGGCCGAGCGTTCACGACTCCAGCGGCCCGCCATCCACGAGGGCATGAACGTCTCCAACTGCGTGATCAGCAGGTAGGCGCGCCGCTTGGCCTCCGGCTTGGAGAAGTGTGCCCAGCGCTCGGGCGGCCGGGTGAGCAGGGCGACGAACTCCTTGACGTGATCCTGGTGTTGGTTGCGCAATGCGTGCGGCAATTGCTCGGCGAAGATCCGCAGCGCCTGCCGGTTCTCCTCGCCCCGCGTGACGTACGCGCTCAACCACGCCCGGATGCTCGCGTGCGACCAGTCGGGCAGTTCGCCGAACGCGGCGAACATCGCGGCCGTGTCCGCCCAGATACGGTCGGCCAGCTCGGCGACGATGTCGCCCTTCCCGGTGAAGTGCAGGTAGAACGTGGCCCGGGCGGCTCCCGCCTCGGCGACGATGTCGTCGACGGTCGTGGCCTCGTAGCCCTTCGCCTCGAACAGACCGGCTGCGGCCTCGATCAGTCGTTGCCGGGTATATCGCTTCTGCTGGGCACGAAGGTCCGGGGCCGAGGAGCGGCCTGCGGAATCGGCGGAACGGCGCGTGGGGGCGGGCATGTCGTCAGCGTACCGATCCGATGCAGACGTCCGACATCGATCCGTCCACTCACCGGTCGTGCCGTCCGCGACCGCCTCGGGGCGGGCGGCCCCGGGCCATGCCGTTCCGAGCCCCTCGGCCCGCCGCCCCGAGCGCGTATCCGCCGCGCGGCGGATCGGCTGCACCTGCTCGTTCGGGCCACGGAGGGAGATACTGGAGAGCACCCGCCGGTTTCCGGGGTACTGAAAGCGGTCCGAGCATGTACGAACAGCACCGGCTCGTCGCGGGGCTCGGGCTGCCCCCCGAGTGGGCGGAGCAGCTGACCGCCTCCTTGTTCATCCAGGACTCGATCGGGCTGGTGGTCCTGGACGCCGATCTGCGGGTGATCGCCGCGAACGCCGGCGCGGCACTCTTTCGCCACGCTCCGGTCCGGGTCGGCACCCACGCGGACACCCTGCTGGCCGCCCTCGGTGTCGACGATGCCGGGGCGCAGCTCCGGCACGCGCTGACGGCCGATGCCCCGGTCGTCGGCCGACAACCGCTCGCCGCCCATACGCCGAGCGACGGCACGCGGTATCTGCGGATCGCGATCTTTCGCATCCCCCCGCGCGACGCTCCTCCGCGCGGGCTTCTGATGACTCTCTACGACGTGACCGACCAGGTGCGCGCCGAGTCACGAGCGGCCATCGTGCACGAAGCGGCAGCGACCATCGGCGCGTCCTTGGACGTCACGGAGACCGCGCAGCAACTGGTCGACCTGCTCGTGCCACGCTGGGCGGACCTGGCCGCCGTGGACCTGGCCCGGGCCGTCCTGAACGGCGACGAGCCCGTGCGGGATCCGGCGACCGGCTACACGCCCGCGGTCCGGGCTGCGGTCGCACGGGGCGGCGCGGAGTGGCCGGCCGATCTTGTGCAGGTCGGCCAGGAACCCCCGGTCCCGCCGGGCAGGCCGGAGGCCCTGACCCTCGAACGCGGGGCAACGTTGCTGACCCCGCAGCTGGTCGTCGGATCGCGGCAGGATCCCGACCTGCTCCGCCGAATCGTGCCTGCGGGCGGTCACAGCATCCTGGCGGTACCGCTGTTCGCCCGCGGCCACATGCTCGGCGCGGTGCAGTTGTGGCGCACCGAGCGCCCGGATGCCTTCGACGAGGACGACGCCCGACTTTTGGAGGAGGTCGCCTCGCGCGCCGCCCTGAGCGTGGACAACGCGCGCCGATACACCCGTGAACGCCGCGTCGCGCTGGCCCTTCAACACAGCCTCCTGGCCGGGGCGAGCACCGGTGCGCCGGCCGCCGAGACGTTCGGCGCATACCTGCCGACCGCGTCCGCGGCGGGCGTCGGCGGCGACTGGTACGACGCGATCCCGCTGTCCTCCCTACGGCTGGCCCTCGTCGTCGGCGACGTGGTGGGCCACGGCCTCGCGGCGAGCGGCACGATGGGACGCCTGCGCACCGCCGTACAGGCCCTCGCCGATTTGGATCTGCCGCCGGACGAGCTGCTGACCCATGTCGACGACCTGATCCTGCGCCTCCCCGGCGACCCGGGAGGCTCGGCGGCGATCGCGGGGGCGACCTGCCTGTACGCGGAGTACGATCCGGTCTCCGGCCATTGCCGGATGGCCTCCGCCGGGCACCTGCCACCCGTTGTCGTCGGCCCCGACGGACACGCGCGGTACGTCGAACTGGAGCCCGGGCCGCCGCTCGGCGTCGGCGGCATGCCGTTCGAGCTCACCGACATCGCCCTGGAGCCGGGAAGCGTCCTGGTGCTGTACAGCGACGGCCTGGTCACCGGCCCCGACCACGACCTCGACGGCGGCATGCGCAGGCTGCTCGACCGGATCGAGCAAGTCGACGCCGTGCACCGGGACTTGGACCAGGTCGCCCGCGACCTGCTCGACGCACCGGCACACGAGCCACGCGAGGACGACGCCACCCTGCTGCTGGCCCGCGTGAGCCCGCTGACCGACCAGGACAGCACCGTATGGGAGTTGCCCGACGACCTCGCCTGTGTCGGGCAGGCCCGCGACCTGGCGGTGCGACAACTCGCCACATGGGGACTGGACGAACTCGCCTTCACCACCGAACTGGTCGTCAGCGAACTGGTCACCAACGCCCTGCGCTACGGCGGCGACGGCGCCGTCTCCCTGCGGCTGATCCGCGGCAACGTCCTCGTCTGTGAAGTCTCCGACGGCAGCAACACCCAACCCCGCCTCCGCCGGGCCCGCAACACCGACGAAGGTGGCCGCGGGTTGTTCCTGGTCGCCCAACTCACCCAGCGCTGGGGCAGCCGATACCGGCAATCCGGCAAGACGATCTGGGCCGAGCAGGCCCTCCCCCAGACGCCGGGACTCGCGGGCTGAGCACGACGCTCCCACCATGGACCCGCCGAGCGCCGGCGCATTCGATGCCGCGAACCCACGACGAACCGCCCGATGGGCTACGCCGACGAAGCACTGCTGAATATCGGGTTCGTCGGCGCCGTACGGACGCGCTTCGGCGTGGGGCTCGTCCCGGAGGTGTCTTCGGCGAGGGACTCGACCGCCGCGATGGTGATGTCGATGACAACGTCATAGAGGCGATCGAAGGCACCGGGCAGCGCGTCGACCACCGGACCCACCTCGGCCTGCTCCACCGCATCCGCCTCGCCGAGCGCCTCCCGCAGGACGGCGGACATCTCGGCCGCGGGGACGCGCGAGGCGGCCAGGGTCGCCTGGCCCATGATGGTCGTGCCGATGAGAGCGATGGCCATGGCCAGATCCTCGTCGCCCAGTCGCAACGGCCGCAGCATCTCGGTCAGCAGTGCGAAGGACGGCAGCCAGCTCGGTTGGCGGGTGGAGGCGATGTACGGCAGCAACTGTGGATAGGGCCGCAGGTGTTCCATGCTCAGCAACATCCAGCCGCGCAACCGCTCCTGCCAGGTCGCGCCCGTCGGCTTGTCGAACCGCATGTCGGACGCCACCCGGTCGGCCACCGCGTGGAGCAGGTCGTCCTGGTCGGGGAAGTACCGGTACAGCGCCATCGGCGCCGAGTCGGCGGCTTCCGCGACCCGCTTGACCGTCAGCGGCATGCCCGGATCCTCGTACACCAGTGCCACGGCGGCATCGACGATCTTCTCGCGGGACAGTCGCGGCGGACGGCCACGACCGCGCGAGGACGCGGCCTTCGACGGCTGAGTCATCGATGTCCTTTCACCGCGCTTTCACCGGGGCCGAACAGGCGATCCACAGGCTGCGCGCGGCCCGGATCCGTGCGTCGGACGCGCCCGCACGCACTGGCCACCACCAATCAGCCTACGGCGGTCTCCCAGCTCCAGTCGATGCCGTTCTCCAGTGCCGGCAGGGCCATGCCCTCGACCTTGGCCGTCATCCGGCGCGTGTAGTCGGCGTCCCGGGCCTTGAGCGGGGCGAGGGAGAAGCCGCAGTTGCCGCCGATGTCCTCGTCGTCAGGGTGTCGGTGCCGTCGGCTTCGCCGATCCTCGGTTGCCGGTGTGTCATTCGGTCCTCCGGAAAACGGGTCGGGCGGGCTTCGGTGGTCGCGTGCGGCGGCACGGGCGCTCCGCCGATCAAGTTGCGTTCATGGCGCAACCACATCGCTACGATGGTCGCGGCCGTAGGAGACCGCACGGAACAGGGCACGGATGATCGACGACGGGAACACCGCTCCGGGGCCCGAGACGCCACCGGACATCGGCGAGGCGACCTGGCTGGCCGCGCTCGTTCCGCCGCTGCGTGACCTGGTGCGGGCGGCCCGGGACGAACGTCTGCTGGAACGGGTCGGCCGGGAGGCACGGGTCGACGTGCCCACCCACCTGGTGCTGGCGCTGACCCGGATCGGGGACTTCCAGCCGATCCGTCTCAGCGACCTGGCGGACCAGATGGGAATGGGTCGCACGACGCTCAGCCGACAGGTGACCGACCTGGTCGCCGCCGGCCTGGTCGAACGCACACCCGACCCTCGGGACGCACGCGCGGCCACCTTGGAACTCACCGCCTCGGGAGCGTCCACGCTGCGCGACATCTGGCAGGCGTGGGCACGGCTGTTGGGCGAGGCGGCCGCGCCCTGGAGCCCCGCCGACCGAGATGTGCTCCCGCTGTTGCTGGAACGGCTGGCCCAGGCGCTGTCCGCCATGGCGGACGGTTGATCCGGCGTCAGAGCATGAACGTTCCGTTCGCACGGCGCGTCCAGCCGGACGCGGCCGGCGACCCGCCGTCGACGTGCAGCGTCGTCCCGGTGATGAACCGGGACATGTCGCTCGCGAGGAAGACGATCGCCGCCGCGCAGTCGTCGGTCGTCCCGAATCCGAGCGGCACCTTCGCCGCGTACGCCTCGTAGTCCTCGCCGCCGTCGTGCGGCACGGTCGCGCCGAGGCCGGCGTCACCGGGCGTGGGAATCGCGTCCGGGGCAACGCAGTTCACCCGGATTCGGCGTTGCGACAGTTCCAGGGCCAGGGATCGGGTGAGCTGTTCCACCGCCGCCTTCATCGCCGCGTAGACGGCGAAGCCGGGGGCGGCCCGGAACGCCTCCACGGTGGTGCCGTTGACGATGGAGCCGCCGTCGTTCATCAGCGGCACGCCGTGGCGCACGACGTGCGTGGCGGAGGTGAAGTTCTCGTCGACCAGCGCCCCCTGGCCCTTGGCCGTGACGTCCTGGAACGGCGCCCAGAACCCGCCGCCGGCGTTGTTGACCAGGGTGTCCGGGGGGCCGAGCGCGTCCCGGCTGTCGGTGAGGAAGTGTTCGACGCCGGCGCCGTCCCGCACGTCCGTTTCACGAACCAGCACCCGCCGTCCGGCCGCCCGCACCTCGTCGGCGGTCCGCTCCATTCCCGCGACGTCACGGTCGCGGATCGCCACGTCCGCCCCGAACCGCGCGAGCGCGACCGCGGTCGCGGCGCCGATGCCGCGGGCGGCTCCGGTGACGACGGCGACGCGCCCGTCGAGCCCGGCCGACGACGGCCCCAGGGGCGGTGCGTTCTCCCGCGGAATCCCCGCCGCGGCGGTGCTCACGCGTCGGCCTTGCGCTCGCCGATGACGGAGTCGACGGTGATCCAGTCCGGCGGCATGACCGGCGGGGTCTTCCAGAAGATGTCGAGCCTGCTGATCAGGCCGTCGTCGTCGAGTTCGAGGTGGTTCGCGAAGCGCATCGCGAGAGGTTCCTCGCCCGGCGCGTAGGTGATGATCTCGACGGCCTCGTTGAACGCGTGGCGGCCGTCCTCGCTCAGGAACGTGAAACGGGAGCGCAGTTCGTGCGTCTGCGTGCGGCCGATCACCCCGGACACGAACGCCGTGTAGGCGTCCTTCCCGCGGCAGGTGTCCTCCTCGTTGTCGCGCATGCCCACGCGCACGAAGTCGTCGGCGAGCGTGGAGGCCACGAGGTCCCAGTCGTGGGTGTCGACGCCCTTCCAGAAGTCGGCGACGGTGCGGGCGCGCTTCTCGCGGTCGTTCATGATGGCGAATTCCTCCGAGGAAAGGGGGCGGGGACGGGCAGGGAACGAGCGGGATCGTGCCGCTTGGGCGACCGCGTCACCACGGCTGGAGAGGGTGGTGTGTGGCCATTGCCGAGCCGGCGGGGCCGAGTGTCTGGTGGGCGCGCCACAGGCGGCGGTGGAAGAGTCGGACGAGGGCGTGGTCGGACCTGCCGTCGTCGGCGAGAACGAACGCCTCCAGGGCGGCGTCTCCCTCCTGCCAGGTCCCGGGGCGGTGCCCCAGGACGGCGGCGAGGTCGTCGAGGTTCGCCTCGTCGCACTCGCGTCCGATCTCGTCGACACGCCGGATGTGTCGGGCCAGGCGGAACAGGCGGCGCTGTTCGTAGTCGCCGGAGCGCAGCGACTCGACCAGGTGGCGGCCGGGCACCGCGGCCGGCGACACCTGCGGCTCGGGCAGGGCGACCGGCTCCAGTGCGATTCCGAGGTGGTCCGCCAATGCCTCGACCGCGAACAGATTGGTCTCGTGGCACCACTGCAGGTTGGTCATGTAGTCCGAGCCGGGCGGCGGGTCGGCGAGCGCGTGGTGGAAGGCGAGTTGGTTCGACAGGGTGAACGCGAAATGGTGGTGCTGGAGCGCCTCCAGGTCCACCGCAGTCCCCGAGCGCTCCTCGTACCTCGCGTACAGTCGGCGGAAGTCGCCGTAGCCGATCACGGTGTCGCGCATGCGCATGGCCGCGAGATCCATCAACGGGTCGCCGAGATGGGCCAGTTCGAGGTCGAGTACCGCCGTGACCCGCTGCCCGTCCTGGTGGAACTGGCCGGAGTCCCAGACGATGACCGAGTCCCGGCCGCGGGTGTCCAGCGGATGACGCCTCAGCCAGGCCAGGCAGTACTCCAGGAAGGGATCGGGCCGCTTCTTCGACGAGCGGTACCAGCGCTCGTAGGCATCCATGCCGTCGCGCCGCACACCGGCCGCCTCGAACGGCCGCACGTCGAGCGCGTGCAGGTCCGCGAGGATGTCGATGTAGTCGTCCATCACCGCGTCACGCTGTTGCGGGGTGCACTCGGCGAAATCGGACCGACCCGGCACCCGGTCCATCACGTACGCCCGGGGTTGGTCGATCCACCCGTGCACCGCGGCGACGCGCACGCCTCGGTCGTGGAGCAGTCGCTGGACGAGCATCTCGTGCTCCAGCGGAAAGATGCCCGGGTAGTCGGTACGGTCGCCACGCACGCACAGGGCGCGCGACTCGGCGCCGCTGTCGACGTCGGCGAACCACACGGGCCGCCACCTGGCCTGGCGCTCCAGCCTCGTGACGCGGCCCATGTGCTTTTCCAGCCACGCGCGAATCGAATCTTCCACGGCGTCTCTCCCTGTCTGCGCCCGGGGCGACCGGCGAGCCCGGCTCGGCGGTCGCCCCAGGGAAACATAGGTGCGCCACTGAATCAACTATCAATGTCGGGCACGGTTGCGGCCGATCGACCGATGGAGCAGTTCCCCGCCGTCGTCTCGGGCAGCCGGTGCGACGCCGTATTCGGCGATGGACCCGGGGCGGCTTGCGCGGTGATGGTCCCAGGACGGCTTGCGCGGCGGTGGTGGTCCCGGGACGGCTTGCCCGGTGGTGGAACCCTGGAAGCATGAGGAATCGCCACGTGACGCTGTGTCTGTGCGGAGACGTGATGCTGGGCCGCGGCATCGACGGGATTCTTCCCCACCCGGGGGATCCGTCGCTGCGCGAGGGCTTCGTCCGTGACGCGGGCGAGTACGTGCGATTGGCAGAGGAGGCCAACGGGTCGATTCCGCGACCGGTGGGATTCCGTTGGCCCTGGGGCGATGCGCTGGACGTCCTCGATGCCGAGGCGCCCGACGTCCGGGTCGTGAACCTGGAGACCGGCATCACCACCTGCGACGACTTCGAGCCGTTCAAGGCCGTGCACTACCGGATGCACCCCGACAACATCCCGTGCCTGGAGGCGGTCCGGCCGGACGTGTGCGTCCTGGCGAACAACCACGTCCTCGACTTCGGCCGCACGGGTCTGGCGGACACCCTCGACGCGCTGCACGGGGCCGGGCTGCGCACCGCCGGCGCGGGAAGCGACCTGGAGGAGGCCCGGCGTGCCGCGGTGGTGCCCGTCGGGGAGGACGGGCGGGTGGTGCTCTTCGCCCAGGGCATGCCGTCCAGCGGGGTGCCGCCCGGTTGGGCCGCGACCGCGAACCGCTCCGGCGTCGACTTCACGCACGAGGGATCGGAGCGGGACGTCGCGGAACTCCTCGAACGGGTGGGGCGGGTGAAACGCCCGGGCGACGTCGTGGTCACGTCCCTGCACTGGGGCTCGAATTGGGGCCACGACATCGAGCCCGCGCAGACCCGATACGCGCGCCGGCTGATCGACGGCGGCGTCGACGTCGTGCACGGCCACTCCTCGCACCACCCGCGAGCGATCCACGTGTACCGGAACAAGCTGATCCTGTACGGCTGCGGCGACTGCGTCGACGACTATGAGGGCATCCGCGGCTACGAGTCCTACCGCGACGACCTGCGGCTCCTGTACTTCGCCACCGTGGCAAGCGACACGGGAGAGCTGGTCGGCCTGCGCATGGCGCCGCTGCGTGCCGTCAAGATGCGTCTGCGGCGGGCCGCGCGCGTCGACGTCGAGTGGCTCGCGGCAACACTGACCCGGGCCGGCCACCCGTTCGGGACCGAGGTGCGAGCGGAGCCCGACGACCGGCTCACGCTCCACCGCTGACCTGGGCCGGGGCCCGCGCGTACCCTCGGCACCGCGACTCTCGGACGCCGCACGGTCAGTAGCCGCCGCCGCTGCTGTTGGTGCTCTTCGGGGAGGTGGTCACCTTGTTTCCGTCCGGGCCCAGGACGTACCACTTGGCGCCGAACTGATCGAGCCCCTGGCCGTTGGTGTCGCCGGGTTGCCGGTCACCTTGGTAGAGGTACAGAGGGTGGCCGTTGTAGGTGACCTCCCGACCGCCGTCGCCCCGCGTCGTGATGCCGAGCAGGTCGGCCTTGGCGTCCCCGCCCGCGGTTGGTTGTCCGGGTGCGAGCAGTGGCGGCCACGCGACGGCGCAGTCGCCGGAACAGGTCGACGTACCCGAGGTGTCGGCTTCGAACAGGTAGAGGGTTCGGCCGGTGGAGTCGACCAGGATCTTGCCCAGTGAACCCGATCGGGTGGTGACCGTGGCCGCACCCGCGGACGCCGTGCCTGTACCCGGAGCGGAGGACTTCGAAGACGACGACCCTCCACCGCTGTCGGAACAACCGCTCGACAACGTGGCGAGCAACGCGGCGGCGACCACCGCCGAGAGCCTGCGGACGACGATCCCCATCGGCTGCTCCATTCTTGTATCAACGCTGCGGTCCACCGGGGCGGCGCCCACCATTGGGCAACGATCAGCCGAGGCCGGCGCCGCTCCGGGAGGACGCCGGTCGGTCGGCGAGCCTCCCCGCAGGCGTCGTCGGCGCACGGCACACGGTCACGAGTGACGACTGTCGGTCACTATACGGTGAATATGCGTCACCCTGTGTATTGCATGGACTTGTGTCGGCACCGTTGGCCACCCGGGAGTCGCACGGTCCCCCGCCTCGGCGTGCGGAGTACGCCTGCGATCACCGTGGTGAAGGGCGGACGGGAGGAGCCTCCCGCGGATGCGGATGCGGGCGCCGACGGGGACGGGCCTCGAGCGCGGCTGCGCTCGGTGCGGTAGGAAATGAGAACGTGTTCTGGAAATTTACGGGGGTAGGGATGGAACTCGACGACGCCACACTGCACTTCCCGTTCGCCGGCGGATCCGGCGGATCGTGCAGGGCGCCTTCACACCGCGCCGAATCCGTACGTGGGAGCCGCGGGTTCGGGCGGTCGCCGAGCGGCTCCTCGACGACTTCGTTGCCGACCCGGGGCGGACCGGCGACCTGTACGAGGGATTCGCGCTCCCGCTGCCCATCCGGATCATCTCCGAACTGCTCGGCATTCCGGACGACGACGCGGCCGACTTCCGGCGCTGGACCGAGATGGGGCTGTCGCTCACCCGCTGGACGCGCGACGAGATGCTCGCGGCGCAACGCGAGTACGTCGACTACGTGGGCACGTTGATCGCGGCACGGCGAAGCGCCGGCGGGGCCGACGGCACGGGCGACGACGGGGATGCGGGCGACCTCCTGGACGCCCTGGTCAGCGCCCGCGACCAGGACGACCGGCTGAGCGAGCACGAACTCGTACAACTCGTCCGGGCTTTGATCTCCGCCGGCCACGAGACCACCGCCACCGTGTTCACCCGCGGCCTCTACATGCTGCTCACCCACCCCGAACAACTCGCCCTGCTGCGTGCCGAGCCCGAGCGCCTGGACGCCGCCGTCGAGGAGATCCTGCGGTACGTGCCGCCCGGCTCCGGGGGTACCCCGCGCATCGCCACCGCCGAGATCGAGCTCGGCGGCGTCCGGGTCAAGCCGCACGAGGGGGCCATCGCGCCGTTCGGCGCCGCCAACCACGACCCGGCCCGGTTCGTCGACCCGGACACCTTCGACATCACCCGCGTCGACCCGCCCAGCCACATCGCGTTCGGCCACGGGCCGCACCACTGCCTGGGCGTGCACCTTGCCCGGCTCGAACTGCGGGTCGCGTTCGAGGCCGTGCTGCGTCGTCTGCCGGACCTCGACCTGGCCGTTCCGGTCGAGGAGTTGGTGTGGTCGGAGGGCCTGCGGGTGCTCAAGCTGCAGGCCCTCCCGGTGCGCTGGTGACCCGACACGAACACTGATCGTTCCGCCGAATCAGACGGTCAGAACGATCTTGCCGAAGACGGCGCGGGACTCCAGCAGAGTGTGCGCGGCCGCGGCTTCGTCCAGCGGGAAGGTGCCGTGCAGCACCGGCTCCAGTCGGCCTTCGCGCACGTCGGCGAAGACGAGTGCGAAGGTCTCGGCGGCGGTCTTCGACGGCGCACTGGAGAGACTGAGGGCCGAAATGGTCCAGGACTGCTGGAAGTTCGCGAACAGCGCCATGCCGAAGTCGGGAGTGGGGGCACCCGCGACGACACCACTGATCACGTACCTGCCGTTCGGGCGCAGCAGGGGAATGAAGTCGGCCACGTCGGAACCGGCGACGATGTCGATGACGGCGTCATAGCGGCCGTCCGGGCCCGGGTCGACCGCGTCCACGCCCACGACTTCCGCGGCCCCCAGGTCGTACAGCCGCTGCGCAACGGACCGGTCGGGAACGGAGGCGATCACCGTCGCACCCCGAGCGGCCGCGAGTTGGGTGGTGAGCACGCCGATCCCGCCACCGGCGCCGCGGACGAGCACCCGCTCGCCCGCCTTGACGTCGGCCCTTTCCACGCTTGCCGCGGCGACCAGGGAATTCACCCCGAGCGCTACCGCGTCATGGAACGAGACGTCCTCCGGCAGTTCCACGAGAGACTCGACGGGCACCATGGCGCGGTCGCTGTAGCCGCCGCCGTGTCCGGTCGTCGCGAAGACCCGGCGTCCCACCCACCCGGCGTCGTCCCCCGAACCGACCTCGACGACCGTGCCGGCCACCTCCAGCCCGGGTACGGCGCCGGTGCCGACATCGGGCTTGGCACCCTGCCGTAGCAGGACATCGAAGAAGCCGACCCCGGCCGCTGCCACCGCCAATACGGCATGGCCCGGCTCGGCGGTCGGGTCCGGTCGGTCGACCGGCTTGAGGTTCTCCGGGCCACCGAATTCGGTGATCTCCACTGCACGCATGATGTCTCCTCGTCGCGTCTTGTCGCGCATGAAAGAAGGGGAAGTGGCTGCCGGACAACGAGGCTCGGACATCCTCGGTGACCTCGGTGACCTCGATGTCGCGGCACCGGATCACGCTAACCCGCTAAACGGACGACCTCTTCCATTTGTGGTTAAGTGAGAGACATGCCTGTTCAGCCGTCTCGAAACCAGTCCTCGCCCGCCGCCGAGACCGCCGTCCGGGAGCAGCGAGCCGACGCCCGGCACAACCGCGCCCGGCTCCTCCGGGCCGCCCGCGAGGCATACGCCCTCAACGGCACCGACGTACCCTCCAGCACCATCGCCCGCCGGGCCGGCGTCGGCGCCGCCACCCTCTACCGGCACTTCCCGACCCGGGGCTCGCTGATCGCCGCGGCGTTCTCCGAGCAGCTCACCGAGTGCTCCGGGGCCTTGGACGAGGCCCTGCGGGACGACGATCCCTGGCGCGGTTTCTGCTCCGCCCTCGCCAAGGTGTGCAGGATGCAGGCCGAGGACCGCGGGTTCAGCGCGGCGTTCCTCGGCGAGTCCCCCGACGATCCCGACCTTCGTCGCGAGCGCGCCCGCACCGAGGCGGGACTCGCCAGGCTGGTGCAACGCGCGAAGAACACAGGGCAGTTGCGCAAGGACTTCGATCCCAGCGACGTCACCCTCCTGCTCCTGGCGAACAGCGGCGTCGTGCAACAGTCCCCGGAGGTGTCCCTGGCCGCCTCGCGCCGCCTGCTCGCCTACTTCCTCCGGTCCTGCCGGGCCACGGACGGCGCGCCGCCCCTGCCCCCGCCCGCACCGCTCCGCCTCGACGACCTCTACGGGCCGTCACACCGAACCGACTGACCGGCAACCTCCGCCCGGGGCGCCCCGATCGCTCGATGCCGAACTGCCGCTTCGTGGGAGCGACTTCGCGCCGCAAGGCGGTAGTGGCGGCGCAGGCCACCCGGCGAGTGCCTCTCCATTCGAGACGACCGGGCGCGAGAAGGGACCGACGACGGGCCGTCGCGCTCGACCGCAAGATGGTCCACCTGCGGATCGCGAACCGCAACGGCCTTGTCTCGTCCCCGACTTGTCACATCCGAGGTGCGTACCCGGTCTAGAAGTCGACGATCCGGATATGCCCGGGCGATCGCAGTCGGCCGACCACCGTCTGTCGGAAGTACACCGGTGGGCGGTCTCGAACCCAAGGAGTAGGCACCTCATGCGCGTCATCAAGAACCCACTCTTCAGCGCCACCGCATGTCTCGCACTGACGGTTGGCATCATCGGCGCCGTCACCGGCACCGCGGCCGCCTCCGGTGGCAACGCGGGGACAATGGCCACCCCAACCAAAATCACCGTCTGCAGGGACGCGGGCCAGCAGAACTGTGTGACCCTCGTCCCGACCACCGTGTCCGACGCTCTCAAAGGGGTCGGCCCCGGCTATCAGGACACCATCTCGTCCATCGTGAATCCCACCCCCACGCCGATCTGCTTCTTCGAACACAACAACTACCAGGGCCGCGGCATCCTGATACCCGGCTACAGCGGTATCCCCAACCTCGCGGCAACGCCGATCGGTGGCTCGTCCATGAACGACGTCATCTCCTCCTGGAAGCCTTCCGGCCCGCCCGGAGGCCCCGGCTACCCTGGTGCCCCCTGCGCCTGACCCGAGCCGGAATCAGCGTCGGCGAACGTCGTGCTTGTGCGGTTGCCGCGATGACAAGCAGTGGCCAAGGGTGATCCCATTCGGGCCGGTGGGACTGCTTCGGGCCGCGGTACGGGAGCGTCGCGAGCCGCGGGGGTCGTCCGGTCGGACGACCCCCGTTTCCGCACCCTCATCCGCCCGGGCGCCCGCGGGCGAGCACACGTCGGCGGCCCCGGGTGGTGCGGGCGGGTGAGGTGCGCGCGGGTCGGCCGCCGAACGGGCGTCAGCGCGCGTCGGTGCGGTGCAGGGATGTGGGCAGGAAACCGCCGCCGTCGACCTCGAACGTGTAGCCCCGGGTGAAGTAGGGGACGTTGCTGTCCACGAAGGTGATCACATCGATCCGCTTCATCAACTCCTCCTCCGCCGCGGTCCATTCGGCGCAGCCGGCGGTGTCCGGCTTGGCCATCGCGAGCGCGGTCAGGCGCTCGTACTCCGGGTTCTGCACGGAACCGAAGTTGAGGCCCTCGGGCGGCTTGGTCCCGGAGTAGAACGGGAGCATCTGGTCGGGTGTGCTCAGTGACAGTGGCGCCCACGCCACGTCCCACTCACCGGTCATCAGTGTGGACACCTTCGTCGCCGGTGTGGTCGGCTGGAGGGTCACCTTCACGCCGAACGACTTCCACTGCTTGACCGCCAGTTCGGCCGCCGCGACGACCTGGGTACCGGACAGGCCCGGGTAGGGCACGGCGATGGACAGTTGCCGCCCGTTCTTGGTCCAGTACCCACCGGACTTCTTCCACCCGGCAGTGCTCAGCATCTCGGCGGCGCGGTCCACGTCGTGCGTCGGCAGGTTGGCGGTGACGGAGTCGGTCGGACAGGGCGGGGACATCGCGGTGCCCAGTCGGGTCGGCCGCACACCCTTGCCGCCGGTGGCGACCGCGCCGAGTTGCCGGAGGTCGATCGCCGTGACCAGCGCCCGACGCACCTGCGGATCGGCGGTGACCCGGTTCGGATCCTCGTTGAACAACAACTGGCCGAGCGGGTCCTGCATGGCCGTGGACTCGATCCCGGCCGCGGCCAGCCGGGATCGATCGGGGCCGACCACCGTCGTGACGTCCAACTGGCCGCCCAGGAGCAAATTGGTCCGGGTGGACTCGTTGCCGATCACCTTGAAGACCACTCGGTTCGGGGTGCGGGCGTTGTCCACGCCGTCGGGGCCCCAGGTGTAGCCCTGTCGCTTGGTGAAGGTGAAGTGGTCGCCCGGTACCGCCTCGGTCAGCCGGTAGGGTCCGGTGCCGTCCGAGGCCTGGTCCAGCCTGCCCTGCGCACGCATGCCGGAGGGACACACCAGTTGCAGCGTCGCGGCGTTGCGCAGCAGGAAGGGAGTGGGCTCCGGCGTCTTGAACGTCAAGGTACCGGCGGCGTCGTCGGCGGAGACGGTGAGGCCGGTGGGCACGATCATGCCGAGCATGGGCGACGCGTTGGCCGGCTCGGCGATGTAGGCGTACTGTGCCGCGATCGCGGAGGCGGTCAACGGCGTACCGTCGTCGCACGTCACGCCGCGCTTGAGGGTGAAGCTCGCGGTGGTCGCATCGGACGTCCACTTCTCGGCGACGCCGGAGACAATGCGCCCGTCGGGCTGGATGTTGAGCAGCCCGTCGTAGGAGAAGCGGTTCAGCATGAACGCGCTCGCGTTCAGCGCGGTGAGCGGATTCAGGCCACCGGGATCGGCGACGACCCCGACGGTCAGCGTATCGCCGTCGCCGCCGGCGCCCCCATCGCTCCCACCGCATCCGGCGGCGAGCAGACCCAGGACGAGGGTCCCCACGACCCCACGCGAGACGCGTCTCATCGCGCGCCTCCCGGGAAACACCCGGCGAACGCGAAGCACTCGGCGACCGGGAAACGCCCGGAAACCGGGAAATACCCGGTCACGGCGTGCCCGGTGCCGCGCAGCGCACCCGACCCGGCGCCCGGTGCCCATCGGCGGCCTGTCGGCGGCGTACCCGGCAATTCGGATCGTCTCGTCACGGGAAACCTCCTCGGAACGCGGCGGCATGCGCCGCTGCGGACGATCACGGTAGGCAGTGGCCGGAAACCGAGGGATCGTCGCCGCGCACGAAGAACGATCTCCGATCCTGTGCGAATCGCCGACGCCGAGCCCGGCCGCCTCCGGGATTCTCGAGTGCGACGCCACGGATTCGACTCAGGGAGCGCACCGTGGCAGCGTCTGTACCTGCGTTGTACCGCCTCCCGCAAAAAGCAGTGCCCCCGGGGCTGTTCCCCCGGCAGCGGACCTCGCGCGGAGGGCGGGGCGCGTGGGAGCGCAACCATCTCCTGTTCGGCGGGCCAGATCCGATCTTCCACGACGCCCCGAGCCGTGATCGAGCCGGGCGACGGATGCATCGCCCCCACACGGGCGTTGCCTGCCGAGTGGCGACGCGGCACCGAGGACGTGTGGGTGGTGCTGCGGCCCGAGGACGTGGAACCGCCCCGACAGGGTGGGAAGTTGCACGTCCCGGCCACGCTCGACGCCGCGCCTCGGACGTTGGAGGTCGTATGGGAGCCCTGCGTCGCGCACGGCCTGCCGCTGAAGCATCCGCGGGATCGACACCTCCGGTCGACGCTCCGTTCCAAGTACGCGCCCGGGTCGTCGACCGGCAAGGTCGTGGCCCTGCGCCCGAGCGACGAGACCGATGTCGATGTCGATGTCGATGGCCGCATCGGCGGTGGGCGCTCGACCCGACTACGAGTATTGCCCCGGCAGTTCCGAGAACACCGTGCACCCGGCCACCATCATGCTTCCGCTCCACCGAGCCGCAGCCGGACCGCGTCCCCGAACGGGATCCGTCATCGAGGAAATCGCGACTACCTTCATCGCCCGCATCGCCGAAGCCGAACGAGAAGGCCGGCTCGGTGGGGTCGAAGGACTCAAGCTCAGCCTTGCCGGCGCCGAGGCCCTCGGGGTGGGGGTGGCGAGCAAAGGGGCGGCGGTCGGCGGGGAGGCGGTACCCCGCGATCAGAACCGTGTCGGGTTGCCCACGTCGATGTCGCCCTGGTCGGTCGAGATCGTGACCGGCACCGTCCCCATGCGCCCGTCCCAGAAGTGACAGGTGAACTTGCTGCCCACCTTGACCACGATGGAAGCGGGGCAACTCACTCTCGTCACCGGCGTGTCCCGGTAACCCTGGAGCTGATCGGCGAGTCGCCGCTCCACCGATCCGGGGTCCATGAGGCGCGGTGGCGGGGCAGGGCTGAAGTCGGTCTCCACCACCTTGATCGCCACGGCAACCGCACAAGCAGCGATCACGACCGAGGATGCCGCCATGGCGGAGCGTGCGAAGTTCCGATGATCAGACACGCGGACAGTCCTATCGGTCGTGTGCCGAGATGACAAGGCTCGATCCCGCTGCTGAACACCCCCGGTCGGCAGGTCGGCGCCGGGCGACGGCGGGAGTGCGTACCGGGAGACCAGCGCCAGGGCGAGGCGGACAGCCGACGGCGCGGACGCGTGCGTGACGGGGTCCCAAGACCGATCAGGATTCGAGAAGCCCCACCCGCCACCCAGCCCCTAGCGTGATGGTCATGGCAACCACCGCACATCGGGGCCCCGGCCCGGATGTCCGGCAGGTATACATCTACGGCGCAAGGGGCAAGACATGAAGGCGCACGTCAGCTCGATCCTCCTCGGTGTCCGTGACATGGACCGGGCCAAGCAGTTCTACACCGAGGGACTCGGCTGGAAGATCGCGAACGACTACGGCATCTCGGTGTTCTTCGAGTCGGACGGCGCTTCGCCGGTCGGCTTCTACGCTCGCGAGGGTCTGGCCGGCCAGGTGGGCACGGACCCGGAAGGCAGCGGCTTCAGCGGGCTGGTTCTGACCTACGTCGTCCGCAGTGAGGCACGGGTCGACGAGATCATGGCGGAGGCCGGGAAGGCCGGCGCCACGATCCTCAACCCCGCCGGTGCCCTGCCGTGGGGCGGCTACGGCGGCACCTTCGCCGACCCGGACGGCTACGTCTGGAGTCTGGGCTACAGCGCCCAGGGAACCGACCAGCCCTACGCGGAGTAGCCGCGATCCCTCGCCTCACCGGCTCCCGGGACGGCGCGGCACGCGCTGCGCCGTCCCGGACACCGCGATGGTCCCGGTGTGGGGCATCAGAGCTGCCGTCGGAGCCGGGCAGTCCGGATCCGCACCGAGCCGGCAAAACAACAGGAAACCCGACGTGGTCGCGGGCCCATGGGCAGGCGGACCCGGGCAGGGCCGAGCCGGTGCAGCCGATGAGGCGGACGCCGGATCGGTCGCGGGCGGCCGGATCGACGCCGCGTTCGGCCATGCCGAGCCTTGAGGCGTTCGAGCTGGACGCCGCCGCAACCGTGGACGATGCCGTCGGCAGGCCGGTGCCGAAGCCGGCTCTTCCCCGCACACGACGGCCAACTGCCCGGGCCCACCCGCTTCGTGCAGGCCCGGCGGTCAGGCCAGGAGCGCGGCGTGTCGCCGCGCGGACTCGGCGGCGCGCTCCAGCGACTGCCGCGCGGATTCCTCGGCCAGCGGCACCAGCTCGGCCATGGCGGGTTTGCGGGGCGCCATCGTCAGTTCGCGCGTGATGGTTTCGACCTCCAGGCCCAGCCCGCCTTCCAGCACCTTCTCCAGGTAGTTGGTGTCGAAATCGAAGCCGGCCCGCGGCGTGCCGGGGCGGTAGGAGCCGCCGCGCGAGGCCGCGACCACGACGCGCTTGCCGGACGGCGCCACGCCCTCGCCGAAGGTCCGCCCCGCCAGGATGATCTGGTCCAGCCAGGCCTTCAGGGTCGAGGGGATCGTGAAGTTGTACATGGGAGCGCCGATCAGGACGACGTCGGCCCTCTCGAATTCGGCGATGAGCTCCTCGCGCAGCGCGGGAACGGACTCGGCGGTGACGGTGGCGGCGTCCAGGTGCGGGACGGGGGCGGCGGCCAGGTCCCGGTATATGACGCCGCCCTGCGGGTGTGCCTCTTCCCAGACCCTGCGGAAGGCGGCGGTGAGTTGGCGGGAGCCGGAGCCCTCCAGCGGGAACAGGGACGAGTCGATGTGCAGCAGAACGGCCATGGCAGGCACTCCTCGGGATGGGCGCGCGGATGCGGTGAAGCCGGCGCGTCGAGGCACCGGGCATCAGCTTCGTAAGCTGCTTACCTTAATACAGTAGCTTACTTTTCCGCAGCCAAAGCATGGTGGGCGCTAACATGACCGCATGACAAAGGGGCAACACGGGGACGCGGGGCAGTGCGCACGAGCGGGCGGCACGGTGGAAGGCGTCTTCGCCCTGCTGGGCAAGCGCTGGAACGGCGTCATCCTTGCCAGCCTGATGAACGGCCCGGGCCGCTTCGCCGAACTGGGCCGCGCCGTCAGCGGGATCAGTGAGCGCATGCTCTCCGACCGCCTCGCCGAGCTCGGCGACGCCGGCCTGGTGAGCCGCGAGGTGGACTCCGGCCCGCCACTGCGCGTCACCTACCGCCTCACCCCTGCGGGGGAGGCCCTGCGGCCGGCCCTGGAGGAGCTCGGCAACTGGGCCGAGCAGTTCCTCGGAGCACCCGAGCACGGCGATTGCCCGAGCATGCAACAGCCGAAAGTGGCGAATCCCCGAAACGCGTGACGCCCCGAACAGCGCCCGCCGGCCGAAGCCG
The DNA here is from genome assembly GCF_044333915.1 of Embleya sp. NPDC020886. NCBI lineage: Bacteria > Bacillati > Actinomycetota > Actinomycetes > Kitasatosporales > Streptomycetaceae > Embleya > Embleya sp. NPDC020886. Next base: position 706,335 of record NZ_JBIRRX010000003.1, on the reverse strand, counting down.
GATCGGCAACGCCGTTCCCGTCCATGACTACTCGTACCGCGGTGCGACCGGTGACTCCCGGCCCCACCGCCACCTTCCGACGCGCCTGAAAAAGCCGATCGCTCCGCGAGCCGTCACCTCCCGGCCGCCACACCCTGCTCGACCGGGCATCGCCTGTACAGCTTCTCCAAGTCTCGTTCCCGACACGTCACTTCGCCGACCCGCGCACCATTGCTTCGCCTCGAATCAGGCGCGGCCCGCCCCCGGCCACGCCGACATCACCACGATGCCCGGCAGCCGCATCGCCCACCGACAGGCCGATCCCGCAGGCACATGGCCATGGGCGATGCCGGGCGGGTGCCGGCGTGTCCGGGTCCGGGTCGGGCCCGGTCGGGGGATCGTGTGGGCATGACGGAGCAACGGTTCGACTCGTGGGCCACCGGCGATGCCTACGAGCTGTACATGGGTCGGTGGAGCCGCCTGGTTGCGGATGAGTTCGTGGCGTGGCTGGGTTGCGGGAGTGGCCTGCGGTGGCTGGATGTGGGCTGCGGTACGGGAGCGTTGACGGCGACGGTGGCCGCCCGGTGCCGGCCCCGGATGGTGATGGGGTTGGAACGGTCTACAGGGTTCGTGGTCTCGGCCCGGGAGGCCGCTCCCGCGCGGGCTTCCTTCGTGGTGGCCGACGCGCGGTCGCTGCCGTTGGGCGACGCGGTGTTCGACGCGGTCGTCAGCGGGCTGGTGCTGAACTTTCTGCCCTCGCCGGATGCCGCGGTGGCGGAGGCGGCCCGGGTGGTGCGGCCCGGTGGGCTGGTCGCCGCGTACGTGTGGGACTACGCCGAAGGCATGGCGTTCCTGCGCCGGTTCTGGGACGCCGCGATCGTGGTCGACCCGGCGGCTGCCGCGCTGGACGAGGGCCGCCGGTTCCCGGTGTGCCGACCGGATCCCCTGCACGCGCTGTGGACGAAGGCAGGGCTCGTCGACGTGGTTGTCGTCCCGATCGACGTCTCCACCGTCTTCGCCGACTTCGCGGATCTGTGGGAGCCGTTCCTGGCCGGGCAGGGCCCCGCTCCCGGCTACGTCGCCGCCCTCGCTCCAAGCGGCCGGGACCGGTTGCGCGACACGCTTCGCGCGACCGTACCCACGCGGCCCGACGGGTCGATCCCGCTCACCGCCCGCGCGTGGGCGATCCGGGGCCGAAGGCCGGCCCTCGCCGTCACCTGACGGAGCCGACGCGTCCCGGAGCGAACTCCGACTCGGGTGTGCTCCTGCCGCCCCGGCCGCGGGGTCGCCGGTGTGGGAGGCGACCCCGCTCGGGGCGCGCCGGCGGCCTTCACCGTGCAACGTGGGTACCTCGTGAAGGCCGCCCGCTCATCCGTCCGGCGAGCGCGTGGGTGTCGACATCCGCTGCGCTGTGCGCTCCCACGCGCCCGGTTCACGCGAGGGACAGGAAGAGTTTCTCCAACTCGGCCTCGCTCAGCGGCGGCGCGTCACCGTTGCTCTCGGTCAGGCATTGGCGCATGCCACTTGCGATGATCTTGAACCCGGCGCGGTCCAATGCCTTGGAAACCGCGGCCAGTTGGGTGACCACGTCCTTGCAGTCGCGCCCCGCCTCGACCATCGCGATGACCGCGTTGAGTTGTCCTTGGGCCCGGCGCAGCCGGTTCAGGACGGCGCGGCTCGCCTCTTCGTCCACCGTCATCGGGACTCCTTCCCCAACCGATTCACCCGTACATCGTACCCCGGGGGGTATCTTGACCCGGCAGTGCGGGAGGTCAGTCGTGCGAGAAGCGCACGTCCGGCAGGACCTTGCGCAGCCACGCCGGGCTCCACCACGCCGCCCGACCGGAGAGCCGGAGCAGCACCGGCAGGAGGACCAGCCGTACCAGCGCGGCGTCCAGCAGTACGGCCGCGCCCAGCACGATGCCCATCTCCTTGGGCGGCAGCGGTCCGGACAGCGCGAAGGTGAAGAACACGGCGACCATGACGGCCGCTGCGGCGAAGACGACGCGGCCCGAGTGGGCGAGGGCGCCGACCATGGCGCGTCGAGGGTCGCCGGTCTTCTCGACCTGTTCCTTGGCCGAGGCCAGGAGGAACACCGTGTAGTCCATGGCGATCGCGAAGATCATGGAGAAGAAGAAGACCGGTGCCCAGCCGTCGAGGAAGCCCTGTGGATCGAATCCGAGCAGTCCGGCGCCGTGGCCGTCCTGGAAGATCAGTCGCGCGACGCCGAAGGCCGCGGCGGTGGACAGCAGGCTGGTGACGGTGCCGAGCAGCGCCGCGAGGGGCGCTTGGAGGGCGACGACGAGCAGTAGGAAGCCGAGGCCCATCACGATGGCGATCACCAGGGGTGTCTTGGCATCCAGTGCGGCTTGCAGGTCGAGGTTTTCGACCGCCGCGCCGCCGACAAGTGCGTCGTCCGCCAACCCGCTACGCAAGCGGTCGACGGTGGCCGCGAGTTCGGGGTCGGAGGGGTCGACCCCGGGAAGGGCCTGGATCAGGCTCAGATTCGACCCGTCGGACGCGGGGGTCGGCGGCAGTACGGCGGCGATCCCCGGGTCGGTCGCCGCATCCGCCGCGACGGTCGCGGCCTGGTCGGTCGGCGTGAGGATCTGCACCATGCCGGGTGCGCCGGGGCCGAAGGCGCGTTGCACGGCGACGTAGCCCTGACGTGCGGACGAGTCCGGTGGAACGACGGAGATCGAGGGCATCGCGGTGCGCAGCCCGATCACCGGTGCGGCGAGTGCGAGCAGGACCACCAGTGCGGGTACGCCATAGCGCAGCGGGTGCCGCCACAGTCGCTCGCCCCAGGCCGTGAAGCGCGGTGATCCGGCGCTGTCGGCCCGCCGGGTCCACGGCAGCGCGACCGCGTTGACCCTGTCGCCGAGCCGTCCGAGGATCGCGGGCAGCAGCGTGAGCGTGGCGGCCAGGACGAAGGCGACCGCGAGCATGATCCCGAGCGCCATCGAGCGGAACGCCGGCGCCGGTACCAGCATCACGGCGGAGAGGCTCACCAGGACGGTCGCGCCGGAGAGGGCCACGGCCTTGCCGGCGGTGTCCATGGTCTCGCCGACGGCCCGCCGGGCGTCGCCGTGTCCGGCCAGGGCGGCGCGGAAGCGTACGACCAGGAACAGTGCGTAGTCGATGCCGAGCGCGAGGGCGAACATCATCGCGAAGTTCATCGCCCAGATCGACACCGGTGTCAGGTGGTTGAGCAGCACCAGCGCCCCGGCGGACGCCGCGAGTCCCGCCATCGTCAGGAGCAGCGGCAGGCCGGCCGCGACAAGCGAGCCGAACGCCAGGACCAGGATCGCGAGGGTCACCGGCCACGACAACATCTCGGACTTCATCATGGCGTCGTGGTTGGCGGTGTTGAAGTCGCTCCACATCACCGAGGATCCGGTGGCGTCGACCGTGACGCCGTCGGTGGACAGGGCGGCCAGCGGCCCTTTGAGGTCGTCGGCGGCCCGCACCATGTCGTTGCTGTCGGCGCCGGCGCCGGCCAGGAGGACCGCGGTACGACCGTCCGGGCTGATTCCGGTGCCGGGCTGCGGGGGTATCACGTCACCGATGCGCGGGTCCGAGCGCAGCAGTGCGGTGGCCCGTTCGATCACGGTTCGCACCGCGGGATCGTCGACCGGCCGGTCCGCGCCGACGACGACTTGCAGCGCGGTGGAGGCATTCCCGCCGAAGTGCCGTTGGGCCAGGTCGCGCACCTGTACGGACTCGCTGCCGTTGGCCTGCCAGCCGGCTCCCGCGAGGGCCGACGTGACCTGCGGCGCGAAGGCGCCCAGCCCGACGACCACGGCGAACCACATGAGGGCGACCAGGCGGAGGCGACTCGCGGACCACACCCCCAGACGTCCGAACGGGCCGAGGGCGGCCGGCGAGCCGATTGCGGCGGGTGCGGTCCCGGTGTCCGGGCTGATCGTCATGAATCCTCCTCGAAAAATACCCCCAGGGGTAATATTGCTCCCGAGGGTACCCGATACCCGATACCCCCACCCGTATGTGAAACGCCGGAGGAAGTCCGGCGGAAACAGGCAACGAGAGGATCGGCAATGACCTACGACCGCACCGTCCGCGTGGACTCCGACTTCACCACCACCGTGGCGGCCGTCCGCGAGGCACTCGCCGCGCAGGGCTTCGGCGTGCTCACCGAGATCGACGTGACCGCGACGCTGAAGGCGAAGCTCGACCACGAGATGGAGGACTATCTGATCCTCGGCGCCTGCAACCCGCCGCTGGCGCACCGCGCACTCGCCGCCGACCGGGCCATCGGCCTACTGCTGCCGTGCAATGTGGTCGTCCGTCGCGAAGGCGACCACACCCTCGTGCAGGCCCTCGACCCGCACACGATGGTCGCCTTCACCGGCCTGGAGGCCCTGCGCCCGGTGGCCCAGGAGGCAACCGCACTCCTGGACGCGGCACTCGCGTCCCTGGTGAAGGACAACTGACCCGACGGCACAACCCGGGCGGGGCGGCCTCCCCGCCCGGTCCGCCGGCCGCGCGCGCAGCCCCGCACCGATGCTTCGACTTGCCGGCGCTCGTCTCGCCACCCGTGTCACGGTCCGGCCGCCGGGCCTGCGTGTCCCCCCGGTTCGGCCTGCACCGGGCGGGGCCGGGGAAGGACGAAACGCTGGTCGGCCCCGTCCTGGTGGCCGCGCGATCGGCGGATCGTTTCGGGCTGCTCTCGGCGATGGCCGGGGGGCACTAGCCGATGCGCCGCCGGGTCTGGAGAACGACGGCCACGACCTCGTCGGACACTTCGTCGCCGACCGAGATCCGAACGTCCGTGACCGTGCCGGGCCCGGGAGCCGTGAGCTCGGTCGAGACGTAGTCGTTCTCCAGGACCGCGAGCACCTCACCGTCGCGGACCGTCCGTCCGCGCTCCACCAAGCCCTCCATCACGCGCCACGGTTCGCCGAACGGTGCCGCGCCCCCGGTGGTGAGCTCGCGCGGCCCCATGTCGAGCCAGACCGGCGGTGCCAGTGGTCCGCCGATGCGTCGCTCGATGCGGTCCAGCGCCGCCGAGGCACGTCTCGCCGTGTGCGCATCGTCGGCGCTCAGTCTGCGCAGCAAGGGTTCGATTGCGCGGGCGTCCCCCAGTCGCCCGAGCACGTCGAATGCTTCGGACCGCGTCAGTTCGCTCGCGTCGTCCAGGCAGTCGACAACGGCCTCCGTGTGATCGGCGGTGCCGTGTACGGCCAGACCGCACAGGGCCGACCAGCGGGCCCCGCTGTCGGGATGCAGCCCGCGTTCGAGAATCGGCACCGCGCGGGGATCGTCGACACTCTTGAGCATCCGCATGACCGCCGATTCGAGAGTGCGGTCGTGCGCCACCGCATCGAACAGGGCCTCGGGAAACGCGCGGACCAAGAGCCGCTCCAACCGGTCGAGGTGCTCGAACTCCTCCCGGCCGCAGCGCTCCCCCCTTGCCCCCGGGGCGTCCCGGCCCGGGTCGACCCGACCCGCCAGTGCGCCGATCAGACGGTGCAGACTCACCGGTCCAGCGGCCACCAGCCTCTCGCCGGCCCTGTTGTCGCCACCCAGGAACGACACGATGAGGTCGTCGATCCCGTCGGGTACCACGTCCATCGGAGATCAACCGCGCTTTCGTCGGCAAGGGGTCGAGGCAGGCAAGGCACGGCGCAGGGTGAACGTGTCCCGTGTTCGATCAGCCCTCGTCGCCCGCCCGGTGCGGCGGAGGCCCCGCCCGGTGCTGCGGAGGCACGTAGAGCGCGCTCCGGGGGACCTCGCGGCCCGACTCGACGTCGACGATCAACACTCCCCCGCCCTCACGCACGAACTGGAGTTCCGACCCGACCGGGAAGTCGTAGATGCCGATGAGGGCCGGTTCGATGGCGCAGAGCTCGTTGAAATCGACGGGCGCCCAGTTCTTCGCGTTCGACAGGTACTCGCCCGTGTCCGAGTCGCCCAGGATGCGCCATCCGTTGTCGGCCGGCTGCCGGGACGGCTTGCGGTGCACCCAGCGGATCCGGCTCTCGCCCGCGAGAACGCTCCTCGTTGCCAGGCTCGCTCCGGCGCCCGGGATGAACTCGGGGTATGAAAGAGACACGCGTTCCTCCTGGGGTGATCGGCGAGTCTCCCATATCCGTCCCGACTGCGTACGGGCAGGCCCGAGTTCCTGCCTTCGCCGCACTCGGCGCGGCCGGCGCGCGTGCCGCCACCGGCGGGCCCGGCCTGGCCCTGTGGGCCCGACAGCGGGCCCATTGCACGGTGTTCGGTACCCACCCGGGGTGTCGGACACGCATACGATTCGCGGCCCAGGCGCACGCGGGCGGTGGTGGGAAGTGCGCGCCCCCGGGGCGGGAGGTGCGCGGTCGCCGTCGTGCCGGCGGCGTGCGGCCGAATCCGGTGGTCGTGCGGCAATGTCCCTGCGTACGGGTGAAGTTCATTCGATGCTGTTGCGGGCAGGCGGGCGGGTATCGTCGGCTGCCGGGTGGAGCGAACCGGTGCTGCCGTTGCGAACGGGCCCGGCAGCAAAGCGAGTACGGGTGGCGGCTTCGGCCGACCCGCACCGAGAGGACCACAGGATGGGAGGGGTTCCGTCCCCATGGTGAGATGGCCCGGCCGCCGCCCCGACCCGGAGAGTGATCCCGGCACCGGAGGACGCGACACCGCAGACGCCACGCGGGAGACGGCGGTAGCCGCCGAGCAGGCCGACGATGCCACCGCCCGCGACGGCGCCCCGGCGGTGTCCGACCACACCCGAGCCGACCTCGCCCCCGCAGGCTCAATACATGTGAGCCACACCGGGGACGCCCGTGCCGACAACAACAGCGTGGCCAACACCGGGTACATCCGGAAAATCGTCCTGACGCAACAGGCCACCGCCCCGCGCCCCCACTGGACGTCGCGGCCGACTCGCCGGCCAAGGCCGTGCATCGTGAGTGGGAGAAGGAGGCCAAGCTGCGGCGGCTCCTGGAACCCGCGCCTCTTCCGACGCGATGGCAGGTGTCCGAACGCAAAGTGGCAGGCCGGATCGACGGGGCGATCGCCGACAAGGGCCGTGCCCGTTTCACCCCGTTGCCCGGGTTGAAGGCGGTCACCCTCGACGATCTGCGCCAGGGGGGCACCCTGCCCGAATTGCACGCGGTGTACGGCGGCTTGGCCTCGGGCCGTCTGCTCCTCGTGGGCTCGCCGGCGGTGGGCAAGACGTCCGCCGCCCTGCTGCTCCTGCGGGAGGCGCTCAGGCACCGCGAGGCGGCGGCACCGGACCGGCGGACCCGTATCCCCGTGCCGGTGATGCTCACGCCGTTCGGTTGGGACCCCGCAAAGGAGCTTCCGACCGACTGGGTGGCGGGCCGACTCGCCCGCGAGTACACCCTGTTCCGGGGCAGAGGCGGAGTCGCCCGGGCGCGAGATCTGCCGGCGGAGGGACGGATCGCGCTGTTCCTGGACGGGCTGGACGAGGTCGGCGGAAAGTTGCGCGCCGCCATGCTGAGCGCGCTGGAGGAAGCAAGTTTCCGCCCAGTGGACGTCACCCAGGCGCACCCCGCACGGCTCGGCCTCCCGGACGCGGGAGAAGTACGCGGAGACGGCGAGGCAACGCGGCGATTTCGTCCGCCGGTTCCCGGGTCGGGGTACGGATGGCGAGGTCGACACCGGCGCTCGGCTCGGGAGCCGAGAGTTGGCAGAAGGAGTCGAATACGCCTCCTTGCGGAGGGTCCGGGTCCTGGAGGAGTTCCGCCCGTGGAGCCAGGCTCCCCCGACGCGTTGTCGCCATTCCCGAAGTCCCGCCCGCGACCACGTGATCTCGGCCGGGTGCGTGTGCGGGTATCGGGTATCGCACACCGAGGGCGACTTCGAGCAGGGCGTTGAGCGTGAGAGCGACCCGGCGTAGATCCGCCTCGGTGAAATGAAAGCGCACCACGCTGCACCATCCTCGATGGCCGGAACCCTTTGGCTACCGGTGAAGGGCATGGCGGTCGAAACCGATGGATGTCAGGCTCGTTCTCGACTCGCCTCGTACGGGGGGACGTTGGGGAAGCGGATCCCCGCCCGGGGATCGCGACCCGCCGATGGGAACCCACCCTTCGTACGAGAGAGCCGTCGCGCCGCGGCGAAACGGCCGGCGAGCCTTGATCGCCCATCGAAGACCCGACGACCCACAGGAGAAACGTTGTTCATCAAGGGCAAGAAGCGGCATGTCGCGACGCTGACCGCGACCCTCGCACTGACACTGGGCTTTGCCGGCACCGCGACCGCGACCGAAGCGGGCGCTGCCGCCTCGGCACGGGGCGACGCGTGCCGGACCGTGGTGACCTCCAATTCCGCCGGCAAGGTGTACGTCTGCTGGAACTGGTACCCGAACTCCAGCGGCAACTACAACGGGCGCTTCCACGGAACGTTCTACGATCTCAACCCGAAGGACGGCCGGTGGGTCATCCTTCAGGCCCGCTGGAAGGGCCAGGGTTGGACGCCCGTCGCGACCGCCGCGAACGGCGGCAACTTCGATCGCGACTACACCAACCTGAGGGATCTGAACTTCCGGGCCTGCCTCACGGGAGGCTATTGCGGATCCCCCGCCGTGTAGCAACGGTTGCCAAGGAGCCGGCCACGGTGCCACCCGGAGCCGCGGCCGGCTCGACTGCTCGCCTCACCCCCGACACGGGTACGGGCCACCGGCCCCCGGCGGGGCTTCGGGCCTTGCCGGACGGGCGCCGCGCCGGGTTGTGCCGCTTCCGGGTGGGCAACGCGAACACTGCGCCCGCCCGGACCGGCCACAGCGCGTGCCGGCGCGTGTGCCCTGCGCGTGGCCGGTCTGCGGGGGTTACATCCCGGCTGTGACCAGGCCGGTTTGGTAGGCGATGACGACGAGTTGTGCTCGGTCGCGGGCGCCGAGTTTGGTCATGGCCCGGTTGACGTGGGTCTTGGCGGTGAGGGGGGTGACGTGCAGACGTGCGGCGATGTCGTTGTTGGACAGGCCGAGGGCCGTGAGGGTCGTGACCTCGCGTTCGCGGGGGGTGAGCAGTTCCAGGCGGCGCGCGGTGCGCGGGTCGGCGGCGGCCGGTTGGGCGACGACCCGTGCGATGAGTTGGCGGGTGGCGGTGGGCGATAGCAGTGCGTCGCCGGCGGCTACGGTGCGGATGGCGTCCAGTAGTTCGGGCGGGTCGATGCCCTTGCCGAGGAAGCCGCTTGCTCCGGCGCGCAGCGCGTCGACGACGTGCTCGTCCACCTCGAACGTGGTCAGGATCAGGATCTTGACGCCCGCGAGGTCCTCGTCGGCGCCGATGAGCCGGGTGGCCTCGATGCCGTCCAGGACGGGCATCCGGATGTCCATCAGGACGACGTCGGCGCACGCGGTGCGGGCACGCTCGACGGCTTCCGCGCCGGTGGAGGCTTCGGCGACGACCTCCATGTCGGGCTGGCTGTCGATGAGGAGCCTGAAGGTGCCGCGCAGCAGCGCCTGATCGTCGGCAAGGAGGATCCGGATGGTCATCGGGCGTCTCCCGGGTCTTGGGGCAAGGGCAGTTCCGCGACGACCCGGAAGCCCCCGCCCCGGCCGGGGCCGGCGGTGAGGGTGCCCCCGAACGCGGCGGCGCGTTCTCGCATGCCGATCAGGCCGTGGCCGTCCGTGGCGGCCATGTCGGCGGCGCGAACTCCGTTGCCGGTGTCGGTGATCTCCACCCGCAGCGCCGTGTCTCCGTAGTCGAGGTGGACGCGGGCGGTTGCCCCCGGGCCGGCGTGTTTGGCGGTGTTGGTCAGCGCCTCCTGGGTGATCCGGTAGGCAGCCAGTTCGATCGAGGGGTACGCCGGCCGGAGGGCGCCGGTGATCGTGACCTGTACCGGCAGGCCGGTGTGGACGAACGACGCGGCCAGGTCGTCCAGGTCGGCGAGTGTGGGGGCCGGCGTGCGCGGTTCCGATACGTCGTCGTCCTGACGCAACAAGCCGACCGTGGCGCGTAGTTCGTCGAGAGCTGCCCGACTGTTGTCCTTCAGTTGGCCCAGCGCCTGGTATGCGGCCTCGGCATCGGTGCGCACCAGGTGCTGGGCGACGCCCGCCTGGGCGTTGACGAGGGTGATGTGGTGGGCCACCACATCGTGCAGGTCCCGCGCGATGCGCACGCGCTCGGCGGTGACCCGGCGGGCGGCTTCGTCGTCACGCGTGCGTTCGGCCTGTTCGGCTCGCTTGCTCAGTGCCGCGAGATGCGCGCGCCGCGAGCGGGTGAGGTCCCCGAGCGCGACCGCCAGCACCAGCAGGTCGAACGAGGCGAGCGTCCCGGCGGCGAAGACCTCGTCGGAGCGGCTTGCGGCGAGGGCGACGGTCAGCGCGACGGTGACCACCAGGCCGATGACCCACGCCCGTCGACGGGGCAGACGCGACGCGAGAGTGTAAAGGGCGATCAGGCTCGCCCCCGGTACCAGCGGTTGGCCCGGCGCCGGCGCGAGGTGGACGACCTCCACCGAGGCGACGGCGACGGTCACGAGGACGGGCGCGCGGCTACGCCACACCAGCGGCGCGCAGGCGGCCGCCGTCCACACCACCGGGGCGGCCCGCGGGCCGTGCCAGCCGGAGGGCCCCGCCATCGAGGCGAACACCGAGACCACGAGGAGCAGCACACCAGGGAACGCGTCCTTGGCCCGACGATGTGCCGCGAGGTAGTCGCGGACGGTGGTGATCATGCGCACTCCTGCACGGTACGCAGGCCCCGGCCGGCACGGGATGTCATCCGTGCCGACCAGGGCCGAAAGGGCGGCAAGTCGTCGGTGGACGGGGTGTCAGCGGCCGGCGTGCGCCGTCGGGGCCTCCCTGGTCGCGGGTGTCGGCGCGTCCTGGTGCGCGCCTTCCACGGAGATCCGCGGCATCACCTTGTCGAGCCACGACGGCAGCCACCAGTTGGCTCGACCGAGCAGATGCATCAGCGCGGGTACCAACATCATCCGCACCACGATCGCGTCCAGGGCGATGGCCGCGGCCAGGCCGACGCCGAAGGTGGCGATGACGCGCATGCCGCCACCGGCGAAGGCCGCGAACACGCTGAACATGATGGCCGCCGCGACCACGATCACCTGCCCCGTCTCCGCCTGACCGACGCGGACCGCGCGGTGATTGTCCCGGGTGCGCGTCCATTCCTCGTGCATGCGACTGACCAGGAAGACCTGGTAGTCCATGGACAGGCCGAACATCACACCGATGACGAGGATGGGGACGAAGGATTCGATCGGCCCCGCGGAGCCGACCCCGAGCAGTTCGCTGCCGAAGCCGTGTTGGAACACCAGCACGATCGCCCCGAGTGCGGCTCCCAGGGTCAGCAGGTTGGTGAGCGCGCCGATCAGCGGCACCAGCACACTGCGGAACGCCAGCATCAGCAGCAGGAATCCCAGCACGACGATGATGGCGACGAACAGTGGCAGCTTGGCGATCAGGGCGTCGGCGAAGTCGTTGCTGCTCGCGGTGCTCCCACCGATGTGCACGCGCAGCGCGTTCCCGTGCTCGGCGGCGGGGACCACGTCCTTGCGCAGACGCTCGATCAGATCGCCGGTCGCCTGCGACTGCGGGGAGGTGTCCGGAACCACCGTGATCACGGAGAACGCCTGCCCGGGTGTCGCGGGCGGCGCCTTGACGGCCGCGACACCGTCGACGGTGTCGAGACGGTCGACCAGACCGCTCAATGCCTGGCGGGCCGCGCCGTCCGGGGTCTGGGCAGCCAGCAGGAGCGGACCGTTGAAGCCGGGGCCGAAGCCGTCGGCGAGCATGTCGTAGGCCTTTCGGCTGGACGAGGCCGGCGGGTTGTTGCCCGCGTCGGCCGCGCCGAGCCGAAGGGACAGCGCCGGGATCGCCACGATCGCCATGACGACCACGGCCACGACGGCCGGCCCCTTCGGGTGGCGCCGCACCCGCGCGGCCCAGCGGCCCCAGAACCCGCTGCCGTCGTCCTTGTCCGGGCGCGGCCCGTGTGCGGCCAGGTCGCGGCGTTGGCGGCGGCTGAGCACCCGGGTCCCGAACAGGCCGAGCAACGCCGGCAGCAGCGTGACGGCTGCCGACACGGTCGCGAGCACGGTCAGCGCCGCGCCCAACGCCATGCCGTTCAGGATGCCGATCCCGAGGGTGAACATCCCCAGCAGCGCGATGACCACGGTCAGTCCGGCGAAGACGACCGCCCGTCCGGAGGTGTCCAGGGCCTTGACGACCGAGGAGGCCACGTCGTCGCCTCGCATGAGGTTGCCGCGGTGTCGGTTGACGATGAACAGCGCATAGTCGATGCCCACCCCCAGGCCGATCAACGCCCCCAGGGTCGGCGTGACATCCGCGAGGGTCAGCACGTGGCTGAGCAACATGGTGGCCATCAGCGCGGTGACGACACCGGCCACCGCGGTGATCACCGGCAGGGCCGCGGCCCACGCGGAGCGGAAGACCACGAAGAGCAGCAGTGCGGCCATGCCGATGCCGATGATCTCGCTCCACTTCGACACCGCGGCCGTCTCGGTGAACGCGCGGCCGCCCAGTTCCACATGCAGGCCGGCGCTGCGTACGGAGGTCGCCAGGTCCTCCACCGCCTGTACCTCGGCCTTGTCGAGATCACCGCCGGCCCGGGTGAAGTTCACCGTGGCGTAGGCGATGCGCCGGTCCGGGCTGACCTGTTTCGCGCCCGCATCGGTGTACGGGCCGACCACCGCGGCCACGCCGGGAGAGTGGGCGACGCGATCCAGGGCCGCGGTCATCGGATCCCGCACGCCCGCGTCGGTCACGGTGCCGGCGTCGACGCGCCAGGCGATGGTCCCGCCGGCGCCGGCCGCGGCCGGTGCGTGGGCCTGCATGAGCTTGATGGCGGTCGCCGATTCGGTGTCCGGCATGGTCGAGTCGTTGGCGTACTTCGCTCCGGCGGACAAGGCGGAGACGGCCAGCGCTGCGAGGACCCCCGCCCACAACACGACAACCAGGATCCGGTGCTTGTGGCACCAGCGGGCAAGCGCGGACATCGAACCTCCGAGGAAGGGGTGTCTCCCGCGTACGCCGCGTGCGGACGCCGGCGTCGGGGACAGGTTCCGGGGCGGACGACGAAAACCGTGGCAATCGGTCGCATCCGCCCTGGTCAACCCTCGCGCGCCGGCGGCCGCGTGTCGTTGCCCGGCCGTAGACACTTGCGTCTGCTGCGAACGCAGTAGACACCGACACCACCGCGGTGGACGCGCGGCGCCCTCGCCACCCCTTCCCGTGCGGGCACGTCTTGCCCAGGACGAACAGGGCAAGCGGACTTCCGCCGCATCATCGGCCGCGACGCCCCGGGGGGCGACCACGATCCGCCCGCGCCCGATCGCACCGGGCCCGAGTCCCCGAGGCCATCCCCCTGCCCAGCCCACCGATGAGCGTCCGGCACCTTCACCTACCGGCCCGACGGCCCCCCGGCACCGGCCCCGCCGGGCGCCCCGTCGGGCCTCGTCCGCCGATGTATCAACCCGCGCCGAGGCGTTCGGTCACGAACGCGTCGATCTGCCGGCCCACGTGGTCGATCATCTCGTCGGTGAGACCGTGGTTGCAGGAGATGAGCATGCCGAACTCCATCACGTGGTCGGCACCGGGAAGTCCGCCCTCGGGCTGACGGAAGGCCGCGTCCTTCATGAACGGCTGCCGCACGGCGTTGCCCGTCCACACCACGCGGGTGTCGATACCCCGCGCCTCCAGGAACTGCTGGAGGTCGCTGCGCCCGAAACCGGCGTCCGGCCTGATCAGGAAGCAGTACGACAACCACGCCGTGTGCAACCCCTCCAGTTGACGCGGGGTGGTGAACAGGTCCGGGTGCCGACGCAGCACCTCGGTGTAGCGGTCGAAGTTGTGCTGCCTGCGGGCGTGGTTGCGGTCCAGCTTCTTGACCTGCTCGACGCCGAACGCCGCGCAGAGCTCGTTCGGCAGGAAGTTCCAGCCGACCTCGTCGAAGATGAACATGTTGTCGTAGTCGATCCCGTCCAGGTCCGTCCAGAAGTCGCGCGACCCGGCCTTGGAGCCGAACAATTGCGCCTCCGAGCGGCGCCCCCAACCACGCAACGTGAGGCAGCGGTCCCGCAGTTCGTCGTCGTCGAGCATCACCATGCCGCCGCTGCCGGCCGCGGTGATGATGTGCGACAGCGAGAAACTCGTCACCGAGATGTCGGCCCGCGTACCGGTCGGCGTTCCCCGCAGCGTCGACCCGACCGCGTCGCACGAATCCTCGACGACCTTGAGGCCGTGCCGGTCCGCGATGTCGCGAATCGCGTCCCAGTCGGGCGCGTTGCCCGCCAGGTTCGGCACCAGAATCGCCCGCGTCCGCTCGCCGATCATCTCCTCGATGCGGGTGACGTCGATCTGGAACGTGTCCGGTTCGACGTCGACGAAGACCGGGACCAGCCCGGCCCGCAGCAGGCAGGACAGGTCGGTGGAGAAGGTGAGCGGAGAGGTGATCACCTCCGACCCCGGCGGCAGATCGAGCAGGTCGACGGCCAGGAACAACGCCGCCGAGCCCGAACTGACCATCACGCCGTGGCGCTTGCCGAACAGGTCGGCGACCCTGCGCTCCATCTCGGCGACGCGCGGACCGACCCGCAGCCCGTTCTGCCCCTCGGTCAGGACCGAGACGACGGCATCGATCTCGGCCTGGTCGTAAACGGCGGTCGTGTAGACCACGCGCTTCTGCTCGCTCATGGAGTCCCTCTTCGTCGGTGGGCCATTGGGAGTCGACACCGGGCGGCGGCCACCCGATCCGTCGATGACTTCATAGCTATCATAGCCATGATGGACCTACAAGCCGTCCCGACGCTTGATCCCATCCAGATTTCGTGTAACGGTTACGCATATCCGCGCAGCGCGCCGGATCACCCCGGTCCGCACCGCGGGCGCCTGCCGCACCCACCTCGCCGACTTCGACGTGCCCACATAACGTCGTGGCCGTCGAGGCCCTCGCTGAGAACCCCAACGGCAAGCTCCTCGACCGCGACCCACGACAGACCTACGCCCACTCGGCGAACCGGTGACGTACTCGTGCGCCGATCCGCCTCCCCCGACCGATCTCCACCGAGGAGCACGCGTGCAATACGAAACAGTCGGCCGGTCCGGCCTGAAGGTGTCCTCGCTGGGCCTGGGCTGCAACAACTTCGGGATGAAAATAGACGAGGCCGCCGCAACGAAGGTGGTCGACGCGGCCCTGGAATCCGGCATCACGCTCTTCGACACCGCAGACGTCTATGCGAAGGGTCGTTCCGAGGAGATCCTCGGAAAGGCACTCGGTGACCGCCGGTCCGACGCGGTGATCGCCTCGAAGTTCGGCGCCCCGATCGCACCCGGTCCCCACGGCGGCGGCTCCTCGCGGCGGCACCTCGTCCGCGCCTGCGAGGACACGTTGCGCCGACTCGGCACGGACCACATCGACCTCTACTACCAGCACTACCCCGACGACACGACTCCGGTCGAGGAGACGCTGCGCGCCCTGGACGACCTGACCCGCGCCGGGAAGGTGCGCTACACGGCGGTCTCCAACGTATCGGCCTGGCAGTTGGCCGACGCCGTACACGTCTCCCACGCGCACGGGCTCGCCCGATTCTGCGCCGTGCAGGTCGAATGGAACCTGCTCAACCGCGCCGCCGAGAGCGAACTCGTCCCCGCCGCCGAGCACTTCGGGGTCGGCGTCATCCCCTACTTCCCGTTGGCGTCCGGCCTGTTGACCGGCAAGTACCGGCAGGGCGCGGATTACCCCCGGGGGTCACGTCTGGCCGACCTCCCCTACTTCGCCTCCGTCGCCACGCCCGAGAACTTCGCCGCCGTGGAGCGCCTGCGCGCGCTCGCCGGGGAATCCGGGCACGACCTGGTGAGCCTGGCCCTGTCCTGGCTGGCAAGTCGGCCGTCCGTCCCCTCGGTCCTGGTGGGCGCGACCTCGGCGGAGCAGGTCCTCCGCAACGCCGAGGCGCTGGTGGCCTTGCCGCCGGATCTCGTCGCCGCGATCGAATCCGCCGTGGCTCCCGCGTAACGTGCCGATCACCCACCCCGCTCACGCCCGTGGCGCCCGGCCGCTACCGCCGGTCCGCTTCGAGCGTGTCGCCGTGTCCCGCCGAGTCCTCGCGCGCCCGCGAGCCCCGGCTGCCGGATGCAAGACAACCGGTCGCGTCCCCGACCCGGCGCGGCTTCGGCGTCGCGTCACCACGACAACGGAAGGAAGAAGTCTCTTGTACGTCTCGATACATGCTGTCGAGCCCGGGTGCGATCGTCTCGACGTCCGTCCCGTTCGCAAGCCCGCCGCGCGTCTGCGCCGTGCCCTCCCCGCGCATGCGACGGCCGCCCGATGAGCGCCCGGGAAGGCACCGGGTCGGACGGCGCCCACGCGTTGTCGGCCGCGGATCGGCTGGAGATCGCCGAGTTGCCCGCGAGGTTCTGTCACTGCTCCGACTACGCCCGGTACGAAGGGTTCGCCGACCTGTTCACCGCGGACGTGGTGACCACGCTCGTCGGCATCGGTGAATACCGGGGCCTGGAAGCCCAGATACGGCACGCGCGCGACACCCGGACCTGGACGCAGGGCCACGCCTGGCACGTCGTGAGCAATCTGTGGATCGAGCCCACCCGTGAGGGCGCGGCCGTGCACTACTACATGCTGGGCATGCTGCGGACCGGCGCCGACGACAGCGGCCGCGTCAACACCACGGGCCGCTTCGTCGACCACGTGACGCGCACACCGAACGGGTGGCGCATCCGGCGGCGGGAATTCACCCTGGACCACCCGACGACACCACCCGACCTGGCCTGACCAGGTTTCTCGAACGTCCGCTCTCGCGGCGCCTCCGTAGCCTCGCCGGCCAAACCCCGCCCCCCGCGCGAGACGCCTACCAGGGCGAGGGGTTGCTGAACAAGGGGGTCGACGCCACGGCCCGCCGGCCCGGCCCCGGCGCGTGGGCCGGCCCGGCGGGGGCGCCGCCCAAGGACTCGAGCGCTGCGATCGTGCTCTCGACGACCTCGTCGTACAGTCGCTCGAACGCGCCCGGCAGGTGCGCCAGGACCGGGCCGACCCGCGCGCGGGCACCCTCGTCGGCGCGATCCAACGCCTCCCGCAGGACCGATGCCATCTCCGGGGCCGGGGCACGCCGAGCCGCCAGGGTCGCCTGGCCGACGATCGTCGTGCTGACCAGCGCGACCGCCAACGCCAGGTCCTCGTCCCCCAGTTCCAGTGGCGCCAGGATCTCGGTCAACAGCATGATCGCCGGCAACCAGGCGGGCTGCCGGGTCGACGTGATGTAGGGAAGCAACTGGGGATACGGCCGCAGGTGCTCCAGACTCATCCACATCCACTCGTGCAGTTCCTCCCGCCACGACGAACCGGTCGGCCGGTCGAACTCCATGTCGCTCGCCACCCGGTCCGCCACGGCGTACAACAGGTCGTCACGATCGGGGAAATAGCGATACAGCGCCATCGGCGCCGACTCCACCGCCTCCGCCACCCGTTTGATCGTCAACGGCGCCCCCGGATCCCGGTACACCAACGCCACCGCCGCGTCGACGATCTGCCCGCGCGACAGCCGCGGCGGCCGACCCCGACCGCGCGAAGGCGCCTCCCCCGACGACTCGACCATGAGCTCCGTCCTTTCGCCACGCCCCACCGGCGCCCATCATCCGCGGGACAAGCGTACGCATCCCACAAAATCGGTGCCGACAGCGCCCGATGCCGGTGAGTCGGGAAGCGTCGTCGGCGCCTCCGGACGCGGCTCCGACGGCCGACCGACCGACCCGGGAAGCCGCCGGCGCTGCCCCGCAAGCCGGTGGCACAGAACCACGCCCTGCACCGAGCACGGGCAAGGGCACGGGGCGGCTGCGCCGGACCGGCGGGGCTGCCCCGTGCCGTTTCGGCGGCACGAGGTGGCTCTCGTGGCGGGCCCGTCCGGTATGGACCTCTTTATTTTGCGTACATCCTATGTTAATTTCTGCGCCCGTTCCTCCATCGGACGCGGCGCCCGCGCCGCTCCGTATTTCGCCCCCCGGCCCGAAAATTTCGGGCCGACGGCTCACCCCCGCAGGCGTCCCCGTCGATCCCCTCGATCGGCGGCGGTCGCGCAATGCCGAGAAGAGGATTCATGGCCGGCAACGCACAACCCAGCCCACCGCCGGACGCCACCCCAAGGCGCGGAACGGGCGTCGGGCGCCTGGACGGCGCATCCAAGGCGCGCATCGTCACCGTCGCCGCCGTGGTCATCCTGTTCGCCGAGGTCGTCCCCCTCCAATACGCGATGGTTCTGCCCGCCGTACAGAAGGTCGGGGCCTCCTGGCCGGAGGTGGGTGGCAACCTGGGCTGGATGGTCATCATCATCGCCCTGGTCGGCGGCGCGACCACCCCCATCGTCAGTAAGCTCGCCGACCTCTACGGCAAGCGTCGGATCATGCTGATGTGCAGTGTCGGCTTCCTGGTCGGATCAATCCTGTGCGCCGTCACCGACTCCTGGGCGTTGTTCCTGGTCGGCCGGGCCCTGCAGGCGACCGCCTTCGCGATGACCGCGATCGCCGTGGGGCTGCTCCGCGACCTGTTGCCCCGTCGGTACGTCCCGGTCGCGATCGGCGCCCTGGCAGCCGGCTTCGGCTTCTCGGGCATCCTCAGCCCGTTCGTCGGCGGCGCCCTCACCGACCAGTACAGTTGGCGCTCGCTGTTCTGGTTCCTGGTGGTGTACGGGGCGGTCATCATCCCACTCATGCTGCTGCTCGTCCCGGAGAGCAGCGTGCGGGTGCACGAGAGACTCGACTGGGTCGGTGCGATCCTGCTCGGCGGCGGTGTGGCACTCGCCCTGGTGTACATCAGCAACGGCCAGACCTGGGGCTGGAGTCGGCCGAGTGCCTGGGCGTATCTCACGGTCGGTCTGATCGTGCTGGGCCTGTTCGCGGTATGGGAGACGAAGACCCCGTCGCCGATGATGAGTCCGCACCTGCTGCGTTCGTCCAAGGTCTCGATGGTGCTGGCCGTCGGATTCCTGGCCAACGTGGTGATCGGCGGGATCGGCTACATCGTTCCGTACATGGCCCAGACCGACGCCTCGGCGATCAAGGATCAGATCCTGGCCGGTGCCGCGGCGACCGCCGGGCAGCCGGTGGAGGTCATGCGGCAGATCATCACCTTCGAAGGCGACCTCGGCTACGGGTTCGGCTTCAGCCTCCTTGCCTTCGCCGCCCACATCACCATCGGCATGTCGGCAACCAGCATGGCCGCAGGGCCGGCTGCGGGGATGTGGGGGCGTGCCTCGGGCCTGCGCGGGCCGCTGATCGCGGGGATGGCCGTGATGGGGACCTCCGCCGGGCTGCTGGCCCTGTGGCATGGACACTGGGTGACCGTGCTCGTCTTCTACACCGTCTACGGCGTGGGTTTCGGGTTCTACTACTCCGCCGCCAACAACCTCGTCGTCGAGGCGGTCCCCGAACGCGAATCCGCCGTCGGGGCAGGGATGTTGGCGGTCGCGCAGTCGTTCGGGGCGGCCGTGGGAACCGCGATCATCACCGCGGTCCTGTCCGCGCACACCTTCCGAACGGTCTCCCCCGGTCCGACCGGGCAGGGCACCGTGACGACGGACATTCCCCAGGTGTACACCGACGCCGGCTGGACCACCGCGCTGTGGGTCGTGGCCGCGGCGGGTGGTCTGGGCACCGTGATCGCCCTCCTGTTGAAGTCCGGCCGCACACCTGCCACGGGCGGCACGGCATCCGACATCGTCGCCGCGACGGACGAGCGCGTCACGGCCGCTTCGGGCTGACGGGGCGGGAGGACCGGGTGATCGCCGGGACGTTCGCACGACCGAGCGTCCCGGCGCCGATGTCGCCCCGCCTTCCGTGACCAGGTCGGGAAGGCGGGGCGAGCTCTCAGCGAACCGCGGGATGACCAAGTGCGGTTCGCAGCGCGTCACATGCGTGGTCGAGCGCGTGCGAACAGGCCGGCACCTGCGCGAACCACGAGAGGAAGCCGTGCACGGCGCCTTCCACCTCCAGCACCTCCATCGCCCCGCCCGCCCCGCTCACCCGCTCGGCGTACGCGTGGGCGTCGTCCCGGCCCGTGTCGTACTGGGCCGTCACGATCAACCCGGGTGCGAGGCCCGCGAGTTCCGGGGCATACAGCGGCGACAGGTAGGGCTGGGTGAAGTCCGTGGCGCCGCCGTAGGCACTCCACATCGACTGCGACGTCTCCCGGTCCAGCATCGGCGCGTGGGCGTTGGCCAGAGCGGACGGCCGTTCGGACAGCGCGTCCAGGGCCGGGTACGCCAGGAGTTGGAAGGCGAACCGGGGACCGCCGCGGTCCCGCGTCATCAGGGCCGCCACCGCCGCGAGGTTGCCGCCCGCGCTGTCGCCGCCCACGGCCACCCGCGCGGGGTCCACCCCGATCTCCTCGGCGTGCTCGGCGACCCAACACGCCGCCGCGTAGAAGTCCTCCGCGGCGGCGGGGAAGACGTGCTCGGGCGCCAGCCGGTACTCGACGGACACGACGGCGCAGCCGCTGCGGTTGGCGATCTCCCGGCAGATGCCCTCGTGGGTCTCGATGCCGCAGATCGACCAGCCGCCGCCGTGTGCGAACACCAGCACGGGAAGGCGCTCCGCAGGTCCGGGGTAGTAGATGCGCACCGGGATGTCTCCGGCGGGACCCGGCAGCACTCGGTCGGCGACCGAGTGCACCTCGGGGCGGGGTTGGCGCGCCGCGGCCTCGTCGACCCGCCGGCGAACCGCCGCGACGCTCTGCGGCGTCACGACCGGAAGCGGCGGAACCGCGGCCATGATGGCGGCCAATTCCGGGATGAGAACGAACTGTTGCGAGCGAGCGTTCACCTTGGGGGCCTCCCAGTGCCAGGAGTCGGCCGTCGACCCGCGCCCAGGCGCGTCGGGGCACTCCAATGAATGTACCCATCATACATTTGATGGACACGGCGTCTATCGACCGATGTGGTCGCCGCCCGTCCGGGCCCGTCGGTTCGCGGGGCGACGAGGGATCGAGGACCCACTCGCCCGCGGCGCCGAATTCCCGAACCCACCTGCGGAATGGGGCGCCTGTCGGGCCCCCGGTCCGGTCCGGACGACCCCCGCGTGACGGGTGCCGCGTCCGGGGCCTGGACCATGTGGGCTCCTCCCGAGGCGGCGCGTTCCGGGCCGGACGGCGCCGCACGCCGCCTCATTTAGCGTTGTGGATACACTTATAGACGATGGCGCGGGAATGATCCAGGTCCCTCGTCGTCGCCCGGCTCCCTCGTCGTCACCCGGGCCCGAGCCGGGATCCCGGCGACGACGACAACCGGACGCCGGCCGCAGCGACCCGGCGGTCGGCGTCGGCCGGCCACCGCCCGCACGAGCCCCGCTCGCTCGGCGGAGTCATCCCGGCAGCACCGCGGTTCGGCGGGATGCCCGCACGCCGGAAGCAGAGGGCAGGCCGACGCCGTCGGGAGTGAGAAGCTCCTCCAGGGAGGCGATGTCCCCCGTGCGTGCCGCCGAGACGAAGGCTTCGAACAGGTGGCGGTGCTCGACCGCGTCGACGTCCTCGCGCTGTTCCCCCAGCAGATGCTTACGGGCTCGGCTCAGGATCTTTCGTACGTTGACGACGCTGAGTCCGAGCATGTCCGCGATGTCCGTGTAGGCGTAGTCGAAGGCCTCACGCAGGACGTACACCGCGCGCTCGGTGGGAGCCAGCTTCTCCAGGACGAGGAGCAGGGCGAGTTCGAGGGCTTCGGCCCGTACGGCGCCGGCCGCAGGGTCGCCGCTGGTGTCGACGGGTTCGGGGAGCCAGGGGCCGATGTAGGTCTCGCGGCGGACCCGGGCGGACTGGGCCACGTTGATGGCGAGGCGGGTGGTGGCGCTGGAGAGGAACGCCGCGGGGCTGACCACCACCGAGCGGTCGGCCCGCTGCCACCGCAGCCACACCTCCTGGACCACGTCCTCCGCCTCCGCCGCGCTGCCCAGCATCCGGTACGCGATACCGAACAGGCGCGGACGCAACTCCAAGAACACGGCAACGGCCTCGTCCAACGTGCCCTCGATGAGGGACGACTCGGAATGCATGAGCCTGCTGTCTCCGATCGTGCGGGTATGGATGCGACGGCTCGCGCGACCGTGGGAAATCGGGCGGACACCCCCGGAGGCAACGACCTCGGACCGCCGACGGAGCGGCCACGACATCCGCCGAACTGGCTGTCTTCACACTCGTCGATCGCCCGCTCCGCGGGACCCTGGGGAATGCCTGGTCCACCCCCTGGTCACCCCGGGGTGGACCAGGGGGGCTGCGGCCCCCGGGCCCACTCACGCACGAATGCACGGTTCGCAGCTCGGCCCGTCGGCGCCACCCGCCCGCCGGTCCTCCCGATCGGGGAGCGTGGCCCGTCTCCCGGGCGGTTGCGGGGCTGCCTCGACGGGGTGATGTGGCAATGTGCCGAAGGGGCGGTCCGTGCCGGGACTCGCCCGAGCGGTAGGGGCGTACGGGCCTTGGCAAACCGTCCACCGGCGCTTTCAGGCGTGGGCCTTGGCCGGGACGTTCCAGGTCCCGGTGAAGGCGATGATCGCCGGGGCCGCCGCCTCGCCGTCCCAGGCCGCCGGGCCGATCACCATCGGGGCGCGGGGGCGGGAATCCGGCGTTCGGCCGGCCGGGCTCAGGCGCGCGGGACGTCGCGGCGGCTGCCGCGTTCGTGGGGCGAACCGCCGAGCCGTTCCGCGCGGCGGCCGAACGTCGTCGGAGCCCGCACTACGTCGGCGTCGACGCTCCGGGGAGGCACCGTTCGCGCTCAGCGCCCCAGCGGTGACGCGGGCGGATTCCAGCCGAGTTGAAGGACGGCCACGTCGTCCGCCAGTCCTCCGAAGGGAGCCGCCATGGAGGCGACGCCGCGCACCAGCGCGTCGACGAACTCCTGGGACGGCAGATGGGAGTAGTGGGTCGCCAGGCGCAGAAGTCCCTCCTCGCCGAGCCGTGCGGACGGCTCGGTCCTACCCTCGAAGAGGCCATCGGTGAAGACGACCACACGGTCCAGCGGACCTAGCTCCAGCTCGGTCTCCGACCAGTCCGCCTGCCCGGGAAAGATCCCCAGCGCCGTTCCCGTTCGTGGCTCCACCCATCGCAACTCCCCGGCCCGCCGCAGGAGAAGGCCGGGGTGCCCGGCGCTGACCACCCGCACGGCGCCGCCCCCGGCGGGAAACACCAAGGAAATGACGGTGGCGTACGTTTCGCTGTCCGGCCTTTCGCCGATCAATATCCTTTCGAGCAGCCCCAGTTGCTCAAGCTGTGTCTTTCCGCAGAGCAGGGCGGCTCGCCAGGCCACCCGCAACTGCACCGCCAGGGCGGCCTCGGCAGCCCCGTGCCCCGAGACATCCCCCAGGATGACGTGGACGCTGGAATCCTCGATTTGCACCACATCATAGAAGTCGCCGCCCAACAGCGCGTGGGCGCGCCTCGGCTCGTATCGTGTGGCCGCGGAGAAATCATTCCCCCGGAGAGCCGGCGCAGGAAGCAGACCCCGCTCCAGTACGAGTGAATCGCCAACGATCTGCGCATTGCCCTCTCTCATGGCCGTGGCCGCCTCCATGTGCCTTCTCCGCAGAGCGAGCCGGATGGCACCGCGCAGTCCCTCCGGGTCGACACGTCGTCGGTCGACATAGGCGTGCGCCGCGCCGTCACCCGGTCCTATCGCCGCAGCCGATGCGGCGTCGGCGAGAACGACAACGGCCGCGTGCGGGGCCGATCGGCGCAGCCGGCGGGCGATCTCGGCCGCCCTCGTCCCGGAAGAGGAACGACCCACCAGCACACACATGGGCCCGCGGCAGGCGGTGAGGAAGGGCCCTGCTTCGCCGGCGTTCCTGTGCCACACCATCGACCGAACGAATGGAACCGGCAGCAAATCGCATATACGGAAACCCTCTTCCTCGTCCTCCGAAATCAGGAGCACGGTGAGGTCACGAAAAAGAGAATTCTCTTTCGTCGCCGCATCTTCCCGAAACTCCATCCTGTGTCGATGTGAGTCACGCGCGGCCGGCACTGAGAATACGCTCGTCATGTCAAGGCTTTCCGTTGGCAGGTGAGTGCTGTCCGTCCCCCGGCGTTCGTCGCCGACGCGTGCCCCTCCTGATCGTCCTATGCTCAGACCGGTCGGGCGCGGGAAGTGTGACAGGCAAGCCATGGGCACACTTTCGGAGACCACGGGGTGCGCCGCCGGACCGGCGGCGGGTACGTCACCGGCGTAGGCGAGGTCCTGGAAGCGGCCGAGGTCGGCGTGCACTCCCACGTTCCGCACGCGGCCCTCGATCGCGTCGACCCACCGCGATCACCGCGACACCGGACCCGGCGACCTCGACGGCCGCTCGGCTGCCCGCCCGCCGGCCCCCGCCACGAGCACGGATGTGGCGAGCCGGTATCCGACGACGGCGGGCGGACGAGCTCGTCGGCAGTGGGAGACCGAATAGCCGGGCCGAACGTGACACTCTCCCGGCATTTCCCGACGTGGAATCCCTCACAACATTCGATCACAAGGTGCCGACACCGTCTCGGATATCGTGGCAATGATCGTTCCAACCGTTGCGGAAGACATCCTTTCCCGATTTCCCCAAGGAGCCATGTCGCATGATCGCCAGTCCACTTCCGGACCTGGTCGGCCGGCATCGCGAGTGCGCGGTGCTCGACGAGCTGCTGATCGGCCTGCGCGAAGGCGGATCCCGAGTGCTGGTGGTCCGTGGCGAAGCCGGCATCGGGAAGTCGGTGCTTCTGGAATACCTGGCAGCGCAGGCATCCAGGGTGAACGTGGCCCGGGCGCATGGCATCGAGGCGGATATGGAGCTGCCCTACGCGAGCCTGCACCAACTGTGTGCGCCGTTCCTGGGCGAGCTCGAGAATTTGCCGGCGCCCCAACGCGACGCCCTCCGTGTGGCGTTCGGAATGGCGGCCGGGGACCCGCCCGACCGCTTCCTGGTCGGTCTCGCCGTGCTTACTCTGCTCACCCGGGCCTCCGAGACGCGACCCGTGCTCGTCCTGGTCGACGACGCCCAGTGGCTGGACCAGGTGTCCCTGCAGACCCTGGAGTTCGTGGCCCGACGGCTGCTCGCCGAGGCGGTCGCGATGGCCTTCGCGGTACGCGACCCCGAGGGGCGGACCGCACTCAACGGTCTGCCGGCGCTGCAGACCGGCGGTCTCGACACCACCGCGGCGGGCGAACTCCTGGAAGCCACCGTCGGCGGACAACTCGAGAAGCGGGTCCGGGACCGGTTCGTGGCCGAGATGCACGGCAACCCGCTCGCCCTGCTCGAATTCTCCCGAGGCCGCAGCGCCGCCGAGTTGGCCTACGGCCTGGACTCGTCGGCGTATCCGAGCATCCGGGTGCCGGTCGCGAGCCGTGTCGAACGGGACTTCATCAGCCGGCTCGGCTCGCTGCCGGCTGCGACTCGGACGCTGCTGCTGATCGCCGCGGCGGAACCGGTCGGTGACGCACGCCTGTTGCTCCGCGCAGCCGCCTCTCTCGAGATCACCACCGATGCCGCGCCGGCCAAGGCGGCCGGCCTGATCGAGTTCGGCGAGTCCGTTCGGTTCCGACACCCGTTGGTCCGCTCGGCGGTCTACCACGGAGCCGAGCCCAAGGAACGCCGCGCCGTGCACCGGGCGTTGGCCGAGGCCACGGACCCGGTCCTGGACCCCGACCGGCGAGCGTGGCACGCCGCCCAGGCTGCCGACGGGCCGGACGAGGAGGTCGCCGCGGGGCTGGAGCGAGCGGCCGACCGCGCGCGGCAACGCGGCGGCATCGCGGCCGAGGCGGTACTGCTGGAACGCGCGGCCGAGATGACGCCGGAGCGGTGGCCGCAGGGGCGCCGAGCCCTCGCGGCCGCCGAGGCGCACTTCTCGGCCGCCGCGCCCAACCGCGCGACGGAGCTCGCGACGCTGGCCGAACTGTGTCCCCTGAGCGCCCTGGACCGTGCACGCCTGGCACGGTTGCGGGCCCGGATCCTGTTCGCCCGCAGCCGCAGCGACGAGGCGGCACCGCTCCTCCTCGAAGCGGCGGCCCAGTTCACCGCCGCCGGGTCGCCCCTGGCGCGGGAAACCTACCTGGAAGCGATCAGCGCGACCATCTTCGCGGGCCGGGTCCACGGTCCCGCGGGTGCCCGCGCCGCCGCGATCGCCGCCCGCGGTTCCGGAGCGCCCCCGTCGAACTCCAAGGCCGCCGACCTGCTCCTGGATGGTGTGGCGGCGCTCCTCACGGACGGATCCGAGTCCGGCATCCCGGCCCTGCGCGACGCGCTGGAGCTGCTCGCGCACGAGGAGCTCGGCACCCGGGAGTCGACCATGCGCTGGCTGCTGCTGGTGCCGGTCGCGCTGGAGGCGTTCATTCACTACGCCTGGGACCTGCACGCGTGGGACACGCTGTCGAGTCGCGCGGTGCGCCTGGCCCGCGACGTCGGAGCCCTGGGCGCGCTGCCACCCGCCCTCATCTACGCCGGTGGGGTGCACATCCACTACGGCGACTTCGCCAAGGCGACCAGGATGATCGGCGAAGCCGACGCGCTCGCCGACGCGAGCGGCCACGCACCGCACAAGTACGCGACCCTCGTACTGGCCGCGTGGCAAGGCGAGGCGGACGTCGCCGCCGCCATCATCGAGGAAGCCAAGCAAAGGGCCGACCAACGAGGCGAAGTGTCCCTGCTGGGCGCCATGGGCTACATCCAAGGGGTGCTGTTCAACGGCTTGGCACGCTACGAGGAGGCGTTGGAGGCCGCTCGCACGGGCATCGAGCACGACGGGTTCAACTTCACCGGTCTGTCGCTGGTCGAGCACGTCGAGGCCGCGACCCGGTGCGGCGAGCTCGATCAGGCCCGCGTCTCGCTGGCCCGGCTGCTGGAACTCACCCGCGCCACCGATTCGGGGTGGGCCCATGGTGCGGGCAGCCGCAGCCGGGCTCTTCTCAGCGACGGTGACGATGCCGACAGGCTGTACCGGACCGCGATCGAGGAGTTCGGCCGCGGCGGTGTGACCGTGGAGGTGGCGCGCACCCACCTGCTGTACGGCGAGTGGCTGCGCCGCAATCACCGCCGAACGCAAGCCCGGGAGCACCTTCGCACAGCTCACGAGATGTTCGACGGAATGCGGGCACACGCCTTCACCGAACGAGCCCGCCGCGAGTTGCTCGCCACCGGCGAGCACGTCAGGGCGCGGGAGAGCAAGCCGACGAGCGCCCTCACCCCCCAGGAGTCACAGGTCGCCGGGCTCGCCGCCGACGGCATGACGAACGCGAAAATCGGCGCGGAACTGTTCATCAGCCCCCATACCGTGGAGTGGCACCTGCGGAAGGTGTACTCCAAGCTCGGAATCAACTCACGTCGTGCACTGCCGGATGCCCTCGCGGGCCCTTCGGCCGGGAGCGCCGGGAGGCCGGGGCGCTGAGAACCGATGCGGGCCGACCACGCTTTGCGGGCCCGACACCTCATGGGCTTGGTGCGACCATCGGCTCGTTCGGTCCTTGTGCGTCACGTTCGTGCCCGCCGGAGGGCGGGTGGCGGTGTCGCCATCTCGCCCTCCGGGTCCGTCCGCCGGTCAGCGAACCGGGCGCGCCGCGCTCTCGATGACCCGCGCCACCTCGTCGGGACGCGACACACTCACCGCGTGCGACGCACGCACACTCACCATGTGCGCCCCCGCCCGTTCGGCCATGTAACGCTGGGCCTCGGGCGGGATGTTGCGGTCCTGCTCGGTAACCAGCACCCACGACGGAATCGTCTTCCAACCCGGCTCGGAGGCACCCTCCTCCAACGCGGCACTGGTCACCGGGCGCTGGGTCACTGCCATGACATCTGCCGTACCCTTCGCGACATCCGCCGCGAACTGATTGCGGAACTTCCCCTGCTCGATGTACAGATCCGTACCCGCCGTCCCGTTGGGCAGCGTGACCGGAACCGGACGCAGCGCCTCACCGAGCGTGCTGCCCGGGAACTTCCCCGACAACTCGACCGCGCTCTCCCCCCGCTCCGGGAGGAAGGCCGCGATATAGACCAGCGCCTTCACGTTCCGCGCACCGGATGAGGCGTTGCTGATGACCGACCCGCCATACGAGTGACCGGCCAGCACCACCGGCCCCTCGATTCCGGCCAGTACCTCCTTCAGATACGCGGAGTCGCTGCTCAGCCCACGCAGCGGATTGGCCGCAGCCACCACCGGATAGCCCTCCCGCCGCAACCTCGCCACCACCCCGTTCCAACTACTGGAGTCGGCGAACGCACCATGGACCAGAACCACCGTCGGCTTGCGCTTCGACGAGGTGAGGGAGGTGGAATCCTCCCTCTCCGCGCTCGCCGGCGACACCGACACCGCAAGAACGGACGCGGCCACCGTGACCATGGCCATCACGGAGAGTGCGGAACGAGCACCTCGGGAACGAGAACGTTTCATCACAGAACCTTTCGAGTCGTGAACCGAACCAGTCGCGTCCGAGCAGACACGGACACAACCGGCGGGCAGGAAGGAGATGTACCGCGAACACCGGTCCATGGCGGGCCCGTTGGGCTCCCGGACCGCACGTCGCGGCAGGGCCGAGGGGCGACGCGCGCCGGGTCTCACCCGACGCGCGCTACCGAAGGGGGTCGAGGCCGTGCGCCGGTCCCCGCCCCGGATGACGAGGCTCCCGAACGAGGAGCCCTTTCCGCGGCCTTGGGCCTGCGGTATCGCGCGGGCGGCGGACCTCAGCCGGTCTGCAGCGCGACGCGAAGCGTGCTGACGGCTTGCTGCATCGCAGCGGTGGTGGCCCCCGTGGACCGAAGCGGGTTCAACATCATGAAGTCGTGCAACGTGGCGTTGTAGCGGATGCTGGTGGTCGGGACGCCGGCCCGGATCAGCTTGCGGGCGTACGCCTCACCCTCGTCACGCAGGACGTCGTTCTCGTCGACGAGGACGAGCGCGGGCGGGAGCCCTTCCAGGTCCTTCGTATCCGCCCGCAGCGGAGACGCGGTGATCTCGGCGCGTTCGGCCGGATCCGTGGTGTAGCAGTCCCAGAACCAGGCCATCGCCTTCGCGGTCAGGTACGGCCCGTCGGCGAACTCCCGATAACTCGCGGTGTCCTGGCCCGCATCCGTCACCGGGTAGTACAGCGACTGATGTACGAAGGACACGTCGCCCCGTCGCTTGGCCATGATCGTCAACGCGGCCGCCATGTTCCCGCCCACCGAGTCCCCGGCCACCGCCAGGCGCGCGGCGTCCAGCCCCTCCCGGTCACCGTTGGCCGTGATCCACCGGGCGGTCGCGTACGCCTGCTCGATCGCCACCGGATACTTGGCCTCCGGGGAGCGGTCGTACTCCACGAACACCACGGACGCCCGTGCACCGACGGCCAGTTCACGCACGAGGCGATCGTGCGTACCCGCGTTGCCGATGACCCACCCGCCGCCGTGCACATACAGAACGACCGGAAGCGAACCCTCGACACCGACGGGCCTGACCACGCGCACCCGCACGTCGCCGACCTCGGCCGGCACGGTTATCCATTTCTCCTCCACGTCGGGCTTCTCGACGGGTGCCGCCTGCAGATCGTCGAGGACCTTCCGCGCGCCCTCCGCACCCAGCTCGTACAGGAACGGCGGATTGGCGGTCGCGTCCGCGAGTCCCCGAGCAGCGGATTCGAGTACCGGATCGTTCACGGCTCAGCTCCTGGTGTGAGTGAACATGTGTACTGCCTTCACCCCTCAAGACAGCCGACCCATGAAAGGTGTGACACGGACGGCCCCGCTCGGTGCGACGCGGCGTCGATTCCACCGGTCACCACCGAACCGTCCGGCATCTTCGCGCCGGCAGCCGAGCAGCGACCGGACTCGGCAGGGTCCGCGGGGGATGAGTTCCACGTCACACCCGTGCTTCTGTCACAGATGCCGTGGTCGCCCGGTCAGTAGCACGTATCCGAAAAACGGCGAGGAGATCACATCATGAATGCGCGTCTCGACTACTTCGGCAACTCCCTTGCCGGCAAGGTGCTGAAGCACATCAACTCTGCCAACAAGGTGCTGTCGGACTCGACCCTGCCCGGCACGACGCAGGAGTTGGTGAAGATTCGCGCCAGCCAGATCAACGGCTGCGGTTTCTGCACCGACATGCACACCAAGGACGCCGCCCACGCCGGAGAGACCCAGCAGCGCCTCAACCTGGTGGCAGCCTGGCGGGAGGCCACGGTGTTCACCGAGGCCGAGCGCGCCGCGCTGGAACTGGCGGAACAGGGCACCCGCATCGCGGACGCGGCCGGCGGCGCCACGGACGAGGCCTGGGCGAACGCCGCCAAGCACTTCGACGAGGACCAGCTCGTCGCGCTCATCTCGCTCATCGCCGTCATCAACGCCTACAACCGCATCAACATCCTCAACCAGCAGCCCGCCGGGGACTACCAGCCCGGCCAGTTCGGCTGAGCCACCCGGCACACCGCCGGATCCGGCCGTCCGTCTCCCGGCCCAAGGCCGGGAGACGGACTTTCCCGCGTCCGCCGCGACCGACCGTGCCTTGCACGCGAGATGTCGGCACACGCTTTCCGTGCACCCTCGACGGGTCAGGCGGTGGGCCGCGGGGCGCGCAGGTGGGCCCGCTGCTCCAACTCCTCCGGGTCGACCAGTTCGAGCATGGGCTTTCCGGGCGCGCACATCATGGTAACCACGAACCGGGTACGCGCATCCGTCAGCGCGTTGCCGTCCTGGTAGTGGATCGCATCGCCGCCCGGCTCCCAGAACGTCCCGCCGGCCTCGACCACACGCTCAGGCTCGCCCTCCAGCTCGAACCGGACCGCGCCCTCGACAACGTAGCCGAACGCCGGTCCCGAGTGACGATGCGGAGGAGTCCCCGGATCTCCGGGTTCCCAGTCGACCTGGATCGTCATCGCCGAGGCGCCCTCGGGGACGGTGATCGGCGAGGCGTCCTGCAACATCTTCGCCGCCGTCATCCAGCCCTGCGATCCTGCATGCTTCCCGTGCACGTGCGCTGAGTCCTGCTCCGACACTGTGTCGCCACCTTTCCGTAGGTCCGCCGCTGCATGGGGCGGTCACACCATCTGCCGGAGGCGTCATCGCGCCCGGCGTCCATGGCCGTTCGCAGTGATGACCGGGTAACCCTCGGGTCTGTGACAGAGATGTTCGCCCCCGATCCGTGGGGTGTCCGCCGCGTCAGCCGCACCCGGCACGGACCGGCGCCGGGCGTCGGCGGATGGTCGCCTCGTGACAACTCGGCGTGTGCACCGCAGAAGCACCGTTTCGGACCGGCTTGTAGCATGGCGTCGCCAAGCCGAAGGGGACAGGAATGCACGCTGGGGCCGACGCCGATTCCCTCGACGAGGCGGCGAGGGACTTCCTCGCGGCGCGCCCGCAGCTCTTCGGTGTCGCCTACCGGGTGCTCGGAAGCACCGTGGAAGCCGAGGACATCCTCCAGGAGACGTGGGTGCGGTGGCAGAACGCGGACCGCACTCACATCGTGGAGCCGACGGCCTTCCTGACCACGGTCACCGCCCGTCTGGCCATCAACCTGGCCCAGTCCGCGAGGGCCCGACGGGAGTCCTACGTCGGTTCGTGGCTTCCCGAGCCGATCAACACCGGCACGGATCCGCAGGTGGGTGCCGAACGGGCCGAGGCCCTCGAACTGGCGGTGCTCTTCCTGTTGGAGAAGCTGAACCCGATGGAACGTGCCGCCTACGTCCTGCGGGAAGCCTTCAACTACCCCTACGCGCAGATCGCGGGAATTCTGGAGACGAGTGAGGTCAACGCCCGTCAACTGGTGAGCCGCGGGCGCAAACACCTGGCTGCCGAGCGCAGGGAACCCGTCAGCACGACGGATCACCGCCGCCTCCTGGAAGTGTTCCTCGCCGCCGCGCAACGGGGTGATCTGGCGGCGCTGGAGAAGGTGCTCGCTGCGGATGTCGTCAGCTACACCGACGGCGGAGGACTACGCGGCGCGTCGAGGATCCCGGTTGTCGGACGCCTGCACGTCTCCAAATACCTCGTGGCCTTCGCCCCCCGGTTCTGGCCCCGGTCGCAGGTGCGGTGGGTCGAGGCCAACGGTCGTCCCGCCGTCGTCGTCTCGTCCGGTGGGGACGCCGTGGCCCTCCTCTGCGTCGATGTGTCCGCCGAGGGGATCGACCGGATCATGTGGGTGATGAACCCGGCCAAGCTGTCGCCTTACCTGGCATCGCTGAGCAGTTGAACGCCGTTCGTCCTCGCCATCCACGCCGGGCCGCCGGACGGCCTGCTTCCCCGAACAATCCACCGCAGTTCGCGAACCGAAGTGTCACAAATACCCGAGCGGCCCGGTCGTAATCAATGACCCCCATTGATCGGAGCAATCGTGGCCGCCACCGAAAAGCGCCTCTCCACCGCGGTCCTGGTGATCGGGACCGGCGGCGCCGGGCTGCGAGCGGCGATCGAGCTGGCAGAGGCCGGGCTCGACGTCCTCGCGGTCGGCAAACGCCCCAAGGAAGACGCCCACACGTCCCTCGCCGCCGGCGGGATCAACGCCGCGCTGGCCACCATGGATCCCGAGGACAGTTGGCAACAACACGCCGCCGACACCCTCAAGGAGAGCTACCTGCTCGGCGATCCCCGCACCACCGAGATCGTCACCCGGGGCGCGGCCCGGGGCATCGACGACCTCGAGCGCTACGGCATGGCCTTCGCCAGGGAACAGGACGGCCGCATCTCCCAACGCTTCTTCGGCGCACACAAGTTCCGGCGCACCGCCTTCGCCGGTGACTACACCGGCCTGGAGATCCAACGCACCCTCATCCGGCGTGCGAATCAACTGGACATCCCCATGCTCGACACCGTGTACATCACCCGGCTCCTGGTACACGACGGTGCCGTGTTCGGTGCGTACGGCTTCGACCTCGGCACCGGAACCCGCTACCTCGTCCATGCCGACGCGGTGATCCTCGCGGCCGGCGGTCACACCCGGATCTGGCGGCGCACGTCGTCACGCCGCGACGAGAACACCGGCGACTCCTTCCGGCTCGCCGTCGACGCCGGTGCGCGGCTGCGCGATCCCGAACTGGTCCAGTTCCACCCCTCGGGCATCATCGAGCCGGAGAACGCGGCCGGCACGCTGGTCAGCGAGGCCGCCCGCGGCGAGGGCGGCATCCTGCGCAACGGCCTGGGCGAACGATTCATGCAGCGCTACGACCCCACCCGCATGGAACTGTCCACGCGCGACCGGGTCGCCCTGGCCGCCTACACCGAGATCAAGGAGGGCCGCGGCACACCCAACGGTGGTGTCCGGCTCGACGTCTCCCACCTCCCCCGCCAAACGATCATGAGCCGCCTCCCCCGCGTCTACCAGACGCTGCTGGAACTGCAGATGCTGGACATCACGCGTGATCCCATCGAGGTCGCGCCCACCGCCCATTACTCGATGGGCGGGGTCTGGGTCCGCCCCGAGGACCACAGCACCGACGTACGCGGCCTCTACGCCATCGGCGAGGCGGCCAGCGGACTCCACGGGGCCAACCGGCTCGGCGGCAACAGCCTCGTGGAACTGCTGGTCTACGGCCGGATCACCGCACAGGCGGCCGCCGACTACTCCCGGGCCCTGACCGCACAACCACGTTCGGCAGCGGCGCTCGCCCAGGCCCGCGCCGAGATCGACGATCTGCTCGCCGCCGACGGCCCCGAGAACGTCCGGGCCCTGCAGCGCGCCATCCGCAACACCATGACGGAACACGCGGGCGTCCTCCGCGACGAGCAGGGGCTGCGCACCGGGCTCACGGAACTCGAAGCCATCGAGAAGCGCATGGAGAACGTGGGCATCCACCCCGACATCGCCGGCTACCAGGACCTCGCACACGCCTTCGACCTCAAGTCGGCCGCCCTCGCGGCTCGGGCCACCCTCGAAGCGGCGCTCGAACGCCGCGAGACCCGCGGCTGCCACAACCGCGGCGACTACCCGGACAGCGATCCCGCCTTCCGAGTGAACCTCGTGTGGTCCCCCACCACCGGGATCACCCACGAAAGCATCCCGCCCATTCCCGACGAGATCGCCGCCCTGATGGAGGCGATCTCCACCGACGGAAAACTCGCCGAATAGCCCACGCACCGACGACGAGGACGGCGACACGTGCCGGCGCGCACCGTATCCGACGCCCTCCACCGGATCCCCATCCCACGAGGTGGCGACCGAGGTCCGGCCGCAGTCGTTCGTCGCCACCCGGGCCACCGTCCTCACCCGAGCCGGGCCGAGAAATAGCGAAGGGAGACAGACTTCTCCCTATCGTCAGCCGGGAACGTGCACACCCGACAACGAGCAGCACCACATCCGGGCACGGCGCGATACTCCAACCGCGCACATGCCGCCGGCCGAAGGTGCCCGGACTGCGCGGCAGTCGGTCAAGAGCACGCCGGGAGGCCGCCCGCCTCCGAAGCGGGCCCTGGAAGGCGGAGGCGCCCGGTCTCGGGGGCCACGGCGAGCGCGAACCGGTGCGGCGTCCGCGTACGTGCCCGCGGTCCGGTGGTCGGCCGCGGCTTGTTGGCGACTCACCGACTCACCCGGGTCCCTGCTCCGCTTCGTGGATCACACGGGCGTCGCCGCGCCAGGGAGTCCAAGCGCCGCCGCAGGACCCGCGCCGGGCGATCGGCCGGCGGCGAGGCGGCCGGCTCACCGCGTCGGGGCGTCAACCGGCTCGCCGTGCCGTGGGTTTCCCTCGGACACGAATGCCTCCCGGGGGCGCTGCACCGCGGCGAGGGAGACGATGTCCCGTCCGTAGAAGGTCGCGGTGATCCAGACGGCGAGCACCCGGACCTTGCGTTCCCAGGTCGGAACGGCGAGCACGTGATACCCGCGGTGCATGAGCCAGGCCGGGAAGCCCTTGATGACCAGGCGGCGGTACTGGAAGATGCCCCGGCCGAGCCCCAGAGTGGCCACCACGCCCAGACTGTGGTGGACGTAGTTGCGGGTGGGCCGCCCCCGCAGCGTCGCCACGATGTTCTTCGCCAGAAGCTTGCCCTGTCGAACCGCGTGCTGGGCGTTGGGAACCGTGTGCGCTCCCGGTTGCCCCACCGCGAGATCGGGTACCGCGGCGTCATCGCCGGCGGCCCACACGTCGGCCACCGCCTCCGACTCCGTACCCACGCGAAGATCCGCCCGTACGACGAGCAGACCGCGCTCGTCGACCGGAAGATCCGTGTGGTTGCGAACGACGGGATTGGGCGCGTTCCCCGCCGCCCACACGATCAGGCCCGAATCGAGTTGCTCCCCGTTCGACAGCACGACATGTCCGCCCACGGCGGAGACCAGTTGCGTGTTCAGGTGCACCCGCGCTCCGCGCTTCTCCAACGCGCGTACGACCCACGCCCCGGGCCCGTCACCGACCTCGGGAAGAATCCGGCCACGCGCCTCCACCAGGTGGAAGTCCAGCTCCTCCGCGTCGAGTTCCGGGTAGTGCCCGAGCAGCGCGGTCGCCAGGGACAACAGCTCGCCGAACCCCTCCACGCCGGAGAATCCCCCACCCACGAACGTGACGGTGAGGAGCCTGCGTCGCTCGGGACCGCGAGGCAGTGTCGCCGCGACATCGAACGAGGCCAGCAGCCGGTCACGAATGGCCACGGCCTCTTCGACATGCTTCAGCCCGAATGCCTCCTCGCTGATACCCGGGATGGGAAACGTCCGGGTGACCGCCCCCGCGGTGACCACGAGGATGTCGTAGGCCAGCTCGTACTCCGGTCCTGTCTCCGGTCGAACGGTCACGGTCCGCGCGCTGTTGCGGATCTCCGTCACCGTTCCCGCGATCAGCCGGGCGCGACGCAGGTGCCGCCGGAGCGAGACCGCCGCGTGCCGGGCCTCCACCGACCCGGCCAAGACCTCGGGCAGAAACGGCTGATACGTCATGTACGGGCGCGGGTCCACCACGGTGACACGTGCCTCGTCCCGACCCAACTTCCGCGCCAGGCCCCACGCGGTGTAGAAGCCCGCGTAACCGCCGCCGACGATCAAGATCTCCCGCACGGTGTCCTCTGTTCCTCTGGGTTGCACCCGTAGAGACAGGACAGCACCGCTGGTTGTGACACCGTCCGACGTTGTCGTCCGTGCCGTGCTGCTGTCCGTGCCACGCTCCGTCGCCGTGAACGAGGCGTACGCCGAGCCCGTGGGCAAGCCCTTCCCGGCGCTCGTCTGCGCGGCCGACCGCAGGAAGGCCGGGGCACGGGGATGGGGCCGGGGGCACCCCCGGGCATACACCCGGGTCTCCCCGGGCGCGCCCGGGGCCCGCCGGGGACGACGGTGGGTGGAGCCGAGCCGGGGCGCCTTTTCGGGCGATCAGCTGTTCCCCCGGCGCTCCGGACCATCGAAAGCGGGGAGATCGTCGTGTGCCTGTCCGGCATCGATGTCGTATCGGAGTCACACTCGTCGACCGAAGACGTACCGGAGAACGCGGCGGCGAGGGTCGGCCCGGGACCGCATGCGGACGCGGACTTCGAGAGTGTCCGTTCGCGGCTTCTCGGGATCGCCTACCGCTACCTCGGTCGTGCCGCCGACGCCGAGGACGTGGTCCAGGACGTGTGGCTCCGCTGGCAGCGAGTGGACCCGGCCCGGGTGCGGGACCCTGCGGCGTTCCTCGCCACCGTCACCGCCCATGCGGCGCTCAACGCGGCGACCTCGGCGTGGGCCCGACACGAGGTCAGCGTCGAGTTCCGAAGTCCGACGCACGCGCCGTGGTCCGTGGATCCGGCGCCGGGCGCGGAACGTCGGGAGGCGCTCGCAAGTGCCTTGCGGTTGCTGATGGAACGGCTGCCCCCGGTCGAACGTGCGGTGTACATACTTCGGGAGGCTTTCGCGTACCCGTTCCGCGAAATAGCCGACCTCCTCGGCCTCAGCGAAGGAAACGCCCGGCAACTTGCGTTCCGCGCGCGCGGGCATCTTGCCCGACGACGGCATCGCCCGGTCGATCCCGCAGAGCTGGACGGGCTGTTGGAGGCATTCCTCGACGCGGCTCGCACCGGCAACATGGCGCGCCTCATCGGTTTGTTTCAGGGGCTCCGCACCCCGACGAGCCATGGAACCCCCTCGGGGCCCGTGCCATCGAGGGGAGCAGCCCCGCGCTCCCGGACACCCTTCCCGCCGGATGTCCGAGCCGCCCGCACCGCTGCCCGGACGCTGGTGCATCATGGGGAAGACCCGGACTGAAGCGGGTCCGACCCTCTGACCTGCGGTGGTTCCCATGTCGAACGGCACTCCTCTGCGTTGGCTGCGTGGCCGGCGCAGCGAATGCCGGGCTCTGGACCAGGTGGTCGCCGACGCCAGGGCAGGTGACAGCCGCGTGCTGGTGCTGCGCGGTGAGGCGGGGGTCGGCAAGTCCGCGTTGGTGGAGCACATGGTGGGGAACGCGGCCGGATGCCGTGTCCTGCGTGTGGTCGGGGTCGAGTCCGAGATGGAGCTGGCGTTCGCCGGACTGCACCAGCTGTGCATGCCGATAATGGGGCGGATCGACCGTCTTCCCGATCCGCAGCGGGATGCCTTGGCCGTGGCCTTCGGCCTCCGGGCGGGCAGCGCCCCGGACCGTTTCATGGTCGGGCTGGCGGTCCTCAGTCTGTTGGCCGACGTGGCGGAGGAACAGCCGGTCGTCTGTGTCGTGGACGACACCCAGTGGCTGGACCAAGCCTCCGCACAGACGCTGGCGTTCGTCGCACGCAGGCTCCTCGCGGAGCGGGTCGCCCTGGTGTTCTCGGCGCGCACGACGGTGCCTGCCGCGGCCGGCGATCCGCTGACGGGGCTGCGGGAGCTGACGATCGGCGGGTTGCGCGACGACGACGCGCGTGCGCTCCTGGACTCGGTAATCCCCGGACGGCTGGACGAGCGCATCCGGGACCGCGTCGTCGCGGAGACCCGCGGCAACCCGCTGGCTCTGCTGGAACTGACCCGGGGGTTGACTCCGGCGGAGCTGGCCGGCTTCGGGCGTCCGGCCGCGCGACCGCTGGCGAGCCAGATCGAGGAGAGTTTCCTTCGCCAGATCGGGTGCCTGTCCGACTCGGCACAGCGCCTGCTGCTGGCGGCCGCCGCAGAGCCGGTCGGGGACGTGCCGTTGTTGCGAAGGGTGGCCGAGCGGCTCGACATCGCGGCGGAGGTCGCGAAGGCGGTGGAGGCGTCGGGACTGATCGAGATCGGTCCGCGAGTGCGGTTCCGTCATCCGCTGGTGCGCTCCGCCGCCTACCACGGGGCCGATCCCGCGGTGCGCCGCGACGTGCACCGTGCGTTGGCCGAAGCGACCGATTCCGATTTCGACTCCGACCGCCGGGCCTGGCACCGGGCACACGCGGCGGTTGCGCCCGACGAGGCTCTGGCCGAGGAACTGGAGCGCTCCGCGGACCAGGCCAAGGCCCGCGGCGGCGTCGCGGCGGCGGCCGCCTTCCTCAGGCGCGCGACCGAACTGACGCCCGACCCGATCCGGTACGGGACCAGGGCTGCGACCGCCGCGCGAGCCACCTTCGACGCCGGCGCCCCCGACGCGGCACTCGAACTCGTCGCGGCCGCGGAAACGAGCCCCGTGAGTGAGCTCGAACGCGCACGACTGGCCCGGCTGCGCGCTCAGATCGTCTTCGCCCGCCGGCGCGGTGGTGAGGCTCTTCCGCTGATGCTCGACGCAGCCGGGCGACTGGAACACGGGGACAGCGCCCAGGCGCGCGAGGCTTATCTCGAAGCGATCGGAGCGGCGGTCTTCGGCGGTCGCCTCAACGGACCCGTCGGAGCGCGGGAGGTTGCCGAAGCTGCCCGCAGGGCACCGCGCGCACCGCAGCCCGGCAGGCCGGCGGACGCCCTCCTCGACGGCCTGGCGACATGGTTCACCGAAGGGTGCGCGCAAGGCGCGACGCTGTTGAAGCCCGCGCTGGGAGCGTTCCGAAAGGCCGCCGCACGCAATGAGGACGACGTCATGCGCTGGCTCTGGCTGGCGTGGCCGGTCGCCGGCGACATGTGGGACGACGAGACGTGGCATGTTCTGAGCACACACGCGGTACAGGCGGCCCGGGAAACCGGCGCGCTCAATTTCCTTCCCCTGGCACTCGCCTACCGCGCCGCCGTGCACGTGCACGCCGGAGAGTTCGACCTCGCCTCCACCTTGATCAACGAGTCCGACAACATCACCGAGGCAACCGGCAACTCGCCGCTGGCGTACGCCTCGCTTCTCCTCATGGCCTGGCGCGGTGAGGACGTCCAGGCGGCGGACGTGATCCTGAGCACCGCTCAGGACGCGACCGCCTGGGGTGAGGGGCGCGCGATCGGGCTGGGACACTACCTGCTGGCGGTGCTGTACAACGGCCTCGGCCGGTACCGGGA
This sequence comes from Embleya sp. NPDC020886, assembly GCF_044333915.1. NCBI lineage: Bacteria > Bacillati > Actinomycetota > Actinomycetes > Kitasatosporales > Streptomycetaceae > Embleya > Embleya sp. NPDC020886. The sequence continues at coordinate 667,141 of NZ_JBIRRX010000003.1, read as the reverse complement.
CGCCCGAGGGAGTGCCGAACGGGCCGGTGAGCACGAGGATTTGGCGGTCGCCGGATTCACCCTCGTCGAACAGGTCGAAGCGGGCGTGCGCAGCGACGCCCCCGAGTCGGCCGCGTCGGCCCTGCGCCGACTCGAGGAACGGGTCGGCGCGCAGAGCACGGACTGGGGCTTGGGAGTGCTGGCCCGGTCACAAGCGCTGCTCAGCGAGGGCAAGGCCGCCGACCTTCTCTACCGCGAAGCCGTGGAGCGCCTGGAGCACAGCCGAATCGCCGTCCACCTCGCGCGCACCCACCTGGTGTATGGCGAGTGGCTGCGCCGCGAGAACCGGCGTGCCGACGCGCGCGAGCACCTGCGCACCGCCTACGAGATGCTGAACGGCTTCGGTGCGCGCGCCTTCGCCGAGCGCGCCCGCCGAGAACTTGCCGCCACCGGCGAGTCGGTCCGGCAGCGCACCGTCGACGTACAGGGGTCACTCACCACACAGGAAGTCCAGATCGCCCGGCTCGCCGCGGAGGGCAGGACGAACTCCGAGATAGGCGCCGAATTGTTCATCAGCCCGCGTACGGCCGAGTGGCACCTGCACAAGGTGTTCATCAAGCTCGGCATCACCTCGCGGAACAAGCTCCGCGATGCGCTGGCCGGCACCTGACGCCGACGAACGGGCACCCCTGCCCGGGCCGGCGTCGATGGTGCCGGGCGGAGATCTCCCGCCCGGCACCTCCCGATCCGACGCTCAGCCTTGCTTTCCCTCGACGGCGTCGAGAATCGTGGCGGCCACCGCATCGGGCCGACTTGCCGCGATCGCGTGCGAGGCGTCGGTGACCTCGCGGGTTCCGCGCGAGGAGGCGCGTTCGGCCATGAACCGCAGCGTCTCCACCGGGATGTTGAGGTCCGTCCCGCCGAAGACGAACCATGAGGGGATGGTCCGCCACCCCGGTTCGCCGGTCAGTCCGTCGGTCAGCGCCCGCTCGGTGACCGGGCGCTGGGTCGCCGCCATCAGGGCGGCCTCGTCGGCGTACAGGTCGGCGCAGAACTGGTGGTGGAACCGGTCCTCGGCGATCCGGAACTCGATGCCGCCGGAGGCCACCGGATACCCGGTCAACGCGTCGGCCAGGGTGCTGCCCGGGAACCTGCCGGACAACTGCAAGGCGGACTCGTCCGTCTCCGGGGCGAACGCGGCCACGTAGACCAGGGATTGAACCGCCGGCAGGCCGGCCGCGGCCTGGGTGACCACCAGACCGGCGTAGGAATGGCCGACCAGGACGACCGGGCGAGCGAGGCCGTCGACGACATCGCGTACGTACGCCGCGTCGTCCGCGAGTCCGCGCAGCGGATTCGCCACCGCGACCGCGTGCACCCCGCGGCCCTCCAGCAACCGGATGACACGGTTCCAACTCGCCGACTCGGCGAAGGCTCCGTGGACAAGGACGACGACCGGCCGGTCGGTGATGCTCACGAGTGGTCCTTTCCGGTGTTCAGGGCGTTCTTTGCCAGATAGGACCGCGCAGCCCGTGCACGTGTGACAGATCCCGCGAAATCTCCCGTGCACGAATTTCGAACACCCGAGTCGGAAATCGTTCCGTTCCGCGCGGTCTTCTGCGTGTGGTGGGCGTGGACGAACTTCACCCCGACCTTCGGGATCGGCACGACGGTCTCCCCTGCCGGACGCATGGCCAGGGGTGGTGTCACCGATCCCGAAGGCATCGACAGACCGCTGATTGGCGGCGGAAGTGTGCGGTGGGCCACCTGACTTGAAGTAGTGATCACACATTCATGCCGCTGCCGAGCCACCTCGCGCGGATGCCGATCGGCTGCGGCCCACCGATCATGAGCCGGTCCCACAGGACCGGAAGGAGCCTTGCGAGCCGGTGCCGATCGACACCCTGGACGCTACGGCTGCAGACCCGGCAGCCGGTGACGATTCAACGGCGGCGACATCTCGACCTCGGCGTCGGCCAGTGGATTTCGGCTACTCGCGGCTGCGCTTTTCCAGCACGACGCAGCCGACGCCGTTGTTCAGCAGGATGTTGCCGAGTGTGAGGCCGGCGACTCCGGCCCCCACGATGACGACGGGGGTGTTCTCTCGTGTCTCGGTCATGTCGTTCCGGGTCTCCTCGGGTCGGGAAGCGGTGGGCCCGCCACCCCGGTGGTGCGGTGGACGGACCACCACCCTGCGTCCCGACCGGAGGCTGCCACCACCGGCAGACCGACAGCCGATGCCGAAAACCCGCCAACCCCGGGGAGTCCGGAATCCTCGCGGCCTCCCTGCGCCGAGGCGGATCCCGCTACGGCGCTGCGGCGCTGCGGCGCAGATCCGCCTGATAGGTGCCCGGGGTCTGGCCGACAACCTCGTTGAAGGCGTCGATGAAGCCGGAGGGATTCGACCACCCGCACGTGACCGCGGTGTCGGTGACCGACATGCCGTTGGTGAGGTGGGCCAGGGCGTGTTGGATGCGCAGGAGCGTGCGCCACCGGTGGAAGCTCATGCCCGGTTCGGTGTGGAAGAGGCGGCTGAGGGTGCGCTCACTGGCTCCGGCGGCGCGTCCCAGTTCGGTCGGGGTTGCCGGCCGGGCGGGGTCGGAATGCAGGAGGTCGGTGACGGTGCGCAGCCGGTCGTCGTCGGGTTCGGGCAGGTGCAGGGACTGCGCGGGGGTGTCGGAGAGCTCGTCGATGACCACGGCGAGCAGCCGTCGGTGGGCACCGGGGCGAGCCTCGGGCCGGTCGTCGGTCAGGGCCGGGACGGCCTCGCGCAGCAGTGGGCTGACGGCGAAAACGCTGGGGTGTCCCGCGAGTTGGCCGCACGGTTCGAGCGGGATCGTCAGCAGGCGTGCGTCGCTGCGGCCGTAGAAGCGGTGTCCGTGGGCGAAGCCGGGTGGCGTCCACGTCACACGGTTGGCCGGGGCCACCCAGGTTCCGCGCTCCGTCGTGGTGGCCAGTGTCCCGGCGGCAGCGTAGACGAGCCGGCCCTGGTCGTGGGTATGGGGGCCGAGGCGGTAGCCGTGCGGCAGCCATCCGGCGCCACTGGCCATGTCCCGCGGCTCTGCGGATCCTGGAGAAAGTTGGCGGTTTTCCGGCATCGGCTGTCAGTTTACCGGTGGCCCGAAGGTTGGTGCGGGCCGGACAGTGGCTTTCATGAGCACCGACCACCAGGCTCCAGGCGACGGAGGCAGACAATAATGGCCCCCGCAACGCAGCGCCCACGCCGGCGGCGTGATGGTGCAACGAGCACGGCGACCCTACCGGGCCCGAACCGGTCGGCCCGTCGGTGCGGTGAGTTCCTTGGTCATGAAGACGCGGCCGGCGCCCGGCGGATCGCAGGGGACCTCTCCCAGGAGCTTCCACCCCTGTTTCCGGTAGAAGCCGGGGGCCTGGAAGGTGATGGTGTAGAGCACGGCCGTGCGGCAGCCGCGGGCGTGGGCCTCGTCCTCGGCCCGCCGCAGGATCTCGCTTCCCAGCCCGCCGCCTCGCAGTTGTGGCGGCAGGTGAAAGAGGTCGACGAAGAACAGCCCGAGCGAAGTGCGCCCGGTGAGCCCGCCGACCACCCGGTGCGTCTCGGGATCACGGACCAGGACGGCGAGCGCCTTGCGGTCGGCGATTCCCGTGTGCTCGATGTTGAAGCGGTCCAGCGCGTCGGAGATCACCGTGATGTCCGCCGGGGTGGGGGCGTCGGTGACGGTGACCACGAGCTCCGTCCGGGGTTCGGGATGTGGTGACGCGGTGACGTTCGTGTCGGATGTGGTCACGGTTGCTCCGGTACGTGGGTGGAGGCGGCACGGCCTCGCGAGCGGATTCGGGTGCGGGGCCGCCAAGCCCCGCGCACGTGCCGACGCTAGGACGTGGACGCTTCGACGAACGTCGAAGGGACGTCGGCAACAATGACCGACGTGGACATTCGGCGCGCAGGTCGGGACGTAGGGGTGGACCTGGCCGGCGTGGCCAGGCTGCCGGCCGACGGGACCAGGGCCGCCTTCTGCCTGGCACTGCTCGACGGCCGGGCGTGGACGGCGAACGAGCTCGCGCGCTACGCCGGAGTCGCACCGTCCACCACGACGTCTCACCTGAACCTGCTCGTCGGTGGCGGACTCCTCGTCGAGGAGCGGCACGGACGCCACCGCTACGTACGGGTGGCCGACCGCAGGGTGGTCGAACTGATCGAGAGCCTTGCCGCGCTGGCCCCGCAGCGCAGCGCCCGACCACGTTCGTTGTCGGCCTCCGGCCGACAGCAGGCGCCGGCCCGTGCGCGGCTGTGCTACGACCATCTGGCCGGAACCGTCGCGCTGGCGATCACCGACGCCATGGTCGAGCGCGGACTGCTGGAGTGGGGGACCGAGCCGGGCCTGACCGGCAAGGGCACCCTCTGGCTGACCGAGGTCGGTATCACCGTGCCCGGCGGCTCACGCCGACCGCCGGTACGCGCGTGCCTGGACTGGACCGAGCGCCGTCCCCACCTGGCCGGCGCAGTGGGTACCGCCCTGTGCACCCACGCACTCGCCGCCGGATGGATGACGCGCGTCGGCACCACCCGCGCCCTCGTCGTGACGCCCGCCGGCCGTCGGGCATGGCACGACCACCTCGGCCTGCCGCCGGCGGACCTCTGATCCTGCGGCCGTCGTCGACAACGCAGACGCAACCGGACCCCGGGCAGCGCGTCCGCCCGCAAACGGAAGCCCGACAAGCGAGTCGGCCGCGACCCGAGTCTCGGGTCGCGGCCGACGAAGTGGCCCACTCCTTGCGGGAGTCGGTCCGCTGCGGCTGGGGCGCGCGGGTCGGCTCGGGCGGAGGAGCCGTGGATCGAGCCGACGACTCAGGCGGGCTTCCAGCAATAGAGCATGCTGCCCCACGTGTACGCAAGGGCGCTGTCGACGGCGAACGGGTACTCCATCGTGAGCAGCGCCCCGGGGTTCTCGGGGCGGAGTTCGACGGTCTGATTGAACGTGCCGACGCGACGCCAGACGCAGACGGTCCACCGGTACCAGCCGCTCTCCAGTTCCACGGCGTCCCGCCCGATGCTGCCGCCCGGCGTATCCAGGGTCCAGGCGTAGGTGCCCGCGTCCAGGTGGAGGCGGCGATCGGCGCACTTCGGCTGCGGAGACTGCGGCAGGAGCCCGTAGTCGTTCAGGAACTCGTGTTCGGTGGCGGACGCGGAAGCGGCGAACGGGCCCACTGCGGGCGTGAGGAGCAGGGAGAGGAGCAGCGAGAGGACCAGGGCGGGCAGGGTGGGAAGCCCGGGCGATCTCCTGCGTGACATGCGTACCTCCGGTGAGTCGGCAATGGCGCGCCCATGACACCAGGTGCGATCGAATCCGGGCGAGATGCCGGCAGGGAAATGACCGCGAATCGTCGTCGGTCGGCCGAATGCCAACGCAACCGCCGTCCGGGCACGCCCTGTTCCCAGGACCTCGCCGGGGCGCTCTCCGTCATCCGTGAGGATCCGAGCCTCGGCCGCCACCACGGTGCCCGGGCCGGACGGCGCCGGCTCCACCGCTTCGGTATCGAGATCGAAGTACGCGGTGCCGCACCCACACGTGCAGCGTCCTCGCACGCGGATATGCGGAACCTGTCGGCGAAGTGCCACGTGGACAGGATCATCCTCGCCGAGAACGGCCTCCAGTACGAGGGCCACATCGGCGGGCAATGTCTCCGTCACCTCGTCACCGTACCTCCCGCCCGGAGACGGACGTATGATCGCGTGCGCGGAAGCGACCGGCGTTTCCGTCCGTGACCGGGGCCGCGTCGGGCATGTCGGAGTACGTCGCCTACATCGCAACTACACGTGCCGGGTCGACAACCACCGCCCCCCCACGCCCCGGCGACCTTCCCCACATGTGATCCCCGTGCTTCGGGCCCGCTTCGATGCCGACCGGTCCCCCTTCCGCGACGGCGCGCATCGCGTCACGGTCGGGCCACCGGCCGCAGGCGCCGACGCGGACCGAAAGGCGGCGGAAACGCTGCTCCGGGACCGGTCCGGGGGCGGTGAGCCGATGTCCGGAGACGCCGTCGAGCGCGAGCATCGCGAGTATCGGCATGTCCGGAATCTGACCGAGGATGACATCGAGGCGACTGTTTCCGACGGCCCGGCGCGCCGAGGATGAACTGCACGGGCCCGAACGCGGGAGACGTTCGGCCCGGGTACGGCCGCCGCACCCTCGTGCGGCCGATCCTCCCTCCACGAAAGGTCACTACATGCGTGCATCCACCTCGCGTCCCACCGCCGACACCGGCCCCACCCCGCGCCGCCGGCGCGGCCTGGTCGCCAAGGCGATCGCGGCCACGGGCGCGGCACTCGTGCTCGGCACCACGGCGTTCGCCGGCAGCGCCGGGGCAATCGTCAACGGGCAGGACTCAAGCGAGAGTTACCCGTTCATGGCCTACCTTCCGATGAAGGCGGGGGGCGTGGACGCCGGGTGCGGGGCCACCCTGATCGATCGACAGTGGGTGCTCACCGCGGCGCACTGTGTCGACCCTGATCTGCCGATCCAACTGAACGGAACGGTGCGGATCGGCAGCGAGAACCGCGCGCAGGGTGGCACCGTTCGCGGCATCGACAAGATCGTGATGCACCCCGGCTACTCGCAGCCCGCCGACGAGGGCGGCTACAACGTGAACGACCTCGCGTTGATCCGCCTGGACCGGCCGGTCAAGGAGAAGCCGATCAAGCTCGCCAAGCAGGCCGGGCCGGTGGGCACGCCGACTCGGCTCCTGGGCTGGGGCACCATCGTCGACCCGGACCGGCTGGAGGACGCGATCTTCCCGAACCGGCTCCAGGAACTGGACACCCGCCTGGGCACCAGCGCCGAGTGCAACGGCCGCACCGACGCCACCCGCCTGTGCACGATCAGCCGGAAGCCCAAGGCCATGGCCTGCTTCGGCGACTCCGGCGGCCCGCAGATCCAAAAGAACCGCGGCGGCCGGTGGGAGCTGATCGGCACCACCTCGGGCGACGGCGACGGCAAGCCCGGCTGCGCGACGGGCCCGGGCCTGTACACGAACGACACCGCGTACAAGAGCTGGATCCACAAGACGATCCACAGCCGCAACTGAGCCGACTCGCCCTGACGCCCTCTACGGGCGATCCACGCCGGGCGCGGGCGCGGTGCCATTTCCGGCCCGCACCGCGCCCGGCGCGGGAAGTCCCGCACGCCATCCACCGCCACCCACCACCTGCGCCATGCCGCGTTTCCACGGCACAGCGCAGGGATCTTCCACCGTCCACGACATCACGACGCAAGTCGGTGGCACTTGGCACCGGTGTCGTCCGCGCCCCACGCCGGCGGCGGTGAGGTGTCCCCGGCCGCGGAAGGGCCCCGGCGCAGGTCTACTTGTCGGGAATGCCGGCGTTGTCGGCGAAGGTGGTGCCGGTCGGTGCGAACTCGCCCGGCCCCGGCCGGCGTCCGTTCGAGTAGACGATGTCGATCAGCAGGATCCGGTCGTTGCCCGCCGTGCCGTCCTTGTCGGTGGACGTGGTGAGCCAGACGTCCCCGTCGCGGTCGACCTCCACGGTGCGCAGCCGGTCGTACGTCCCCTCGAAGTACGACTTCTGCTCGACCAGGTTGGAGGCGGAGTCGATGCGCAGCCGGTAGATCCGCTCACCCCGAGTGGTGGCCACGAACACGTGGTCGTTGATGATGGTCAGGCCGCTCGGCGAGGCGGACGACACCGGCCAGGTCTTCTTCGGCGCGATGTAGCCGGAGCAACTCCCCTCGGTGCCCTGACAGTTGGGCCAACCGTAGTTGCCGCCCTTCTGGATCAGGTTGACCTCGTCCATGATGTTGTCGCCGAACTCCGCCTGCCAGAGGCGTCCCTTGGAGTCGAAGTCCAGGCCCTGCGGGTTGCGGTGCCCGATGGACCAGACGGCGTTGCCGAACGGGTTGTCCGACGGGATCGAGCCGTCCGGATTGATGCGCAGGATCTTGCCGTTGAGGGAGTTCTTGTCCTGCGCCCGGGAGTCGTTCTGGGCATCGCCCATACCGGCGTACAGCTTGCCGTCGGGTCCGAAGCGAAGCCGCCCGCCGTTGTGGTACCGGCTCTTGGCCATGCCGGCGAGCAGCACCTTGTAGCCGCTGAGCGCGTTGTTCTCCAGCTTCATCCGGGCGATGCGGTTGCCGTCGGACGAGGTGTGCAGGAAGTACACGTAGTGGTCGGTGGCGAAGTTCGGGGAAACCTCCACGCCCATCAGGCCGCCCTCGCCGCCGGTGGTCTGGGAGTTGGGCACCTTGCCGAGCTTCGTCTTCTGGCCGGACTTGGTCAGCCGGTAGACGTCGAAGGTGTTCCGCTCGGTGTAGATCCCGGAGCCGTCCGGCAGGAACGCCACGCCCCAGGCGACGTCCACACCGTCGGCCAGGGTCTTCACGGTGCCCGGGTCGGGCGTGCCGCCCGCCTGGGAACCGGCGGTGGTGACGCTGAGCTCCGGGCCGAACGCCGACCGGTTGCCCTTGGCGTCGAAGGCCCGCGCCTTGAACCTGTACGCCGTGTCGGCCTTCAGGCCCGCGACGGTCGTGGACGCGGTTTCCGAGGTGCCCGCGGCGGCGCCGTCACGGTAGATGTCATACCCCGTGACCTTCACGTTGTCGGTGGACGGCGTCCATGCCAGGTCGACGCTCGTCGCGGTCGTGGCGGTGGCGTGCAGCCCCTGCGGGGCACTCGGCGCCTCACTGTCGGGCGGTGCGGGCAGCGTGGCGATGGTGACCGCGTTGCTGGCGTCGGAGACGTTCGGGACGGCGTCGCGCGCGAAAACGGTCCAGTCGTAGTTGGTCTCGGGCGTCAGGCCGGTCACCGTGGTGGCCTGTGTGGAGCCGTCGACCTGCTTCATGAGTTGGCCGTGCTGGTAGACGTCGTACCCGGTGACCTTCACGTTGTCGGTGGACGCGTCCCACGCGAGGGACACGGAGGTGGTGGTCGGCTCTTGGTCCTTGCGCAGGTTCTTCGGGGCCGTCGGCTTCTCGGTGTCGGCCGGGCCCTGCGGGGTGACGGTCAGGCTGTCGAGGTTGGGGCCGTCCGCACCCGAGGTGGTGGCGCGGATCTTGTTGGTGCCCGCAGCCAGTGCCGTCGTGACGGAGGCCGTCTTCCAGGTCGTCCAGGCGCCGGTGCCGGGGAAGGAGAGGTCGCCGGCGGTCTGGGTGCCGTTGACCGCGATGTGCAGCGGCCGGTCGACGGAGGTGCCGTTGGCGTATCGGAAGTCGAGCTTCGTGGCTCCCGGTTGCCCCGCCTCGACGGTGAACTCGACGTACGCGCCGGCGACCGCGTCGAAGTTCACGAAGCCGGTGCCGGTGTGGCCGGCGTGGTTGGACTCCACCTTGCCCTTGACGACTTGGGCGGCCTCGGCCTCGTACGTGGCGGCGCGAAGGAGGGGGGCCGAGTGCGCAGCGGGCAGGGCCAGGCAGAGCGATGCGGTGGTGGCCGCGGCTACCAGGGCGCCGAACGCCCTGGACGACCGGGATTTGATACATCTCACGGTGTCCTCCAGCGAAGAGGGGCTGAGCGCGGGGCGGCTCAGCGGCTCGTGGTGCTGCCCGGGCGGGTCCGCTGCAAGGGTCTTCGCGGCAAGCGATATCCGGCAACGGTCGTTCACGCGGGGGAAGTTGGCGCTGGACCTCGATAGTTAGGAAACTTTCCTAACTGGTGATGGAGCACGCTAGGCCCCGGCTGTGCACCTGTCAACGGGTCACGCGCCACCCGATCGGTGCCAACCACCGTGAAGTAATCGACACGGGTGATCATTCGAGCCCATCGAGCAGGATGGGGGAGCATTCGGACAGGCCGATCCCGCCGCCGATCCCGCCCGACCGGCCGCCGAACCCCGGCGTGCCCAAAAGGACGGTGAATAACGAGCACGAGACGGCAGAGCGAGCCCCGGGGTCTGCTCAGCCCCATGGAGCGTGTGGACGATTTCGTTCCGGATGGCGGCTCCGCGTCGGTCCCCGGCTCTCCGGCGTCCTCGATCCCCTGCCCGGCGCCCGTTCCTGCCGAGGAGATCGAGGATGCGGCACTCGCCGAGGGTCATCGACTCCGGTTCGGCCCGACTCGCCCTCGGCGACGCTCCTCACGCCGAGGCCGAACACGCCGAAGCACGCCGCCGTCGCGATGCCGCCTCGTGCCGCCGTTCGCCATCGACGGCATGCCGCCGGGGCGATGAGCACAGCCCCGCTCACCGCCCCCCACGACGCTCCTCCGTCGCAGTCCTCGTCCGCGTCGTCGGCGCGCCACGGGGCGAAGCCGTCACCGTGCTCGCGGCGGTGGAACGCCGGAGCGAACACGTGGCGGGAGACGTCGAGGGGTTCAGGTGGTGGGAGTCAGGCCGGTGGGGACCTGCCATTGGTAGCGGCGTCCGTTGTCGTGGTCCGCCGAGAGCGTGGCGTTCATGGGCGGGCGTGGGCAACGCGAGCCCGGGCGCGCGATGTTCGAAAAGTCCGCGACACCGAACCCGGCCGGAGCAATCCCGGTGAGCTTCGTCAGCACGCTCGCGATTCATCGGGCAGTCGCACGACGGCCACACCGGCCTGGGACTCGCCGAACCCCCAGCCTGCGACCAGGGAGCAACCGACCGCTTCCAGGACATCGGCCCACGGCCAGTGGTCGGTACCGCAGTAGAAGCCGCCCTCGCTGCGCGCGTCCTCCTCGCTGAGGCAGAGCATGCGGAGGTGATCGCGGAGCGCGGGATGCGCAACCGCGCTCAGGCTCGCTTCCCAGGGCTGGGCCGCGGCGCGAACGGCACTCATGTCGCGGATCGACACCAGGTGCGCGGGGCCGCGCTCGGTGAACGTGGCGGCCCGCATCGCGTCGGTCGCAGTGCCATCGGTGGCAACGCGCAGCAGCACGGAGAGCCAACCGTTGAGCTTCTTGCATTCCATGTCGGTCAGGTCGACCCCGTGGCGGCCCAGGAGGATCCCCAACTCCGCGCCATGGACGAGGACTTCACCGGCTTCATCGATCGACGAAACGGTCCGCAAGTCGGCGACAAAGGCATCGTCGAACGGCCGAGGTCCCTTGTGCCCACCCTCACCCCACGGTCCCGTTCCGGCCAGAAGGTCGGCGTCGAAGCGGAACAACGACCCGCTCAGGTCGAACCGCCATGCCCACGGCGAGAAGGGGTACTCCCCGTCCGGATCCGGCAACCGCCTCGACTCCCGATCCACCAGCGCACCGGGGGTGGCCCAGGAATTCGGGAAGAGGAACTCGTCGAGAGAGTCCGAGGCGTAGTACACCCCGTATCCGGCAGCGGGATCGACGGCGGGCCGGCCACCGAGCAGTATCTCGAAGGCACCGGTCAGCGCGGCATCCCACCCGCCGGGGTCGGTCACCGAGGTCGTCTCGGAAGTCACGATGAGCGCTCCTTGAAATCGCGTCGCATGGGTCGATGCAAAGTACCGCCCGCCGGTGACACTCCGGGGACCCGACAACGAAGTCCGCTTCGAAGGCGCGTTCGGCGAGCGCCCGTTCGACGTCGACGGGCACGCCGTCTTCGTTCCTCCCGCAGTGGGACCTTCCGGGTTCTCCCATGATTCCCCCAAATGTGACTGTGCTCGAAACACGCGCCTTTAACGTGATTTCCGCCGATGGAGCGGGAGTTCACGAAGGAGACCAGGAGGTGGGTCCGTGTCGACCGATCGGATGTCCAGGGTGATCGTGGTGGCGAGCGGTGTGCTGGTGGCCGCAGCGCTGACCGGGTGCGGCGGGTCGTCGTCGGGCCACAGGACCGCAGACGCCGCGACGACCACGTCGCGACCGGGCGCCGCGGTCCCCGGGGCGACCGCCGCGGGCACGTCGGGCGGCGCGAACAGCGGTGGCTCCGACGCCGGTTCGGGTGTTCCGACGGCACGGCAGCCTGCCGCTTCCACGTCGGCCGGAGGCGGCTCGGGCGACAACACGGCCTTCTGCGCCGACGCGGTCAAGACCATGGCGACCGACGACAAGCTCCACAACGGCCTACCCGACGCGCAGACCCTGGAGGTGTGGGACCGCATGAACAAGGAGGCGCCCGCCGCGATCGGGAGCAGCGTCGACAACGTCGACCGACAACTGCACCAACGGGCCGACCAGGGCACGATGGACGACATCAGTGGCTTCGCCTCGGCCTACCAGTCGGTGCTGCAGTGGGTGGGCGGGAACTGCGGTCTGACACGGTCGTAGAGCGGGCACGGAACCGAAGAAGCCGCGCTCTGCGGTCTGTTCCCCCGTGTGACACCCTGGCGGTCGCCGCCGCTCGTCGACTCCCGGCCGACCACGCCGTCGCAGTCTGCAACGAGGTGTCCCTCCCCGGGTGTGGGCGATGGGAATGGTGGGGTGCGCGACCGTGTCCTTCCGGGGATCGAGTGCGCCGCCCCGGAGGCGTTGCGGATCAACGGTGGTCGGGGGTGGGGGCGTTGCCGTGGTGGAGGTAGGCGGTGGTGCCCTCGGCGAGGGCTTGGGCGCAGGCGTGGAGGCGGCGGGCCATGTGGGGGGCCATCAGGGTGTCCCATTGGTCGGGGGTGGCGAGGTGCCAGGCGGTGAGTTCGCCGGCGGCGAGGCGGATGTGGGCGCGGGCGTGGGCTTCGGTGACGAGGCCGCCGTCGAAGAGGTGGTTCGCCGGAGCGGGGCGGCCGTCGGGTTGGGGCGGTACCCAGTCGACGGCCAGGAGTCGGCCGGGGGTGACGTCGAGGCCGAGTTCCTCCGTGATTTCGCGGCGTGCGGTGTCCCAGGGGTATTCGCCCTCGTCCATGGCGCCGCCGGGGATCTCCCAGTGGCCGTCGCCGTAGGCCGGTTCGACCAGCAGGATGCGGCCGTGGGCGTCGTGGAGGATCGCTCCGGCGCTGCCGATGTGGTGGGGCAGCGTGGCGTAGTACTCGGCGGGGGGAAGGTGGCGGGCCATGGGCGCGAGGCTAGTGCGTGGCCGCGTGGGGTCGTGGTCGCCCGGTCACGACGCCGCCCCTGTCCGGGTGTTCGGACAGGGGCGGCGCGCCTGGTGCGTGGTCACACCGCGAGTCGGTGCACGCTTCCGTACGTCGTCCCCGCGAACAGCCACCGGCCGTCGGCCGACACGGTCAGCGACGACACCGACGGCTCCGGCAGGTTCCTGGTGATCGAGCCCCAGGTCCGGCCGCCGTCGGTGCTGCGCAGCACCCCGAGCGCCGGCGTGTGGTAATAGTGCGAGCCCGCGAACACCGTCGAGCCGTCCGGGCTGAACGTCAACGAGCCCAGGTAGCCGGTCAGGTCGCCGGCCACCTTCGTCAGGTGCTTGCCGTCGTCGGTGGTCACGTAGATCGCGTCCCGGGCGGCGATGACCGCGTGGCCCGGGGTGCGCGGGTTCAGCGCGATCGCGCTCACCCAGCCGTCGAGGACCTTGTGCAGGGTGACGCCGCCGTCGGTGGTCCGGAACAGCCCGTCCGGGCCGCCGAGCCAGGCGCTGTCGGGGTCGACCCGGTCGACGGCGACGCTGGTGAAGCCGTTCAGGTCGTCGTGCCCGTTCTGGACCAGGGACTCACCGCCGTCGTTGCTGGTGTACACGGCCGACGGCGAGTGGGTGGCGACGTACAGCCGCTTCGGGTCGGCGGGGCTGACCGAGATGGCGAGTGCCTTGCCCGGCACGGCTGTCTGGAGGGTGGTCCACCGCCGACCCGCGTCGGTCGACTTCTCCAGGTAGAAGCAGGGCTGCTCGTCGTTGCAGGTATTGCGTACCCGGTACACCGTCGAAGGGTTCGACGGGTCGGTGGCCAGGCCGTCGACCCGGTTGCCGAAGGTGTGCGGCGCGGTGTCGGAGAAACCCCATTCCTGGTACCCGAGCGGCAGTTGCCGCTTCAGTGGCGCGGACGACTGGTAGCTGCCGGTCATGGTGCCGGCGACGATCGCCGGGCCCGACGCGCCCCGGGTGACGGTCAGGGACAACACTTCGGAGCCGGGCACCCCGATCCGGCGGAAGGACTGGTGGTCGTCGGTGGTGTAGATGCCCGCGCCGGCCGAGATCACGTCCGTGCCGGGCCGTCCGGGGAAGGTGCCGGTGGCCTCGTACAGGTCGATGCGGTCCAGGCCCGCCTCGGCGCGCCAGGTGCGGCCGTTGTCGCGGCTGCCCCATTGCTCCATCTCGCCGGTGGACCGGTTGACCTGGATGTGCAGCCGGCCCGAACCGTCCACGATCGCGGCCAGGACCACCACGTCGGTGCCCCACGGCCCGCGCAGCGCCCGCCAGTGCGCACCCCGGTCGGTGGAGACCTGCGCGACCTGCAGGTCACCCCTGGCGACCAGGGTGCCACCGGTGCCGGTGAACTGATCGACACGTGCGCCGGTCGAGCCGGGGCGGGGCAGCTTCACCGGGGTCCGCGCGCCCTGGCGGAGCACCCAGACATCGGCGCCGGAAGTGAAGTAAAGGTCGGACCCGGTGAACTTCGGGTTCCGGGCATCGGTGGGGGCACCGGGCAGCAGCCGCCAGGTGTTGCCGTGATCGGTGGAGATGCGCACACCGTCGCCGGCCGTGGCGTACAGCCGCGCGCCCGTCGGGTCGAACACGACTCCGCTGACCCGGTCCGGGGTGTCCAGCACTTGGCTGAACGTCCTGCCGGCGTCGGTGCTGCGCAGCACGTACCCACGCCAGTGGTCCCGCTCCACGCCGGCGGCGAACACCACGTCGGGCCGGACCGGGCTGGCCGCGACGCCACCGGCGTCCGTGGCGTTCACGGGCAGTGCGTTGCCCTGCTGCCAGGTGGTGCCCCGGTCGTCGGTTCGGAAGACGACGTTGCCGATCGGGGTCAGCACGTAGGCCCGTGCGGGCCGGGCGGGGGTGAACGCCAGTTTGCCGCCGCTGCCGTTCGGGCCGACCTGCCGCCACTCGTTGCCTCGGGTGGTCAGGGACGTCGGTGGGTCGGCCGGGGCCACGGGTTCCGCTCCGGCGGGCACCGCGCCGAACGCGCCGAACACGGTGCCGAAGGCCACCGCAGCGATCAGGAATAGTCGGCGCCGGGACAGCTTCGCTGAACCCGACCGTGAATGCTGTGCGTTGAACATTCCGTCTCCCATGGGGCCGGTGGTGTGCTCTTTGTAGTCGCGCCTCCCGACGGTCGGCCAGGTGTGGCCGGTGTCCGGTTGCGGCCGGCGCCGGAATCGGCCATGCTCGCTCGCCATGGAAAAGGACGAGCTCGTGTTCGGCGCAGTCGGGGTCGCGCCCTTCGACGAGCGGGTCTACCGCACCGTTCTGGCCGGACCGCCGGTAACGGTGCGCGACTTGGCGGAGCGCACCGGCTCGGGTGTCGAGAGGCTGCAGTCGGCCCTCGCCCGGCTGCGCGGCCACGGTCTGGTCAGCCGACTCTCGGGCCGCCCCACCCGGTGGGCGGCCGTCAGCCCCACCGCCGCCCTTGCCGCCCTGGTCCGCAACGCCCACGCCGACCTCGGCAGGGTCACCGAGACGGCCGCCGAACTGGAGGCCGTCTACCGCGCGCTCGGCGAGGCCGCCCGCCCCGGTGAGGGCGTCGAATTGCTGACCAGCGCCGACGAACTCGGCCGGTGGTTCGCCCGACTCCAGCAGGAGGCCACCGAGGAGATCATGAGCCTGGACCGGCCGCCGTACGTCCTCGCCCACGGCAACCCGCTCCAACACACCCTTCTGGGCCGCGGGGTCCGGTACCGCACGATCTACGCCCCCGAGTCGTTCGCGACACCCGGCAACCTCGACGACGTGACCGGCCTGTCGCAGGCCGGCGAAGAGGCCCGGGTGCTCGCCGACATCCCGCTGAAGATGTCCGTCGCCGATCGCCGGATCGCCCTGCTGCCCCTGCACCTCGACTCGCCCATCACCCGCAGCGTCGTCATCCGCGGCACCACCCTGGTCGACGCCCTGGTCACCCTGTTCGAAGGGCTCTGGACACAGGCCGTCCCACTCACCGCCGCCGGCCCCCAGGAGTGCGACCCGCTCGACGCCGAGGACCGGCGGATCCTGAACCTGCTGCTGTCCGGGCTCAAGGACGAGACGATCGCCCGGCAGTTGGGCACCAGCACCCGGAGCCTGCGGCGGCGAATGCGGGTGCTCCTCGACGAGTTGGGTGCGGAGAACCGGTTCCAGGCCGGGGTGCAGGCGGTACGGCGCGGCTGGGTGTAGCGCCGGTCGCACGGGCCGGGAGCACGGAAGAACGCCCCTGCGGGTCCCGACGTTTCGACTTTTCGACGCGGGTCAGACGATCTCGCCGGTGCAGGATCCGTGGGGGCCGCACGCGTAGCAGGTGCATCGCATGCATCCGGTGCACACGCCGATGTTCTCCAGGCGATAGGTGTCCCGGCAGGTCTCGCACACGACGCGCTCGCGCAGCATGGTGTTCCAGCCGTCGTCGCCGCCGATGAAGTCGTAGGAGACGCCGATGAATTCCCCCCATGCCGGGTCGTGTTCGGCCCAGTGTCGGAGGTACCAGGAGTAGACGGCGAAGAACGCCTTGCCGGTCACCGGGTGGTCGCGGCCCCGACCGTCTCGGATCCACACGTCGACGAGTCGCCCGATGCGCTCCCCGAGGGGCGGTGCACCGCCGAGAACGGCATCGTTGTTGTTCCTCGTCGTCATGGCCACAGTATCCGGGCGGACCCGCCTCGTGGGCGACGACATCGGGCGGCCGATCAGGTTCTGCGCGAGATGACCATGATGTATTCGCAGGGAGCGTTCGTTCGGTTGGCGAAGCCGTGGGCCGCGTCGGCTTGGAAGAACAGGGAGTCGCCCGTGTTCAGGGTCTCGCCGATCCCGCCGATCGCGACGGTGAGGGTGCCTTCGAGCACCACGAGTTGTTTCTCCGTGCCCGGCGGATAGGCGGGCAGCAGCCCGGTGGAGACCTGCGCGGGGAGGTGGTGGACCACCATCTCGGCTCGTCCCGCGCCCGGGGCCGCCGAGACGATGTGCCGCTCGAAGCCGGTTTCCGGGTCACGGAAGACGGGGCGATCGTTCCTGTGCATGACGACCGCCACACCGGACGCGGCAGCCGCCGGCGCGCCGATCAGGTCCGAGAGCGACGCGTCGAGCGCGTGGGCGATCCTGGACGCGACGCCGATCGTCGGGCTCTTCTCGCCGCGTTCGACCTTGGACAACATCGCCCGACTGACCGACGACCGGGTGGACAACTGCTCCAGCGTCAGGCCCGCCTCCTCGCGACGTCGCCGCACGTTGCCGCCGAACACGCCGGCCGGGTCGTCGCCCCGGTGTGCTTCGGGCGTGTTTTCGTCCTGCTCGGTCACCGTGCTCCTCGATCGATGCGTACCCCGCCGCCCACAGTGTAGGGTTTCTCCTATAGAAGATCTGATCTTCCATCGGAGACGCACGGTGTGCGCCCGACACGACGGAGGGGTTCCATGCGTTTGATCTCCAGTGGCCGGCTCCATGCCACGTTCGAACTCGGCGACCTGCGGGTGACCTCGTTGCGGGACGGGTACATCGACATGCCGCCGACCCGGCTCCGCGACGAGGACGGGTGCGTGCTCGACGAGTTGCCGGCCGCCGTCCCGCTGGCCGGCGACAACCTGCGGCTGTCGGTCAACGCCTTCTTCGTCACCGACGGCACGCGCTCGGTTCTCGTCGACACCGGCGCGTCCGACGCCTGGCACGACCCCACCATGGGATTGCTCCACGAGGCGCTCGACGAAGCGGGCATCGACCGCACGGAGGTCACCGACGTGGCCATCACCCACAGGCACGAGGACCACGTGAGCGGCCTGATCGCGCCCGACGGTTCGCAGGCGTTCGGCAGACTCGAGCGCGTGTGGATCGGCGCGGGCGACACCTCGGTGTTCACGGGACGGCTCGCGCCGATCCGCGACCGGGTCGTACCCGTGTCGGAGAAGGTCGCGATCAACGACTGGACCACCGCGATCCCGACACCGGGCCACACGCCCGGTCACACCGTCTACGCATTCGGGAGCGACACCGGCCGCCTGCTCGCGTGGGGCGACACCGTCCACGTTCCCACGCTGCAATTCGATCGGCCGAACGTGTCCTGGGAACTCGACGGCGACCAGTCCCAGGCCCGCGCCGCGCGCGCGGCACTCCTCGAACAACTGACCCGACCACACCACTTCGTGGCCGGCGCCCACCTCGACTCACCCGGCATCGCCCGCGTGACCCCCTCCGGCGACGGTTACGCGCTGGAATACCTCGCACCACCGATCGGCTGATCGAGCCCGCCGGGGAACCGGGCCGGCCGGCCGCAACCGCTTTCCCGCACGGTCGACTCTCTTCACGCAGAGGGTACGGACCAACCTCGGTACTACCGCCCGCGATGACGGCCCCGGCATTTATCCTCGGGTGAGGCGCCCACCCGGAGTCGGGCCGGGGTCGGGTGTGCCGGGGGACGGAGGGCCATGCAGTTTCGAATTCGGGTCGAGCACGACGTCGCCGCGGAAGGCAGCCGCCTCACCGCCGAGTTGGCCGATTGGCTCGCGGAACACCCGCGTGTGGGGCCGTACATGCGGATCCGCAGGGTCAGGGAGTCGGCGCCCGACGCCGGGCGGATGTCGGGCGACCTGATCGGGTGGCTGGAGATCGCGACCACGGCCGCGTTCTCCGTCCCCGCTCTGGTCTACGCCCACATGGCGTGGCGCGACCTCCAGCATCGTCCCGCGCCCGGCCCCGCACCCACGATGACCTCCAGGACCGTCATCGAGCGGGGCGAGGTACGGGTGATCCTGGAGAACGCGTCGGCGGAAACCGTCGTCGACATCACCCGGGCGCTGGAAGGCGGTTCGAGCGGTGCGCCCTCTGGGGACGACTCCGACGGACATCCCTGACCCGACGTCGAGCCGCGCGGTTCTCATCGGCATCCACAAGTACCGGCACCTGGACTCGCTGCCGTCCGTCGCTCGCGGAGTCACGCGGCTGAAGCAACTGCTGCAAGAGCCCAGCCTGTGGGGGCTTCCCGCCGACCACATCGCGACGCTGGGCCCCAGGGCGTCGCCGGAGACGGTCCTGAAAACGATCAGGGACGCGGCGCTCGCGGCAACGGACACCCTGGTCCTGTACTTCGCCGGCCACGGACTGCGCCGAACCGACGGACGTCCCCTGCACCTCGCCCTGACCGGCGCGGACCCCGATCACATCCAGATCGGCACGGTCTCCTACGCATACGTACGCGAGATGCTTGCCGTCGGCAACACCCGCCGCAAACTGGAGATACTCGATTGCTGCTACAGCGGACTGGCCGCCAAGGGCACGATGGGAGCCCGACCGAGCGAGGTCGATCCTTCGAGCGCTCTCGGGTTCGACGACGCGCACCGCGGGCATCACGTACTGACGTCGGCATCCGCCAACGAGCCGTCGTTCGCCCGGCCCCACGAGCAATACCCGGAGTTCACCGGCGAGTTGATCAAGGTGTTGGAGAGCGGGATCCCCGGTGCCGGCGCGACGCTGACCCCGGGCGAGGTCTGGGGGCGGATCCACGCTGCGATGTCGGCCCGCCCGCATTCCACGCTGCCCCGCCAACTCGTACAGAACGCCGTCCAGGACCTGCCCTGGGTCCGTAATCGCGCGTACACACCTGCGTCGTTCGCGACCCACGGCACCGCGCCCCGGCCCGTGGCACCGTCGCCCGAGCCCCTCCCCCAACCGGGAAGGCCGTCACGCCCGTTGCTGCGGCGCCGGGTACTGACGTACGGCGGGGTGGCCGCGGTGGCGGCAATCGGGGGAGCCTCGTACACCCTGCTGGAGCACGGTCCCGGCGGTGTCCGGAAACCGGGTGCCCAGCGCTGGCGCCGCCACTTCACCTCCATGGGCATCCCCTTGCCCGCAGAGCCCGGCACGCCCGGCAGGGGCGCTCTCCTCCTCCCCCTCGACGACGGCCGGGTGGTCTGTCTGGACAGCCGTGACGGTGGGGTCCTGTGGCAGGTCGATCTGGGCGGGGCCCTCCTCACGCGGTCCTCGATCGTCAAGGGGTGTCTGCTCGTGTCCTTGGCGATCGGCCCGGGGCAGGGCCGACTCGTCGCGCTGGACCACAAGGGCACCACACTGTGGTCCGCGGAGACCAACGGCTGGCCGTGGGCCCAGCAATCAGGGCCGAACGGCCGGGTGTTCGTGGCCACCAGCAGTGGCTGGGTCTACCGCCTGAACCTGGTGGACGGCCGGCCGGACTTCGCCCGGAAGGTCGCCGGCCAGGCGAACGCGGTAGTGGTCGCGAACAATTACCTCTACGTGCCGACGTTCGGCGACGGGATCGTCGTGCTGGACGCCGCCACGGGAGAGTCCCGGTGGTCGCGCCCGGCCGAGGGGTCCGTGTGCGGCGCCGAAGCCGACACGGACCTCGTGTACCTGACCATCGGTAATCGGGAACCCGCCAAAGGCGGCCGCCTTCGCGCCCTGGACGCGCAATACGGCGACACGCGCTGGGAGTTCACCTTCGACACCCTCGTCCAGGCAGCCCCGACGCTCGCGCCCGAACACGTCCTGGTCCCCGACGGGCGCGGCACCCTGCACGCGTTCGACCCGGTCTCCGGAACCAGGACCTGGCAGCAGGACATCGACGCGAACCTCTCGGACCGCGTCACCCACGACGGCAGGACCGTCTACGTCGGAACCTCCCGCGGCATCGCCGCCCTGAGCCTCGCCGGCGGCCGGATCCTGTGGAGCAAGGACATCCTCCCGACGCCCCCCACCGCGTCGTACGGGGGCAGCCGTCCGGTGATCGACGACGACACCGTCTACCTCGGCTACGGCGACCTGACGACGGAGAGCTCGAACTACGACGTGTACGCGTTCAGCCGCTGACCTTCCGACGGCGGTCGTGGACCCCGCCGGCGCGCGGCAGAGCCGTCTGCCGCGATCCCCACCGACGGCTCGTGGGGCCATACAGCCCAGGCGAGATGGGCTCGGCCCCGCGGCTGTTCACCATCCGAACAGGCGGTCACCACGGCCCGCCATGCGGTGGTCGCCGCGGTGGCGGTTTCCCCCCGAAGCGGCCGATGGGCACGGTCACCCGAATGGCACGGCTCTGTATACGGGTGATTCGACTCCGGTGTGGTTTTACTCGACGAAGGACGTCTTCGCCGTCGTACCTCCCACGCTGCGGTCCCACCGCCTGCCGGGGTACGACCGAACATCTCGGGTCCCCGGAGCCGAGCGGGCGAAGCGTCGACGTCGGTGGCCGGGGAACGCGTGTTCTTCCGCCACCCGTTCCCGAGAATGGAGCCCGTCATGGCGGATTCGCAGAGCATCGAAGAGATCATGAGGAAACTTCGAGCGCAGACTGCTCTGTCGGCCGAGGAAGTGTTGACGCTGCAGGGCCACGTCGACCAGCTGGAGAACAGGTCCTCGGTGGACACCACCCACCACACCACACACTCGACCCCGAACTCGCATTACACCGACCACCACACGAGCCTTCAGGAAATTCAGGGCCTCCTCGACCATCTGCACGAGTCCGCCGCGGCCCCCGGCGGCACGCCGTGCCACGAGGGTGGCCACAAGCCCTCGCCGGCCCAGTCTCCTCCTCAGCACGGAGCCGGCTCGTGACCCAGGCGACGAGTACCGCGTCGCCCGGCGCGCTGCCGGTCGACGAGCTCGACGAGTTGCTCGCCAAGCACCCGTTCGGCGACTCCGACTACGTGACGAGCAGGCTCCATGCCTGCTACCGGCGCCGACTCGAGAGCATCGGCGATCGGTTGCCGCTCGCTCGTGAGGTCCTCGACGCGTTGGACCGCGCGGACGCACAGACCCGCTACCGGATCGTGGGCGACACGGTGTTCCGGTGTGCGGTGCAGTACCTCCATGTCCAGATCGAGGACGAAATCCCCTACGGGATTCCTTCGGAGCACTGTCGGGAGATTCTGCGACGCGCCATCCGCAATCTCGACGCGGGGGTGCCCGGCCTGCTGGGACCCGAGCTGTCGGATCACCTGGGTACGGCTTCCCACTACGGATGGGTGTGGCGCGACGACGGCCCCGAAACGGTCGTCACCGACGCCTTCCGCGACATCGTGGCGGCTCACTACGGTCTGACCCTGCACACCCCCGGCGACGACGAACTCGCGATGGTGGCCAAGGCCGTTCGCTTGCTGGAGGAGGTCCTGCCGAAGGTGACGCGCAGCGTCCTCAGCCACACCCACCTGCTCGCCGTCTTCGCTCCCGTGGGCCAATGGGAGGCGACCCGATCCAGCTCCGAGTACAAGGTCAGCGGAACGATCTTCCTGAACCAGCGCACGCTGTGCAATCCCTGGGCACTGGCGGAGCACCTGCTGCACGAATCGCTGCACCAGCAGCTCTACGACCTTCGAGCGGGTCATACCCTTCTCGTCCCGGACTTCGCCCGCGCGGACCGGCCCCTGGTCCACTCGTTGTGGAACATGCCCGACTCCACGCGCGGAAACCACTGGGACGTGCATCGGGCCCTGGCGGCCTACCACGTCTACGTCTACCTGGCGTTGTTCACCAGGGCGGCACGCGAGTCCGACGGCGACCGGCAGTACACGAAGCGGTACGGACCGATCGAGATGACGGGCCCGCGCACCGCGCTCGCCCGCGCCCGATACCTGCGCGAGCAGATCGGCAGAGAGCAGTACCGGCGGGAGCTGGGCCCGGCCGGTCACCGCACCGTGGACTGGCTCGACACCGTGTTGGACGTGGTCGACCCCGATCCCCAGGTCGAGGAATCGTTCGTGCACTTGCTGCTCGACCGGTTCTGGCGCGAGGCCTCGATGATTCGATCGATGGCCTCCGACGACACGATCGACGCCGAAGTCCGCTCCCTGATCCCCGGGTTGCTGGCGGACGAGGTGCAATGCGCCCGGTCGGCACTGACCGCGATCGGGCACGATCCGACGTCCTTCGACCAGGCCGTCGAAACCTCCGAAGCCCAGGAGCCCTTCGAACGATTCGCGTCCGTGCGAAAAGTAATCGCGCAGACGCTGCTCGACGCCTGTCCCCGCCGCTACGAGCTTTCGCCGGCCCGTGACGTGGACGAGGGAGTCCGGGACATGGTGGAGCGCTCCAGCGCGGTGCTCATGAAGGCCCTCGACCGGTAAGGCGGGTGACATGGAAATCCACCATCCCGGCCTCCGTTCGATTCTCGATGTCCTGCGGCGCGGCGAATCGCTCTCCGTCGGCGAGTTCGAGAGCCTGCAACGCCAACTCGCCCGGCTGGACGGGCAGGACCGTCCGGTCTCGGATACCCCTGGAGCACGGGGGACGACCCCGGCATCCGGCTCCGCAGCACAGCCGGCCCTCGACCCCACGGCCGCATTGTCGGCCGGATCCGCGAACAGGCGAGGAACGGCCGCTTTCGCGGCCTCGTTCGGCGGACGGACCGTCGACTTCTATCGTGAGACGCGCGAGATATTCCTGTCGAGCGTGGGCATCGGAACCTACCGCGGTGCGATGGACGATGAAACCGACGCGGCATACGTCGCCGCGATCCGCGGCGCGCTGCGCGCCGGCGTCAACGTCATCGACACCTCCTTGAACTACCGTTGCCAACGCTCGGAGCGCAACGTGGGTGCCGCGCTGCGCCTCTTCGCCGCACAGGACGGCGGCGACCGAGAGGGCGTGCTGGTCTGCACGAAGGCCGGATTCCTCACCTCGGGTGCGATTGCGCCGGGCTCGCTGCGGGCCGACGAGGTGGCGGGAACGCACTGCATGGCGCCCGCGTTTCTCTCCGATCAACTCGAACGAAGCCGTCGCAACCTGGGCTTGGCCGTGGTCGACGTCTACTACCTGCACAATCCCGAGACACAGCTCCGATTCGTCGACGCATCGATGTTCGCCTCGCGGATGAGGCGGGCGTTCGAGCGACTGGAGCAGGCCGTGGCCGAGGGCCTGATCGCGCACTACGGCGTGGCGACGTGGGACGGCTTCTTCGATGGTTCCTTGTCCCTGCGGTCCCTGGAAAGCCTGGCCCGAGAGGTCGCCGGTGATCGCCACCACTTCGGGTTCGTGCAACTTCCGGTGAATCTCGGCATGCTCGACGCCTTGCGTTCGTTGGCCGGGGACGAGCACAACGTGCTCGCGACCGCCGACGAACTGGGTTTCACCGTGCTGGCGAGTGCCTCGTTGTTGCAGGGCCGCAGTGCCGCGGACCTGCCCGGTTGGATCTCCGGCGTGATACCGGATCTGGCCACGGACGCACAACGCGCGATTCAGTTCGCGCGTTCCACCCCGGGGGTGACGTGCGCGTTGGCCGGCATGCGCGACCCGCGCCATGTGGCGGACAACACCGCCGTCACCACGACACCGCCCCTGAGCCGGGAGCGGTACCGCGCCGCCTTCTCGGCGCATTCGGTGGTCGGCCGGTCGGGCTGAACCGGACCGTCCTGCGGTCGGCGAACTCCGGTGATTCGCTCGGGTGATCCTCGGATGATCCGGAGTCAGACGAGCCGGAGTTCGACTTCCGCGGGACGGTCGCCGTCCACCAGGGTCGTGGCCCGCGTCTGCTTTTCGTCCCGCGTCCGGCACTCGGCCGTGTACAGGCCGCCGGCCGGGACGGAGAGCGCGAAACGCCCGTCGCCGCCGGTCGACACGGCGACGTCCGGATACGGCATCGGCCCGTCGACCAGATAGACGCGAGCTCGCGGGACGGGGGCGCCTGTCCTGTCGCGTACCGCTCCCGTGATGAGGTAGGAGGTGCCGCTGTCCCTCGGCACTTGCACGGGAGCCGCCCGCGTCGTGGTCCGCGCGTCCGTCCAGGCCGACAGGTTGTCGTACACGTCGGCGTTGATTCGCGTCCCGGAGTTCACGGTCACCCCGCCGTAGGCGTGGATGGCGAAGCCGTAGCGCTCCCCGTCGACGACCCGGTAGACGGCCGTACCACTTTGCCCGCCGGCGGTGTCGATGTCGTAGTACACCTTCATCGGCGTCACCGAACCGATCTGCCTGCTGTCGAACCACATGGTCCCGTCGGTCTTGTCGGCGGGATAGCCGGCGATGTTGCCCGTCGTGGCGAGCAGATCGGCGGACGGCCACGTCCCGATACCGAGCCATCCCGTGGTACTGCCCAGGTCGGTGGGGATGACGATCGCGCCGTAGTCGTAGTTCTCGTCCGCCGAGATCGTCCAGCCGGTCACCGAGTGGAAGATGGCGGCGGTCACGAATCCGTAGGGAAGGGACGTGCCGTCGCGGCCCGGCATGACCTGAATGCTTCTGACCCATCCGTCGCGCCCCGGAACGCCACTGTTCGTGATGTAGACGCAGTGACCGGCGGTCGCCAGGGTGTGTGGGCCGATGAACCAGGCCGTACCGAGCCAGGTGGAGCCGTCCGCGGCGGTGATCAGCAAGGACGCGTACGCGCGCCAGGGATACTCCGAGGTGTTCGTGATCTGCGTCCGGTTGTCCGGACCGTGCACGGTCTCGGGAGGAGACGGCGGCGGACCGAACGACGCCTCCCCGATGTCGGGCGACTGCAGGCTGGGTGCGGCCCAGTCCTTCGCCGACCACGATCCGGGCACCGGCGGCGAGTGCCCTTTCACCTGCTCCCGGCCACCGCCGGTCTGTTGAGCGGTCTCGTGCCCCACACCGTGCGAGGGCGGCCGGGAGAGCTCCTGCTCATCGGTGCCGACCGTCTCGCCCTGGGGCTGGTTGGAAACCGGGGTGTGCGGGTTCGAAGGCATGGTTCTCCTCCTCCGTCGGGAGATGCGGCGAGTCCTCGAGGGCCCGGCCGCCTCCCCCGGCATCCCTGTCGGCGGACGCGCTCGATCACCGTTCCCGAAGCCGGGGAGCCTCACCTTTCAGCCTAAACGGTTGGCGGTGGTACGGCAGTCGGTGCCCGAATCGGCACCGGCTCGTCGCGGGTGGTGATCCGCCCCGCCGAACGTCGTGTCCGCCTGTGCGGCCGAGTCGCGGGGCCCTGCCGACAGGGTCAGTGTGGAACGAGGGGGACGTCCTCGAAGCACTGCCTCGCGCAGGAGGCTCTCGATGAGCACTCACATACACCGGACGGGCATGGGCCAGAATTCGGGTCCCGGCTCGTTGTCGGGATGGGCCGCGTTCGCCGGAGTCATGATGACCTTCGGCGGCATCCTGGCGGTATTCCAGGGAATCGCCGCCATCGCCAAAGACGACATCGTCGCCAAAACGCGCAACTACTCGTTCTCGTTCAGCACCACCGGCTGGGGCTGGATCCATCTGATCCTGGGCGTCGTCATCTTCCTCGCCGGCATCGCGCTGTTCACCGGCGCGGTCTGGGCCCGCATCATCGGCGTGGTCCTGGCCGGGCTGAGCATGATCGCCAACTTCATCTGGCTGCCCTACTACCCGGTGTGGTCGATCGTGGTCATCGCCATCGACATCGCCGTGATCTGGGCGTTGTGCACCGACCCACAACGGAGCAACCGGTAGCGCGGGCAGGGTCGTCGGGACACTTCGGGTCGGGCGTGCCGGCCCGAAGCCCCGCGCCATCCAGGCGAGCGTGGCGGCCCCGGGGGGCAGCCCCGTCGTCGGTGCCGGTCGGGTGGTGGCGTCCGCGAAGGCGTCGGTATCCGTGCTACGTTGATCCCAGTTGCAGTTGTGGTACCCATGAACTTTGTGTGCACCTGACGGGCGTGTTCCGTGGGTGCATTTTTTGTTTGGCCGGTCATCTCCGGATGGGCCCCAGGCGGCGACGCGGAATCACACCATGTGGATCCGGCACTGCTCCCCCAATGAAGGAGAACGATATGGCGACCACCGGCACCGTGAAGTGGTTCAACGCGGAAAAGGGCTTCGGCTTCATCGAGCAGGACGGTGGCGGCCCCGACGTCTTCGCCCACTACTCGAACATTTCCGCCCAGGGCTTCCGTGAGCTCCAGGAGGGCCAGAAGGTCTCCTTCGACGTCACCCAGGGCCAGAAGGGCCCGCAGGCCGAGAACATCGTCCCGGCCTGACGCCTTTCGGCGCCCCCGTGCGAGGGCTCGCCACCATAAGGTCGCGAGCCCTCGCACGGCGTTCGTATCCGTATTTCCGCCGCCGGCCGCTCGTCCCTCTTCCCGGGGTCGTGGTGCCGGCAGGCGACGCAGTGTCCCCGCCCGGTGGGCGGTAGTAGCCGACGGCTTATGGCCGCGCTCCGCCCATCGCCCCCGGA
Organism: Embleya sp. NPDC020886; assembly: GCF_044333915.1. Taxonomy (NCBI): domain Bacteria; kingdom Bacillati; phylum Actinomycetota; class Actinomycetes; order Kitasatosporales; family Streptomycetaceae; genus Embleya; species Embleya sp. NPDC020886. The sequence continues at coordinate 640,178 of NZ_JBIRRX010000003.1, read as the reverse complement.
CTTTGCAGTCCGTTCGAACCGGCATCCCTGTTCCGACGGCGCCGCGCCTTTCGAAGTGTCTTTGCGTGAATTTCCGCGCCCACTTCATATCTGCTTTTCATTTCGGCTCGTTCTCGTGACGCCTTGCGCGGCTTTCGGCTGCCGGGTCTCCGCGGTACGCGCCGTGTCGAGGAAGGTTCCCCGTGAACCCGAACGCCCGCTCCACCTCTTCTTCGTACGGTTCCTCCTCCCGCGGCCGTAGCGGCGGCTCCGGCGGCTACGCCCGCTCGACCGCCGATGGCGGCGGCAGCGGCTACGGCCGTTCCGGTGCCTCGGGGCGCTCCGGCGGCTACGGCCGTTCGGGCGGTTCCGGCGGATACGGTGGTTCCGGCCGTCGTTCCTCGGGTGCGCGGGGGGAGTTCGCGCTTCCGGTGACCGTCACTCCGGCGCTGCCGGCCGTGGCCTCCTTCGCCGAGTTGGACATGCCGTCCGAGTTGCTGACGACGCTGACCGGTCTGGGTATGACCGAGCCGTTCCCGATCCAGGCCGCGACGCTGCCGAACTCGCTGGTCGGCCGCAACGTGCTGGGCCGGGGCCGGACCGGATCGGGCAAGACCCTGGCCTTCGGCCTGGCGCTGCTCGCCCGGACCAGCGGCCGGCGCGCCGAGCCCAGGCACCCGCTCGCGCTGGTGTTGGTACCCACCCGTGAATTGGCCCAGCAGGTCACCGAAGCCCTTACCCCGTACGCCCGTTCGCTGCGGATGCGGATGGCCGCGGTGACCGGCGGCATGCCGATCGGCCGCCAGATCGGCGCGCTGCGGGCCGGCGCCGAGGTGGTCGTGGCCACGCCCGGTCGCCTCAAGGACCTCCTGGACCGCGGCGCGTGCGTGCTGACCGACGTCGACATCACCGTCCTGGACGAGGCCGACCAGATGGCGGACATGGGCTTCATGCCCCAGGTCACCGAACTGCTGGACCGGGTACGCCCCGACGGGCAGCGGATGTTGTTCTCGGCCACCCTGGACCGCAACGTCGACCTGTTGGTGCGCAAGTATCTGCACGACCCCGTGGTGCACTCGGTCGACCCGTCCGCGGGAGCGGTCACCACGATGGAGCACCACGTGCTGCACGTGCAGGGTTCGGACAAGAACGCCACGACCACGCACATCGCCGCCCGCGACGGCCGAGTGATCATGTTCCTGGACACCAAGCACGCGGTCGACCGGCTCACCACGCACCTGCTCGACAGCGGCATCCGCGCCGCCGCGCTGCACGGCGGCAAGTCCCAGCCCGAGCGCACCCGCACGCTGACCCGGTTCAAGTCCGGCCACGTCACGGTCCTGGTGGCCACCAACGTCGCCGCGCGCGGCATCCACGTGGACAACCTCGACCTGGTCGTCAACGTCGACCCGCCCAGCGACCACAAGGACTACCTGCACCGCGGCGGTCGGACCGCACGCGCCGGCGAGTCCGGCAGCGTGGTCACCCTGGTCCTGCCCGGCGAGCGCCGCCGGATGGTCCGCCTGATGTCCGACGCCGGCATCACTCCGCAGATCACCCAGGTCCGCTCCGGCGAGGCCGAACTGACCCGGATCACCGGCGCCCAGGCACCCTCCGGAATCCCGGTCGTCATCACCGCGCCCGTGGTGGACCGCCCCCGCCGCACCGGCTCCGGTTCCTCCTCGCGCGGACGCCGCAGCGGCACCGCCCAGGCCCGCCGGTCCGGCGCCGCCGCCCGCCCCGCACCCCGCGTGGCCACCGCCGTCTGACCCGCGCCCCGCGACACCCGGCCCCGAAGCGCCGGCCGCCCACCCACGAACGGGTGAGCGCGGCCCGGCACTTCGGGGCCGTTCGCCGTCCCGGACACCTCGACGGCGCGCCGCCGGCGATTCTCGGGCGACCACGATCCTCGATCGGGCCTCGATCGGCGAGCAGTTCGGTCCGCAGCCTGATCACGGTCCGGCCGGGCAATCGGGAGACCTGCATCCGGGAAATGCCCAGGTGTGCGCCGATCCACTCGAACGGGCGACGCTTGGAGGATCGGCGGCAGGGCAGTCGTGCGGGCAGGACCATCGGCACGGGACAGGTGGGCGAGGTCATGGCCCCGCCGAGAAGCTGTGACCTCCCCCACCGGCTCCTGCCGCACGCCCACGACTCACCGGGAGGAGGGCAGGAGGTGCTTCTCGTCGGGTGGTTCCGGCGCCGACTTCGAGCAGAAGCAGTATTCACCGTCCGCCCCCAAGCCCCGAGGAAGATGATGTCTCGACTTCGTGGTCCCCTCGTCCGGTGGCGCGTGCCACGACAGACCGGTGCCTCGTCGCGGGCACGAAACGCGGTGCGGACCACGCTCGCCGGCTGGGCCTGGGACGAGGAGCACATCGAGGCGGTCGTCCTGGTCGTCTCGGAACTGCTGACCAACGCGCACCTGCACACCGACGGCGAGGTGCGACTGGCCCTGCGCCGAACCCGACGTGGCGTCCGGCTGTCCGTTACGGACACCGATCCCCGCATGCCGATGCGCCGGAACACCGGCCCCGAACACGAGGGTGGCTTCGGCCTGCACATCCTCGACACGATCACCACCGGCTGGGGCGTCAGGACACACCGGTCCGACAAGACCGTCTGGGCCGACATCGACGCCCCTCGCCCGCACGCGAGACGCCCCCCGTGGCTGCTTCGCGTCCGGTCGAAGGCCGCCTCGGCCCGAGCGTCCCTCGGCCGAGGCCGGCGCGCGGCCCTGACTGCGGCCCCCGAGTAGCCGGGCCGGGTCGCCCGGCCACCACGACCGAAATCCGGACGGTATTACCGGAACACCGGCTATGGACATGCCGTTTCGGCGCGAATACAGTGCGTTCGGGGCCCGCCGAGCAGAAAATGCACGAGGGCGCGGAAAGTGTGGATGGCGGCTGCCGAGAACCCTGCCGTCCGACGCCGCAAGTACCGAACGGAACGCATTCCTCCGGCCCCGTATCCAGTGCCGCAAGATCGCCGGAAGCACTTGAGCCGAACCACGTCGCGACACGCCCGGACGGAAGGAGAATGACCATCATGTCGTTGTCTGCAACCGACCTCGCAAAGGCAGAAAAAACTCCGATCACGATTCGTTCGACATTCTTCCAGAACATCTACCTGCGCATGGACGGCACCGGTGTGGCCACCTCGACGAACAACGGAGCCGGGACGGTCAACTGTCAGTACGGCCCCGGCGCCTGGACGACGTACAAGGTCCACCCGCAGACCGACGGTTCGTATGCCTTCGAGTCGGCGGCCTTCCCGAACGTGTTCCTGCGCATGGACGGCACCGGGGTCCCCGCCACCATGGCCGGAGGCGGGACGGTCAACTGTCAATACGGCGCCGGCCCCTATGAGAAATTCAAGGCCCGCGCCCAGGCCGACGGTTCCTTCTCCTTCGAGTCGGCGGCCTTCCCGGGCACGTATCTGCGTCTGGTGACCGGCAGCGGAGTGACCGCCGCCACCGGGCCCGGCGGAACGGTGAACTGCCAAGTCAACGCCAACGGCGGCGAGAACGAGAAGTTCTTTCTCGACATAGCGCAGTGATCGACTCGTTCGGTGGGAATCCCCCGGGCTCTCGCAGGAGCGTATGCGACGCCGGATGGGCCGCTGGTGGATTTCGGAAGCAGCCGCTTTTCGACGACCCCACCGAACGTGCCGTGCGATGCGGTTCATGACGGCATTCGGACCTCGCCGGTGCCATTCCTCGAAAAGCCCTCCCGAGAGGCGTCGCCACCGGGCGCCGCGCGCATGCCCCCGTGCCCGATCGGGCACGGGGGCATGCGCGCACGGTCACCCGCGATCGCGACCCTGGTCGAACTTCACGCCGGCTCGCCGGTGGTGCCTTCGACGATCGACAGCACCGTCGGGGTCGCAATGACCCGGTTCAGCCGTAGGTCCGCCGCGTCGAACAGACGGGCGAAGTCCGCCTCGGTGCGCTCGCGGCCGACCAGGGACGCCATCATCATCAGGTCCAGGGCTTTGCCTTGATGGGGTTCGTTGCCCTGGGGCAGGACCGCGTCGACGACGAGGACCCGGCCTCGGGGGCCCATCGCCCGGCGGCAGTTGCGCAGGATCCTTACGCACTGCTCGTCGTCCCAGTCGTGCAGGATGCGCTTGAGAAGGTGGATGTCGCCGGCCGGGACCGAGGCGAAGAAGTCGCCCTCCACCGTCTCCCAGCGGCCCGCCAGGTCCCGGACATCGAGACGGTGGCCCGCCAGGACGTGGGCCTGGTCGTACAGAACGCCCCGCAGGCCCGGTCCGGTTCGCAGTGCGGCGAGCAGGAAACCTCCGTAACCGCCGCCCACGTCCACGATCGTGGCTGCCTCGGGGAAGGCGTAGCCGTCGGCGATGGGAACGTTCTCCGCCTCCGACATGGCGGCCATGCCCGCATGGAAGACGGCAGCGGTCTGCCCGTCCTGGGCGAAGTGGTCGAAGAACGGCATTCCGAAGATGTCGTCGAAGGCCGAGGAACCCGTTTCCAGGCACCGGGTCATCTCCCCGCTCGGCAGCCACATCGTCCGGTCGGTCAGCATCAGCACGGCCGAGCGCACCGACACGGGCGCGTCGGAACGCAGCGAGTCTCCCGCCGGGGTCAGCCGGAAACGACCGCGGTCGTCCTGTTCGAACAGACCTCGGGTGGCCAGCAATCGCAATACCCGGTACAGATTCCGTGTCTCGGTGCCCGTCAACCGTGCCAGTTCCGCCGCGTCGCGGGGTCCTTCGGTCAGGTGGTCCGCCACTCCGACCGCTGCGGCGGCACGTAACGCGGCGGGATACAGAAACCCCAGGGCTTCCTCGATGACGAGGGCGGCACTGCGCCGCCCACGCGCCGACTCGCCGGAATCATGGTTCATGGACATTGCCTCCGAACGCCGATGCCATTGGTGTCGGATGGGAGCACGAGAACAGCTCTCGTGGCGCGGTGGGTGCCCTGTGGCTCTTGCCCGACTCGCCCGACACCGCGCCCCCCTTCCCCGACCTCACGGTGCGAGTTCCCATCATGACGTTCGGTGAAGATCAACGGGAGTCCTCGACCGAGGAACTCCGGTGCCGACCCACGGGCGGCCTGTAGGCCCAGACCAGGCGTTCGCTCTCCTCGGCGGCCCCGCCCGCTCGTCACGTCGACGGACGTCCCGAACGTCGACGGACGGCATGGCGCCGGCTGCTCGGCTGCGTGGCTGCTCGGCTGCTCGGCTGCTCGGCTGCTCGGCTGCGTGGCGGATCCTCGCGGCTGTGGTGCGGTTCCCCCGGCATGCGGTGGAGGCGTGCTCGTAGGACTACGAGCCGGCCGACTCGACCATGTCCAGCATGATGTCGGCGTTGTCGATGGCGGCCACCAGTAGTTCCCGGGCCGCCTTCACCACGCCCATCTGGGCGGCGATGGTTTCCACGTCGCCGGTCGCGGTCGCCTCGTCGACTGCGGCGATCACGCCCAGCATCACGTGCAGCGCCTCGGCGGCGTGCGAGGCCGACACCACGACCGGCCCGGCGTCCGGGATCTTGGCGATCCAGTAGAGCGGGATGCCGGCCCGCCGGACCTGCCAGCCCAGGAAGGCCATCTGCCTCGCCGCGTCGTCCCAGGCGTCGGCGGCCTTGATTTGCTCCAACCATGCGACGAACAACTCCTCGCTGTCCCCCGCGACTTCGTCGGCGAGCTTCGCCTGCCCCTGCACCGCGCCCAGCAGGGTGTTGAGCAGCCGCAGCCGGTAGGCGTCGACGCCGGCGGACGGTGCGGCGTTTTCGGCATGTTCGGCGGGTGTGTTGTCGTCGTCGTAGATGCCCAACGCGGCCAAGGCCGCACCGATCTGTTCCACCGTCACGGGAGTCTCTGCGCTCTTCATACCGGCACGCTACCCGCCCCGCCCGGGAGCCAACAGGGCGCCCAGCGGCAGCGGTTGCCGATCCCGTGTCGGATCGGCTACTCGGATGACATCGCCACCGGGCATACGACACGGATTCGCGAACCCACGGCGCTCAGTCGTCGAGCAGTCCCCGCAAGGCGAGTTCCGCGACGGCGCGCAGTTCCCCGCCGCCCCGGCCCGCGGCGGCCTGCACGGCGATGCCGTCGGTGAGGGTGTGGACGAGTTGGGCGAGCGTCGCGGCGTTCGTGCCCCGGGGCAGGTCGGGCGCGTTCTCGAAGCGGCGGCGCAGCGCCGCCTCGCCGGCCTTGCGGCGGCGGACGGCGTCGTCGCGCACCGGCCCGGCATCGGGGCCACAGGCGTGGACGCCTTTGACGGTGAGGCAGCCGTGCGGGGTGTCCGCGCCGGTGGTGAGTTCGATGCTGCCGAACACGAGGCGCTCGACGACGGCGCGGATGGTGGGTTCGTCGAGTGCCTCGGCGGCGAAGGCGCCGGGGCCGGCGAAGTAGCGGTCGAGCGCCTTGGCGAAGAGTTGCTCCTTGTTGCCGTATACGGCGTACAGGCTGGGCTTGTTGATGCCCATCGCGGCGGTGAGTTCGGCGAGCGATGTGCCTTCGTAGCCCTGTTGCCAGAACAGTTCCAGCGCACGGTCGAGTGCCGTGTCGGGGTTGAACGAGCGTGGGCGTCCCCCTGGCATCGCGGCCTCCTCCAATTTTGTACCTGTCGGTATTCTACTCCTTGCGCAGGCGCCTGGCACCCAGTTGAATACCGATCGGTATAAAACTTGGGAGGCCAGTCATGATCAGAGTCGGCGTGGTCGGAGCGAGCGGTTGGGCGTCCGGTACGCACCTGCCCGCGCTGGTGCGACTGCCGCAGTTCCGGGTGACCGCGGTCGCCACCACCAACCGGGCCAGTGCCGAGCGCGTCGCCGCCGAGCACGGTGTGTCGCACGCGCTGACCGACGCGGCGGCGTTGGCCGCCCATCCCGAGGTCGACCTGGTCGTGGTCTCCGTCAAGGCGCCCGCGCACGCCGAGGTCATCACAGCCGCGCTCGAACACGGCAAGCACGTGGTCTCCGAATGGCCGCTGGGCGTGGATGTCGACCAGGCACGCGAGTTGGCGGCAGCGGCGGACGCGGCCGGTGTACGGCACGCCGTCGTCCTACAGGGTCACCACTCCCCCGACGCCCGCTTCGTGGCCGACCTGCTCGCGGACGGCCGGATCGGCCGGCTCGAAGCGGCGGTCATGGTCGCCGACGGCGATCCGTTCGGGGGCGCGACGATCCCGGCGGAGCTGGCCTGGACGCTGGACCCCGCGGGCGGCACGTCGATTCTGCCGATCATGGCCGGGCACTTCCTCGCCACGCTGGAGCGGATCGTCGGGCCGCTGACCGAAGTGTCCGCGCGGTTGCCGGGCGCGGGCGAGCCCGTACGGATCGCGGGCACCACCGAGGACGTCGTCAATCGCAACCCGCGTCACGTGCTCCTGCAGGGGCGACTCGCAGGCGGCGCCGAAACGTCCGTCGCCGTCCTCGGCGGGGACCGGCCGAGCCGGGTCGGATTCTCGATCCGACTCGTGGGCACGGGAGGAACATTGACGATCGCCCCGCGTCGGCGGGGGGAATACCTGCACTGGACCGACTGGGACATCGACCTCGATGGCGAAGCTGTCGCCGTACCCGATGCCTACCGCACGGCTCCTCCCGGGATCCCACCCGGCCCGGCGACACGGATCGCGGCGCTGTACCAGGAGTTCGCCCGAGCACTCGCGGAACAGCGGCGTCCCCGACCGGACTTCGCCGACGCGGTGCGGCAACACGCCGTGCTCGCGGCGATCCGGCGCTCGGCGGCGAGTGGCACGCTTGAGCGGATTGCCGTGGACTGGATCCGGGGCCGGCCCACCGGGGAGCAGCGTTCGAGCGTCGTCCCCGGCGGCGCGCCGTCGTCCGCCCCCGGGCCGGTCAGGGGCGGATGACGTAGCGGCCGCGGAGGCCGCCCTCGGCGGTGGCCCGGTGGGCGTCGGCGGCCCGGTCCAGGGGGACGACGGCGTGGACGCGGGTCGGGAGATCGCCGGCGGCGGCGCGGGCGAGGAGATCGGCGAGGCGGGTGCGGTCGGATGCGGTGACCAAGGAGATGACCGAGATGCCGCGCTCGCCCGCGGGTTCGAGGCCGGGCCGCAGGCCGACGTAGGCGCCGCCGTCGCGGACCGGTTCGAGGGCCCGGCCATCGAGTTGCGCGGGGTCCACGACCGCGTCCCATTCCGGCTCGGCGTGTGCGGTGAAGTCGACGCCGAGGCCGCTGACGAACTCCTCGCCCACCGGGAGGAACACCACCGCGCGGCAGCCGAACACTGAGCCTGCTCTTCGAACCGGCGGCCCGACGAACCGGGGCCGGCGGCGTTCCGCGCGTCGAGTCCACGCCGACCGACGCGAACGCGAGGCACCCGATCCCCACGTCCAACCTCGCCTGAGCCCTACTGTGGGCTGTGTGGAATGGGGAGAGTGGCAGCAGCCGGCGTATGACAGGGTGGCGACCGAACTTTCCCGCGCCGACCCGGATATCGAGGTCGTCCGCATCAGCGAATGCGACCTGCCCGCACTACCGGACGAGCTGTGGCGCTTGCAGCGGCTGCGCCACCTTGCCGTCCATGCCGACTACCTCCACGAGATTCCCGCCGCGATCGGGCGACTGACGCGGCTGGAGAGTTTGCAGATCTCCGCACCGATCACCGCCCTGCCGCCGCAGATCGGCCTCCTCGCCAAGCTGCGCGAGCTGACCGTCACCAGCGGCGAACTCGCCGAACTGCCCGTCACGACCGGCGAGCTCCGCCGGCTGGAAGTCCTGCAGGCCCAATCCGCGCCGCTGAAGGCCATCCCGGCGGAACTCGGCCGACTCGTGTCCCTGCGCCGCCTGGCGCTGAACGGCAGTTCACTGGAAACCGGCGGAATCCCGGCGGCGCTGTGGGAACTCGCCGAACTGCGCGAACTGTCCATACCGGACTGCCGGGTCGACGAACTGCCGCCGGGCATCGGGAATCTCCGCGCGCTACGCGACCTCGATCTCGGCAACGGAATCCTCTGCGACGACGACGGGCTGTGGTCCGCCCCACCCGCCGACCTGTGGGGCCTGACCGCGCTCGAAACACTGATCCTCCCGTTGAGCGGCCTCACCGACATTCCGTCTTCCATCGGGCGCATGACCCGGCTCCGGTACCTGGACCTCAGCACCTGTGATGTGCGTGAACTCCCGCCGGAGACGACCCGCCTCGCCGGCCTGGAGCACCTCGACCTGAGCTGGAGCCTGGTGCGTGCCGTGGACCCGGCCGTGCGCAGCCTGCCGCGCCTACGGGAACTCCACCTGAGTCGGCGCGCCATCGACGATCCCGGCCTGCCGCTTCGGGCCACAACAACACCGGAACACCCTCCATCGCCGGAGTGATACAACCGGCCGTGGGGTGTCACGGTCGGCCTGCTTCTCGACCCGAGCAGTGGCGCCGGGACCAGGCACCGGGAAGTCCCTCTGTTTTCCCGGGGCGGGGCGGATAGCTTCCCCAGGCCCGTCAAGTGCCCGTCCTACCCCGGAGGTTGTCCCATGAGAACGGTTGCGGGAGTGCTCGGTATCACGTATGGGCTGATCGTGGGGTCCGCCGGAGCGGCCGGGATGGTGTGGGGGCTGGTCTCCTTCGGTGACGTCGGGTGGCTGGCCTTCCTCGGCGTGTTCGTCATCGCGCTCGGCGTGGCCCTGACCCGCAATGGGTGGAAGCTGCTGAAGTGGGAGTCGGGGGCGGACGATCGGCTGATCCAGTTGCTCATGGTGCCCGCGGGCCTGTCCGGTGTGGCGATCGGCAGTATGGTGGCCAAGGCCGATCTTTCCACCGGCGCGGCACAGAACCAACTGACCGGCTTCATAACGGCCTTCGTGCTCTCGGTCGCAGCAATCCTGCTCACTTCGCGGGCTTGAGCGCCGGTCGTCGAACCGCCCCTGGGCGCCGAGCGTGCTTCTCGAGGGCAGATGCGGCTCGTGGCCGCGCGAGAGCGCCGGCCGGCCCCGTCGACCCGCATGCGGCGGCGGGTGGCGGGTTCGATGGCGATCATGCCGACCCGGGCCGGGCCACGGAGCAGTTCGGCCGGCGGATCCTCGGGGATCGGCAGTGCGTCGACGCACAGGGTGCCCGGGTGGGGAACCCGTAGGAATCCCGGGGCGCCGGTCGGTTGCGTCGCCCGGATGCGGCCCGCGCGGTCCGTGCCGCCGACGATGATCACGGGTTGGTCGGCGAGGAACGCCGCAGCGACGGGTGGGATCGTGTCGCCGATTCCGGCCGGCGCGTGGGATGCCCGACGGGTCGGACCGGCGCGCTCTTGGACGGCGATCACCCCGGGTTGGTGCTGGGTTGCCACGGCGTTCCTCCCGAATCGATGGTGCGCTCGACTGTTGCGGCGCGACCGCCGCGCGGGTCTAGAAGAAGCCGCAGGTCGGCGCACCCGCGGTGGGCGCGTCCGCCGGGTCGGCGCCGTCGGGGGCGTAGATCTCCAGACGGATGCCGTCCGGGTCGGTGAAGAAGATGCCGCCCGACGTGCCGTTCTCGCCGTGCGGCACCACGCCGTCGTACGCGAACTGCGCGTCGAGGCCGCGCAGGATCCGCTCGACGGCCTTGACCTCGTCGATGGTCTCGACCTGGAACGACAGGTGATGCAGTCCGGCGCGGTCGGCCGGGAACGCCCCCGCGCTCTGCTGCCACAGGGTGACCAGCAGTTTCCCGTCGCGGCCCAGGAAGGCGAACCGGCGATCGGCCTCCTCGCCCTCGGCTGCGACGTCGAATCCGAACACGGCCTTGTAGAAGGACACGGAACGGTCGAGGTCGGTGACGTTGAGGCCGACGTGGCCGGTCTGCAGTGCCTTGATGGTGCTCATCTCGTCCTTGCTCCTCGGATGGTGACGGGCGTGGTGACCGGAAAGAGCTTATCTAATGCTCAGAATAAACTCTATCCATTAGATGGAAAGTCTGTCGCCAGGGGTCTGGGCGTCTACGGTGTGACGACGACCCGGCCTCGGGTGGCGGGGTGTTCGGCGGCCTCGTGGGCCCGGACTATGTCGTCGAGGGCGAAGCGCCGGACATCGGGGAAGCACAGGTCGCCCGCGCACAGTGCGGCGGTGAGGTCCATCGCGGCGGCGTGGTTGGCGTGGTCCGGGAAGTCGTCGTTGCCCAAGAAGTGCACGGTGACGTTCTTGACCGCGAGCAACTGGAACGGCACCGGGGCCGGGCTGCCGCCGCTCGCGTAGGCCGCGATGGTCCCGCCGTACGCGAGAGTCTCCGACCAGGTCGCCAGGTTGTCGGTGAACGCGCAATCGGCGACCCGATGGACGCCGTCGGGCGCCAACTCCAGGATGCGCCGGGCGACCTGACCGGACGTCAGGTCGACGGCGTGATGCGCCCCCGCCGCCAACGCCCTGGCGACCTGGGCGCCCTGTCGCACCGCCGCGACCACCGTGGCCCCCGCGCGCCGGCCCACCGCCAGGGAACAGCGGCCGACCGCCCCCAGCGCACCGGTGACCACGACCGTCTGCCCGGCCACCGTCCCGTCGCCGAGGATCGCCCGGTGACCCGTGATACCCGGCCTGCCCAAGCCCGCCGCCTGGTCGAACGGGATCTGCGCCGGCAGCGCAACGGCCTGCGGGTCGGGCACCACGGTGTACTCGGCGGCGGTGCCGAACGGCCGGTAGGACTGCGCGAGGTAGACCCAGACGCGCTCCCCGAGCCGCCGTGCGTCGACACCCCGCCCCACCGCGTCGATCACTCCCGCGCCGTCGTCATGGGGGACGACCCGGGGAAACCGCATGACCGATTCCGGCGTCCCCTGCCGCTTGCGGGTGTCGCACCGATGGACGGCCGAGACGGCGACCCGGACCCGGACCTCGCCCGGCGCGGGAAACGGTGTCGGCAACTCGCCGAGGGTCAGCACGTCGCGGGCCGGACCGTGGCGCTCGTACCAGGCCGCTCGCACGACGGCTCACCACACGCCGACCGCGCGGTGCGGGTCGGCGGGCGAGGCCGACGGCCGCGTCGAATCCCGCGACGCGCCGCACGGGCTTTCGGAGAGCGCGAGGAACTTCGCAACGCTCGTGGTGAGGACTTGCACAGCAGGTTCCGTTTCACTCGGGAAGGTACGCGGCACGCCCCGTCGAGCGGCACCGCTCGGGGCCGTTCGCGGTGCGCCGCGGCTCGTTCTGTGACTCTTCGACCGTAGGGTCGCCACCCCGACCGAACGAGGGACCCGACCCGCCACCGAGGGGACGGCGGATGCCAACGAAGCCGCCGGCATCGACGCGGCGCCGATCCTGATCTAGCCTCGGACACTGTGCTCAACGGAACCGTCTCCGCCCGCATGGGGCGCTTCATGGTCGACGCCGCGCGCCAGGCAGGGATGGATCCGGCCAGGCTGGTACGGCTACCCGACGTCGGCGACGCCGTCCTGGCCGACGAGTTCGCCCGGGTGTCCACACCCACCGCGCTCCTGCTGTGGGAGCAGATCATCCTCGGACGGCCTGCGGTACACGCCGGCCTGCACGCCGTGCAACTGGCGTCGATGGGCACCTTCGGCGTGTGGGACTACCTGTTCACATCCGGCGAGACACTCGCGGAATCACTGCGCACCGGCTGCGGCTACGTCACGGTCATCGGGGATCCGGGCGCGGAGAAGCTGCATGTGAGCGACGACGGCCGCCTGTTCACCGTGACGCACTCCACCGGCCCCGCCGAACCCGATGTGGTCGCCGCCGTGGAGCAGTTCGTCCTGCCGTTGATAAGCCGCAGGGCGACCGAGGGGCTGCGGCGCCCGGTCGTCCCGGTGCGAGTCGCCTTCCGCCACGGACCGCCGCACACGCTCGGGCCGCTGACCGAGTTCCTGGGCACCCGGAACATCGAGTTCGGCGCCCCGGTCAATTCGATGACCTACCTCGCCGAGGACGCGCACGCCCCGATGCCGCGAACCCAGCCGGGCCTGCAGGACGTCCTACGCAGCCACGCGGACCTGACCATCGCATCCGCCAAGCCGGTCCTGGGCTGGCACGGAGCCTTCCGCACCACGCTCCGCGCGACCTTCCACGACCCCGACCTCTCCCTGGCCTCGGTCGCCCGGCGGATGGCACTGAGCCCGCGGACGCTGCAACGCCGGCTGGGCGAACTCGGCACCACGTGGCGCGACGAAGTGGAAGGCGTGCGCGAGGAACTCGCCATGGACCTCATCCGCGACAGCGACGTCCCCATGCGAACCATCGCGGCCCGCGCGCGCTTCAGCGACGCGCGGGCCCTGCGCCGCGCCGTGCACCGCTGGCACGGCACCACCCCGGGCGACCTGCGGCGGCGTCACGAACACCCGGCGCCCCAGGGTCGCGAGGAGCAATCCCCGGAACCGCCGACCGACCCGCCCACGCCCGGCGCACACGGGTAATCCGGTCCCGGCCCGCGCCGGCGGCGGGGGCAAGCGCGACCCGACCGACGAAGTCGCCTCTCGTCGGCCCCTGTCGCCCTGCACGAGCGGTCCCGGGTGGAGCACACCAATCGGCGCCGAACGCCCGTCGGAGTGCGAATCAGGCGGTGATCACAGCTTGAACGCCTTTCGCGGGTTGACCGTGACCAGATCCACCGCCGTCTCCAGCGCCTCGTCCTCGTCGAGTCGGTGCTCGGTGACCAGTTCGGCCAGATAGCCGCAGTCCAGCCGCCGTGACATGTCGTGTCGGGCGGGGATGGAGCAGAAGGCCCGGGTGTCGTCGACGAAGCCGGACGTCCGGGAGAATCCCGCCGTCTCGGTGACCGCGCGGCGGAACCGGCGGATGGCGTCGGGGGCGTCGAGGAACCACCACGGGGCGCCCGCGTAGACCGAGGGGTAGAACCCGGCCAACGGAGCGATCTCCCTGGTGAAGACGGTCTCGTCGAGGGTGAACAGGATCAGGTGGAATCCTTCGGCGGTTCCGTACCTCTGCAGGAGCGGACGCAGGGCGTCGGTGAACTCGGCGCGCAGCGGGATGTCGTGGCCGGTGTCGGCGCCGAACCGGTGGTGGGTGGGCGCGTGATGGTTGCGGCGCACGGACGGGTGCAGGGTCATCACGAGACCGTCGTCGCAGGACATGCGGGCCATCTCCAGCAGCATGTGCCGACGGAAGGCGACGCCCTCGGCTTCGCTCGCCGTGCCCCGCAGGGCGGCCCGGTGGATGCGGACGGCCTCGCCGTGGGTCAGCGGTTCGGTGCCCACGTCCGGGTGGCTGTGGTCGGCGGAGGTGGCGCCGTGCGCGATGAAGTGGCGTCGTCGGTCCTCCAACGCCCGGATGTAGCCGTCGTAGTCCGAGGTGTCGACGTCCGCGGCCTCGCCCAGGCGCGTCACCGCCTCGCCCCAGCCCGGACCGGGTTCCAGGTAGCGGTCGGGTCGGAAGGTGGGGAGGACCCGCGCCGTCCACTCGGGGTCGGCGGCCAGTGCCCGGTGGGCGGCCAGATCGTCCGCGGGGTCGTCGGTGGTGGCCAGCACCTCGATGCCGAAGCGGCGGAACAGTGCCCGCGGGCGGAAGGCCGGATCGGTCAGCCGCTCGGCGATCGCGTCGTAGATCCGGTCGGCCGTGGCCGCGGCGGGCCGCTCGGTCACGCCGAAGATCTCGACGAGTTCCGCCTCCATCCAGTAGCGGACCGGGGTCCCTCGGAAGACGGTCCAGTGCGCACACATCGCGCGCCACGCCCGGCGGGCCTGCTGTTCGGTCAGTGGCCCCTGGCCTACTCCGAGTTCGTCCAGCGGGACACCGCAGGCGTGCAGCAGGCGGGTGACGTAGTGGTCGGCGGAGATCAGCAGGCTCGCCGGATCACCGAACGGCTTGTCGTCGACCAGCAACCGAGGATCCACGTGACCGTGCGGCGACAGGATCGGCAGGTCGCGGACCGCTTCGTAGAGACGGCGGGCAACGGCGCGTGCTTGTGCGTCGACGGGCAGGAGCCGGTCGGGATGGAGTGAGGAGGGCATGCTCCGAATGGTTGTCCGCGGCCGGCGGCCACGGCAATCGGTTGTCATGTGTTGCCACGAGCGCTTGCCTGCGGGAGTGGGCACCGGCACCGATCGGCAAGGCCCGTCGACGACTTGGGCCCTGCGTGCGGCTCCTCGAAACCGCCGCGGACCGACCGCGGGGCGGGGCTCATTCCCCGCCGGCCGACCCCCACGACGCGGCGCCGGCCGTCGGCGTCGGGGGTGCCGCGATCTGCGCGGCGAGGTGCCCGGCCCCGAAGCCGTTGTCGATGTTGACGACCGCGACCCCGGGGCTGCACGCGTTGAGCATCGACAACAGGGGGGCCAGGCCGCCGAAGGCCGCTCCGTAGCCGACGGAGGTCGGCACCGCGACGACCGGCGCGGCGACCAGCCCCGCCACCACGCTGGGCAGCGCGCCGTCCATGCCCGCGGCAACCACGACGACCCGGGCGGAACGCAGCAGGTCGAGCATGCCGATCACGCGGTGCAGTCCGGCGACGCCCACGTCCACGGCCAGCTCGCAGCGCCGTCCCAGATAGCGGGCGGTCAACTCGGCCTCCAGCGCCACCGGGAGGTCGGAGGTGCCCGCCGCCAACACGACCACGAGACCTCCCTCCGGAGCGGGCGGTTCGGGCGGCCACACCAACAACCGGGCGTCCGACTCGTGACGGGCGTCGGGCAGTTCGGCGAGGACGGCCCGCGCGTGCTCGGGACCGGCCCGGGTGAACAACGCCACCGACCGGCCGCGTTCGCGCAGTTCGGCAGCGATCGCACCCACCTGGTCCGGAGTCTTCCCCTCGCAGAAGATCGCCTCCGGATACCCTCTGCGGTCGATCCGTTCGTGGTCGAGACGGGCGAACGATTCAGCCATGGCGAACTCCGATCAGGGAAAGCGTGAAGGCACCCGATTGCATGCCCGCGAGATCGACGGCGACCATCCGGAACCCCGCGGCACGAACCACCGCCAGAGCCGCCTCGCGCAGGTCGCCCGCGAGCGCCGCGATCTCGGCGACGGGCACCTCGATCCGTGCGACCTCGCCGTGGTGGCGCACCCGGCAGTCGCTGAAGCCCAGCTCCCGCAGGCCCCGTTCCGCCGCCTCCACCTGGCTCAGCTTCTCCGGCGTGACCTCGCTGAAGTGCGGAATCCGCGAGGCCAGACAGGGCGCGGCCGGTTTGTCCGCGCACGGCAGGTCCAACGCGGCGGCGATCCGGCGGACCGCCGCCTTGTCCAGGCCCGCGTCGGCGAGCGGGCGCAACACCCGGTGACGCATCGCGGCCCTGCCGCCGGGACGGTCCGCTCGCAGCACGTCGTCGGCGTTCTCCCCGTAGGCGACGGCCGTCAGGCCGTGCGCCCGGACCACCTCCGCGGAAATGCGGGCGAACAACTCGTCCTTGCAGTGGAAACACCGGTCGACGCCGTTGGCCCGGTAGGCCGGCAGGTCGCCCTCGTGGGTGACGACCTCGACCACCCGCGCACCGATCTTCGCGGCGACCCGCAGCGCCGCCGTGCGCTCGTCGGCGGCGAGGCTGGGCGAGACGCCGAGCACCGCGAGCACGCGGTCGGCGCCCAGCGCTCGGACGGCCAGGGCCAACAACACGGAGGAGTCCACTCCCCCGGAGAAGGCCACACCGAGCCGGCCGGGCGTGTGCAGCAGTGTTCCGACGCGGTCGGCGGCCTCGCCGTCGGGGTCGGACAATCCCGGGATCATGACGTGCTTCTCCTGTTCGAGATCGGCTCGACGGTTCGCGGCCCTCGGGTGCGCTCCGGCGGGTCCGCAGCGCGTGCGCGGCCGACGCGCGCCGCCGGTCGCGAGTGCGGACACCCTTCGTGTCGCCGCGCGGTCAGGTGAGTTCCCAGGCGCGGGCGGCGAGTGCCTCGACCAGTTCGGTGTCTTCGGCGAGGACGGGATCGAGGAAGGCCAGCACGGCGTGCGCGGAGTCGGACGGTGATGCGTTGAGGACCGGGGCGGCGGCGTCTCGTACCGGGATCCCGTTGCTGCCGAGCAGGTGCAGCATCCACGCGGCGACGATGCGGAGCGCGCCGGGCGGCATCGCCCCGGCCGTCCGCTCGGCGTAGAGCGTCGGCAGGACACGCACCGGGATCTTCTGGGCCCCGTCCTCGGCGATCTTGGCGAGGGTGTGCCGAATGCGCGGGTTCGCGAAGCGGGCCGTCAGCGCGTCCCGGTAGCCGGCCAGCGCGGTTTCCGGGAAATCCAGGTGGGTCGAGGCCTCGTGCCACCATTCGCGCACCCAGACCCGGCAGACCGGATCGGCCACGGCCTCGGCGACGGTGGCGTGCCCGCGGAACGGCGCCGCGTACGCCAGCAGCGAATGGGCACCGTTGAGCAGCGACAGTTTGCGTTCCTCGTACGGCGTGACGTCGGCGACGAAGCGGGCACCGGCGTCCTCCCAGCGGGGCCGCCCGGCGGGGAACTCACCGCTGAGCACCCACTCGGTGAACGGCTCGGTGACGACCGGGACTTCGTCCCGGCGCCCGGTCGCGTCGCGGACGGCGCTCACGTCGTCCGCGGTGGACCACGGGGTGATCCGGTCGACCATGGTGCCGACGTACGAGGCGTGCGCGGCCGCCTCGCGCCATTCGGGACGCCCGATCGCGTCCGCCAGTTCGCCGACCACCCGTGCGGTGACCTCGCCGTTTCCCGGCAGGTTGTCGCACGGCACGACCGCCACGGGGTCGCCGCCCGCGCGCCGTCTGGCGGCCAGCCCGGCCAGCAGCCGCGCGGCGACCGTCGCCACCGGGGCCTGCGGATCGGCGCGGAGTGCGGCGATATCGGCACTCACGTCGGTGCGTCGGGTGTCCAGGCCGCCCCCGGGCGCGCGGGTGTACGCCGCCTCGGTGACCGTCAGGGTGACCACCGCGAGTTCCCGCCGCCGCCAGTGGCTCAGCCACGCGGCGTGGTCGCCGCCGGCGTGCGCCGAGGTGAGCGAACCGACCACCTCGAAGCGGTCGCGGTCGGGCGCACGGGTGGCCAACGTGTAGAGCCCGTCCTGGGCGGTCAGCCGCTCGGCGATCGCGGTGCTCCGCCCGGTGAACGCCGCGATCCCCCACCGGTCGGCGTCGCCGGCGTGCTCGGTGTACCAGGCCTGATGGGCCCGGAAGAAGCCGCCCAGGCCGAGGTGGAGCATGCGTACCGGCGCGGCGGGGCGTGCGTCGAGCGCGCGGGACAGGGGCCGGGTCGCGGGTTGGGCGGTCACAGTTCGATGGCCTTTCGCGGGTTGACGTTCACCGGTTTCGCCACCGCCGCGAATGCCTCGTCCCGGTCGGGCCGGTGCGGTGACGGGGTCGGCAGGTCGCGCACCGTCTCGTACCGGTGCCGGGTGAGAGCTCGCACCCCGGGGTCGACGGGAAGCAGTCGGTGGGGGTGGAGGCTTGGCATGACGGCATGTTCGCTGCCGCCCGCCCGGCGCGGCAACCGGTTGCCATGTGTTGCCGTGGGCACTTGCACCAGGTCGCGGGCCATGGTCCTCTGGCCGCCATGACAGCACAGATCGGCGGGCCGGGCGCCGTCCTCCCCGAGGCCCGGGTGCGAGCCTTCGTCGCCGAACAACTGGCCGGCGAGGATCTCGACGGCCGGAGCGTATGCCTGGTGGTACCCGACGGCACCCGCAGTTGCCCGCTTCCGCTGCTGCTCGCCGCGGTGCACGAGGCGCTGTACGGCCGGGTCTCCCGGTTGACGGTGCTGGTCGCGCTGGGTACGCACGCGCCGATGGGCGAGGCCGAATTGGCCGCCCATGTCCCGCCGCTGCCGGGCATGACCGTCCTCAACCACGAGTGGTGGGAGCCGTCGACGTTCGCCTCGGTCGGCACGATCGGCGCCGAGCGGGTGGCCGAGTTGTCCGGCGGGCTGTTGCGCCAGGAGGTCGACGTGCGCCTCAACCGGGCCGTCGTGGAGCACGACGTGGCCCTGGTCGTCGGCCCGGTCTTCCCCCACGAAGTGGTCGGTTTCTCCGGCGGTGACAAGTACTTCTTCCCCGGCGTCGCGGGCGCCGACATCATCGACCTGTCGCACTGGCTCGGCGCCCTGATCACCAGCGCGGAGATCATCGGAACGCGCGGCATCACCCCGGTCCGCGCACTGATCCACGAGGCGGCCGCGCTGATCCCGACCCGCAGGCGCGCGCTGTGCGTGGTGGTCGAATCCGGTACCGGGGCGCTGCACTCGATGGCGTACGGGACCCCGGAGGCGGCCTGGTCGGCGGCGGCCGACGTGTCCGCGCAGGTCCACGTCCGCTACCTGGACGCCCCCGTGCGGCGGGTGGTGTCCGTGATCCCGGAGAAGTACGAGGACATCTGGACCGCGGCGAAAGGCTTCTACAAGCTCGAACCGGTCGTCGCGGACGGCGGCGAGGTCATCCTGTACGCCCCGCACGTGCGGACCATCTCCGCGATGCACCCGGAGATCGAGGAGATCGGCTACCACTGCCGCGACTACTTCACCAAGCAGTGGGACCGCTTCGAGCACCTGCACTGGGGTGTCCTGGCGCACTCCACACACCTGCGCGGCGCGGGTACGTACGACGAAGAGCGCGGCGAGCACTGCCGGTTGACCGTCACCCTCGCGACCGGCATTCCCGAGCACGTCGTCCGGGGGGCGAACCTCGGCCATCTGGACCCCGCCGCGGTGGACTTCGCGGCGCTCGCCGCCGACCCGGACACCCTCGTCGTGCCGCAAGCCGGCGAGGTCCTGCATCGGTTGCGCCCATGAGGGCCGCGTGGGTGGACGCGTCCGCCGGCATCGCCGGCGACATGCTGCTCGCCGCCCTCGTCGACGGCGGGGCCGCCTTGGGCACCGTACGTGCCGCGGTGGAGGCCGTGGTTCCCGGCGAGGTACGCCTCGACCGGACACAGGTCACCCGCGCCGGTATGCGCGCGACCCGCATCCACGTGACGCCGAGCGACGACGACCACGCCCACCGAACGTGGCGTGAGGTGCGCCGCCTCATCGAAGCGGCGCCGCTGGCCGATCCGGTCCGCGCGTCGGCACTCGCCGTCTTCGGCCGTCTCGCCGTCGCCGAGGCACACGTGCACGGCACCGGAACGGACGAGGTGCACTTCCACGAGGTGGGCGCCTGGGACTCCATCGCCGACGTCGTCGGCGTCTGTGCCGCGCTGCACGACCTCGCCGTCACCGAGCTGACGGCGGGTCCCGCGGCGTTGGGCTTCGGCCGCGTCACCACCGCCCACGGCGAACTTCCCGTCCCCGCCCCCGCGGTGGCCGAACTCGCCGCCGAGTGGCAGGTGTTCGCGGGCGGCGAGGGCGAACTCGCCACCCCCACCGGGATGGCGCTGCTCACCACCCTGGCCCGCGAGTGCGCCCCCCTGCCACCCCTGCGTCTGGAGCGAACCGGCATCGGGGCCGGCAGCCGCGACACCCCCGGACGCCCCAACGTCACCCGGGTCTTCCTCGGCACCCCGGCTCCGGCCACACCCCTGGACTCCGCCTTCGACGCCTGCGAAGCCGTCGTCCTGGAAACCAACATCGACGACCTGGACCCGCGCGCATGGCCCAGCGTGCTGGCATCCCTCATGGAGGCCGGCGCCTCGGACGCGTGGCTGACCCCGATCCTGATGAAGAAGGGCCGCCCCGCGCACACGCTCTCCGTCCTGTGCCCACCGCAGGACGCCCAACCGCTGCGTGACGCCGTCTTCCGCCTCACCACCACCCTGGGCGTGCGCGAACGGCCGGTCCGCAAAACCGAACTCCAGCGAGGCTGGACCCTCGTGGACGTCCTCGGCAGCCGCCTCCCGGTCAAGGTGGGCCACCGCGGCGGCAGAATCCTCCAGGCGACGCCCGAGTTCGGCCCCGCCGCCGCCCTCGCCGCCCGCCTCGGCCTGCCCGTCCACGTCGTCCTGGCCGCCGCCGGCACCGCCGCCCACCAGGCCGGCCTGACCTCCAGCGCCCCCACCCCGCGAACGCTCACCCCCGAACCCGCCTGAATCCGCGGCGTCGCCACCGGCACCGGGCCCATCCGCCGGCGAGGGGAGCGCCGTTCGGGTCGCCGGCCGACCGCGCGGGGGTGACGGCGTCGAAACGGAGTACAGTGCGCTCCTTCCCATCCCATGGGCAGCCATGGCGTCGTCCGACCACGGGCGTCGCCGCCCGGACCTGTGGCTTTCCCACGAGAACGGAAGTGAGATCCGGTGAGCGAGCGTGACGGCGCACCGACCGGCGGGAGCAAGGCACCGACGATCTACGACGTCGCCCGGGCCGCAGGGGTGGCCGCGTCCACCGTGTCCCGGGCGTTCGCCAGGCCGGGCCGGGTCAACGCGGCGACCGCCGAACGCATCCGGCGGGTGGCCGCGGAGCTCGGCTACCGCGTCAATCCGTTGGCGTCGGGATTGCCCACCGGCCGCACCTCGATGCTCGCGTTGGTGGTCTCCGACGTGACCAACCCGTTCTACGCCGAGATCATCCGGGGCGCCGAGTCCGCCGCCGCCGAGTCCGGCTTCGTCCTCCTGCTGATCGACGCCCAGGAAAACGATCGGGTGGAACGCGCCAGTCTGGAAAGGGCGTTGCCCGCCGTCGAGGGACTCGTACTGGCCGGTACCCGACTGTCGGACTCGGCCATCCGGATGACCGCCAAGCAGCGGCCGGTCGTCGTCCTCAACCGGGACGTCGCCGACGTCCCCAGCATCACCCTCGACAACCCGCACGGCATGCTCGTGACCGCGGAACATCTGGCGCGGTTGGGCCATCGCACGGTGGCCTACGTGGCCGGTCCGGAGGCCTCGTGGGCGGACGGGATGCGCCTGCGGAGCCTGCGCGAGGCGGCGGCCGGGCTGGACATGCGGGTGCAGCGCGTGGGCCCGTTCGCGCCGACGGTCGCAGGCGGTCGTGAAGCCGCCGAGGCGCTCCGCGAGGACCTGCCGACCGCCGTCGTGGCCTACAACGACCAACTGGCGATCGGGACCATGCTCGCCCTCCAGGCGCGCGGCGTCCGAGTTCCCGAGGACGTCAGCATGGTCGGCTTCGACGACATCTTCCCGACCCGCATCGTCAGGCCCGGGCTGACCACCGTCGCCGCCCCGCTGCGCGCCCAGGGACGGGCTGCCGTCGACGCGTTGTCGTCCTCGCGCGGCAACCCGGCACCGCGCACCGGCAAGCCGATGACCCTGCCGGTGAGGCTGGTCGTCCGCGACTCGACGGCACCGGCCCGGCGCACCCGGCTTCCGAACCCGTAGCTCGTAAAGCGTACGCGGTCGCGGACTTCGTCGACCCGCGCTCTCCCCCGCGCCCCGCGTGGCCTCGATCGCGGCGGCGTCCGCGCCGTCACACGGTGGGCGCGACCTCGGCGAGCCAGGCGTCGGCGATCAGCCGATGCCCCGGCGGGCTCGGGTGGACGCCGTCCGGGGCCAGTTCCCCCGGCTCCCGGTCCTGCGCCGCGCGGGGCAGCAGGAGATCGGCGCGAACCACCTGGGCGCCGTTGTGCGCCGCCGCCCGCAGGACGGCGTCGGTACGCGGCGACAGGTCCTCGAACCAGCGTTCCTGGTCCGGCCCGACCGGAAGCAGGAACGGGGTGACGACGACCAGCCGTGCGGACGACTTCTGCGCCGTGGCCGCGAGCAGGCGGTCGAGGCACGCCTCGAACTCGTCGACCGGGCTGAGCAGGTTTCGGTCGTAGCGGCGCCAGGTGTCGTTGATGCCGATCTTGACCGTGACGACAGCGGGCCGGTGGTCCAGGACGTCGGTGCCCCAGCGGGCTTCGAGGTCGTACACGCGGTGGCCGTTGATCCCCCGGTTGACGACGCGGGGGCCGGCTCCGTCGTGCGCCCGCTCGCGCAGGGTCCGCGCGATCTCGTGCACGTATCCGTTGCCGAGCGACGCGGGATCCGCACGGTCGCGGCCGGCGTCGGTGATCGAGTCGCCGATGAACAGGAGCGTGTCGTCGTCCTTGAGCTGCATGCCTGCCGTCCTGGCGTGGGTGGGTGGGTCGGTCGGCGGGACATCTCGTGACCCGCCGGATCACCGTCGCATACGTCGAATACGTCGAATACGTCGAATCGAGGAGGCTTACCCTGCCGCGCGCCGCAGGGTCTCGACCTCGCGCGCCAACACCGCGGGGTCGTCGCCGGGGACGAACTCCAGGAGCGCCTGGACACCCCGGCCCGCCAACAGGCCGAGGGCCGCGACCCACAGGTCCCGGCGGTCCGCCAGCGGCAGCCGGTTGTTGCCCGGCCACCACGAGAAGACATGCACGGCGGTGACCCGGTCACCGAGTTCGACGAGCCCGGCCAGCGCCTGCTCGTCGGGGGTGTCCTGCGGCGGCTGCCAGTACGTGCGGACGTTGTCCGCGCCCACCTCGTCCAGCAGCCGGACGGTCGAGGCGACGGTGTCGGTGAGTGTGCCGCCGTGGAACTCCGGCGCGAGCTCCAGGCCGTGGTCCGCGGCGATCCGGGCCGCCTCCCGCAGGCAGCGCACGGTCTCGCGCCGCTCGTCGGGCAGGGCGGACCCCGATCCGGTGCCACCCGCCCAGACCCGTACCCGGGGTGCCCCGAGCAGCACGGCGGCCCGGGCGACGGCCGGGAAACCGGCCGACTCGGCGGGCGTGGCGCGAAAATACGAACCGTACGAGCAACAGACCAGCCCGTGGGAGTCGGAGACCTCGCGGACCGCGCGGACCGTGTCCGGCTCCCCCGCGGGGGCGTGCACGTCCGCGCCCCACTCGATCACCTCCAGGCCCGCGTCGGCCGCGCGTCGCGCGACCTCGGCGGCGGGCAGCCGGCGAAAGGTGACCGAGCACATGCCCAAACGGGTCCGCCCGGTGTCCGGCTCGGACGACGGGCGGAGCCGCGGGAGGTCCGCCGCGCTCCGTCGGCTCTCTTCGGTCATGGCCCTGCCTTCGCGGTCGGCGTCTGCGGGTGGTCTGCGGAGTCCGAAGCGGTTCGCCCGGACAGGGCCGGGCGGACCGCTTCGGATGCACCGACGGGTTCGGGTGAACGGAGCGCTCAGGCGTGCGGCGCCCCGTCACCGGTGGGCGATCAGGGAGCGTTCGGGCCCACGTCCGCGGCGGTGAGGGGGTGCCGGAGTGCGGGCGTTGTCGCGTACTCGTCGGCACCGATGTCCCGTACGCTGCCGCGCGGGTCCCCGTCGATGTCGTCGGCCAGGGCCAGGCCGCCGAGCGTGGCCGCGCCGATCGCCGGGCTGCCCGCCGTCAGCCGCAGGACACCATCCGTGCCCTGCGCGAGCCGAGGGTCGGCCCGGACGAAGCTTCCGGCGGGGATGTTGCCGTTGCCGGCCGCCCCCCACAGCAGGTTGCTCTGCCAGGTGAAGGCGGTGGTGGCGCCCATGGCGACGAGGCTGCCGGAGTCGCCGACCAGCAGGTTGTCCGCGATGGTCACGTTCCGCGGCTCGAACGCCCGCGTCTCGCCCGACAACATGCCGGTGTTGTTGATCAGGGAGTTGTGCGCGATCACCA
The DNA here is from genome assembly GCF_044333915.1 of Embleya sp. NPDC020886. NCBI lineage: Bacteria > Bacillati > Actinomycetota > Actinomycetes > Kitasatosporales > Streptomycetaceae > Embleya > Embleya sp. NPDC020886. The sequence goes on along the minus strand of NZ_JBIRRX010000003.1, from coordinate 615,887 downwards.
CGCGGTCGCAGGCGTCGTTGCCCCGCCGCTGGGTCTCCGTCTCACTCGGGGTGTGGTCACGGGTGCTGCCGCTGCCGACCACCAGGGCCCGGCCGGACAGCCCGCTGAGGTAGTTGTTGACGATCACGTGGTCGTTGCCGTAGATCCGCACCCCGTCGGTGCCGCCGATCAGGTAATTGCCCTCCACCGTCGAACCGTTGCCGTGCCGCAGCACGATGCCGCCGCGGCTGTCGCGGATGGTGTTGTACCGCACGGTGTTGCCCGAGGACTTCACCGAGATGGCCTCGGGGTCGCCGTCGCAGCGCTCGAACAGGTTGTACTCCACATGGCCGCCGGCGTCGGCCAGGGCACGGCCGCTGACGCCGAAGCGGATGGGCTCGCCGCCGTTGTCCCCGGTGAAGCTGTGGTCGGAGAAGTGGTTGCGGAAGATCTGCACGTTCTGGGCCATCTCGGTCTTGCCGGGACCGTCGACGACGATGAAGATGCCCGCGGTGGTCTTGTCGTGGAAATGGTTCCGGTCGATCTTCGTGTCGTTCGCCCGTACGACGACCCAGTACGGATCGCCGCTGTCCGCGTGTTGGAAGTCGTTGCGGGTCAGCCGGATCGCCGAGCAGTCCGTCGGAAGCTCGAGCGTGGTGCTCTGCCGGAAGGCGAAGCCGCTGATCACGATGTTGCTCGAATTGGCGAGCACGAAGCCGCGCGCGCCCCGCAGCACCGCGCCGCCGCGGGTCTTGGACACGATGGTGATCGGCGCGGCGCTCGTGCCGTTCTTGCCGGAGATGTTGATCGCGCCGCCCGACGGAACCGTGTAGGTGCCGTCGGCGACGACGATCCGGTCACCGGGTGCGGCGGCGTTGATCGCGCTCTGGAGCGCCGCGAGGGAGGAGACCGGGATGTCGGCCGCCGACGCGCTGCCCGACAGCGAGGTGGTCAGGGGTACCGCGGCAAGTGCGGCCACGGCCGAGCTCTTGAGGAACGTGCGTCGTTGCATGGTGCCTCCTGGGTCGAAACGGGCGAGTGTGCGCTCAGTCGGCCCGGGGACCGACGTCGGCCGGGGTCAGGGGTCCGCGCCTCGGCGGCCGGCGGGAGTATTCGTCCGCGCCCACGTCCGGGGTCCTGCTGCGGGGCTGTCCGTCGATGTCGTGCGTGATGCGCGGGCGGCGCGGCGTGCCGGCGTCGATCGCCGGGCTGCCGGCGGCCGGGCGGGCGATGCCGTACGCGTCCTTCACCAGCTTCGGGTCGACCCGAGTGCCGCCGCCGGCGGGGATGTTGCCGTCCGCGGCGGCCCCCCACAGGAGATTGCCCGACCAGGTGAAGCGCACGGTGTTCGCCATCGCGACCAGTTCGCCCGTGTCCGCGACCAGCAGGTTGTCGGCGACGGTGACGTCGCGCGGCTCGTGCGGACGGTGGCTCTCCCCGGAGAGCGTGCCGCCGTTGTTCAGCAGGGTGTTGTGCGCGATGAGGATCCGGTCGGGGGCGTCGTTGCCGCGGCGCGCCTCGGGTGTCTCGCCGGGGAGGTGATCGCGCTCCGAACCGCTGCCGATCACCAGGGCACGTCCGGCCAGGCCGGCGAGGTAATTGTTGACGATCACATGATCGTTGCCATAGATCCGCACGCCTTCGGTACCGTCGATGAGGTGGTTGGCCTCCACCCGGTTGCCGTTGCCGTGCCGCAGGACGATCCCGCCGAAACTGTTGCGGATCGTGTTGTATCGGATGGTGTTGTCCGAGCTCTTCACCGAGATCGCCTCGGGATCCCCGTTGGCCCGCTCGAACAGGTTGTACTCCACGACCGCGTGGGCGCTGGACAGCGCCCGGGGGCTGACGCCGAGCCGGATCGGTTCGCCGCCGTTGGAGCCGGTGAAGGTGTGGTCGGAGAAGTGGTTGCGGTACACGTGGACGCGCTGGGCCATCTCCTCGGTGCCCGCGCCCTCGATGCCGAGGTAGATGCCCAGGGTGCTCTTGCCGTGGAAGTGGTTGTGGTCGACCGTGCTGTCGTCCGCGCGCACCATCAGCCAGTGCACGCCTTCGATGTCGGCCAGTTGGAAGTCGTTGCGGGTGAGCCTGATGTGCGAGCAGTCCGGCGGGATGTCCAGGGTGTTGCGCTGCCGGAAGGAGAAGCCGCTCAGGGTGATGTGGGCGGACGCTTCGAAAACGAAGCCGTGTTCGCCTTCCAGGACCACGCCGCCCTGCGTCCGGGCGACGATGGTGATGGGCGCGTATCTGCTGCCCTGCTTGTTGCGAATGGTGAGCGGGCGGTCCGCCGGGACGGTGTAGGTCCCGTCGGCCACGACGATCCGGTCGCCGGGTCGGGCCCGGTCGATCGCGGCCTGCAGCTCGTCCAGCGTGCGGACGGCCTTCGGGGCCGCGCTCGCGCTCGCGGCCGGCAGTCCGCCGACGGGGGCGGCGGCCAGCGCCACCCCTGCCGCGGTACCCGTGAGGAACGTGCGGCGTTGCATGGTGCCTCCGTGAGGATGTGGTGGAGGTACGGACGGTGTGTTCCGGCCTGCGATCAGCCGGCGGTCGAGGTGGCGCGGGGGGTGTCCCCGGCGTCCTGGGTCGCCCGGGTGTCCAGGAACAGTTCGATGACGGGTACGGGGGTGTCGGGGCGCCTGACCGGAAGCTGGAGCGTGAGCGTTCCGGCGGGCTGGCCGCCCATCTCGGTGTTGACCGCGGGCCGGTCCGGGTCGATGTGGACCGGGATGATCTCGGACGCGTCGTTGAGCAGTTGGGCGTAGCGCACCCGGCCGGCCAGGCCCGGCAGGTGCAGGTGGCGCAGCGGCCAGGCGAACAGGTGGACGTAGAGCCGGTCGCCGCGCAGGGTGTATCGGCATTCGGCGGGGGCGGTGTACGAGGAGGGGCCGCAGCCGCGAATCGAGCGCTCGTGCAGGTGCATCCACCGGCCGATCTCGTCGAGGATCGCGGTGTCTCGCGGGTCGAGCGCGCCTCGGCCGGTGGGCCCCACGTTGAGCAGCAGATTGCCGCCCTTGGACACCCCGTCGACGAGCATCCGGATCAGCAGGTCGGGGCTCTTGTGGTCCAGGTTGTCCCGGTCGTAGCCCCAACTGCCGTTGAGCGTCTGGCAGGCTTCCCACCGCACGGGTTGCCCGTTCTCGGTCATCGGACCGGACGGCTGGTACTGCTCGGGGGTGACGAAGTCCCCGGGAAGGCCGGTGCGATCGTTGACGAGGACGTGCGGCTGCAATTCGCGAATCGTCCGCAGAAGTTGCGGGGAGTCCCAGTCGTCGGGCCCCTTGCCGCCCCACCAACTGCGTTCGGCGTACGAGAAGTCGAAGAACAGGTAGTCGATCCGTCCGAACGAGGTCAGCAGTTCACGGACCTGGCCGTCCATATAACGCTGGTACTCGCGGATGTCCCGCTCGGCGTTGGCTGCCTTGAACGCCTCGTCGTCGCGCTGCGGATGCACGCCGTCCACGGGGAAGGACGGATGGTGCCAGTCGATCAGCGAGTAGTAGAGACCGACCTTGAGCCCCTCGGCGCGGCACGCCTCGACGAACGGCCCCACCAGGTCCCGGCCGTGCGGGGTGTTGGTGACCTTGTACTCGGTCAGGGCGCTGTCCCACAGGCAGAAGCCGTCGTGGTGCTTGGCGGTGAGGACGACGTACCGCATGCCCGCCGCCTTGGCCGCCCTGGCCCACTGGGCGGGGTCGTAGCGGTCGGGGTCGAAGTGGTCGAAGTACACCTGGTACTGCTCGTCGGTCAGTCGCTCGTGGTTCTTGACCCACTCGTGCCGTGCGGCGAGGGAGTACAGACCCCAGTGCACGAACATGCCGAACCGGGCGGTGGTGAACCAGTTCGTCTCCGGGCCCGCCTCGGGATCCGAGGTCGCGGACGGATGCGCCTGCGGGGTGTCAGCGCTCGCGGTCATGGGGAATCGCTCTTTCTCGTCGGCGCCCGGCGGCTTTTCGGTGGCGCGTCGGGGCTGGTCGTACGGGACGGGGGCGGGCAGGGGCCGACGCGGGCCGCGAGACGGCGGGTCGGTCCGCGGGTCAGCCCTTGAGTGCCCCGGAGGACAGGCCGCTGACGAAGGACCGCTGGAAGAACAGGAAGACGATCACGGAGGGCAGCAGGGCCAGCAGGGAGGCCGCCATCACCACTCCGGGGGTCACGGCCGGGTCGATCCGCAGGGTCCGCAGCGCCAACGGCAGCGTGTACGAGGAGGAGTCGGTGGCGACGAGCAGGGGCAGCAGGTACTGGTCCCAGATCATGGTGAAGCCGAAGACCCCGATGACGCCGAGGGCGGGCTTGCACATCGGCAGGATGATCTGGGCGAAGATCCGCAGGTCTCCGGCGCCGTCGATGCGCGCGGCCTCTTCCAGTTCGCGCGGCACGTCCTTCATGAACTCGGTCATCACCAGGATGGAGAATCCCCAGGCGCCCAGCGGGACGATCATCCCGGCGAGGGTGCCGATGAGGTTGAAGTGCACGACCGGCAGATCGGCGAGAATGACGGACAGCGGCAGGGCCAGGATCTCCTCGGGCAACATCAGCGTCGCCAGGATGGCGACGAGCGCCAGCGTCATTCCCGGGAACACCTTCCGGGCCAGCGCGTAGCCGGCCAGGACGGAGACGGCCACCTGGAGCAGCAGCCCGAAGCCGACCACGAAGAACGAGTTCAGCAGGTACTTGAGTACCCCCTGGTCGATCGCGATCTCGAAGTTGTCCAACGTGAAGTCCGAGGGGATGATGCTCAGTTGCGTCGGGTCCTTGATGTGGCCGAAGGCACCGACGAGCAGGGCCAGCAGCGGACCCGCGAACATGGCCAGGACCAGGAGGTAGACGACGGCCTTCAGGATCCGTCCGCCGACGCTGCGGCTCTCGGTCAGGCCCAGCGCGGTCTCGGTCGACGACTCGCTCACTTGCTCTCCCTCCGCCGCAGCAGTTGGACGACGATGGTCAGGATCAGCGTCGCGACGAACAGCAGGACCGCTCCCGCCGCACCGACACCGAGCCGGTTCTGCTCGAGCCCGAGCTTGTAGATGAGGGTCATGACGACCTCGGTGGAGCCGTTGGGCCCCCCGTTGGTGAGCAGGAACACCTCGGTGAAGATCCGCAGTCCGCGAATCGCGGCGAGGATGAACAGGATCGAGAACACCGAACGCAGTCCGGGCACCGTCACGTACCACACCCGCTGCCACCGGGAGGCACCGTCGACCCTCGCCGCCTCGTACAGACCGCGGTCCACACTCGTCAGGCCGGCGAGGAAGATCATCATGTCGTAGGGCGCTCCCCGCCAGATGCCGGTGAGCATGATGGATCCCATCGAGGTGTCGGGGTCGTTGATGAACCCCGACGGCCCCAGTCCCGCCAGACCGAGAATGGAGTTGAGCATGCCGTCGCCGGTGGGGTGATACATGATCCGCCACAGTTCGGCGACGACCGCCATCGGCACCACCACCGGAAGGAACGCCGCGGAGCGCACGAATCCCAGTCGGCGGCTCTGCCCCTCCATCAGCAGGGCCAGGGCGAAGCCGAGCCCCATCGAGCCGGCGGTCTGTCCGGCGGCGAGGACGACCGTGTGCCACGCGGCCTCGCGGAATCCGGGGGACTGCAGCACCGTGCTGTAGTTCTCGGTGCCGACCCACCGGTTTCCCAGGTAGGGCTGAACCTCCTGGAAGGACATGGTCAGCGCGCTGGCCATGGGGATGAACTTGAAGTACAGGAAGAGGAGCAGCGCCGGGGCGAGGAACAGCCAAGGCGTCCACCACCGACCGGATCTGCGGCTGCGCGCCCGGCGACCGGCGGCCCCGCCGTCCCGGCGGCCCACTTTTCGCGGAGCGGGGCCGGCCGCCGGGAGGGCGGCCGGTTCCGCCTGGTCAAGGCTCATGACGCGGCGATCCCCTGCTCCTTGAGGATGTCGGCGAGCTGCTTGTCGAGCTCACGCAACTTGGCGTTGAGGTCGAGCCCGCAGTCCGCCACGAGCGCGTTCACCGCGTCCGCCGTCACCTGCCGCACCGGCGTCCAGTTCGGGATGGCGGGCGCGTATCGCCCGGAGTCCTGGTACGCCTGGGCGTAGGTCTTCCAGCGTGGGTCGGGGCGGATCTGGGAGATGTCCACGGCGGTGTTGACCGGGATTTGCACGGTGTAGCCGGTGGCGCCCTCCATCCCCTTCTTCTGGCCTTCGACGGAGACCGCGAAGCCGGCGAAGGCGTCCTGGCCGGCGCGGTTGTCGGAGCCGGCCATCAGGTAGACGGAGCTGCCCTCGGCGAGGACGGTGGCGTCCTTGGGTCCCTTGGGCATCGGCACGACCTCGTACTTGTCCGCGCCGAGGGACTTGTCGAAGCGGGGCAGCAGGTACGGGCCGACGACGTACATGCCGGCCTTGCCCGCCTCGAACGTCTCGTTCGTCGGCGGGGTGTCCATGGTCACGGCGCCGGGCTGGATGGCCTTGGCCTTGCACCCCAGGTCGCGGAACCACTGCATGGCCTGCACCGACGCCGGGGTGGTCATCGCCGGCTTGTACTTGCCCTTGCCGGTCTCGGCGATGAAGTCGCCGCCCGCGGCCCAGAGGAAGTTGGAGAAGTACCAGGAGGCGTAACCGCGCTTGGTGGACAGCGGTGCCGCGAGTCCGGCGGTGTTGTTCTTGCCGTCACCGTCGGGGTCCTGGGTGGTGAAGGCGGTGGCCATCGCGGCGAAGTCGTCCCAGGTCCGCGGGACGTCGAGCTTCAGCTTCTCGCGCCAGTCCTTGCGGATCAGCAGCGCGGACGCCTGCGCGGATATCGGGAGTCCGTACTGCTTGCCGTCCAGACTCTTCCCGGACGCCAGCCCCTGTCCGGCGATCTGCTTGCTGTCCTTGATCTTGCCGAGGTCGATCTCCCGGAGCAGACCCTGGCTGTGCATGGTGCCGATCTGCGTCACGTCGTTCATGACGATGTCGGGGAGCTTCTTCTGGGCGGCCCGCTGCTGCAGTTTGGTCTCGAAGTCGTCGAAGATGGCCGTGACCTCGACCTTGAAGCCCGTGGCCTGCTCGAAGGCGGCGGCGAGTTGCTGCGCGCCTTTCTCCCCCGGTCCGCCCGGTGTCGTCCTGGTCCAGAGCTCGAGGGGAGCCTTGGAGTTCTGCTTGGCATCCACTCCCGCAGGCCCGGATGTACAGCTGGTGAGGATCAGTGCCGAGGCGAGGGCCCCCGCACCGATCCATCGCGATCTCTGCATGACTACTCCTGTTTCAGCCGCATCACATGGCCTGGAAAGCGCTTGCACGGACGGTAACCGGGTCCGAATCAAGTGGTCAATAGTCCGATGAATACAAAGTTTCCGGCGACCGAACGAGAGTGCTCATCCGGGGCACTCCGGCGCCCCCGGCGCGTGATTCGACGGACGAGACGGACGGCCTTATCCCTATAAATAGGCTCCTACTCACGCAATTTGGGCATCGGCAGGAACGGGCATTCAGGCCGAGGTATGCCTCAGCCTCGACGACAGCCACCGAAACGGAGAAGATCGGGCATCCAAGGTCACGGTGACGACATTTCAATGATCCGATGTATGGTTCCTGCGAGCTACGGGCCGGACGGCGCACAGGCCACCGCGAGGTTCGGGCAAGCGCTTACCAGCACTTCCGAGCAGGGACCGCCGACCGTCCGGCCGCCGGTCCACCACCGAACAGGCCGAGGAGAGCAACCCGACATGAACGAACCGGCCACCGCACCGACAGCCCTGTTGGTCATGGAGGAGGAACGCCGGGACGACGTCTACCCGCCCGAAGTGCTGGCCGAGATCGGCCGACTCGTGCAGTGGCAGGGCCCGCCCCGCACCCGGCAGGAACTCGACGCGGACCCCGGTGTGCTGCGGACCGTCGACCTGCTGCTCACCGGCTGGGGCGCACCCGTCCTCGATGCCGCCCTCCTGGCACATGCCCCTCGGCTGCGGGCCGTTCTCGTCGCGGCGGGATCCGTCCGGCACCTGACCACACCCGCCTTCTGGGATCGCGACATCCCGATCGTCTCCGCCGCCGCGGCCAATGCCGTGCCGGTGGCGGAGTTCACCCTCGCCCATGTCCTCCTCGGACTGAAACAGGCCCACCGCATCGAGCGGGAGGTGACGCAGAACCGCCGCTTCCCCACCCGTCCCGACGTCCCGGGCGCCTACCGGTCACGGGTGGGCCTGCTGGGACTCGGGCACATCGGTCGGCTGGTCGCCGCCCACCTCTCCCGCTTCGACGTCGAGGTCCTCGCCACGGATCCCGTCGCCTCCCCGGACACCGCCCGGCGCGCGGGAGTGCAACTGATCCCCGTCGAGGAACTCTTCGCCACCTGTCAGGTCGTCAGCCTCCACGCACCGCTGCTGCCCGAGACCCGCGGCTCGATCGGGGCGGAACTGCTCGACTCCATGGGGCCGGGAGCGACACTGATCAACACCGCGCGGGGTGCACTGATCGACGAGGTCGCCGCCGCGCGGGTCCTGCAGGCCAGGACCGACCTCACCGCCGTACTCGACGTAACGCACCCGGAACCCCCGGCCCATGACTCGCCACTGTTCACCCTTCCCAACGTCGTCCTGACACCGCACCTGGCCGGCGCCATGGGCGCCGAACGTCACCGGCTCGGACGACTCGTGCTCGACGAACTTCGCCGCCTCACACAGAACCAGCCGCTCCGGCACGCCATCGACCCCGCCCGCGCCGCCTCGCTGGCCTGAGACCGCCAGGCACTGCCGACAAGGCTCCCTGCCTCGGGAACCTGCGATCGGGGACGTCACGCAAGATCATGCTGTACTGCAGGCCAGGGTCCGGGCAAGCAGGCCCGGCACCCGCTTCCGCCGGCTCACGGCAAGGGGCGGTACGGAAACGCAACGTGAGCGAAACGTCGACGAGGGCGGCCGGACCCGGCGGTTCGTCCGCACCCTCGGGGCCGGCCCCGCCCGCTCGGCGCGGCGGCCCGGTCACCCGCCGAATGGTGGTGCCGCGCAGTCCGCGGCACCACCATTCGCCTTTCGGGGCGCACCCCCCGTTCCGTATCGTCCGTCGCCACCCGGGTGGATCGTGGCCCGAACACCGGGTCCCCGACGGGAGCGCCGCGCCGGGTACGTTCAGCGAGCGGGTGAGCCGACCCACGTCCGTGTAGGCCCGCCCGTACGACGTGCCCGCCGGATGCAGGGTCAGGACCACCACGATCGACCGGTCCCCCGCCCCGACCGTGCCGGTGGTGTGCAGCGCCGGATGGGACAGGTCGACGCCGGCCGACGCCGGCACCGCACCGGTCGGCCCGCAACCGCCCGACGAGAAGCCCGACCAGCCCTGCTTGACCGCCCACGGACGGTCGAAGGCGGACGGGATCCCGAAGTGCTGGTCGAAGGAGTCCGAGGCGCAGCGGGTCGACGCACGCAGGTCGCCCATCACCAGGTCGCGCACCGGCGCCGGTGCGGTTTCGAGCAGGTACCGGTAGATCCGGACCACGTCGGCGGCCGAATGCGCGGTGTAGCCCCAGTAGTTCGGGTCGTCCGGCGGCGCGGTGTCGACCAGGTTCAGTCGGGTCACCATGCGGTCGACGACCGCGTCGGCCCCGGCCCGGGACCAGAAGTCCGAGGCCGCGGCGTCGTCACTGGAGCGCAACATACGGTCGAACGCCGGTCGATCGGCCGCCGGGATCCGGTATTCCGGCCCGAGACTCCACAGGTAGTCGAGGGCGATCAGCAGCTTGACCACCGACGCCGAGCGGAATCGCTTGTTCGCGTCGAGCTGTTCGGTGAACACGCCGGTCCGCCGGTCGAACACCGCCACCCCCGCGGTCACTCCGGCGGGCACGTCGATCCGAGTCGGTCCCGTCCCGGCCGTCGCCCGCGCCGTCGTGGCCGCCGCCCCGGTCGCCCCGCTCGTGTCGAGAGGATGCCCGGCAGCCGGGGTCCCGTACCGGACTCCGGCCACGATCGCCGCGCACAGCACCAGTATCGCGATCATCCGGCCCACCGCCCCGGAGGGCGACCTCGGCGCCCGGGAGACGGCGAATCCTGGGTGGGGCTGTCGGATCGGCAACTGTCGGTCCCACTGGTGCGAGGAGATGTCGGTGTCGGCCGACTCGTTCGGACCACCCGACCACAGCCGGCCGTGGTCGAGGATATAGCCGATCGATCGCGGGTCGGGTCGGGTCGGGTCGAGTCCGCCTGTCCGGCGAAAGGGCGCAGTCGTTCCAACACCTTGCCGGCGCCGATGGTGGCCGCGTGCGGGCGTGTCACACACGCGCGGTTCGCACGGCGCGAGCAGGACGAGACTCGGCGGTCGGATCGAGCGCGAACGCACTGGTCGTGGGCTCACCGCCGCGAGGTTGCGAATCCCGGTCCGGATAGGCGTGTTGGAGTACGGAGACCTTGAAGGAGACTTCACCGTCGGCGACCGGGAGGAGCGGACGCGAGCGCTCGAACGGCACCGGCGTGTCCGGCGCCCCGCACCCAACGCCGGCGCCCTCCCCCGGTCCCGGGCGCAACAGGGCGGGCCTGCCCGACACTTCCCCACCGGCCCCCGCCTCCACATTCGGTAACCGCACGATCACCGTTTCCATCCACGCGCCCCCGTTACCCTTGACGTGCGAGCACGGCCCCGGGCGGCGCGCGGCGACGAGGGCACGGCGGCCGGCACCAGGGGATTCGTGGACGGAGGTGGACGGAAGGCGCGCGACCGTACGCGTGGTGCGTAGGTTGTCGACCATGACGCATGACACGATGGTGCCGGGACCGGCGCAGTTCGGTGCGCGGCGATGGTGGTTGCCATCCGCGGTGGCCGACGAACTCGATTCCGATGTCGGGAGCCACACCCGATCCCGCCGCACGACCCGGGACTGGATTGTCGACGTCTGCTGTTTCCTGGCGGCCGTCGCCGTCGGCGTCGCCGCTGTCGCCTCCTTGGACGAGCAGTCGGATCTGCCTCGCGCTCTCGTCTTCGCCGATCTGGCGCTGGGCGTCGTGGCGTGCGGCGCGGTCTGGCTGCGCCGCCGGTGGCCGCTGGGACTGGCCGCGGTCCTGATCCCCGTCGGTCTGATCTCCACGGCTTCCGGCGGCGCCGGCCTCGTTGCCCTGTTCACCCTCACGGTGCACCGGCCCTTCCGGTACGTGGCCTGGGTGGGCGGCCTGCAACTCGCGCTGATCCCGGTGTTCTACGGACTGCGCCCGGACCCCGAGATGTCCTACCTCGGCGTCGTGGTGTTCGCCGTGCTGCTGACCCTGTCCGTCATCGGCTGGGGCATGTTCGTACGCGCCAAGCGCCAGCTCATGCTCAGCCTGCGGGACCGGGCCCGCCGCGCCGAGGCGGAGGCGGAGCTGCGGGCCGAGCAGGCGCAGCGGCTGGCCCGCGAAGCCATCGCCCGCGAGATGCACGACGTCCTCGCGCATCGACTGACCCTGCTGAGTGTGCACGCCGGCGCGCTGGAGTTTCGGCCGGACGCGCCTCGCGAGCAGGTGGCGAGGGCGGCCGGCGTCATCCGGGAGAGCGCGCACGAGGCGTTGCAGGACCTTCGCGAGATCATCGGTGTGCTGCGCGCGGGCGATGCCGACGATCCCGGCCGCCCCCAGCCCACGCTCGCCGCGCTGGACGACCTGGTCGCCCAGTCGCACGACGCGGGCATGCAGGTCACCCTGGCGCGCCGGGTCACCGACACGTCGACCGTGTCCGCCTCGGTCGGTCGCACCGCCTACCGCATCGCCCAGGAGGCCCTGACCAACGCCCGCAAACACGCACCCGGGGCCCGGACCACGGTCACGGTCGCCGGCGCACCCCGCGAGGGCCTGACCGTGTCCGTGCGAAACTCGGCGCCGCCGGGCGAGGTCCCGCACGTGCCGGGCTCCGGCCAGGGCCTGATCGGCCTGACCGAACGCGCCACCCTGGCCGGCGGCAAGCTCGCCTGCGGCCCGACCCCGGACGGCGGCTTCGAGGTACGGGCCGAGCTGCCCTGGGGCTGAGCGCGCGCCCCCGCCGGGCACGGATCGCGCGCGGCCCGGGGTATCGCCGAGGGCCCGCCCGGACCGCCGTCGCCCTGCACTTCCCCGGCCGGGCGCCCGGCTGCCTCTACCCGCAGGTGCACGTCTCGGCCACTGCTCGCCGCACCCGCATCGACCGGGAGCGTGCGCCGCGCCCGCGGAAGACGTGGGCGCGGCGCACGCGCAGATGCGGGATCGGCCGGCGAAGCCGGAGAACTGCCAGGTGTATTGCCGCTGCGGAGCCTTGGCCCAAGTGATGAACCGGATCGCCTTGGCGTCGTCTTCCGTGTCGAGCGGGTCGACTACGTAATGGACGAAGTGGTGGCCGGCGGAGCCGGTGCCGTTGGGCGTCTTGCCGTCCACTCTGCCGAGGGTGAATCCGTTGGTGTGCTTCACGACCCCGGTCGGCGGGGACGTCCGCGCGCCGTACGCCGCCCGGTCGAACGGGATGACGGCGTCGGCCGAGGTGATCGCCGGGTCGTCGCCCGGGCCCGGGTTGGCCTCGCTTCGGGCGAACGAGCAGTCGGGTACCGCCGCTCCGCCGTTCCCGGCGCAGCGCGGCGGGAACGGCGGCCACGGGTGGGTGCCGTAGTAGGCGTCGCAGCCGGGCTTGTCGAGGCTGAACGGTGTCGTGCGGTTCGGGGCGGTGATCGAGGTGTTCGAGTCCGAATCGACTTCGGCGGTGTATTCGTCGGTGAGGACTTTCGTATAGGGGGCGGCCGAACCGCCGCTCGCGACGACCGCCCCCGGTGCGGCGCCGGCGGCCCCGGAACGGCCCGGGGGACCGGTCGGTGAGGTGGCGCGCGGAAGTGGTGCACGGAACATCCCCGACAGATCCCTTGACCTGGTCAAGTTGACCGATCGTCGTTAGCCTCCGAGCCCTGCCCGCCGACACGACACGTGTCGCGTCTCGGGTGACGGACCATCAGGAGACGGGAGTGGCCATGACCTTGGACATCGGCACCGTGGCGGATGCCGGGCTGTTCGTGAACGGAGCCTGGGCGCCCGGTGGCAACGGCCGGTTCGAGGACGTCTCGCCCGGAGACGGATCGGTACTCGCCACGATCGCGGACGGCAGCGTCGCGGACATGGTCGGCGCCGTCCGGGCCGCCCGAACGGCCTTCGACGGCGGGCCCTGGCCGCGCATGTCGCCCGCCGAGAGGTCCGCCTGCCTGGCCGAGCTCGCCGCGGGTCTGACCAGGCATCAGGACTTCTTCGATCACCTGTCCCGGGTCGAATGGGGCGTCGCCAACGACCGCCCCGGCCAGGTGATGGCCGCCGCCTCGATCGCCGCCGGCGCCGCGCAGTTGGCGCTCGTACCGGCCGAGGAAGCATTGACCGGTCCCGGCGCGGTGGGCACCCTCGTGCACGAGCCGCACGGGGTGGTCGCGGCCGTGACACCGTGGAACTACCCGCACACGCTGAATCTGACCAAGGTCGCCAACGCGATCGCGGCCGGCAACACCGTCGTACTCAAGCCGTCCCCGCTCAGCCCGCTCGCGGCGCTGGCGCTGGCCTGGATCATCGACCACGAGACGAGCATCCCGGCCGGCGTGGTCAACGTGGTGACCACCACGTCCCTGGACGCGGCCCGCGCGCTCACCGGGCATCCGGACGTCGACATGATCAGCTTCACCGGCAGTACGGTGGTCGGCAAGCAGATCGCGGCCGATGCCGCCGTCACGCTCAAGCGCGTCGTGCTCGAACTCGGCGGCAAGTCCGCCTCGATCCACCTCGACGACCTGCACCCGGACGCCTACGACACACTCGCCGCGCAGGCCCTGTTCGACGGCTGCACCCGACACGCCGGGCAGGTCTGCGTGTTGCAGAGCCGCCTGTTCGTGCCGGCCGCCCGGGAGAAGGAGATCGTCGAGCGGCTGGTCGCCCTGGCGGCGGCGGTTCGGGTGGGCGACCCGTGCGCGAGCACCACCGAGATGGGTCCGCTGATCAGCGGAGCCCAGGCCGACCGGGTGCTGTCCGACATCGCGGGCGCGGTGGCCGAGGGCGGCGTGATCGCGCACGGCGGCGGGCGGGTGGAGGTGCCCGGCGGCGGGCACTACATCGCGCCGACCATTCTGACCGGAATCACCAACACGATGCGGATCGCGCGCGAGGAGGTCTTCGGTCCGGTCCTCGCGGTGATCCCCTACCGCGACCCGGACGAGGCCGTCGCGATGGCCAACGACTCGCGATTCGGCCTGGTGGGCGCGGTACACGGCGCCGACCCCGAGCGCGCCGCGGCGGTCGCACGCCGGATCCGCGCGGGACAGGTGACCGTGAACGGCGCTCGCGCGCTCGGCCCGTTCGGCGGCTTCCGGGAAAGCGGCCTCGGCCGCGAACAGGGCCTGGCGGGCCTGCGCGAGTTCACCGAGACCAAGGGCGTCAGCCGCCCGGCGTAGGCACGCGCGAGCGGGGTGTGTTGCTCGGCGAACACGTCGTCGAGCAGCGCCCGGGTCCGCGCCGCGGGGGTGCACGCGGGGGTGCACACGCACCATGCCCGTGTACCCCCGCGGCCCCGGGCCTCCGCACGATGCGGCACCCACGCAAGTGCGCTGCGGTCGCCCGCGGTTCCGTACAACGTCCTCGCCACGCGCTCGGCGCAACAGGCCGACGGGCGCCAGGCGATGGGCGGCGGGTATCGGGCGACGGAGCCATTCCCCGCTCACCCGTCGACACCGTCGGACATCGAGACAGTCGGATATCGAAACTTCCAGCCTTCGGGACCCGAGAGAGGCATCCATGCGCGCGGCCATTCTGACCACCCAGCCCGGCACCCTGGACATCGTCGACATCGAGATCGATCTCCCCGGTCCCGGCGAGGTGTTGGTGCGGACCGCGGCGTGCGGTCTGTGTCACTCCGACATCCACATCCTCGACGGCGCGATCCCCCACCAGCGCCCGGCCGTGCTCGGCCACGAGGCGTCCGGGACGGTCGTCGCGGTCGGCCCGGGTGTCACCCGGGTCGCGCCCGGCGATCACGTCGTCGCGTGCCTGTCGGTGTTCTGCGGCCGCTGCCCGCAGTGCGCGCGCGGCCGGACCTGGCTGTGCTCGGACAAGGCCGCCACCATGCGCGACGCCGACGGTCCGCCCCGGCTGTCCAGGAACGGACAGCCGGTGAACGCGAGTTCGTGGATCGGCGGGCTGGCCGAGCAGATGCTCCTGCACCAGAACGCGGTGGTCGCGATCGACCCGGCGATGCCGCTCGACGTGGCCGCGGTGATCGGCTGCGCGGTGACCACCGGTGTCGGCGCCGCCTGGCGCAGCGCCGACATCCGGGCCGGCGAAACCGTCGCGGTGCTCGGCTGCGGCGGCATCGGCCTCAACATCGTCCAGGGTGCGCGTCTGCGCGGCGCGGGGCGGGTGATCGCGATCGACCTGCAACCGGCCAAGCGTGAACTCGCCCGCGCGCTCGGCGCGACCGACACGATCGACGCGGCGTCACACGACGCGGTGGCCGAAGTCCTCGCGCTGACGGCGGGGTTCGGCGTCGACCACGCCTTCGAGGCGATCGGCCTGGAGGCCACCATCGGCCAAGCCGTGGCGATGACGTCGCCGGGCGGGACAGCGTACGTGGTCGGGGTCACCCCGATGACCGCGACCGTGAACGTGCCGGGCTACGCCCTCTGGGGCCAGGGCAAGACCGTACGCGGCGTGCACATGGGATCCAACACGTTCACCACCGACATGCCGCGCTACGTCGATCTCTACCTCCAGGGTCGGCTGCGCATCGACGAGTTGATCAGCCGTCGGATCCCACTGACCGAGGTCAACGACGCATACGACGCACTGCGCAGAGGCGAAGTGGCCCGCTCGGTCGTGACCTTCTGATCCCGAGCCCCGCCCGCGCAGCCAAGAGCGCTACGTCCGGGACGTCTCCGTCCCGGGCACGCCGATCGGGCGAGGTCGCCGCCTGCTCATGGCACGGCCCGATGACGGGCGTGGGCGGCGATCGGGTCGGCCGGCTCCTCCGCCGTCCGGGCCGTGGTGTGCGACCACCAACCGACGCCGCCCGGTTGCTCACACATGGCCCGATACTGCGGGCCGTGGTCGAAGTGGGCCCGCTCTCGGGCCGGGCAAGCCACGTTGCGCTGTCGGCAGACCTCCAAGGGCGGGGCCGGGACGACGAACTGCCCGACCGGTTGGCGTCGTTGCAGGCCCGCGCCCGGTCCGCATCCGATTCCCCGACTGGGGCTTCGCCCGGGCACGGCTCGCCGGGGGACGGCGCGGGATGCCGCAGGGCGTTGTCGGAGGGCGTTCCTACGGTGGTCGCGATCGTCTCCTTCGGACCCTGGACGCCGTCGGCGTCGTGGCGTTCCGGAGCCCGTGAACCTCGACCCAGGAAATGTCGTGAAGCATGTCCGACCTTCCCGCCCACACCGCCGACGACGACTGGCGGTCGTCCCTGACGCAGGCCCTCGGCGTCCTGGTGGGCCGGCCGCTCGCGGACTTCGCGCCCGATGCGCAATACGCGGCCTACTACAGCGGCAACTGGCTCCACGAGACCGAGTCCTACCGGGACCCCGAGTGGCTTGAGCCCGCCGCGTTGACGGGCCGGACGTCGGTATCGAACGAGAACCTGCTGCTGCTCGACGAAATCGGCTACCCGGAACTGCGGTTCGACGCGAGCCGCTCCCTCTTCGAGATCGATACACCGGCCGCGTTCCCGGCCGCCTTCGCGGAGGATCTGTCGGCCGTGTCACTGAGCGGTCCCGACGACCTGCCCATCGTCCGGGGTGCCGATCTGGCGCGGTCGACGGCACGCCATGGCGTCGACCTCACGTCCGCCGATCTGCCGGAGGGGACCTGGTCCCTGGTGATGGCCGCGATCGTGTCGGACGGCACGCTGCCGGACGCCCTCCGCGTGGCCACCGGTATCGGCGAGGGCCCCGACACGCTGGTGCGGTGCGCGGAGGGCGGCACGGAGGTGGAGGCGGCGATCGCGGCCGTGGAGCACGCCGGAATCCGGGCGCACCTGCGCGCCTTCTGCGACCCCGACTCCCACGACCTGGCCCTCTGCCCCCACGACATGCGCGAGTCGGGGAACGAGGACGGCGCGCTGGTGGCCAAGTGGGAGGGCGCGGTCGACCAGTACGTGATCACGGTGCAACGCGTCGGCCCCTGACCCACCCCCGCCGCCGGCCGCTGCTGCCGCTCGCGGGTGTCGTCGACCGGTGTGTCGAGGACACCCGCGACCGTCATGTCACCCGGTCGACCGCCGCCCCGAAGCGCCGCCCGTCCCGGTCGCGGGGTCGGTCTCGGTGTGGACCCAGGTGATCATCGTGTCGAGTTCCGGGGCCATCCAACGGTCCTCCTTCAGCATGGGCACCACCTGCCGGATCCTTTGCTGGACGGCCTCGGTGCCCTTGGCCATCGGGAGGCCCTTCATGAAGGCGTCACCGCCCTCCTCGGGCCCGATGTTGCCGACGATGTCGACCCCTTGGGCGGTCATGAGCCACGTGACGCCGAGGATCTTCTCGAATCCGTCCAGGTTCTCGTGCAGGTGCCGGACCGACGCCACGGCCATGGTGTTGTGATCCTCCTGCCCGAACTTGACCGGCCGACTGAGCACTCCGGCCGGGGCCGCGTGGACCTGCATCTCGGGAACGACGGCCGCGGAGACCGTCTGGACCTGCACCATGCCGGAGTTGAGCCCCGCCTTGTCGTTCTTGCCCCACACCCCGACGAGACTGGGGGTCAGCCCGTAGCTCCACTCCTTGCTCATCAACCGTTCGCCCAACGCGTGCAACAACAACGCCACATCCGTCATCTGTGCGTTCAGGGTGTCGACGGCGTGGCCGATGCGCGCCGCGTCCCAGTTGCCGCCCATGACGAACTCGCAGGAGTCCTTGCAGAAGATCAGCGGGTTCGACGTGGACGCGTTGGCCTCGTCGGCGACGATCCGCCACGCCTCGTCCACGGTGCGCCGTGCGGTCCCGATGATCTGGGGCGCGGCCCGCACCGAAACGGCGTCCTGGACCCGCGGCGAATATCCGCCGAGGGTCTCCGGGTGATCCTCGAACGCCTTGCGGCCCGGCTCGGTCATCCACTGGCTGCCCGAGGTCAACGTCCGGACCCGGTCGGCCACTTCGGCCTGCTCGGGAAACTTTCGCTCCTCGTGCGTACGCGAGTCCAGAGAACCCTGCTCGGCCCGGATCGCCTCCATGAACAGGGCGAATGCCTGTTCCGTCTGATCCAGCAGCGCGGCCGAACGGGCGACAGCATGGGCGTATCGGGCGGTGAGCACGCTGTTTCCGCTGATCAGGGGAAGGGCCTCGCCCTGCTCCAGCGCGAAGGCCGCAGGCAGCTTCGCCGATTCGACCGCCCGGGCCGCCGTGGTCGTCTGTCCTCGGAACCAGGTACGGGCGTCCTTGGCCTGTTCGTCTCCCGTGAGGACCAGGCCCGCCTGCGCCATGGGCTGAAGATCCCCGGTCCCCAGCGGACCGATCTGGGGAAGCACGGGAGTCACTCCGGCATTGAGGAAGTCGAGGGTGCGTTGCACGAACCCCGAACGCACGCCCATGTGACCTCGGGCCATCGTGTTCGCCCGCAACAGCAGGGCGAGCCGGGTCACCCGCTCCGGAACGTCCGCTCCCACGCCCGATGCGTGCGAACGCAGCACGTTCACCTGGAACTTGAGCTGTTGCTCCGGGGTGAGAGGCTCTCCCTTCAGAGGTCCCAGTGCCTGGTTCCACCCGTAGACGCGATGACTCTTGTCCTTCAGGTACTCCTCCGCGCCCTTGCGCACGGAGTCGAGGTTCCCCTTGGCCTGCGGGGACAGTTCGACCCGCATGGGTTCCCCGCGCAGCACCGCTCGGATCAACTCCGGCTCCAGGGAGTTCCCGTCCAGGACGACCGCCCGCTCCGCTGCGACGGCCCGGTCGGCAAGCCTCGCCGACGCCGCCTGGCCGACGGCGGCCGGGGGACCCGCGGGCCCGACCAGGGCTCCCACGGCCAGCATCGCGACCGCTCCACGAACGATGCGTCTTCGCACCGATACGTTCATGATCAACACCTCCGCCCTTAATAGGATCAAAGGGGTAATCGAGTGATCCGCCTTTGCTCCGTCGGTGGGCGGGGCGCCGGCATCGCAAACCCTCCGAACCGCTCCGCCCGCGGCGGCGTTGCCGGATTCCGGAGCGGATCGGGTACGTCCGGATGCGGGGGATGACGGTGCCCACCCGTCCTGTCACGCTCGACATCCGACGAGCCGCTCCCTGGCGCGGGAACGAAGGAAAGGGTCGGGATGAAAGAGGGGGCGACGAGCCGTCGAGGCGCGCTTCGGGCTGCGGCCCTGTCGGTCTGCGGCACCTTGGCAGCCGTGAGTCTCCTGGGGTGTTCGGGTGGGGGCTCGTCCGGCCCGGACCGCATCGGGGACCGCGCCGAGTTCACGGGACGAGCCGCCGCGATATGCGGCGAGGTCGTCTCCCGACGGAACGCGAATCCGGACTACGCCAAGGACCGGCGGGCGATCCTCGAAGCCTTGGTCGCCGTGCGCGGGAAGGGGCTCCCGGCGGCGGACGCCATCGCCGCGTTGGACCGGGCCGTCCGGGAGTTCGAGCACACGACGCGCGATCTCGCGCGCGTCCGGTCGACGGACGCGACCTGGGCGGCTGCCTGGGCCGAGGTCGCCGACGCCGTCCGCGGGGACACGCAGGTGTACCGCGATCGACGCGCCGCGGTGCGCGCCGGCGACCCGGCCACCCTCGCGGCGGCCTTCGACCCCGGGCGGCTCGCGTCCGACATCGGCGCGCCCCTGACCCGCCTGAACCTCGCCGAACGCGATTGCCGCCTCCTCCTCAGGTGACGGGGCGCCACACGAACGGCGTCCGAGGTTCGGATCGGACGTACTTCCCGGCCATGGCCCGGACTTGCCGGACCGGGCCCGGCCGGTACCGGCTGCCGCCGGCCGGGGCCTGAACGCGCGTGGTTCGCCGCCCTCGACATCGCCGTCGGCACGGGCGGCGGACGCGGTCGGTCAATGGCCGCGTGAGAGTTCGCCGGTGAGATTGCCGTGTATGGCGGCGGAGCGTTCGTCGAGTCCGGTGATCTCGACGGTTTTGCCGAAGCGGGCGTATTTGGTGGTGATGGCATCCAGGGTGGCGACCGTGGAGGCGTCCCAGATGTGCGCGTCCGTCAGGTCGATGATCACGTGGTCGGGGTCGTTGGGGTAGTCGAACCGGTAGACGAGGTCGTTGCTGGAGGCGAAGAACATCTCGCCGGTGACGTGGTAGACCACACTGTCGCCGTCGGGGTCGACCACGGCGTTGACGTCGGCGAGGTGGGCGACGCGTCGGGCGAAGATGATCATCGCGGTGATCGAGCCGACGACCACACCGACGGCGAGGTTGCCGGTGGCCACGACGATCACGACGGTGACGACCATGACCGTGGTCTCGCCGATCGGCATACGTTTGAGCGTCGCGGGCGCGATGGAGTGCCAGTCGAACGCGCCGACCGAGACCATGATCATGACGGCGACCAGGACGGCCATGGGGATGTCGGAGACCACGGATCCGAAGACGACGCACAGGACCATCAGGAACACACCGGCCAGGAACGTGGACAGCCGGGTGCGGGCGCCGTTCTTGACGTTGATCATGGTCTGCCCGATCACCGCGCAGCCGCCCATGCCGCCGAAGAACCCGGTGACGATGTTCGCGACGCCCTGGCCGATCGACTCGCGGGTCTTGTTCGAGCGGGTGTCGGTGATGTCGTCGACGAGCTTGGCCGTCATCAACGACTCCATCAACCCGACCAGCGCGAGGGCGAGCGCGTAGGGGGCGATCGTGGTGAGCGTGTCCGTGTTGTAGGGCACGTCCGGGATGCCGGGGGTGGGCAACGAGGAGGGGAGCCTGCCTTCGCCGCCGACGTCGGGCACCGCGATGCCGGCGCCGAGGGTGAGGGCGGTGAGCGCGACGATGGACACCAGCGGTGCGGGGACGACCTTGGTCAGGCGCGGGAGGAACACCATGATCAGCAGCGCGGCGCCCAGCAGGGGGTAGACGGCCCAGGGCACGTCGTGGAGTTGGGGCACCTGCGCGAGGAAGACCAGGATGGCGAGGGCGTTGACGAACCCGACCATCACCGAACGGGGCACGAACCGCATCAACTTGGCCACGCCCAGCACCCCGAGCAGGATCTGGAAGACGCCACCCAGGACGACGGCGGCGACGAGGTAGCCGAGTCCGCGATCGTGGCCGAGGGGGGCGATGACCAGCGCGACGGCACCGGTGGCGGCGGAGATCATCGCCGGACGCCCGCCGACGATCGAGATGGTGACGGCCATGGTGAAGGACGCGAAGAGGCCGACGGAGGGGTCGACGCCGGCGATGATGGAGAACGAGATCGCCTCGGGAATCAGCGCGAGCGCGACCACCAGCCCGGCGAGGATCTCGACGCGGGCGACCTTCGGGGACGACAACCAGGCGGGCCGCCCGATGCGCAGGCGGGCGGAGGACGGGGCGGGATTGGACAAGGCGGGACCTTCGGTGTGTCGGGCGTGCCGGCCACCGCGTCGCGGGAGCGGGATCGCGTGCGTGCCGCGACACCGTCGGGAGCCGCGGCTCACCGGGGCGGCGCGGGTGGAAGTGGTGGGGTGACCGGCCGAGGGCGAGCGGCAGCCGGAGGGCGCCGCGTCAGCGAGGGGCCGGGATCACGGTGGGCAGGAGGCAGGGCCGGGCGATGTCATCGCGCCCCCTCCTGGGACCGGGGCGGGGCGCGGAATGCCTGGCCGTGGTGTCGTTCGGGCACAGGACCCATCGGCCCCGTCGACCACCGACCCTACCCTAACGTTACGGTAGAGATCACGTCCGGGGCTTCGCTGCGGACTTCAGGGCGGAAGGACGCACGTGGACCAGGCGCACATGCAGATCGGCGAGGTGGCCGAGCGCACCGAGTTGTCGTTGCGGACGATTCGGCACTACGAGGAGGTCGGCCTCGTGGTGCCCTCCGCGCGTTCGCAGGGCGGTTTCCGCCTGTACACCGAACCGGACGTGGCCCGGTTGATGCTGATCCGCCGGATGAAACCGCTCGGGTTCTCGCTGGAGGAGATGCGCGACCTGCTCGCGGCCACCGATCGGCTCGACGACCCCGCCACCGACGCACCCGAACGGGCCGCTTTGATCGCGGTGGTGCGCGGATTCGAGGAGACGACGCTGCAGCGCTGCGAGGCGCTGCGCGTACAGCTCGACCGCGCCAGGGAGTTCGCTGCCACACTGCGCGAGCACACCGCACCCGCACCGCCCCGCTGACACCGGATCACCCCTCCCTGTACGGATCGACCCGCCTCCGAACCCGGGGCGCTCGCCACAGAGCGGGCGCGGCGGCGACCACACCGGGTTCCGGCCGACAGGGGAGGTATCCGTCGTGCCGATCGGCGTGAACGGCAGCTCGGCCCGGAGCCCGGCGATACGGGTTCCGGGCCGTCCCGGTGCGGCGAAAACCGCAAGTCGTCGACCCCACCCTGCGCGGCATCGCCCATGCGGCGAACCCCCCGAGGCCGCAGGTGCCGGCGCCCACGTCATAACGACCCTGGGGGCTGCCATCGACGCCCTCGCCCACGCTCAGGAGCATGCCCTCACATCCTGACGATCCGTCAGAAACCCGCCGCCCGCTGTGAGTTCATCGACGACCCGCAGTACGAGCGCGGCGATCCGGGTCGCCCCCCGGCCCGCCGAGTCGAACGCGAACTCGTCGGCCACCTCGGCGAACGCGACACCCTGCTCACCGCCAAGGGCGGCCGCATCCCATGGGCTCCACACTGTCGGCAACCGGCGCCGCGGCGTACGCCCAGGCGCCGCACAACGGGGCGGAGCCGGATCGGAAGCGCCGACCGGCCCGACGCGCGCTCGTTGCCGATACAGCAAAGATTCTTGCCATTTCCGATGGGAGGTCGCAGTCTGAAGCACGGCCGTTCGGCCGTTCCAAACCACCAGGAGGCTTGCGATGAGCAACCCGATAGACATCGACGGTGCACCCGGGAACGACGGCGAAACACCAAGAGGGGACCGGCTTCGCCACATCCGCGCCGGCGAGGCGCAGGGGCCCGCGGCCGTCATCAGCGGCGCCACGGTCGGTTCGAGGAAGCTCTGGATGGGCCTGGTGGTCAATCCGCCGTCCAGCGCGACGGACAACCACCACCACGGCGATTCCGAGGCGGGCGTCTACGTGGTCAGCGGGAACCCTTTGTACTTCTACCACGACGGCACCAAGGAGGTACGCATCGAAGCCGGCCCCGGCGACTTCCTCCACGTACCGCCGTTCGTCCCCCACCGCGAGGAGAATCCCGACCCGAACGAGCCGGTCGTCGTCGTGATCGCCCGGACCACTCAGGAGCCGATCAAGATCTCCGTCCCGGAGCTGTACCGGCTCGAAGACACACCCGCGCACTGACGGAAGACGGGCCGGCGAGCGCGGGGTTCGCCGGCCCCCGTGCCGGAAGTCCGCGACACCGGCAACGGCGGCCACACAGGCGGGTCACAGGTCCGCACCCACTCCCCTGCGCGCGGGGAACGGCCGACGGGATGGAGAACCCGCATTCTTGGAACTCGCCCTGCGTGTAGGCCCCGCGGACCTGCCGGGGACTCTCGTGGAAGAGTTGCGTATCCCGGGAAACCGCAGAGGGTTGCGCGGATCATGTCCCGTCGAGCGGCCGTGACAGGACCGTCCACGCAACCCTCCTTCCCCTCATCCGACTGGCCGCACAGGGAAACGAGGACATCCACTTCCCCGAGCCGCGGGTCGTGCCACGTCACCGAAGACCTCGGCGTCGGCAACACGGTGACCGGCGTCGTTGAAGTCGGGGTCTCCGTGGGAGATATGGCCGCCACAGCCGTTCAGGACGGCGCTCCCGGCCCGGCCCCGCATCGCAGCCCGGTGTCGCATCCGAGCGCGTCGCCCGGCGCCTTCGACGCCGCTGCGCACGAGGCGGGCGCGGCCGTGGTGATCAGCGCCGCCGCCGTGAAACCACAGCGGGAGAACGAACGGCCGGTGGCCCCGCCAGGGTGTGGTCAGGGTGCGAGTACGACCGTCTTGCCGGGCAGCCGGCCGGCGCCGGCGTCCTCGTGCACGGCGGCCAGTTCGGTCGCCGGGCGGTGCGCGGCGACGTGGAGTCGGAGCTTGCCGGCGTCCACCTTGGCGACCAGCTCGGCGAGTTGGGCTCCGTCGCTGCGGACCCACAAACTCGCGGTGCGCACGCCCCGGGCGGGGTCGTCGGGGATCGGGCCGGCCGTGCCGGCGGCGATCCCGCCGTCGGCGACGTAGTTCGTGAGCTGCGCGAGTTCTTCCGGGGAGACGCGTACGTGGTTGATCACGGCGTCGAACGGGCCGCCGACGGCGGCCGGGCCGGCGGCGAGGTCGAGGGGGTCGACGACCCGGTGGGCGCCGTAGCCCCGCAGGCGGTCGGCGTGCCGTGGTGTGTCCACCGCGGTCACGTGTGCCCCGGCGTCGACGGCGAGTTGCACCACGAGGCCGCCCACGGCGCCGCCCGCGCCGTTGACCAGGACGCTCTGCCCGGGCTTCAGCTCGGCGAGTTCGAACGCCGTCTGCCAGGCGGCCAGACCGGTCAGCGGCAGCGCCGCGGCGTCGACCAGCTCGATCGTCCGAGGCGCGGGGGCCAGGGACTCTGCCGGGGCGAGCACGTACTCGGCGGCGCCGCCCGCCAAGTCGAGGGGCAGCATCGCCACGACCGGGTCGCCGACCTTCGGGCCCCTCACGTCCGCGCCGAGTTCGGCGACGGTGCCCGCCAGGTCGATCCCGGGCACGTACGGGAGGGTGATCGGGAGCATGTCGGCCAGGGCGCCGGCGCGGATGTGGTCGTCGACCGGGTTGAACGAGGTGGCCGCCACCCGCACCAGCACCTGCCCGGCGCCGGGGACCGGACGCTCGACGTCCTCGTGGCGCAGGACCTCGCTGCTGCCGAACTCGTGGAAACGTATTGCCTTCATGGCACTTTCCTCCTGGGCGTGTCGATGTCGTCGCCGCGGGTGCGGCGATCGGGGGGACGGTGGAGCGCGTCGAGGCGCTCAGGTGAGCTGCACGGACCGGGTCGAGTTGCACATCACCATGCGGTCGACGGCGCTCACCGCGCTGCCGGGATCGTCGGCGGCGCCGACGGTGAACAGCAGCGGGACGAAGTGCTCGGCCGTCGGATGGGCAACCGCGGCACCGGGAGCCTTGTTGCGGTAATCGACGAGCGCGTCGACGTCGCCCCGGGCGAGGGCGTCGGCGGCCCACGCGTCGAAGGCCGCGGTGTCGGCCGCGAGTTCCGGCCGCCGGAAGACCGCGAGGCTGTGCGTCATGAAGCCCGAGCCGAGTACCAGGACGCCTTCGTCACGCAACGGCCGCAACCGTGCCCCGAGTTCGAGCAGGGCGCCGGGGTCGAGGCCGGGCATCGACACCTGCACGACCGGGACGTCGGCCGCCGGGTACATGGCCATGAGCGGGATGAACGCGCCGTGGTCGAGGCCGCGGTCGGCGAACTCGTGCACCGGCGTCCGGCCCAGCAGGCCCGTGAGCCGCCGGGCGAGGTCGCCGGCGTCCGGGGTCGCGTAGGGAAGAGTTTTGTAGCGGGGGTGGAATCCGCTGAAGTCGTAGTACAGCGGGGTGCCGGCCGCGGCTCCGGATATCGCGACCGGTGCCCGTTCCCAATGGGCCGAGACCACGACGACCGCCCGGGGCTTGGGCATCGACCGGCCCCAGTCGAAGAGGTCGCCGAGCCACTGCGGATCGTCGAGGGTGAACGGCGCCCCGTGGCTGACGAACAGGCTGGGCAGCGGCCCGTCCGACGGCTCCCACACCCGCTGCTCGCGCGCCTGTGGCAGAACCCGGGCAAGAAGGTCGTCGTACGCCCCGGCCGGCCCGCTCGCAGGGACGGGAGACGTCAAGCCGTTCGGGGAGGCCGGGCTGTTCGTGGTGGTCGTGGTCGTGGCAGTCGTCGCGATCAGCTCCTCAATTGACTTGCCTCGGCAAGTTATTTCACTTGCCTGGGCAAGTTGAAAACTAGCGCACCAAGACTTGCCCAGGCAAGTCAATGCGAGTTGCCCGGGCAAGTAGGATGGGGCTCATGGACACCCAGTCGCCCTGGCTCGACGACGACCAGCAGGACCTGTGGCAGGCGCTGCTCACGGTCGTCGTCGCCCTCCCCGCGGCCCTCGACCGCCAACTCCGGCGGGACGCGGGCATCTCCAACTTCGAGTACGGCGTGCTGGCCCGGCTGTCCGCGGCCGACGAGGCCACGATGCGGCTCGGCGACCTGGCCCGGGTCTGCGACAGCACCCAGCCCCGCCTGTCGAAGACGATGGACCGCTTCGAAACCCGCGACTGGGTCGCCCGCCGACCCGACCCCGGCGACGGCCGCTACACCCTCGCCACCCTGACCGACACCGGCCGGCACAAACTCGTCGAAAGCGCCCCGGAACACGTCGCCCAGGTGAAGCGGCTCGTCTTCGACCCCCTCACCGCCGCCCAACGCCGCCACCTGGAGACCGCACTCACCCGCATCGCCGCCACCGTGCGCCGAGAACTCGAAGGAGGCTGAACGCGTCCGACACCCCGAGCGGCGGCGCCGTTGCTCGGTCCGCCCGGTCTCACGCCAAGGCAGCCTCGAACCGGTCCGGGGAAGCCCCCCGGTTGTGCCGCGCGCCGGATCAGTGCCGTTCCAACTCCACCTTCGGCAACAGCCGCGCCAACGGCGCCGGAAGCCACCACGCGTGAAGGCCCATGAGCTGCATGGCGGCGGGAACGATCGGACACCGGATGATCAAGGCGTCCACGAAGATGACCACCGCCATCCCGAACCCCACCTGCTGCAGCCTGCGTTGCGGACTCAGCATGAACGCGCCGAAGACCACGACCATGATCGCGCCCGCCGCCGTGATCAACGACCGGTGTGCGCCAACCCCTCACGCACCGACGACGCGTAATCCCGGGTGCACCTCCACTCCCCATGGATCCGCGAGACCAGGAAAATCTCGTAGTCCATGGACAGCCCGAAGACCACCGCGCAGATCATCACCGGGTTGAACGCCTCGATCGG
Organism: Embleya sp. NPDC020886; assembly: GCF_044333915.1. Lineage (NCBI taxonomy): Bacteria > Bacillati > Actinomycetota > Actinomycetes > Kitasatosporales > Streptomycetaceae > Embleya > Embleya sp. NPDC020886. The sequence goes on along the minus strand of NZ_JBIRRX010000003.1, from coordinate 588,928 downwards.
CCCCGGCTCCACCCCGAACATGCCGTAGCAGGTGGCCCGACTACTGCTCGGCTTCACCGCCGGGCAACACCTGCGCCTGCGCCCGGCGTTCGTCAACGGAGTCCCCCGGCTGGTCGTCCGCGATCCGCAGGACGTGCTGTCGGTACCGGCCCTCACCGTCGACGCGCACCGCATCACATCCGTCGACGTCGTCCGCAACCCCGACTCCCGACGGCGGCACGTACCTACCGGAACCCGCGTGCCGATCGGGTCCGCAACGCGAATGTCCGCTCAGTGGTGTGCTCCCGCCGGCCTGCGGCCGCTGTCCGGTCTCAGCCACCCAGGCGTCGTCTCACCAAGCATCCGAAAGGCGTTCTCCGATGTCCGACGCGGTCGTTGCAAGTCGGGCCTTGCCGCCGGCTGAATTCGCCGTCGGCGCACACGATGTCGGGACGGTGGTGCATGATCCTCGGCACGGATGCCGGAACTCGACCGACACGCACCACACTTGCGACACGCGGGTTCAAGGGATTCGTTCGGTTCGAGGCTTCGCCGGGGAGCGGTGTACCGCCGACAGACGGCGTGTACGTGGTACTGCGCGTCGAAAGCGGGGTGCCCGGACTCCTTGCCGTCAGTCCCGCCGGACACTTCAAGGGCCGAGACCCGTCGGTGGACGTGGCGACGTTGCGGGAGGCCTGGGTGAACGGCGCCGAGGTGGTCTACGTCGGCAAGGCGCCGGTGGGTGCCAATGGGCGGCGGGGCTTGCGCAAGCGGTTGGACGAGTTCCGCCGGTTCGGCGCGGGCAAGCCCGTCGGCCACCGGGGTGGCCGGTACGTGTGGCAACTCGCGGATGCGGACGCCCTCTTGGTGGCCTGGCAGGAGACTCCCGACCGGGATCCCGCCACGGTCGAGACAGCCCTCATCGCGGATTTCATGGCCATCCACGACGCCCGCCCGTTCGGGAACCGCAACCGAGGTCACCGTACGACCCCTGCCACACAGGAACGAGACGGAAGCCCGATCGACCCGGTTCGCCGAGACAACGACTCGATGTCTTGAGACCTGACAGCGGCCCTGCGCCGGAACGAGCCGGGCGGATACCTCGGTTGCGAGGAAGAGGGCCGGGCCGGTGTCGGCGGTGGTTCGAACTTCGGATTCGGTGATCGCCGCGGCGTCGACGAGTGAACGCAACCCCCGGGCGGCCGGGGCCGGCGTGGTCGGCCCCGGCAATTGGCGGATGTGGCACGGAGCGTGTGCGCCGATGGTGGCCGTCGGGCGACCGAAGTCGGTTCGGTCGCCCGTACGTCGGCGCGTTCGCTGCTACTCGCCGCCCAGCCACAGGTCGGGGCCGAACACCTCGTAGTGGATGTCGGCGGGGCGCACGCCGAGTTCGATCAGCCGGGCACGCACTCCGCGCATGAAGGGCAACGGGCCGCACAGGTAGGCGCGGGCGCCGGTCGGGATCGTGATGTCGGTCAGTTCCATGCGGCCCCGACGGGTCGCGGGCACGTCCTCGGCCCCCGCCGACTCGTACCAGAAGTGCACTGCTCCCGGGGCCAGTTCGTCGGCGAGTCGGGTGTGTCGGGTCCGCAGCGCGTGTTCGGCCGGGGACCGGTCGGCGTGCAGGACGGTGACGGGACCGGCGTGGTCGACGCGCACGAGGTGGTCCAGCATCGCCACGATCGGGGTGCAGCCGATGCCGGCGGAAATCAGCAGGAGGGGCGCGGCGTCATCGACCGGCGGTACGTCGCCGTAGGGGGCGGACAGGGTCAGTCGCGACCCCACGTGCCCGTGCGCGTGCAAGTGGTTGGAGACCTCGCCTTCGGGCACACCGTGTACCCGCTTGACCGTGATCGACAACGTCTCAGCGGGCGCTGCGGACAGGCTGTACTGCCGTATCTGCCGTGCTCCGTCCGGGAGTTCGACCTGAACCGAGACGTACTGCCCCGGCCGAAACCCCGGCACCTCGTCACCGGCGCACGGGCTCAGCCGGAACGTCGCGACATCGGCGGTCTCCTGGACGCGTTCCACGATCTCCCAGGTACGCCAGGTACTCCCGTCCACGGCGCCCGCTTCGGCGTACAACCGTTCCTCGATCGCGATCAGGGCGTTCGCCATCAGCCAGTAGACCTCGTCCCAGGCACGGGCGACATCGGGCGTCACCGCCTCGCCGAGCACGTCGACGATCGCCTCGAACAGGTGGGTGTGCACGATCGTGTACTGGTCGCGGGTGATGCCGAGCGACGCGTGCTTGTGCGCGATCCGGGCCAGCATGGCGTCCGGGCGAACGTCCGGGTGCTCGACGAGCGCGGTCGCGAACGCGGCGATCGAACCGGCCAGCGCCTGCCGTTGCGAACCGTCCGCCTGGTTGCCGCGATTGAACAGGTCGCGCAGCAACTCGGGGTGGGCCGCGAACATCTTCTTGTAGAACAGGTCGGCGATGTCGCCGATGGCGGCGCCTACCGCCGGGAGCGTGGCGCGAACCGTCCGTGTGGTCTGGGCGGACAACATTGCGACTCCTAATTGGTATCTCAGATGCGTATTAAAGGGCGGCGATGACGAGAGACACGGAAAGCCGAGAAAAGATCAGCCGGTCCCGGTGGGCGCGCGGCCGATCATGCCGATGAGCGTCGGGCCGGACGGCGAGGTGACCAGGTCGGCGAGGGTGATCGGGTCGAGTGACGCGTAGAACGCCTCCTGCGCACGGCGAAGCACGCCACGCAGCCGGCAGTTCGCGACCAGCGGGCACGGCACGTCGCCCTCACAGGCCACGACATCGCCGGCCCCCTCGAGTTCGCGGACCAGCGCCCCCATGGACGCCGCCGGCGCACCCGCCCCCAGACTCAGACCTCCACCACGCCCACGGCGGGCCTCGACCAGCCCGAGGTGTTGGAGACGCGCAACGGCCTTGGCCGTATGGGTGTACGGAACGCCGATGACCTCCGCCACCCGACGGGTGGTCAGCAAGTCGTCCCGAGCCGCCGCGAGACACATCAACACCCGCAGCGCCACATCCGTGAACATGGCCAATCGCATGAGAGGCACGCTATTTAATACGCATCCCAAATGCAAATTAACCACGACTCCTGGCCCGCCCCGACCCGACGCCACACCGGAGCGGGCCGGGCCGGGTCGGGAAGCACGAAGAGCAGAGCCTCGCCCAGGGCTTCGCCACGCTTCGATTCGAGGGAGTCGTCGTAGCCGTGGGGGACTTCGTCCCGATCCGACCCGACCCGACTCCATTCCTTCCCTTCGAACGTCGGGCCGTCGGCCGGAAGCGGCCGACGGCCCGACGGAACCCGCAGGACGGGAAACAGCACAGGTCCGTCCCCCGGGGCACACGCCCGCCCCCGGGACCGCGTGGGACTACCTGAACAGGCGGTCGCCGCTGTTGGCCATGCGGTGGGTGCCGCTGTGGCCGTTCACCCAGTCACGGACCATCTTGACCGCGTTGCCGCACTGCCAATTGTTGTCGTAGTCGCGCACCCCGGTGAAGGCGCCGTAGCCCGCGATGATGCCGTCCACACGGGCGTTGCCGAGGAGCTTGTCGACGTACCACGGATCGTTGTAGGTGGTCGTCCAGGAGAACGTGGCCGCGAGTCGTCCGGCGGCGCGGTCCCCGGCACCCTTCTTCAGCTCCGCGCAGGTATTCCAGGTGGCCTCGGTGCAGTTGCCGAACCCCTTGGTGATGTCGCTGTCGCCGTAGTCCATCGCCCGCTTGCCGTTCGGGAATCCGGAACCGGATCGGTTGAACGCGTTCACGGCCTGATCGCGGGTCCCGGTCGTGGTGATGCCCTCCAGCGGGCCGAGCCTGCCCTCCAGGCTCTGCCAACCCCGGCCGCCGATGTCCGGCGTGTTGCCGCCGTGGTACTCGTAGAAGCCGTAGAGCACCTGGATGCCGGCGGCCGTCAGGCGCTGTGCCTTGTCCCGCAGTCCGGCGACGCTGCAGGTGCGGTTCGGCGCCTCTCCGCAGTAGTTCGGGTCCTTGATGTCGAGCCAGACCAGCGACAGACGGCGTCCCGCGTTGGCGTTGGAGAGGATGCGGTCGATCATGCTGTCGAAGCTGGGGCCCAGCCGATTCTCACCGGCCGAGGAACAGTCGTGCCAGGCACGCCATTCGTTCGGATTCCACCAGGCACAGACGTCGACCTCGATCGCGTTGGCGCCGTGGTTGATCGCCGCGTCCACGCCGTCCAGGGTGTCGACCCGGTGCGCGATGGCATAGATCGCCTGACGCTGATCGGCCGCCGCCGCCGGAGTCGTACCGAGCAGGGTGACGGCGACAAACCCGCACAAGGCCGCCACCAGCGCCGCCAATTGCCGTGGCCTGGTGCCACGCCGTGGGTGAGTGGTCAAGACGCTACTCCTTCGTTCGGGTCATTCGGGTGTCCCGGGGCGCACGACCACCGAGCGTCGACATCCGCGTCGACGTCGGCGGGCGGGTGCACGCCGGATCGGCTGCCGCAACGTTCGGCGCGCACGCTCGCCCGCAGAGCCGACCGGCTGAGTCGGGCCCGCAATCGCCGTGACGCCATTGGCAGTTGGTCCATCGGCTGCTGACGCCGGGTTCTTGAACGTGAGCATCACAAACGTCACGCGGCGGCCACGGATCGGGTTGCATGCGATTGCGAACAACCGCGGGCGGCATACCCGACCGGCGCGGCAGCCGGGCCGGCCGCTCGCCGAAACGAACTCGGAGAATCACCGGTTCGTGCGGAGGAGGCCGCGCGCGGCCTCCTCCACCCGACCCGGCACGGCTCGGACCTGGGCTCCGCAGGACACGGCGGCAACGCAACCGGCCACAACATCGACGGGCTCCTGCGCGGCACCACCCTGCCACCGCGCTCATCCGACTCGGCCTGGCCGACTTCGCGACCACCGTCGCGGCATCCCCGACCCTCGAACGGCTATCGACCCGTCCATGGGGACGTCGGACGACAAGGGCGCCGAGGCGCTCCGCACCGGTCGGCCGCTCAGGCATCCACGGGCGGCGGCCCTCGGCCACCACTTCATCACCACCACGATGCAGAAGCGCGTCGCCACCGCCGCGCCCGACCCCGACCACGCTCAGGAGCCCAACGGCAACAACGACAAGGCTTACCGCTACGTCACCGGGCGACCGACCCGCCCGGGACGCGCGAGTGTGCAAGTCGCCGGGCGCGGCCCCACCGCAGTGGTTTCGATGCCCCACACCCACACCACCACCCGTCCGACACCGGACCGGTATGTGCGCAGCCCCCGACCCACCGGGACCCGCCGGTCGGTAGGGCGCCCGGAGCGCGATGCCGCGTCCGACAGCGGGTTCGGGCGCGGACACGATCCGCCGCTTCGGCCACCGGCTCCCGGACCCGGCCGACGACGACGCGTCGCTCGTGAACGCGGCCGAGCCCCCTGGTCGACGGCGACATCACCGGCGCCGGCGTCACCGCGATGTCGCCGCCGCGCCCGGATCGGGGCGTGGTCCGGTCGGACCCAAGCAGATCCGGTCAGACCTTGGTCCACTGGGCCCACGTCAAGGTCCAGCCGCTCCAGCCGTTGTCCGCGTCGATGACCCGCTCCGGCGAGTTGATCACCTCGACCACGTCGCCGACCAGCGAATTCGCATAGAACCAGGCGCCCGGTTTGCCGGCGTCGCCGCCGCCGACCACATCCTCCAGGCCGACACAGCCGTGGCTGGTGTTCGACCGGCCGAACGGCGGGTTCGCCTTGTCCTTGAACCAGTGGTTGCCGTGCACGTAGGTGCCGCTCGTGCTCAGCCGCATGCTGTGCGGGACGTCCGGGATGTCGTACGAGTCGGCGCCGAAACCCACGCTCTGCCCGGACATCCGGATCGTGCCCTCCTTGGCCATGATCAGCATCTTGCCGTTGTAGGTGGTGAATTCGTCGCTGCCCAGGCTGGCCGGCAGCTTCTTGAGCAACGCGCCGTCGCGGGTGACGGTGAGGGTGTGGGCCTTGCTGTCCGCGACGCTGGTCTGCGCCCGACCGACGGTGAAGGTGACGGTCTTCTTCTGCTTGCCGTAGACGCCCGGGGAGGTCTGCTTGCCGTCCAGGTCCAGCCGGAGGGTGACCTTGGTGCCGGGCCGCCAATACTTCTCCGGACGGAAGTCCAGTCGCGTATTTTCCTTGAACCAATGACCCTTGATTTCGACTGCGGGCTCCGAGGTGACCGTCACCGACCGGTTGACCAGCGCCGTGTCGGTGACCGCCTTGCCGAAGGTCAGCGACACGATCATGCCGACGCCGTAGGTCTCGTTCGCATCGATGTTGAAGTAGCCGTAGTTGGTGTTCGCCGGGGTGAGTGTGGTGAACGAGGACTGCATCGCCGACACCAGCCCGGCAGCGTCCGTGGCACTCGCGGACACCGCGTACTTCATTCCGGTCTGCAGTGCCGCCGACGGGGCCCAACTGGCCCCGTCCGGTGCGATGGCGCCCTCGACGGCCGTGCCCTCGGCGGTCTTCACGACGACCTCGGTGAGCTTCCCGGCGGTCGCGGTGACCTTGAGCGCGCCGTCGGTGGCCACGCCCGTCGCGCCGTCCTGCGGGGTGACCGTGACCACCGCCTTGGACGTCTTCGGCGCGTCGCCGCCGGGATCCTTGGCCCGAGCGGTGGACTTGCCGTCGCCGGGGCCCTTGCCGCCCTTGTCGTCCTTCGAATCGCCGCTGCTGCACGCGCCTGCGCCCAACAGGGCGACGCACAGCGCCAACGCCGGCAGGACGCGGCGGGCGCGCCGCGCCGGAGACCTCCTCGGGTCTTCTCGGGTGGTATTCGGCATGCGCTCTCCTCGGTTGTGGTTCCCGAAGGAATGACAACCGCGGCCACCGAACACGTCACGGGGTCTGCGCATGACGTGTATCACCGCTCGAACCGGGAACCGGGAGCACCCGAACCACGGTGTGAGCAGCGGAGGTTCGCCGCCAGGCCGGCTTGGGCATGGGCATGCCTGTCGACCCCGCCTGTCGACCCCGCCACCCGGAAGTCCGGCCGACCCGGCTCGGTCAGAGCTTGCGGGCGACTCCCCCGAACTCGATCCATTCCGCGGTCTCCTGGGTCGGCCCGGGCGTTCCGTCCGGGCGCCAGGTGGAGACCTCGACGAGGCCGGGGTCGAGCAGTTCCAGACCGCTGAAGTACGTCTCGACGTCCGCCGCCTCGCGGACGCGCCCCCAATTGCCCTGGGTGGCGGTGAGCATGAAGTCGCTCAGACGCTCGCGTACTTCGGAATCCGCCGAGACCAGGTGCGAGATGACGACGAAGCTGCCCGGGGCGAGTCGGTCCATGACGCGTCCGACCAGAGCCGCCGGTTCGTCGCTGTCCGGCAGGCAATGCAGGACCGAGACGAACAGCGCCGCGGTCGGCTCGGTGAAGTCGATCAGCTTGGCCACGTCGGCGTTGCCCATGATCGCGTCGGTGTCCCGAAAGTCCGCGGTGATCACGGTCGTTCGGTCGTTGTCCGCGAGAATCGCGCGTCCGTGCGCCAGCACGATCGGGTCGTGGTCGATGTAGGCGACGCGCGACGCCGGGTCCACGCGCTGTGCTATCTGGTGCACGTTGTCCTGGGTGGGCAGGCCGGATCCGTGGTCGAGGAACTGCCGCACGCCGTACTCGCTCGCCAGCACCCGGACCGCGCGCTGGAGGAAACGTCGATTGTTGATCGCGAGCGCCCGTGTGCCCGGCGCCGCCTTGGACAGTTCCTCGGAAGCCTCTCGGTCGGCCCGGTAGTTGTCCTTGCCGCCGAGATAGTAGTCGTACATTCGCGCCACGCTGGGAACCGTGAGATCGAACCCGCCGGGCGGGCCGACCCTGGCCTGGCCCCGGGCTTCATCCTGCGCGTCGATCGGGCGCTCTGCCATGCGAATCCCCTACGTATATCAGGCGATTGACTGCGCGTCACACGATATGAACACGCCGGACACAGCCTAACCGATGCTTGATCGAGTCCATGTCCTGCCATGGTGTGGCCCCGCCGCGACACGAGATCACCTCCCGCCTCCGGCCGGCCGGCCGGCCGATCGCCACCAGCCCCGTCGAAGGCGCCTACCGCCGGCCGACCGCCTCGACAGCCCCGGCGCCCGTTCGGGACTCGACGGCACCGAAGCCCGAAGCCCGTCCACACCGAACCGACACGAGTGCCATACCTACCGGTCGCCGGTCGCCGGTCGGTGCCGACGCCGAACGGCGGCGCCGGTCACCCACGATCCCGCGACCGCGACAGGCGCCGTCCGCTCCCGCCTTCTACCGTGTAGAAATGGCCCACCCCCACCGACCGTCGGAGAGATCGCGATACTCGGGCGCGACACGCACGTCCCGGACCGACTACGCCGGTGCCGTCTACGGATCCCTGCTCGCGGCCTCCGTGGTGGCCACCGCCGGGACGCTGGGCCAGTACCCGCGACTCGAACTCAGCATCCTGCTCATCGTCACCGGTCTCGTCTTCTGGGCCGCCCACGTCTACGCCCGCCTGGCCGGTGAACGCGTCCGCGGCTCACGTCCCACCCCTGCCGAACTGCGCCGCGTCGCACGCCACGAACGGTCCATCGTCGAGGCCGCCGTAATCCCCGCGGTAACCGTGGCCGTGAGCCCCCTCCTCGGCCTCGGACTCGCCGCCACCGCATGGCTCGCGCTCGGCATCGCCGTGATCCAGCAGGTCGTCTGGGCCTCCCTCGGCGCCATCGCCGCCGGCGCCGGCCGCAAGCAGGTGGCCGCCGAAGGCGCGGTGAACCTCCTCCTCGGCCTGACCATCGTCGCCGCCAAGGCGGCGCTGGGCCACTGACCGGCACCCGGTTCGCCCGAAGCCGCGCAGCGGTACGCATGCCGGGTCACCTTGTCGCCCGTCGGTCCCGCCGTCCGCGCCCCCGCCCCGGCACCGGTCCGAAGCGAGCCTCGACCCCCACGCGGGCAACGCTCCGCCTGCCGACACCCGTTCGACGCATCCCGGCCAGGGCGGCGATCAGGGGCCTGCCCACTCCCCGAGCATGCGGAGCGTCGAAGCCGGCGGGCCGACCCTGGGATTCGAGGCCCGGGACGGTGAATTCGTCCGCATGGAGCACCGACGGTGCGCCGACCTTCCGCTTCCCCCTTTCGGCCCTGAGACCGCCTGTCCCCGACACCTCGGCAAGATGGCGGTGTCGGCAACCAAGATGGCGGTGTCCGCAACACGGAAGACCACGCCGACGGGCCGAACGAGCACGTGGGCTCACACCACACCCACGTCCGCCCCGGTCGCCGGTGGTCGAAACCGTCGGGTGCCCCCGTGCGACGGAAGGTGTGGCAACACGAGGCGGGCCCGGTCCGTCCCGGCGCTCGCCGTGAACCCTCCGCGACCGGCGCGCGAGACTACGCCGCACGTGCCGAGTCAGGGCTGCCCCACCCCGGGAATCGACCGAGAGTCGAGATGCGTCCCCACCCGTCCGCTGCTGCAATGACGAAGGTGACGGTCACCGGTCGGTCCCCGAGCCATCCCCCGCCGCGAAAGCGCGTGGGCGGACCGTACCGAAACACTCCGACGACCCGACCCGACCGGACGAGGAGCCCACATGAGCAACGAACCCAACGAGCCCGGCCCGATCGACTACCTGGTGATCGAGTTCCCCGGAAGTCGAATGACCGGCGAGGGCCTACCCCTCCTGATCGATCTGGTCGATCGCGGCATCATCCGGGTGCTGGATCTGATCTTCATCCGCAAGGACTCGGACGGATCGGTCCGAGGAGTCGAACTCGCCGACCTGACCGGAGACGATCGCCTCGACCTCGCCGTCTTCGAGGGAGCCTCCTCGGGGCTGCTCGCCCAGGACGACATCGACGACGCGAGCAGGGTCCTGGAGCCCGGCAACTCGGCAGCCGTCCTCGTCTACGAGAACGTGTGGGCCGGCCCGCTCGCAGCCGCCTTGCGCCGTGGCGGAGCCCGGCTCGTCGCCAATGGGCGTATCCCGGTCCAGGAGATCGTGGCGTCTCTCGACGCCGCCGAGACCAAGGCCTGAGCCGCTTCCGAACGCTGTTCCCGCACCAGTGAGGAGACAGATCATGCCCGGCCTTCTTCGCGGCATCGCCCGCACCGCCGTCGTCGCCGGAACCGCCACCGCGGTCTCCAACCGGGTCTCCCGGCGCCAGGGCGGTCGCTGGGCCCAGCAGGAATCGCAGCAGACCGCGCCCCAACCCGCCTACGCCGCCGAACCCGCCCCACCCGCACCGGCGGACGACATGAGCAGCAAGCTCGCCCAACTCAAGGAGTTGGGCGAACTGAAGGAGCAAGGCGTGCTCAGCGAAAGCGAGTTCGAGGCTCAGAAGGCCACGATCCTCGGCTCCTGACCTCGGGTCGGAGGACATCGGCCCGCCGGAAGCGCCTGCGGCGCGGCACCGGGCGGGCCTCGATCCACACGAGCGGCCCGTCCGGCGCCGCCATCAGGATCGCCCTGATCGTGACCTGTCGGCGGAGCCGGACGCTCGTGGGACGGCACGGCGGATGCCCGTTCACAAGCCCCACGCGGGACGCACATCACGGAACCCCCGCCCGGTCGCAAGCGCCGAAACCTCGGCTTCCACCCGCCCCGGTGGCGTAACCGGGAGTGCATGACTCGGTACGCTCTGCACATATTCAAGCCGTGTACGGCAATTCTTCCGCAGCCGCCCGGAGAGTGACATGAGTACGCAGTCAGAGCCGCCCCACGACGGGTCCGCCCGGGCCGACCACGTGCCGGACCACCACCGGGGCTCGCGCGCGGGGCGGATCGCGATGAGCATCGTCTCGGCAGTGTTGATCACGCTCACCTGCGTCCTGGTACCGGTCTCGCTGATCACCGTGTGGGTGCACGACATCGTGCTGAACACCGATCGATACGTCTCGACGGTCGCCCCGCTCGCGTCGAACCCCGCGATCGAGGCCGCGATCGCCGACCGGATCACCGAGGCGGTCGACGTTCGGGTCGACGGCAAACAGGTCACCTCGGACCTTGCGGCCTGGTTGGAGTCCCAGGGGTTGCCGCCTCGGGTCGGCAACGCCGTGAAGTCGCTGGCACCGCAGTTGGACGACGCGGCGACCCAGGCCGCCCACAAGGCGGCGACGCGTTTCGCCCAGAGCGACAGGTTCGAGACCGTCTGGAAGAGCGCCAACCGCACCGCGCATTCGGCGCTCGACCACGCGCTCACCGGCAAGGGGCGGGGCGCGGTCGGGGTCGACGAGGGCACCGTCACCCTCGATGTCGGCGCCGCCGTGGACTCGGTCAAACAGGACCTCGTGAACGCCGGAGTCAGCCCTGCGGACAAGATTCCCGACGTCGACAAGCAAATGGTCCTCGTCCAGTCCGACAAGCTGAAGAAGTTCAGGAACGCGGCGCACGCGCTCGACGTGCTCGGCAACTGGTTGCCCATCATCGCCGTCGTCCTCGGCGCGATCGGGGTACTCCTGGCCCGGCGTCGACGCCGGGCCCTGGTCACCACCGCCCTCGGCGCCGCCTTCGGCTGCCTGGTCGTGGCCATCGCCCTGGTGATCGCGCGGCGCTTCTATCTGGACCACCTGCCCGCTCAGGTGCAGTCCCCCGCCGCGGCCTCGGCGATCTTCGACACACTGCTGCGCTTCCTGAAGAACAGCCTCCGCACCGGGATCGTCCTGGGTCTGGTCGTTGCCATCGGCGCCTACCTGTCCGGGCCGGGGCGACTGCCGCTGGCCCTGCGCGGATCGATGGAGCGTGCGGCCGACTCCGTCGCGCGGTGGGCCGACACCCACGGGCTGCACACGGGGAGGACGGGCACCTGGGTGGCCGCTCACCGTCGGTGGCTCGCCATCGGCGCGCTCCTGGTCATCGCCCTGTGGTTCGCGCTGTGGAACCACCCGACCGGGCTGACGATCCTGCTGCTCGTGGTCGTACTCCTGGTTCTGCTCGCGATCATCGCGCTGTTGGCCGCGACCGGACGAACGACGCTCTCGCGGACACAGACCACGAACGGGCGGCCGGGTCCGGTCGGTGGCGGTATGCCGTGATCCGCTCGACCCCGGATCGGGTCCGGCGACGAGCGTGACGGACCCCGGGCACGACGCGGTCGCGATCCCACCCGTCCACGCCCGGGTCCGGCCGATTTCGGTGTCCGCCGCGGCTCGCTCGGCGGCCGTCGGGTCGCCTTCCGGTCGCGTGGCGGGGCACGCCGGTCGGGCCCGCTGCTCGGCCGCTTCGGATGAGGTGGACGAGCGGGTGCCGCCGTAGACTTGATACCAGGCCGCCGTACGGTGCGAGCATCGGTGTCCGCACAGTCGCGCGGAGCGCCCGGGCGGTGGCGAGCACGCCGGAGAAGGCGAAAATCCCGGGCGGCATCCAGCGGCGTATCCCACGGATACCGGATGGCATGCCGGGGGGCGGTCCCGACTTTTGCAGATCCCACCGGGGTCGAGCGAAGGAGACCGACAATGGACTATCCACTCCTGAACGCGTTCTGGACCATGCTCTGGTTCTTCCTGTGGATCCTCTGGATCATGCTCCTCTTCCACGTGTTCAGGGACATCATCCGCGACGACTCCCTCAGTGGATGGGCCAAGACGGGCTGGCTGGTCCTGTGCGTGATCCTGCCGTTCATCGGCGTCTTCGTGTACTTCGTCGCCCGCGGGCGCGGCATGGGCGAACGCGACCGCCACCGGGTCGAGCAGCAACAACAGGAATTCCGCTCCTATGTGCGGGAAGCCGCGGCCACACCGGGCACGTCCGAGGAACTGGCCCGCATCGCCGAGCTCAGGAACGACGGTGACCTCACCGTCGAGGAGTACGAACGAGCCAAGGCCAAGATCCTGGCCTGAGGTCGCGGCCGAGGCGGGACAGCCTCCGGGCACGCACCACCGGGTCGCAGGACGCGGCCCGGACACGAGACCGAGAGGCGACAGCCGATGTGCCGATGGCTTGCCTACACGGGAACGCCCGTACTACTCGACAACATCCTGTACAAACCGACGCACTCGCTGATCGACCAGAGTCTGCACTCTCGGTTGGGCGTCGAGACCACCAACGGCGACGGGTTCGGCGTCGGGTGGTACGTGCCCGGCATCGACGCTCCCGCGCTCGTCCGGGACACCGGTCCGGCGTGGAGCAGCCGTACTCTCCGGGAGATCGCCGAGCACGTCAGCTCTCCGCTGATCTTCGCTCACATACGGGCGTCGACCGGGACCGCGGTGCAACAAAGCAACTGTCATCCGTTCCGACACGGGCGCTGGATGTGGATGCACAACGGCGCCATCGCCGATTTCCACCGCGTGAAGCGGGACCTCGCCCTGGCCGTCGATCCGCAACTCTTCCCGGACATCGAGGGATCCACGGACTCCGAGCTGATGTTCTTCCTGGCCCTGACACACGGCTTGGAGCAGGACCCGCCGGGGGCCGTCGCGCGGATGGCCGGTCTGGTGGAACGCATCGGTCACCGGCACGACGTGGAGTTCCCGCTGCAGATGACGGTCGCGCTGAGCGACGGACAACGGTTGTGGACCTTCCGCTACTCCAGCCGAAAAGCCTCACGCTCGCTTTTCTACAGCACTCGCGTGGAAACGTTGCGAGCGTTGCACCCCGATACCGGGTTCCTGCGCGGAATATCCGACGATACTCGCCTGGTCGTGTCGGAACCGCCCGGCGATCTGCCCGGGGCGTGGAACGAGGTCCCCGACGGCAGTTGCGGCATCGTGCAGCCCGGAACGGATGAACTGCTCGAATTCACACCCCTGCCCGCATAGCGTCCACCGCTTCCACCACCAGCGGCGGGCGCGGCCGGGATCGCTACGTCCGCGCCGAGCGGGGTTGGGTCGTGGGGATGCGCCCGGTGAAGAACAGGGCGAGGAGAGCGCTGAGGGCGAGGACGGCGAGCGCGGCCCGCAGGCCGTCGAGTCTGGCTGCCTGGTTCTCCTCGATGGCGGCCTGTTTCACCTCCGGCGTCAGGTGGGCCTTGTCGAGGGCGGAGTCGAGTTGCTCGTCCGACAGGAAGGGCGCGCCGCCTTCGAGTTCCACGGTCGCCCGGCTCGTGACCGACGCCGGAATCGCCGGGTTCCGCTCGATGGCGGCCAGGAACGACGAGGTCATGGCGGCGATCAGCAACGACCCGGCGAGCGCCGTGCCGATCGAGGCGCCGAGGTTGGTGACCGCGTTCTGCACGCCGCCGACCTCCGCGCTCCGTTCGTCCGGGAGCGCGGATACCGTGACCGATCCGAGCTGCGACGCCAACGCGCCCATGCCGAGTCCGATCAGCAGGAGCGGCACGGTGACGATCTCGGGGCCGGCGTCCGCGTCGAGCGCGGCCATCATGGCGACCGCCCCCGCGAGCAGTGCCAGGACGCCGAGTCGCACCACGCGTCGCGGCGAGACGTCCGGGAGGAAGCGCGGGATCAGGATCGCGGCGGCCAACAGCGTGAGCGAGAGCGGCAGGATACGCGCACCGGTCGCCAAGGCCGATAGGCCCAGCGCGATCGACAGGTAGAGCGGAACGACGAAGAACACGCCCATCTGCACGAGGTACTGGAAGAAGAACATCGTCAGACCGCCGGTGAGTTGCCGATTGCGCAGCATCGACGGATCCACGAGCGGATCCCTGCCCCGGGCCGACAGCCGGGTCTCCCAGGACAGGAAGAGCAGGACGAGGGCCACTCCGGACAACATCAGCCACACGACCATCGAGACCCCCAACCAGGCCGGCGCGTCGGGCTTCGGCCGAAACCACCCCCACTCGGCCGACCGGAGCACGCCGAATACGAAGACCCCGAGCCCGGCGGCGGACAACACCGCGCCGACGACGTCCAGGCGCTCCCGCGCGCCGACCGGCGCGTCGGCGACCCGGGCCGCGAGTACCAGGATCACCGCCACGAGCACCACCTCGCCGGCGAAGACCCAGCGCCAGGAGAAGTAGGTCGTCGCCACACCACCGATCAGCGGGCCCGCCGCGATCGCCACGGCCCCCGCCGCGGCAACGAGCCCGTACGCGGAAGGGCGCCGCTCCGCCGGGAAGTTTCCCGCCACCAGCGCCACGATCGCGGGCAGGATGAGCGCCGCGCCGACTCCCTCCAAAAGCGCCCAACCCAGCAGCAACACCGACAGGTTCGGGGCCAGCGCGGTGGTCAGCGAACCACACCCGTAGATGCCGCACCCGATCATGAACCCGCGCCGACGACCGATGAGCCCGCCGATCTTGCCCCCCGGAATCATGAGCATCGCCATCACGAGTGTGTAGGCCGTGATCGCACCCTGGATCCCGGTCACCGTCGTGCCCACGTCCTCGGCCACCGTCGCGATCGACACGTTCATGACGGAACTGTCCAGTGCCATCAGGAACTGCCCCAGGACAAGCGGAATCAACACCAGTCGTGGCCCTGCGGAACGCACCGGTTTGTCCATCGCGGCTGTCATGGCCACATGGTCCCAACGTCGCGCGCGAGGGCCGATCCACCGCGCCGCGACGTCAGCCGGATGGCCGGATGGCGGGCGCCGACCTCGAAGTGTTGTGTAACGAGGCCCGAGGGGTGGTACCGAGTGCGGCGAAGCCTGCGCACGACTCCGCTCCACCATCACCCACGTGAGGACAACCATGGTCCTTGATCTCGTCCTCATCGGAACGGCCATCACCCTGGGACCGATGCACAACTCCGCGTTCATTCTGTTGTTGTCCGCGGACAGGGGGTTGTTGCACGGGCTCGTGTTCACCCTGACCTGGCTCGTGGAACTCGTCGTGGTGGTCGCGGCGGTGTTGCTGCTGACCGGGGGCAGCCCGCCTTCGCGACACAGCGCGCCCTCGACGGCGGGTCTGGTGATCAAGCTGACCGTGGGCATCGCGCTGGTGGTCTACGGCGAGCGCAAACGACGCAAGGGCGTCACCCGTTCCCGGGGGAACCCGAGGTGGATGGCCCGGCTGGACCGTGTTTCCCGGTGGACCGCGGCCGGGCTCGCCGTCCTGCTCCAGCCGTGGGCGATGGTCGCCGCCGGCGGCGCCACCGTGATGAACGCGAACCTGTCCTCGGCCGTCACGTTCGTGGCCCTGATGGGCTATTTCCTGCTCGCCTCGGCCACGCTGCTCGGGATGGAGCTGTACGCGACCTTCGCGCCGGCCCGGGCACAAGACGAACTCGGGCGGCTGCGTACCGCCATCAGTACCCACCAGGACCAGGCGATCGTCATCCTGTCGCTGCTGCTGGGCCTGTGGCTGGCCGCGAAGAGCACGTACGAACTCGTCAAACGCGCATAGCCGCAGCCACCCCGAACACACCGGGGCCACCGGGGCCACCGGGGAGACCGGGCACGGCCGCTTCGCGCACTCGACCGCGTGCGAACCCCCCGGGCGGCGTATCGGCGCGTCGAAACCGGGGGCTCAGCCCTCGGATTCGCGGATCGAAGCGGCGATCTCGATACCCAGGGCCTCGGCGATGTGGGAGGCCGCGGTCATCACTCGCGCGGTGCCGACCACGGGCGCGATCGCCACCAGGACGTCCTGGATCTGCTCCGGCCTCAGGTCCGCCTCCGAGCCGGCCTCGAAATGGGCCACGTAGGACACCGGCGGCGCGTCCATGGCGACGAGAGCGGCGATACGAGTGAGAATCAGGGCCTCCCGCGTCAGGCCGCATCGTTCCACCGAGTCGAGGGTCATGGCGGCCAGGGTGTCCAGGACGGGCGTGTCGGGCGATGTAGTCATGATGATCTTCCTTGCCGAATGCGGTGCCCGGCGGGCGTCACGCGCCCCCATGGAGCGCGCACGCACGCCGGCCTGCGATCCCCCTCTTTCGACCCTAGAACCGCACGTCCCCGAAGGCACCTCGGCGAGACGGCGGTGTCCGCGGGGCCGAACCATCGGGCCGGTGGCATCGTCCGCGCCGGCGGGATTCATGGCGACGCGAACGCGGCGGAAGGCGGCGGGATTTGCTCCCCGGTCTCGTGTTCGTACGGCGGGCGAATCCCTTCGCGATCGGCGCGCATGCGCGTGCGGCGGACACCGACGGCGACGACGCCTCGTCGCCGTGTCGTGCCCGCTTCGCGACTGTTCGTCCCCTAGGCTCGCCTTTCGCGACATGGGACCTTCGACCGGTGGAGGGCGGGAATCGACCGCGAACCGCTCATCCGGACGCAGGCATCCTGGCTGCGTCCCGCCTTGCTGCTGCGTGTCGTCAATCGGTTCCAGAAGATCGCTGGTTTCGATCGTTCGATGGCTCTGGCCTCCGGTGCCCTGACCGCGCTGATCCCGCTCACGGTGTTGAGCGGTGCCGTCTTCGGCAGTGAGGCCGCCGATCGCATCATCAACCGCTACGGGCTCACCGGTGCGGGTGCCGAGGCCGTCAGGTCGGTATTCTCCGCCGAAACCACGAGTACCGGGGTCGGTGTCTTCGGCACGGTGTTCCTGACCATCTCGGTGCTGAGCTTTTCCCGGACCATACAGCGACTGTTCGAACAGGCCTGGGACCTGAAACCGCTCGGTGTGCGCAATACCCGCAACGGCCTGTGGTGGATCTGCGCGCTCAGCGTCTACCTGGCGCTGACCGGGTGGCTCTACGTGGTCCTGGGCGGAGGACGCCTGGGGCTTGCCGCTGCGGTGTGCGAAGTACCACTGACCACGGTCTTCCTCGTCTGGAGCGGCTCGATGCTCACCGCGAAACGGCTTTCGGGGACGGTCCTGCTTCCGTTCGCCGCCGCCGCGGCGGTCCTGACCGCGGCCTATTCGGTGGTCGCGACCATCTATCTGCCGCCCCTGTTCAATTCCTACGCCTCGCGCCACGGCGCGGCCGGCGCGGTCTTCGGGATGGCGACGGTGCTCTTCGGTGTGATGCTCATCCTCGTCGTGTCGGCGGCGGTGGGGCGGGAGGTGCAGGAGGAGCTCGCCCGGATCCGTCAGGGTAAACGCCCGTCTCAGGACGAGGTCCGGCGCCAGTGGGACGACATCGTCGAGCAGACGCGGTCGCGTTGGCGCACCGTGCGCAAACGGCCCCTGCACCATCGGCCCGAGGACTCGGCTCGATGATCATCGCACCGGCGATCGACTGAAAGTCGCGGCCCGAACGCCGGTGGTCACCACGGCCGCCGGGGCCACCGGCGCTCCCCCGCGCGGTGTGCGCCGAACCGGGTCGAACGGCCCTGTCCGCCGGGCAACGCGGCCCTGTCACCGTGCCGACCTCGGCGGCAGGCTCGTGGTGTCCGCCCGAAGACGTCGTCGACGCCGCGGCGACTCGTCGCACAGCAGCCAGGGGGTTCGCATGTTGCACCGGAAGATCGAGGACGTCATGACGCGCGAGGTCGCCGTCGTCGGTCCCGACGTCGAGTTCCAGGACATCGTCGCCGTACTGGACGCCCGCCGGATCAGCGCCGTGCCGGTCGTCGACGACGAGCGGCGGATCCTGGGCATCGTCTCGGAAGCCGACCTGCTGCGCGCCCAGGTGGAGCAGGCCGAGGACGACCACCGCTTGCCCGGCCTGCGCCGGTTGACGAGCCGCCGCACCAAGGGCGAGGGCCACACCGCGCGCGACCTGATGACCACGCCCGTGCTGAGCGTGGAACCCATGTCGAGCACACTGCGCGGCGCGCGTCTGATGGACCGCCACCACGTCAAGCGCCTCCCGGTGACGGACGGCCATGGTCACCTGGTGGGCATCGTCAGCCGCTGCGACCTGCTGCGCACCTTCCTGCGCCCGGACACCGAGATCCGGGCCGAGATCGAGCAGGACGTGTTGCGCACCGCGTTGTGGTTGGAGCCCGGCACGATCGGGGTGGACGTGCGGGACGCCGTCGTGTGCCTGTCCGGGAACGTGGACAACCGCAGCCTCATCGACATCGTGCTTCGCCGGTGTCGGGCCGTCGACGGCGTCGAGAGCGTGACCCACACCCTCACCTTCGACTTCGACGACAGCCACATCAGGCCCGGCCCGGCGCACTCCGTCCGCCGCACTCCGGGCCGTTGAGGAGGATCCCGTGTTCCACACCACCGGCCGGATCGGCCACATCCCCAAAGAACACCTGGACCGGCTCCTGGCCTTCGGCCGACCGGTCACGTTCGAATCGGGCTCCCGCCTGTTCGAGGAAGGCCGACCGGCCCGCAACTTCTGGTTCGTCGAGAGCGGCTCCGTCTGTCTGGACATGCACGTCCCCGGCCGGCACGCGGTCACTGTGGAGACCCTGGGCAGCGGGGAACTCATCGGCTGGAGCTGGCTGTTCCCGCCCTACCGTTGGCATCTGGGCGCGCAGGCCGTCAGCACCGTCCGCGCCCTGGAATTCGACGCCGCGGCCATGCGTGCCGAGTGCGAACGCGACCCCGATTTCGGGCGCGCGATCACCCTCGCGTGCGCACAGGTGATCGCCGGCCGGCTCCGGGCGAGCCGGCTGCGGCTGCTGGACCTGTACGGGCCACAAGCGTCGGCGGAGCAGGACCCCACGCAGAACTGACAGCCGGCAGGGCCCCGGACGACGCGCTCCCGGCGTCCCGGGGCCTGCGGCACGCCCGCGGGCGAACGGCGAGGACCACGCCCGATTCATCGGTCCGGGGGGTAGGCAACCGCCGGTCTCAGGTCCGGTGTCGCTCGTTGCCCTGGTGCAACTCGGTGACGTAGACCGCCGCTTGGACCCGGCGTTCGAGGCCGAGTTTGTTCAGGACCGCCGAGACGTAGTTCTTGACCGTCTTCTCCGCCAGGCCCAGGCTTTCGGCGATCTCGCGATTGGTCTGGCCCTGGGCGATGTGCTCCAGGACCTGCTTCTCGCGCTCGCTGAGTCCCGTCGGACCGGGCTCCGCGGCCGGGCCGTTGCGCACCCGTTCCAGGACACGCGTGGTCACCGCCGGGTCCAGCAACGACTGCCCCGCCGCGACCGCGCGGACGGCGGCGATCAGGTCCCGGCCACGAATCTGCTTGAGCACGTATCCCGCCGCGCCGGCCATGATCGCCGCGAACAACGCGTCCTCGTCGTCGTACGAGGTCAGGATCAACGCGTTGATCTCGGGGAAGCGCGAGCGCACCTCGCGGCACACGTCGATGCCGCTGCCGTCCGGCAGGCGCCCGTCGAGAATGGCGACGTCGGGACGCAGCGCGGGGATGCGCCGGGCGGCCTCGGCGGCCGAGCCCGATTCACCCACGATCTCGATGTCGGGTTCGCCGCCGAGCAGATCGGCGAGACCCCTGCGAACCACCTCGTGGTCGTCCAGCAGGAACACGCGGATGGGCGATGTCGACACGGGCCTCCTCCGGAGGTCGGGGCGTAGCTCCATTGTCGGACGTCGCAGACGTCCGTGCCTGTCACGTTGTCACCGTATCGGGCGGTGCAACCCCGGGAGAACGGTCGACAGGTCACGGTCGGTCGGCCCCTGTTCGGACGCCCCGACCCACGATCACGGATCTTCATCCGGCGAAGACGAAGACCGGTGGGGCGCGGTTTGACACGATGGACAGGAGAAGGGTTTCGACGGTCTTCGATTCCTCGGGAGGGGCTGTGGCGTCGGACGAGCGACCGGCACTGCCGCGCATGCGCCTGGACGAGCTGCTGGACGAGCTCCAGGCGCACGTGGAGGTGGTCCGCTCCACCCGGGATCGGGTCAACGGACTGCTGGAAGCCGTGCTCTCGGTGGGCAGCGATCTGGACCTGGAAACCGTGCTCCGGCGGATCGTGGAGTCGGCGGTGTCCCTGGTCGACGCCGAGTACGGGGCGCTCGGGGTGATCGGCGACGAGGAACGACTGGCCCGATTCCTGCCCGTGGGCATGGACGCCGACACGATCCTGGGTATCGGCCCCTTCCCCACCGGGCGCGGCATCCTCGGCCTGATCATCCGCGACCCGCACCCGCTGCGCCTGCACGACCTCACCGAACACGCCGACTCCTTCGGCTTCCCACCCGGTCATCCGCCGATGAACACCTTCGTGGGCGTACCGATCCGCATCCGCGACACCGTCTTCGGCAACCTGTACCTGACCGAGAAACGCGGCGGCACCGACTTCGACGAGGACGACGAGGCGGTCCTGCGCACCCTCGCCGCCGCCGCCGGCGTCGCGATCGACAACGCCCGTCTGTACGACGACGTGCGCCGTCGGGAACGGTGGCTGGCGGCGAGTTCCGAACTGACCCGGAGCCTGCTCTCCGGCGAACCACCCGCGGACGTGCTGCGCTCGTTCACCACGACCATTCGCGAGATGGCCGACGCCGACCTGGTGACCCTGGCGGTACCGGTGGCCGGTACCGACGACCTGGTCGTCGAGGCCGTTGCCGGACCATTGGCGGACCGGGTCCGCGGGCTGGTCCTGTCCGGCGAAAGCACCTTGATGGGCAAGGTGTTCAGCTCCGGCGAGACCATCACGCGCAGCGACCTGGGTCACGATCCCGGTGCGGTGGTGGCAAGAACCGTGGGCATCGATCTCGGCTCGGCGTTCCTGCTCCCGCTCGGCACTCCCGACAGCATCCGGGGGGTGCTCCAGGTCGCCAACCGGGCGGAACGTCCGGAGCTGACGGAGGCCGTGCTGCGCATGGTCGCCGGCTTCGCCGACCACGCGGCCCTGGCCCTGGAGATCGCCGAGCGGCGCCGCGACGCGGAGTTGCTGACCGTGCTCCAGGATCGCGACCGCATCGCGCGCGACCTGCACGACCTGGCCATCCAGCGGCTGTTCGCCACCGGCATGACCCTCCAGAGCGCGACCCGTTTCATCGACCACCCCGAGGCCCTGGAACGCGTCGAATCCGCGGTGGACGCCCTCGACGACACCATCAAGGTCATCCGCTCCACGATCTTCTCCCTCAAGGCCCGGGACCGCGACACCGGCACCGGACTGCGCTCGCGCTGCCTGCGCGAGGTCGACGCCGCCACCGAAATCCTGGGCTTCGCCCCGACGTTGCGCGTCGACGGTCTGCTGGACACCTCCGTACCCGAGGCCGTCGCCGCCCACCTGATCGCGGTCCTGCGCGAGGCGCTGGCCAACGCCGCACGCCACGCACACGCGAGCCGGGTCGAGGTCCACGTGGAGACCGACGACAAACACGTGCGACTTCGGGTACGCGACGACGGAGTCGGTCCGCCGGCCACACCGACACGCCACAGCGGATTGGGGAACATGCGGGAGCGGGCCGAATCCCTGGGTGGTACCTGCTCGTTCGGGTCCACACCCGAGGGCGGCGCACTGGTGGAATGGCGTGTCCCGCTGGGGTGACGGCGTCCGACGTCGTTCGCCGCACCGCGCGACGAGAAGTCCGACCCGAGGCGGTCGTCCCGGATCCGTCGGGGGCGACCGCCCATTTCGGTGTGGGCCCGTGCGGTTCACCGGCAACGTCCCAACGGCAAGCGGCTGTTGGACCCGCCGGTTCGGGCCTCTCGGCCCTGGGAGGGGTACCGGGATCACGGGACATTGGCGTCACGGCCCAGGAGAGCTCGTTCGTGGCCGAGCGCCGAGCACCGGGCCCGGCGCCACCAGGGAGGGAATCGACATGGCAACCGCACACGATCACCGACGGTCCTCGCGCCTGCACCTGCCCCACCGCTCCGCCTCGGCGCCCCGAATCCGGACCGACGAGACCGGGCCCGACGTCGTGGCCGGCTCCCCGGCGATCGGCGCGGTGCACACCGGCGATGTCGCCGTGGCGGGCCTGCGCGTCCTGCTGGGCTTCGTGTTCCTGTGGGCGTTCCTCGACAAGACCTTCGGCCTCGGCTACGCCACCGCGAGCGGCAAGGGCTGGGTCGACGGCGGCTCCCCCACGAAGGGCTTCCTCTCCCACGTGGACGTCGGCCCGATGGCCGGCACCCTGCGCGGCTGGGCCGGCGAGCCCTGGGCCGACCGGCTGTTCATGCTCGGCCTGCTCGGCGTCGGCGTCGCGCTGGTCCTGGGCATCGGGCTGCGCCTGGCGGCCCTCTCCGGGACCGCCATGATGGCGCTGATGTGGATCGCCGAGTGGCCGCCCGCCAAGCACCTCGACAGCGGCAAGCCCACCGCCTCCACCAACCCTTTCACCGACTACCACGTCGTCTACGCGATCTCGCTGATCGCCCTCGCCGCGATCGCCGTCGGCAGCCGACTCGGCCTCGGCGCACTGTGGGCCCGCCTGCCGATCGTCCGTGGCCACCGCTGGCTGCTCTGATCGCCGGGGGGTCGGCCGGGTACCGTCCAGGTGACGGGCCCGGCCGAGCCACGTGTGGTCCCGCGCCGATGCCGGTGGACGACACACGGGCCACCGCCATTTGCACCGTCGCCGGCCGTCCACACGAGGTGACGGTGACCGTGACGCCCTCCGGGGCGTCGGCGGCGGACTTCCGCCGCGCCGAGCGGTGGACACGCCCAGTCCCGGGTGGGCGCGACGCGATCCACCGGGACAGGGCCGTTCGGCCCTGGTCGAAGACCCGTTCGGGTTCGAAAGTGGAGAAATGAGCGAAGACCTCGTGACGAAACATCTCCTCGACCGCCGGGAGACGTTGGAGTTGATGGCCGGCGCACAGGTGGGACGTGTCGTCGTCAGCGAGGACGCTCTCCCGGCCGTGCACCTGGTGGCGTTCGCCTTCGACGGGGAGTCCGTGGTCTTCCGCGCCCCCGCCGACTCCACGCTCGCCAAAGCCGCCTTGAACGCGGTGGTCGCGTTCCAGGCCGACCACATCGACCCGACCACACGTACCGGCTGGACGGGCACCATCACCGGCCACGCCTCCCGCGTCCACGCCCCCGCATCCGTCGCCCGCCTGGAGCACCTGCTGTCCGAAGCCGGTGCCGAGGAGAACCAGGCGTGGTTCTCGATCACTTCCGAGTTCGTCACCGGCCGGCTGATGCAGCAGACCACAGGCGCCCGTTCGCCTTCGGGGCAGGCGACGGCGCCCGACCCGACGCCCTCCTCGGGCGGGTGAGTTCGAACCGTCCGCCCGACACGGCGATCCGTCAGGCGCTGCGGCCGACCGCTCTGCGGACGCCGTAGGCCGCGGCGCCGGCCGCGATCACGACGGCCCCGGCGAGTACCGAGGCGAGCGGCAGGGCGAAGGCCAGGACCAGGCAGCCGGACGTGCCGACGATCGGCACGATCCGGGCCGGGCGCCCCTCTTCGGGGGCCAGGGTCCAGGCGGCGGCGTTGGCGATCGCGTAGTAGGCCAACACGCCGAAGGAGGAGAAGCCGATCGCACCGCGCACGTCCGTCGTGGCGGCCAGGACCGCGACGACGCAGCCGACGGCGAGTTCGGCGCGGTGCGGCACCCGGAAACGCGGATGGACGGCGGCCAGGGCGTACGGCAGGTGCCGGTCGCGAGCCATCGCCAGGGTGGTACGCGAGACGCCCAGGATCAGGGCGAGCAGCGAACCGAGTGCGGCCACGGCGGCACCGACCCGAACGACGGGCGCCAGCCCCGGGGCACCCGCCGCGCGGACCGCTTCGACCAGCGGCGCGGCGGCGTCGGAAAGTCGGTCCGGGCCCAGCACCAGCAGAACGGCGACGGCGACCGCCGCGTACACCACGAGGGTGATCCCGAGGGCGAGGGGGATCGCGCGGGGGATGGTCCGTTGCGGATCCCGGACCTCCTCGCCCAGCGTGGCGATGCGCGCGTACCCGGCGAACGCGAAGAACAACAGGCCGGCGGCCTGCAACACCCCGCCCGCGGAGGCGTCCGCACCGACGTCCAGTCGACCGGCGACCACGGACCCCGACGCCAGGCACGCCACGACCACCGCGGCGAGCACCGTCAGGACGACGGCGACCACCGCCCGGGTCAGCAGCGCGGACTTCTGCACGCCCGCGTAGTTCACCGCCGTCAGCACCACCACCGCGGCGACGGCGACCGCGTGCGCCTGTTCGGGCCACACGTACGAACCCACCGTCAGGGCCATCGCCGCACACGAGGCGGTCTTGCCGACCACGAAGCCCCACCCGGCCAGGTATCCCCAGAAGTCGCCGAGCCGCTCGCGCCCGTAGACGTAGGTGCCGCCCGACTGCGGGTAGCGGGCGGCCAACCGTGCCGAGGACGTCGCGTTGCAGTACGCCACCACCGCCGCCAGGGCCAGTCCGAGCAGCAGTCCGGAGCCGGCCGCCGACGCGGCCGGGGCCAGGGAGGCGAAGATCCCGGCCCCGATCATCGAGCCCAGTCCGATCATCACGGCATCGGACACGCCCAGATGCCGTTTCAGCTCGCCGCTGCCGGCGGACGCGGACACACCCATCTCGCACTCCTCTACGACGACGGCCGCAGGAGCCGGTGGAAGGGCATTTCGACAACGGTGCACGGTATCGGGCGGGAATGTCGAACGGATGACGAGGAGTGGAACCGCCGGGGTCGGGCACGCGGCCGCGGTGCCCTCCACCAGCCACGGATTCGTGACCGAACCCGGGGACGGTCCGGACGGACCGTCCCCGGGTTCGGTCACCTTCGGGCGATCATCGCAGTGGAGTACCCCGGTTCAGCGCAGGCGCCGCAGGTACGGATCGTGTCCGGGTCGCGGCGCGAGGCGGATGCGGGCGTCGAGCACGGTGACGCCGTCGGGCCGGGCCACCAGTGGGTTCAGGTCGGCCTCCGCGAGTTGCGGCACATCGTCCGCGAGCCTGGACAGGCGGTGCAGGACGTTCTCGATCCCGGCGGTGTCGGTGGCGGACGCACCCCGATGGCCGTACAGCAGCGGTGCCCCACGCGAACCGGCGAGCAGCGCGTGTGCGTCCAGGTCGGTCAGCGGGGTGAGCCGGGCGCCGTGGTCGGCGAGCAGGTCGGTGGTCACGCCGCCGAGGCCGAACACCACCAGCGGACCCAATACCTCGTCCTGGGTCACCCCGGCGATCAGTTCGACGCCGGAGGCGGCCATGGGCTGGACGACCACGCTCTCCATCAGCGCGCCGATGCGATGCGCGAGGTCGGTGAACGCCTCGCGTACCGCGTCGTCGCCGACCAGGCGCAGCCGGACCCCGCCCACGTCGCTCTTGTGCACGATCTGCGGGCCGTACGCCTTGAGTACGACCGCTCCGTCGGCGCCGAGGGGAGCCAGTTCGCGGGCCAGCGCCACCGCCTCGTCGGCGTCGAACGCCTGCCGCCACGGGCTCACTTCGATGCCGTACGCGCCCAGCAGACGTGCGCATTCGCGCGGCGGCAGCCATCCTCCGTCGGGCTCGCGCCCCAGGTAGTCGGCGGCGAGCGAGCGGGCCGCACCACGGTCGACGTCGGGCAACGCCGGTACCGTGCCGCGCGGTCGGGTCAGCCACATCGCGCGCTCGTGCGCGTGGGCGAGGGCTACGGCGGCGGTGCGCGCGTCGTTGTACACCGGCACCGTCCCGCCCGCGGCGGGCAACAGCTCCACGGAGGCGGCGCGTTCGGGCGCGACGACCAAGACCGGGCGCTCACCCACCGCGGGTCCGGCCAACATGTCGCCGAGCGGGTCGCCGAGCGCGGTCGGGGCCAAGGCCAGTACCACCGCGTCCACGTGGCCCGCGGCCATGACCCGGTCCACGCAGCGGCGCAGGGTCTCGCCGTCGACGGTGGCGGTGGTGTCGACCGGGTTGGCGCACGCGGCACCGGCGGGCAGCAGCGCCCGCAGGTCGGCCTCCAGGTCCGGCCCGAAGCGCGGCACCGCCAGGCCCGCGTCCACGCAGGCGTCCGCGGCGAGTACTCCGGCGCCACCCGCGTTGCCGATCACCGCGACCGAGGCGCCGTCCGGCAACGGCTGGGAGTGCAACAGGGCCGCGACGGCGACCAGGTCGCCGAGGGTCTGTACGGCCGTCACCCCGGCCTGCCGGAACAGCGCGCCCCGCGCCACCGTCGGGGTGACCGCGGCGGCCGTGTGCGATCCGGCGGCGCGGCGCCCGGCGGCGGAACGGCCCGCGTCCACGGTCAGCACCGGCTTGGTGCGGCCGACGGTACGGGCGATCCGGGAGAACTTGCGCGGGTTGCCGAACGATTCCAGGTGCAGGATCGCCATCGTGGTCTGCGGGTCGGCCTGCCACCACTGGAGCATGTCGTTGCCGCTGACGTCGTACTTGTCACCGAGTGACGCGAACGTGGACACCCCGATCCCCAGTCGGTTCAACTGCTCCGTCAACGCGATGCCGACCCCGCCGGACTGCACCGCCACCCCGGCGCTGCCGCGAGTGGGGACGGCCCAGCCGAAGGTCGCGTTCAGGGCCGTCGTCGGGTCGGTCTGTGCGATGCCCAGGCAGTTCGGGCCGACCATGCGCATCCCGTGCCTGCGAATGGAGGCGTGCACCCGGGCGGCCTGCTCCGGCGTGCCGCCCGAGGTCACCACGACCACCGCCCGCACGCCGACGCGTCCACAGTCCTCGACCACAGCGGGGACCCGGTCGGCCGGGACGGCCACCACCACCAGATCGGGCACCTCCGGAAGCAGATCCGGCGTCGGGAACGCCGGTACGCCGTCGATCTCGGTCGCCGTGGGATGCAGTACGGCCAACGACCCGGCATAGCCGGCCGCCTTGACGTTGTGCAGCAGCGCCCGGCCGACCGAGTCGGCCCGTCGCCCGGCGCCCGCGATCGCCACCGCGCGGGGCGCGAACAGCGGTACCAGGCTGGCCACATCCGCCAGGGCCTCGCGCCGTGCCACGGCGGTCAGGTAACGCTCGACCGTCGGTATGTCACCGTCCAGCGGAATCGCGCAGCTCAGCACACCGGACACGAGACGGTTGCGCACCGGCATTCCCATGTCCTCCAGGACCCGCAACATGGGCCGATTCCACGGCAACAGGTCCGCCACCAGCGTGCGCATGCCGGCCGCGCGAGCCATCGTGACCACGTGCTCGATCAGCAGCGTGCCGATCCCCCGGCCGTGCCACGCGTCGGCCACCGCCAACGCCAGTTCGGCCTCGCCGGAGCCGATGGCGCCGTCGTACTCGACGACCCCGACCACCTCGTCCCCGTCCGGGGTGAGCGCGACCAGCGCGCCGCATCCGGCCCGGTCGGGCGTACTCACCCGCTCGGCGGTCTCGCGTGCCGCCGACTCCGACGCGCCGAAGAACCGCAGGTAGAGGTTCTCCGCCGACATGGCGGCGTGCATCGCCAGCACCCGGTCCCGATCCTCGGGGCCCGGACGCCGCAGCAGTACCGTCTCGCCATCGGCGGCCAGCGCCCAGATCGCGTGCGGTGTACCGACCTCGTGCATGGTCCCGTTCCCTTCGGCCGAGGCGCGTGCGCGCCGCTCGCCGCCAGCCTCGCGCCGAACCTCCGCCTCCGGCAGGGCCGACCGGTCCGGGGACCCGGGTCCAACGGCCCTGCCCGGGCCCGGCTGGGACGGGCAGTGTTCGAAGCACGGGCCGACAGGTGATCGATCGGCCTCGGGAGAAGGAGTCGACAGTGACCGTGCACGTGGGAGCAACACCGATCGTCGTCGGTATCGAGGACACCGACGCGGGCCGGCTCGCCGTGGTCTGGGCAGCCGACGAGGCCGCCCGCCGCGGCCTGCCGTTGCGCCTGGTGCACGCCCTCGACTGGCCGCTCGGCGTCGACCGTCACCCCGAGTCGAACCCGCACCGTCAAACCTGGGGCGAACGCTTCCGCGCAACCGGCGTCCGGGCCCTGGACGCGGCCCGCGAACTGGTCGCGCCCCGCCACCCTCGGCTGAGCACGGAATCGGTCCTGGCCGATGGAACACCCGTGGCCGCGCTGCGCGAGCACTCCCGGGACGCGGCGATGGTCGTACTCGGCTCACGCCGCCTGTCCACAGCCGCGGAGCTGCTGACCACCGGCGGAATCGCGGTACCGGTCACCGCGCACGCGACATGCCCGGTCGTGGTCGTCCGGGAACCCGAGCACACGAGCGGTGAGCCACCGACCATCGTGGTCGCGGTCGACGGGGGACGGCACTCCGAGCCGGCCGTGGCGTACGCCTTCGACGAGGCCGCCCGGCGCGGCGCCACGATCGTGGCGATCAACGTCCGCCAATTGCCCGGCGGCCTGTTGGCCGGGCTGCGCATGCGCGAGGAAATGCAGGAGGGCCGACTGCGCCTCGCCGAGACACTCGCCGGATGGACCGAGAAGTACCCGACCGTGCCCGTACACCGCGAGGTCGCCGTCGGACACCCCGTCGCGGTCCTGCGCGAGGCCGCCGAGCACGCCCTGTGCCTGGTCGTCGGTACGCGCGGACGCGGCGGCTTCACCGGCCTGCTCCTGGGTTCGGTCGGCCACGGGCTGATCCACCACGCCCGTTGCCCGCTGGTGATCGTCCCCGGCCCGGACGACGAGCGACCGCCGAGCCCGACCGAGCACGACTGAGCATCCGCCGGCCCGGGCACTCGATGTACGGCCACCACGTTCGACGCCTCGACGACCACCTCGAAAGGGATCCCCCACCATGACCCAGGAATCCACCTCCGGCCCGGCTCCGCTCCAGGGGCACGTCGTCGTCGGCTTCGACGGCTCCCCCGGCGCCGAACGAGCCGTGGACCTGGCCGCCGACGAGGCCGTCCGCCGACACACCACCCTCGAAGTGCTGCACGCCCTGGAGTGGGTCGAAGTCGCCGGTGGCGACGACCGCTTCGGACAACAACTGCGCGAGAACGCCCGCGCCATCGTCGAGCGGGGCGCCGCCCGGGCCCGGGCCCGGCACAACCACCTGCCGGTCGTCGCCACGGTCGAACTCGCCAACGCCATCGACGTGTTGGAGGCCACGAGCGACCGCGCCGCGCTGCTGGTCGTCGGCAGCCGAGGGATGGGCGGCTTCGCCGGCCTGCTGATGGGCTCGGTCAGCCTCCCCGTCTCCGCGGCGGCCCGCTGTCCGATCCTGGTCGTGCGCCCCGACCACGACACTAGCCCCGACCGCACCCCGAAGGCGATCGTGGTCGGTGTCTCCGGCGACGACTGCGGCCCCGCCATCGAGGCCGCCTTCGTCCAGGCCCGAACCCGAGGCCTGCCACTGCGCGCCGTGCACGCGTGGCGCTATCCGCCGATGCCGGCCGGCAGCGTCGCGTACGCCCCGGCCGTGTCGATCATGGACGACTGGCGCATGATGGCCGGAACCACGCTGGCCGGCGCCGTCAAGCCCGTCCGCGACAAGTACCCGCAGGTCACCGTCACCGAGGACGTCATCCTGGACACCCCCACACACGCCCTCATCGCGGCAAGCGCCGACGCCGAGCTACTGGTCCTCGCCGCCCACCGACCCACCGGCCGCTTCGGCCCCAACCTGGGCCGCGTCGTACACGCCCTCCTGCACCACGCCAAGTCCCCCGTCCTCCTCGTCCCGATCCGAACCTGACCCACCCGGGAGACCGTCCGCCCT
Source organism: Embleya sp. NPDC020886 (assembly GCF_044333915.1). Lineage (NCBI taxonomy): Bacteria > Bacillati > Actinomycetota > Actinomycetes > Kitasatosporales > Streptomycetaceae > Embleya > Embleya sp. NPDC020886. The sequence continues at coordinate 558,823 of NZ_JBIRRX010000003.1, read as the reverse complement.
TCTCGACGGGCCCCGCCAGCGCAGGCACCGTCCACGTCCGCGCCCGACCCACCGGAGCCCCACTCGGCCCGACGAACCACCGAGCCGACGCGGATCGTTGCCCGGCTTCGGCCTCGGCAGGCCGCGCCGGCGGCCGGCCGTGGGCCGCCGGACACCGAAGCCCGCTCCGAGCAACTCCGCGCACCGCCCGCACCGCAGAACCCCGTTGCCCGCCGTCGAACCCCCGTGAGAGCATCGATCAACGGTCCGTTTCCTTTCATTTACGCTTCGCAACACAAATGAAAGAGTGCGGGCCGTTGCCATATCCCCGGTTTTGGACAATCCATCGAGATCCGCGAATGGCAGGCAACGTTTGATGCACGCAACAGAGCCGACAGAAGCCTCCATCGAGGATGCGAGCAACATCCTGGTCGCACCATCGATGTTGCAGGACAACGACTTGATCCGGGACTTCTTCGGGTCCACCATCACGCCGGAGGACCTTGCTTCCGGTGCGCCCGACCTCGCGCAGCGGACCGTCTACCTGTGCGGCGACATATCCGGGATCAGCAGCGATCAACTGCGCGCGGCTGCCCGGGTATTCGTCGTCCGGGAGCTTTCCCGCGGCTACCCCGAGGACCTCGACGAACCTTGGGCCCTCGTCGATGTCGGCCGGGTTCCCGTCCGCGTACACGGCGTCGGCGTGTACTACCGCCGGTTCTTCGAACTCGGCGCCGATCACTTCGGGCGGATCCGTGCGGAGCACACTTTCCAGTCCCTGACGGAGTCCACCAAGCCCGGAACGGCCCATCGCAGCGGAATCTATCTGACGCCCGTCACGCAAGACGGTGACGAACTACATTTCCGCCTGCTCCGGTGCTCCACGAATCTCTCGGGGCCGACCGAGAGCTTCCGCGCGACCGACAGGCACATCGTCGAGGCGCTGAACCGCGAGGCCGCCGCCGTTTTCCGGAACCAGGCACCGCTGAATCACGTTCTCGCCCAGATCTACCACAACACCCTTGCCACGCCCGAGCGCAAGCAGTCCAAGGCCAAGATCTCGGCCCATGCCGACAAGACCAAGGACATGCCCGCCAACGGCATCATGGCCTTCTGCACCTTCTATGACGGGCTCGACAAGCTGCAACCCCTGGCCGAAGACGCCTTCGACTACGGCGTGAAGGGCAACAGCGGACTGACAAGACTCCACTTCCGCCTCAAGAATCCGGCCGAAGCACACGACGGGGTCACGCTCCCCGCGCAGTTCACCGTGACCCTCCATCCCGGCTCGGTATTCTTCATGCCGCTGTCCACCAACCGCCTGTATACGCACGCGGTCCGGCCCTCGATGTTGGACGCCGAGTCGCTCCCGACCCGCCTGGGATACGTGGTGCGCTGTTCGAGCGCCGAAGCCGTGCACAAGGACGGCCATACGTTCCTCAAAGTGGCCGGAGATCTGGTGCGGCTGGGGCCACCCACGCCGGAGGGCATGGACGAGCTGCGCAGGCTGTACGCCGAGGAGAACAAAACCTCGTCCTTCATCGATTACGGTGACGATTTTCTCTTCAGCATGAACACGGGAGACTATGGTGCCCCCCGAGTCTAGGATCTCGGACGAGATCCTCTCCTGCGCTTTGTCGACCGAGGAGAATCTCTTTGCGGAGCTGTCCGCGTCGACCCGTTGGGAAGACGTGGGAAGAGGCCGGCGCGGCGCCGTGCTTACCAGGGTCGACGAGGCGGGTGATGTGCCCCTCGTGCGTACCACCACTCGATACGGCAGCCCGGCGCAGCGTTTCCGGGCGGTGCACGAACGGCTGGCGCAACGGGTCCAAGAAAGCGCGGCGCTTGCGGTCGGCTTCAACAACGCTCTCATCGAGAGCTACACGAACGCTTACAAAACCATGGGCAGCCATTCCGACCAAGCCCTCGATCTGGCCGACGATTCGTTTATCGCCGTCTTCTCCTGCTACCGGCATTCCGATGCGAGCCCGCCGAGGAAGCTGATCTTCGAATCGAAGGGGTCCGGCGGCGAAAAGTTCGAGATACCCCTCGCCCACAACAGCATCGTCGCGTTCTCCGTCGAATCGAATCGGCGACTCAGGCACAAAATCGTATTGGATGCCCCCGTCGGCCGGACGGCGGACAACGAATGGCTGGGGGTCACCTTTCGAACGTCGAAGACCCTCGTTCGATTTCGCGGCGGACATGCATACCTCCCGCAGGGTACGCGTCTCGTGTCGGCCGACGATGAGCAGCAGCACGAGTTCTACCGACTACGGCGCCGCGAGAACACGGAATCGGACTTCGTCTACCCGCCGCTGACGTACACCGTCAGCGAAAGCGATCTGCTGCCGCCCGTCTGACCTCGTCGCGTGCCCACGGCCGAGGCGGGCGGCCCGCTCGCCGGCCCGGGCGATGCCATGCGTTCCGGGCGGACACGGTCCCCGGAGTGTGCCGTCGCCCTCGAACTCGATCCCGAGCCCGCCGACGAGGGAAATCGTTTGACGTTCGTCGGAGTTCGGCGGTCCGATGGTGTGCCATGAGCACAGGGCGGATGCATCCCGACGAACACCCCATCGACGATGACCTCGTGCGGCGGTTGGTCGCCGGGCAGTTCCCGCAGTGGGCGGGGATCGGGGTGAGGCGGTTTGCGTCCGAAGGCACGGTCAACGCCATGTATCGGTTGGGCGACGACATGGTCGTACGGTTGCCGCTGGTCGAGGGCGGAGCCAAGGCCGTGTCGATGGAGCAGGAGTGGCTGCCCCGTCTCGCGTCCCGACTGCCCACGGCCATCCCCGAAGTGCTCGGGGTCGGACAACCCGCCGAGGGGTATCCGTGGCCGTGGTCGGTGTACCGGTGGTTGCCGGGCGAGAACCCGGTGGCAGGGGCACCGGACGAGTCCGCGCTGCCGGCCGCGGATCCGGCCGAGGTCGTCACGGCGATGCGGCGCATCAACCTGCCCGATGCGCCGCAGGCCCACCGCGGCGGACCACTCGCCGCACTCGACGCGGCGACCCGGGCCGCGATCGAGGAACTGCGCGGGATGCCGGGGGAGGACGTCGACTGCGATTCCGTGGCCGCCGTATGGGAGGACGCGCTGCGCAGTCCGGGCTGGGACGGGGCGCCGGTGTGGCTGCATGCCGATCTGATGCCGGGCAATCTGCTGGTGAACGGCGGCAGGCTGACGTCGTTGATCGACTTCGGGTGCATGGGGGTGGGCGATCCGGCCTGCGATCTTTTCCCGGCATGGAATCTGTTGCCGGCCGATGCGAGGGAACTCTTCCGCGAGGCACTCGGTGTCGATGACGCGACCTGGACGCGGGGCCGGGGACGGACGCTCTCGCAGGCGCTGATCGCGTTGCCGTACTACCGCAGGACGAACCCGACGATGGCACGTAACGCGCGGCATGTGATCGGGGCGGTGTTGGCGGAGGCATGACGCCGGCGGCCGTGGCCCGGGAGGCCGGGGGTAAGGGCGGAACTCTCCGCCGCGTGGCGTCGCCGAACGCCGATCGTCGGCCGTCCCCCGCCGCCGCATGCACCGCGCGCTTGCCCGTCCGGGTGATATCCCGTGTCGTCGCCCATCGCCGGCGCGGGCGTCGGCAAGACTGGCCGTGCCCCGAGTGCCGAAACCGAAGGATTGAGATGGCGGAAGAGCTGTACGCGACCTTGAAGACCAACAAGGGCGACATCGTGGTCCGGCTGTTGCCGAACCATGTGCCCAAGACCGTCAAGAACTTCGTGGAACTCGCGACGGGCGAGCGGCAGTGGGTGGACCCCGACACCGGCCAACCGAGCACGGCCCCGTTGTACGACGGCACCGTCTTCCACCGCGTGATCGAGGGCTTCATGATCCAGGGCGGCGATCCCCTGGGCAACGGAACCGGCGGCCCGGGATACAAGTTCGCCGACGAGTTCCACCCGGACCTGGCGTTCACCAAGCCGTACCTGCTGGCCATGGCCAACAGCGGGCCCGGCACGAACGGTTCCCAGTTCTTCATCACCGTCGGCCCGACCACCTGGCTCACCGGGAAGCACACCATCTTCGGCGAAGTCGCCGACGAGGCAAGCCAGAAGGTCGTCGACGCCATCGCCACCGCGGAAACCAACCCTCGCAACGACCGCCCCGTCCAGGACGTGGTCATCGAGAAGGTCGTCATCGAAACCCGCTGACCACCGGGCTTCGAGACGACCGGGCTGCCTGCCCTGGGTCGCCGGGCGGGTCGCGGGCGGCACCGGTCGGCACGACACCGGCGCCGCCCGCGACCCGCAAGCACCGGAACACCGGGGGTGGCAACATCGACCACGTTCGCCCCCGTCCGGCCTGCGGCACCGGCTCGACCTACGCGTGACCGGGGCCGGTGTGGGCGGCGAGTGCGCTGCACGGGATCTCCCGTGTGGTGCGCCGGTCGTCGCGAGGGGATCCTCGCGGGCCGGCCTCAGTCGATGTCGCCGCGCGCCGACGCGGGGGTGTCGATCGCCGTGCTCCGCGCGGTCGGTCGGGCGGTGGTCGCCGGGCGTGCCCCGGTACGGGCGAACCGGCCCGGGCTGATGCCGAGAGCGCGCTTGAAGTGACGGTTCAGATGCGACTGGTCGTAGAAGCCGGCGGTCACCGCGACGGTGTGCGGTGGCATGCCGTCCAGCAGGAGACCGCGCGCGAGGTCGACCCGGCGTCCGGTCAGGTACTGGTGCGGGCCGATACCGAACTCCCGGCCGAAAGCACGGACCAGGTGGGTCGGGTGGGCGTGCAGCAGTGCCGACGCCGCATCGAGGGTGACCCCCTCGACGAAACGCGCGTCGAGCAGATCGCGCAGTCGGTGGGCCAATCCGACGTCCCGCAGCACGGCCGGTGCGGCGACTCGACCGAGCAGATGCCCGCGCAACCGCTCGGCGATGAACGCGAGCCTGCTCTCCGCCTCCAACTCCTCGCCCGGTCGCAGCAGCGAGGTGTGCAGTCGATGCACCCGCCCGCGCAGCGCGCGGTCGTCGAACTCCGGATGGTCCACGGCCCGGCCGATCAGGTCGTCGGCCAGATGCGAGGAGTCCAGATAGAGCACCCGCTTGCGGAACCCGGTCGGGGTGGCCGCGCTGCCGTTGTGCGGGACGTGCGGCGGCAGCAGGCTCACCGCGCGCCGCAGCACACCGTGCTCGTGCCGGTCCAGGTCGTACCTGACCATGCCGTCGTCCACGATCAGCAGCGTCCACGCCGCGTGCGTGTGCATCGGATACGTGTGATCCGTCATGTGGGCGTGCAGCACCTCGCTCACGCCGGCCACCGAGGGCCGCCACGCCACGATCTCCGAGCCGGCACCCATGTCAGGATCGTACAAGACGGGCCTCGGCCGCCCGGGGCACGATGCGGGCATGGAAACCCAGCTCGCACCCGTTCGTTTCGACACCAAGATCGCCGTACTCCTGCGCGCGGACCTGGCCGTGTGGCAGCGGTTGAACGTCACCGCGTTCCTGGTCAGCGGCCTCGGTACACGGATCCCCGAGGTGATCGGCGAACCCTATGCCGACGCCGACGACACCACCTATCTCCCGATGTTCCGCCAACCGGTACTGGTCTTCCAGGGCAGCGGGGAACTGCTCGCCTCGGCCCACGGCCGGGCGGTGGGTCGCGACCTGCCGATCGCGGTGTTCACCGCCGACCTCTTCGCCACCGGCAACGACCGGGACAACCGGGCGGCGGTACGGGGGGTCCGGCGGGACCGATTGGACCTGGTGGGGCTGGCCGTGCACGGGCCGCGCAACGTGGTCGACAAGGTCCTCAAGGGGGCGGAGATGCACCCATAGCGAGCGGCACACGCCCGGCCCGTGCCGGCTCCCCCTCACACACGCTTCCCGTGCGTCCCCTCACGGCCCGAAGGCGTGCCGACCTCGCGAGCCCATCCGGCGCCGCAGGTCGGCACGTCCCCCGGGCCCGACCCGAGTCGGCCCCGCAGGGATCACTCGGAGACCTGCACGTACCTTCCGGTCCAGTCGGTACACGGATCCGAGAGGTCGATCTCGACCCCCGCCGGCGTCAACGCCTCGTGCAGGCGCCGCGCCGTCGCCTCGCCGACGAAGTGGTGCCGCAGGTCGAGCCGCTTCAGGTGGGTGAGCGATTGCCCGGCCAGCAGCGCCTCGATCCCCTGGTCACCCAACGTACCCATGGAAAGGTCGAGTTCGTCCAGACGGGCGACGATGGGGGCGTGCGCGAGGGCCGCTGCGATCCCGTCGGTGATCTCGCTGTCCATCAGGCCGAGACGGGTCAGCGCGGGCAGCCGCGCACCGTCCAGGATGTCCGCCAGGTCCTCGACGGTCGCGTCGCCGCCGTAGGAGGCGACGCCGAGCCACATGTCGAGATGGCGCAACTCCGGGAAGACGCTGTCGGCGACGGCCCGGACCACCCCGCGCGGCATCCCGCCGCTCTGGAGGCGGAGCTTGCGCAGGTGCGGGTACGTCCGGGTGGGCAGGGCCAGGCCCGAGCCGCCGCGCACCGCGAGTTCCTCGAGCCGGGGATGGGCGTCGAGGAGCGGGGTGAGGTCGGTCTGTTCGATATAGGCGATGTCCGATTCCTCACGCACGATGTCGCCGACGAACACCGCCCGCAGAGCGGGCAGCCGGTCGGCGAACCGGCTCAGGAGCGGTATCGGGCCATCGGTCGGATCGGGCGGGTCGGCCGCACCCCACTCACCGATGACGAGCGCGGAGACCCGTGCGGCGTCCACCTCGTCCAGGAACCGCGCGAACAACGCGGCGAAGGAAGCCGTCGCATCGTCGCAATCCCAGGCTTCCTCGACCCGCAGTCGCCAGGCGGACTCGTCGGGACGCACCCCGCTGGGAATGCGGATCGTGCCCTGGCCGTCGATCGTCGCCTCGACGACGGGCAGACCCGCGAAGTGCGTCTCATGGTCCTCGACTGTCATTCGGCTGCCTCCGCGTACCGGTCCAACCGCGTTGAGCGCGGCTCCCCTTGAGGATCGCAGACCTCCCCGACAGGTACGCGTGTTCACCCTGTGGGTCCCCGCCCGGCGGCTCCGCCGTCCGCCGCGAGGCGCTCGTTCCCGCCGGGCCCGGGGATGGCGCATCCGGGTCGGCGAGTAGGTGTACCGGGGCCGTGGATCCCGCACCCGGTTTCGCGACACCGAGAGGTGGTATGGGCGCTAGTCCGACGATTGGTCCCGGTACTCGACGCGCCTGGGCCATTGACTGAGGTCAGCGGCACGCGCAGTGCCTGCGGAGACGGAGAACCCGGTCATGCTCAGCCCGCGCGACATCCTTCGGGAGATCCACCGACACGACGAGGCATTCCGCCTGTTCTGCAGCGTCGCGGCCAAAGGCGAGAGCCAGGGCGGCTGGGAGAACGGGCGAATCGCCGCATTGGTCTCCGACCCCCAACTCGCCCCCAAGATCGCGCGGCACGGCGCCGACGAGGACAAGCACGGCCGCATCTTCAACGCCATGCTGCACCGTCGCGGGCTCGATCCGGTCGACGTCCCGCCCGAGACGGACTACTGCATGCTGCTCGAACGCCAGGGTCTCGGCCTCCCCCACGACCGGCTGCGCCGCGACGAGCCGCTGACCGAGGCGGACATCGTCGAATACCTGGTGCACAGCCGGGTCACCGAGCAGCGCGCCGCCGAGGACATGCGGATGTTGAGCCGGTACCTCGGCGACGAGCCCGACATCGGCAAGGGCATCCGGATGATCTGCGACGACGAGGAGAACCACCTCGCCTATTGCCACGAGGAACTGCTGCGCCTGTCCGCGAGCGGTCGTGGGGCGGACATCGAGCGCGCCCTGCGAAGGACCGCCCGCGCCGAGATCAAGGTGAACCGCGACGTGAGCCTCGCGGTGATGGGCCGTATGGGTCACCTGCTCCGCTGGTCGCGCGGTCGACGACTGGCGCTGAGGTTCGGCATCCACGCGACGTACGCCTACGACCGGCTGTGGGGCACCCGCCGCATGGTCGCCCTGCGCCCCCCGAAGCGCGTCGACGCGATGGGCCCGAGGCCCACCGGACCACAAACCGCGTGACCCCGCCTGCCGGAAGGTCGCCCGCCCTGCGGGGCGCGTCGGGGGCGGGGGGTGCGGGCGCACGGTGCTCGGCTCGGCGGCCGTGGTCGGCGCGTGCACACAACGGCTCGGCGTGACAGGGCAGGACTTGACCTGTCACGCCGCCGGGTGCCGGGCCGATACTCGGCGAGCCAACCCATTCGGCGGTGGCGATGGAGGCGGGTGTCCGCCGCCTCCCTCGACGACACCGCCCACCGACACCGTGCGACGCGGCGTCGGCCGGTTCCGAGAGGCTTCCGCATGTCCCGTTCCGTTCTCCGCCCGCCGGCCCGCTGGGCGATATCCGCGGGTGCGGTGGCGATCGCGTTCGGCGCGATGACCGCCGTCGCGGTCGTACCCGCATCGGCCACGCAGGCACCGAAGGCAACGTGTGCCCATCCCGCGCCGGAACCCGGCCCCGAAGGCACCCAGGTGCAGACCGGCACGAACTGCCCTTGATGGGTAACGGACGGGGACCGAAGCACTTCGGTCCCCGTCCGGTCGCCGTAACCGTGGTCGGTCGGGCGCTTCTAGCCCTGCTTGACTGCCGAGATGTCGAACTGCAGCACGATCTTGTCGCCCACCAACACGCCGCCGCCCTCCAGGGCCGCGTTCCAGGTGACGCCGAACTCCTTGCGGGAGATGGTCACCGAGCCTTCCAGACCGACGCGCAGGTTGCCCTGGGGGTCGACCGCGTTGCCGGTGTACTCGAAGTCGATGGCGACCGGTTTGGTGGTGTCCTTGACGGTGAGGTCGCCGGTGACCCGGTAGTCGGTTTCGGACTTCTGCTCGACCTCGGTGGTGCGGAAGGTGATGTCGGGGAAGTTCGGCGCGTCGAGGAAGTCGTTGGTGCGCAGGTGCTGGTCGCGCTGCTCGACGCCGGTGTCGATGCTCTGCGTCTTGATCACCACCCGGCCGGTGGACTTGCCCGGGTCGGCGCCGTCGAGGTGCGCGGTGCCCTCGAACTGGTGAAAGGCACCGCGCACCTTGGTGACCATGGCATGGCGGGCGACGAAACCGATCCGGGTATGAGCCGGGTCGAGGACATAGTCCCCGGTGAGTTCGGAGATGGCGACGGTCATGGGCAGGTACCTCCGTAGGGTCCGGATCCCGACGGCGGCCCGCCGGGATCGTTCCCGCGTCACGCTAGGCGGCCGGCGATTCCCGATCCGGGCGGACGCGCATGGTCGGGGAGAATTGCACCCTGGTGGAGGCGACGCCCACGATCGCCGCTGTCACGGGCCGTCCTGTCCGGAGGCCCGGGAGACACGGACGATGCCTGTTCGGCGTGCCGGGCCTTCGTTCCGGCCGTACGGCTTTCGGCGCAACACCGCGACGTCCCGGTCGAAGGCCACGAACAGGTGATCCGTCGAGCCCCAGGCAAGTGCGGTACACGGCGTGGGCAGGGGGATCCGGTCGATGCACCGTCCCGCGGTCGGGTCCCAGATCCGCACGGTGCCGTCCTGGGAGCCGGTCACGGCGACCGGCCGCCCGTCCTGCACCGTGCACACGATCGCGAACACCGAGTAGGTGTGTCCGGTCATGGTGTCGCGGAGCGCGGGGCTCGGCAGGGCCCCCGTGGCGACGGTGGTGGTCCGGACACCGGCCTCGATCCCGTCGTCGAACGCGCGCGCCGGCGCGGCGGCCCGGTAGCGGACCGCGTCCGTGTACAGGAGTCGACGACGGGCGGCCCCGCGCTCAGCGCATGTCGGCGGTGCGGCCGGCACCGGCGTCGACCGGATCGTGCGCGGCTGCGGTTCGGTCCTGGTTCCGGCAGTGTCGGCCGGCCCATTGGGGAAGCGAGAATCCGTCGGCGGTCGTCTCCGCGCGACGCAGCGGCCGGCCGAAGGCGAGGATGCGGCGAGCCGCGGTGTGGTCTGCCGGTGCGTTGACGGACTCGACGCCCGCGAGGAGTCCGCCCTTGAACAGCAGCACGGAGAACGATCCGCCTGCCGGGTCGCCGAGGACCGTACTGTCCTCGTGGCCCTGCCCGAGGCCGGCGATCTGCAGTTTCGTCGAGAACTGTTCGGTCCAGAACCAGGGAACGGCGGTGTAGGGGGCCGGCGTGCCCGTCAGGCGGGCGGCGACGCAGCGGGCCTGGTCGACGGCGTTCTGGATCGATTCGAGCCGGGTTCGGGTCCCGGTGTGGGTGTTGGGGAATTCGGCGCAGTCGCCGACGGCGGAGATGTGTGGGTCGCTGGTGCTCAGGTAGGCGTCGACCCGGATGCCGTCTCCGACGTCGAGTCCGGCGTCGGTCGCGAGTTCCACGGCGGGTGTCACGCCGACGCCGACCACCACGAGGTCCGCCGGCACGAGCCTGCCGTCGTCGAGTAGGACGCCGGTCACGGCACCGGTGTGGTCGCCGTCCAGGCGTACGACCGTACGTCCCAGGCACAGCCTGGTGCCTTGGGCGCGGTGCAGGTCGGCGACGTGTGTCGAGGTCACCGGGGACACCGCCCGGGCCATCGGACGGTGGAGCGCCTCGATGACGGTGGTCTCGGTCCCCGCTTTCGCCCCGGCGGCCGCCACCTCCATGCCGATGAACCCGGCACCGATGATCGCCAGTCGCGAGGTGGCCGGCAGGCGGGCGCGCAGGTGTTCCGCGTCGTCTCGGGTGCGGACCTGGACGATCCCGTCCAGGGTGACGCCCTCGATCGGCGGGGTGCGGTTGCGGGCTCCCGTGGCCAGCACGAGGTGGTCGTACGCCAGGGTGTGTCCGTCGGTCAGCCGGACCCGCCGGGTGGACCGGTCGATGGCGGCGACTCGCGCGTGTCGCAGTTCGATGTGACGGCGCTCGTAGAACGAGTGGGGGCGCAGCTCGATCTGCGTCCGGGGCTGCAGCAGGAAGTTCTTCGACAGGGGCGGTCGTTGGTAGGGCAGGCCCGGTTCGTCGCCGACGAGGACGACGGGGCCGACGTGGCCGCGTTCGCGCAGCGACGCCGCGACCTGGAACCCGCCCTGGCCCGCGCCGGCGATCACGACGGTGGCGTCGGGCTTCATGTCGGGCTCCCCGGTACGGTCACGACCATCGGTTCGTCGGTGGGGAGTTGGCAACTCAGTCGGCTGTGGGCGGTTCGCGGCGCGTCGGTGCAGGCGAGCATCTGGTCCTCGTCGTCGGTCATCGCCGGGAGTCGGCGGGCGGCCGATTCCTCGACGTGGACGTGGCAGGTCGCGCACATCATGTTGCCGCCGCATTCGCCGACGATCCCGTCCACGTCGCCGGCGAGGGCGGCCGACATGACCGTGTCGCCGGGGGCCGCGTCGACGGTGACGCGGGTGCCGTCGGGTTGGATGTAGACGATCTTCGTCATGACGGTGTCCGAGCGGTGGTGGTGACGGGGATTCCGTATCGGGTGGTGTCTTCGTCCGTGACCCGCTGGCACAGTTCGCCGAGTCCGGTGATGGTGCCGCGGATCTCGTCGCCGTCGACGAGATAGCTCGGCGGATCGAGTTCGAATCCGCAACCACTCGGGGTGCCGGTGAGGATCACGTCGCCGGGGAGCAGGTCCATGGTGTTGCTGATCGACGCGATCAGGGTCGGTACGTCGAAGAGCATGTCGCTGCTCCATCCGTCCTGGCGGGCCTGGCCGTTGACCGACAGCCGCAGGCGCAGCGGCTCCGTGTCGGGGCTCCCGTCGTGCTCGTCGACAACGCGCTCGTCGCGCATGCGCAGCCAGGGTCCGGTGGCGCAGAACGACGGGAATCCCTTGCCGCGGACGAGTTGCATCTGCAACGGCGAGTGGATTCCGGCGCCCAGCGCCACGTCCCGCGCGGTGACGTCGTTGGCGATCATGTGGCCGGCGACGTGGTCGAGGGCGTCGGCGGGAGCGATCCGCCGCCCGGCCCGGCCGATCACGACGGCCAGTTCGAGCTCGTAGTCGAGCGCCGCCGTCTCGGGCGGCTTGATCAGCGGGTCGTACGGCCCGCACACACTGCCCGGCAGCTTGAGGAACAGGACGGGCTCGGTGGGGGCGGTGAGGTGCCCGAGCACGGCATTCGAGTGCATCGGGTAGTTGAACCCGACCGCGATCACCTTGCCGGGGCGCGGGACCGGTGGCCCCAGACGCACGTCCGCGCGGGCGATGTGGTGGCGCGTGTCGTGCAGTGCCGCCTCCACGAGGGGGCGGACCGTCGGCCACAGCGCGAGGATGTGTGTGGTGTCCGCGCCGGGGAGCCCGAAGGGCGCGAGAACCGGTGCCAGAGGCAGGATCGTGTGGTCGTCGACCAGCACGCCCGGCTGTTCGCCGCCGGGTCCGCCGAAGCTGACGATACGCATGTCGTCTCCAGGAAATGGGATGTCTGACGGGATGGCGGCGTCGCCACCGGGGGACGCGTCACCACGCGGGAGGACGCGTCACCACGCGGGAGGCGCGTCGACGTGCGTGGCCCCCGCGAAGTGTTCGGGGTGCGCGCGCATCCATCGCGCGATGTCGGCCGACTGGGCGTGCCAGACACGGTCGTCGGCGTCGAGTCGGTCCATCAGGTCGGCGATGGCGGCGACCCTGTCCGGGGTGTCCTGCCAGAACACGTGGAACACGTACGACACGAAGCCCCCGGCCTCGATGGTCTCCTCGAGCAGTCGCCGGTGTGCGCGGAGCAGGACGTCCGGTCCGACCGGGTGATCGCCCGGCTCCTCTTGGCGCAGCCGGGTGAAGCCGGGGATGTAGTAGGCGCCGTCGACGCCCGTCCACGGGTAGGGCAGCAGTGCCAGCCCGTCCTGGACGCCGTGGACGTCGCCGGCCAGCGAGGCGAACTCGAAGCCGTAAGCGCGCAGCAGCGTCAGCGAGTGGTCGCCGAGCAGGCCCGCGGGAGGGCGAGCCGCGACCGGCCGGATCCCCAGCCGGTCGTACCGGTCGAAGCTGCGGTCCAGGGCCGTGCGCAAGGCGGATTCGTCGGTCCGGGACCACGGTTCGTGCAACCAGCCGTGCCACCCCACGTCGTGTCCGGCGTCCACGATGGACAGCACGGCGTCCGGATAGGTGTCGATGTTCCACGCCTCGACGTAGAACGTCGACCGCACCGGCCGGTCGCGCAGCATCTCCAGAACGTTCGGGAGTTCGGTGGACACACTGTGGTGACCGCCGACCGGGACGTGGGCGGGCCAGGACTGCGTCTGCAGCTCGGCGGCCTCGCCGAGGTGGTCGAACGTGACACAGGCCGCGGCGCGCCGCCCACCGGGCCACCGTCCCTCGGTCATCCCCTACACCCCCTTCGGCGCGACCATCAGCGCGGTCATCGCACGGAACACGAGGTCGTCGGTCCACGGCGGGTTGGGGTCGGTGAGCGTCATCGCGGGCAGACGTTGCGGCAGGAGCCGCAGCAGGATGTCGCCCTCCAGCCGGGACAGCGGGGCGCCGATGCAGTAGTGGCCGCCCGCGGTGAAGGCCAGGTGTCGGTTGCCGGCGCGTCGGATGTCGAACGTGTCCGGATCGGTGAAGCGGCGTTCGTCGCGATTGGCCGAGGCGATCCCGAGCAGCAGTTGGGTGCCCTCGGCGACGGTCTCGCCGTGCAGGTCGAACTCGTAACCGGCGTAGCGGGTGATGAAGTGCACCGGCGACTGCCACCGCAGCACCTCCTCCCATGCCGCCGGTGCCAGGTCCGGGTCGGCGGCGAGCAGTCGCATCTGGTCGGGATGGGACAACAACGCGTGGACGGCACTGGTCATCGCCGTCATCGTGGTGTGGTAGCCGGCGACGAAGAACCCGACGAGCGTCACGATCAGCTCGTCCCGGCTGAGCCGCCCACCTTCCTCCTCGGCGAGCATCAGTGCGCCGACCGGGTCCTCGGGGCCGAGCCTTCCGCGCATCGAGTCGACGATCTCGCCGATGTAGTCGAAGTAGAACTGCGCGGCCTCGTCCGCCTCGGCCAGTTCGTCCGCGGTGATCGGGGCGTGGGTCAGCAGGCGGTTGAGCGCGGGCATCCGCCGCAGCACCGTCCCCGCGTCGGCGGCGGGGGCATGCAGCAGTCGACAGGCGATCTCCGCGGGCACGCGCATGCCGAAGTGCTCGACGAAGTCGACTTCGCCGTCGACGGCGGCGAGCGCCTCGACGTTGTCGGTGATGATCCGCTCGACCCACGAGCGCATGTGCGCCAGCGCCCGCGGCGCGAACGCGGGCGAGGCGAGCTTGCGCAGCCGTGTGTGCGTCGGTGGATCCAGTTCCGGCAGCGACAGTTTGTGGAAGACGGCGCCGGCGCCGGTGCCGATGTCGGCCGGGAACTCGCCGGCCTTCGGCTGCACGCGCATCAACGGATCCTTGAAGATCCGCTCGACGTCCGCGTACCGGGTCAGGACGACTCTCGTGCCATCGGGTGCGACCCGGGCGACGGGGTTGTCGTCGCGCAGCCGCCGGTAGGCCGAGAAGGGATCGGCGCGAAACGTGGGGTCACCGAGGCTCAGGTACTCCGAGGCGGACATGGGGCTCCTCGTCGAGTCGTTGTCGTCGTGGGTGGTGGGCGCCTCTGCTTGCTTCCACCGACGGTACGTTCGACCGAACGATCATGTCTTTGGGAAAAACATGAGCTTGAGCGCCGGATTCCTGTGCTTTACACAAGCCTCCGGACGCGGTGTTCCCCGACGCTCCTCGACCCCGCCGGTCGCTACCGCGGTGCCGACCGGCACCCGATCACGGACCGGGCCAGCCCGGCGAACGTGCGCGGATCGGCGCCGGTGAGTTCGTGCCATCTGCTCAGTCGGTAGCCCATGGTGTTCGGGTGCACGTTGAGCCGCCGGGCGGCGTCGGAGAGGGAGAATCCGCAGTCGGCGAAGGCCAGGACGGCGGCGGCGAGATCGGGATGGTCCCGCTGGACCTGCTGGACGTCGGCGAGGATCGGCATCAGCCGGGACCGACTGTCGAGCAGCGTCGCCTCGAGCCAGGAATCCGCGAAACGCACCGCCGGTTCGTTCCACAACTCCGCCGTCCGCAACGCGCGCTCGGCGTCGACGATGCTCAGATATGCGCCGACCAGCCCCTGCCGGGGCAGCCCGATCCCGACGGCCGACCGGTCGCCGGCGATCCCGTGCACGGTCCGGAGCACGAGCACCGGGTCGCAGTCCTGCGCGATGGCGATCATCACGTCGCCGCGGACTCCGCACTGCACGACACCGGACAGTCGCCGGGTCGCGCGTTGCAGGTTCTCCACCTCGGGCGGGGGCCACGACGCGCGGGTCGCGCAGAACGCCTGGAATCGCCCCTCCACGTCGAACGCCAGCGCACGCGCGCTCTCGGCGACCTGCTCCCCCAGGGAACGATCGCCCAGCTCGCTCAGGAACCGCCGGCGCAACTCGGCGTGCTGCACGGCCGTGCCCGGCGATTCCGTGACGAAGGCGTCGACGACCGCCGCGCTCATGGCTTCCGTCCACCTGCCGATCGGTTCGACCAAACCGAGCAGCAGGTCGTCGGTCGCCTCCGGGGCGGATTGCAGGGCGGCCCACAACTCGCGACGCACGATGTGGAACGAACTCAGCACGTCGTAGGCGGACACGCCCAACTGCGTCCGCCGCACGGCGGCGCGGCGCGTGAACTGGAGATGTTCGGCCACCGGCCCCTGCCCGGACGCGATGCTCGACAACAGGCGGCGGATGAGGTCGCGCACCGTGCGCCGGTGTTCGAGTTCCGGCAGGTGTTCGTACGAGGGCAACTCGGCGCGGATCCGGGCCGTCAGATCGGGATCCTCGTGTTCGAGCCGCAGGGCGACCGCATCACACAACGTGCTCATCGCGGTGGATTCCGACGTCATGATCCCCAGCGTATTCCGGGACCGGCGCGCCGCCGCCGCGCGAGTTCGCGAACCCGCCGTCGCACGTCTCCCGGAGCGTCGTGCGGAACCCCTCGACCCGCTTCACGAGGCCACAAACCCCGGACAACGGGCCGGGGCGTGCGCCAGAATTCCCCTAGCTCGGCCCCGGGACAACCCCCCCGGGAAGTGATGTTCAACCGAGGGACACTCATGAACATACCTTGGCCAAGGCTGCACAGGGCAACAATTCCGACGATTCTCGCGTTACTGCTCGCGTTAACCATCGCCGCACCGGGGATACCCCGGGCGGCCGCGAGCCAGGGCCACTCCACGGACGTCGGCGTCGACAACGACCCGGCCACCTGCCCGTGCACCCTGTGGGCATCGACCGAACAACCCTCCTCCGGCCCCGATCCGGACGATGTCGCCACCGAACTGGGCGTCAAGTTCCAAGCGGACCAGGCCGGTTACATCACCGGCGTGCGTTTCTGGAAGGACGCCACCAACACCGGCACGCACACCGGAACCCTGTGGTCGGCCGCCGGCGATCGACTGGCCACCGCCACGTTCACCAACGAGTCCGAATCCGGCTGGCAACAGGTGAACTTCGCCCAGCCCGTCCCGGTCACCGCCGGCACCACCTACGTGGCCTCGTACCAGGCGCCCAACGGCAGGTACAACGCCGACCAGGGCGGCCTGGCCACGGCACACGTCCGGGGCCCGCTCACCGCACCC
The DNA here is from genome assembly GCF_044333915.1 of Embleya sp. NPDC020886. Taxonomy (NCBI): domain Bacteria; kingdom Bacillati; phylum Actinomycetota; class Actinomycetes; order Kitasatosporales; family Streptomycetaceae; genus Embleya; species Embleya sp. NPDC020886. The sequence goes on along the minus strand of NZ_JBIRRX010000003.1, from coordinate 542,332 downwards.
GCGAGCAACACCGTCGGCGGCAACGGGGTGTACCTGTACGGCGCCGGATTCCCGACCTCGTCCTGGAACGACACCAACTACTGGGTGGACCCGGTGTTCAACACCTCCACCGCCCCAGGTCCCGCGCCGGTGGTCATCGCGATCTCCCCGACGCAGGGGGAGACCTCCGTGCCGGTCGACACCAACTTCACCGCCACCTTCGACCGGGAGGTGCAGCCCTCCAGCATCCGCTGGGAGGTCTGGCAAGGCGAGAGCGGCGGCCGCCCCGGCAGCACGACCTACAACGCCGCCGCCCGCACCACCACCTTCGATCTCACCTACCACCTGGAGCCCGGCCACGGCTACTTCGTCGACCTGATCGGCGTGAAATCCCTCGACGGCACCCTGATGCCGACCAAGAGCTGGTACATCACCACGGCCGACAGTCCGCCCCCCGTCTGCAACCCGTCCTGCACCATCTGGCCCTCGAACGCGACCCCGGCGGTGCTCGCCGACAACGACACCACCAGCATCGAACTCGGGGTCAAATTCGGCGCCAACACCCAGGGTTACGTCACCGGCCTGCGGTTCTACAAGAGCCCCGGCAACACCGGTCCGCACACCGGGACCATCTGGACCGGCGGCGGCCTTGCCCTGGCCACCGCCACGTTCACCAACGAGTCCGAATCGGGCTGGCAGCAGGTGACGTTCGACCAGCCGGTCTACATCAGCCCCAACTACACCTACGTGGCCTCGTACTTCGCCCCCGCAGGCCGATACTCCTCCACCGAAGGCGGATTGTCGGACGCGGCCGGAGGCGCGATCACCGCCCCCGCATCGGCCGCCGTCGGCGGTAACGGCGTGTACAAGTCCGGCGCCGCCGGCTTCCCGACCAGCAGCCGCAACGACACCAACTACTGGGTGGACGTCGTCTTCACCACCAACAAATAGCCCACCGCGGGTGTCGGATCGCGCCGACGCTCCGACGCCGCAAAGGCACCCGGCGACACCACCACGACAACCGGCACCCGAACACCGGGTCCGACACACGAACCACCGGGCCGCCGGCGGCCACACACCGCCGGCGGCCCGCTCCCCCGAACGGGCACGGCGCCCCGAGTCCCGGCGCAACCACCCGCCGAGGGAGGCCCGTTGCGCGCCCACGGGTGGCCGGTGCGTGCGAGGCCCTCACATCGTGTTGACGATCAGACCGATATGGGTGAAGTAGTTCATGCCGCCGAAGAACAGGAAGGCCAGTCCGGACAGGGCCCAGACCACGCCGACGACGCGCACCGGCCATCCTTTGGGGCGCAGCAGCGCGAGGGGGAAGAGGATCGCGCCGATGCCGACCAGGACGTACAGGCTGGAGATGAAGCTCGCCTCCAGCATCGGATGATCGGCGAACTCACCCGAGATCGGTTCCTCGGGAGGCGCGGAGAACAGCGTGTACTTCCAACCCGCCGCCGCGATCCCGAAGCAGGCCAGGCCCATGCCGAACACGAAGACCGAGATGGGTGAGGCCAGTCCCGCCGTGCGGGTCAATCGGTCCGGGTCCTCGACCAGGGCGGCTCCCCGTTTCCAGAGATAGATCGACGCGCACCCGAGCAACACGCCGAAGCCGAGCGAGGGCTCGCCGAAGACGATGTTGTCGAACGGGAATCCCTGACCGGCCAACGGCCAGGTGAGGGTCATGTGCAGACCGGTCGCGATCAGGACGAACGCCAGTGCCCCGAAGGCCAACGCCCACGCCTCCGGAACGATTCTGCGCCCGGGCGAAAGCAGTTGCCGGCCCAGCGCGACCACGAGCAGCAGTCCGGCGCCGGCCGCCACGGACATGATCGTGTTGTAGGTCGGCATCCGGGTCCAGTCGATCTTCAGACCGGACGCCGCGAGGTTGAACGCACAATGTCTCATATTCAGACAATAGGTACCCAAACGACACCGATTGTTCGATCCTCCGCCCGCCGAACCGGCGTTCACCCGATTGGCCGGCCGACCCCGGGAGGAAGTCGGCCGGCGCTCCGGGTCCGCCTACCCGCTACTTGCCGAAGGTGAGCGATGCGGCCGGCGAGGCGTTGCCGTACGCGTCCACGGCCACGACTCGGGCAACGTAGCGGCCGTTGCGGACCGCGCCCGGCACCGGGATGTCGAGGGTGTTCGGACGGGGCATGAAGTAGTAGTCGGAGAAGACCTTGGACGCAACGAGCGACTTGCCCGTCGACGCGTCGGTGATGTCGACGTTGTAGTGGTGCACCATTTGGTCGTCCGTGGCCTGGGCGATCCGCAGCGCGGTACCACCCTTGGCGTCGCGCACCGAGGACAACGGCTGACGCGTGCCGAACTTCGGCGCCACGGTGTTGCGCGCGGCCTTCGTGTAGGTGAAGTTGTCCTTGATCTGCTGGTTCGTCGAGCCCTTGAGACGCACCGTCCAGGTGTCACCGCTCAGGGTGCCCGCGCCGGCGTACGGCGGCTGCCAACTCGCCGACCACTTGCCGTCGGTGTAGATGTCGTGCTTGTCCGCGGCCATGTTCACCCGCGCGATCTCGGTGCGGTCCTTGTAGACCTCGACGAAGAGCGCCTGCGCGGTCGGCGACTCGAAACGGTTCGCCAGACCGTCGTCGGTGACCATCTGGTAGCCGTGGTCCATCTCGGCGTACGACATCGAACCGTCGTTGACCGAGGTGAAGTCGCGCTGCTGGATTGTCGATCCGGAGCGGACGCCCCGGCGCGACGGTCGGGGAGACGAGCGCGAGGGTGGCCGCGGCGATCACGAGGGGGGCGAGTCTCACAGGTTTCCTGTTCTCTGGTTCCGGTGACGAACGCGGCTTCCCCACGGTTTATAACGTATGGGTAACCGGTTCGGTCCAGAGAGACCATGAGGGCTGCACCGAGCCCTGGTGCGTTCGGATCGACGTCCCGGTGAAGTGATAACGTCCGGCCGACCCGGAGGGCTCGCGCGTGACGGTCGGCACGGGTCGACCCCGGAAGTGCCGCCACGCTCGCGCACCGGACATCCGGGTCCTCGGCGCCGGCGGCACCGGGCGGCGTGGCCGATGACGCCGCCCGGGCATGGTCACCGCCGGCCGGGCGGGGCCGCCGATGCGCCGCCGGCGGGGTTGACCGCTTCGACCGCTTCGACCAGTGGGGCCAACGCGGGGTTCTTGGCCGCTTCGTCGAGGGCCTCGCGCAGGGCGGCGTCGTTGGTCGGCCGGGCCTGCTCCAGGAGTTTCAGGCCCGCGTCGCTGACGTCGGTGTAGATGCCGCGGCGGTCGGTGGGGCACAGGTAGCGCGACAACAGGCCGCGATCCTCCAGCCGGGTGACCAGACGGGTGGTGGCGCTCTGGCTGAGCACGACCGCGTCGGCGACCTGCTTCATCTGTAGGTGACCGCCCTCCCCGTCGTGTTGACGGGCGAGCACGTCGAGCAGCGAGTACTCCCGCACGCTCAGGTCGTGCCCGGCCTGCAGTGCGCGTTCGATCTGCGCGTCGATCCTGCCGTACAGGACGTAGAGCGCGGCCCATCCGTTGGCGAGGGCGGTCAGTGCGGGATCCGTGGCGGTCATGGGCCCGAGTCTCCTTCCGGGGCGACTGGCAGGTGCCCAGGATACTCCATTTTTTGAAATACCGGCTGACGCATATATAGAGCTTGCACAAGCATCTGCAAGGGAGAGATGCCCGCACTTGCATATATAGCGCGCCTGCAACTATTGTCGAGGCTTGCAAGGCGCACCAGCAATCGTACGAAGGGTTTCGTGTCATGCCTCTCGCGCTCCTCGCCCTGGCCATCGGGGCGTTCGGGATCGGCACCACCGAGTTCGTGGTCATGGGCCTGCTGCCCGAGATCGCGAACGACTACGGTGTGTCGATCCCCTCCGCCGGACTGCTCGTCACCGGCTACGCGATCGGCGTCGTCGTCGGCGCACCGCTGATGACCGTGCTCGGCAACCGGATCGGGCGCAAGACGATGCTCATGGCGCTGATGGGCCTGTTCGTCGTCGGCAACCTGCTGTCCGCGCTCGCGCCCACCTTCGGCGTCATGCTCGCGGGGCGCATCGTGGCCTCGCTCGCCCATGGCGCGTTCTTCGGCATCGGCTCCGTGGTCGCCGCCGGCCTGGTCGCCGCCGACAGGAAGGCCGGCGCCATCGCCACCATGTTCACCGGGCTGACCGTCGCCAACATCGTCGGCGTGCCGCTGGGCACCTTCATCGGCCAGGCCGTCGGCTGGCGCGTCACCTTCGCCGGCGTCGCCGCGCTCGGTGTGATCGGCCTGCTCGGCATCGCGAAGCTGGTACCCGCCATGCCCCGCCCCGAGGGCGCCCACCTGCGCCGGGAACTGACCGCGTTCCGCAACCCGCAGGTACTGCTCGCGATGGCGATGACCGTCCTCGGCTTCGGTGGAGTCTTCGCCGCGATCACCTACATCGCCCCGATGATGACCCACACGGCCGGCTACTCGGACGGCGCGGTCACCTGGCTGCTCGTGTTGTTCGGCATCGGCATGTTCCTGGGCAACCTGCTCGGCGGCCGGTTCGCGGACCGCAGGCTGATGCCGATGTTGTACGTCACCCTCGGCGGGCTCGCCGTCGTGCTGGCGCTGTTCACCGTCACCGCCCACGACAAGGTCTTGGCCGCGGTGACCATCCTGCTGATCGGCGCGCTCGGCTTCGCCACCGTCCCGCCGCTCCAGAAGCGTGTTCTCGACCAGGCCCACGGCGCGCCCACCCTGGCCTCCGCCGTCAACATCGGGGCCTTCAACCTCGGCAACGCGCTCGCCGCCTGGCTCGGCGGAATGGTCATCTCGGCCGGATTCGGCTACACCGCCCCGAACTGGGTCGGCGCCGCCCTCGCCGCATCGGCCCTCCTCCTCGCCTTCTGGTCCGCCGCCCTGGAACGCCGCACCCTCACCCGGGAGCCCGAGGCAGCCGCCACCGGACCCGTCCCCGCAGCCACCCCCGCCCCCGTCCCCGTTCACCACTGACACCCCCATCCCCGGACCTTCATCGCCGACGCGACCGACTCCACCGACCGGCCGGCGCACAGGAGCACGGCGGGTCGGGGATCGCACCGGCCCACAGGGCGATCGACGCGTATCGTCCGCCGTCCGCCGCAGCCCACACCACCGCGACGGCGCCGCACGCACACCCGGACGCCGCCGCCGGTCCGAGTCCCCGCCCGGCGTCGGGCAGGGGCTCGGCGGGTGCCCGGCCGCGCTCGGGTCGGGGGTGACGGTGTGGGAGGGGTCAGGGGAGGGCCGGGCGGAGCAGCGGGCGCTGGCTGGTCTTTTCCCGGTCGTAGCCGCGGCGGGCCTCGCCGGTCGTGGGAGTGGTGGAGACCTCGGCCACGGGTACGTCCCACCATGCCTGTGACGACGGGGAGCCGATCAGGGGGTCGGTGTCCACGTGCACGACCGTCGTGCGCGAGGACGCGCGGGCGGTGGCGAGCGCGGCGCGGAATTCGGCGAGGCCGTTCGCCCGGAGTACGTCCGCGCCCAGGCTGGCCGCGTTCGCGGCGAGGTCGATCGGCAGGATCCGGCCGTCGAAGCCGCCGGACTCGCGGTCCCGGAACCGGTATTGCGTACCGAATCGCTCGGCGCCCACCGTCTCGGACAATGCCCCGATCGACGCGTAGCCGTGATTTTGCACGAGCACGATCACCAGTTTGACGTCTTCGGCGACGGCGGTGACGATCTCCTGCGCCATCATCAGGTAGGAGCCGTCCCCGACCAGCACGAACACCTCGCGGTCGGGCGCGGCCAGCTTGACGCCCAGGCCGCCGGCGATCTCGTAGCCCATGCAGGAGAACCCGTACTCGACGTGGTAGCCCAACGGATCGGCCGGGCGCCACAGTTTGTGCAGGTCGCCGGGGATGGAGCCGGCCGCGGACACCACCACGTCCCGGGGCGCCATCGCCTCGCGGACCGCGCCGATGATCTCGCTCTGGGCGGGCAGCGGGGTGTGTGCGCGGGTGAACGCGGCGTCGACCTCGGCGTCCCAGCGCCGCACCGCCTCGGCCGCGCGGGTGCGGTGTTCGGCCGGGGCGGTCCAGCCGGCCAGCGCCGCCGTCAACGCCTCCAGGCCCGCCCGCGCGTCCGCGACCAGCGCGATGCCGGCGTGCTTGGCCGCGTCGAACGCGGCGATGTTGAGGTTGACGAAGCGCACGTCGGGCTCGGCGAACAGGGTCCGGGACGCGGTGGTGAAGTCCTGCCACCTGGTACCGATGCCCAGCACCACGTCCGCGTCGTGTGCCAGCGCGTTCGCGGCGACCGATCCCGTGTGGCCGATCCCGCCGACGGCGGCCGGGTGTTCGTGCGGCAGGGCCGCCTTGCCCGCCTGGGTCACCGCGACCGGAATGCCGGTGGCCGCGGCGAAGGCGGCCAGCGCGGCGGTCGCGTCGGCGTGCACCACGCCGCCGCCGGCCACGATCAGCGGCCGGCGCGCGCTCCGCAGCACCGCGACCGCCGCGGCCAGCGAGTCCGGGTCGGGCACCGGGCGGCGGACGTGCCACACCCGCTTGGCGAACAACTCCTCGGGGAAGTCCCACGCCTCGGCCTGCACGTCCTGCGGCAACGCGAGGGTGACCGCGCCCGTCTCGGCCTGGTCGGTGAGCACCCGCATGGCCTGCGTCACGGCGTGCGCGAGTTGTTCCGGGCGCTGGACGCGGTCGAAGAAGCGGGAGACCGGCCGAAAGGCGTCGTTGACGCTGATGTCGGCGGCGTACGGCAGTTCCAGCTCCTGCAGGACCGGCGAGGCCGCGCGGGTGGCGAAGGTGTCGCCCGGCAGCAGCAACACCGGCAGCCGGTTGATCGTGGCCAGCGCGGCGCCGGTGACCATGTTGGTCGCCCCGGGTCCCACCGACGCCGTGCACGCCAGCGTCGACAGCCGGCGCCTGGTACGGGCGTAGGCCACGGCCGCGTGCACCATCGCCTGCTCGTTGCGGGCCTGATGGTAGGTCAGGTCACCGGGGCGCTCCAGGAGCGCCTGCCCGATCCCGGCCACGTTGCCGTGCCCGAAGATCCCGAAGCAGCCCTCGATCAGCCGGTGTTCGACTCCGTCGCGTTCGCTGTACTGGCGGGAGAGGAAACGCACCAGCGCCTGTCCCGTGGTCATCCGCACGGTGTTCATCGCGGTCCCTCCGCATCGCACATCGGCACCCGGGGGTCGCGTTCGACGCTCTCCCACGACTGCCGGACCCAGTGGTGTTCGGGGTCGTCGCAACAGGCCATCGTGCGCTGCGGATGCGGGCCCGCGAGCACGTTCAGGTAGTACATCGGGTATCCGGGCGGCGCCATCGACGGGCCGTGGTAGCCGCGCGGCACCAGGACCACGTCGCCCTGACGCACCTCCGCGAGCACGTCCACCTCCCGCCCGTCGTAGACGCGCTGGTAGCCGAAGGGGCGTCCGGGGCCGCCGGAGGAGCCGAGTTCGAAGTAGTAGATCTCCTCCAGCACCGCCTCCCCCGGGCGTGCCTCGTCGTGCTTGTGCGGGGGGTACGAGGACCAGTTGCCGCCCGGCGTGAGCACCTCGACCGCGACCAGGCGGTCGCAGCCGAAGCCGTCCGGCGCGGCGAAGTTGTTGACCTGCCGCGAGGCCGCGCCGGCGCCGCGCACCTCCACCGCGACGTCGGTGGCCGGCACGTACGCCGGTGCCAGGCGCCGGTCGCAGCGCGCCGCCGGCAGCGCGAACCGGCCACCACGCTCGGAGGTCACGCTCACCCGCGCCTCGCGCGGGGCGTAGACGAAGTCGGTCACCCGCGCGAACACGTGCTCGCGGCCCGCGAGTTCGTAGCTCGTCCCGTCGACCGTGACCACGCAGGACCCGGCCAGGGGCAGCACGATGGTCTCCGCGTCGCCGGTCTCGAACCGGCGGGTCTCGCCCGGGGCCAACTCCAGCACGCGCAGTGAGCTGTAGGCCCAGCCGGCCGACTCGGGGGTGATCGCCACTCGGAAGCCGTCCGCGGCGGTACTCCCGTCGGGCAGGTGCAGGGGGCTGCTCACCGCGTGGCCCCGCGCACCAGGGACACGGCGGTGTCGACCGCACCGGCCACGTCGCCGTCGTGCGGGAAGAGCATCGTGCGCCCGATGATCAGGCCGCGCACGTGCGGAATCTCCAGCGCGTGCTGCCAGGAGGCGTACATCGCGTCGACGTCGCCGCCGCCCTCGCCGCCCAGGAGCAGCGTGGGCATGGTGGTCGAGGCCATCATGCGCTCCATCTCGTCGACGACGGGCACCTTGAGCCAGGTGTACGCCGAGGTGCGCCCCAGTGCGGCGGAGATGTTGTTGACCTTCATCTGCGCGTCGGGGGTGAGGATGTTGCGGACCTTGCCGTTCTCCCGGACCGACATGAACGGCTCGATCAGCGCCAGGAGTTCGCGTTCGGCAAGCTCGTTGACCGCGTTCGCGGTGCCGATCAGCGTCTCGGCCGTGCCGGCGTCGGCCGGGTCCACGCGCAGCAGGATCTTGCCGCCGTCCAGGCCGCCCTCGGCGATGCCGCGCGCGTCGTAGGAGCCGAACCGGTCGTCGAGTTCGAAGCTCGCGCCGGGGATGCCGCCGCGGTTCATCGAGCCCAGCACCAGCTTGCCGTCGAGCGCGCCGAGCAGGATCAGGTCCTCGACGATGTCCGGGGTGCCCAGGAAGCCGTCCACCCCGGGGCGGGCCAGCGCCTCGACGCAGCGCGCGAGCAGTTCGTGCCGGTCGCCCATCGCGGTGGGGTCGCCGCCGGCGGCGATCGCGCCGCGCGCGGCGTGGTCGGCGGCGAGGATGAACAGCGGACGGGCGAAGCCGGCGCGCTCGAACCTGGGTCGGGCCAGCGCGGCGCGGCGAATCGCGCCGGGGTCGGTCAGGCGGGTGGTGACGACCGAGGCGATGTCGGGGGCGATGCTCACAGCTGTCCTTCGGTAGGGGTGGAGACGGGAATGGAGGCGGGCCCGGAGCCCGAGGCGGCGTCGGCGGTGGAGCGCGCGATCAGGTCGTCGATCTCGGCGAGGGTGGGCATCGCGTCGGCGCACGCGTGTCGCCCGGCGACCAGGGCGCCGGCGGCGTTGGCGATCTCCAGGGTGCGGCGCAGCGGCAGTCCGCCGGCCAGGCCGGCCGCGAGCGCGCCGCCGAACGCGTCACCGGCGCCGAGGCCGTTGACCACCTCGACGGGGATGGGCGCCAGCCGGATCTCCTCGCCGGCGGTGCGGGCCAGGACGCCGGCCGGTCCCTGCTTGACCACGGCCAGTCGCACCCCGCGCGCGAGCAGGCGGTCGGCGGCCTCGTCGGGGTCGCGGGTGCCGACGGCGACCTCGACCTCGTCGCGGTTGCCGACCGCCACGGTGGCGTGTGCCAGGGCCCGGGCGTACCACGCGGGTGCCTCGTCCGGGTCGGCCCAGAACATCGGCCGCCAGTCCAGGTCGAGCACGGTGTCGCCGCCCTGGGCCCGGTCGGCGACGGCGCGCAGGGTGGTGCTGCGGGAGGGCTCGGCGGACAGTCCGCTGCCGGTGATCCACACGATGCGCGCGGTGCGCAGGGCCTCGGTGTCCAGGTCCTCGACGGTCAGCGCGAGGTCGGGGGCGTTGGGTCGGTAGAAGTAGAGCGGGAAGTCGTCCGGCGGGAAGATCTCGCACAGTACGACGGGCGTCTGCCGTCCGGGAACGGTGACCACGTGGCGATCGTCGACGCCGAAGCCGCGCAGCGCGCCGCGGACGAAGTCGCCCAGCGGGTCCTCGCCCACGCCGGTGACCACGCTCGCGCGCAGTCCGTGCCGGGCGGCGGCGACGGCGACGTTGGTCGCGCTCCCGCCGAGGTACTTGGTGAAGGTGCGCACGTCGGCCAGGCCGACCCCGATCTGTTCGGGGTACAGGTCCACTCCCACCCGGCCGAGGGTGATCAGGTCCGGGGAGTCGCTCATCGGGCGTCCGCCGCGGCGCGGTCCACGTACAGGGACGGGCGTTCGCAGGTGACGAGCAGGGTGGCCGGCCACGTGGGGTCGTAGTCGCCGGCCGCGGACAGGCGGCGGACCGCCTCGCGCTTGTGCTCGCCGTGCACGACCATGACCGCGCGCCGGGAGCGCGAGACGATCGTGTGCACGCCGACGGTCACGCCATGGCGGGGGACCTCGTCGAGCGAGGCGTAGTCGGGGAAGGTGCCGAGGTTGTCCCGGCGGGTGCTGTCGGGCAGTTCGACGACGCGGCTGCGGCTGTCCCGGGGCGCGCCGGGCGGGTTGAAGGCGATGTGCCCGTCGGTGGCGCCGGAGGCGAGGATGAACAGGTCGATGCCGCCCGCGTCGGCGAGGCGGGTGTCGTACGCCTCGGGGTCGGCGGGGTCGGGGAACCAGACGGCGTCGGCGGGGATGCCGCGCCCCGGCCCGGCGGCGGCGTCGAGCGGGGCGACGATCTCCTGGGCGGCGAAGCGGTGGCAACTGTTGTGCGCGGTGTGTTCGATGTCGGTGAAGCCGTCCGGGCCGGCCACCACGTATTCGTCCATCATCGCGATCACCACGTGCCGCAGGTCCAGGCCGCGGGCCGCGACCTGTTCGGCCAGCGCGTCGTAGACCGGCTTGGGGCTGCGACCGCCGGGGCAGCCCAGGACGTAGCGCACGCCGGCCGCGTCGGCGGCGGCGATGCCGTCGGCGATCTCGCGGGCGAGCGCGTCGCCGAGGTCCGCCGGTGCGTCGAAGACCTGGAGGGGAAGGGGGGCTGGCATGGGTGTCACTCCTTGACGGCGCCCGCGAGCATTCCGCTGATCATGCGGCGCTGGAGGGCGATGTAGCTGATGAGCACGGGAAGGGCGACCAGGACGGCCGCGGCGGCGGTTACGCCCGGATCGCTGTTGCGGCGGTTGCCGGCGAAGAACGACAACGCGAGCGGTGCGGTCTGCACCGAGCGGTCGTCGGGGACCAGGACCAGGGCGAGCAGGAACTCGTTCCAGGCGAAGAGGAAGAGCAGCGTGGCCAGGGTGCCGATCGCGGGCATCGCCATCGGCAGCAGCACCGAGCGCAGCGTGCGCAGGCGGGACGCGCCGTCCACCGAGGCCGCCTCGCGCAGCGCGGGGGGTGTGGAGACGAAGAAGGTCCGCATCCAGAACACCGCGAAAGGCAGCGACAGTCCGATCTGCGGCAGGATCAACGCCCAGTAGGTGTTGACCAGTTCCCAGTCCTTGAGTTGGTAGTACAGCGGGATCACGGTCGCCTCGTACGGCATCACGAGCCCGATCAGCAGCAGCCCGAGCATCGGGCCCTTGAGCGGGAACGGGAAGAACGCGAGGGCGTAGCTCGCCAGGACCGCGAGGACGATCGTGCCGACGACCACGGCGGCGGCGACGATCAGGCTGGAGGTCAGCGCGTCCGAGAACAGCCCGCGCCGCCACGCCTCGGTGAAGTTGTCGAAGCTGACCGAGGTGGGGATGGAGAATCCGCTGGTGCGCGTGCCGGGTTCGCCGAACGCGAGCAGCAGGACGGACAGGAACGGGTAGAGCGCGATGAGGGCGGCGACCGCGAGGATCGCGTGGCCGATGACGTTCTGTCGGCGACTGGTGAGCATCGGTCAGCCCTCCTTGCCACGCACGACGCGCATGATCACACCGGTGACGACGAGCACCACGGCGGTCAGGCAGACGCTGATGGCGGCGGCGCTGCCCACCTCGTGGGTGAGGAAGGCGCCCTGGTAGATGAACACGCTGGGCACCGTCGTGGACGTGCCCGGGCCGCCCGCGGTGGTGTTCCACACGAGGTCGAAGTTGCGCAGCGCGTAGGTGATGGTGAGCACGAGCGCGATGGCGATCTCGCCGCGCAGCGCGGGCAGGGTGACGGTGAAGAACTCCCGGATGGGGCCGCAGCCGTCGAGCCGGGCCGATTCGTACAGTTCGGTGGGGATCTTCTGTACGCCGGCCAGGAAGAGCACCATGCACAGGCCGTACATCACCCAGGTGCCGACGATGCCCACCGCGGGCAGCGCGGTGGCGTAGTCGCCGAGCCAGGCCCGTGCGAGCGAGCCCAGGCCCACCGCGCGCAGCGCGGCGTTGAGCGGGCCGTCGATGTCGTAGATCCACCGCCAGGACACCGCGACCACCACGGTCGCCAGGATCTGCGGCAGGAACAGCACCGCGCGGAAGAAGCTCAGCCCGCGCACCCTGATCCGCGACATCAACGCGGCCAGGAACAGCCCCAGTGCGACGGGGAAGATCGCGTAGAAGACGACGAAGACGAGCGAGTGCCCGATCGCGGAGGGGATCCGGCCGTCGTCCAGGAGCGCGGAGTAGTTGTCCGCTCCCACCCAGCGGCCCTCGGTGATGCCGTCCCAGCTGAACAGGGACACCCAGGCCGTCTGGCCCAGCGGTCGCAGCACGAACAGCGTGTAGAACACGGCGGCCGGCAGCAGGTAGAGGAACGCGGGCCAGTACTGTCTCGCGCTCCACGCGCGCAGGCCGGTCACGACGCGGCCTTCGCGTCCGCACTCTGCTTGGCCGCGAACGCGTCCCGGTCGTCCTGGAGTGCCTTGGCGAAGCCGCTCGGGGAGGTGTGTTTGGCCAGCAGGTCCTGGGTCTTGGCACCGATGGTGTCGTACATGGTGGTCGAGGCCCAGTCGAGGTAGAAGTTCTGGCCGTCGTCGGCGAGGAGCTTGAGGCCGATCGTGTTGACCTGCTCGACCACGGGGCTGCCGGCCCTGACCTTGCCCGCGCCGGTGACCGGGGTGCGGCCGACGTCGGCGATGGTCTGGGCGAACTCGTCGCTCATCAGCAGGTCCAGGAAGGCCACCGCGGCGGGCAGCTTCGTGGTCTTGGCGCCGATGTGCCAGCCCAGGCCCAGCGAGCCCACCGTCGCGCGGGTGCCGTCGGCGCGGGCGGGCAGGGTGAAGCCGACCTTGCCGTTCATGTTCTCCTGGAGGGACGGGGCGTTCCAGGAGCCGGCGACGAGGAACGCGCCCTCGCCCGCGCCGAACTTGGCGACCGCGTCGTCGGAGCTGATCCCGTTGTATCCGGGGCCGAAGTATCCCTGCGCCGCCCAGTCCTGCACGGTCCGGGCGGCGTCCACGGTGCCGGGGTCGGCCACGGTGGTGCCGGGTACGCCGGTGATCCACGAACGCACGTCGCGGCTGGGCGTGTTCTGGCCCTGGACGAGGCCGATGACCTGGCTCGCCGGATACTTCTCGGCGTTGCCCAGCATGATCGGCTGCTCGCCCGCGGCCTTGACCCGGTCGAGCGCGGCGGTGAACTCGGCGTAGGTCTGCGGCGGCGCGATGCCCAGCTTCGCGAGTTTGTCGGTGTTGTAGAACACGCCGACGTATTCGGTGGCGGGACTGATGCCGTACAGGCTGCCGGAACCGAAGATCGAGCCGTCGGGCGACCAGCGGTACTGCTTGAGCGCGCCCTCGGTATAGGTGTTCTCCCACCCGTAGGTGCGCGTCACGTCGTCGAGCGGGCGGATCAGCCCGGCCTTCACCAGCGGGCCGTCGGTGCCGTAGCCCTGGTTGCCCTGGGCGAGGTCGGGCGCGGCGGAGCCCGACATCGAGTTGACGACGGTCTTCATCAGGTCGTCGAAACCCTTGGTGGCGACCTCGACCTTGACGTTCGGGTACTTCTTCTCGTACAGCGGCACGAGGGCCTTCAGCGTGTTCTCCTCGCCGGCGTCGGCGAGCACGCGCAGCTTGGTGTCGCCCATGGCCTTGACGTCCTCGACGGAGACCCGTTGGGTCACGGGCCCGCCGGCGAGGGTGGAGGCGACGGTGCTGCCGCCCGCGCCGGGGACACCACACGCGGTGGCGAGGATGCCGGTGAGGGCGATCCCGGCGACCGCGGTCCAGCGCAGAGTTTTCATGGTTGCTCCCGTGTCCGACCACCGTGGGTGGTCAAGAGGGACCGAGGGCACGGCCGCCTGGCGGGCGGCGCCCTCGGGATCGGGGTCGGGTCAGACGAGTTCGGCGACCTTGGCCGCGAGCCACGCGTGGTTGGCGGCCTGTTCGGCGGCCACGGTCGGATACAGCTCCGCGGGGGTCGGCGCGCGGTCCTGCTCGATCAGCAGCCACTCGCGGTAGCCGCCGCGCAGGAGGGCGACCAGGAATCGGTCGATGTCGACGTCACCGTGGCCGAAGGGCACGCACACGTTCGCCCACCACGTGTCGAAGTCGGTGCGGCGCTCGGCCTTGGCCCGGGCCAGCACGCTCGTGTCGACGTCCTTGAGGTGGACGTGGTTGATCCGCTCCTGCCAGCGGTCCAGGCACTCGACCGGGTCGCCGCCGGCGAGTTGGATGTGGGCGATGTCCAGCGTCAGACCCACCTCGGTGAGGTCGAGCAGCCGGTCCACCTCCCAGGGCGATTCGACGAAGGTGCTGATGTGCGGGTGGAAGGAGGTCCGCAGCCCGTACGAGCGGGCCAGCGCGACGGCCTGTGCGGACAGGTGCGCCAGCCGCCGCCAACCGGCGTCGTCGAGCGCGAGCGAGCGGTCCTCCCAGGCACGGGCCGGGTTGTGCAGCAGGGCCTCGCTGCCCTCGTCCGCCAGGATCGCCAGCGGCGTCTCGCCGCCGGCTTCGGCGCACGCGGCCAGTTCGCGGCAGGTCTGTTCCATCCGGGCCAGGTCGTGCGCCACCACGTCGTCCCCGAGCGCGTAGTGCACCGGGATGTAGGCCCCGACGGCGGCCAGGCCGTGCCGGGTGAACAGGGCTGCGGTCTCGGCCGGGGTGCCGAAGAACCCGGGCGGGCCCAACTCGCTGCCCGCGTAACCGGCTTCGGCCATCGAGGCGAGCAGGGCCTCGGGCGAGGTGCCGGCGCCGCCGGCGGCTTCACCGTAGACGCCGTAGCTGACGGGGGCGTTGCCGATCCGCAGGGCGCGGTCGGTCGGTCGGATCGTGGTCATCGGGCGTCACCTTCCACGAGGGCGGCCTCGCCGCCGACGGTCACGTCGGCGCGGCGGGCGATCGCCGCGATCAGCGCCTGCAGGCAGCGCACGTCCTCGGCGGCTCCGCTCGCGGTCGAACGCACCGGCGCGCCGTGCGTGATGGACGCGGCGAACTCCGTCAGTTGTACGACGAATCCGGTGTCGTAGCCCGAGCGCACGAGCGAGTCGCGGCTGGCCCCGTCCTGGGCGCGCTCGACCCGCAACGTGCTGCGCACGTCCACGAGGTAGGGCGCGGCCATGTCCAGGCGCAGCCGGCCGTCGCGGGCGAGTACGGCGACCTCCTCGCCGTACTCGGGGTGGTCGGGCAGCCAGTTCCAGTTGAGCACCAGGCGCGCGGATCCGTCGGCGCCCAGCGGCGCGGACGCCAGCAGGCACGGCGGTTCGCCCTCGACCGGCCACGGCCACAGCTCGGCCGCGTCGAACGAGGTCGGCAGGGTGAAGCCGAGCGCGCGCAGCAGCGAGAGTTCGTGGATCACCGAGCCGTTGAGCACCTCGCGGTAGTAGCGGCCGAGTGCGGCCGGGACCTCGCCGAGGGCGTCGAGCGTGCGTTCGGCCTCGTAGCGGATCGCCTCGGCGATCACCGCGCCGTCCGCGTCGTCGGCCGGCGGCGGCATCCGCAGGTGCGCGACCTGGGGTTCGTCGGCCGGATGCAGCACCGTCACCCGCACGGTGCGCGGGGTGTCGAGCGTGTCCAGTTCGGCGGCGGCGAGCGCGGTGATCGGGTCGTACATCTTCATGTAGCCGACCTGGAGGACCAGGCCGCGCTCGGCGGCCAGCGCCCCGAGTTCGTCGGCCTCGGCGACGGTCAGGCACAGCGGCTTCTCGGCGAGGACGTGCTTGCCGGCGAGCAGTGCGGCCTTGGCGTCGCGGGCGTGGGTGCCGGGGGTGGCCAGGAGGACGGCGTCCACGTCCGGATCGGCCAGGACCCGGGCGTATTCGGTCTCGGCCCGCACGCCGGCGCCGGTGTGCGCCGCGACCGACGCGGCCCGGGAGGGCGACAGGTCGCACACGACCGCGGTGGTGAGGAGGTCGCCGAGGCGCCGGATCGCGGGCAGGTGCACCGACTGGGTGATCGTCCCGGCACCGACGACGGCGAGACGGACGGGTTCGCTTACCGGCATTGAGGGTTCCTTGCGCGTCGTGGTTGTGACGTGGATCGTCGATATGGCATGGACCGTCCGTATCGACCGGATGGTCCACATCAAACGGATAGTCCACAGCGGACGGATCGTCCACATCGGACAGGAGGGTGGCATCGGAACGATGCATTCCGCTTGTCGCCTCCCCCGGATCATGACCTACGGCAGACCAGTTAGTCCAGAGATTGGACCAGATCCGCATCTGGTCTGGCCACTGGTTCTTCTGGTATGTTCTCGCGCTGTGACAGTCAGCGACGATCTCCCCGCCTCCGCCGCGGGACCCGCCGTGCAGCTCGCCTACCGGGCACTGGCCCAGGCGTTGGACCGGCGCGAGTTCCCCGCGGGCAGCCGGCTGCCCGGCGAACGCGCGCTCGCCCAGCGGCTGGGGGTCAGCCGCAGCAGCCTGCGCCTGGCCCTGGCCGGTCTGGAGCGCGACGGCCGGGTGCACGCCTCCGCCCAACGCGGTTGGTACGTGTCCACCGACGTGGTCAGCGAACCGCCGAGCGTGCTCCGGAGCTTCACCGACATCGCCCGTGACCGCGGGCTCACCGCCACCGCCCGGCTGCTGACCCGGCGGGTGCGGTTGACGAGCTACGAGGAGGCGGTCCGGCTGCGCGTCGCGCCCGCCTCCGAGGTGGTGGAGATCACCCGGGTGCGCGGTCTGGACAGCGTCCCCGTCTGCCTGGACACCACCGTGGTCGTCCGCGACCGGGCCCCGGTGTTGGAGACCGCGGAGCTGGAGAACCGCTCGCTCTTCGCGCTCCTGGAGGAAGCGGGCGTGCACATCCTGCGCAGCCAGTACACCGCGCACGCGGACGCCGCCGACGCGTTCACCGCCGAGGTGCTGCGGGTGCCTGCGGGCTCGCCCGTGCTGATCGGCGAGGAGGTCACCTTCGACCGCGGCGAGACACCGGTGTTGCTGGGCCGGGCGGTGTACCGCGGCGACGCGTATCGATTCGAGACCATGCTGCATCGCGGCACCGAGTAGGCCCGACCGGTCGGCCCGAGGTCGCGGGCCCGGCATCGCGGGCCCGGCCGCCCGACCGCCCGCACGGCGTACGGCCGACGAGCAACCCACCGTTGGAGACCCCTTGAGCACCTTCGTCACCGCGGCCCTGGACGTGGGCGGCACCAAGATCGCCGCCGCGCTCGTCACCGCCGACGGAACCGTCCTCCACCGCGACGAACGCCCCACCGTCACCGCCGGGCGGCTGCGCGACCCCGGACTCGCCGGCACCCGGGCGGCGACGATCGACCTCCTCGCGGCGGCGGCACGCCTGGGGCTGACGACGACCGGGCTGGGCGCCGGTTTCCCCGAATACGTGGACGCGGACGGCTTGTTGACCAGCCGCGAGGTGTTGGCGTGGGACAAGCAACCGCTCGACGTGTTGTCCGCGCTCGCCCTCGACGTCCCGTGCGCGGTGGGGTCGGACGTGCGCTGCGGCGCGCTCGGCGAGGCCCGATACGGCGCCGGGCGTGGACTCGACGGCTTCTTCTACGTGTCGCTGGGCACCGGCCTGTCCTCGACGTTCGTGCTCGACGGCAGGCCCGTGACCGGTGCGCGCGGCGAGGCGATCGCGCTCGGCGAGTTCGAGGTGCCGGCGTCGGTGGATCCGAACTGGGCGGGCAATCTGGAGAGTTACGCCTCCGGGCGGGGCATCGGCGAACGCTTCGGCGTGGCCGGCACCCGTGAGGTACTCGCCGCGGGCGGCCCCCGCGCGGCCGCCGTGCTGGACTCCGCCGGCCGCGCGTTGGGCACGGTCCTGGCGGCCGTGGTCCGACTGCTCGATCCGGCCGCGATCGTGGTGGGCGGCGGGCTGGGCAGCGCCGCCGGACCGGTGCGCGCGGCAATGGAACGCGCCTACGCCGAACACACGGCCACCCGCCCCGCCGCACCCCCACTGCGCACCGCCACCCTCGGCCCCGACGCCGGCCTCATCGGCGCCGCCGCACTGGTGTAGGCCGACGGCATCGCCCGGCGGCAGCGAGGGCGGGCCCCGGTGGGAAGGGAACCACCTTTCCCTGTCCGCCTCTTGGCTTCGTTCGAAGACGGTGACGCCCGGGCGCTGCGGGCCGACCACGGCAGCGGCGTTCACGGCCCCATCGGTCTTCGCCGACGGGGCTGCGTGCGAGGCTGGTGGTTCTACGGTGGCGGCACGGCGGGTGGCCGGCGAGTCGCCGACGAATCGGCAACCCGCCGGGCGCGACCGCGAGCGGGGTGGATGGTGCGGCGCTCGATCTTCGGGGCTGCTAGGTATTGAGGCTGGTGTTGTTCCACCAGCCCTGGCGGCCGACGGTGAAGGTGACCTCGCGGGTCCCGATCAGGCCCTTGTAGGTCTTGCCCTTGACCAGGGGGCTCTCCTGGACGACACCCTTCGGGTCCTTGATGGTGGGGATGACGACGGCGGCGGCGTGGTCCAGGTCCCCCTGCTGGAAGCCGACGGGTTGTGTGGTGGTGATGACCTCGTCCCAGTTCGGCGGGGCGGCGAGCTGGTGGGCGAGGTGGACTTCGGAACCCTGGCCGAAGGCGAGGCAGGTGAGGTTGTCGGGGTAGGTGGTGGCGTCGAGTGGCTTGTAGAAGACGACGTCCTGCGGGCGGCAGGTGGCGGTGGTCTCGTCGAGGATCTTGGTGAAGGTGCGATTGCCGGCGCTGTCGACGGTCACCCGCTCCAGTTCCACGGGCAGCGAGTCACGGGTACCGTCGACGATCTCCTTGAGAGGCCAGTGGCCCTCGGAGAACAGGGAGTAGTACACCTGCTGGTCCTCGTGGCTCGCGAGGTCGTCGAGGTACTTCGTGCGCAGGCTCTCGGCCAGGCCGAACTTGTTGATCATCTGGAAGGCGTGCACGGGGACGTGGTAGAGCGGCAGGTGGTAGGCGAAGATCGTGCCGGTGCCGATGAGCAGGAACCGGTGGCCGTGGCGGGGGGCGGCGGCGTCGGTGTCGGACCGGGAGATGACGTCGGGGATGGTCATGCGGGCACTCCTGGGGGTGGGATCGGCTCGCGTCGGGTGTTCGCTCGGCCGGCGGCGGGATCCGTCGGGCCGGCGGTGTGGCGGCGGTGCCGGAAGGCGTGCCGGGGCCATCGGTGTTCGAGGCCGCGGCAGGTGCGCCGGTTGCGCGGGTGGGTGGCGGTGATCGTGTCGAATTCGGCGGCGTAGCGGGTGAGTGCGGTGCGATCGCCGCCGAGGTGGTCGTCGACCGCCCGGCCGGCCCGCATGCCGGTGTGCAGGGCGGTGAGGATGCCCTGCGGCGACAGCGGGTCGGCCGCGATGGCCGGACCCGCTCGGCGGCCGGTGGCGTCGGCCGGCCGGCGGCAGCGCACGGTGCGGCGTCGGCGGGGGCCGCACGGTTCCGGCCGGTGCGGCCCGGTCGGGCCGCCGCCGGCGACCACCACGTCGTACTCGGGCGCGGTGGGCGCCGGCCGACCGGTGTGGTCCACCGTCACGAAGGATCCTCGGGGCGGCCGGTGCCGTTGGCGGCGTCCTCCCCGAACGGGTCGAGCTTGTCGATGTAGCCGACGGTGATGTTCTCGGGGGCGATGCCGATGTCTTCGGCGAGGGCGGACAACGCCGCGCCCCAGGCGACCTGGTCGGCGGCGGTCTGCGGGACGTGCAGGGTGACCAGGTTCCGGTCGTCCGGCACCCCTTCGAGGGCGAACCCGGGCACGGACTCGACCTGGACGTACGGCGGGTACTTGTTGTCGCCGACGGTGTAGCGGCGGGTCTCCACCACTCCGAAGTGGTGCCACTCCGCGGCGGCCTGCTTCAACTGCTCCTTGTAGGTGCCGCTCAGACCACGCAGCCAGGAGGCCCGGTTGGCGAACGCCGCTTCGCGCTCGTCCTCCGAGGGCGTCGAGCCGCCCTCCTTGTTGACGACCCGGAAGTCGCGCTCGGCCAGCACGTGGTTGGGTACCCGGGCGGGCCAGAAGGTCGGCAGGTGCGGGTCGTACCGGGGGCCCAGGCCGAGGGTGGACTCGTAGCCGGAGCGGCAGCTCGCGGTGTCCGTCTGCCAGGGGATGGCCATCCACCGGGTCAGACCACCCGGGCCCTGGGCGTGCAGCGGGCCGTCGGCGCCCAGTGCCCGCTCGGGAGTGAGCTCGGCGCCGTAGTCGGGCTCCACCTGCCCCTCGGCGCGGTGCAGGATGCGGAACGGTTCGGCGAACATCGTCGCGTGCCGAATCGGCCAGGTGACCTCGCAGCCGGGGTGGAAGGCGTCGGCGAGGCAGAAGTCGAGGGCCGCCCGGTCCAACAGCCCGGGCTGATCGGCGACGGGTGCCTCCTCCAGGTGGCGCGGGAAGCCGCTCCGGGCGGTGCTGACGAAATCGCCGTCGGACCACTTGAGCAGCATGTCCATCTGGAGGTCGGACAGAGTCATGTACTGCAGCGGCGACTTGGGCCGGCTGGACATGCCGTCGCCGTAGAACCACGGCCAGGTCATCGGCGCCAGGCCGTCCCGCTGGTAGTCGCGCATCGCGGTGTACACCTGGCGGCGCAGCTCGCGGTAGGTGTTGCCGGGCTTGGAGAGGCGCCGCTGCATCTCGGCGGTGGTGAAGTCCTGCGGACCGGCGTAACCGAAGTGGGTGGCGAAGCCCTTGTTGACCCACTGCAGGGTGCTGAAGCGTTCCAGGAGGGGCTTGATGTGCTGTTCGAAGGACACCGGGGTCGGGCGGGGCAGTTGGCCGTTGCCGACGAAGACGTCCAGGAGCAGGTCGTAGACGGTGCGCACGGTCTTGACGTCCGGTGCGTAGTTGGGCGGGCCCACCACGACCCAGGCGGGTTCGACGTCGATGGGGTGGCCGTTCAGGGTGACCGCGGCGGTGACCGGGCCGTCCGAGATGTCGTCGTACCAGCCGTCGTTGTTGCCGAACGAGTGCAGTTCCTCGTTGTTCTTGGCGGCGGAGTGGCCGGAGCCGCCGAGCACCACGAGCCGGCCGTGCTCGTCGGTGTGCATCCGGCCCAGCGGGACGGGGATGTCCTGGAACGTGCCGCCGGTGAACTCCACGCTCTGGCCGGTTCCGGCGCGCAGGGTCTTGCGGCCGGGATCGATGACGAGGCGGCCGCGGTCGATGCCCTTGTTGCGCCGGGGCGTGCTGTGGCCCTGCATGTCGGGGATGTCGAGGGCGAGGCTGAACTCGTACCAGGCGGCCTTTTGGTTCGCGACGTGCACGCCCCACTCGATCGTGATTCCGGCGTCGGCGGCCGTCAGTTCGCGTACGACGTGGCCGGCGCTGTCGTAGCCGTAGAGGCGGAAGCGGGCCGCCTGGCGCTTGAAGGCACCGGTGGCGTCCTTGAGCGAGCCGACCGGCATCGGGTCCGGGTCCGGTGTCTCGGGGCCGTAGTACCAGCCGTCGTCGCGGGTGCTGTTGCCCACCCGGGCCACTCCGATCGCGGGGTGGATCTTCGCGTAGGCGATGTCGTTGCTCATGGGGGTTGCGGGTTCCTTCCGAGACGGCGAAGGTCGCGGGGTCGGCGCGCCGCGCCGGCGGGCGGCCGGGGGACCGGGCGACGGGGTGGGGGGACCGGGCCGAATGCGGCAGCCGACGGGCCGGGAGGGCGCCCACGGCCGGCCGGGAGAGCGCGGCACGTCCTTCAGGTTGACCGATCGACTGCGGTCCATCCCTTTCCGGGCAAGGCAGTTCGTGTACTTCACCCGGATGGCGCGCACCCGCCGTTTCGGTGGCCGACCGTGCGATCCGGGGGTCCGACCGGTCCGGTCGAGTATTCGAAAAGCCGCCCGTCAGACGGTCGTACGGCTACGCGGTACGGCTCGCAGGCGCACCGGTGTGTCGTGGGCACGCCGCCGTCGGCACCGCCCCGCGCTTCCCCGTCCGTCGCCGCCCCGGCGACGGATGCCGTGCGTGCCGACGATCGCCGCTGCCACGAGCCGTCCTCCCGGGCGGTTTCCTGCCGCCCGGTCCCGCGTCGTCTTCGCCTCCCCATCGCTGCGGCGTTTGCGGTATCGGCAACTTTCGTTGCCTCCTCGGCGATGGTTGGATTGAATGCGACGCATGGACGAGTCCTCACCCGTCGCCGACACACTGGCAGGGGTCGGCCCGCGACTTCGCCGCATCCGCACCGAGCGTGGCCTGACCTTGTCCGCACTGGCCGAGGCGACAGGGATCTCCATCAGCACCCTGTCCAGGCTGGAATCCGGCCGACGCCGCGCGAGCCTGGAAATCCTCCTGCCGATCGCGCACGCCCACCGGTTGCCGCTGGACGAGCTCGTCGGAACCCCGGAGTCGGGCAGGCCCCGGATCCACAC
The DNA here is from genome assembly GCF_044333915.1 of Embleya sp. NPDC020886. Taxonomy (NCBI): domain Bacteria; kingdom Bacillati; phylum Actinomycetota; class Actinomycetes; order Kitasatosporales; family Streptomycetaceae; genus Embleya; species Embleya sp. NPDC020886. Next base: position 520,086 of record NZ_JBIRRX010000003.1, on the reverse strand, counting down.
CAGGCCACGTATGCACAACGGCAGGGCCCGGTTTCCGCTGACCGACCGCCCGAGCCCCCTACAGGCGTGGAAGCTGGTCATCCCGGGCACCCAGAACCGGCCCGAGCCGTGCACGCACGAGGGACACGTGTGGCTGTACGTCCTGTCCGGACGGGTACGGCTCGTCCTGGGCGGCCTCGGACTGGTACTGGAGCCGGGCGACGCCGTCGAGTTCGACACCGGTGTGCCCCACTGGTTCGGTCCTGTCGGTGGCTCGGCCGTGGAGGTCCTCGGCCTCTCGGGCAGCCGGGGCGAGCGCGTGCACGTCCGCACGGGGCCCCGGTCCGGTTGAACACCGCACCCACCGGCCGAACCCGCCGCCCACCCGGCCGGGCTCGCGCGCACCTCGGCGCCCGCACAGGCGTACCTCGTCGGTGAGTTACAAAAGCCCGGGGCTGGGCCCGAGGCCCGGGCCCGGAGGAGTGACGGCGGACCCGGAGGGACCCCGGCCCTCCATGTTCACCACACGCCGGCGCCCCGGACACACCCAGCCGCCGAGGAGAACGACAACTCCCCTACGGGAAGCCCGCGGCGCCAACCTCTACTACTACGACGGCCCCTCGCCGGGATTCGCGACGCCGATCCCCGCAACCCGACGCTGAACACACGGCGGCCTCGGCACTCGCGCCATCACCGCAGACGCGACCCCGGTAGTTGCCTCTCCTGTCAGTCCCGGACGAGACAGAACGGGTGCCCTGCCGGATCCGCGAAGATGCGCCAACTCCGCTTCCCGTCCCCCTCATCGAGCAGTGAGGCGCCCAGATTCAGGACGTCTTCCTGAGCTCGATCCAGGTCCTTGACGCCCAGGTCGAGGTGGAACTGCTGGGGCCGAGCGGGATCCGGCCACCCTGGTGGCTGATGGTCTTCCACCCCCTGGAAGGCCAGTACGAGCCCGTCGGTATGGAGTGTCGCCCAGTCGTCACCGAGCGACCACCGCGGATCCGGCTGGTTCACCACCCCGCCGAGAAGCGACTGGTAGAAGCGGGACAGCTCGACGACATCGACACAGTCCAACACCACACACTGCAGCTTGGCGATCACGAAGGGCAGCCTCTCACGACGCCTGATCACAATCTACAGCCGGAGTCTGGAGTATCAGATCTTTTTGGCCATTCCGCCCGAGATCAGGATGTGGGAGGTTTCCAGGTCCCTCGGGGCGATGGGAGCGGAGGGGCGCCACAGGGCCGTGGAAACGACGCCCGGGTCGACCATTTCCATGCCGTGGAAATAGTGCTCGATCTCGTCCTGCGTCCTGAATCTTCCGCTGCCCAGGCTTTCCTGCATGACGGCCTCCAGGCGGTCGATGCGTTCGTCTCCCGGGCGTCGGAGGAAATGGGACAGGAAGAGGTGACTGCCCGGCGCCATCAGGGACTTGTACTGATCGACCAGTTCGTCCGGGTGTTCCTCGTCCCCGAGGTGGTGCACGACGGAGAGCATCAACCAGGCCACGGGCCGGGTGAGGTCGATGAGCAGTTCGAACCCCGGTGCGGACAGGATGTCTTCCGGCGACCTGAAGTCGGCCTGCACGATCGCGGTCCTGGGATGATCCGCCAAAATGGCCCGCCCGTGGGCGAGAACGATCGGATCGTGATCGACATACACGACCGAACATCGCGGGTCGACCGCGTGCGCCACCTGGTGCGTGTTGTCGGCAGTGGGCAACCCGGAACCCAGGTCCACGAATTGCGTGATGCCGATCCCGGCCAGGTACCGTACGCCCCTCGCCAGGAACTCGCGGTGGATCGGGGCCGTGCGCCTGGTGTCCGGGGCAATGGCGTAGAGACGATCCCCGACCTCCCGATCGGAGGCGAAGTTGTCCTTTCCGCCCAGTAAATAGTCGTAGACCCGAGCCACACTCGGAACCGCTACGTCGATGACGGGCCCCGCCGATTCTTCCTCGCCGGCCATGACGTCTCCCCCAGGGTGATCGAATGAAATTCGCGTCCGTGAAGTACCGAAGAATGGCCACCAAGTGCCGTCGCGACTTTATCGGATGATCGTTCGACGACGCCGAATCCACACGAGGCTCCCCACGGCCCTCGCCCCGAGATCGGGCGCCCGGTCCTGCGGAACCGTCGATTCCCTTACGACAACTTCGACTTCCCGAACGTTTCAGCCGATCCCGATCCCGATCCCGTGGGCAGGCGTGGAGCATGGGCGCGCAGGAAGATGCGTACGCCGCCCGTCACCAACCGGTCGATCTCGGCGTCGTCGAGCCGTACCGCCCCGTACCAGGAACGGTGGTTGACGCGACCGGTGACCAACAGGCCCAGGAACTCGGCGGCCTCGTCCGCGTCGGGGATGTCGAGGAGGCCCTGTTCGCCGAGTTCGGCCAGGCGGGCGGCCAGGGCACGCTGGACGGGGCGCTCCTCGGGTGACGGCCGCAGCAGCGCCGGGAAGTGGGACGCCTCGGCGATCATCAGCCGTAGCACGGCGGCGCGTTCGGCGGAGCGGGCGATCTCGGTCGCGAATGCCCGGCCGAAGTCGGTGAGCGCGGTCTCCAGATCCGCCGTCCGCACAACGGGCTGCCCCAGGGTCCGGTCCAGTAGTTCCCGGAAGGACTCGGCCTGCGCGGCTTGGGTCTCCTCCACGGCGGACAGGAACAGCCGCTCCTTGTCGCCGTAGTAGTCGTAGATGGTGCGCTTGGAGACGCCCGCCGTCCGCGCGATGGCATCGACGCTCGCGCGTGCATAGCCCTCGCGTACGAAGATCTCGAGTGCCGCTCGCACGATGGCGGAACGCTTGGCGGGCGACCCCTGGCGGAGGGTCGAGGTGTCGGGCACGAACGGCTTCCTTCCTGCACGGCTGTTGCTACACCATACAGTGTAGTCTCACTACACTATACGGTGTAGTGTCGTGAGTATGACGAACACGACGACCGGCACACCGGCCTCCGACCGCCTCGATCCCGCCGTACTGAAGCTCGGAGCGGTCATCGCGATCGGATCCATCACCGCGATGTTGGACATGACGATGGTCACGGTCGCCCTCGCCGACCTCACCCGCACGTTCGGCGCCTCGGTGACCACGGTCCAGTGGGTCGGCACCGCCTACCTGTTGGCCATCGCAACGGTCATCCCGGCGACCGGCCGGCTCGCCGAACGTTTCGGCATCCGAGCCATGTGGATGTTCTCGCTCGGCGCCTTCCTCGCCGGTTCGGTTCTGTGCGGGGCCGCCTGGTCGATGGCAAGCCTGATCGCGTTCCGGGTCCTGCAAGGCATCGGAGGCGGCATGATCGTGCCGCTGGGCATGACGATCCTGGCGCAGGCGGCTCGGCCCGAGCAGCGCGGACGGGTCATGGGCATCGTGGCCGTGCCCGGACAGATCGCTCCGATCGCGGGACCGATGTTCGGCGGCCTGCTCGTCGGCACCGTCGGCTGGCGCTGGATCTTCTACGTGAACGTGCCGATCTGCCTGGCCGCGCTCCTTCTCGCCCGGCGTGGCATCCCCGCCGGCGCGCCACACCGGCAGGGCGGAGGCCGGCTGGACACGATCGGCCTGGCGCTGCTCTCCCCCGCCCTTGCCCTGATCGTCTACGGGTTGTCCGCACGTACGGCACGGCTGCCGCTGCTGGCCACGGGTGCGGCTCTGCTCATCGCGTTCATCGTCCACGCGCTGCGCAGGCAGACCGCCGCCCCGCTGCTGGATCCACGGCTGTTCACTCACCGGCCGTTCGCCGCCGCATCGGCGTTGAACTTTCTCTCCCGGTTGTCGATCTTCGGCGTGATGATCCTGCTGCCGCTGTACTACCAGCAGGTCCGCGGCCACAGCCCGCTGACCACCGGCCTGCTCCTCGCGCCACAGAGCCTCGGCACGATGCTGGCCCTGCCCTACGTCGGAAAGCTCACCGACCGAATCGGCGCGCGCCCCGTCGTCCTCACCGGAATCGCCATCACCGCGCTGGGCACACTCGCCTTCACCCGGGTGGACGCGCACACCGGCGACGCGGCCCTGGGTGTGTCCCTGCTCGTGTTCGGCATCGGGGTCGCGGCCGTCGCCGTGCCGGTGTCGGCCGCCGCCTACGACGGACTGCCGCCCACCGCCATCCCGGGCGCGACGAGCGCCATCACCACGGTGCAGACCATCGGCGCGTCATTCGGCGCAGCCGTGCTCGCCGCGATCCTGCAGAGCCGAGAAGCCCACCATGTCGACGCACCGGCACACGCCTTCGCGGACACGTTCCGATGGGTCCTGGCCGCCACCCTGCTGACCCTGATCCCGGCCCTACTCCTCCCCCTCCGACACAAGGCGAAGCCCCACTGATCCGCCACACCCCTCACAGCCGCCCGGCCCCCGCCGGAGCGACGACCCGTCGGACCCACCTCCACGACCGGCCGAACGTGAGCGTGAACCCGAAGTCGGCACCTACCCACTCCGACTTCGACCGGCGGATGGTTTCCCCGCGGCTGCGCCGCCCGCGGCATCGTGGCCACGGGGTTCCGTCCAGTCATGGCGAGATGCCGAGTTCCGCGAGCCGGAGCCGACCGTATTCGCGCAGGAACAGTCCACGGCAGTCAGTGGTCGACATGGCATGCACCAGGACGCGTTGGTACTCCGCCCAGTCTCCGTCGAGCGTGCCGAGTCGCATGACCGTACCCGCGATGATATCGGCGAAGTACGGGAAACGACCGTGGTCCTCGGCGACCATCCGGGCCATCCGCCATAACAGGGCCCGCAGTTCACCCTCGTCCACGCCGCATTCGGCGAGGGCGGCGATGCCCTCGTGCAGCCGGCCGAGCACCCCGCCGTAGGCACGCCGCGAGCGCCACTCCCCCTGCGGATTCACGTACTCGCGTTCCACCCGCGCGACCAGGCGCCGCACCACCGGTCCGAGCAGCGGTTGTTCGACGAGCAGCAGCGCGGCGGCCGGCGAACCCGTGTCGGCACGATCGACGGTCCATCGAGACATGGCTGTTCAGTCCCCGGTCCCATTCCCGAAGCTCCCGGGGATCCGGCGAGCCGGCGACCGGACCCATGCCCTGACGGCCCAACAGGTCCCGGTGGCTCCATCGATACACGACCTGATCGAGCGGATCCCGCTCGTCCGCTCCGGCCTCCGACGCCATCCCATACCCCCACGCGCTCGTCCCGGCCCGATCGAGCATGCCGCACGGCCAGGGGCGGTGCCATGGATTCGAGAACACGACGCGGCCGAATGCCGTCGCACCGACAACACCTCGTCCGATCGGCGAGGTTCGCGCCGCCGTAGGCGCGACACCCGTCCGCACAGCGGCTTTCGGGCGCAGGGCCCACGATCGTCATCGAGTCCCTCCCGGGTCGAGCGTGTCGCGGTCGTGCGAGCCGTTGCACGTGCCGGCTTCGACCGACGGTGCCCCGGGCGAGGGGCGCTACCCGGTGCGGTTCGCCGAGGGTGGCACCGCGTCGTCGGCCTGCCGATCGGCGTCTCGGCGGGTCTCCGGCCCTCGGTCCAGCCGCTGCTCCGCCCAGATCGTCTTGCCGTCGGGTCCGAACCGGCACCCCCAGCGTTCGCTGACCTGGGAAACGAGGAACAGCCCCCGACCACCCTCGTCGGTGCTCCGAGCTCGTCTGATCCGAGGCTGGGTACTGCTGCCGTCGCCGACCTCGCACACCAGCAGATCCTTCCCTCGGATCAGCCGCGCCGTCATCGACTCGCCGCCGTAGCGGACCGCGTTTCCCGCCAACTCGCTGATCACGAGTTCCGTGGCGAAGGCCACCTCGTCGAGTTGCCACTCCGCCAACTGCCCCATCACCAGCCTGCGGAGCTCGGGCACCGCCTCCGCCCGGGCCGGGAACACCCACCGGACCGTGTCTGCGGGGGATATCGAACGCGTCCGGGCGCACAGCAGGACCACGTCCCTCGAATCGCCCTCGGGCGCGGTGTCGTTCACCACGTCACGACACGTATCGGCCAGGGAGGTACCCGCCCGCAACCGCCGAGCGATCGAGCGCCGTAGTCGGCGCAGACCCGCACCGGCCGGATCCTCCTGCCGATCGAGGAACCCGCTGCCGTGGAAGACGAGGACCGAGGCGGGCTCCAATTTCAACTCCGCCGTCTCGAACGGGGTGCCGCCCACACCCAACGGCGGTCCGGGCGGAAGTTCGACCAGGGCCGGCTCGCCACCGGGGGCGACGAGCAGCGGGGGGTGGTGGCCGGCGTCCGCGAGCACGCAGCGCGAGGTGACCGGGTCGTACACGGCGTAGACACACCTCGCGCCCACCGGGTCCGTACCGGGCTCCGCCTCCGCGCCCAGGCGCCGGACGAGGTCGTCCACGTGGGTGAGCAGCTCGTCCGGTTCCAGGTCGAGGTGGGCGAGGGTGAGCATGGCCGCCCGTACCCGACCCATGGTCGCGGTGGCGGCCAGCCCCCTGCCGAAGGCCTCCCCGACGACCAGGCCGATGCGGGTCGACGACAGGGGGATCACGTCGAACCATTCACCGCCGACCCCCGCCCCGTCCCCGGCCGGACGGTAGATCGCTGCGGTTTCGGCCGCGTCGGTGTCCGTGGTGCCCCGGGGCAGCAGCAGGCGTTGCAGCCCGACCGCCGTGGCGTGCTCGCGCGCGTATCGGCGAGCGTTGTCGACGGCCAGCCCACCGCGCAGGGCGATCTCGTGCAGGATCTCGACGTCGTCGGAACGCAGGCCGCGCGTCCGGTTCTGCCATGCGGTCACCACCCCCAGGAGCCGCCCTCGCGCGAACAGCGGGGCGATGATCGCGCGTGAAACCCGGTCGGGCACCATCCGCCACGCCGACTCGACGCCGTGCCGCGAGGTGATGAACGTCCAGGCGTCCTCGATCACGACCACGTTCCCGGCCATCAGGGCCGCGTCGTGCGCGCCTATCGCGAGCGACGGCACCCGATTACCCGCCGTGACCATGCGTTCCGGCAGGTGACCGCGGACCGCGAAACGCTCGACCGCCCCCTGCGGCGGCGGAGCCACGCCCTCCGCGTCCTCACCCTTGGAGACGGCCACGTACAGGTCGACGGTCGCCGCCCGTCCCAGGGCCGGCACGAGCACGTCGACGATGTCCTGCGCCGTCCGCCGCACATCCAGATCGGCACCGATACGCGCCGCGGCCTCGTCCATCAACCGGACCCGCAGCCGCAGCCGTTCCACCTCGTCCTGCGTACCCATCGGAACACCTCCGGGTCCTGTCCACGTTACCCGCGCACCCCCTCCCCTGCCCGGGAGGAACGACGCCACGCGCCGGCCGAGGTGCTCCGCGAACCGTCGTATCGAGGGCTTGTCGTCGACGGCCCCGGACGCGACCGATCGAGGGAACCGTTGCCCGAGTGTCCTATCGGCTGTGGGCCGCCGCGTGACCCGAGGACCGATCGGGCGCTGGTTCCCGTCGTCACCAGGGCGACACGGCCATCGGCGCGTGCCTCCGCGCCGCCGGTTTCGGGAGCGAGGCGTGGTGACGGGATGGACAGGCCCTGCGGGTCATTCGGCCAGGGTCGGGGCGGCGTGGGACCACCGGTGTTCGTCGAGTTCGCGGGCGATGAAGCGGGCGAGGTCGGTGCGGGTCACCTTACGGCCGCCCTTGGGGTTGCTCGCGTCGAGGACGCGGTAGGTGCCGGTGGGGGGTTCGTCCTGCAGGCGGGCGGGGCGGACGAAGGTCCAGTCGACGGCGCTTCGGCGGACGATCGTTTCCATCAACCGCATGTCGTCGTACAACTCCCGAACCAGCGGAGTGACGAGATTGCGGTACCACCAGGGGAAGTTGGGGTCGCGGTGGTGGACCCCGCCCGAGGTGACGGCGATCAGTCGGGGGATGCCGGCGTCTTCCATCGCGGACACCAGGGTCCGCGCCGCGTCGGAGTAGAGCCGGTTCGCCTGCCGCCCCGGCGGGCCGATCGCCGAGACCACGACGTCGTGCCCCTCGACGGCGGAGCGCACGGCGGCGGCGTCGCGCACGTCGGCCCGCACGACGGTCGACTTCCCCGTGCCGGGCGAGTCCTGCGGGGTCGGGGGCTGCCACCGGGCCGGGTCGCGCACCGCGGCGGTGACGTCGTGGCCCAGGCGCAGGGCCTCCCGGACGACGAGGTGTCCGGTGCGGCCGTTGGCTCCGAAGACGATGACATCGCTCATGTCGGGATCCTCACGTGGTCGATGGGTTGGTACGGGTCACTCGTCGGGTGCGCGGGTGCGACCGAAGTACCGGCTGATCCGGGACGGCCCGGGGCGCAGCCGGGGTCGGTCCGCGGGCTACGCGGCGCGGGACCGCGGCAGCAGGAGCACCAGGGCTGCGCCGACCAGGCAGGTCGCGGTCACCGCCAGTGCGCAGACGACCAGGCCGTCCGCTCCCGGGTCGGGGGCGCCGGCGTCGTGCATGGCGAAGTACACGGTACCCAACACCGCGACGCCCAGGGCCGTGGACAGTTGTTGGAGTGCGTTGAGTGCGCCCGAGGCACTGCCCGCCTCGGCGGGTTCGGCCGCCGCCAGGATCGACTGGACCAGGGTGCCGGACACCAGGCCCACGCCCAGCCCCACGACCAGGGTGGGTATCGACAGCACCCAGGCCGGAGGCCCCGACGCGGCCACCGCGGCAAGGCCGAGCGTGCCGAGCGCCTCGATCCCCAGCCCCAGGTGCAGGAGTGAGCGGCCGAGCCGAACGGCCGCCGCCGGAGCGACGAGCGAGGCAAGTCCGATGCCCGCGGCGAGCGGCGACAGCGAGAGCGCGGTCGCCCACGCGGACCGGCCGAGATCCAGGCGGAGGTGGAGGGAGAGCACGAGCAGCAGTCCGCCGAGGCCGGTGAAGAAGGCGGCGGTGACCGCGAGGCCGCCGACGAACGCGGGTTTGCGCAGCAGGCTCGGCACCAGGACCGGTGAGCGGCTGGTGCGTTGACGTCGACCGAAGGCGGCGAACGCCACGATGCCGGCGGCGATTTCCGCGAACGTCCACCACGGCCAACCCGCCTCCCGGCCCTGGATCAGCGGGTGGACGACGAGCGCGGACCCCAGGGCGACCAGGAGCGCGCCGGGCGGGTCGATCCGCACGAGCGGGTCTCCCCGGTCGGCCGGCATCCACCGCAGTGCCCCGACCACGGTCAGCGCGCCGAGCGGAAGGTTGATCAGGAAGATCAGCCGCCAGTCGAGTCCGGCCGGGTCGAGGGCGATCAGGCCGCCCGCGAGGACCGGGCCGCCGACACCGGCGAGCGCCATCACCGGTCCGAACGTGGCGAACGCCCGGCCGCGTTCGCGTTCGTCGAACACCGCGCTCAGCACGCCGAACCCCTGCGGGATCATCAACGCGCCGAGCGCGCCCTGCGCCACCCGGGCCGCGACCAGCACGGTCGGCGAGGGTGCCAGCGCACATACCGCGGAGGCCACCGTGAACCCGGCGGCGCCCAGGACGAACAGCCGCCGACGACCCCACCGATCCCCCAGCCGGCCGCCGACGATCAGCAGGACGCCGAAGGCGAGCGTGTATCCGGCGGTGAGCCACTGCATGATCGCCGCGCCGCCGCCCAGTCCGGCGCGCACCGACGGGGCGGCCACGTTCATCACGGTCGCGTCCAGCAGGTCCAGGGCCTGCGCGAGCAGCACCACCGCCAGGATCCGCCACCGATGCGGATGGGCGGCCGGCGGTGCCGTAGGGACGGCCGACGTCGAAGCGGGAACGGTCACGGGATCTCCCCATCAGGCTTAACAAACACTGTTCGTCAAGCATCGTGCCCTTAACGAACAGCATTCGTCAAGGTAGGGTGATGCCATGCCGCAAGCCCGCTCGCGCTCCCGCCCCTCGAAACCCATGCTCGGCCTGGACGCCGTACTGGCCGCCACCATGGCGCTGGTCGACGAGTCGGGCTGCGAAGCGGTGAGCCTGCGGCGGGTCGCCCAGGCCCTCGAGACCGGTCCCGCCTCGCTCTACGTCTACGTCCGCGATCGGCAGGAGCTGATGGCGCTCGTCCTCGATCACGCGGTGGCCGACGTGGTCCTGCCCGACGAGGGCGCCGGGGACTGGCGCACCCGCCTCGAACTGCTCGTCGGGCGTATCATCACCGCCCTGACCGGCCACAACGACATCGCCTCCGTCGGCCTGCGGGACGCCCTCCCCGGCCCGCACGGCCTGCGCCTGACCGAGGAGGTGACGCGCCTGCTCCGCACCGGCGGACTCGACGACGACGCCTGCTCCTGGGCCATCGACCTGCTCGGCCAGTACATCTACTCGACCGCCCTGGAGTACGCCGGCGACCCACAGCCCCGGCGGGCCCCCGGCAAACCCTCGCCCGGCGCCGGCCCGACCGGACCCGATACGTTCACCGGCCGACTCGACGCCACCTTCCGGGCATTGCCCGCCGAGCAGTACCCCACCCTGCGGTCCCTGGCCCCGAGCCTCACCGGCGGCGACCGGGAGGCCCGGGCCGCGTGGAAACTCCGCGTGATCATCGACGGCCTGCTCGCCCAACCCCCTGGCCGGCCCACATCCCGAGCGTGACGAAATGCGCCGACCGGTCGGTCCGGCGGCCAGGATCATCGAGGAGACGCGCCTTGGATCTTCGTTCTCTCCACTACGCGGTGACACTCGCGGAGGAGTTGCATTTCGGCCGCGCCGCACGCCGTCACTTCATCTCGGAGCAACCGTTCGGGAAACGTATCCGGCAACTCGAGGAGGAACTGGGGGTGCGGGTCTTCGACCGCACCAGCAGACGCGTCGCGCTGACCCCTGCGGGCGCGCTCCTGATCGCCGATGCCCGGCGTCTGCTCGCCTCGGTCGACGACCTTCCCGCCCGTGCCGCGCGCGCGTCGGGGCGCTCGGTGTTCCGGCTCGGGGTGCTCGGGTTCGGTGCCGCCGGTCTCTGGGAGTCGATGCGGTCCCAATTCACGGCCGAACACCCCGAGTTGGCCATCGAGTACCGTGAACTCGATTTCACCACACGGCACTCCATGCTTCAGGACGGCGTCGTCGACGCCGCCATCACCGGTGCGCTGGAACCCGTCCGGGGCGTCACCCACGACCTGCTTTTCGAATCCCCGCTCGCGATACTGGTCCCGGCCGGCTCGCGGCTCGCCCACCGCGACTTTCTGCCCCTGACCGAGGCGGCCGAACACGACCTGTTGCGACTGGACGGGTTCGGCGACGACGAGACCCTGGCCGGCCGGTTCGGCGCGAGCATTCTCTCCGCGCCGCGGATCGCGAATCCCGCATCCATACCGACGGCGGTCGCGACCACCGGCCGGTTGTCGTTCCACAGCATCCTGGCGCAAACGTTCTACGCCCACCCGGGAGTTGCGGTCATCCCGACCACCGGCACCGTCAGCGTCGTGCTCGCGACCCGCACGGGTGACGAACGCCGATCGGTCGTCTCGATCCGAAAGGCCGCACGCCTCGCCGCGAGTCGCGCCTGACCCCGCTGCCCGGCATCTCGCGGACGCCCGCCGGGACTTGGGCCCCGCGCCGTTGTTTCGTCGGGCGGGGTCCGGCCCGGTCACCGCCCTCTCGCCGCGCGCGGGCGCTCCACCGGCGAGCGCCCGCCTCCTGTCCCATCGACCCCTCAGCCGCGGCGAGCGCGGAAGGCTTCGAAGTCGATGCCGGGGGCCCCGGCGACGACACGCGAGATCTGGCTCCCCAGTCCCTCCGCCTCGATCGAGACCACGTCCCCGGGGGAGAGCGGACGCCTGATGTCCGGTCCGTGCCTCCCCCACAGTTCGGCGAGGCAGCCGCCGCCGCACGTGCCCGACGCGAAGACCTCGCCCGCCCGGACATCCGTACCCCGGGACGCGTACGCGATCATCTGGCCGAAGCCGAAGGACATGCTGCTCACCGTGTCCGACCCGATGACCTCACCGTTGATCCGGGCGGTCAGCGCGATGTCGTAGGAGTCACCACGACGCATCGGCGCGAGTTCGTCGGGTGTGACGAACCACGGGCCGAGGCTGATCGCGCTGTCCTTGCCCTTGGCCGGGCCCAGCGGCAGGGCGAACTCGGCGACCTGCAGATCGCGGGCGGACCAGTCGTTCATGAGCATGAATCCGGCGATGCGCTGCTCTGCTTCGGCGGGCGTCAGATCACGCCCGCCGGCACCGAGCACGACGGCGACCTCCAGTTCCAGGTCGAACGCCGTGCATCCGGGTGGGATGGCCACGTCGTCGTACGGGCCGTGCACCGAGTTCGGATTGGTGAAGTAGAACGAGGGTGCCGCGTACCAGACGGGAGGCACCGGGGTTCGCGCTCCCGCCCGGCGAGCGACGCCCTCGAAGTGCCGCTCGAACGTCATGTAGTCGCGCACGCTGGGAGGTTGGGGCAACGGCGCCCGCAGGTGCGCCTCGGCGCCGGCGACCACCAGGTCCGGGTCTCGCATGGCACGCTCGCCGGCCTCCTCCAGCCGCGCACCGTCGGCCCGCAGGAGGTCCAGCAGCGAAACGCCCGCTTCCAGTACCCGAATGGTCTCCCCGTCGACAACGCCCACCCGTTCGACGCCGTCGTGCTCGATCGTGACGAACCTCATTCCTGTCCCTCCATCGCTAGATCAGGGTGTGCATGGGGCCGTCGTTGTAGGCGATGGCATCGTCGAACGCCCGGCCGTAGTCGACCTCGCGCCCCTCGGCATCCGCACACCATCGGTGCAGGTTGAGCACGATGCGCTCGGTGTCCGGCCAATGCGCGAATTCGCCGAGGTCGAGCGATGCGGCTGCCTCCAGGGGCGTGGCCCCGGCCTTCGAGGCCGCCCGGCCGCACGCGTCGACGAAGTCGTAGTACCGGCGATGGGCTTCGATGTGCACCGCGATCTCGTCACCCGTGAGCACCGGCCCATGACCCGGGACGATGACGTCGGCGCCGAATCCTTCGATCCACTCCAGGGCGCGCCGGGCACCGGAGACGGATCCCATCAGGAGGAGCGGCGTCAGGCCGGCGAAGATCAGGTCCCCGACGAAAAGGACCGAGCGGTCGGGCACCCAGGTCACCAGATCGCCCGTGGTGTGCGCGGGATATCCGGGCGAGTGCACCTCGACCCTGGAATCGTCGCCGACGATGTCCAGACGCTCGTGCACGACGAGATTGGGCAGCCGTTTCGTGACGTTGCCCCAGTCCGGCGTGGGCGTCCAGAACGGCGGACAGTTGTCGAGGAGCATGTCTCGTTCGAGGTCGCGTCGCATGTTCTCGTGACCTATCAACGCGACGTCGCGAGGCAGCAGACTGTTCCCGTAGGTGTGGTCCCCGTGCGCGTGGGTGTTCACCGCCCATTGCAGGCGCGAATTCGGCCTGACCTCGGACATGGCCCGGAGCATTGCGCGGGTTCGTTCCTCGTTGGCGCACGTGTCGACCAGGACGTCGCCGTTCGACGTCCCGACCAGGCCCGCGTTGTTGAGCCACCAGGTGCCGTCCGGCTGGATCCAAGCCCACACCTGGTGGGCGACCTCGTGAAGTTCACCGTGCGACATGTGCGGACTCCTCTTCGTTGTCGATGGAACCGGCCAGGACCGCTTGGAACAACCCGCCGGGCGGTGTTCCCGGCAGCCGGCTTCCGCTTGCGGAGACGCGGCCGAGGATCTGCTCGGCGGAGCGCTCCAACCGCTCGTCGAGCGACGCGCGATCGATCCCGACCAGCCGGCCGTCCCGTTTCACCACGTTTCCGTCGACCAGCACGGTCTCGACGTCGCCGGGCGTCGTCTGGAACACGAGGGTCGATTCGGGGTGCGCCGCGGGACGCTGCGAGCGCCCGGAACCTCCGACGAGCATCAGGTCGGCGCGTTTTCCGACGGTGATGCTGCCGACCAGCTCGCTCAGGCCCATGGCTTCGGCCGCGTTCACCGTGACCCAGGTCAGCGCCTCGTGCGCGGTGACGGTGAGCCGAACCGGGTCGATGCCGGCGGCGTTGAGGGCCTTGGTGCCGGACCAGCGCGCGATGGCGATGCCCAGGCGCAACTGATGGAACAGGTCACCGGAGTTGAAGGAGACGACGTCCGCCGACAGCGTCGGCTTCAAGCCGTGCCGCTTCGCCTGCTCGAACGGGGGCAGTCCCATCCCCATGTTGAGTTCCGTTTCCGGCGAGATGGAGATCTTCGCGTCGTGGCGCGCGAGTGCGGCCCAATCGTCGTCGGACAGCGTGTTGCAGTGGACGTGCACCTGATTCCCGTCGAGGAGGCCGCTCTTGTCGAGTTCGGCCACTCCGGCGGGGAAGGCCCAAATGCACCCGGTATGGGTCACGATCAGGGCATTTCGTGAACGAGCGGCTTCGATTTCGGCTCGCGTGGTCTCCAACGAGGCCATTTCGGTGAGTGCGGCGCCGACGCGGATCAGGTCGTCGTCGCCGACGGTGTCGGCGATCCGATGGAAGTCGGCGATCCGCTCCCGGTGCGAGGCGAAGTATCGGGGCGCCTGGGGGCTGGAATCGAAGAACCCGTAGCCGAACACGCCCCTGATGCCGGCGTCGCGAAGGCCGCGGATGGCCGCGTCGCTGTGGTCGGGCGTGTTGTTGCAGTGCGAGAAGTCGAGCAGCGTCGTGACACCCGCGTCCAGCGCCTCCAGCGCGCCCGCGTAGTTGCCCAGGTGGACGTCATCGGGTGCGTAGGCCGGAGAAATCGTGAATCGAACACCGGAGATGTAGTCACCCAGGGTCCAGTCCCCACACATGCCGCGTATCTGGGCCTGCCACGTATGGCGGTGGGTGTCGATGAACCCGGGGGCGACAATCCGGCCGGTCGCATCGATCACCTCGGCGTCGCCCGCGTCGAGGCCGGAGCCGATTGCCGTGATCACGCCATCCTCGATGAGGATGTCGGCCCCCTCGAGAATTCCGAGACGTTCGTCCATGGTGACGATCCGTCCGTTGCGGACGACGGTCCAACGCTTCGTCATCGCAACCTCCTTCTTGTCTCGCCGGACCTCCAGCCGACCACAACGGTCGCGGGCGATCATCAGTCAAAAAGGTTGCGATCGAGCGGCGGCGGCCGGTGCGTTCGGCGCGGTCGGGAACTCCGGGACCGGGGACCGGGAGGTGTCGGTGGGTCGGACGGAACCGGCGTCGCCGCCGGCCGGCGGAGGAGTTGCCCGTCCGTCCCGGGTGGCCAGGTTCCGGGCGTGGGATGCGGCGGCTTCCACGACTTCGAGCAGGTGACGGGCTCGGGCCCGTTCGGCGCGCCGGGGGTTGAGCGGGTGACCCAGCGGGTGGACCGCTCGGCGGAATGCCTCCAACGCCTGGTCGAGGGCCGCCACTTCGGCGTTCGTCCGCGGCACCGGCTTCGGGTCGGGAACATCCCGCACAAGCCGGTTCAGGGCGGCGAGGAACTCGCGCAGCCGGTCGTCACAGGCGTTGCGCAGTGACGTCGGTACGACCAGGACGGCGGCGAGGATTCCGCAGACGGCCCCCAGGGCGGTCTCCTGGATGCGCAGCGCGAGCAGTTCGGGAGAGAACGTGTGCAGGAGTTGGAGCACCATGCTGAGCGAGCCGGTGATGAAGAACGTCACCGCCCAGTAGCGGCCGGCCGGCGTGTAGAACATGCCGAAGACGCAGGCGAGGAGGAAGGCGACGGCCCAGGACGGGTGTCCGGCCGTCGAGAGGGCCAGGCCATAGCCGAACAGCACCCCGGCGATGGTTCCGATCAGCCGTCTGCCGCTCTGCAGCAGGATGTCCCCGGTGTGCTCGGCGTTGATATGGACGACCCAGGCCGTGGCCACGGCCCAGTACCACAGCCGTGGCGAGAGCAACTGCCCGCCGAGGGTGGCGAGTGCGGCCGCCGCGGTGACCTGGAACGCCTGTCGCGTCGTGCGGCGTCGCGGGCCGGCGAAGCGGACCGTCGCCGGGCGACGCGAGGCACGGTCGCGCCCGTGCCGTCGGGCCGGCCGGGCCGGGCGGTCGGCTGGAGTCCGTGCCTCGTCGCCGACGCGGCGAAGAGCGATGGCGGCGAGGCGTTGTGCGTGCGCCTCCGCACCGATGACCCGATCCAGCTCCGCGGACTCGGGGCCGGGCCGGCTCGCCCGGCCCGCTCGCGGCCGGGCCGGCGCGCCTTCGCGTACGAAGTCCTGGATCAGCAGCGCGCCGTCGTGCAGTCGATCGAGGTCGCGCTCCAGTTTGCGTCGGGCCGCACGCGCGGCCCGGCCCGTTGTCGGCAGCTTCGCCGTGCCCCGGAGGACGGTGTCGCGGCGCCGGTCGAAGGCGGTGCGCAGTCGTCCCAGCGTCGCGGACGCCGGCGCGCGCACGAGGCCGAAGCGGGTGAGCGCGGCGGCGGCGAACGCGATCGCCAGTACCGCCGCCAGTTGCGGCAGTTGGTGGGGCCGGATCCTGGCGAACTGGGTCAGGAAGAAGGCCATGAAGGCGAAGATCCCGAGATCCTGCCCCCACCGTTCGAACCGGCGGACGTAGACCGCGGCGAAGATCAGCAGCAGGAATGCCCCCTTGGCCGCGACCGGGCAGGGGGCCAGGAGTGCCCCCGCCGCCATGGCGACGACCGTCACGGGCAACCCGGCCGACAGGGTGTTCCACTGCCGGCGGGGACGGAGCGCACTGATCCCCAGCGACGTGACCACGGTGGTGAAACCCCCGGCCAGCACCATCGTCGGCGGCTGCCGCAGTGCGGTCAGCGCCGCGAGGGTCAGGGAGAGACCGAGCACGGCGCGCAGGGCCGCGATCAGCCGGAGCAGTCCCGGGTCGGCTGCCGCGAACCGGTCCCACGACAGTGCCCTCTTCTCCGCCGACATGGGATGTTCCGCTCCTTCGTCGTGGCCGGACGATCCGTTCCCGTCCGGCCGTGACAGGGGAGCGCCGGCCGCCGACGGACTGCCGGGGCCGGCTCGTTCCGTCCGCGATGGCATCGGGTTGCGGCAGCGGGGAGCAGACGGGAAGGGGCCGGCCGGGAGGTCACCGGCGTCGTCGCTCCATCGCCGTGTTGCCAGTGTGATCCGGCGGCACGTCTCGCGGTATGCGTCAGGTGACTGCTGCTTCCGCCGCGGGACGCCCGGTCGTCGGGGCCGGCCCGGTCAGTCCCGCTGCCCCGAGGGCGCCGGGAGCGGCCCCTCGATGAGGTCGCGTAGTTGCGAACGGGCGGTGATGCCCAATTTGGGGAAGCTGCGGTACAGGTGCGAGCTCACCGTGCGCGGCGAGAGGAAGAGCTTCTCGCCGATCTCCCGGTTGGTCAGGCCGCGGGCGGCGAGTCGGATGATCTGCTGCTGTTGCGGCGAGAGTTCGGCCAGCGCGTCGGGGGCCGTGTCGGTGACGTCCAGGCCCGCGGCACGGGACTCGCCCTCGGCGCGCTCCACCCAGGGGCGCGCACCCAGCCGCCGGAAGGTCTCCAGGGCTGTGGTCAGCAGCGGGCGCGCCTCGGCGATGCGCCGGCGGCGGCGCAGCCATTCGGCACGGTCGAGCAGGGTCTGGGCACGCTCGAACGGCCAGTGTTCGAGGTCGGGGTCGGCCAGCGCCGCTCGGAAGTACGGTTCGGCGTCCTCCGGGTCCGCGAGGAGTGCGCGGGCGCGGGCGATCAGCGCGGTCAGCCGAGGCGACGCGTCGTCCCCGAGCCGGCGGGCCGAGCGCTCGACGATCGAGGCCGCGTCGGCACGGTGGCCGCTGCGCACGGCGGCGGCCGCAAGGTCCGCCAGAGCCGGGTAGGACGCGTGGTAGTGCACCGGTTCGCCGTCGGCGGTGAAGACCGGGCGGAGCTGCTCGTAGGCGATCTCGTACGCGCCTTCCGCCGCCGCCGCGGCGCCCAGTGCGCGGCGGGCGTAGACGAACACCGAGCGGCTCTCCAGCGGGTCGATCAGCGTGAGCGCGTCGTCCGCCCGGG
Source organism: Embleya sp. NPDC020886 (assembly GCF_044333915.1). NCBI lineage: Bacteria > Bacillati > Actinomycetota > Actinomycetes > Kitasatosporales > Streptomycetaceae > Embleya > Embleya sp. NPDC020886. The sequence continues at coordinate 502,345 of NZ_JBIRRX010000003.1, read as the reverse complement.
CGCGCGCGGTGGTCACGTCGCCCTGGAGCGCCGACACCACGGCATCGATGGCGGCCGCGCAGGCCATCGCGTGGTCGAGCCCGACGGCCGAGGCGACGGCGGTCATCTGTGCGCAGGCCGTCCGGGCCCGTTCCCACCTGCCCTGTTCCAGATAGGCCCAGGCGGCGGCACCGCCGAGGCTCTCCGGAAGCGGTCCGTGGGCCGGCCATCGGTCGAGGGCCTCGTCGAAGACGCGTACCGCCAGGGGGGTTTCGTCCAGGACCCAGGCCATGATCGCGACGGCGGCGAGCCGGTCGGGCCGGCGCCGTGCGTCGTCGAGCAACCGCGGCAGTAGGGCGACGAGTTCGGCGCGGGCGTGGAAGGGATCCGACACCGCGCCGATCCAGCCGCGCAGCCGGGCGTCGGGCACGTCCGGGGGAATCCGGCCCAGGATGCGCCGGATCTCCTGCCGCTGGGCGTCCCGGCCGGAGTAGAAGTGCACGACGGCGGCGGCGGCAAGCAGGTCGAGGGCGGCGGCGGGCTGCTCGGTGGCCCACCGGTCGGCGGCGTGGGTCAGCCGGGCGAAGACCACGGTGTGGCGCGTGGTCAGCGCGGCGAGCCGGCCGGCGGACAGGGCGACGGAGGCCGACAGCGTGGTGTCGTCGGTGCGTTCACGTGCCGCGGCGGCCAATTCCTCGACCCAGGCGATGTCCCCGGTGAGTACGGCCGCCTCGGCGGCCGCGACGAGCAGTCGGGCGCTGTCCGCGCGCCGGGGCGTGAGGTCCGCGGCGCGCTGGAGCGCCTGTGCCGCCGCCGCGTAACCGCCGCGACGACGGGCCCGGTCGGCGGTCTGCTCCAGCGCGGCCGACACGAGCGCGTCCGGCCCCGGGGAGGCGGACGCGAGATGCCAGGCGCGCCGGTCCGGCTCGTCGCGGAGCATCTCGGCCAGCGCCAGGTGCGCGGCGTGCCGGGCGTCGAAGGTCGCGGCGTGGTAGACGGCCGAGCGCATGAGCGAGTGTCGGAAGCGGAGGTGGCCGCCGCTCCTGCGTACCAGTCCCACCTCCTCGGCGGGCCGCCACGCGGTGTCCTCGGCGCCGGGCAGCCCGGCGGACGCCACGGCCGCCGTATCGGACGTGTCCATGGCCGCCAGCAGCAGCAGCGCATGCGAGGTGGACGCGGGAAGTCCGGTCAGCCGGTCGGCGAAGATCCGCTCCAGATGCTCGGAGAGCGGCAGCGGCCCGGCGGGCGTCTGCGACTCCGTACCGAATGCGGCGGCGGCCCCGGCCAGTTCGACGAGCCCGAGGGGATTGCCCTGGGCCTGATCGAGGATCCGGGCCCGGACGCGCCCGGTGGGGCGCTGCGGCTGCCGATCCAACAGCCGGCCCGCGACGGCGGTGTCCAGCGGCCCGAGGTCGAGCGGCGGCCGGGTGTGCTCGAAACCCGGCAGCGGATCGCCGGAACGGACCCCGACGAGCACCGTGACCGGCTCCGCCTCCATGCGGCGGGCGGCGAAGGCCAGGGCGTCCGCCGACGCCCGGTCGAGCCATTGGGCGTCGTCGAGGACCAGGAGCAGCGGCCGCTCGTCCCCCAGGTCCGACACGAGGGTCAGCAGGGCGACGCCGACGAGCATCGGATCCGGTGCCCGCGTGGCGGGTTCGCGGCCCAGGGCGCCCCCGAGAGCCGCGCGCTGCCGCTCGGGCAGCCGGTCCACCCGGTCGGGGACCGGCCGCAACAACTGGTGCAGTCCGGAGAAGGCCAGGCTCGCCTCCGCCCGGCTTCCCTCGGCGCGCAGCACCCGGACACCGGCGGCCCGCGCTCGCCGCGCCGCAGCGTCCAGAAGCACACTCTTGCCCATTCCGGGGTCACCGGTGAGTACCAACAACCGCTCACCGTCCGGCGCCCGATCCACCGCACGAAACACGCGTGCCAGCTCCGCGTCCCGACCGACGATCGGCTCGTTCGCCGACACCGAATCCGGTCCACCGGCCGGGCCGGAGGCCATTGTGTGCTCGTCCACGGAGACTCCAGGAATTGCGGGTCCGTCCGAGCCTTCCGCTCGCGCCGTCCGACCCAGGCTACAAGCGTCGAAGCCCGCCCCGCCCGCGTGCAGGCAATTGCAGTCACGTTACCGATACCGGTCCTCTGCGGGCCCGCCGTACGGTTTCGAAAAGCATCCGACTACGCAAGGATTTCCAATGGATCAGCTCGATCTCGGAAACGTATCGGTCACCCGGGTATGGGAATACTTCGGCTCCGTCGAAATGACGCCCGACACGTTCTTCCCGGAAAGCCCGCAGGCCACCTGGGACGACGGCGCGGAATGGCTGGCCCCGCATTTCCTGAATTCCGAGACCAATATCGTCAATTCCGCGCTCCAGACCTGGGTGCTGCGCAGCGAGGGCAAGACCGTCCTCGTGGACACCGGAGTCGGCAATCACAAGGAGCGTCCGTACGCGCCGGTCTGGAGCCGGCTCGAGACGGACTTCCTGGCCAATCTCGCCCGCGCGGGTGTCGAGCCCGAGGACGTCGACATCGTCGTCAACACCCATCTGCACATCGACCACGTGGGCTGGAACACCTATCTCGACGGGCGGAACTGGGTGCCGACCTTCCCCAACGCCACGTATCTGATGCCGAAGGCCGACTTCGACTACTGGAATCCGGCGAACAACCACAAAACGCTGTTGGGCCGCGGCAACCAGAACGTCTTCGAGGACAGCGTCGCCCCGGTGCACGAAGCCGGCCAGACGCTGCTGTGGGACGGGACCCACCACATCGACGCCAATCTGCGCCTGGACCTGGCTCCCGGGCACACCCCCGGATCCTCGGTGCTCACCCTCGAGTCCGGGTCGGATCGGGCGGTGTTCGTCGGCGACCTGCTGCACAACCCGGTGCAGATCCTGGAGCCGGACACCAACAGCTGCTTCTGCGAGGACCCGGCCGGCGCCCGCGCCACCCGGCACAAGATTCTGGGCTGGGCGGCCGACCACAACGCATTGCTCGTCCCCGCGCACCTGGGTGGCCACGGCGCCGCCGAAGTGAGCCGCGAGGGAAGCAGGTTCGCCATCAAGGGCTGGGCCCCGTTCACCCCGTACCAGCAGGGCTGACACCCGCAGAAAGGTCGATTTCCGTGAACCACCGCCCCGAACGCGTCGTGACCACCGCACAGGGAGCCGTCCGCGGGCTGCGCCGAGACGACGCCGACGCCTTCCTGAACATCCCCTATGCCGCTCCCCCCACCGGCGCCGCCCGGTTCGAGCCGCCGCGGCCGCACGCCCCCTGGGACGACGTACGCGATGCCACCACCCCGGGGCCCAACGCGCCGCAGTCCGAGCGCAAGCTCGGCAGCGTGGACATGACCCCCTACTTCGGCACCGGCTGGAGCCGCGGCGAGGACTTCCTCACCGTCAACGTCTGGACGCCCCGGGCCGCGGACGGCGATCTGCCGGTCATGGTCTTCGTGCACGGCGGCGGCTTCGTGGCCGGCTCGACGCGGTCGGCGATGTACGACGGCTCCGCCTTCGCCCGCGACGGCGTCGTCCTCGTCACCCTCAACTACCGGCTCGGCATCAGCGGTTTCCTCGACATCCCCGGCGCGCCGGCCAATCGAGGACTGCTCGATGTCGTCGCCGCCCTGGGCTGGGTGCGCGAGAACATCTCCGCCTTCGGCGGTGACCCGGGCAACGTGACGCTCTTCGGCCAGTCGGCCGGCGCGACCGTCGTCGCCGGCGTGCTGGCCACACCGGCGGCCGCGGGTCTGTTCCGGCGGGCGATCGTCCAGAGCGGCAGCGGCCTGGGGGCGTTCACGACCGAGCAGGCCGCCCGGGTCACCGAGGCCGCAGCCGACGCCCTGGGCATCGAGCCGCGCGTCGAGGACTTCGCCGAGATCTCCGACGAGCGCCTGGTCGAGGCCGCGGGCAGGCTCGCGGGCATCGACCTGCGGACCGAAACGCACGGCGACCCGCTGATCGGGCTCAGCCCCTTCAGCCTGGTCCTCGACACCCAGCCCGCCGAGGCGGTCGCCGCCGGCCTGAGCGCCGACGTCGATCTCCTGGTCGGGATCAACTCCGAAGAGGGCAACCTGTATCTGGCCCCCGTGGGCAGGTACTCCACCTCGACCGCCGCCGATGTCGATGCGGCCGCCGCCGCCTCGCACCCGGATCCCGACAGGCTCGTGGAGGTGTACCGCACGGCGCGCCCGGGGGCCTCCTTCGGCGCCCTGCGCTCGGCCATCATGGCCGACGCGCTGTTCGGCGCGGGAAGTCGGGCGCTGGCCTCCGCGCATGCCGCGCACCCCTCATCGGCGACGTACGGCTACGAGTTCGCGTGGCGCTCCGAGGCCCTGGACGGGGAACTCGGCGCCACCCACGCCGTGGAGCTCCCCTTCGTCTTCGACCTCACCGGACTCCCCGGCCTGCACGGGCCCAACGCGCTGCTCGGCCCCGAGAAGCCCCCCGCGGACCTGGCCGCCCGGATCCACGACACGTGGATCCGGTTCGCCAGGACCGGCGACGCCGGCTGGCACCCGTACGACAACGAGCGCCGGGCCACGATGCGGATCGACAGCGAGTGGACGCAGCTCGACGACCCGCACGGCCGGGAACGACAGGTCTGGAGCTGACACTTCGGTCTCGGTCCTCTCCCTGACGGGAGGACCGGACGGACCGGACGGGCCGGATCGGACCGCATGCCGACCCCCGCCACTGCTTCGAGTACTACTTCAAGGACGACACCGTCATGAGCCGAACCATCATCACCACCCCGGACGCCCCGACCCTGCCGGCCCCGCTGTCCCAGGGCGTACGCAAGGGCCCGATCCTGCAAGTCTCCGGCCAACTACCCCTCGACCCCGCGACCGGCGCGGTCGTCGGCGCTCGCCGATCTCGCGGACGCCCTCCTGGAGGTCTCGGAGTCCACACCGACCCCGCTGGACTGGGAGTTCGACGCCACGGGCCGGCGGCAACGCGCCGGCGTCGACCTCGGCGGCATCCGGTACACCGTGTTCGTCCACCGGGACGATGCCGCTCCGCGCGAGGACGCGACGGACCGGCACCATCCCCCGCTCCCGACGCTCCGGGCCGGGTGGATGTGGCGCCTGGACGCCGGATCCCCGGACGGCTCCCCCGACGGATATCCCTCCCACGGCTGCGGCCCCTACCCCTGCGCCCCGGCGGCCCGACACGCCGCCGAGTGCGCGATCACCGCGCCGGCCGCCGGTCGTTGCCACCCATAGGGCTGTGCGGTACGACGGTGGCGGGGTCCTTCCCACGCCTTGGAAGGACCCCGCCGTCACACGAATCCCGCCGGCCGCCGCGTTTCGCGGGTGATGCGACGCCGGTCCTATTCCCGGGTGTTCGTGGCCTCGATGAGGGATTTGGGGCGCATGTCGGTCCAGGTACGGTCGATGTATTCCAGGCAGGCCGATCGGGTGTCCCTGGGGTGGGCGATGCTCCAGCCTTCGGGCACGTCGAGGAAGGCGGGCCACAGGGAGTACTGATTCTCGTCGTTGACCAGCACGAGGTAGGTCGCCTCGTCGTCCTCGAACGGGTTGGTGGTCATGTCAGCCTTTCGGTCGGTGCGCCCCGGAGGGCACTGATCGGCGCATCGCCGGCGGAGTGGCGTGCGGCGATCCGGTCGAGGTGGGCCGCGAGGACGGGTCCGATGTGGGCGAGCGGGCCCGGCTGGGTCATCCGGTCGTGGCGGGTGTCGACATCGTGGCATTCGATCCGGCCGGTGAGATACGGCTGCCACGCGGCAGTGATGTCGGGGAGGTGCGGGGGGCGGTCGACGGTGGCGTTGAACAGCAGCAGGTCGCCGTCGAACACACCGGGAGTGAAGGCGTGTGCGAGTCGGTTGTCACGGGCCAGGTTGGCGGTGACGGCCTCGATGTGGTGTGGTTCCAGGCCGACCGGCGCGCCGCCGTGTTCGCGCAACAGGCGCACAGCCTCCGCACCGGTCATCGGCTCGGGAGGCAGCGCGTCCGGGTCGAGGCCCAGGAAGAGGGCCAGCGTGCCGCGGACGGTGGGGACGGCCGACGCGTCGTAGGGGAGCCCGCACAGGGGATTGACGTCGAGGATCGCCAGCAGCGCGGTGTCCTCGCCGCGTTGGCGCAGTTCGACGGCGATCGCGTGTGCGATGAGGCCCCCCATGGACCAGCCGAGGATTTGGTACGGGCCTCGGGGTTGGATTCTGCGGATCTGTTCGGTGTAGTCGGCGGCCATCTCTTCGACGCTGCCCGGGTGCGGCCCGTCGGGGCGGGTCAACGTGCGGGCCTGGATCGCGTACACCGGGTGTTGCGGGTGGACGTGCTGCAGCAGCCCGCTGTACGACCAACTCAGGCCGCCGCCGGGGTGGATGCACCACAGCGGCAGCCCGTCCCCGTGCGGACGCAGCGGCAGCACGGTCTCGAACGCGCCATCGGGCCCATCGACGTTCAGCCGCTCCGCCAGGCCGGCCGCGGTGGGTGTCTCGAACAGGGCGTGCAGGCCCGGAGTGACGCCGAAGGTCTCTCGCACACGCGTCATCAACCGCGCGGCGAGGAGGGAGTGTCCGCCCAGGGTGAAGAAGTCGTCGTCGACATGGACTCGTTCCCGGCCGAGGACTTCGGCGAACAGGTCGCACAGCAGTTGTTCGTGCGGGGTCCGTGCGGGTTGCCCGCCGGGTCGGGGCTCGTCGTGTTCGGGGGCGGGCAGTGCGGCGCGGTCGGGCTTGCCGGTGGAGGTGAGCGGTACGGCCTCCAGGGTGACGAACGCGGCCGGCATCATGTAGTCGGGCAGAAGCTGCACCAAGTGCCGCCGCAATTCCTGCTGTTGCGGGGACCGTCCGGGGGCCGCCACCAGATAGGCGACGAGGCGCTTGTCGCCGGTCCGGTCCTCGCGGGCGACGACGACGGCCTGAGTCACGTCGGGGTGCGCGGTCAACGCCGTCTCGATCTCGCCCGGTTCGATCCGGAACCCGCGGATCTTGACCTGCTCGTCGACGCGCCCACAGAACTCCAACCCGGCCCCGTCCGTACGCCACTTCACCAAGTCGCCGGTACGGTACATCCGTTCCCCGGACGTCCCCAGCGGGCAGGCCACGAAGCGTTCGGCGGTCAGGGCGGGCCGGTTCGGGTAGCCGCGGGCCACCCCCGGACCGGCCAGATACAACTCCCCCGCCACACCGGGCGGCAACAACTCCAAGCCGACGTCCAGGACATAGGCGCGCATGCCGGGCATCGGCCGACCCAACGGCAGCGGCCGATCGGCGGCGATCACGGCTTCGAGCCGATGGTAGGTGGCGAACGTCGTCGCCTCCGTCGGACCGTACACATGCACCACCGCGGTGCCCGGGCAAGCCTCCTGGACCCGCGCGGCGGCCGACGGCGAGACCACGTCGCCACCGGTCCACACCTCACGCACACCGGCGAAACAATCCGGTCCCTGATCCGCGATCAGATGGAACAACCCACAGGTCAAAAACAACGCCGTCACCCGATGACGGGCAATCACCTCGCGCAGGACGCCCGGGTCCAGGACACCGGGTGGCGCCAGGACGACCGTGCCACCGTTGAGCAACGGCACCCACAACTCGTAGGTGGACGCGTCGAACGCGGTAGGCGAGTGCACCAACACCCGCTCGTGCGCACCACCACGCCAGGTCCGAGCCGACGCCAACGCGACCACGTCGTGATGGGTGACCGCGATGCCCTTCGGCTCACCGGTCGAACCCGACGTGAACATCACATACGCCAGATCACGCGGGTGACAGGCGACGTCCGGGGCGGTGGAGCCGTGCTGCTCGCGATCCAGGGCACTCAACACGTCGGCGGACAACAGCAGCACCGCGTCGGTCCGGCGCCGGATCAGATCGACGCGGGAAGTCGGGAAGCGCGGATCCAGGGGTACGTACACCGCACCGGCCTTGACCACCGCCAACACGGCCGCGACCAGGTCGGCGGAGCGTTCCAGCGTGACGGCGACGGTGTTCCCAGGGCGTACCCCCCGGCCGATGAGGGCGTGTGCCAGGCGGTTCGCCCGCTCGTCCAGTTCCCGGTAGGTCACGGCGGTGCCGTCGCCGGCCACGGCCACCGTGTCCGGCGCGGCCCGCACCCGCTCGGCGAAGAGTTCGGGGAGGGCGCGCCACGGCACGGCGTCGTCTTTCGCGTCGGGTTCCGCGGTACCGGGCCGCAGTTCGCGTCGCTCGTCCGGGGAGAGCAGGTCGATGCGGCCGATGGGTGCGTGGGGATCGGTCACGGCCGCCCGAAGCAGGCGGGTCCATCGTGCGATCAGCGCGTCGACGGTCTGTTGTTCGAACAGGTCGGTGGCGTATTCGACCAGGCCGGCCAAACCGGCCGGATCGCCGTTCGGGCCGTACTGCTCCGCCAGGCTGAACGTGAGGTCGATCCGGGCGGTTTCGGTCGTCACCGGCTCGGGGGCGGTGCGCAACCCCGGCAGGGCGAGGTCGCCCATCGGCGCGTTCTGTAGCGCCAGCAGGGTCTGGAAGAGGGGATGGTGTGCCAACGTCCTGACCGGGTTGAGCTCTTCCACCAGGTGCTCGAAGGGGATGTCCTGGTGTGCGTAGGCGGTCAGCGCGTTCTCCCGGACCCGGCCGAGGAGTTCCGCGAAGGACGGATCCCCGGAGGTATCGGTCCGCAGGACCAAGGTGTTGACGAAGAACCCGACCAGGTCGTCGAGGGCCTGGTCGGTACGCCCGGCGATGGGACTGCCGATCGGAATGTCGGTACCCGCACCCAGACGCGTGAACAGCGCGGCCAGTCCCGCATGCAGCACCATGAACAGACTCGCGCCGTGTGCCGCAGCCAACTCACGCAGACCGTGATGCAGCGCCGCGTCGAGGTGCACCGAAATCGTGTCGCCGCGCAGTGACGCCACGGCCGGGCGGGGGTGGTCGAACGGCAACGCGAGCCGATCCGGCAGACCCGCCAACGCCCGCCTCCAATAGGCGAGTTGACCAGCCGCGACACTCTCCGGATCCGCCGCATCCCCCAACAGATCACGCTGCCACACCGTGTAATCGGCATACTGCACCGGCAACGGACCCCACCCCGGCCCCTCACCACGACAACGAGCCGCATAAGCCACCGACAGATCCCGCATCAACGGACCCAACGACCACCCATCCGCGGCAATGTGATGCAACACCAACAACAACACATGCTCATCCACACCCGACACGAACAACCGCGCACACAAAGGCGGCTCCGCCGAAAGATCGAAAGCATGACGAGCAGCCTCCGCAAGCCGAACCCCCAACTCCCCCACACCCACCTCGACCACCGGCACCCGCACACAACCCCCCACCTCCCCCTCCCCCAACACCCGCTGACAAGGCACCCCCTCCACCTCGTCGAACACCGTCCGCAAACTCTCGTGCCGCACCACCACATCCACCACAGCCCGCTCCAACGCACCCCGATCGAGCACACCCGACAAACGCAACGCCAACGGAACGTTGTAGGTGGGGCTGGGACCTTCCATGCGGTGGAGGAACCACAACCTTCGTTGCGCGAACGAGAGCGGCACCGCCCCGAGCCGCGGCACCGGCACCAACGCGGGACGCACCCGGCCCGCAGTGTCGAGGCGGGCCGCGAGAGCGGCGACCGTCGGGTACTCGAACAGGGTGCGCAGTTCCACCTCGGCGCCGAGGACAGCGCGGATCCGGGCGATGACACGGGTACCGAGCAGGGAGTGCCCGCCGAGAGCGAAGAAGTCGTCGTCGGCACCGACCGCGGGCAGCCCGAGGACCTCGGCGAACAACCCGGCCAGCAACTGCTCGTGCGGGGTGCGCGGGGGTTGTCCGCCGGGTCGGGGGTCGTCGTGTTCGGGGGCGGGCAGTGCGGCGCGATCGGGTTTTCCGGTGGAGGTGAGTGGTACCACGTCCAGGGTCACGAAGGCCGCCGGCACCATGTAGTCGGGCAGCCGTTCCCGCAGGCACACGCGCAAGTCGTCGTGACTCGGGGTCTGTCCGGGGGTCGCCACGACATAGGCGACGAGGCACCGATCGCCGGTCCGGTCCTCGCGGGCGACCACGACGGCCTGAGCCACCTCGGGATGCGCGGTCAACGCCGTCTCGATCTCGCCCGGTTCGATCCGGAACCCGCGAATCTTGACCTGCTCGTCGACGCGCCCACAGAACTCCAACCCGGCCCCGTCCGTACGCCACTTCACCAAGTCGCCGGTACGGTACATCCGTTCCCCCGCCGGACCGAACGGGCAGGCCACGAAACGTTCGGCGGTCAGGGCGGGCCGATTGGGGTAGCCGCGGGCCACACCCGGGCCGGCCAGGTACAACTCCCCCGGCACACCGGGGGGCAGCAGGCCCAGACCGGCGTCCAGGACGTAGGCGCGCATGCCGGGCATCGGCCGACCCAACGGCAGCGGCCGATCGGCGGCGATCGCGGCTTCGAGCCGATGGTAGGTGGCGAACGTCGTCGTCTCGGTCGGGCCGTAGACGTGCACCACCACCGTGCCGGGACAGGCATCCTGGACCCGGGCGGCGGCCGACGGCGAGACCACGTCGCCACCGGTCCACACCTCACGCACACCGGCGAAACAATCCGGTCGCTCATCCGCGATCAGATGGAACAACCCGCAGGTCAAAAAGAGCGCCGTCACCCGATGACGGGCAATCACCTCGCGCAGCGTGTCGGCGTCGAGCGCCCGGGTCGGCGCCACAACGGCCGTGCCACCGTTGAGCAACGGCACCCACAACTCGTAGGTGGACGCGTCGAACGCCGTCGGCGAGTGCACCAACACCCGCTCGTGCGCACCACCACGCCAGATCGGGGCCGATGCCAACGCGACCACGTCGTGATGGGTGACCGCGATGCCCTTCGGCTCACCCGTCGAACCCGACGTGAACATCACATACGCCGGTTGCCGATCGAGCAGCGGCGCACGGAGGTGCGCATCGGCAGGATCGGTGTCGGGGGATTCGGCGAGTTCCCGCTCGGTCTCCTCGTGACCCAGGACCAGGCGCGGCAGGCCCGGGCCGGTGAGGGTGCGGGTCGCGTCGGTGTCCGAGCCGGTGAGCAGCAACGCGGGGTGGGCGTCGTCCAGCATGAAGCGCACTCGTGCCGCCGGGTATCGCGGGTCGATGGGGAGGTAGGCGGCGCCGGCCTTGAGCACCCCCAGGATCGCGGTGACCAGTTCGACGGAGCGAGGCAGGGCGAGCGCGACGACGTCCTCGGGGCCGACGCCGCGGGCGATCAACGCGTGTGCGAGCCGATTGGCACGAGCATTCAGCTCGTCGTAGCTCAGTTCCTCCTCCCCGCTCACCACGGCCACCGCGTCCGGGTTGGCGCTCACTCGCGCCGCGAACAGTGCCGGGATCGTCCCCTCCGGGACCTCCGCCGCTTCCGACCCGGCCGCAACGACCAACTGGTGGCGTTCCTCGGCGGAGAGCACGTCGACGCCGCCGATCGGCGCGTCGGGAGCCTCGGTGACGGCGCGCAGCAGCCGAAGCCACCGCGCGACCATCACCTCCACGGTGGCGCGGTCGAACAGGTCGGTCGCGTACTCGGCCACGCCGGTCATCCCCGCCGGCTCGCCGGCTGCGCCGAACCGCTCGAACAGGTGGAGGCTCACGTCGAACTTGGCGGTGCCCGTGTGTACGGGTGTCGCGGTCGCCTTCAGCCCGGGCAGGGCCGGGTCGTCCCAGGGCGCGCCGTGCAGCACCAGCGCCGTTTGGAACAGGGGGTGGTGTGCCGATGTCCTGGCGGGATTGAGTTCCTCCACCAGGTGCTCGAAGGGGAGGTCCTGGTGTGCGTAGGCGGTCAGCGCGTTCTCCCGGACCCGGCCGAGGAGTTCCGCGAAGCTGGGATCACCCGAGGTGTCCGTCCGCAGGATCAGCGTGTTGACGAAGAACCCGACCAGGTCGTCCAAGGCTTGATCGGTACGCCCGGCGATGGGACTGCCGATGGGAATGTCGGTACCCGCACCCAGACGCGTGAACAGCGCGGCCAGTCCGGCATGCAGCACCATGAACGGACTCGCGCCATGGCAGCGGCCGAGGTCGATCAGGGCGGTGTGCAGCGGGGCGTCGATTTCGATGGCGATGTGCTCGCCGCGCAGTGACGCCACTGCCGGGCGGGGGTGGTCGAACGGCAACGCGAGCCGATCCGGCAGACCCGCCAACGCCCGCCTCCAATAGGCGAGTTGACCAGCCGCGACACTCTCCGGATCCGCCGCATCCCCCAACAGATCACGCTGCCACACCGTGTAATCGGCATACTGCACCGGCAACGGACCCCACCCCGGCCCCTCACCACGACAACGAGCCGCATAAGCCACCGACAGATCCCGCATCAACGGACCCAACGACCACCCATCCGCGGCAATGTGATGCAACACCAACAACAACACATGCTCATCCGCACCCGACACGAACAACCGCGCACACAAAGGCGGCTCCACCGAAAGATCGAAAGCATGACGAGCAGCCTCCGCAAGCCGAACCCCCAACTCCCCCACACCCACCTCGACCACCGGCACCCGCACACAACCCCCCACCTCCCCCTCCCCCAACACCCGCTGACAAGGCACCCCCTCCACCTCGTCGAACACCGTCCGCAAACTCTCGTGCCGCACCACCACATCCACCACAGCCCGCTCCAACGCACCCCGATCGAGCACACCCGACAAACGCAACGCCAACGGAACGTTGTAGGTGGGCCCCGGGCCCTCCAGGCGATCGAGAAACCACAATCGTTGTTGCGCGTACGAAAGCGGCACCACCCCGAGCCGCGGCACCGGCACCACGGCGGGGCGCGCCTGCCCGGCGTCGCGCAAGGACGCGGCGAGACCGGCCACGGTGGGGCTCTCGAACAGATCGCGTAGCTCCGCCTCGACCCCCAGCAGTGCGCGGACGCGGGAGACGAGGCGGGTGGCGAGCAGGGAGTGCCCGCCGAGGGCGAAGAAGTCGTCGTCGGCACCGACCGCGGGCAGCCCGAGGACCTCGGCGAACAACCCGGCCAGCAACTGCTCGTGCGGGGTGCGCGGGGCCCGACTCGAACCCGCCCCGCCGACCGGCCCCGGCACGGGCAGCGCGGCTTGGTCCAGCTTCCCGTTGACGGTCAACGGCACCGCGTCCAGGAGCACGAACGCCGCCGGCACCATGTAGTCGGGCAGCCGCTGTTCGAGATGCTCGCGCAGGTCGACCGGCCGCAGTACGGTGCCGGGCGCCGGCACCGCGTAGGCGGCGAGGCGTTTGTCCCCGGGGTGGTCCTCGCGGGCGACGACGACGGCCCGGGCCACGCCGGGGTGCGCCGTCAGCGCGGTCTCGATCTCGCCGGGTTCGATCCGGTGGCCGCGGATCTTGACCTGCCGATCGGCGCGGCCGCAGAACTCCAGACCGCTGCCGTCGACGCGCCATCGGGCGAGGTCGCCGGTGCGATACATGCGCTCTCCCGGCGGGCCGAACGGGCACGCCACGAAGCGTTCGGCGGTCGGGCCGGCCCGGTTCAGGTAGCCGCGGCTCAAGCCTTGACCCGCGATGTACAGTTCGCCGACGCAGCCGGGCGGGAGGGGTTGCAGACCGGCGTCGAGGACGTGGACGCGGGTACCGGTGATCGGCCGGCCGATCGGCGGTGTCCCGACCGCGTCTGGGGTCAGCGGGTCGCTGATGGTGGCGCAGACGGTGGTCTCGGTCGGGCCGTAGGCGTTGATCATCCACCGGCCGGGAGCCCAACGGGCCACCAGGTGGGGCGGGCAGTCCTCGCCGGCGACGCCGATGTTCCCTGCCGACACCGCGTCCGGGGACAGTGCCGCGAGGACGGACGGGGGCAGCAGTACGTGTGTCGCGTTCAGGTGGGGATCGGTGAACACGGACAGTGGGTCGTCGGCCGGGGCGAGCACCAGCGCGGCGCCTGCGGTCAGGGCGGCGCACAGGTCCCACACGGAGGCGTCGAAGCTGGGTGAGGCCGCATGCAGGACACGGCTTTCGGTATCGATGCCCCACCGCTCGGCCGGTGCCGCGGCCAGGCCGGGAATGCCGATGTGGGTGACGACCACGCCCTTGGGGGTGCCGGTGGAGCCGGAGGTGTAGATGACGTACGCGGGGTGGCGGGGGTCGACGGCCACACCGGGGTCGGTGGCGGCACGCCCTTCGCTCATCGCGACCACCGTCGCCGCGGTGTCGATGCACACGGCGGGGCGGGCGTCGTCGAGCAGGTACCGGATCCGCTCGGCCGGATGCGCCGGGTCGACGGGCAGGTAGGCGGCGCCGGCCTTGAGCACCCCCAGAATCGCGGTGACCAGTTCGACGGAGCGGGGCAGGACGAGGGCGACGATGTCCTCGGGGCCGACGCCGCGGGCGATCAGGGCGTGCGCGAACCGGTTCGCCCGCGCGTTGAGTTCCGCATAGCTCAGGTTCTCCCGGCCCTGTACCAGCGCCACCGCGTCCGGGGCGATGCGCACGCGCGTCTCGAACAGTTCCGCCATCGCGACAGCCGGGAGTCCGACCGCCGGGGCGTCGTGGCCGGCCGACAGTTCGCGGCGTTCGTCCGGGGTGAGGAGGTCGAAGGTGCCGATGGGACGTTCCGGGTCGGCGGTGGCCATGGCGTCGAGCAGGCTCAGCAGGCGCTGCTGGTGGTCGGCCAGGTCGGCGTCGCCGTACCGACCGGGTGCCCCCTGCAGTTCCAGGTGCATGCCGGTGCCGTCACGCCGCTCCACCGCCCCCAGCGACAGGTCGGCGGTCGCTCCGCGGGCAAGGTTGCGGATGGTGCAGGGATGTCCGCCGAAGGTCAGCGGCCTCCCGAACGACATGACGTTGACCGCCAGCGAGAACCAGGTGTCGCCGGCGGCGGGCAGGTCCAGCTCGCGGGCCAGGTCCTCGCCGCGGTAGCGCTGGTGCGGCACCGCCCGCTCCACCGCCTGATCGACCTGGGTGAGCAACTCGGCCAGCGGCATGCCCGGATGCACCGTCAGGCGCAGCGGCACGACGTTGGCCAGCGTTCCCGGAATCGTGAGGAGCCGGCGGTTCGCGCGGCCGGTGACGACCAGACCGATCACCACGTCCCGCTCGCCGGTCAGCCGGTGCAGGTAGACGGCGGCCAGCGCGACGACGAATCGCGACCTCGACACCCGGGCGCGCCGGGCCGCTTCCCGTAGTGCCTCCGGCCGTGCCGGCGGGCGCAGTTCGGTCCTGTGCGCGGTACCCGCGAGCGGATGCCCGTCGCCCGGGCCATCCTCCCCGTGCGCGAGGTCCGGTCGCGCTGGCACCGGCACCGATGCCGGGCGATCGGCGAGCAGCGCCGCCCAGTAGTCGCGGTCCGCGGCGTAGTCCGGCGAGGCCCGGTAGTCCAGGTCGGCCTGCACCAGATCCGCCAGTGCTCCGAAGGGTGACGGTGCGATCGGCTCGCCGGCCACCAGGCTCGTATAGATCTGGGCCAGGCGCTGCACGACGAGCGAGAATCCGAAGCCGTCCATCACGATGTGGTGGCTGGTGCCGTACCACAGCCAGCGTTCCGCCCCCAGCTTGATCAGGGCGCAGCGGAACAGCCGCCCCCGGGGCAGGTCCATCGGGACGGCCATGTCCGCCGCCATCCAACTCCGGGCCGCCGCTTCGGGATCGGCCCGATCGCTGACGTCGACGCCCACCGGTGCCCACTCCGGATCCGGGTCCACGATCTGCACCGGACCGTCCTTCGCGGGCCGGATGCACACCCGGAGCGCCTCCGCCTCGTCCAGCACCTGCCGTACCGCCGCCTCGAACAGCGCCGCGTCCACCGGCCCGTGGATCTCCACGCACTCGGCGACCCGGCCTTCCGAACCGCCGGGCGCACGCTGTTCGGCGAACCACAGTTCGCGCTGGGCGGCCGTCAACGACAACGTTCGGGGCTCGGGATCGGGGGCCGAGGCACGGCCTGTCTCGGCGTTTTCGTCGGTCTCCGGATCGGGGACGAACACGGCTGTGTCACCGGGGCTGGACATCGGAAACCTCCCAGGGGCTCGGACGTGGTTGTGCTCCGGCCGACCGGTCACCACGCCGTGACAGCCACCACACACATGTCCCATTAGAAGTAACTTTGTCCACATTTGTCGGCTGCCGCGCCGAACACGATCGCGAGAGCCGTCGCCCCGACCCGGCCGCTCCCGCGCCGCAACGGGACGCGTCGGGCATTCGGAACCCGCGCACGAAGGCGGCCCGTTCCGCCGGTGCGCCCACCTCCCGACCCGGTCCGGGTCGGCCTGCCGGTTCAAGAAGGCACAGGCCCGCGCCCCGTCACGACGTCGAACGCGTCGTCAGAACCGGTGCGCCCCACACCGACCCCGGACACCACCGGAAGGGCGCCCGACCGAGGCGAACGGGTCGAAGCGCAAGCCGAGCAGCGGTCGTTTCGTCACGAGCCGAGCAGTCCGGGGAGAATGCGGCGCAACAGGCGTTCGAAGAGGGCGTCCCGGTCGGCGGGGCCGTCCGACGGTGCGGGGCCTGCGGTGGCCAGTGCGGCGAGCAGGTGGGGATGGCGTCCCTCGGCGGCGACGGCGGCAAGGTGGGCCGCCTGTGCGGACGGGGTCGCGCCGCCGGCGGTGGTGGTCGCCTCGTGGCGGGCGAAGAGGGTGACGAGGCCGCCGACGAAGCCGATCGTCTCCAGTTTCTGCGAGCTGGTGCCGGGGGCGTGGGTCAGGATCGCGAGGGCGTGGTCGAGGTAGTCGATCGCGTTGGGCCCCAGCACACTGCCGCGCTGCGCGGTCAGTTCGAGCAGCCACGGGTGCCGGGCGTGTGCCGCCTTGGCCTGCAGGGCGAGGGCGGTGAGGTCGCCGATCCAGTCGCCGCCGGGTGCGGCGGACAGGTCGACCTCGCCGGTGACCGCGTCGGCCATCAGGTCCAGCAGGTCGTCACGGCTCGCCAGGTAGCGGTAGAGCGAGGCGGGTCCGGTGCCCAGTTCCCGGGCAAGGGCGCGCATCGAGACGGCGGCCAGTCCGTCGGCGTCGGCCAGGGCGACGGCGGCGGCGGTGATCTGCCGGCGGTCGCGTTCGGGTGCGGGTCCGCGCGTGCCGCGTTCGGGCCGTGACCACACGGTGGGTCGGGGCTCGTGTTCGGTCACTGTCGGAAACCTTCCTCGGCGTGCGGTCCTTGGCCTGCTGTAGTCTAATACTGCGAACACCGATCGCAGTTTTTTCGTCCACCGAGGGAGCCCGCCATGTCCTGGACCGAACGCCGCTTCGCCCACAACGGAGCCGTCGACCTCGCCTACGACCGGTTCCGGGAGGGCGCGGACGGCGAGCCGCTGCTGCTGGTGATGGGTCTGGCGGTGTCCCGGCACTGGTGGCCGGAAGGACTGTGTGCGGCGTGGGCGGCCGCCGGATTCGCCGTCGCGCGCTACGACCAGCGGGACTCGGGCGACTCCACCCGGATGCAGGCGCAGACCTCGTCGGGCAACCCCTTCGCCGCGATCGCCGCCCGCCGCAGCGCGGCCTACACCGCCGAGGACCTGGCCGACGACGCGATCGCGGTCATGGACGGGCTCGGCTGGGAATCCGCCCATCTCTTCGGGCACTCCCTCGGAGGCGTCGTCGCCCAGCGCATCGCCCTGCGCCACCCGGATCGTGTGCGCACACTCACCTCGTCCGCGGCACTGCCCAGCGACGTCGGCGGCCTGGGCGCCTTCCGGTATCTGCGCCTGGGCACCCTCGCCAGGTTCGCCCGGATCAAGCCCGCCGAAAGCCGGGAGGAAAGGATCGCCATGGGCCTCGCGGTCGCCCGTCTGTGTGCGTCACCCGGCTACCCCTTCGACGAAGTGGAGGCGCTGGAGCGGATCAGCGCCGACGTGGACACCGGCATCGCCGACCCGAAGGCCCAGTCGCGGCAGATCGGCGCGAAGTGGCACGGCCCGTCCCTGGCGGAGCTGCGGGTCCCGACGCTGGTGCTGCACGGCACCGACGATCCCCTGCTCAAGCCGTCCGCGGCCCACGCCACGGCCGCTGCGGTCCCCGGCGCACGCCTGGTCCTGCAGCCCGGCGTGGGGCACGACATACCGCGCGAGCGTCATGCCGCCGTCGCCGCCGAGGTACGGGCGCTGGCGGACCGGGCATCGCGATCCGAGGACCACCGGTAGGACGGCCGGGCCGGAACACGGCGGCAACGGCGGCGACATGACGCTTGCGCAGTGACAAGGCCGCGTGCGGTGACCGCACGCTGATCCGCGGATGAGGAAGCGAACGAGCGGCCCCCGGGCGGGGGATTTTCGGGCGGGTCGCCGGTCGTTGCCTGTCAGCGGCTCACGGCTCGGAGCGCGGCCAGGCCGGCGGTGGTGCAGATGGCCAGGGCTTTGGTGCTGATGTTGGTGACGGTGTCGCCCGGGCCGTGGTAGTTGGGGTCGAAGGGCCGCCCGACGGTGCCTCCGAACAGTGCGGCTTCGCGGTCGTCCTTGAGGGCGGCGGGTGCGCTGCGCACGGTGTCGATCCCGGCGACGGGGATCCCGGCGTCGAGGAAGGGGACTTGGTCGGACATCCCGTCGACGGGTCCTTCGAGCCAGGGTTGGCCGATGGCGGTGAAGTGGTCGGTGAAATGGCGTTGCGGCCCGTTGCCGTAGACGCCGATGACATAGTTGGGGGCGGCGACCATGTCCAGGTTGAAGTAGCCGCGGATCGGCTGGAGCGGTTCGGTCTCGACGAAGTGTCGGGAGCCGCGCATGCCGTCCTCCTCGCCGCCCCACCAGCAGAACTGCACGGGACTGCCTGCGGGCTCGACGGCGAGGGCATGGGCGAGGTGGAGCAGCAGCGCGGAGCCGGAGCCGTTGTCGTCGATGCCGGGGCCCCGGGGGACGCTGTCCAGATGCGCGCCGAACAGGTACCTGGCGGCGGAGGCGTCCGGGGGCACGGTCAGCACGCTGAAGGTGTCCACATGTCGCCGGCGCAGCTCCAGTTCGACGCGCACCGTCGTACCGCCGGCGTTCATGTCCTCGCGCAGCGCGGTGGCGTCGCTGGAAAAGACGACGCTCGCCGGCGGCAGCCCGGCGTCCCCGGGAGCATCGAAGACCAGACCGATCGGGAAGTCGACCTGATCGAGGTGGAACAACACCGCCGCAACGCCGGCGGCACGGGCCCGGATCAGGGCCTGGCGGGCCGACTCGGTCTGATCCGCGGCGACCCGTTGCCTCCTGGCCGCCATGCCGCTGTGGCATCCGCCGCCGACGTGCTCCCGACGGGCGCCGCGCAGCAGGTTCGGGCGCAGTTGTAACAGCGCCACCTTCCCGCGGGCGTCGATGCCCTCCCAACTGTCCGCGGCGTCACCGAAGGCATCGCGCGGAATGACCAAGTCCCCGGTGTCACCGCCAGTCGGTGATGCCGCGACTCCGCCCGCCGCGACGTGAAAAACGCTGCGCGCTCGGGGGCGGACCTGTTCGACGGTGTCGCGGATGTGATCGGTTCGGTCGTAGCCGACCGCCAGACGCCGGGTACGGTATCCGGCGTCGCGCAGCCGGGCCTCCACATAGCATGCGGAGTAGTCGAAGCCGGGCAGGCCGGCACCCCGGTTGCCGCCGTGCCGGGCGGCGATCACATCCAACATCGCCAGATCCCGCTTGATCGGCCCGGCCACCAGCTCCGCGGCCGAACGAGCCCCGGCAGGCGAGCCGTACGCCCGCCCGGCCACGCCGGCCGAGGCCACCGCGCCCGCGCCCATCGCCCCCAACATCCGTCTCCGCGACATTCCCTCGGCCACCCGGCGCCCATCCTGTGAAGTCACTGTCCGCTCCTCCCGTTGCCGATGTGCGGGTGACCGGCCTCGGCGGGGAGACCGTCTCGCTCCCGCGCGCCGGAACCTCGTCACCGCTGCCGCTCTCCCGCCCGTCGTCGCACCCGTCGCTCGTGTGGTCACCACCCGCCGTAGCGGCGTGAGAGCAACAACAGGTCTACGCACCGACGGGTTACCACGACGTCACCCGGATCGGTTATCCGGAGTTAACGCAGGCGCGCGTATAACCGATGGGGTTCATCCGAAGCCTGCGAATCGGGCCGTTCGGGCCCATTCGTGCTCCATTCGTTCCCCATCCTTCCCACCCCCTTCCCCGGCTCGAAACGGAGCGACAAACCTTGCAAGTTCTGGTGACCGAGGACGAGGAAATGCCGGAGCGGGTGTGGGACCGGACCGTCGACCCCTTTTCCGACATCGCGCGGGTGACCATGTGCGAGCTGCGCGCCGAACCGGGCGACCCGCAGGTCGTCCGGCCCGTACCCGGCTCGGGATCCCTGAGATGAACAGCCCACGCACACCTCGTGGAAGCGGCCGGAGGGCATCCCGACGGAGCGGCCCGGCGACAGGCGGGCGGCTGCTCTCGGGCGTGCGGCTGCCCTACCGGAGGCTGTTCCGCCGACCGTCGGCGCGGGCCCGACTCACCCTGTTGTACGGCGGCATGTCGCTCGTCGTCGGCACGGTGCTGCTGGGCATCGTGTACTGGTTCGTCGGCCGGCGGCTGTCCGAGCGATTGCCGATCGCGCTGGCGAGGACATTGAGGATCACCACGTCCCCGACCACGGACACAAACGAAATCGCCCCGGTCTGCGTGGGTCGGGCCCAGCCCGCGCAACCGTTGCAGGGTACGCAGACCCCGGACAACACGGTCCCGGCAGAGGCGATCCGGCGGGCCGTCGACACCGGCCAGAACGTGACGATGAGTCAGTTGCTGACCGTGCTCATCGCGGCTCTGCTGCTCCTGGCCGCGAGCTCGATGCTGGTCGGCTGGTGGATGTCCGGCCGGGTGCTGCGTCCGGTGCACAGGATCACCGCGACGGCACGCCGACTGTCCGAGCACAACCTGCACGAACGCATCGCGATGCCCGGCCCCGACGACGAACTCAAGCAACTCGCCGACACCTTCGACGGGATGCTCGACCGACTGGAGAAATCCTTCGACAGCCGACGCCTGTTCGTCGCCAACGCCTCACACGAACTGCGCACCCCACTCACCGTCCAACGCACGGCCATCGAGATCGGCCTCGCCGACCCCCACGCACCACAGGACATCATCGACACCCGCGAACAACTGCTCGCCCTGAACCGACGCACCGAGCACCTGATCGACGGACTGCTGAGCCTGGCGGTGAGCGAGCGCGGGAACGTCCAGACGTCGCCGGTCGCGTTGGACGAGTTGACCGCCGACGTGTTGCGACAGACGCAGCCCGCAGCCGAGCAGGCGGGCGTCCGGGTCGACGCGCTCCTCGCCGAGAGCGTGGTGTCCGGCGACCCGTTGCTGCTGCGCCAGTTGGTCACCAACCTGGTCGAGAACGCGGTACGACACAACCATCCGGGCGGCTTCGTCACGGTCGGCGTCTCGGCCGGTTCGCTCCGCGTCCGCAACACCGGCCCGCTGATCCCCGCCGAACGTGTCCCCGAACTCTTCGAGCCGTTCCGCCGGTTCCGCCCCAACCGCACCGGCTCCGCCCGAGGCACCGGCCTGGGCCTGTCCATCGTCCAAGCCATCGTCCACGCCCACGCGGCTCGGATAACCACCACCGCAAACCACCACGGCGGCCTCACCATCGCCATTTCCCTACCCAAACCGCCCCATGCATCTCCGGAACTCACCGACGCGGCCACCGCTCCGAAACCGTGACCACCCGACCGGCACTCGACCTCCACGCGGTTCGCCGAACGGCCGGGCACCGGTGGGCGGGACGAGTAGTCGTGCCGTACACGAACTGCCGGTAGGCGGGCGTGCCTCGGTCATGCGGACCGGACCGGATATTCGGTGTCCGTCCGCCTCATGAGGACGCAGGATGGTGCGCATGACTTTGGCCACCCCGGTACTGCACACCCCTCGCCTGCGACTGCGCCCCTTCACCGACGCCGACGCGGACCCCCTCTTCGCGCTGCACCGCAGCAGCTACGTGATGCGCTACTGGGACTCCCCGCCGTGGCACGAACGGGCCCGCGCCGAACGGTTCGTCAAGATGTGCCGGCAGATGGCGGACGACGGCACCGGGGCCCGGGTGGCCATCGACCGTGCTTCCGACGGGGCCTTCGTCGGCTGGTGCGGTCTGACCTCCTGGGACGAGAACTGTCGCAGCGCGTCGTTGGGCTACTGCCTCGGCGATGCGATGTGGGGCCACGGCTTCGCGACGGAGGCCGCGCACGCCTTGCTGCGGTGGGCGTTCGACACACTGGACCTGAATCGGGTTCAGGCCGAGACCGATACGCGCAACGTGGCATCCGCCCGGGTCCTGGAGAAGATCGGATTCGTGCGGGAAGGGACGCTGCGGGAAGACTGTGTCGTGAACGGCGAGGTATCCGACTCGTGGGTGTTCGGATTGCTCAGGCGAGAGTGGCGGCCGTCGGCCGGGCCGACTCCGGCCACCGAGAGCGGCGTTGGGTCCGTCTCGGTGGAAGCCTCGTCCGGGCCGGGTGAGGCGGGCCTTGGCGGGTGAGCCGTCCCAGGCGGCGTTGGCGTGGCCGTCGAGATGTGCCGGCGGCGGGGTCGATCTCGGCAGCCACGACTACGACGGTGGAGTAGGGGTCAGTCGTCTGCCTTGAGCCCGGAGGGCTCCTGGGTGGAGGTGTAGTCCGCGACGAGGTCCGCGTCTGCGGCGTGGACGAGCAGGGTGCCGTCGGCGACCACGTTCGCGCACAGGTCGGGATCGTAGTGGTGGTCCGGCAACGTGGGCGGGCTGCCTGCGGAGGGCGCGAGGCGGCGGGTCAGGAGCAGCGGTACGACGACCATGGGAAGACCTCTCGAGTGCGTCGGCTGATGAGTGGTGGTGGAAACTGCTGCGCGCTGCTGCGGTTCGGCGTGCTGACGGCCGGGTCCCATCGCCGTGGGACACGCCGCGCGAGACGACGTCGGGGCGCCGGTGCGGGGCGGACGCCTCGCGCGCAGCCGGCGCCGATACACATGGCCCTGTGGGTCCGCCGCACGGCCGGAACTCCCAACGGCCGGGCGGATGCTCGGCCGTCCGCCGATGGGCGCGGGGAGGTTGGGTCGGAAGGCGTGGGGGCGAGCGGGAACGTCTGGGAACGACAGGCGAATGGCCCGATTCGCAGACTTCGGATGACCCTCATCGGTTATACGCGTGCCCGTGTTAACTCCGGATAACCGATCCGGGTGACGTCGTGGTAACCCGTCGGTGCGTAGACCTGTTGTCGCTCCCTCTCGCCGTCACGGCGGTGACGACGAGGGGTGCACAGGACCGATGGATGCGACGACGGGTGGGAGCGGCAGTGATGACGAGGTTCGGGCGCGCGCGGTCGGGGCGGCCCCTGGCGCTGAGGTTGGCGGTCGGGGTGGTCCTGGCGAGTGGTCTCGCGTTGACCACGGTCGGTTGCGCCGACGAGGGCGGCTCGCCGGAGAGCAAGGTGGCCTCGGGCGGGGGCAGTGGCGGCGCGAAGGCCGAGTCGAGCGGTGGCCAGGCCGGCTCGGGCAAGAGTGACGACGGCGAACGCCGGGACCAGATGGTCAAGTTCGCGGGTTGCATGCGCGAGCACGGGGTCGACATGCCCGACCCGGAGCCCGGTGAGGGCGGCGCGATGCGGATGCAGGCGATGTCCGCGGACGAGGGGTCGTCCAAGACCGAGGAAGCGATGAAGGCGTGTGAGAAGTTCCAGCCGAAGAGCGACTTCGACCCGAACGACCCCAAGTTCAAGGAGTGGCAGGCCAAGCGCACGGACTGTCTGCGCGAGAACGGCGTGAACGTGGGCGACGGCGCGGGTGGCGCGATGGTCACGCTGGACATCAACGACGACAAGGTGAAGACGGCGATGGACCTGTGCAACAAGAAGCTTCCGCCGCCGACGAAGAAGAAGTAGGGGCGGCTCGTGGTTTCGATCGACCCCGCACGGCACTACGGGTACGACGAGGAACCGGCTCCCACGCCGACCGAACCGGACCGAACGGCGTACCCGCGCGGGCGTCGTCGTCGGTGCCGACATGCGCTCGCGGTGACTCTGGTGCTGGCCTCGGCGGGTGGGGCGGTGGCCGTACTGCTCTCCGACGGCGGCGACGGCTCCGGTGCCTCCGTGAATCGCACGAAACTGGACGCGGTCCCGGTGACCCGGGCGGACCTGGTCGACCGGCAGAACGTGGACGGCAAGCTCGGCTATGCCGGCACGTACTCCGTGAACGCCGCCGCACCCGGACCGGACAAGGAGAACACGTCGACCGGCGGGAGCAACGGGAACAACGGGAGCAACGGAGGCAGTGGGAACAAGCCGCAGACCGGCGGAAGCCCGGGGCCGTCGCAGGGCTCGGGCGGCAGCCCTCCTCAAGGCTCGAACTCGGGCTCGGGTGGCGGCTCGAACAGCGGCCCGGGTGGCGGCTCGGCAACCGGCGGTGCGGGTTCCGGCGGCGGTCAGGGCGGTTCGCCCCCCGACACCGGAAACAATGCGGGCCCCGGGACCATCACCTGGCTCCCGAGCGTGGGTGACAGGCTGTCGCAGGGCGATCGGGTGTACGGCCGGGACGGGACGAAGGTGCCGTTGTTCTACGGCGGGACGCCGTTCTGGCGGGCGTTGTACGTGGGTGTCGAAAAGGGCGTGGACGTACGGGAGTTGGAGCAGAACCTGCAGGCGCTGGGCTACGGCGGGTTCACCGTGGACGAGAAGTTCACCGACACGACCGCCGCGGCGGTGCGCAAGTGGCAGAAGGACATGGGCCACAAGCAGACCGGCCGGTTCGACGCCGGCGACGCGATCGTGCTGCCCGACTCGGTGCGCGTCAGCGAGGTCACCGGGGTCCTGGGATCGACGTCGCAGGGGCCGCTGCTCAAGGCGAGCGGCACCGGCCGTCGGGTCACCGTCAACCTGCCGGTGAACAAGCAGACGCTGGCGAGCAAGGGCGCCAAGGTCCAGATCACGCTGCCCGGCGGCACGACCACCGGCGGCACCATCACCCAGGTCGGCACGGTGGCCAAGGAGGGCGACCAGTCGCAGGGCGGCCCACAGGGCCAGGACAAGGCCACCATCCCGATCGACATCGCGCTCGACCAGCCCAAGGACGCGGGCAGCCTGGACGGCGCGCCGGTGTCCGTCGGCTTCACCGGGAAGGAGAAGAAGGGTGTGCTGACCGTCCCGGTCAACGCGTTGCTCGCGCTCACCGAGGGCGGCTACGGCGTCGAGGCGGTCGAACCCGGCGGCGGTACCCGGCTGTTGAAGGTCGAACTCGGGATGTTCGCCAACGGCCGGGTCGAGGTGACCGGCGACGGCGTGACCGAGGGACTGAACGTCGGGGTGCCCAAGCCATGAGGAGACATCGGTCCCGGTGACCCGGCGCGCGTGGTGATCCCGATCGGAAGGACCCACGCGCCCCGTCGGGCATGCGGCGGGGTCCCGGGTCGGGGCCGACGGGTTCGTTCGTGTGACGGGACATCGATGTCGGCGGTTCGCCCGGCGGGGGGCTCGCACCTGTTCGGCTGCCACGCCCGGGAGTTGATCCGGTGGCCCGGATCGCACCGCGGGACGTCGACCGCGGGCATGATGTGGGCCATGACTCACACGCCCCGCCGCATGTTCGAGCTCCTGGAGCCGATCTGCCTGGTCAGTTTCCTCGCCGACGAGTGCAACGAGGAGATGGCCGCACTCGGCCACCGCACCTACTGGGACGGCTACTTCGCCGGCCGCGCCGCGCCGCTGGGGCGGGTGCCGGCAGAGGTCGTGCACGCGGCCTTCTACAACTTCGCCGAGGGGGAGGCCGCGCGGCACATCCCGAGCGCGTGGGAAACGATCCCGCCGGAGGCGTCCGTCGCCGCGCGGGAGCGGGGCAGCGCGGCCTCCCTGCGGCGGATCCTCGGCGACGAGACGGCCGACTCCCCGGGCCTGGCGCGCGCCGCCGACCTGACCACCAGAGCGGCGACGAACGCGCCCATGGAAGGACGGGTGATGTACGCCGGGATGCGCACCCTGCCGATCCCGAGCGACCCGGTTGCCCGGCTGTGGCATTCCGCGACCATGCTGCGCGAGCACCGCGGCGACGGACACATCGCCGCTCTCGTCGGGGCGCGCATCGGCGGCACGGAGGCCCATGTGCTCTCCGCGCTGGCGCAGGGCATCCACCCGCCGGAGTCGTTCGGGCGCATCCATCACCTGCCGAAGGAACGGCTGGCCGCGGTCATGAACGGCATGCGCGAGCGCGGACTGGTCGACAACGACGGCCGGTTCACCGACGCCGGCCGCGAGACCCGGGACCGCATCGAGGCCCTCACCGACGAACTCGCCGCCCCGCCGTACGACGCCCTGTCCCCCGCCGAGCTCGACGAACTGGTCGCCGAGCTCGAACCCATCACCGCGACGCTGGTGGCCGCGGGGTCGCAGTGACGGGCGGCGACTGACGGGGGGAGGAATCCACCGTCCGGCACGTCCGGTTCCCGGCCGCGTTCCCGGCCCGGTCCTCGGCCCGCTGTTCGCGCCCGAGGTGCCCGAGGTGCCCCACTCGACCCGTCGGCTTCCCGGCCGCATCCCGGCGCCGACGAGGTGCCCGGCGCGGTCGCGCCCGGGCGCGACCCGAACCGCCGTCCCTGTGGCGTTCGGGCCGCGCCCGCCCCGGCGGTCCTTCGGGTGCCGGGGGCACAGTATGACCCGAAACCTCGGGTCGCGGGATGCGTCTTCGCGAAGTCGCTCCGCGGTCACCGGGTTCGGCTGTACGGGTGACCCCGTCGCTCGGAAATCCGGTGAACCGGTGGGCGCCCACCCACTCCGCAGCCGCCTCGTTCCACGACCGGGACGGGCACCCGCGCAACCCGTGGCGACGCCGTGGCGGAGGTGGGGGTATCCCCCCGGTGGATACGGCCACGAGCCCCATCGCCGGGGGACTGCCCTGCCCGACAAGCTTGTTGCCAACGGGGGTTCGACCCCGAGGTGCACGACTCGAACGAATCGGGGGCCGGCATGAAGCGCATGCATCGGGTATTGGTGACCGCGGCGACGGCGTTGGCGGTGGTCGCGGTGCCATCCGCCGCGCTTGCCTCGGCGGAGCAGACGGATCGCCCGGATCGCGGCGGGCTGCAGAAGGGGCTGGACGACATCACGGCGAACGGCGCCTTGGGTGCGCTGATCGAGGTGCAGCGCGACGGCCACGTGTGGCGAGGCGTCAGCGGCGTCGCCGAACTGGGCACGACGCGGGAGGTGCCGGCACAGGGCCGGTTCCGCGCGGGCAGCATCACCAAGACGTTCGTCGCCACCGTCGTCCTGCAACTCGTGGACGAGGGCTGGTTGCACCTGGACGACAAGGTCGAGAAGTGGCTGCCCGGCGTGGTCCCCGCGGGTGATCGGATCACCGTGCGGCAGCTCCTCAACCACACGAGCGGGGTGCCCGACTACCGTCGGACGCTGCCGATGCCACCGACGCCGGAGTTCGAGGCCGACCGGTTCCGCACCTGGTCCGCCATGGAGCTGATCCAGCGGGCGGTGACCCAGCCGGCGACCTCCGAACCGGGGGGCGAATACGCTTACTCCAACACCGGCTACCTCCTGCTCGGCGAAATCGTCCACAAGGTGACCGGCCGGTCGTATGCCAGGGAGATCGAGCGCCGAATCATCGAACCGCTGTGGTTGCAGGGCACCTCGCTGCCGGGGACGTCGTCGCGTATTCGTGGACCGCACCTGAAGGGTTACCTCCCGGTACGGCAGGGCAACGAGACCCGACTCGTCGACTTCACCGAGATGAATCCGTCGCTGATGGGCGCGGGCGGCGAGATGATCTCCACGACGGCGGATCTGAACCGATTCATGGCCGCGCTGGTCGGTGGGCGCCTCCTGCCGAGTCACCTGCTCGACGAGATGAAGACGGCGGGCGTCGAAGGGGGGCGGTACGGGCTGGGATTGCGTTGGCAGGACACCACGTGCGGGATTCCCGTGTACGGCAACGACGGCGATGCCCTGGCGTACCAGGCCTGGTCGTTCTCCACCCAGGATCGGCGCCGCCAGGTCACGATCGCGCTCACGCCCGACTTCCGCGGCGACCCCGACGACGCCGTCGAAGCCCTCCTGGACAA
This sequence comes from Embleya sp. NPDC020886, assembly GCF_044333915.1. Taxonomy (NCBI): domain Bacteria; kingdom Bacillati; phylum Actinomycetota; class Actinomycetes; order Kitasatosporales; family Streptomycetaceae; genus Embleya; species Embleya sp. NPDC020886. The sequence goes on along the minus strand of NZ_JBIRRX010000003.1, from coordinate 474,446 downwards.
GGCGATCTGCGGCTGACCGCCGATCGGCGGGCCGAGGCGGCGGGCGGTCGGTGCGGCCGACTCGTCGGCCTGCGAATCGGCCCCGGGGACGGGCATCACGCCACGTAGGGGCGGGAAACGCCAGGCCACCCCGGCACCGTCCGGATCGGATCGGATCGGTCGAGGTCGGGGTCCCACGCGGCGGTGTGTACGAGTTCCGGCGCAGGTGTCCAGGCCGGGGATGTCCGGGGTCATCGGGTCCTGGAAGAACCCGATCGCGCCGACCACGGCGTCGGCCCACTCCTCCCGCGCCCGACCGGCCGCGGACCGACTGGTGATCCGCCACTGCCGGCGGTCCTGGTGCCACGTAGGCGCCCGGCCGCGATCACCGCCCTCCCCCGACGCACCCCGGCCGGGGCCCGGCACGACCGGGCCCCGGCGACGGCATCGCCGACGCCGCGGCGCAGCGGAAGGCGTCGACGCGGTTCGGCTCGACGGCGGGTGGCTCAGGCCCGCGGGTCTCTCTCGTTGCGCGCGTCGAACTTGCGCACTTCGTTGCGCATGTGCGGGCTCCACTTGGCGAAGAGTGCCCTGACCTCCGGCGTGGCCAGGTGTCGATCGAGCGCCTCCTGGGACGCCCATTGCTCCAGTACCGTGACGGTTCCGGTCGTCGCGTCCTCCACGCAGAACGAAATCGACACGTTTCCGGGGTTCGCCGCGGCGATCGGGTACGTCGCCCGGGCCTCGGCGACGAACGTTTCGATCTCCCCGGCGGGGACGAAGACCCGGCCGGCGATGATGATGTCCGTCCGGGCGGACGGTTCCGTTGCCGCGGTGTCGGCGACCTGGTCCCGAGGCGAATTCATTGTTCCTCCACTCGTCCGCCGCCTCCGTTCAGGCGGTGTACTGGTAGGCCGGGTAGGTGAGGTAGCCCGCGTCGCCGCCCTGGTAGTACGTGTTCTCGTCGGCGGGCGCGATGGGCAGGCCGGTGCGCAGCCGTTCGACCAGGTCGGGGTTGGCGATGAAGGCGCGGCCGAAGCTGATCAGGTCCGCTCCCAGCCCGAGCCAGTGGTCGGCGGAGGTCCGGTCGGTCTGCTTCGGGCCCATCGGGAGCACCGGGTTGACGACGAGGGTGCCGGGCCACCCGCGGCGCAGTCCGACCAGCACCTCCTCCGCCGCGGTCGCCTCCACGTGCACGTAGGCGAGGTCGAAGCGGGCCAACTCCGCCGGCAGGGCCGCGTACAGCTCCGGTACGTCCGTCTCCGCCACGTCCCAGAAGGTGCCGCCCGGGGAGAGCCGGATTCCGGTGCGGGCCGCGCCCACGGCGTCCACCGTGGCGGCGACGGCCTCGACGGCGAACCGGATGCGGTTGCGCACCGGGCCGCCGTAGGAGTCGGTGCGCAGATTGGCGTTGGAGGACAGGAACTGCGAGATCAGATAGCCGTTGGCGCCGTGCAGTTCGACACCGTCGAAGCCGGCGTCGACGGCGCGCCGGGCGGCCTCGGCGTAGGAGCGCGCCTGCTCGGGCACCTCGGCGGTCGCCAGTGCGCGGGGCACCGGCGCGGGCTGCGGCCCGGTCGGGGTGAACACGTTGCCCGCGGCGGCCACCGCGGACGGCCCGACCGGCTGCAGGCCGGTGGTGTCGGGGTGCGAGATCCGGCCGCCGTGCATGATCTGGGCGAAGATGCGCCCGCCGTTGGCGTGCACGGCGTCGGTGATGGGCCGAAAGGAGGTCACCTGCGCGTCGGTGTACAGGCCCGGCGTGCCCGGGTTGGACTGGCCGACGAGGCTCGGCTGAACGCCCTCGGCGACGATCAGCCCGGCGGTGGCCCGCTGGGCGTAGTAGGCCGCCATGGACGGGGTCGCAAGCCCCTCCGCCGCGGCCCGGACCCGGGTCATCGGCGCCATCACGACGCGGTTGGGCAGTTCCAGATCACCGAGACGGTGACGGTCGAACAACGTGGTCATGCCGGTACTCCTCGTACGGCTCGTACTGCCCGGTACTGGTGGCGGGCCCTGGCGAACGGGCCCGGTAGTACGCTAAAACCTCACATCAATGTGAGAGGCAAGTCGTGTGACCGGGGTCACGGACAGGAGTACGAGATGCGGATCGGCGAACTCGCGGCGCGGACCGGGGCCAGCGTCCGCTCGCTGCGCTACTACGAGGAGCAGGGGCTGCTCACCAGCGTCCGCAGCGCCGGCGGGCAACGGCACTACACCGACCACGAGATCGAGCGCGTCGCCTTCGTCCAGCGCCTGTACGCGGCCGGCCTGTCCAGCCGCACCATCGTCGAACTGCTGCCGTGCGTGGACTCGCCCAGCGACGACCATTCCGCCGCCGCGATGGAGCGCATGCTCCAGGAACGGGACCGACTCTCCGACCACATCGAGGAGTTGCAGCGCACCCGCAACGCGCTCGACGTGCTCATGGCGGCGGCCCGGGCCCAGCACGACACCGGTCGGTCGAACTGCACGGCCGCGGCGACTTCGTTCGCCTGAAGCGCGCGGCCCGCTCCGCCGTCTCGGCCGGGGCCGTCGGGCAACGCCGTCGCACCGCCGGGGCGGGCCCGCCGCGGCGGCGGTTACCGGGGGCTTCGGGGCACGGGCGTGGGTGCGTTCTCCGCGAGGTACGCGGCGGCGGCTGCCCGGGGGTTCAGGGCCAGGGCGCGGGCGGCGTTCTCGGCCTCGTCCCCGGGGACCTCGACGACGGCGACGATGGACAGGCGTCGCCCACCGTCGCCGAACAGCCCTTCCGCGTCGAGGCGGGCCATCGCCGCGACCATCGCGCCCAACCGCAGTTCGAACTCGGCCTCCGCCTCGTCGTCGGGGAGTTCGTAGACCTGCGGTCGGGCGTCGAAGAGACCTCGGATCGGGGCGAGGTGCCGCTCCCCGTAGGTGCAGAACGGCGAGTCCGCGTAGGACCACCGCAACAGGTCGGCCTCGGCCGGGGAACCGCCCGCCGCGGCGGCCAGGGCCTGGGTCGACCAGGCCGAAAGCGACGGGCCGAACGCCTCGCCCGGCGTGACCAGCGCGCAGTAGTAGAAGTCGTGCTCCGGGTATTCCCGGAACAGATCCGAGACGGCGGCACCGGCGGCCCGGTATACGGCTTCGGTGAGGTCCGCCTCGGTCGGTATCACGTCGACTCCCTTGTGCACATGCGCTCCCGGCCGGCGCCGCCCGCAGGGACCCGAGGTCAGGTGGTCGCCGTACCTTATCGCCGGCCGGTGACGGCCTGGATCTCCCGCTCGATGATTTCCTGGAACGGCACGTCGTCGTGGTTGCCGAGGATGACACCGACCCAGCCGGTGTGCGGGTAGATGTTCCAACTGGCGACGCTGCCGGGGTTGACGCCGGCGCGTCCGATCAGCGACTGGCCGTTGACGATGCCGACCGGCAACGTGTAGCCCCCGAACGACGCGTCGGCGGGGGTCGCCCGGCCGGCGAACCCGTTCGTCCGAGGACCGTGCGGGATCTTGGCCCCGGTGAACAACTCGGCATAGGGCCGGTCCAGCACCGTGCCGTCCCCCAGCGCGGTCGCGAACCGGATCAGGTCCGGCGCGGTGGCGAAGCCCCCGTCCCCGGGCGGATCGATGAAGTTGCGGCCCGGATTCCTGCCCAGTTGGTACGGGTCCGGGCTGCCCTTGTCCAGGTTGCGGACGGCGTCCACTCGGCTGCCGTCGGCCTGCCGCATGTACGAGTGCGCGATGTGCTCGTCGGTGAGCCACTGCGGTCTGGTGTAGAACGCCGTGCCGGTCATGCCGCAGCGCCCGAAGACGTGTTCCTGGACGTAGTCCCAGTACGTCGTGCCGCTCACGGCCTCCACGATCATCGCGGGGATGGCGACGTCGGAACCGACATGCTCGGTGGGGGTGCCGGGGGGCGACACCAACTTCGCCTGCCGGGCCCAGCGTTCGCAGTACTCGCGCACCTCGTCGCGGCTCTGGAAGACGCGTTCCAGGTCCTCCTCGGGGGAGTTCAACCCGGAGGTGGCGGAGAGCAGATGGTGAATGGTCACCTGCTCGGCGATCTCCGGGGCGAAGCCCTTCAGGTGGGTGCCCACGGTGTCCCACAACTTCACCTTGCCCCGCTGCACCAGTTGCAGGACGGCCACCGCGCCGAACGGCTTGCCGGCCGAACTGAGGTTGAACGCGGTGCCCTCGTGGTTGCGGATCCCCCTTTCCGTGTCGGCCATTCCGTAGCTGCGCGAGAGCACCGTCCGGCCCCGATGCGACAACATCACCACGCCGGAGAACTTGTCCTCGGCGGCCAGGCTCGCCACGTACCGGTCGTAGGCCCCGCCGGGCCGGGTGTCCGGCGGGATGTCGCGACCGGTCGGGGCCGGGTCGGCGTGGCCGGGTGCGGCGCCCACCAGCGGCGCGCCGATCGCCACCGCGCCGGCGGCGGCCGGCCCGCCCCAGCCGAGCAGCCGTCGCCGGTCGATACCCCGTACGGAATCCGGGTCCATGATCACGGTCCTTCCCGATCCATCGATAACCGTTGCTGCACTGTGCGCCGTGCCGTCTCCACCCAAGTCGGCGACCTGTTGCGGTGACATATGCGTTTTTCGATACGCCGCCGATACCCCGAGCCCCGCGTGGCCGGGCACCTGCGCACGTCGACCGCGAGAGGGTCCCGGCGCCGGTGATCGCGACAGCGGGCCGCTGTGGCGGCCGAGGACGCGTGCTCCGACATCGCACCGTCGGACTCGGGCGTCGGGCGACGAACTCGCGGTGCGGGGCGCGGCGTTGGCGGCCTCGGTGTCGTTGGCGCAAATCCGCCGTCGCGGTGGGTTGTTCGGTTCGGTCCCAGGCGCCGGCGTCCTCGGGAGTCGTGCCGGAGGTGGACGAGGTCACGGTCACCGGGCCGGGAAGTGGCGAGAGGACCACCGACACCGGCCCGGTTTGCATGCGTCGGCGATATGCCGTGCCGCTTAGGGTTCAGGCATACGCGTGCTGATCGTGGAGGACGAGCCCTACCTCGCCGAGGCGATCCGTGACGGCCTGCGAGTGGAGGGGATCGCCGCGGACATCGCCGGCGACGGCGACTCCGCCCTCGAACTGCTCGCCGTCCACTCCTACGACCTCGCGGTCCTCGACCGCGACATCCCCGGCCCCTCCGGCGACGAGATCGCCAGGCACATCGTGGCGTCCGGCAGCGGCATCCCGATCCTCATGGTCACCGCCGCCGACCGGATCGACGACAAGGCCTCCGGGTTCGGGCTCGGCGCCGACGACTACCCGACCAAACCGTTCGAGCTTCGCGAACTCGTCATGCGGCTGCGGGCGCTGGACCGCAGACGCGCGCACGCCCGACCCCCGATCAGCGAGATCGCGTCCGACGCGGAACCGAGCGTGTACGCACCGACGAACACGTCGGCCTCGGACTGGCCATCGTGCACAGCATCGTCCGAGCCCACCACGGCACCGTCGACCTCACCCCCCGCCCCGGCGGCGGCCTCCTCACCACGATCCGCCTTCCCGACACCCTGCGGTCGACATCCCCGGCACGGCCGGTTTCCCGCCCCGCCTCGGTGATGTGTACGAGCTTGTGCCGCCGGTCGCTCTCGTCCTTGGCGAGGTCCACCAGGCTCCGTGGTGTGGGCCATGGCCACGCGCCATCACCCCACGACCGGCCACTACGTCCACCCGCAGGCCCGGGAATCCTGGTAGTGGCGGTGGGGGGTGGGGAGTTCGGTGACGACAAGACGTTTCGCCCCCGCCTCCCGAGGCCCCCGCACTCCGCTTCGTCCTTCCGAGTGAACACCCGTAACCCCATGCGGACCTGCGTCGTTGCAAGATCGCAGTGCCTGCCATGTCCCACTCTCGCTGCCATGGCGGACGGCGCACGCGCCCCGCCGTCCCCACCACGGCCGCGTCCGTCTGCGAGGTCGACCCATGAACCCCACGCAACTCCTCGGCAGGGGACTCGCCTGCCTTCCGGCCGTGTTGGTGCTCACCGCGGCGGGCACCGCAAGTCCCGCCGGGCTCACCGCGCCCGCGCTGCCGGTGCCCGTGGTGCAGGTCTGCACCGGGTTCCAGACCGAGGCGTTCGCGCCGGGGTTGAACGCGACGCCGCGTCAGGTCGCCGGCCGAGGCGAGGGCGAGCTGACCTCGTGTCTGCCGTTCGGCGACTCGCTGCCCGCCTCGGGCCGCGTGACCTCCACGATGTCGGGGGTGATGACCTGCGTCGGGGGTACTCGCACCCGGGAGACGACCATCACCTGGGACGACGGCGGGAGCAGCACTCTCGAGGAATCCGGTGGCGTCGAGAGCCCGGTCGGCGGCAGGCGGGCGGCGGTCTTCAAGGGAAAGATCCTCTCCGGACGCTTCGCCGGCGCCACGACCGTCACCACCCGAACCCTCTCTCCCCTGCCGAAACCTCCGTGCGCAACCGAGACGGGCCTCACCGAAGCCGCCGGCCCCCTGACGGTGGAAATCACCCACCTGCCCTGACCCAACGTCGGTCGTCGGGCCACGCGTTGCATCCCATGGAGGCCGGGCGCCCGTCGCTTCGAGCCGAGACGAGGAACGCCGAGTTGGGGTCAGCCCAGGCTCGACGACGTCGCGGGGGCCTGCACGCTGCCCTCCCGAACGGGACCCCCGGGTTCCGGGCGATCCGGGCCGTCGGCGAGGGCGGCGGCACGCAGCGCCGCTTCGACCCGGCGGTTGCCGGTCATGGATGCCGTGACGGCCGTCATCGTCAGGAGCAGGACGGCGGCGGCGTAGAGCGGGGTGCGGACGTCGTAGGCAGTGGCCAGCCAACCGCCGAGGAGGGCCCCGAACGGGGCGGCGCACATGGCCAGCATCCGGGAGGTGGAGGCGACCCGGCCCATGAGGTGGGCCGGGACGATCGCCTGCCGGAGGGAGGGGCCGAGCACCATCGTGGCGCCCATGCCCGCTCCGCAGACGGCGAGCGCCAGGCCGGCGACGTACGGGTTCGGGGCGGCGGCCAGGCCCAGGATGGCAAGCCCCTCGACGGCGGCGGTGCAGGTCAGTGCCGTGCCGGTGCCGAGTCGTCGGCCGAGCTGGGAGGCGATGCCCGCGCCGAGCAGGCCGCCGGTGGCCTCCGCCGTGAGGAGCAGGCCGAAGCCGTAGGTGTCGATGCCGAGGCGATCGTGCGCGAAGAGGGCGAGGACGGTCTCCACGGCGAGGAAGGCGACGTTCCCGATCGCCGGGCGAAGCGCGAGCCCGAGCAACAACCGGTCCCGGAAGACGTACGAGGCCCCGGCCCGCGCCTGCCGGAGCAGCGACTCGCGGGCCTCCGGCTCGGGCCGGGGCATGGCGGGCAGCGTACGTACGAGCAGTGCGGAGAGCATGAACGACACCGCGTCGGCGAGCAGCGGCAGCGCCCGCCCGAGCGCGAGCAGCGCACTGCCCGCAGGCGGCCCGGCGAAGCCGGACGCGGCGATCTGGGTGCCGCGCAGGCGGGAGTTGGCGCGTTCCAGGAGTGCGGGATCGCGGCGGAGCAGATCGGGCAGATAGGCCGTGGCTGCCGTGTCGAAGAAGAGGCCGCCGACGCCGAGCAGGAAGGCGACGGCCGCGAGCAGTGGAATGCTCAGCACGTCGAGCACGGCCGCCGTCGCCGGGAAGGCGAGCAGCACCGCACGTGCCGTGTCCGCGACCCACATCGTGCGCCGACGGTCCCAGCGGTCCACCAGCGCACCGCCGAGCACCCCGAAGAGCAACCACGGCAGCGTGCCCGCGGCCGTGACGACGGCGAGCGCCATCGGGTCCCGCGTCAACGTCAACGCGAGCAGCGGCAACGCGGCATGCGACACCCCGTCCCCGAGCGAGGACACCGTCTGCGCAGTCCACAGCCGTCCGAACCCGGTCGGCAACTTCCTTGCGTCCGAGGTCACTTGGCGTCCCCCTCGGTCTGCTCGCGCACTGCCGGGTGGAACAGTGCGAAGACGAGTGACGCGTCCGGCAGCGACGGATCGGACAGCTCCCGGTACTCGTCCGCCAGCGCATCCAGCCGCGCCCCCAGCTCCGCGAACTGCTCCTCGGTGAGCCGCAGATGCGCCATCCGCACGTGCCGCTCACCGTCCACCGGCGACGCCTCCAGGTCCGCCACCGCATGCCGCATCAGCACATCCGGCCCTCCCTCGCCCGGATCCGGGAGCACGATCGACCGCGCGGCCATCGCGTAATACCGCTCGGTGACCCCCCGCACCTTCCGCGTGCGCACCACCTTCACCAGGCCGGCCCGCTCCAGCAGCCGCACGTGATAGCTGGAACTCCCCTTCGCGAGGCCGACCCGCGAGGCGATCTGGGTGATCGTCGCCGGCTCGAAGCGGAGCACGGCCATGATCCGGTGACGCGTGAGATTGGAGACGGCGCGCAACTGCTCGTCGGTGGTGACGTGAATCGTCTCGGGGAGATCGTCCGTAGGCATGCGAGTAATGGTCAACACTTCTTGACCATTGCGCAAGGGGTTTCGTTCGGACTTTCCGAATCGGCGCCGACGGGGGCCGGCCGCAGCGCGACCGCCCGCCCGGCGCGCCGCCTCCGTGCCGGAGACGGCCCGCCGGGCGCCGGGGCCCGGGAGTGGCTCGGGCGGCTCGGGTTCCGGGCGTTACGTGGTCCTGCTCATCACGTGCTTGATCCGGGAGTAGGAGTCCAGCGCGTGGATCGACAGGTCCTTGCCGTATCCGGAGTGCTTGAAGCCGCCGTGCGGCATTTCGGTCGCGTACACGCCGTGGCAGTTGATCCACACCGTGCCCGCGTCGATGCGCCGGGCCAGTCGGGCGCCCGTCGCCGCGTCACGGCTCCACACGGATGCCGCCAGGCCGAAGGGCACGTCGTTGGCCAGCCGGATCGCGTCGTCCTCGTCGGTGAACGGCTGGACGGTGAGAACCGGGCCGAAGACTTCGTGCTGCACGATCGCGTCGTCCTGGCGCACCCCGGTCACCACGGTCGGCGGGAAGAAGAAGCCGGGCCCGGGGGTCGGGGTGCCTCCGGTGACCACGGTGGCGTGCTCGGGCAGACCCTCCAGGTAGGCGGCGACCCGGGACAGGTGCGCCCGGCTGTTCAGCGGGCCGACCTCGGTCCGGGCCGCGCGTTCGGCCAGCAGCGCGACCAGTCGATCGTGCACCTCGGCGGCGACCAGTACTCGGCATGCGGCAGTGCAGTCCTGGCCCGCGTTGTAGAAGGCGGCTTCCGCGATGCCCTCGGCCGCCTCGGCCAAGTCGGCGTCGGCGAGCACGATCGCGGGTGCGTCGCCGCCCAGTTCCAGGTGGAGCCGTTTGATGCCGGCGAGACCGGCCGCGGTGGTGACCTCGGCGCCCGCACGGGTGCTTCCGGTGAGGGAGACCAGGGCCGTCAGCGGGTCGACGACCAGGGCCCGGCCGGTGTCGCGATCACCGCAGACCACGTTGACCACGCCGGGCGGCAGCACCTGGTTGCAGATCTCGCCGAGCAGGAGGGTGCTCATGGGGGTGGTTTCCGCGGGCTTGAGCACGACGGTGTTCCCCGCGGCCAGTGCCGGTGCGAGCTTGTCGACCGCCGATCCCAGCGGGTGGTTCCACGGCGTGATCAGCGCGCAGACTCCCACCGGTTCGCGGGCCACCTGCGAGGAGTATCCGCGCACGTACTCCCCGGCCGTCGGCCCCGGGACGCCGCGCGCCGCGCCGGCCATGAAGCGCAGCACGTCCACGGCGGCGGGGATCTCCTCCTCCAGCACCTCCGCGTGGTCCTTGCCCGTGTTGCGGCACTCGGCGGCGGCCAGTTCCGGCGCCTGCTCGACGATCGCGTCGGCCAGGGCCAGGAGCACGTCCTGCCGCTCCCCCGGGGTGACGGACCGCCAGGTCTCGAACGCGATGGCGGCCGCGCGGACCGCGTCGGTCGATTCCGTGGACGACGCGGTGGGCATGCGGTGGTAGACCTCGCCGGTGCGCGGGTCTACAACGTCCTGGTGGGTCACAGGGTCTCCTCGATGAAGGCGGCCACCCGCTCGCCGACCACCGTGGTCGGCAGGGCGGGGGTACTACGGGGGATGTCGGGGAAGATGGAGGCGTCGGCGACATGGAGGCCCTGAAGCCCGTGCACCCTGCCGGTGTGGTCGACGACGGCCGACGGATCGTCGGCCGGCCCCATCCGGCAACTGCCCGCCGGATGCCAGTAGTGCTGGTGCTTCGCCTTGATCCAGTCGTGGATGTCGCCGTCGGGGGTGAGCAGCGCCGGGCCCAGGTAGGGGGACAGGTGCAACTCCCTTGTCCAGTCCAGGCCGTGGGCGAGGGCCTGGACATCCTCCGGCCGGGTCAGGTAGGCGTGGTCGACCCGGGCGAGGGCGTACGGGTCGGCCGAGCGCAGTCGTACCGAGCCCCGGGACCGGGGCCGCAGCAGCGCGACCGGCACGATGCAGCGCCAGCCGTGCTCCGTCGTCGCGTCGCGTTCGGTCCAGGGGTAGACGTGCAGGTCGTAGGGGGCCTCGCCGGCGTAGGGCGAGCGGAGCTTGGCCAGGGCCTGTTCGTCCGGCAACATCCGGGCCCGGGCGAACCGGGCCAGGTCGGCGGCAAGTTCCGCCGATCCGGCGAACTCGAGCTGAATCGACGGATGATCGTGCAGGTTCTCGCCCACTCCCGGGAGGTCGTGCCGCACCTCGACGCCGACCTCGGCGAGGTGGGCGGCCGGACCGATGCCGGAACGCAGCAGTACCTCGGGGCTGCCGTAGGCACCGGCGCCGAGCACCACGAGGTCGGCGCGGATCCGGTGCCGGCGGCCGTCGTGGATGACGTCCACCGCCACCGCCCGGCCGTTGTCCAGCACGATGCGATCGGCCTGCACGCCGCCGATCACGGTGAGGTTGCCCTGTTCGCGAACGGGATCGAGGTAGCCGAAGGCCGTGTTGACGCGCACGCCGTCGGGGGTGATGTTGACCGGTGCGCAGCCGATGCCGAGCCCGCCGGCGAGGTCGTCGAAGTCGTTGCGGACGGGCAGGCCGAGCGCCGCGCCCGCCGCGATGAAGTGTTGCTGGAACGGTTGGATCTCGTCCTGCCGATAGGTCCGCAACCGCATGGCCGCGGCGGCCCGGTCGAAGAACGGTCGCAGGGAGGCCGAGTCCCAGCCGGGGGAGCCGGCCGCTGCCCACGCGTCGTAGTCGCCGGCCCATCCGCTGCTTTGTGTACAGCCGTTGTGGGTCGAGCAGCCCCCGATCGCGCGGCAGCGCTCGAAGGCGTGCCGAGGTCCGCGATAGCCCCAGTCGTGCGAGGTCGGCAGGGTGGTGGCGTCCAGCAGGTCGGCGGGCCAGGCGGCGCGGTCCGGCCCGTAGTCGGGGCCCGCCTCCAGGACGAGCACCCGATGCCGGCGGGCGAGGCGGCCGGCGACGACGCAGCCCGCCGTACCGCCGCCCAGGACGATGATTTCGGCGTGGTCGGGGAACTTCAACGGTGGCTCCTCAGCCGGGGAGGGTGGACGTGGCGGGGGAAGCGGACGAGGGCGCGGCGGCGGCGAGGGTGCGGCGATGGCGCGCGCCGAGGGCGTGGAGGAGGCAACCGAGGCCGACGATGAGCACGATCGGGACGAGTTGCGTGGCGGTGTAGGCCGCTCGGTGCCCCTCGAAGCCGGCGGGCAGGTAGTCGGCCGGGTCGCCCGAGGTGCCGAACCACCCGACGCCCAGTCCCGGCCAGATCAGGGCGACCACGGTGAACGACATCGTGCCGACGGTCAGGGCGGTCGCCGTCCGGGCACCCGCGCGACCGCCGGGGACCCGGTAGGGGCGGTGTACGTCGGGGTACTTGCGGCGCAGCACCAGGAAGGAGGAGAACGTCAGCAGGTAGGAGATCGCGGTTGCCGAGATCGCCAGGCCGATGCCGGCGGTGAAGTACTTCTGCGCGTCGCCGTCGCTGAGGCCGATCGCGGCCAGCATCACCACGGCGGCGATCGCGGTGGACAGCAGATTGACCCGCGTCGGAGTGCCGCGTCGGGCGGAGATCGTGCCCAGCCACTGCGGTCCGGCGCCGTCCGCGCAGGCCACCGCCTGGGCCCGGCTCAGGCCCATGGCCCACGCGGTGCCACTGGTGAGCAGGCCGACGATCAGGCCGGCCGCCGCCACTTTGGCGAGTGCGGCGCCGGCGCCGGTGAGTACGACGGTGCCGTCGTCGGCGACGTGACCGCCGTACACGGTGAAGACCGCACGGCAGGCGTCGATGAATCCGGTCAGCGAGCCGAGTTGGTCGCGGGGCAGCACCAGCAGGGTGCCCAGGATCGGGACGCCGTACAGCACGAGGGAGAGCAGGCCGCCGCGCAACAGCGCCGCGGGTACGTCCCGTTTGGGGTCGGCCATCTCGCCGGCGGCCGCGCTGGGCACCTCGAAACCCATGTAGTTGAAGGCGATGACCGGGGCGAGCGCGACCAGACCCAGATAGGTGGGGGTGTAGTCGCCGGGCGACAGCGGCTGCACGCCGTTGCGCAGCGCGAAGACGGTCAGTGAGACGACGAAGAAGCCCAGGAGCACGATCCGGGCGACCGCTCCGGCCACCAGGACCCAGCGGCCGACCACGACGGACGCGTGCACGGCGAGACCGGCCGCCCCGACGAAGAGCGCGCCGGCCAGGTACTGCCAGGCGCCCGGCAGCGGGTGGAAGAAGCTCTCGAACGTGGCGATCGCCGTCACGCACAGCGAGCCGCCGATCCAGACCGGGTTGGAGATCCAGTAGAAGACCTGGTTGAGGCCGGCGGTGAAGCGGCCGAAGGCCAGTTTGGTCCAGACGTAGGGTCCGCCCTCGTCCGGGAAGGCGGACCCGAGTTCGGCGATCAGGAGTCCGTAGGGCGCGAAGAACAGCAGCCCGAGCACGGCCAGCCAGGTCAGTCCCTCGGGGCCGTTCGCGGCCACCGAGCCCAGGGTGTCCAGGCCGACGATCGCGCACAACAGCATGGCCAGCACGTGGAAGCGCCGCAGCACGCGGCGGGATTGGGGTGGGTCGGCCGTCGTCATGCGGCCTCCTTCGTGGTGGGGTGCCGCAATCATGGAGAGTCGCGTTCACAATCGTCAATGACTCATGCGTAAATTGATCGCGCTAGGGTGGTGCGGTGACCACGACCTTCGACAAGGGCCTCGCCCTCCTGCACGCGGTCCTCGCCGCGGAACTGGGCTCGGCCGGCTACCCGGGCAATGTCCGACTCGCCGAACTGATCGGCGTCGACGCGGCCCAGGCGTCCCGCATGCTCAAGGACCTGGCCGCGCTGGACCTCGTCGAGCGCGACGAGCAAGGACGCGGCTGGCGCATCGGCCCCGCCTTCTTCGCACTGGCCGAGGCGGCGGCCGACCGACCCCTGCTGGTCGCCGCCCGACCGCCGCTGCGGGGTCTGGTGGCGCGCTGGCACGAGCCGGCCTGGCTCTCGGTGCCGTCCCAGGGCATGGTGCTCACGGTGGAGAGCCAGCTCAGCCACTGGTCGTCGTACGTTGCGGCGGCGCCCGGGGCCCTGACGCCGATCTGGTGCACCGGGCCGGGGCGGGCGTTGTTGCTCGATCACTCCGAGCAGGAACTCGCCGCGTTGCTCGGTGGCGTCGAATTCGTCGGCGGCGGCCCGCGGGCGGCCCGCGACATCGCCACGCTGGCCGGCTACAACGCGACCGCCCGGGCGGCGGGAGTGGTGATCGCGGACCGCGAATTCGAGCACGACGTGGTGGACTTCTCGGCCGCCGTACGGGACGAGTCCGACACGATCGTGGCCGCGCTGAGTCTCGCCGTGCCGCGCTTCAGGCTGGCCGGCCGGTCCGCCGAGATCGCGGCATCGGTGCGCGCGGCGGCCGCCGCGCTGGAGGTCAGGGCTGCGGCCGGCCGAGCAGCGTAGAGAGCCGATCGGCCAGATCCCGGATCACCGCGCCGTGCCGTTCCGCCAGCGGGGCCAGCCGGGCCGAGGGTCCCTCGGTGTGCAGCGCGCAGACGACCTCGCCGGAGAAGTCCCGCACCGGGGCGGCGACGGCGAACACGCCCGGCTCCGACTCCCCGTCCACGACCGCGTAGCCACGCTCGCGGGCCGCGATCAACCGTGCCTCGAACTCGGCCACTCCGCTCGGCGCCGCGGGTCCGTGGGCGATGAACTCGGTGTCGGCGAACACGATCTCCAGTTCCTCGCGGCTGCAGTCCCACAGCAGCGCCTGACCCGCGTCGTCGCAGTACAGCGGATACGAACGGCCCACCCACGACAGGCCCGAGGGCACCTCCTCCAGGAAGGCCACCGAGCCGTCCCCGCGCACCTCGGCCAGGAACGCACTCGCCCCGGTCGCCGCCACCGCCTCACGCAGGATCGCCGGCCCCTCGGCGCGCAGCCGCGCCCCGACCGCGCGGGTCGCCTGGCTGTAGAGCTGCCAACTCAGCGCATAGGCAAGCGTGTCGGGATCCCGAGTGAGCACACTCGCCGCCTCCAGGCTGTGCAGCGTGCGGGACACCTGGACCCGGTTGCGTCCCAACCGCTCGGCGATCTCCGTCGACGTCGCCGGACCCCCGCCGGCGGCCACGGCAAGCAGCACGTCCAGCCCACGGCCCAGACTCCTGACGGCTCCGGTATTCACCCGGCGATGATATCGACACCCGGGCAGCCCCATCCGGACCCTCGACATCGACCTCGGCGAGAGCCACCGGGCACCGACCACGCGGCGCGCCGGCCGCCGGTGTGGCCGGACACCGGCAGGGCCGGACCGGCGACCGGTGGCGGATCCAAGCGATCCGCACCGACATGCCGGCCGCGGCACGCACTTCGACCGTCCCACCGCGTCCGTCGCCGGGCCGCTCGGGTGTGCGCGGTCGGGACGACCCGGGCCGGGAAGGCGTACGTGTCTCGAGCGCGCCGCGTGGACGTGGTCCTGTCGGGCGGGTGTCGCGCCCTGCGGTTCACTGCGCCCGCAGTGCCTTCTTGTCGACCTTGCCGAGAGCGGTGAGCGGCAGTGTCTCGCGCAGGCTGATGTGTTTGGGCGTCCAGACGCCGCCCTTGGCCCGGCGTACGTGGTCGGCGAGTTCGCCGGCGGAGACGTCGTGGCCGGGATGCAGCACGACGGCGGCGGCGACCGCCTCGCCCCAGTGCGGGTCGGGTTCTCCGTAGACGGCGCAGTACGCGACGGCCGGGTGCTCGGCGAGGACGTCCTCGACCTCGCGCGGGTAGACGTTGAATCCGCCGGTGATGATCACGTCCTTGAGGCGATCGACGATGGTCAGCCGGCCCGACGGGTCGGCTCGGGCGATGTCGCCGGTGTGCAGCCACCCGTCGCGAAGCGCCGCGCGCGTCTGGTCGGGTTTGTTCCAGTAGCCGTCCATGACCAGCGGGCCGCGTACGCAGATCTCGCCCGGTTCGCCGGCCGCGACCGGGTGGCCGTCGGGGTCGAGCAGCACGATCTCGGTTCCCGGGATGGGGCGTCCGCACGAGGCCAGGACGGCGAGGTCGTCGTCGCGATGCTCGTCGGGGTCGAGCACGGTCAGCGCGTTGGGCGCCTCGGCCTGGCCGTAGTGCTGGCTGAGGATCGGCCCGAACCGGTCCCGGGCCTGGAGCAATCGGGTCGGGCTGGTGGGCGCGGCGCCGTAGAGGATCCAGGCCAGGGCGGACAGGTCGGCGGTCCGGGTACGCGGGTGGTCGAGGAGCGTGTAGAGCATGGTGGGCACCACGAACGTGGTGTTGACGCCCTCGTGCTCGATGGCGTCCAGGACGCGGTCCGGGTCGAACCCGGGATGGATCACGAAGGTCGCGCCGCGCAGCAGTCCGGGGGCGATCAGCAGGCCGGCGGCGTGCGACATGGGCGTGGTGACGAGGAAGGTGGTGCGCTCGGGCCAGGCCCACGTGGTACCGGCCCAGGCGTTGGCGGTGAGGGAACGGTCGCCGAGGACGACGCCTTTGGGTTCGCCGGTGGTGCCGCCGGTGTAGAAGAGGTAGCGGGCGGGTCCGCGTGGGTCTCGGGGTGTGGGGACGATGTGCTCGGCCAGGTCGGCGAGTTCGGACAGGGTCAGGACCCTGGTGCCGGCGCTCGCCGCGGCGGCGCGGTCGGCGAATCGGGTGTCGTCGACGACGAGCAGGTCGGCGCCGCTGTCGCGGAGCACGTACGCGTCGTTCTCGCTGCTGCCGAGCGGGTGCAGCGCGGTGAACCGGACGCCCGCCAGGCACGCGGCGACCATGACGGTGAACGCCTCGGGTCGGGGTCCGGTGAGCAGGGCCACCGCGCGGTCGGGGGCCGGCCCGTGCCGCCCCAGTACGGCGGCGACGCGTTCGATGCGGTCGGCGGTGGCACGGTAGGTGAGCGTGTGCCGCCGACCGTCCTCGTGCCACCGGAACGCCTCGCGGTCGGGGTGGCGACGCAGCGCGGACAGCACCAGTCGGGCATAGCCGGCGTCGTGGTGCACGGCGTCGAAGCCGTCGGGTGTGCTGGTCATCGGGTGCCTCCCAGGATGGTGACGGCGGCGACGGCTTCCTCGATGCCGTACAATCCGCCGCCGTTCTCCGCGACGGCGATCCGGGCGCGGGGGACCTGGCGGGGGCCGGCCTCGCCGCGCAGTTGGGTGACCAGTTCGAAGATCTGCGCGAGGCCGGTGGCCGATACCGGGTGTCCGCGCGATTCCAGGCCGCCGGACGGGTTGATCGGCAGGTGGCCGCCGAGCGCGCCGGCGCCGGACGACGACCAGGGGCCGCCGGCGCCGATGGCGCAGAAGCCGAGGTTCTCGACTTGTTGGATCTCGCCGAACGCGGTGGCGTCGTGGACTTCGGCGACGTCGACGTCCCGGGGTCCCAGGCCCGCCTGTTCGTATGCGGCGAGGGCGGCGCGGCGGCCGATGTGCTGCTCGACCAGGTCGGCGGCGCGGTCGCTCCCGGAGACGAGGGCACTGGCCAGGACGCGGACGGCTCGCGCGTTGCCGCTGGTCCGGGCCCGCGCGGCGGCGGCGCGCGTCACCACGACGGCGGCTGCCCCGTCGCTGACGGGCGAGCACATCGGCACGGTGAGCGGCCGGGCCACCTCGCGTGCGGCGAGGACCTGGTCGACGGTGAAGGACTTGCGGAACTGCGCGCGGGGGTTGTGCACGGAGTGCGCGTGGTTCTTGGCGGCGACGGCGGCCAACTGTTCGCGGGTGGTGCCGAAGCGGCGCATGTGGGCGCGGGCCAGGGAGGCGTAGATGTCCATGAACACCGACCGCTCGCCGGCGCCGGGGGCCGCTTCGGTGCCCGACGGCGTGTCCTCCGGGGCCAGGGCGCGCAGTCCGGCGAGCGTCTCCTCGCGGCGGTGCACGTCCAAGGCGCCGTCGAAGACGGCCAGTCCGCGTGCCGCGTCGGCGCACACCAGTTTGTCGACGCCGACGGCCAGGGCCGTGTCGGACATGCCGGCGCGTACGTGCGCGATGGCCAGCCACAGGGCGGTGGCCCCGCCGGCGCAGGCGTTCTCGACGTTGATCACCGGGGCCCGGTCCAGGCCCAGCGGGCGCAGGGCCACCTGGCCGGGGATCATGTGTTGTCCCTCGAGTGCCTTCTGGCTGACG
Organism: Embleya sp. NPDC020886; assembly: GCF_044333915.1. Classification (NCBI taxonomy): domain Bacteria; kingdom Bacillati; phylum Actinomycetota; class Actinomycetes; order Kitasatosporales; family Streptomycetaceae; genus Embleya; species Embleya sp. NPDC020886. The sequence goes on along the minus strand of NZ_JBIRRX010000003.1, from coordinate 457,015 downwards.
TTGGCGTAGAAGACGGCGCCGATCTCGTGGCGGGCGACACCCGCGTCGCCCAGTGCGTCGGTGACGGCCGATCCGGCGAGTTCGGCGGCGGTGCGGTCGACGTGCCGACCGAACGGGGTGCAGCCGACGCCGGTGATCAGCACGTCGTCGGTGCCTGCGGACGCGGTCACGCGGTCACCACCGTGTTGCGCAGGACGCCGATGTCGGAGACCTCCAGTTCGACGGTGTCGCCGGGTTCCAGGAATCGGCCGTGTTCGATCCCGCAGCCGGTGGGCACCGTTCCCGAGCACAACACCTCCCCCGGGTACAGCCGGGTGGAGGTGGAGGCGAACGCGATCATGTCGGCGAAGGTGTGATCCATGTCGGCGCTGGTGCCCCGGCTGACCTCGGTGCCGTTGATCCGGGCCACCATGGACAGCCGGTAGGGGTCGGTCAGTTCGTCGGCGGTGACGATCCAGGGGCCGAGCACGTTCGCGTCGGTGAAGTCCTTGGATTTGCTCAGGCCCAGTCCGGTGGCCATCTCCTCGCGTTGGGTGTCGCGCGCGGTGAAGTCGTTGAAGATGGTGTAGCCGAAGATGTGTTCGGCGGCCCGCTCGCGGGGGATGTCCGTGCCGCCGCGACCCAGGACGCAGGCGAACTCCAGTTCGTAGTCGCGCACCGTCGAATACGCGGGCCAGCGCACCTCGTTCTCGTGGCCGGCGATCGCGAGGCGGTTGGCGATGTAGTACAGCGGGCGCTCCTGTTGCACCCGGGACAGTTCGACGCTGTGTACGGGCACGCCCTCGATCCGGGCTCGGGCGTTGCGGAAGTGGTCCATGAAGCCGCCGAAGTCGCGGATCTGCGGCGGGTTCGGCAGCGGCGAGCGCCAGCGAACGTGTGCCATGTCGACGACGGCCGCCTCGGGCGGGTCGGCGAGGACGCGGTCGATGGCCTCCCGGGCGCGGTCGCCGCCCTCGATGACGTCCAGGACCGAACGCAGCAACGGCGCGGCGTTTGCGGGCAGGACGTAGCCGGCGCGGTCCAGGAGGACGAGGCGTTGTCCGTCCTCCAGCACCACGGCCGCGTGGTCGGTCGCGTCGTAGGCGACGGTGGCGAGTTTCACGATGGGCCTCCTGGCGAAAGGGTCGGGGTCACACGAACGCGACGACGCGGGCGGGGGCGGCACTGGCCCGAGCCAGCTTCAGCGGGAAGAACGCCACCTTGAATCGGGCCGAGGGAAGGGCGGCCAGATTGGTGAGTTGCTGGACGATGAAGACCTCGCGTTCGCGGCCGGCCCGGTGCCCGTCCCACAGCACCGCGTTGTCGCCGCTCTCGCGGAAGGCGTGCGCCATCACGCCGAACGGCAGGTCCCAGCCGGCGGCGTCCGACCCGAGGACCTTGGCGCCCAGGTCGGCCAGGAACAGGGTTCCCTCGCGGCTCATCCCCGGATAGCGGAAGAACTCCGGGTCGCCCGGCCCGAAGCCCTCCTGGCCGGTGCGCAACAGCACCGCTCCGCCCGGGGGCACCTCGGCGCCGGTGTCCTCGACGGCCGCGCGCAGCGCCGCGACCGGGATCGCGGTGTTCGGCCGGCAGCGGTCGCGCAGGTCGAGCACGATCGCCTCGCACCACAGTTCGTCCAGGGCGATGTCGGTGATGGTGCGCGCGGGGCGACCCTCGCACGTCGAGCCGTAGTGCAGCGGCGCGTCGACGTGCGTGCCCAGGTGGGAGCTGAAGTCGGCGAGGGTTTCCGAGCCCCATCCCTCGCCGTCCGGCAGGTCCTCGATCCGGCACCCCATGGCCCGGGCGAATTCCTGCCGGCCGTCACCGGCCGGGTGCGCGTACGTCACCTCCGGCGCCACCACCCCCGCCAGCGCGCGCAGTTCCTCCGGTAGCCGGTCGCGGTCGGCCGGATCCAGCGTTCTGGTGAGATCGATCAACTGCATGGCGACGACACCTGCCTTTCGTTGGACACCCAACATAAACTTGGACGATCAACACAGCAAGTGTCGGCCGGCAGGTGATCGACGGGGCGATCCGGTTCGGTCAGCCCCGAGGCGCGGCTCCGCCCGGGGCGGTGGGCAGCGCCCGGGAGTAGATCGTCTCCACCGCCCGGACCGCCTCGGCCCGATCGACCGCCGCGGGATCCAGCCGATGCTGGAGGTTGATGCCCAGGCTCGTACCGAGCATCGCCACCGCCACCGCATCGGGGTCCAGGCCGTCCGTGACCGAGGGGGTCACCTCGCGCAGATAGTCCGCGTACATCCGGCGCAGCGCGACATACTGCCCGGCATACGCCCGTCCCACCGCGGACTCCCGACTCACCGCGTCCAGCAGCAACGTGGCGTAGATCCGGGCCTCGGGCCGCGACATCAACGCGAAGTTGGCCGCGGTCAGCGCCGCCGCGCCGGGCGGCCCCTCGGCGAGTCGGGCCTCGAGGAACTCGGTACCGCGGCGGAACGCCTCCTCCACCACGGCCACCAACAGGCCGTCCTTCGACCCGAAATGCCAGGCCACCGAGCCCCGACTGATCCCCGACCCGTTCGCCACCGCCTGGATCGACATGGCCGCGGCCCCGCCGTCCGCGACGAGCTCGAACGCGGCCTCCACCAGACGCCTGCGCGTCTCCTCCGAGATCTCCTGCTGACGCCTTGCCATCCCCGACTCCTCGTCGTGCCGATCCGTTCCGCCCGCGGACGACCCCGTGGGCCCACGCAACGGACAGGCGTCCGCGAACCGGACGCATGTCCAACCCTACGAAGTCACGGGCCGCCGTCGATGCGCGCTCCCCACGCGTCCCACCCGAAGCCGGGCCGGGCCATTGTCGGCGCCCACGCGAACCGCTCCCGCGAGGTCGTCGCGGGTCCTCGCTCGCACAGGGGCGCCGCCGCACCGGGCGCGGCCGGCGAAGCCGGTGCTTGCTCCGGGTGGGGGGCGGCGTCCCGGGCGTACCGGGCCGGGGCGCATTCCGGATCCGGGCGTGCCGCCGACCCTCGGCTCCGCCCGGCCGATGGCGCCGTCCCGCCCCGCGTGGGGAAAGCCCGGGCAGTGCACGGACGTGTTCCGGCCGTCGGAACGGTCCGCTGTGCGGGGCGGGATCCGTTCATAGCCTTGCGGCCTTCCGTCCCGTGCGGGACGGGGAGACCGGAGGTACACATGGGCGACGAGACGCAGCACCTGGTCATCGTCGGAGGGAGCGCGGCCGGCATCTCCGCCGCGCTCGCCCTGCGCCGGCACGGCTTCGCCGGGCGCGTCACCGTCGTCGAGGCGGGCGACGAGCTCCCCTATGAGCGACCGCCGTTGTCGAAGGCGTTGGCCGGCGGCGAGCACGCCTTCCTGCATGCGATCCTGCCCCGGCAGGCGTATGCCGAGCAACGCATCACCCTGCTGCCGGCCACCCGTGTCCTGGCCCTGGATCCCGACCGTCGGGCCGTCGAACTGGACGACGGGCAGACGCTGTACGCCGATCGGGTGCTGCTGGCCACCGGCGTGCTCGCGCGCACCCTGCCGGTGCCGGGCGCCGAACTGCCCGGCGTACTGACCCTGCGGGACGTGCGCGACGCCCGAGCCCTCGCCGCCCGGCTGCGCGCCGGCGGGCCGGTGGTCGTGGTCGGCGGCGGCTTCATCGGCCTGGAGGTCGCCGCGGTCGCGCGCGAGGCGGGCCTGGACGTCACCGTGGTCGAGACGGGCGCCCAACCGTTGGCGGGTCCGCTCGGCCCGGTGTTGGCATCGCGGGTGACCGCGCTGCACGAGCGTGCCGGGGTGCGGCTGCTGACCTCGGTGTCGGTGACCGCGTTCACCGGCACGACCCACGTCACCGGGGTCCGGCTGACCGACGGACGGATGTTGCCGGCCGCGACCGTGGTGGTCGGGGTCGGGGTGCGGCCCGACACCGCGCTCGCCGAGGCCGCCGGCGTGCTCTGCGAGGACGGCATCGTCGTCGACCGGCACTGCCACACCAGCGTGCCGTGGATCCTCGCCGCCGGCGACGCCACCAACCAGCCGCATCCGCACCTGCCCGCCCGGGGCCGGATCGAGCACTGGGACAACGCCGTGCAGCAGGGCGCGGTCGCCGGCGCCGTGCTCGCCGGTGTCCCGGAGAGCCACACCGCGCTGCCCTACTTCTACTCCGAACAGTACGGCCGGACCCTGCAGATGTACGGACGCCCGGCCCCCGGCGACGAGTTCGTCCTGCGCGTCGAGGCCACGAACGTGGTGGACCCGGTGGACCCGGCCGAGGCGGGCGGGCCGGCGGACGGCGGCTTCCTCGGCTTCTGGACCCGCGCGGGAGTGCTGATCGCCGCCGCCGGCCTGGACCGTCCGCGCGAACTGCGCGCCGCACGCGCGCTCATCGAACGTCGCCTGCCCGTGGACGCCGCCGCGCTGGCCTCCCCCACGACCGACCTGCGGGCCCTGGCCAAACCCTCCACCGCACCCGGCCCCTTGGCGGCCCGGCTCCGATCCCGCCCCGAGACCCGCCCACCCCACACGGCCGGCACGAGCATCGCGAGCAGCAAGGAAGTACCGTAACCCGGCAACCCCGAGGCGAAGGCCGCCCCGCCCGCGACACTGCGTCGTGGGCGGGGCGGCCTTCGCGTCCGACCGTGCTCCCCGGGCCGGAAGTCCCTTGCCCCAACAGCGGTGCCGGTGAAGGCGGTTGTCCGCGGACCACAACGCTCGCGCACGCCGCACGGTGTCCCCGGACGAGGCCCGGTGCCGACCCACGCACAACGCGTCGACCGGCGTGCCGAATGGGCACGCCGGTCGACGCGTTCGGACCGTCAATCGCGGCGGGTCACCCGGCCTGTGCTCCGGGGGCGGGGCGCCGGCGCGGGATGCCGGTGGTGCTGATGTCGATCACCGCTCCCGTCGTGGTCGCCGACTCGCGTGCGGCGAGGAGCACGTACGGCCCGACGCCGTCCTCGGCGCGCACCGCCACGCCGAGCGCGGAGTGCTCGGTCACGATGCGGTCGATCGGCACCTCCCGGGCGATCGTGGTGTCCGCCAGTCCCATCGCCCTCGGTCCGCTCAGGCCGGTCGCCATCGGGCCCGGGGCGACCGCGTTCACCCGGATCTCCGGGGCCAGTTCGTAGGCGAGCTGGCGAACCAGGCCCAGCCCCGCGTGCTTGGCCGCGGTGTACACCGGTCCGCCCCCGGGGCCGGGATAGAACGAGGCGTTGGACAGGGTGAACACGATGCTCCCGCGCGACCTGCGCAGCAGCGGTACGGCGGCCTTCGCGCCCAACAGGTAGCCCTTGACGTTGACCGCGAACAACTCGTCGAAGCCGGCATCCAGGACGTCGGCGGGGGTGTCGGTCAACGAGCGGGCGAAGTCCCACAGTCCGGCGTTGCCGACGAAGGTGTCCAGGCCGCCGAACGCCTCCTCGGCGCACGCGCAGGCACGCTCGTGGGCCTCGTAGCGGGTCACGTCGCCGACCACCGTACGAACCGAATCACCGAATGCGGCGGCGAGTTCGGCCAGTCGCTCGGCGGAGCGATCCAGCACGACCACCCGCGCGCCCTCTTCGACGAAGCGTTCGACGACCGCCCGACCGACGCCGGATCCGCCGCCGGTGACCAGGATCGACGAGCCCTCAAGCCACCCCATGGCCGGCCCCTTCCGCGTCCCGAGCGCCCGAGTCCGCGCCGACGGTGCGCGAGCCGAGCACATCCGCGCCGACCGGGTGCGAACCGTCCGCATCCGCATCGATCCCGCCCGCACAGGGCCCCTCGATCCGGCCGTCGCCGTCCCGATCGAGGCGCACGTACACCTCCGTCCCGTCGACCCGCACCTCGTGCGTGGCCAACGGCCGGAAGGCGGGTGCGGCAAGTGCCGCGCCGGTGCGCAGGCAGAACTTCGCCAGGTGCAGCGGACATTCCACCGCGCCGTCCTCCACCCAGCCGTCCGCGAGGGAGAAGTCCTCGTGGGTGCAGGTGTCGTCGACGCAGAAGAACTCGCCGGCGGACCGGAAGACCGACACCGGCGGGGTGGTGTCCAGCCGCAGTGCCTGATCCTCGGGGATCTCGTCGACCCGACCGGCTCGGATCCACGGCTCCCGGGTGTATTCGCTCATAGGTAGATCCCGCTCATAGGAAGATGCTGATGCTCGGCGCCAGGAGCGTGGTGGTGTCCAGCACGATCCTGCGTCGGGCGATGTGGAAACCCGGCTCCTGCGGCACACGGCGCAGCAGGTCGGTGCGTTCGCCGAAGAAGGTGTCGTGGTGGCGTTCGGCCCGACTGCGCAGCACGTGGAAGTTGACCCGGACCTCGAACTCGCCGGTGTCCAGCAGGACCGGCCGGATGTTGGTGATCAATCGGCGGGTCCTGGAAGGGGGTTCCTCCGACCACGAGCGGCCGGAGGCCAACCGGCGCACCCGTCCGGTCAGGAACGCCTTGTCGTCGTCGAAGAAGGCCGCGCCGTCCGGCCCGGCGACCTCCAGGTCGCGTTCGCGAACGGTTCGGGTCATCCGGGTCGGCAGCCAGTAGTGGATGTCGTCGTCGAAGAGTTGCAGCCAGTCATCGAACCGCTGGTCGTCCAGGAGTTCGGCCTCCAGGTAGAGGAAGCGCTCGATTTGGTAACGGGTTTCGGCATCCACGTCGGTGCGCGTGGGTGGGGTGGCGGCGATGTTGCTCATCCGCGGTGTGCCTCCTGTTCCCGCTGCCGGCGGGCGTTGTCCCGCTCGGCGATCTCCGCCCAGCTCAGCCCGGCCATCAGGTCGGCCCAGCGCTGGTACATGCCGCGGGCGGCCATCTCGGTGTACATGTCGTCGGTGACCCTGCCGGGCATGCCGTCGGTGCCGTGCCGTTCGTGGCCCAGGCCCATCCGTGCGTTGAACGTGGTCCTGCGTGCCTGGTGGCCGCGCAGGACCTGCTGGATCTCGGTCCAGTTCTCGCCGTCGTCGGTCTCGAACACGCCGGCGGCGCTGAAGGTACGGATGGTGCTGGTACGGACCGCCTGCTTGGCCGGCTCGTCGGCGTCCTTGGGCAGGTAGGTCCAGGACCAGACCTCGATCTGGCCGGGTCCGCGCGGATGCCAGACCCGCATGGTGTTGTTGATGGTCAGCCAGGAGAAGTTGGGGAAGACGGTGTTGTGTCCGTTGACGGCCAGTGCCCGCTGTTCGCCGATCCGGCGGTAGATCTGTTCGCGGTTGGCCACGACCCAGGCGTCGAAGTCCGGCCCGGCCTGGGTGGGTACCAGGTCGGGGCGCAGTCCGAAGCCCGAGCCGTGGCCGTTGCCGGCGTACTGTCGGCCGGGTGCGGCGGCACTCTGTTCCTGGAACTCGGCGAGTACCGCCGGGTCTTCGATCAGCGCGACCAGTGCGGAGGCATGCGAGGACGGCACGTGGTACATGTCGCTCGCGAACTGCTCGGCGGCGAACTTCCAGTTGCAGTCGATGACCCATTTGGTGGCGCCGGGTACCAGGGTCAGGCCCTCGTCGTAGCGGTCGGCGAGGGCGTCGAAGTACCACACCATGTCGCCGAGGTAGTCCTCGAAGGAGGGGGCGCTCTCGTCCCAGGTGCCGAAGATGAAGCCCTTGTGGTTGTGCAGGCGCGGCACCTGCGTCGGGCCCCACTTCGACTTGTCGATCTCGTCGTGGTACGCACGGTCCTGCATGGGTACGTTGACGAGTTCGCCGGCCAGGTTGTAGCCCCAGCCGTGATAGGTGCAGGTGAACGCGCGGGCGACGCCCTCGTCGGCGCGGCAGATCCGCATGCCTCGATGCCGGCACTGGTTCAGGAACGCCTTGACTGAGCCGTCCCGTTGGCGGACCACCAGGACCGGGTCCTCGGCCATGTAGGTCTGCAGGAAGCTGCCCGGCTTGGGGAGTTGGGTGTCGTGGGCGAGGAACAGCCAACTGCGGGCGAAGACTTGTTCGAGTTCGGCCTGGTAGATCTCGGGGTCGGTGTAGATGCTCGGGTTGATCAGTCCCTGGTCGGGTCGGACCAGTTCGGTGACGTCGAACATGGCGGGCCTTTCTCGGTCAGTCGGTCCCGGGGCCGGGCGGGGTGGCGAAGCGGTGGCCCCAGGTGCTGGGCGACTCGTAGTGGCTGACGGTCCAGTCCCGGTCGTCGATGACCCGGCCGTTGTAGCCGTATTCGATGTCGAAGCCGGAGGGGGTGCGGACGTAGAAGGAGGTCATCCGGTCGTTGCTGTGTTCGCCGATGGACAGCGGGATGGGCATCTCCTGTTCCTGGACGGCGTCCAGGGCGCGGCCGACGGCTTCCAGGGTGTCGACTTCGAGCATCAGGTGGCCCAGGCCCGAGGCCGGTGCGCCCGGGAGCGCGGCGAGGGCGATCGAGTGGTGACGCGGGTTGCAGTGCAGGAAGTGTGCGGACTGCGGGCCGAACGCGATCGTGTCGGAGAGCCGGAAGCCGAGGTGGTCGGTGTAGAAGGCGGCGGCCTTGGCGACGTCGTCGGCCAGCAGGAAGGTGTGGCCGATGCCGATCTCGCCGGCTGCGGTTTCGCCGGCGACGAAGGTGACACCGCGTGGTGAGGCGAAGCCGCTCTTGTCGACGGTCGCGCCCCAGTACGCCTCGATGGTGTTGCCGGTCGGGTCGCGGAAGGTGATCAGGCCGCGAACCCGGCGGCGTTCGGCCAGATCCGGGTCCTCGTGCACCTCGATACCGCCCGAGCGCAACGTGTCGGCGAGGGCTTCGAGCCGGTCGGCCGACCTGACTTCGAGGCCGAGGGCGACCAGGGACTGCGGGCCGGCGGGCTCGCCCGCCTCGATCGCCAGCCGCCAGGAGCGGCTGTCGGTCTTGAACAGAAGGGTGTCCGGGTCGGCCGAAGGGGCGGGTTGCAAGCCGAGGATCTCGGGGCCGAACCGCTGCCACGCCTCCAGGGGGCCGCGTACGACGACGTAGCCCAGGGCGCTCACGATGCTCATGGTCTGGTCCTGCTCCCTTGTTCGGTGGACCGTGCTGGGGGACGGCTTTTCGGTGGGGCGGTTCGGCTGGGCGACCGGCAGATGCGGCGGTTCTCGGTTCGAACTGCCGTGCGCCTAGCGGGCTTTCGGTGGGCGAGCGGCCGGTTCCGACCGGGCTAGACGGCGCCGGCGAGGAACGCACGGGTGACCGCCTGGAATCGCTCGGCCTGTTCGATCTGCGCCCAGTGGCCGCACTGCGGGACCAGGTACAGGCGGGCGTTGGGGATCCGGCGGGCGAACCACTCGCTGCCCTCGGGCGGGACCATCACGTCCTCGCGGCCGTGCACGAGCAGCACGTCGTTGGTGATCCGCTTCAGGGCGATCTCGGGCAGTCCGGGACCGGCGCCCGGTGCCATGGCGAACGTCTGCCGGTGCGAACGCTCCACCTCGGGGCGGATCGCCACCGCCAGGCGCTCCTCGGCGACGGCGTCGAGCCGGTCGCCGAACAACGTGGGGTCGTACAGCATGAACGAGATCAACTCGGCCATCGACCGCGCGGTGGGGTCGTCGTAGAAGGTGATCAGCCGCATGATGGCCGGCTGCGGTGTGGTCGCGTTGCCCGCTCCGGCAGCGCCCATCAGCACCGCCTTGCCGAACCGCTCGGGAGCGCGGACCAACAGGTGCAACGCGAGGGCGCCGCCCAGCGAGTTGCCGACCAGGTGGACCCGTTCCAGGCCCAGTTCGTCGAGCAGGCCCAGGCAGGCCGCGACGTTCTGGCGGAGGCGGGAGCCGGGCGGGGTGTGCTCGGGGTGGCTGGAGTCGCCCCACCCGACCTGGTCCACGACCAGGCAGTCGTAGGTGTCGGACAGAGCCTCGATGGTGCCCGCGAAGTTGGACATGCCGGTGGCACCGGGGCCCGAACCGTGCAGGAAGAGAATGGTCTCCGCGTTGCCCTGACCGGCGCGATTGACCCGGAGGGTGTACTCCCCCACCGGCACATCGGAGGTGACGATCGTATTGCTCATGTGTTCGGCTCCGTTGAGTGAGTCGCCTGGAGATCGTGCGTAGCGCGTGGATGTCCGGCGCGCGGCGCGGCGCGGGTGTCCGGTTCGCCGCCGCTTCGCCACGTCCGCGCCGCCGGGCGGGCGGTGAGGCCACCCGCCGGCCCGGACGCGGCGTCGCGGCGATCGCATCCACTGGCTGTGAGTCTCCGTCGCGCGATCCGAACCGGGGTCGGATCGTTCCGGTGACCGGGACGGCGGCACACGGCGCGACCGGATCGCCATCGCATCCGCGTTCGGTCGTCCCGGCCGGCGGAACGAATCACGCTTCGCCGCGCCGGGCGCCGGCACGGTGCGGCCATGCCAAGCCTTCAGGATCCGCCGGCCACCCGGTCCGGCCCGCTGTTGTTCGCGCTGTGCTTCGCCGGGGTCGTGGCGGGCGCCGTACCGGCCGTCGTGGTCCCCGTACTGCCGGATATCGCGGCGGAGTTGCATGTGTCGCCCGGCACGGCGAACTGGGCGGTGACGGCCGGCCTGCTCACCTCGGCGGTCACCGTCCCGGTGTTCGGCCGGATAGCCGACCTGAGAACCGGCCGGGGCGTACTGGTGTGTTGCCTGGCGGTGCTCACGCTCGGCGCCGTACTGTCCGCGCTCGCCTCCTCGTTCCCGCTGTTCCTGCTCGGGCGTGCCCTGCAGGGCACGGCGGGGGCGGTGTTCCCGCTGGCCGTCACCGTGCTGTATCGCGAGGTGGGCGGCGACCGGCTCACCTCGGCGGTGGCGCTGGTGTCCGGCACACTGGCGGTGGGCGGCGGGCTGGGTCCGGTGGCCGCCGGCCTGTTGGATCGGGTTTGTCCGGGCTACCGCGTGCTGTTCTGGGGATGTGCCGCGGTGGCGGCCGGCGCGGTGCTCCTGATCGTGCTTTTCGTGCCGCGTCGGACGGTGGTCGACCATGGCGGGCGGGTGGACGTCACGGGTGCCGCCGTGCTGGGCACGGGTCTCGTCCTGGTGATGTTGCCGCTGTCCCAGGGCGGCAGTTGGGGCTGGACGTCACCGGCCGTGCCGGCCACGGCGGTTGCCGCGGCGGTCGTACTGGCGGTCTTCGTCCGGGTCGAACGCGGCCGTCGCGACCCGCTGTTGGCGCTGGACCTGTTGCGGCGGCGCCCGATCGTGGTGGCGAACGTGTTGTCCGCGCTGGTGGGGGCGGTGATGTACCTGGCGGTGCTGACGCTGACCCGACTCGTGCGCGGGCGGCCGGAGTCCGCGGGCTACGGGTTCGGCGCGTCGGCGCTGACCGCCTCGGTGGTGTACCTGCTGCCGATGACGATCGCGGCGATGATCGCCGCGCCGATCGGCGGCCGGTCGGTCGTGCGCTTCGGCGCCCGCTTCACCCTGGTGGCGGCCGGGGTTGCCGGGGTGGGCGGGTTCGGCGTGCTGACCGTGGCGCACGATCGGCCGTACCAGGTGGTGGCGGCGAGCTTCGCGATCGGCGTGATGGTGAGTCTGGGATACGCCGCGATCCCGTCGCTGTTGGCCCGGTTCGTGCCCGCGTCGCGGATCGGGATGGCCAACAGCGCGAACGCGTTGACGCGTTGGATCGGCGGCGCGGCCGCGAGCAGTTTCGTCGCGGCGGTCCTGGCCGCGTTCACCACGAACGGCGGGCCGCCGCGCGAGGGCGCGATCGTGCTGTTGTCGGGGTCGGGCGTGGCCGTGGCGCTGACCGTGGTCCTCCTGGCCCGCTTCGGCCTGCCCGCGCCGCCGACGCCGAGGCGGGGGTTGGTGCCGGCGGTCGCCAGGGTCGCCGGTCGCCGGTGTCTCCGGTAGGGAGTCTCCGGTAGGCGGTGGACGACCCGGCGACCGCAGGCTACGAGACGGTGGCCGGTCGGCCGGCGCTCTCGCTGATGGTGGCCAGGACCAGTTGGCGCAACCGGTGCACGCCGGCGGGGATGCCGACGGTCTCCGCGTCGGTGAACACCACCAGGCCGGCGGTGAACGACATGGTCAACTCGGCCAGTTCCAGCGCCAGTTCCTGCGGGTCGGGGACTCCGCAGTCGCGCGCGACCGGCTCGATCACCGAGATCAGCTCGGTGCGCACCCGGCGGCGGGCCTCGTGCACCAACGGCGTGATGGTCCCGTCCCCGTCCTCCTGGAGCTGCAGCAGGAACATCAGCCGCATGAACAGCACCCGGTCGCCGATCACGTGCGCGGCGGCGTCGTAGAACGCGCCGAGCCGGTCGAGCGGGCCGCCGGGCAGGTCGTCCACGGCCGGCAGCGACTCGAAGAACAATCCGGAGGAACGTTCGAACACCGCCGCCAACAGGCCGTATTTGTTGGTGAAGTGGTGGTAGATCGAGCCCACCGGGAAACCGGACGCCTGGCAGACCTGGCCCACCGTGACGTTCGCATAGCCCCGGGTGCTGAACAGGCGCTCGGCCGCGTCCAGGATCCGGTCCCGGTTGGCGCTCGTCTTGTCCATGGCCACCACCCTATCCACCGGCCGGGATCAGGTGGGCGGCCGAGGAGGCCGTGATCGACCGGAAGATGGCGGCGGCCGTGCGACGCAGCGGGTCCACCAGTACGGTCCCGCTGCCCGCGGCCGCGGCGAAGGCGATCGACACCGCCGCAACGGCCCGCCCCGCGACCAGTACCGGCACCGCCACGCAGGCCAACCCGTCGACGGCCTCCTCCCGGTCGACGGCGTACCCGTCGACGCGCACGGCGGCCAGTTGGCGACGCAGGGCCACCATCGAGGTGAGCGACCGGGCGGTGCGCGGTGCCGGCGGCGCGGTCGACAACTCGGCGAGCGTGCGTTCCGTCGAGAACGCCAACATCGCCTTGCCGATCGCGGTGCACCGCGCCGGCAGCCGGCCTCCGACCAGCGCCGGGGAACGGTCGTACCGACGACCGCGAAGCTTTTCCAGATACACGGCGTCCCCCTCGCGCAGGATCGCGAGGTGCAGCGTCTGCCCGGTCACCCGGTGCAATTCCTCCAGATGCACCAGGGCCGCGTCCCGCAACGCGACCTCCGGAGGCAGCGCCCCGAGCGAGAACATCCGCAGACCCATCCGGTAGCCGTCGCTGTGCTGCTCGACCGCGCCGACCTCGACCAACATCGCCAACACCCGATGCGCGGTGGACTTGGGCAGCCCGCTGCGCCGCACGATCTGCGCGAGGGTCAGCACCCGCCGACTGTGGCTGAAGACCCCCAACACCCGAAACGCCTTCCACAACACCGACGGCGCCAACGTCTCCCCGGTACCGGGCCCGGCCTCCGCCACGGTCCGAACGGCCACGCCCATGTCCTCGTCCATGTTCCGACTCCGATCACCGAGATCCTAGAATGAAGCCTCTAGAATCTATATTCTAGTCAAGGTAATCGCAGTCCCCCGACCGGTCAAACGGGTCGACCGAGCCCGGCGGGGCAAAGGGAGACGGGGCAAAGGGAGGCGGAGCACACGGCCCGAACATCCGGGGGCAGATCGACTCGGCCCGGCGTCCGCCGTCCGGCGTGATCGCATCCTCGGCCGCGTCGAGAGCTCGGCTCCATCGAAAGCGGCAGCAAGGAGGGCCACGGTGGTCCGCGGCGGCGAAACGGCGCAGGGCCCGGGCTACGGGGAAGGGCTTCCGGGCGCGGGACGTGCCGCGCGCGCCGCAGGCGGCCCGTCGGCTCCGGGCCGGTTCGGTCCGGATCGACGACCGGCACGACAGCCCGCGGCACACGCCGTTCGGCGGCTTCGGACAGTGCGGCGCGGCGGTGTGCGTCGCCGGCTCGGCGAGGATGCCCTCGCCGAACTCACGGCGCTACCGGCCGGCACCGACGACCCGACGGGCGGTGTCGACCGATGGGCCTGCGAATCGGTGCTCGGCGCCCCGCCCGACGCCCGAGGGAACACCGCGTGCCCACCGTCGCATCCGGGGCGGGGGCCTGGTGATCCGGGCGAGTCGGCCGGTGGCGTCGTGGGTGGATCGTCATCGGGCCGGCGACGCGGCGGTCACTCCCCCGGCTTGCCGCTCGAACCCGCGCCCGGGATCGGGAAGATCATGCAGCTACTCGTGGCGTGCGCGAGCAGGCGGTCGTTCGCGTCCAGCAGTTCGGCCTCCGCGAGCGCGGTGCGGCGGCCCTGACTGCGCACCCGGCCCACCGCGCGGATCCGGCCGGTGTCGAAGGTGATCGGACGCAGGAACTTCGTGGACAGGTCGAGCGAGGTGTAGGCCGTGCCCGCGGGCAACGTCGTGTGCACCGCGCAGCCGGCCGCCGAGTCCAACATCGTCGCGTAGACGCCGCCGTGCACGCTGCCGATCGGGTTGTAGTGCTCCTCACCGGGCGTCATGGAGAACACCGCGCGCCCGTGCTCGACCTCGTCGAGCGTGAAGTCGAGGGTGGCGGCTATCGGCGGCCCCGGAAGTCTGCCGGCGAGCATCGCCTTCAGGAAATCGAGGCCGGCCATGGACGCGGCGCCTGCCGCCGTGACCGCCGGGTCGTCCCACGTATACGTCCGCGACCTGCCCATGCCCCGTCCTCCGGTTTCCTCCCGCCGTGCCGTGGCGCGACGGGCCGTCCGTGCGTGGTGTGGCCGGCGCCGCGGACGGCGCCGACTGACTGCGATTTTCGAAGTCAGGTGTCAGACTACTCCCATGGACCTGAAGTGGCTGGACATCGACCCCTCGGAATGCCCGGTCCGACGGACGCTCGACCTGGTGGGCGAGAAGTGGTCGCTGCTGATCCTGCGGGACGCCGTCAACGGCGTGCGCAGGTTCGACGACTTCCGACGCCACGTCGGCCTGTCGGAGGCCGTGCTCGCCGACCGACTGCGCAAACTGGTCGCCGGCGGTGTGCTCGCCGCCCGGCCCTACCGAGAGCCCGGAGCGCGCACCCGCAACGAGTACCGGGTCACCGCGAAGGGCTGGGACCTGTGGCCGGTGCTGCTGGCCCTCAAGCAGTTCGGCGAGAAGCATCGGGCCGACCCGGCGGGACCGATGCTCGACATACGGCACGACGACTGCGGCGCGCCGGTCCGCGTGGTCGTCGCCTGCTCCGAGGGACACTCGCATCTGACGCATCGCGAGGTGACGGTGCGACCGGGCCCGTCCGCCCGTCCCCTCCGCGCCTCGCCCACCTGCTGAGCGCCCACCCGGCGCCGACGGGGTGACGCTTCGGCGCCCGGCGGCCTACTTGCCGTCCTGGTCGGGATCCGCGGCGAGCGTGATCACACCCAGGTAGCCGTCGTCGTCCCGGACGACCTTGAGGAGCATGGTGGGCCGGTAGATGCCGTCGCCGTCGTTGAACGTGTCGCGGCCGGTGTGCCCGGCATACGGCTGTCGGGCGAAGACGGCGGTGTCGAGCGCCTCGTCCATCATCATCTGGGTGGTCAGCGTGCGTTGGTTGTCGACGTGCACCATGGCGTGGATGTGGACGGTACGGCCCCGGTACCAACCCGGTCGGATGGTGGTGAACTGCACGATGCCCTGGTTGTCGGTCACCTGGGCGCCCCGCAGGTAACGGTTGTCGTCCTGCGGTGTGAGGTCCCCCTGTCCCCCGCCGGCGCCGGCGCCCGGGGCGCCCGAGGGTGGTGCGCCGCCGGGTGCCCGGGAGGGCGGTACGCCGGCTCCGGACGGGGGCGTACCACCCCCGGGACCGCCACCCCCGCCGCTCCGGGCACCACCTCCGGAGAGCGTTTCGGCTCCGGAGTAGAGGCCGGCCGCGTCGCAGTGCCAGATCTCCACCACCGCGTTCGGGATCGCCCGGCACGTCTCACTGTCCTGGACCCGGACGGCCAGCCGCAGCCGGACGCCCTCGCGTTCCTCGCGGATGTCGCTGCGGATCTTGTCGGCGTCGAAGTAGTACGGGCCCTGGGTGGTCTGCGGAGTGAGCGTGCAGGTGCTCGCCCCCTCGAACAGCTTGGCGACGTCCTGGGGGGGGTGGTGGCCCGGGGCGAGACCGTGGCAGTCGCTCCGGTCGTCGTGGTGGCCCGGGCCTTGCCGCCGCCGTCCGCTCCCGAGCAGGCGCCGAGCAGCGCGCCCAGGCCGATGCTGCCGATGCCCGCCGGCGCGGTGCGCCGGCTGACGCGTCGACCTTCGTCGTGGTCCTGGCTCATGGTCCGTCGATTCCTTCCGATTCCCTCGGGTCATCGGCAGCCTAGGAACGCGGCATGAGAGCCGGATGTGAGCCGGATGAGAAACGTCGTCATCAGACATGGGCAACCACCCTCCGCGCCACCGTGGTTCCCGCCCCCACACGGGTCACAGGCGGTTGCCGAGGCACCGCCGTGCAGCCGGTGGCCGGCTCCCGACGCCTCCTCGGGGCGGCCGAGGCGCACGTTCGGCGACGGTTCACACGAGCGCGCCCACCGCGTGGCTCGCGCCGGAGGTGTGTCCGGCCGAGTTCGGCCGGCCACTCCGGTGTCGCCCGCGTCCGCCGCCACGAGCCGACGTGAGGGAGGACGGGATCGGTGTGAAACTGGGCAGGGAAGAGGTGATTCCGTGTCGGACACAGCGCGCGCGTCCTCGGATCCCGACACCATCGTCGACGAGAATCGGCTGGACGAGCTGATCAGCGAGGCCCAGACCGCCCTGCCGGTCGAACTGCCCGCCCTGGCGAACCGGTGCGCCCGCGCCCTCGGCCTGGACACCGCGTCGGTCTACCTCGTCGACCTCCAGCAACGACTGCTCATCCCACTCGACGAGGCCCAGGAGTCGCTGCCGGTGGACCACTCCTCGGCCGGCTGGGCGTACCGCACGGTCTCCGTGCAGGTGGTCGGGGCCGAGGACGGATTGCTCCTCTGGATGCCTCTGGTCGACGGCGCGGAGCGGCTGGGCGTGCTGGCGGTGCGGACCGCCTCGCTCGACGGGGTGCGCATGCGTCGCAGCCGGATGCTGGCCCACGTGTTCGCCATGCTGATCACCTCGAAGCGCGCCTACAGCGACTGGCTCGCCGCCCGCACCCGCACCGCGACCATGGCGATGCCCGCCGAGATGCTGCGGGCCTTCCTGCCACCGCGCACCATCGGCAGCAGCAGGTGTGTTTCGACCGCGGTCCTGGAACCGGCGTACGACGTGGCGGGCGACGCCTTCGATCACTCGGTGGTCAAGAACATCCTGCACACCATGATCCTCGACGCCATGGGTCACGATCTGACTGCCGGCCTGACCACGTCGGTCGCCATGGCGGCGGCCCGCAACGCCCGCCGGGGCGGTGCCGATCTGGCCGATGTCGTCGACTCCGTCGACCATGCGCTCGCCCGGTGGCTGCCGGACCACTTCTGCACCGGGGTGCTGTGTCGGCTCGACGCCGAGACCGGGGTGCTGCGCTGGGTCAATTGCGGTCATCCTCCACCGCTGCTGATCCGGGCCAGGCGGGTGCTCGGTCGGGCGTTGGAGAGCCCCCCTCAGCCGCCGATCGGCCTGGCCGGTCCACTCGCCCCGGCGGCCCGACAGATCCACGAGACGACCCTGGAACCGGGCGATTGTGTCCTGCTCTACACCGACGGTGTGGTGGAGGCTCGCGACGCGGACGGTGCGGAGTTCGGCCTCGACCGGTTCACCGACTTCATCATCCGCTCCTCCTCCGCCGGACAGCGGCCGGCGGAGGTGCTGCGGCTGCTCATCCACGCCATTTTGGACTACCAACGCAACCAACTACGGGACGACGCAACCATCCTGCTCTTCGAATGGAGTCCGCAGCTCCGATGACGCCACGCCGTCGGCGCCGCGACCGTCGACGCTCGCGCCGGGCCGCAGGTCCGTCCGGGCGATCAGTCGTCGAAGTAGGCCCGCGCCACGGCGTAGCTGTCCTCGTAGAGGTGGTAGCGGGTGATCCGTCCCTCTCGGACCGTGGTGTGCAGGGCGAACGCTGTGTCGATGTCGCGGCCCGTCTTCCGGACCTCGGAGACCATCCGCCCGATGAAAACCACGTCGTCGCCCTCGGCGACGACCTGGTGGAGGTCGAACTCCTTGGCCCGCACGTGGGTCCGGAGCAGTTCGAAGAACGTGCGCATGCCGTCGGCCGAGTCGACCTCCGGTACCCATGGAATGCCCGGCGGGTGCGGAATCGAGAACGACACCGAGTCGGCGAACAATCCCGCCGCCTCTGCGGTCCTGCCCTCGGCCAACAACGGGAACAAGCGTTGAACGGTCCGTGCCGGCGACTCCGCTGTCATGTGGTTCGGCCTCTTCCGTCCGGGCGATCGCGTCGCGGACGCGGTTCGCCGCACATGGTACTGCGGCGTCCCTCGCAGGGGTGTGAACCGGCGGCGGGATGCGTGCGTCGGGGTCGAGTCCGCCCCCTGATCCGGGGGCGGACTCGACCCCGAGCGGAGACCGGAACCCGAACTCGGCGGGTGCTTCGGCGCGTTCGACCGGGGACCTCGTGCTATCGAACGCCCTCGATGCTCAGCCAAGTGTCGCCGTGCCGGGGCCCGCGAGACCAACCGACGGTCTCGAAGGAGTGCAGTCGGCCGCGAAGCAGCGCGTGGCGGGGCAAGGTGACCCCGAACTCCTCGGCGATCGCCCGGAGCATGTGCTCCTCGCCGGGGCATCGCTCGCGCTTCGCCGACCCGACCGCCGCGACCTCGGCGAGCATCGGGTCCGGATCGAACGCCCGGGGCAGCGTGCCGACGCGGTCCACGATCGGCGCGCGTGGCGGCCTGTCCTCGGTCGACCCGAAGTCCGGCGGCATCGCCACGGTGAGGGCGTACCCGATCTCGCCGTCCCGGGCCATCGAGAGGTGGAAGGCCGGCGGCTCCCAGGGCCCGCCGTCCTCCCGGCGGGAACCGGGGACGCACCACACCACCACGGCCCGCGCTCCCGAAGCGGACCGCGAGGCCCGGGCGGCCGGGCTCCGCAACCGGTCCGCGTCGGGACCGGCGGACTCGGGAGCGAATGCGAAGCCCCACCCCGGCGTCCCCGTCCGGCCCACCACCATCACGGCGCGGTCGTCCCACGGATCGGCGGAGCGCCGGTGCTCCGACTGCCTCCGGCGCTCGTTCAGCTCGCTCGAAGTGGCGGGGGCGGCAAGCCCGTTCTGCTCCTCGTGGCCGAACAGGTCCACGAGCCGCGCCGGTTCGATGCCCTCGACCAGCACGAAGCGATAGCCGCCGCGGAAGGGCCAGGTCTCCCCGGCGAGCCAGTCCAGGCCCTCGGGGTCCCGGTCGGGCAGCGGCTCGGGCGGCACACCCGCACGGCCCGCGCGGGGTGTGGCGAGCAACTCCCGACCGCGCTCCGGCGTGATCACCGGGGCGAGCAGCGGATCCGCGAGCAGACCGACCGGCGCCACGACGTCCCCGGCGGGCGGGATCCACTGCGCGAGGCCGTCGCGCAGCACCCGCCAGGCCCCGTCGGTGTCGCCCCACCGGGCCGCCTCACGCGCCCGCAGCACCACCGCGCCGAAGGGGCCGGCGGGCTCGTAGACGAAGCCGCCGTCGGCGATGCTTCGGGCCA
The DNA here is from genome assembly GCF_044333915.1 of Embleya sp. NPDC020886. Classification (NCBI taxonomy): domain Bacteria; kingdom Bacillati; phylum Actinomycetota; class Actinomycetes; order Kitasatosporales; family Streptomycetaceae; genus Embleya; species Embleya sp. NPDC020886. Next base: position 437,738 of record NZ_JBIRRX010000003.1, on the reverse strand, counting down.
ACTCGCGCACCTCGACCGGTTGTTCCTCGACCACCTCCAGTGGCCGTCGCCACGGGTGGCGGATCTCCCGGGCCAGGCGCGCCGGTAACGTCTCGGTCCGATGGGCCGGGTTCATCGGCAGGTGGTACACCCTCGACCAGGCGTCGTCCCGTCCGAGGAACGCCTCCAGTTGGCCGCCGAGTTCGCACGCGCCGGGGCGACCGAACCGCTCGGCGCGCGCGAAGACGTCGACCGTCCGCTGCCATTGCCCGGCGAGCACGTCCTCGCGAGCCTGCTCCAGCTCCGCGTCCAGCGCTCGGGTGGTGTCGTTGACCATGCCGCTGTCGGCCGCCAGGGCGTGGAACTCCCGGTATTTGTCGTGCATGAAGGCGCGGAAGGAATCGAAGCGCTCCGCGGGCATGGCCTTCCAACTGTGCCAGGAGTAGACCGCCCATTCGCCGTCCGGGCCGACGTCGCCCGGGTCGAGCATCAGGATGCCCGCGTCCGCCTCGGCGTCGATGTGCAGGGCCCGGTGCCACAAGCGGGAGCGGTGGATGTCCTCCTCGGTGGGTTCCTCGCTGTCCCCGAGGTAACCGTCGCAGCCCGTGTACCGCTCGGCTTCCGCCTCGTCCAGCGGCGCCACCTCGGCTGTACCGGCCAGTCGCACCACGAAGTCCCCCGCGTTCAGCCACCCGTCGGTGAGCGCGAGGAACGAGCGGTACGAGGGCGGCAGGCGTCGACCGATCCGCTTCTCCAGCGCGGTCAGCCGCTCCTCGTCGGCGCCCGGGAAGCCCAACCACCGACCCCGGCACGCCGCCAGATCGTCACCTTCGAGCTCGTCGGGGTCCTGCGCGTCCGCCCACTCGACGCTCCAACGCGCGAGGAAGTCGAGCCAGTCGTCCTCACGATCACGTTCGGTCATGGTCATGCACCCGATGGTCGCAGTCGCCTCCGACGCCGGACCGCCCTCCACCATCGGACCGTGTGCAGAACGCCTCTTCGCTAGACGCGCTCCAAGGGGTGGTGCGGGGTGGGTGGGAGTTCGACCTCGATGGGGTCGTGCGGACGGACCGGTCCGCCATGGCGGACCACGGCCATGATTCCGGACTTGAAGGTGAAGTCTCCCGAGATGGGGTCCAGGGCGAAGACCTCGCCGAGCAGGCCCTTGCGGAAGTCGTTGATCTTCGCGCACGGGTTGCGCAGTCCCGTCACCTCGAGCACCGCCTTGTCGCCCAGGTGCAGGAGGGCGCCGGTGGGCAGGCCGAGGAGGTCGACGCCGCGGGTGGTGATGTTCTCCCCGAGTTGGCCCGCGGCGACGGCGAAGCCCTTGAGCGCGAGTTCGTCGAAGAGTTCGTCGTGCATCAGGTGGACCTGGCGCAGGTTGGGCAGATCCGGCTCGTAGGTCATCCGGAACTGATGGCGGATCGTCTCACCCGCGTGGACATCCCCCTCGACGCCGAGGCCGGCGAGCAGGGTGACGGACTCGCGATTGGGTTTGCCGAACGAGTACGTCGCGTTGGAGCTGACTGCCGTGACCCGGCCGGCCATCCCTCACCCCGCCTCTTGCCCACCCGTCTGCCGAGCCGATCCTACCGGCAGGAACCGTCACCGACGGTCCCCGGTCGTCGGCTCACGCGCCGACGAGCGGGGAGACCGAGGGGTGTGGGGCCGGCAAGTGGCCTACGCGGCAAGGTGATCGGCCTTGCCGTGGTGGGTCGGTCGACGAGGTAGTCGTCGAGGTCCGGTCCCTTGGTCCAGTTCCAGTAGTCCACGAGGCGCCAGGGGCCGGCGGTGTAGACCTCGCCGTCGGCGTTCTTGAAGTAGGAGTGCTTGATGGTCGGGTGCGACCAGACCAGTTGCCGGATCGCGGCGCGGTGTCGGGCGACGTAGTCCCCGTGGGCGGTGTGGGTGGGTTCGAGGGCACGGGCGCCGCGCTCGATCAGGATGTCGAGGCAGGCCGAGATGTACTGCATCTGGCATTCGGATTGGAAAATCAGGCTGCCCCCGTGGGCAAGCGCGGTGCCGGGGCCGTACATGCAGAAGAAGTTGGGGAAGTTCGGCACCGTGATGCCGAGGTACGCGGTGGGTGTCTCGCCCCACTGCTCGGCGAGGACCACGCCGTCCCGGCCGACGACGTGCATGGGGTAGAGGTAGCGGTTGGCCTGGAACCCGGTGGCGTAGACGATGATGTCGACCTCGTGGCGCGTGCCGGCCGCGGTGACGACGGCGTCCTTGTCGATGCGCGCGATGGGGTCGCGGACCAGGTCGACGTCGTCGCGCTTGAGGGTGCGCAGCCAACTGCCGTTGTCCTGCAGGGTGCGCTTGCCGGTGGCCGGGTAGTCGGGCAGGACCTTGGCGAACAGTTCCGGGTCGTCGCCGACCTGGCTGCGGATCCATTCGGTGAAGATCTCGCGGGTGCGGTCGTTGCGTTCGCTGACGGAGCGGTCCTGGTGCGGCCATTCGGGGTCGATGCGGGCGCCTTCGAGCGCGCCGTCGCTGCCCGGCCAGAAGATCATGAAGCGGTACCAGCGGCCGTAGAACGGCAGATGCCGCATGGCCCACCGCACGCCCGGACCGACCTTGCCGTGGTAGTTCGGGTTGGGGAACATCCACTGCGCGGTGCGCTGGAAGACGGTCAGGTGCGCGACGTCCTCGGCGATCGCGGGGGCGATCTGGAAGCCGGACGCACCGGCCCCGATCATCGCGACGCGCTTGCCGCGGTGGTCGACGCCGTGGTCCCAGTGGGAGGAGTGGAACGTGGGGCCGGCGAAGTCCTCGGCGCCGTCGAAGTGCGGGATGTGCGGCCGGTTGAGCAGGCCGACCGCGGAGATCACGGCCCTGGCGGTGATCGTGGTCTCCCGGGCGTCGGGGCCGCGGGTGGTGACCCGCCAGGTGCCGGTGGGCTCGTCCCACACTGCCCGGGAGACCTCGGTGTCCCAGCGGACGTGCTCGGCGATGCCGTAACGGTCCATCACATCGCGGAAGTAGCCCTGGAGTTCGGGCTGACGGGCGTAGAACTCGCTCCAGTGGTCGGAGGGTTCGAAGCTGTAGCAATAGAAGTGGTTGCCGACGTCGACGCGGCAGCCGGGGTAGGTGTTCTCGTACCAGGTGCCGCCGACGTCCGGGTTCTTCTCGATGATCGTGAAGGGGATCCCGGCCTGCTTGAGGCGGATGCCCGCGAGCAGGCCGGACTGGCCGCAGCCGATGACCAGCACCGGGAACGCCTCGCGGACCGCGGCGTCCCCCGGGGCGGGCACGGACTCGGCAGGCCGCTCCCCGAGTTGCATGTCCTCCAGCATCATCGGCACGTATTCGGCCGGGATCTCCGCGCAGGCGACCCAGTTCATCATCTCGTGGAGCAGTTCGGGGCCGGGCTGCGGGGGCAGGGCGCAGCCGTTGTCGCGGTGGGCGCGGATGGCGTCCAGGGCCTGGGCCCGGACCCGGGCCTTCTCGTCCTCGGTGAGGAAGCCCTGCACCTCGTTCAGGACGAGGCCGCGTGGGCGGATCGGCCCGCGGATCCACGACGGGTCGCCGGTCAGATGCACGAGCGACAACATCAGGGCGGGGATGCTGACGTCTTCGAGTGCGGCGGCGATGCCGGTGTCGTCGTCGGTGAAGGGAAGTCCGGCGTGCGGGTGTTGTTCGGACATGCTCGTGTGCTCCTGCGCGTGGGGGGGTGCGGACAAGGTGCCCGGGGCCGGGCGAGGCGGCCGGCGGGCATGGCGCGGCCCGCACCCGTTCCCTGTCGAGACAAAGTTCAATCTGAGACAATGTCTCGCAGTGAAGCGCAGGGCCTTCGAAATCACAAGAGGCGTACGACTGCGGCCCGCATCCCCGGCACCGCGGCCCGACGCCCGGAAGGGTGCTCGCTCCGGGTGCGGGTGGGACACGCGGCGTCGGGTCCGCGTCCCTGCGGTGTTTGGCTCGCCGGGAGATTCCGGTCATCGGTGGGTCGGTCCCGGCGACCGACACCCCGGCGGCGCCGCCGAGACCCGAACGCACCCCGGTCGGCACCCTCGTGGTCGGCCGGCACCGTGTCGAAACCGTTGACAGCTCCGGGTGGGAACGGTTTGGGTGGGCGCGTTGCTGTCCGTTTCGTGAGCGACCGGGTGTCGTTCGGGGGAAGGGATCGGTCATGGCGCGTATTCGTGAGGGGTATCGCGGCGAGGGGCCCGGGGCGTTCACGCCGGACGGGTGTGCCGTGGACATGTGGGACCGGCTGAAGGTGCGCGAGGAGCCGGACATGATCGCGCTGGGCGCCCGTGAGGGGGCCCGCACCGTGCTCGAACTCGGCTGTGGGGCCGGGCGGGTGACCCATGCGTTGGTCGAGCGCGGGTGGGAGGTCACGGCGGTGGACGAGTCGCCGGAGATGCTCGATCGGGTGCGCGGGGCGAAGACCATACTGTCCACGATCGAGGACTTGCGGCTCGAGGAGCGCTTCGACGTCGTGTTGTTGGCCTCCTATCTGGTGCACACGGTCGAGCCCGAATCCTGCCGGGCGATGCTCGACGCCTGTCGGGCACACGTCGCGGACGGTGGGGTGGTGCTGATCCAGCGCGAAGGCATCGGCTGGCACGACGAGTTGCCCCGAATCAGCCGACACCCCGGCGGATCCGTGAGCATCCTCGCCTCCGATCCGATCGGGGACGGGGTGCGCGCGGTGCGCATCGAATACGAATTCCCGGACGCGCACTGGGTACACGAGTTCCGCTGCCGCCCGCTGACGGACCGGGAGTTCGAGGCGATACTGGCGGAATCGAACCTGGCGGTGGACGAACACCTGGACGAACACCGGACCTGGGTACGCGCGTTGCCCCTCGACTGAGCCTCCGTCCGCCGGGGCGGGCCACCGACCGCTCGGCGACTGCCGCGGTCGGGCAGGGTCCGGAGTCGCTCGCGGGGACTCCGGACCGGCCGTGTCGGCCGCAGGTGCGGCGGGCCCCGCCCGCGACACCGTGGTCGGGTGACGCCGTGGCCGGGACCGGGCCTATGTGGTGAGGTCGGCGAGCAGGTCGTCGAGGGTCGTCGTGAGGGCTTGGGAGTTGGCCGGGTCGAACCAGGTGGTGCGGATGCGTTCGTTGCTCCCGTTCGGTGTCTCGTGGTCGGCCGCGAGTTCGTCCAGGGAACGGGTCTCGTCCCCCAGGGAGCGGCCCACGCCCTGGAAGAGGCCGCGGACGTAGCGTTCGGCGTCGCCGGGGGCTATGCCGTGGCCGGCGGCCCACGAGGCGAGCGTGGCGAGATACGCGTAGTGGGTGGTGAGCGTCCCGGTCAACGCGGAGAGGACGTCGAAGGCGGCCTCGTCCGCGACGGGGAGCGCTCCGCCCATCCGGGCGAAGAAGGAGTCGACCGCCGGGTGCGAGGGGTGCACCACCGTGACCGAGCGGCGTTCGCGGATGGTCGGCAGCGGGATGGCTCGGACCAGCGGGGCGCCGGTGCGGAGCGTCCGGCGCAGGTCGTCGTTGCCGACCCCGGCCATCACGTTGACCACGATCGTGTCGTCGTCCACCTCCAGGTCGGCGAGTGCCTCGTGCCGGTCGTGGCGACGTACGGCGATGACGATCATCTCGGAGCGGTCCACCACCTCCTGGTTGTCGGTGCACACTCGTACACCCTCGAAGCGCTCGGACAACTCCGCGGCGGCACGGGCGCCGCGCGGGGAGAGGAACACCTCCGGCGACTCGTCGGTCCCGTCGCACAGGCCCGTCACGATGGCCCGGCCGATTTCGCCTACCCCGATGATGCCGATGCGCTTCACTGTGTCGTCCTCCTGGGTGCGTGGCGGCCATGGCCCGTGTCGGTCGAAGTCTGTGGTGTCGAGGCGGTGCCGGTCGAGTCCGCGGCGAGGTGTCCCTCTCCGGGCGGCCGGGGTGCGCGTTTCCCGCCTGCTTCGCCAGGGCGCACGCGGGAACGTGAGGACCTCCGTCCGGCGGCCTCGGCCTGTGGGTCCACACCGGGCATGACGAGGAACGTGTGCTTCGTGCCCGGGAATTCCGTATCACGGCGGCAACCGCACGGGTGCCGACCTCGCCCCGCAACACGGTCGCCGGACTCGATGTCACGCCCGCGGCCCGGGCGGTGTCTTCATGTTCGACCGGCAAACGCCGGCAGTGATCGTCCCAGGAGGACAGCATGACGCTACGCGTCCCGAAGGCGGAACTCCCCGACGAGCTCCGCGAGAACATGGTCCGGCAGCTCGGCACGGTCGCCGAGCCCGTCGAGGTGGTGTGGCACAGCCCCGCGGTCGCGACCGCCAACCTGGAGTTCTCCGCCAAGCTGGCCGCGTGGGACGCGGCCGACGCGGGCCTGAAGTCGTTCGCGCACATGGCCGTCGCGGCGCAGGTCGGCTGCGCCTGGTGTCTGGACGTCGGCTACTTCCAGGCCCTGAACCAGAACCTGGACCCGACGAAGGCAAGCCAGGTGCCGCGCTGGCGGGAGTCGGACGTGTTCACCCCGCTGGAGCGGGACGTCCTGGCGTACGCCGAGGCCATGACCACCACCCCGCCGACCGTCACCGACGACATGCACGCGAGCCTGATCGACCGGCTCGGTGCCCCGGCGATGGTCGAACTCACCGCCTACATCGCCTTCGTCAATATGGCCACCAGGAACAACGTCGCCCACGGGATCAGGTCGCAGGGCTTCTCCGACACCTGCGAGATCCCGCTCGCCACCGCCCCCCAGCCGTCCGGGGTAGCGTCGAACGCATGATCGACGACCCGTTTGTCACCCACCGCGGCCTGCTCTTCACGGTCGCCTACCAGATGCTCGGGTCGGCGTCCGACGCGGAGGACGTACTCCAGGAGTCCTGGCTGCGGTGGGCCGATGTGGACCGGTCCCAGGTGCGCGACCCGCAGGCGTACCTCGTCCGGATCGTCACCCGGCAAGCCCTCAATCGTTTGCGGACGTTGTCGCGCAGCCGCGAGGAGTACGTCGGCGAGTGGCTGCCGGAACCGCTGCTGACCAGCCCCGACGTGGCCGAGGACGTCGAACTCGCGGAGAGCGTCTCGATGGCGATGTTGACCGTGCTGGAGACGCTCGGGCCGACGGAGCGGGCGGTGTTCGTACTGCGCGAGGTTTTCGACGTGCCGTACGGCGAGATCGCCGAGGCCATCGGCAAGACCTCGGCCGCGGTACGGCAGATCGCACGTCGGGCCCGCGATCATGTGGCGGCCCGGCGGCCACGCGTACAGGTGAGCCGGTCCGAACAGCAGGCGGTGGTGGCCCGTTTCCTGCGGGCACTCCAGACCGGGCAGTTGCGGGAGCTGATGGAGGTCATGGCGCCGGACGTGGTCCTGATCACCGACGGCGGCGGAATCGCGGCCGCCGCTCTGGCCCCGATCCACGGGGTCGAGACGGTGGCGGCGGTGCTCGCGCGGGCGAACCGGTCGGCGCTGCTGGAGACCACGGCCGTCTGGCTCAACGGCGAGCCCGCAGGCCGTCTCGACCTCGACGGCGAGCCGTCCACCGTGAGCCTGGTGGTGGAGGACGGGCGGATCACCCGGGTCTACGTGGTGCGGAATCCGCAGAAGCTGACGCGGCTCGACCGGCCGGCCGAACTCGCCAGGTAGGACCGTGTCTCGCCCACGACCTGCGCGGTGACCTGCGGTGCCCGGCCTCGGCCGAGACGGCGACCGAGCCGTCTCGGCCGGGCGGGCGCACCGATCACGCTTCGTCGATCACCGCCACGCACCCGGGCGCGTGCGCCGCGCCCGCCGTGTCGCCCCGGGCCGCCGGGGCGAATCCGGCGCGAGCACGTCGTGATGCGTGTTCGGGGGCGTGTCCATCGCGGGTGATCGGCGGCTACACCCGTCGGCCTCGGCGTCGACGCGGATGCCGGCAATGGGGCGGGAGTGGTTTCATTCGTGGCGAGGTTTCGGTCGGCGTCGGGTTCGGCCTTGGCCGGTTCCGTTGAGGGCGGCGAGTCGGGCGAGGGGTGTTCCCTGGTTCCACAGCCCGAAGAAGTCGCGGTGGACGGCGAGGATGCCGTTGTCCACGGCGAAGGTTGTCGACTGCTTGCTGAACGTACCGGTGGTGACCAGGACGGCGATGTCGGCGGCGAAGTGGGTCTTGGCGCCGAGGAGATCGCGGACCTCCTTGGGGGCGATCCTGCGGGTGGGCGCGTAGCGTTTGCACTGGATCACCGCGAAGCGCCCGTCGGGCAGGCGGCACAACACGTCCGCCCCGTTGTCCCCGGAGCCGCCGACCCGACGCACCTGCGTGCAGCCGTCGTTGCGGCACAGGTCGGCCACCAGTTCCTCGAATTGTGTCCCGGTGAGGGCGTCCACCTCCGCCAGGGTCCGCCGTCGTCCGGCGGCCACCGCGTCCTGGTGTCGCCACCGCTCGTCCGCCGCCCGCGCGGCACGGTGGGCACCCCACAACCGCCGCCCCACCTCCGCGAGGCCGACGACCACCGACACCGCGACGGCCACCCCGCCGCCCCCGGCGGCGAACGCGAGCGCCACCACGATCAGCAGGGCGACGATCACCGCCACCCGCGTCCCCGTCGATCGCGGCACCCCTTGCGTCGAACCACGCTTCTGCGGCTGCGTCATGGCGATCTCCCGCGTCGTCGACATCCTCGATTCCAGTGTGGACGCCGACGCGCGGCGCCGGGGCCGGTATGGCGTTTCGTGTGGTTTCGCGGGAGTGGGTGATCGGCGGCGGGCGGGGCGGCGGGCTGTCATCCTGGCGGCCGGGATCACGGGCTCGAGTGGAGGTGGGTCGTGCACGTCGGGGGCGCGTTGGTGGTCGGGATCGGCGGGACCGCATCCACCGATCGGGTACACGCACTGGTGTGCCCCCGGTCGGTGGGCGGGCCGTTGCCGTCACCGGCGGTACGAACGACGAAACGGTGCGGATCCGGGACCTGGTCTCCCGGCAGGCAACGGTGTTGTCCTTCCCCGACCAGGTCGATGGAGTACTGGCGGTGACCCCCAACCGGGCGTTGGTCGTCGGGTGCGGGAACGACGTCGTCGTGTTGGAACACAACCAGGATTGGTGACGGACCGAATCCGGGATCGCCCACGAGGTCTCGGCCCCGGTTCACATCTCCCGGTACGTCTCGGCCCGTTGGTCAGCGCTTGACCGGCGGGCAGTAGCCGGTCTTCTCGCCGATCGAGTTGATCTCGGCGTTGGGCCGCGTATCCCCCGCGTAGTTGATCTGGTCCGTGCACTTCACCCCGGCCTTGTTGGGGGTGCCCGACGGCGTGCCTTCCTTCTTCGGTGCCGGGCAGTGACCCGTCTGCTCGCCGATCGAGTTGATTTCGGCGTTGGGCCTCGGGTCCCCGGCGTAGTTGATCTGGTTCGTGCACTTGACCCCGGCCTTGTTGGGGGTGCCCGGCGGGGTGCTGTGGGAGGAGCCGGAAGGGGTGTCGGCCCGAGCGGAGCCGGGGGTGGCATCGGGTACGGAGGTGCGGGATTGCGGGGTGCTGGTGGAGACGGACGAGCCGGTGGTGGAAGAGGGCGTCTTGTCGCCACCGCCGTTGTCACAGGCCGTCAGTGCCAGGCCGGCAGCCACGATGGCGAGGGTGAACCCTGAAATCTTCCGAACGTGCATGCTCTCGTCCTCCGAGTCGGGCACCGCTCCCGGTGAGCGGGCTCTCGGAGGTTTCAGACACGGGCGCCGTCGGCCCAGTTGCAAGGCGGCGCACGTCAGGACACGTTCGTGACACATCCGCCTGCTTCGTCACGTCGGACCGGACGGCGCGGACGATCACGTCCGCGTCCTCGACGGCCGAGGCCCCGGAGCGCAACGACCACGAGGAGCCGTCGGGCCCGGGGCGTCCCCGGACGCCGCCGTCAGGTGTCCGTCGCGGTCAACGTCGCGAGGCGGAGGGTGAGTTCGCGGTCCTGCTCGTCGAGGTTCCACTTGCCCTCCCGTGCGACGTGGTTGGTGACCCAGAAGACCATGACCCGATCGGCCGGGCGGATCAGGAATCGGGCGTAGGACAGGTCGTTGCCGCCGTTGTGCGTGGCGATCGGGCCGGGCACGCCGGGAGCACCGGGCAATATGGACCAGCCGTAGCCGTAGGACTGGGTCGTGTCGGGGCCTTCGGACACGTGCGGAGCGAACATCTTCGCCTTGGCCGCGGCGGGCAGGATCGACTCGCCGTCCAGGGCGAGATACCAGCGGTACATGTCGTGCGCGGTGGAGAGCAGGCCGCCGTTGCCGCGCAGGTTCCAGTAGGGGCCGTCGGGCGCCCGCGGATGGTCCAACGGGGTGCCGTGGCCGCGACCGTCGGAGTCGTATTCGACGGCGATGTCGTCGCGTCGCGGGTCGGCCGCACGATAGCCGGTGCGGGTCATCCCGGCCGGCTCGAACAGGTTCCGGGCAAGGAACTCGGGGTACGGCGTGCCGGACGCCCGCTCGACGATCGCGGCCAACATCGAGTATCCGACGTTGGAGTACGCGAACATGACACCCGGCGTCGACTCCAGGGGCGCCGCGAGCGCCCGGGTGAGCAGGGCGTCGCGGCTCAGTGGTGCGTAGTCGTCGCCCAGGCTCTCGGGCAGACCCGAGGTGTGGGTGAGCAGGTGGTGCACGGTGATGCCGCGCTTGTCGGCGGGGACCGGCCCCAGGTGGTCGGAGATCGGATCCGTCACCCGCAGCGCGCCGGTCGTCTCCAGCTTCAGGATCGCCGCGGCGGTGAAGGACTTGGTGATCGAACCGATGTCGAAGACGGTGTCGCATCCGGCGTCGATGCCCGCCTCCCGGTTCGCTCGGCCTCGGCCCCGACAACCGACGAGTCCGCCGTCCTTGGCCGTGACCACCGCCCCTCCCGCACCGGACGGCCAGTGTTTGTCCAGGTACGCGGCAACGGCCGCCGCCCGCGCGGGCATCGGCGCGCCGGCCGTGCCCGTGGCACCGGCCGTGGCACTGCCCGCCGCCCCACTGGCCCGCACGGAAGCGGAGGCGGAAGCGGAAGCCGAGGCGGAGGCGGAAGCCCCTGCCCTCTCGTGGTCCTCCCTCCCGCCCGAGCAGCCCGACAGCGCCAGCGCCGCAGCCGACGCCCCCGCCACGAACGCGAACCGACGTCGACGCACACATGGGATCCGTGCCACGGCGTCCCCCCGAAGTACCGGACGCGGACCTCCCGCGTCGTCCCCACCACGCTACGAATCGGCGACACCGGGCGTCTTCCCACACGAGAGCCAACTTCGGTTCCCCGCATGGGGGAAAACAAGACACCCGCCTCCCCCGCCCGAGGGACCGCCGAACCGGTGACCTGCGCGGCGGTTGCCATGTCGTACCGCGCCGCCGGCCCGACCGCGGAGGACGCTGATCGGATGGTGGCGCCAGGAACGAGACCGGATCCGAACGACGAGCCGCCGTCCGCCGAACCGGCCCGATCCGACGGCCCGCCACACCCCACGGGATCCCACGCCGCCCCACCACCCCCGCCGCCCGCCTCCCGAATCCGCCGCCTGCTCGCCCGCCCCTACCCGACCACCCCGCCGAACACCCGCCGCGTGGTCCGCCGTTGGCCCGACCTGATCGGCATGTGCGTGGCCACGGCGTTCCTGTGGCTGTCGCTGACCCCGTCCCTGCTGCCGCGTCCGTGGCCCTGGCAGGGCCTGATCGGTGGACTGGCCGGAATCGCCGGATACGCCCTCGGCGTGCTCGCGGCCACGGCGATCCGCGCGTGCGTCGCGCGCCGCCCCGGCGAGCGGTTCCGGGTGCGCGCGTGGTGGGCGTACTACCTGGTGGCCGGCATCGGGACGGTCGCCGGCCTGGTGTGGTCGGCGCAGGCCCAGCGCAGGCTGCGCGCGCTCCAGGGCCTGAACCCGTCCTCGCCCTGGAACGGCCTGATGATCGTGGTGATCACCCTCGGCACCGGGCTGCTCCTGCTCACCCTCGCCCGCGGACTGCGGCTGGCGGCCCGCACGTCGATCCGCTGGTTGGGCCGCCGGCTGCCCCGCCCGCTGGCCTACGTACTGGGGCCGGCCGCGATCACCTTCCTGGTCGTGGTCAGCCTGCACGACGTGGTGTGGGAGCGCGGCTTCATCGGATTCGTCGACCACACCGCGAAGGCGATCAACGGCGCCATCGACCCCAACCTCCCCCGCCCCGACTCGCCGCTGCGCTCCGGCGGCCCGGGCTCCCTCGTGTCCTGGCACAGCCTGGGCGCCAACGGCCGCAAGTTCGTCGCGCAGGCCACCGACCCGGCGCTGATCACCCGGTTCACCGGCCGACCCGCCGCCGTCCCGATCCGGGTCTACATCGGCGAGAACCCGGAGGACGAGGACTTCCGCGAGGCCGCCGACCTGGCCGTGCGCGAACTCGACCGCACCGGCGCCTGGACCCGCGCGGTGCTCGCGGTGCAGGCGACCACCGGCAGCGGCTGGGTCGACCCGAACCTGGCCGCCCCGCTGGAGTACATGTACGCCGGCGACACCGCGACGGTCGCGATCCAGTACTCGTACCTGCCCAGTTGGATCTCCTTCCTGGTCGACCGAGGGCGCGCCGAACGTGCCCAGCGGGCCCTGTACCACGCGGTCCGGGCACGGTGGTCCGCGCTGCCCGCGGCGGATCGCCCCAGGCTGGTGCTGGGCGGTGAATCCCTCGGCGCGTACGCCACCGACGCCGTCTTCGCCGACCCGGCCGAACTCATCGCCGGCGCCGACGCGGTCGTGCTGGAGGGACCGCCGTTCGCCAGTCGGCTGTGGAATCGCATGGAGGACGACCGCGACCGGGGCAGCCCGGTGTGGCGGCCGGTGTACGACGGCGGCCGGCACGTACGCTTCGGCCAGTTCCCGGCCACGGACCTGCGCCGGCCGCCCGGCCCGTGGGAGCGACCGCGGATCGTCTACCTCCAGAACGCCTCCGATCCCGTGGTGTGGTGGAGCCCCGACCTGTTGTTCGACAAGCCCGCGTGGTTGCACGCGCCGCTCGGTCCGGACATCACCCGCGAGGTGCGCTACTACCCGATCATCACGTTCTGGCAGACCACGGTGGACCTCGCGGTGTCCTTCGGTACCACCGCCCCGCACGGCCACCGCTACGGAAACGGCGCCGCGGTCGCCTGGGCGGCCACGCTCCCACCCCCGAACTGGACGGACACCGACACCGACCGACTGCTCGCCTTCATGGCACAACACCCGCTCCGCCATTAGGCATCGGGGCGGGGAACCCGAACGCGTCCGGGCCCGCAACCAAGGCGTCATGTACCGCGTTTCCCGAGAAAAGTGCCTTGGTCGGCGGAATCCGGGGCGCATACGCTGGCTTCGCCGCGCGCGCGGACAAGCGGACACCATGTGCCACGTGGACGGACCAAAGGAACCGAAAGAATCCTCGGGAGCCTCCAGTGAGAAGCACGAGAACTGTGCTGTGCGCTCTGCTCGTCACCTGCACCGCCGGCCTCGCGCCCGTCGCCGCCTCGTCGGCGGCGGCAGCGTCGGCGTCGCCGGCGGGTCGGAGCGCGTTCGCCCTGTCCAGCACCGCCTTCGTCGACGGCGGCCTCATCCCCAAGATCCACGAGTGCACCAGCGGCGGCGGGAACGACCCCGCGAAGAAGAACGAGTCCCCGCCACTGGCCTGGTCGGGTGCTCCGGCCGGCGCCAAGAGCTACGCCGTGGTCATGCGCGACCTCGACAACGCCGACCTCATCCACTGGGTCGCCTACGACATCCCGGTGAACACGACCTCGCTCCCGCAGAACGTCGAACACGCCTACCGGCCGTCGGTCCCGGCCGGAGCCCGGCAGGTCTACTACCGGGGAAGCGCGAGTCTCTTCGGCTACCAGGGCCCCTGCTCGCCCTCGACGATCAACACCTACGAGTTCGTCGTGTACGCCCTCGACCGCACGTCGTTGACCGAACTGAACTCCGCCTCGTCCACCCGGACCGCCGCCCGGACGATCACCGCCGCCTCGATCGGCTCGGCCGGGATCAGCGGCGAATCGTAGCCCCCGCCGCCCCGCCCCAACGACCGCGGTGGGGCGGCGGATCGGGCCACGATCCGTCGAACTCGTGGGGGTGCGGCGGTGGTTGCCGTCCGTCGGCGGACGGGCGGCTCACCGCCGTGCGGCGTCGTAACGCCAGAACGGGCGTACGGCGAGGGCGCCCACGACGACCAGCAGGATGCACACCAGCGCGCTGCCCGACCAGGCGATGACCAGTGTCGTGCTCGCCGCCATGGCTCCCGCGCGCAGGTCGCCGAGCCGGGGGCCGCCGGTGACGACGACGGTGAAGACACCCTGCATGCGTCCGCGCATCTCGTCCGGCGCCCACGTCTGGAGGATCGTCTGGCGATAGACGGCGCTCACCAGGTCCGCGGCGCCGGCGAGCACGAGGAACAGGACGGCGAGCCACAGGGTGTGGGTGAGCCCGGCCAGCGTGATGGCGGTTGCCCAGCCGACCACCGCGACGGTGAGCGCGACGCCCTGACGACGGATGCGCGCGATCCATCCGCTGCACAGGCCCGCCGCCAGGGAACCGATGGCGACCGCCGAGTACAGCACGCCGATGCCGCCGTGGAAGCGGGTGGCGGCGGCCTCGGGGAAGAGCGCGTTCGGCATGGCCAGCACCATGGCGGCGATGTCGACGGCGAACGACATCAACAACACCGGACTGCCGCCGATGAAGCGAAGTCCCTCGACCACGGCGCGTATTCCGCTGCCGATCGCCGCCCCCGTCGGTTCGATGGCAGGCAGCCGAAACGTCGAGTACAGGGAGAGGGTGAACAGGACCGCGTCGGCGGCGTAGGCGTAGCCGAAGCCGTGCGGGAGGGTGAGCAGGACGCCGGCGACGAGCGGCCCCAGGATCTGGCCGATGTTGCCCACCGTGAAGCTCAACGTGTTGGCGGCGGGGACCAGTTCGGACGGCACGATGCGCGGGATGATCGCGCCGCGCGCCGAGGACGCCGTGGCGAAGCCGGCCGCCTGGACGGCGACCAGGACCAGCAACAGCACCTCGGACCGGACGTTCAGGAGCGTCTGGGCGAGCAGCGCGATCGTCACCACCCAGGTCCCGAGTGACGACCACAGGCAGAGCCGGCGACGATCGACCCGGTCGGCGATCGCTCCGCCGTACAGGCCGAACACGAGGATCGGCACGAATCCGGCGAGGCCCGCCAGCCCCACGTACAACGACGAATGCGACATCTGGTAGATCTGCACGGGGACGGTGGCCTCGGTGACCATCGTGCCCACCAGCGAGGCGCCCTGACCGACCAGCACCCGCCGATAGGCAGGCACGGCCAGCGGGCGGGTGTCCACGGCCGCGCGACGAATGCCCCCGGCCAGGCGGCCCGCCCGAGCCCGCGGCTCGTTCGTCGACTGGCGGTCCGGGGCCTCCGGTGTGGTGCTCACGACGTCACGCTGTCACGAGTCCCCGCCGGCCTGCTTCCATTAATCTGCCTATTCATGTCGCAGAACCGCCGGCACCGGTCGATCGCCCCCGCCACCGCGCACGCGCACGCCGCCGGCGAGTTCATCAGCCGCCATCGGCACCCCTACCACCAGCTCATCTACGTCAGCGCCGGCGTGCTCGCCGTCCGCACCGGGCAGGGCGCCTGGGTGGCCTGCCGGGACCGTGCCGTCTGGATCCCCGCGAACACGTGGCACGAACACCGGGTCTACGGGCACAGCTCCGTACACACCCTGGGCTTCGCGTCGGACGACACGCCCCTGTCCGTCGACTCGCCCACCGTCGTGGCCGCGGACGGTCTGCTGCGCGAGCTCTTCGTCGCCTGCACCGAACCGGACCTGCCGACCGCCGAGTCACGGCGGCTCCGGGCGGTCCTCAACGATCGGCTGCGCCGCGCCCACGTACGACCCCTGACCCTGCCGACGGCCCGGGACCCGCGACTGGCGCACGCCTGCCGGGTGGTCGAGGAGGACCTGAGCCGGCCCCGGACCATCGCCTGGCTGGCCCGCCACGTCGGTGTCGGCGAACGAACGCTCACCCGGCTCTTCCGCACGGAGTTCGGCACGACGTACCCCCGGTGGCGGACCAACACCCGGGTCTTCCACGCCATGATCCAACTGGCCGAGGGAGCCGACGTCACCACGACGGCCCGCCGCTGCGGCTGGGGCACGACCAGCGCGTTCATCGACACCTTCGCCCACACCATGGGCCAGACCCCGGGTGCGTACCGAAGCGTGGCCCTGCACGAGGCCGACACCGGCCCATCGACGGAGGACCCGGCCCCGAGCCGCCCGACGCCCGACCGATCCGGCCCGGCCCCCGGTGCCGACCCTGCGCCCCCGACCACGACATCCGCGCCCGATTCGCACGGACCGGCATGAACGGCACCCACGGGAGGAGCACGCCGGCGTGACGACCCGTTCGGCCTGCCGGGACGACTGTCAGCCCTGGCCCAGCACCAGTCGCTGAGCGGAGCGCACCGGTCGGCCGAAGTGGGCGCAGCGCTCCTCGAAGCCCGGCGGGAGCCACGTGCCGCCCAGGAGCCGGGGGTGGGAGGGGAAGGCCGCGAGGGCCGCCAGCGCGAAGACCAGGGACGCCCAGGGAGTGGCGAGGCGCACGTTCATGTAGCCCTTGCCGTACATGTCGTGGTAGCGGGCCTCGAACACGCCGGCCTCGGGCAGGTCGATCTGGTCGAGGCCGGTGAAGCCGAGGCTCAGCGGATTGCGGGGGTGGGCGAGGTACGCCGACATCCGCGTGATCGTCAGTTCGCCGCCGCCGTCGTGCACCCAGCGCGGGACGGTGTCCTGCTGCGCGCGCTTGCGACGCGCGGAGTTGCTCAGGGCGGTGAGGGCGAGCGCACCGACCACGAACCCCGGCCTGCCGACCGCCGCCACCCCGGTGGTGCGGTAACTGCCGTTGCCCACCGCGCGCAGCCTGAACTGCTCCCCGGTGCCGGTCGCAAGCACCCGCTCCCCCGGCTCGATCCGGGCCGTACTCGCCACGAGCGGGCGGCGATCGGCCTGACCGGTGACGACATCGGCCACGATGTCGCAGGTGTGCCACAGGTATTCGTCGGTGTGCGTCCACCCCTCGGCCGCTGGTGGCCCCGTCCGGTTCCGCATGCTTGTCTCCTCGCTCCACGAGCCTGGCACCATGCCCAAGTCTAGGGCCGCGTCGAGCAGTCGGGCCTGGATGCGCTACGGGGTGGTCAGCGTCGGCCGGGCGCCGAAGGCGGGCACAGCTCGGCGAGAACGCTGTCCACCAGAGCCGCCGTGGAGTCCAGGACCGGCAGGATCCGCTCGGCCTCGGCCATGACGAGGGGTATCTCCGTACAGGCGGCGATCGCCATCCGGGCGCCGCGGTCGAGGAGTTCGCGGGCCGCCGCAGCGATGTGGCGGGCGGCCACGGCCGAGTCGCCGCCTTCCTTGACCATGGCGATGGCGCGGTCCACGTGCTCGCGCTGCGTAGCCGTCGAGACCTGGACGACCGTCAGCCCGAGGCCCTGCCCGGCGATCTCGTAGAGGCGGGCGGTACGGGTGCCCCGGGTCGCGAGCACACCGATGCGTTCCACATCCGGCCGGCGTGCCCGACACGACCGGAGTGCGGCGGTGACCATGTCGAGGATGGGCAACTCGGTGTGCTCGCGCAGTTCCCGGACATAGGCGTGGGCCGTGTTGCAGGGGATGGCGACGCAGGACACCCGGGCCTGGGCCAGCCAACGCAGGCCCCGGAGCATCCCCGGGACCGGCGAGGGGCCCCGGCCGAGCAGGGCTTCGGTGCGATCGGGAACCGTGGGGTCGGCCCAGATGGCGACCCGGAGGTGCTCCTGGTCGCGCCGAGCCGGCGTGCGTTCGACGAGGCGGCGATAGAAGTGCGCGGTGGCCAGGGGACCCATCCCGCCGAGCACCCCCAGCAGGGGAGGTTCGCCGTCGTCGTGCGTCGGCCCACTCCACTGCTCGGTGGGCCCCTTCCCCCGCCCCGGGGCGAAGTGACCGGCTCCGCGACCGAGGTCGCGTGGGCCCTCGTCACAACACCCCGTCGCGCTCCGCGTCATCGTGTCGTCCCGGTAGTTCCCGCCTGCGTTCGCATGGTCGCCAGTCTCGGGCGGCGCCATCCGCTCCCGCTTCGTCCGCGACACCGAACGGCCCGACGCATCTCCGTCCCGGGCTCCGAAGCACCCACCACCGACGACGCCGTATCCCGTCGCGATCGGACAAGCATCGTCCCGGTGCCGTCGAGTGTGGTGTACACGACGGGTCGCTCGCCCCCGTCACGCCGAGGTGCCGACGGCATCCGGGACGGAAGGTCACTTCATGGATTCCACGCCCGCGATGAGCATGGTCAGGACCGATTCGAACAGGACGTCCGGGGATTCCGGGTCGGATTCGGCCGCGAGGCGTCGCAGGTTCGGGAGTTCTTCGGCCGACGGCGTCGTCGGTACGCCGATCCATCCGGCCGGGTCCGCGCCGGGCGGCGGTCGGTCGTGCCAGGCGTCCCAGACCTCGGTGAAGCCGGAGACCTGGAGCACGGTGATCGACCAGGCCCGGTAGGCGTTCTGCGGGAACATCCCGAGGTCCAGGAAGAACCCCACGAGTACGTCGTCGGGCCGCAACAGGTCGGCGGACGCGAACGAGGTCAGGTCCTCGGCGCGGGCGAGCGCCAACATGCCCGGGTGGGCGCGGTACCAGGCGCGCTGGACGACGGCCTGCGATTCCTGCCCGCCGCCACCTGCGCGGCCCTGGTCTTCACCACGCTGACGGTCTGGGACCTGGTCGTTCTCGACTGGATCGTCTTCGCGGGCCTGCGTCCTCGCCTGCTGACCCTTCCCGGCACCGAGGGCATGGGCGAATACCGCGACCTGCGGTTCCACCTGGTCGCCGCCCTCAAGGGCAGCCCATTGATCGTCGTCATGGGCGTGCTCGGCGGAGGCATCGCCACTCTGGTCGCCTGACGCCGGCGGCCGGCGTCGACGTCGCGCCCGTTGCGCACCGTGTGGTAACTCCGTTGCCCCGGCCGCGGCTTCCGTCCTAGTGTCGTCCCAGGTCGGCAGCCCATCGCCGACACACCACAACGTGTAGCTCAGCCAGTGGAGCACCGGGCTTGGGACCCGGAGGGCGCGGGGGCGGAACCCGCCACGTTGGCGACATCGGAATGCGGCGGGCGTGGGGTTCGACCGGGAGGGTTCCGGCCGAACACCCGCACGGGGCGGGGCGGTTCCTCTCGTGCGGACCGCACCGACCCACCGACCACGACGTGTAGCTCAGTCAGTGGAGCACCGGGCTCTCAACCCGGAGGGCGCGGGGGCAGGGCCCGCCACGTCGGCATGAACGAGATTCACGTGCGACCCGTCCCCAACCCCGGTTATGCGGACTGGCAGTTGGCCAAGGCCTTCCACACCGCCACGTCCCACGAGAGCGAGGCGACCCGGCGTCGCGCCGAAGAGCGCGTGCACCGCTGGACGCAGGTCGCTCGCGGCATGGCCGACGGCTCGTTGACCATCGGCTCGCGCACGCCCGTGCGTGGGCTTCCCGCGTGGGTCACCCCGGAGGTCGTGCGCGGCGGGTTCGCCACCGGCGACGCCGCGGCCGGCGGGCCGTGGACCGAGCACGAGGCCGAGGCCGCCGCCCGCGCCGGACTGCGGGCCGGCGATCGGCTCGCGTTGTTCCGGTACTTCCTCACCGACGCGGGCATGGCCGAACTGCACACGCTGCTCGACAGCGGCCGGTATCACGTCGCGGTGCCCGAGGAGGCCGCGCTGCTCACCATCGCGTGGCTGCTGCGTGCCGGGGACCGCTTCGCGGCGCTCACGCTGCTCGACGAGATCACGCCGTACGCGGACCGCCTCCGCTTCCTGCCGCGCGCCGCCGACACGGTGGTGCCCGACGGTTCCGCCGTGCACCGCGAGTCCGTGGGCTCGTTGCGGACCACCCTCGGCGCGCGGCGGCCCAAGCCCGCGGTCGAGGCGATGAACGAGGCGCTGACCGTGTGGAACCCGTTCGCCGACCAGCTGCTCGCGCACTGGCTGGAGACCGTCGAGGACGGCCGGCTCGGCGCGGTCCGACCGGCGGGCTGGACCGAGCGCGGCCGCGAACTCCTGGAGCGCCACCGGCGTTTGGCGATGCGACACACGTTGTGCGGCAAGCACCGCAACCCGAGGGAGAACTCCGCGATCCTGCTGGCGGCCCTGGCCGAGGCACTCGGCGACCCGCCGGCCGGTGACGTTCGCGGCGCCGGCACTCGCATCGCGGCCGCCCGCGCCGCCCGCGCCGCCGGACCCCGCGCCGACGTGCGTGCGCGGGCGGCGGCCCGTCCCGGCCTGCTCCGGCACGCCGTCGACTCGATGGTCGCCAAGCGCGGCGCGCCCGGTTCGCCGAGGCACACCGAACTGCGGGCCCGTCAGGCCGCGGACGCGTCGACCGCGACGCTCCACGAGTTGGCGCGCGTCCTGATCACCCGGTTGGCGAACCTGCGCGACGACGCGGGCCTGCCCGACACCGCGTGGCTGCTCGTACCGGTGACCGACGAGGAAGCCGCCCGCACCGGCGTGCGCGCCGGCAGCCCGATTCCGGACGGCCTGCGTCACCCGGTCGAGCGGGCGCTCAGCGCGCCCGTCGCCACGCTGGTCGAGCGCGGCATCGTGCCGTCGGCCGAGGTGTTGGCCGAGCTGGTCCCGCAACTGGTCGCCGCGACGACCGCGTTGGCGTACCACGACCCGGCACTGCGCACGCTGATGACCGCGGAGTACGGGGCGTTCGCCGAGCGTCGGTCGCTGCTGCTGCTCAACCTGGAGCACCAGGTGCGGCTGGAGGAGTTGCCGTGGGTGCAGGCGGTGTCCGCGTACCGGCGGGTGTCGACCGACACCGCGGGGAACGCGCACGAGGCGCTGGTCGAGCTGGGCACGCTGACGGTGCGCGCCTTCCCGGGCACGATCGTGCCGAACCCGCTGCTCCAGGAGCTCGGTTCGCTGGCGCGGCAGGCCAAGGTCGGGGCGGTGTTCACCGAGGAACTCGCGGCGGACATCTTCATGGGCACGTTCTCCGCGAAGTTCCTGCGCGCCGCGCAGAGCGCCGCGGAACTGCTCGAAGGGTCGTTGTACGCGCGGTACTACGACATCGACTACGCCATGATTCGGGGGATCGACGACGTCAAGCGCAAGCGCGGGCTCGCCGCGAACACCTCGGCCGACTTCGCCGCGCTGTGCCGGGAGCGGGCCGGCACCGACCCCCGCAACCGCTGGTCGATCGCCGCGAACGGGACGGTCATCGAGCAGGCGCAGATCCTCACCACGCACAACCTCGCCGCGCTGGTGCACCCCATCGGAGTGGAGCCGGCCGAGGGCTGGGCGGAGCCGGCACGGGGCGCGTACCGCACGGTGTGCCGGCTGGTGCAGCAGATCGCCGGGAACACGCGCACGCTCGGCACGGTCAAGGACGCCGCGTACGCATGGCGGCAGACGCTGTTCTTCCTGTCCCTGTGCGGGGTGGAGGACCAGTTCGCGGTGATCGCGTGGATGGCGCAGGAGACGGCCCGGCGGCCGGAGCACACGGCGCGCCGCCTGGCACCGGTACTGGCGGGCCTGCGCCACGTGTTCACGGGCGGCAGCCTGGACGACCCGGCGGTACCGAACGTCCGACGCTTCGTCGGCTGGGCCACGGACGGCCACTGGATGCGCGACGCCTGACGACCGCACGCCGCGGACCGCGAGCACCTGCCTCGCGGCCGCGGCGCCCCCCATGCCGGGCCCGGCGAGGCCGCCCGAGTGAAACCGAACCACCAAGCCCCTACCGGGGCATTGCCTGCATCGTCCCGGTGGCATCCGAGTCGGCCCCGTCACCACCGACGGATCGGCTCACACCTACCGCGTGTCCCGACGGTCACCCGCGATCCTGGCCACCACCTCGGCGACGGGAACCCAGTGCCCGCCTCGCCGCCGCACCCACACGTCCCGGATGGCGTGCACCTCACGGCTCGGGTTCGTCGTCTCGACATCGTTCAGATTGGGAAGGTCGTATCGCCGCCCCATCGAGTCGTACAGCACGACCACCTGCGTCGGCTGGTCGTCCAATCCCCCGCGCGTCCCCTCGATCTCGATGCCCTGCACGTCCGGCCAGGCCACCACGCGGGTACGGAACATCCCTCGAATCGTCACACCATCCCGGTCGACGATCGTCGCTCTGACCGCGTACAGGCGGAAAACCCCCACCGACGACAGCCCGAAGAACACTCCCATCCCCAGCGGCCCGACCGAGAACCAGCCCTGCTCCGCGGCCATCCCCACGGTGACCAGAGCGCCCATGGCGAGCATCAGGACCGCGAAGAAGACCCCCAGCCGGAAATCCGCGCGGTACTCCCGCCTGTCCGAACGATCGGCTACCACGACGGCGCGGCACCGCATGACGGCGCGGCGCCGGCTCCCCCCGGGCCGACCGGGCACCGGGCCATCGAGGCGGGGGCGGCGAGGACTACGGCCACGGGATGCTCCACGACTGCTCCTTCGACGGGTGCGACAGCGCCTCGGGACACCGACATCGCGGGAAGCCCGTCGCGCACGAAAACATGCGCCGACGAGCACGCACGAGGGATCGTCACCAGGCACCCGCAGCCACCGCCGGCATCCACGCCCGTCCGCACCCCGGCACCGCGAAGCGAACGGCTCGGGGCAGAGCCCCGGGCCAGCCAAACACACGCGACACCCGCCACGGAAGCTCCCGGCAGTCGACATCGAGAAGGCGCGAAGGTTGCGAACATTCGCGGAAACCGTGCCGCCCGGGCCGACTTCACCCGGCCCGACCGATCCCGTACCGCAGCCCGCGCCAAAGACCACTCGTCGCCCGTCGGGGCGCCGAACAGGGTGGGCCGGGGCCGGGTCGGCCGGGTCCGCGCTACTCGGCGGGCGCCTCGGGTCGGACGAGACGGTTGCCGGACCATGCCCCGAGGGTGATGGCACCGGTGCAGGACAGGCCGGCCGCGTTCGCCTCTTCGGCGATCTCGGTGCGATCGACGTGACCGGGCCGGCCCGTCGTCGGCGTGAGGACCCAGATCACACCCGGATCGGCGAGGGGCGCCACCACACCCGTGAGTTCGTCCGCCAGGTCGCCGTCGCCTGCCCGCCACCACAGCAGGACGACGTCCACGACTTCGTCCGTTTCGTCGTCCACCATCCCGTGGCCGATCACGTCCTCGATGTCGGCGCCGATCCCGTCATCGGTGTCGTCGTCCCGGCCCAGCTCCTGCACCACCATGGATCGCCCGATGCCCATCCTTCGCGCGTGGTTCCGCGCGTCCTCCTCGCGTTCCGACGAAGAGCACCGGCAGGAAGGGGATGGAGACGACCCCGCGGGTGAAATGTGCATTTCCCGATCCCCGATCCTCACTTCGGACGACGAAGTCGACGGGGAAATCGTCACCGGACATCCCCGCGCGAGTATCCACAGCGTGGCCCGGTGGGTGGCAACACTCAAGAGGGCCCGCCTCGTCCGACGTTGCGAAGCCGTGATCCGCCCCGCCGTGCCGCCGCGCTACATCGCTATCCATTCGCTCGAGACGGTCACCTCCTGGAGAAGGTCGGCGAGGGGCTCGACGCCCAGACCGGGGCCGGTGGGGACGTCGAGGTGTCCGTCGGAGAGGACGAACGGCTCGGTGATGTCGGTGGCGAAGTACCGGCTGGAGCCGGACGTGTCGCCGGCGAGGGTGAAGCCGGGCAGTGCGGCCAGGGCCACGTTGGCGGCGCGGCCGATGCCGGTCTCCAGCATCCCGCCGCACCAGACCGGGATGCCGTGGGCACGCGCGATGTCGTGGATGCGGCGGGCTTCGAGGTAGCCGCCGACGCGGCCCGGCTTGATGTTGATCACGGAGCAGGCGCCGAGGGAGATGGCCGCCGCGGCGTCGGCGGCGGACTTGATGGATTCGTCCAGGCAGATCGGGGTGCGCAGCAGCTTGGCCAGTTCGGCGTGCTGGACCATGTCGTCCTTGGCCAGCGGCTGTTCGATCAGTTGCAGTCCGAAGTCGTCGAGCCCGGCGAGTTGTTGGACGTCCGACAGCGTATAGGCGGCGTTGGCGTCGACCTGTAGGACCAGATCGTCACCGAAGCGCTCGCGCACGGCGCGTACCGGGCCGAGGTCCCAGCCGGGCTCGATCTTCAGCTTGATCCGGACGTAGCCCTCGGCGATGTACCCCGCCACCGCGTCGAGGAGTTCGGGCACGGAGTCCATGATCCCGACCGAGACACCGCAGGGGACCCGGTCCCGGGCGGCACCCAGGTAGGAGCCGAACGACTCGTCGGCGCAGCGCAGTTGGGCATCCAGCACCGCCGTCTCCAGCGCGGACTTCGCCATCCGGTGGCCGGTGTAGGGCTGCAGCACCCGGCCCACCGCGTGCACGTCCAGGCCGTCCTCCGGCAAGGCGGGGATGAGGAACCTGCGCAGTACGTACTGGGCGCTGTCGACGTACTCGGAGGAATAGCGCGGCTCGGACATGGCCCCGCACTCGGCCCAACCCTCGTGGTCGGCGGTGACGACGCGGACCAGCAGCACATCGCGGCGGGTCTCCACGCCGAAGGAGGTACGGAACGGGGAGACGAGCGGCATCGCGATCCGACGCAGCTCGACACCGGAAATCTTCGTCTTCACGACTGGTGGCTCCTCAAGAACGGGTGGTCAGGCAGAGGTTGTGGTCGTGGGGCGTTGCACCACGTAGCGGCGGCGTTCGTGGAAGCCGACGACCCGGGCGCCCTCGGCGAGCAGGCCGCCCAGGCTTTCCCGTACGGCCAGCCGCCAGGCCCGGGCGGCGCCGGGATCGGCGAGGCGCAACGCCTCGATGTCGTCGGGGAGGTCGATGAGTACGGTCTCGGCGTCCGTCGCGGCGGTCTCCGGGCGGCCTCGGTCATTGCGGACGCTGTGCTCGGCACCGGCGGGCAGTTCGATCGCCCCGGGCGGGGCGGGCGCGGTGAGATCCCAGGCGACCAGGACCCGGTCGGACTCGTCGCCGCCGTTGATGACGTCGTGCATCGCGCCGTAGAAGGACCTCAGGTACTCCTCCGGCCGAGCGCCGAGTTTGGTCAGGTTGAAGTAGGCGTTGCGGCGGATGAGCGGGTCGTAGGTCCAGGTGATCCGGCTCAGTCGGTGGGCGAGCGCCCACTGCCGCTGGTGCATCTTGAGGGCCAGGCCCACGCCGCGCCCGACCACGGCGCCGGTGATGTGCGAGTGCAGGCTGGTACCGATGGGTTCGCCGAAGAAGGCGACCGACGCCCCTACCAGGCGTCCGTCCTCGTAGGCTCCGGCCACGTAGTTGCCGGCGTGGGCGAGCGCCCGCATGACCTCGGCGGAGATGGGTGAACTGCCGGGCCGGGAACCCCAGATGTCGGCATAGAGCAGGCTGGCGGCATCGAAGTCCTCCATCATGTGCAGTTCGCGGATCGTGGATTCGTTCATCACAGTGCCTCCGACGGGATCCGGGTGGGCCACGGGCCGGGCGCGGGCCGCCTGCGGGCGCAGGCGCCGATGATCGTGCGGCACGGTCGGGAGACCTCCGGGGTGGGCTGTGGGTCACGCTAGCCACGCAGCTCGGGGCCGAGTTGGTAGCGCGGTGACAACCTGCGCCGCCGATTCGTGCCCCGGACCGAAACGCGGGCGGCGCTGCCCCCCGGCGGTACGACGGCGGTACCACGACGGCAGCACACGCCCACCGCCGGGACCGAACCAATGGATCGACGCCCGGACGCGTGGACGACTCGGCGATGCGGTGCAATGCGACGCGACGCGCCTGTTCAGACCGACATGCCGCGCGGACGAAGCGGACGCGACGGCGAACAGTCGCCGTCCACACCCCGAACACCTTCCACGGCCCGCAGCGGGGTGTGCCCGTGCCACGGCACATGCGCCTCCGAATCCTCCCGAGGGCAGTCGGCCGATCGAGCGTCGGGCAGCGCGGCAAAGGCCCCCTCCCCGGCCTGCCCGCCCAGGTCCATCAGCCGCAACTGAAGCATCATGGCGAAGCGTTCCGCCGGATCCTGCAGGTCCATCTGACCCACCTCGGCCACCCGGCGGATCCGGTAGCGAAACGTGTTGGGATGCACGAACACGCTCGCCGCGGCCACCATCACGTCCCCGAAGGCGTCCAGCCACGCCCGGAGCATGTCCACGAGCTGGGCGTTGTGCTTGGCGTCGTACGCCGCCAGCCGGGCGAGCGGGCCGAAGAGTTCGTCGCGGTTGCCGATGGTGAAGTCGCGCATCTCCAGCAGGAGCGCGTCGACGTACACATCGGCGATCGACGCGACACGCCGGGACGTCCGGCCACTGGTAAGCACCCGCAGCACCCGGTCGGCGTCGGCCCGGGAGTGGGCCAGGTCGACCGGTTCGCCGGCCACCGACCCGACCGCGATGACGGCGCCGGCCCGCTCCCCGGTGCGCCGGACGAAGTTCGCCGCCACCAACACGGCACGTTCGCGAGCGTGCGCCGGATCGCCCGCCACCGGGAACAGCGCGTACACCACCTCGCCCAGCAGGGCCACGGCGGAACGCGGCTGCACGGCGGTCAGATGCACGCCCAGCGCGCCGGCCAGCCGCTGCCGCTCGGCCGTGACGTGGGCATGGTCGGCGCCCCGGCCGGGAGCCAGACCCATGGCCATGACCAACATCGGCCCGCCGCCCGGGCCGAGGCGGCGGAGCGCTCTGATCGCCGCCACGCCGCCTTCCAGCGCGGTCGTGACCAGGTCGGCACGCAGCCGGTTCTCCGCATCGGCACCCGCACGGAAACGAAGCATGTGCAGGGCGACGAGCTTGGCCGACTCCAGAAACGCCTGCTCCCGCTCCGGGGTGAGGGGCTTGCGCAGTGCCGCCCAGACGGATCCGAGGAACTCGTCACCGGCGCGTACGGCGACCGCGACCCGGGGCAGTGCCACCTCGTCGCCGAACGTCGGCGCGGGCACGTACACCAGGGCGTCGCTGCGGTACAGGTCCCTGAAGACGCCGCGCTTCTCGTGCATGCGCAGGTAGCGCTCGGGCACCTGCCGGGCCAGGATGCTCTCCACCCGCGCCGAATCCGCCTCGTCCTGCCGACCGGAGAAGGCGAGGATCCTGGAGCGGTGGTCCTCGATGGTGATGGGGGCGTCCAACAGCGGCGCGATCGCGTTCGCCAGTGCGAACAGGTCCCCGGACGGGACCCCGCCCAGGGTGTGGGTCTGCGCCTCGTCGTTGTCTCCGTCGGACAGGAACGTGCGGAACATCGCCGCCAGTTCGGCCCAGGACACGCCTCGGGTCAAGGCCAGCAGGGCCACCCCGGTCTCGGCCGCGACCTGCGCCAACTCGGCCGCGGGCTCGATGGTCTCCCGCACCACCAGTGCCGCCGCGTGGTCGTCCGCGAGCCGGCGCAGCAGCTCGACGATCTCGTCGGCGCCGTGCACGCCGACGCCGAGCACGATGGCGTGCGGCGGATGCCGCTGTTCGTCGTGTGGATCGTGGATGCCGACGCCACCGATCTCCGCCGTCCCCTCGACATCGCCGTAGAGCAGGTCGAGGTGGGTGGAGCCGAAGTCCTCGAGCACCCGGCCAAGGCTCCTGGCGGGAGGTGTCGTCATGTGGCTGATCACCTCCGCAGGTTAAAAGCGTCAAGGTTGCGGCGGCTTTATCTCAGATTACGAGGATGTGCCCGCTGCTTTGTACGTCGGAACAACCGTGCCCGTGCCCGGCGAGGCACCGGGCGTGCACGAGACGTGACCGGTACGGGTTCCGGCACCGCGCCTCCTCGGCTTTTTGGCCAGTCGTACAAAGCATCCGGAGAATCTCTGGACGCGTACCGCATGTACCCGGCCGAGCCAGGGACCACGCTGTCCGCATGCACAATCCAGCAAGCGAGCGGCCGTCGCCCGGAGCCGAGCTTCGGTGAGCGGCGTGGTCGTCCGGCACCCCGTGCGTGTCCATGCGGGCCGGATCCCCCGGTCCGGCTTGCTCGGGACTTCTCCCGCTCCTCGGCCCGGCGGCGCGGCGCCGAAGCGTTGAGGACTTCCGAGCACAGGGGTGTCCGCCCTTGCAGCCCATCCCGTGAAGACGCCGCCACAGCGGCAAGTACGTTCCGACCAGCGCCGGTTGAGAGGGATCCCTGTCAGATGACGGCACCATTGCACGAGCCGACCGCGAAAGCGCCCCCGAGCGCGGAAGCAGCCCCGAGCGCGGCCGGGGAATCGGCGGCAGTCGACGGCAACACCAAGTCGGTACAGGGCCGTTCGCTGGGGCGGATCGCCTGGGAACGGCTCAAGCGGGACCGGTTGGCGCTGGCGGGCGGCGGCGTCATCCTCGCGCTCGTCGTGATCGCGCTGCTCGCGCCCGTGATCACGAACCTCGTCGGACAGGATCCGGACGCCTTCCACGAGGACACGATCGACGCGCTGTTCGGCACCCCCAAGGGGTCGCTGGGCGGCATCAGCGGCGACCATCTGCTGGGCGTCGAACCGGTCAACGGCCGGGACGTCTTCGCCCGGATCCTGTACGGCTCCCGGATCTCGCTGCTCGTCGGCTTCCTGTCCGCCCTGGTGGCGGTCGTCCTGGGGACGATCCTCGGCATTCTGGCGGGCTTCTTCGGCGGCTGGGTGGACGCCGCGATCAGTCGCGTGATGGACGGTCTGCTCGCGTTTCCGCAACTGCTGTTCATCATCGCGCTGGTCTCGGTGATGCCGAACGACCTGCTGGGCATGACCGGTTCGAGCGTCCGCGTGTTCGTGATGATCCTGGTCATCGGCTTCTTCGGCTGGCCGTACATCGGGCGCGTGGTGCGCGGCCAGACGCTTTCGCTGCGCGAACGCGAGTACGTCGAGGCCGCCCGCTCGCTGGGCGCCGGGCGGTTCCACATCCTGTTCAAGGAACTGCTGCCGAATCTCGTCGCCCCGATCGTCGTCTACACCACGATGATGATTCCCACGAACATCCTGACCGAGGCCGCGCTCAGCTTCCTGGGCGTGGGCGTCAAGCCGCCCACCGCCTCGTGGGGCCAGATGCTCTCGAACGCGATCGACTATTACGACTCGGATCCGATGTACATGATCGTTCCGGGCCTGGCCATCTTCATCACCGTCCTTGCCTTCAACCTGTTCGGCGACGGCGTGCGCGACGCGCTCGACCCCAAGGGTTCTCGCTGAACTGCCTTACCAATCAAGGCACTTCACCCGAGAAATCTCATCGAATCCGGAGGATCCGAGATCGTGACTACCCAACGCGCCTTTACGCGGCGCAAGCAGGCACTGGCCGCCGCGGCCGTGGTCGCAGGGCTGCTGACCACGGCGGCGTGCGGCGGCGGCAGCGACTCCACGAGCGAGGCCGGCTACGACGCGGCCAACAACAAGGTCGTGAACGCCGCTGCCACCAAGGGCGGCACCCTGAAGTTCGCCGGCGCCCAGGACGGCGACTCGTGGGACACCACGCGCAGCTACTACGGCTTCGCCTGGAACTTCATGCGGTACTACAGCCGCCAGTTGGTCACCTACAAGACCGAGCCGGGCAAGGCGGGCGCCGGACTGCAACCCGACCTCGCCACCGACCTGGGCAAGGTCACGGACGGCGGCAGGACCTACACGTTCACCCTGCGCGCCGGGAGCACCTGGGAGGACGGCAGACCGATCACCGCCAAGGACGTCAAGTACGGCATCGAGCGCCAGTGGGCGCAGGACGTACTGTCCGGCGGTCCCGTCTACCTCAAGGACATCCTCGACCCCGACGGCGCGTACCCGGGCCCCTACCAGGACGAATCCGCCGACAAGCTGGGCCTGAAGGCGATCGAGACACCCGACGACACGACGATCGTCTTCCGTCTGCCGCAGCCCAACAGCGACTTCCCACAGATGCTCGCGATGCCCTCCGCCTCACCGGTACGCCAGGACAAGGACACCAAGTCCAAGTACGGCCTGCATCCGTTTTCCAGTGGCCCGTACAAGTTCGAGTCGTACGAGCCGGGCAAGAGCCTGGAACTGGTCCGCAACACCCAGTGGAAGGAAGCCTCGGATCCGGTCCGCAAGGCCTACCCGGACACCGTCGCCGTCACCTTCTTCTCCAACGCCAACGACCTGGACCAGCGACTGATCGCCGGCGACTACGACCTGGACCTCAGCCAGACCGGGCTGTCGCCGCAGGGCCGCCAGACCGCCCTGAAGCAGCACAAGGGCAACCTGGACAATCCCGTCTCCGGCTACGTCCGTTACGCGGCCTTCCCGCAGAACGTGAAGCCGTTCGACAACGAGCACTGTCGCAAGGCGGTCATCCACGGGGCCGACCACGTGTCCCTGCAGACCGCGCGCGGTGGCCCGGTGGCCGGCGGTGACATCGGAACCAACATGCTGCCCGGGTCGATCCCGGGCAACGAGGGCCAGAAGTACGACCCGTACGCCATCGCCGGCGCCGACAAGAGCGGAAACATCGCCAAGGCGAAGGAGGAGCTGGCCGCCTGCGGCAAGCCGAACGGCTTCGACACCACCATCGCCGTCCGCAACAACAAGCCGGTCGAGGTGGCCACCGCCCAGTCCCTGCAGGCGTCGTTGAAGAAGATCGGCATCAACGCGCAGATCGACCAGTACGACGGCGCACAGACCTCGGGCATCGTCGGCAGCCCCGCCAACGTGGAGAAGAAGGGCTACGGCATCGTCATCGACGGCTGGGCCGCGGACTTCCCCTCCGTCCAGGGCTTCGGTCGGCCGCTATGGGACGGCAAGTACGTCCTGGAGAGCGCCAACAACAACTACGCCCTGATCAAGGACCCGGCGATCGACGAACTGTTCGACGCCTACGCCAAGGAACTCGACGAGGGCACCAAGGCCCGGATGGCCACGCAGATCAACCACAAGGTGATGGAGGGCGGCTACTACCTGCCCTTCACCTACGAGAAGTACCTGAACTGGCGCTCCGGTCGGCTGACGAACGTCTACATGACCGACGCCTACAACGGCTACGACTTCGTCAACCTCGGCCTCAAGCCCTCGAAGTAACTCCGGCACACCCGCCCAACGGCACGAAAGGCAGGTGAAGGCCGGCGCGGCGTGATCACGGGCCGCCGGGAAGCCCCGGCACCCGTGATCCGCGGCAGGCCGAAAGCTGTGCTCGCATACCTTATCAGGCGGCTGTTCGCCGCCGCAGTGATGCTGGTGGTCATCATCATGGTGGTCTTCGGCATCTTCTACCTCGTCCCCAAATGGGCGGGCGTCGACATCGCCGCGAGCTTCGTGGGCAAGCAGGCCGACCCCGCCGCCGTCGAGGCGGTACGGGAGAAACTCGGCCTGAGCGACCCCGTCCACCTCCAGGCGTGGGGGTTCTTCAAGGGCATCTTCACCGGCCGCACCTACGCGACCGGCGGCGACGTCGTGCACTGCTCCGCGCCGTGCTTCGGCTACTCGTTCAAGAGCGAACAGGCCGTCTGGCCGGTGCTGACCGACCGCTTCCCGGTGACCCTGGGGCTCGCGCTCGGTGCCGCCGTGTTGTGGCTGGTCTTCGGTGTCGCGGCCGGTGTGCTCTCCGCACTCAAGCGCGGCAGCCTCTGGGACCGCAGCGCGATGGTCGTCGCCCTCGCGGGTGTGTCCCTGCCCATCTACTTCACCGGCATGCTCTCCCTGGCGACCTTCGCGTTCGGGCTGAAATGGTTCGACGCGCAATACGTGCCGTTCGGCCAGAGCCCGGGCGGCTGGTTCGGCGGCATGATCCTGCCGTGGATCACCCTCGCCTTCCTCTATGCGGCGATGTACGCGCGGATCACCCGCGCCACGATGATGGAGGTCCTGGGCGAGGACTACATCCGCACCGCGCGGGCCAAGGGCCTGCGGGAACAGACCGTGATCGGCAAGCACGCCATGCGCTCCACCATGACGCCGATCCTCACCATGCTGGGCATGGACCTCGGCGCCCTGATCGGCGGCGCGATCCTCACCGAGTCGACGTTCAACCTGCCCGGCCTCGGCCAGGCCGTGCTGAACGCCATCAGGAACCAGGACCTGCCCATCATCCTGGGCGTCGTGCTGATCACCTCCCTGTCGGTGTTGCTGGCCAACCTCGCGGTGGACGTCCTGTACGCCGTGATCGACCCCCGAGTGAGGCTCACATGACCGAATTCGGCATTCGCGTGAGCGAACTCGGCGACAGCGCGACCGCGGCGGACGAACCCGCCGACGCCTCGCCCGCATCGCCCGCCTTCCTGGAAGTACGGGACCTGAGGGTGCACTTCCCGACCGACGACGGCCTGGTCAAGTCCGTCGACGGGCTCAGCTTCGAGTTGGAGCGGGGCAGGACCCTCGGCATCGTCGGCGAGTCGGGCTCCGGCAAGTCGGTGACCTCGCTCGGCATCATGGGCCTGCACACCGCCGGGCAGTACGGCAGGCGCAAGGCGCGGATCTCCGGCGAGATCCGACTCGACGGCATCGACCTGTTGTCGGCCGACCCCGACCACGTGCGCAGGCTGCGGGGCCGCGAGATGGCGATGATCTTCCAGGATCCGCTGTCCGCGCTGCACCCGTACTACACGATCGGCCAACAGATCGTCGAGGCGTACCGGATCCACCACGACGTGGACAAGAAGGCCGCCCGCAGGCGTGCGGTCGAGATGCTCGACCGGGTGGGCATCCCGCAACCGGACAAACGCATGGACAACTACCCGCACGAGTTCTCCGGCGGCATGCGCCAGCGCGCGATGATCGCGATGTCCCTGGTGAACAACCCCGAACTGCTCATCGCGGACGAGCCGACCACCGCCCTCGACGTCACCGTCCAGGCGCAGATCCTCGATCTCATCCGGGATCTGCAGCGGGAATTCGGCTCCGCGGTCATCGTGATCACCCACGACCTGGGCGTCGTCGCCGAACTCGCCGACGACATCCTGGTGATGTATGGCGGCCGGTGCGTCGAACGGGGCCCGGCCGAGCAGGTGTTCCACCAACCCCGACACCCCTACACCTGGGGTCTGCTCGGCTCGATGCCGCGCCTGGATCGCGAGCAGCAGGACCGGCTCGTCCCGGTCGAGGGCTCTCCGCCCTCGCTGATCAACCTGCCGTCCGGCTGCGCGTTCAACCCGCGTTGCCCGTACGCGGACGTACCGAAGGACGACGTCACCCGCACGGTCCGCCCCGAGCCGACCGAGGTCGGCGACGGGCACTGGGCCGCCTGCCACCTGACGCGGGAGCAGCGGGAGCGGATCTGGACCGAAGAGATTGCGCCGAGGCTGTGAGCGAGAACGCAAAGGACGACGCGGTGAGCATCCCTACCGATGACGACGGCGGGCGGGCCGGCGCCGGCGGCTCGTCCGAGACCGGCGGCGCGGCCCGCCTCGCCGAGGACGCCGCGCCCGGCGAGGTGCTGCTGAAGGTGACCGGGCTGCGGAAGCACTTCCCGATCCGGAGCGGCCTTTTCCAACGCCGGGTCGGCGCGGTGCGCGCCGTCGACGGCATCGACTTCGAGGTGCGCTCGGGCGAGACCCTCGGTGTCGTGGGCGAATCGGGCTGCGGCAAGTCGACGATGGGCCGGCTGATCACCCGGCTGCTCGAACCGACCGCGGGGACGGTCGAGTTCGAGGGCAAGGAGATCACCCATCTCGGTGTGCGCGGCATGCGCCCACTGCGCCGCGACATGCAGATGATCTTCCAGGACCCGTACTCGTCGCTGAACCCGCGCCACACCACCGGCACGATCATCGGCGCCCCCTTCCGGCTCCAGGGCGTCGAACCCGAGGGCGGCATCAAGAAGGAGGTACAGCGGCTGCTGTCGGTGGTCGGCCTCAGCCCCGAGCACTACAACCGCTACCCGAACGAGTTCTCCGGCGGCCAGCGGCAGCGCATCGGCATCGCCCGCGCACTCGCGCTCCGGCCGAAGCTGGTGGTGGCGGACGAGCCGGTGTCCGCGCTGGACGTGTCGATCCAGGCCCAGGTCGTCAATTTGATGGACGACCTGCAACAGGAACTGGGCCTGACCTACGTGATCATCGCGCACGACCTGTCCGTCGTCCGGCACGTCTCGGACCGGATCGCGGTGATGTACCTCGGCAGGATCGTCGAACTCGCCGACCGGGACCTGCTCTACAAGGCGCCGATGCACCCGTACACCAAGGCGCTGATGTCGGCCGTCCCGATCCCGGACCCGCGGCGCAGAAAGGCCGGGAGCGAGCGTCTCCTGCTCGATGGCGACGTGCCCTCGCCGATCGCCCCGCCCGACGGATGCCGCTTTCACACCCGGTGTTGGAAGGCGACGCGGATCTGTACGACGACCGAGCCCGCGCTCGACGAGCTGAAGCCCGGTCAGCGGGTGGCCTGCCACCATCCGGAGAACTTCGCCGACCAGGCCCCGCAGGACAACGTGCTGCTGTCGGTCGCGAAGCGGACATGACGGCCTGGACCGGCGACCGACCGATACCCGTGCTCTCGGTATCGGCCGGCCGCCGGTCCAGGGGTTCGATGACTACGGTCAGCGGAGGTCGCGCATGAGTGTGCTCATGATGGCGTCCACCTTGTCCGAGTCGAAGGTTTCCGAGCCGACCAACAGGGTCACCGCGCGTCGACCGTCGTCGGTGACCGCGTTGCGGAACTTGTGGCCGCTGGCCACGCTGCCGCTGTGTCCCCACAGGACCAGGCCCGGGGTGGGCTCGTGGCGTTCGACTCCCAAGCCGTAGCGCTCACCCGGGAAGTCGTCCGGAACGGTCTTCTTCAGTTCGGCGAGTTGGGCCGGAGCCAGCAGTTTCCCGCTCATCAGGGCGGTCCAGAAGGCGGTGGTGTCCGCGCCGGTGGAGATCAGCGCGCCCGACGCGTCGGCCTCCGAAATGTTCCATTCCGTCTTGTCCACCAAAGTGGATCCCCGCTGCGCGTAGCCGCGCAGGTCCGGCTTGGGGATCGTGGTGCGATCGCCGGGCCATTCGGTCTCGCACAGTCCGAGGGGCTCGATGATCCGCTCCTCGATCTCGGTGCCGATGTCGCGGCCCGTGACCTCGGCGACGATCAGGCCGACGAGGTTGTAGTTGGTGTTGGAGTAGGAGAAGCCCTCGGCCGTCCGGTCGGGCCTGGGCAGACCGAGCGCCTGCCGGACCGTCTGCAACGGCTCGATGTGATCCCAGCGGTGCTCGTCCTCGTCCTCCCAGAACGGCGCGTCCAGGTAGTCGGGCAGGCCACTGGTGTGCTGCAGCAACTGCCGGATCGTGATCTTGCGCCCGTCGTAGAGCTTGGTGCGGACGAGACCGGGCAGATAATCGTCCACGGTGTCGTCGAGGCCGATCCTGCCCTCGCCGACGAGCTGAAGCACCACCGTGGCCGTCCAGGTCTTGGTGTCGCTGCCGATGCGGCTGTGCTCGTTGCCGACGACCTTGCGGCCCGTTCTGATGTCGGCGAGGCCGACACCGCCGTTCCGGACGCCGCAGCGCGGGCTCTTGACCGTCACGCTGATGCCCGTGGCGCCGACACTTTGCAGTGACTTCATCGCCGCCTGGATGGGCTTGGTGTCGCACTGAGGTGCCGCGCCCGCCTGCCCGGGCACCGTCACCAGCGAGGCCGCGCAGGCCAGGGCCACGACAACACTCGTCCTGTATCGCACAATGTCTCCTTCTGCAGTACCGATCCTGAGCGTCCGCACAAGGGGCGACGGAGGTGGCCGCGAATGGTTGCGCTCCACGAGGCCGTGGGAGGTACGGTCACCGGGGGTGCCCGCCGCACGCTTGCCGGATTGTGCATGCGGACAGCGTGGCGGTCCGGATCTACCGGGGGCATGCGGCACCCGTCCAGAGATTCCCCGAATGCTTTGTGTGTCCGGCTAAAGAGGTGAGCATGCTCGGTAC
This sequence comes from Embleya sp. NPDC020886, assembly GCF_044333915.1. Classification (NCBI taxonomy): domain Bacteria; kingdom Bacillati; phylum Actinomycetota; class Actinomycetes; order Kitasatosporales; family Streptomycetaceae; genus Embleya; species Embleya sp. NPDC020886. The sequence goes on along the minus strand of NZ_JBIRRX010000003.1, from coordinate 402,122 downwards.
CGGGGTTCCCGATCTCGGACAGGTCCTGGAAGTGTTGGGCTCGTCGTTGCTGCGGCCGTTGACCGTGCTGCCGGACCGGCTGGTGCCGGTCTCGGGCGTACTCATCTTCGAGCGGCGAGCCCCGCTACCGCTTCCCCCCGTCGGCGACGCGATCCTGCTCGCCGTCGGAGTGGGCATGTTCGAAGCTCAGGCGATGAATCTGGTCGCTTCGGCGGCCGAGGCCGGGTACGCCTGTCTGGTGGTGAAGAGTTTCGGCGAGCCGGTCACCCAACTGGTGGAAGCCGCCCGGCAGTCCGGCATCGTACTGCTGGCCGCCGACGCGGCCGTGGCCTGGCACCACTTGGACGCGATGATCTCCTCGGCCCTGACCCCGACGGTGCGTTTCGGACAGTCGGCGGGTGCCCCGGCGGTCGGCGACCTGTTCGCGTTGGCCAACGCGATCGCCGGGATGGTGGGCGGAGCCACCGTGATCGAGGATCCGCACCGGCGCATCCTCGCGTACTCGACGCTGCCCGGCCAGGCCGTCGACGAGGGCCGCCGCCAGGGCATCCTCGGCCTCCAGGTGCCGGACGGCCCCGACTACGACGAGCAATACCGGGTGCTCACCCGGGTCGGGCGCACCTGCCGGTTCTCCGCCGTTCCCGGGGGGCTGCCTCGGCTCGGTGTCGCGGTCCGGGTGGGCAGCGAGGTGTTGGGGTCGATCTGGGTCGTCAACGCCGGGGAACACCTGGACTCCGTTGCCGAACAGGCGCTTTCCGACGTGGCGGACAACGTCGCGCTGCACCTGCTCGCGGCCCGCACCACCGAATCCGCCGTCCGGCGCAGGTACGCCGACCTGTTGCGGCGGCTGCTCGCCGACCCGAGCAGTGCCGCCGCGGTCGCCCCACAACTGGGCCTGGACCCCAACCTGCCCGTCGCGGTGGCCGCGTTCGCCGTCGCCTCGGTCGACGCCGAGGACGTGCTCACGGCGCACGCGGCCACCCGGCTCGCCGACCTGGTGAGCCTGCACTGCGAGGCGCGCTACGGCAGGCACGGCTGCGCGTTGATCGACGGAACGGTCTACGCGCTACTGCCCAGCGAGCCCTCGCCGAACGCGCACCGCGAACTCGTCGCCTACATCGCGCGACGGGCCCACAGCGCGCTCCGGGTGCCCGTCCGGGCCGGACTCGGCTCGCTGGTCCCGGAACTGCGCTCGATCGTGGGCTCACGCGCCGACGCGGATCTGGTCCTGCGTGCGCTCTCCGAGCGGCCGGCCGACCCGGAGCCGTGCCAGGTGGCCACGATCGACGAGATGTGGGCCGGCGCGACGCTGTCCGCGCTGGCCGGGATGCTGGCCACGCACGAGGTGCTCCCCCGCCGGCTCGGGCCGGCGATCCGTGCGCACGATCTCGAACACGGCACCACGTACGCGTCCACCATCCTCGCCTACCTGGACGCCAACGGCGATGTGGCCGCCGCCTCCCAGCGGTTGTCCGTGCACCCGAACACGATCCGGTACCGACTTTCCCGCGCCGGGGAGATCTTCGGGTTCGATCTCGCCGAGCCGGACGAACGTCTGGTCCTGTGGTTGCGGTTGCGGCTCGGCGATCAACTCGGCGACCGGCTCGGCTGGTAGGACCAGGCGGCGCGGCCGCGGCCGCTCGACAAGTGACGACCCGTCAGTGCGTCAGGTGTTCGACCGGGTGGCAATAGTCCAGTCCCGTGAGGGGGCGGCCGGAGAAATAGCGCAGCCCCAGGTCCACGAGTTCGGTGGGGCGCTCCAGGTGCACCAGGTGGTCGGCGCCCTTGATGGTGGTGAAGTGCGCGTTCGCGTACCGCGCCGCGGCCTCCCGGCTGAGCCGGGGCGTGGTGAGCGGGTCGTGCTCGCCGGTCGTGATCAGGACGGGTGTAGTCACGGTGGCCCCGCCCGGGTCGGGATCGTGGCGCAGCAGGCGGTGGGTGTTGTCCAGGTACCTGGCGACGTCGCCGTCGGAGAGGGCGTTCAGCAGCCGGCTCAAACAGCGCGCGACGGTTGCCTGTCGCGCCACCGCGGCGTTCGGATCCGAGCACAGGAGCGACTCCAGCACGCTGTCGACGAACTCTCCGCGCCGGCCCTGCTCGGCGAGATCGGCGGTGCGCCGAAACGCCGCCCGAACGTGCTCGGTCATCCCCGACATCGTGCCGATGAGCAGTATCCGGTCGACCCGCTCGGGGTTGAGCTGGACCCAACGGTGCGCGACGGCGCTGCCGTACGACGCGCCGACCACGTTGACCCGACCGGCGGCGACCGTGCCCAGGAGGTGGTCGAACGCCCCGGTGAGGAAGTCGAACCCGTAGTCGGCGGGCAGCCGATCGGCATCGCCGGCGCCGGGCAGGTCCATCGTGATGACGGTGGCCGCCGGCCTCAGTCCCTGCTCGATCCGCCCCCAGGCGGTCCGCTGTTGGAAGGCGCCGCCGAGCAGGACCACGGGCGCGATCCGGGGGTTCGGTTGGTGCACGATCCGCGCCTTGTACGCGAACCCCCGGTAGCCGAGCCGGACGAGTTCCTCCCGGCCGGCGGTGCGCGATCCCATGGTCCCGGCTCCCTCGTGGCTGAGCAGATACCACGAAGCTAACGAACAAAGCGGACAACAGGGCGGTGGGCTCGCCGGAACGCCTCGATCGGATCGGGCGGGTACCGGATCGGGCGCCGCCGGCGGGGCTCAGGTGTGGCTGTCGAGCCGGTCCCGGATGGCGAGTGCGATGGTGTGGGCGTGTTCCTCCAGCATGGTGAAGTGGTCGCCGGGCACCGTGACTTCGATGTGGGGCAGGCTCCAGGCGGGGGCGGGTTCGGTATCGGGCAGCGGACGTTCGGCACGCACGTACAGGGTGGGACAGGCGAGCGGCGCGGGTTTCCAGTCGTTGAAGAGTTCGAAGTATCGGGCCATGGCGGTGAGCCGAGCGGGGTCGGTGCCGGCGAATTCCGCCGCCCGGCGCAGCATGCCCGCCGTCATCGCGGAGAAGGCCCGGTCATGGTCGGCGTGCACGGCGGGGTAGGTGTCCACCAGGACGACGGCCGTCGGGGCGGCGCCTTCCGACTCCAGACGCTCGGCTACGGCATGGGCCACCCAGCCGCCGGCCGACCAGCCCAGCAGGACCGGCGGGCCGTCGGTCGCGGCGGCGCGGACCGCGCCGGCCTGGGCGGTGACGAGGGCGTCCAGGGTGGCGGGCAGGGCCTCTCGGGGCTCGAACCCCGGGTGCCGCACGGCGGAAACCGGCCGCCGGCCGCGCAGCGCGGCGCCCAGGCGCGCGTATTCCCCCGGTCCGGACAACGCGCTCAGCGCGGGGGTGCAGATCAGCCGGGCCGCCGCGCCGCCGGCCGCGAGCAGGACGGGTTCGTGTGTCGCACCGGGCGCGTCGGCGTCGTCGAAGGCCGGGCGCAGCCGCGCGGCGATGGTGAGCAGCGCCATGCCGTCCCAGTGCTGTCCCCGGGCGCACGCGGTGCGAAAGAGCGCGCCCAGGGTGTCCGGCGCTCCCCCGGCGGGCGATGTGCCGGCGGCTCGCGCCGGGGCGCCCGCCTGCGGACCGACGCCGGTGCCGTCGTGCGCCGGTCGACCCGAGGTGCCTGCGGGGTCGGCGGCCTCGGGCCCTGCCGGGCGGTCGGATTCGGCGCCCCCGGGAGGTGCCTCGGCGGCGTGGCGCCGGGTCAGCTCGGCGGCGAGCGCACGGGGCGTCGGGAAGTCGAACAGCAGCGTGGACGGCAGTACCAGACCCGTCCACGCCGCGAGTTCGTTGCGCAGTTCGACCGCGGCGAGGGAGTCCAGTCCCAGGTCCGCCAGCCGGGTGTCCTCGTCGACCTCGCCTGCCGCGTCCCGGTGGCCCAGGACGCGGGCCGCCAGGGTCCGGACCCGGGTGAGCAGCCCCTCGCCCCGCTCGCCGGGGCGAGCAACCGCCGCGCCGCCTCGATTGCCCGTGTCGGCGGCGGGAGTTCGCCGCCCGGTCGCGGCCGGGTCGCCGCCGCGGCGAGCGGTCGGGGCGAGGCGGGCCGCCACCACGACGGGTTCGTCGCCGGCCACGGCGGCGTCGAAGAGGGCCAGTCCCTCCGCCGGCCTGAGCGGGACGAACCCGGAGCGGGCCATCCGCTGCCGATCCGCGTCGCCCAGGTGCGCCATCATGCCGTCGTGCTGCCACCAGGGGCCCCAGACGATCGACGTACCGGGCAGCCCGAGCCGGTCGCGGTGCCGGGCCAAGGCGTCCAGCGCGCAGTTGGCCGCCGCGTAGTTGGCCTGGCCGGCGGAGCCGAAGGTGCCCGCCACCGAGGAGAACAGCGCGAACACGGCCAGGTCGTGCCCCCGGGTCAGTTCGTGCAGGGCCAGCGCGGCGTCCGCCTTGGGGTACAACACCCGCCGGAGCCGGTCGGTGGTGAGCGCGGTGACGACGCCGTCGTCCAGCACCCCCGCGGTGTGCACGACGCCGGTCAGCGGGTGGGCCGCCGGTACCGCGTCGAGCAGGGCGGCGAGCGCGGTCCGGTCCGCGACGTCGCAGGCGTGCAGGGCCACCCGGGCGCCCGCCTCGCGTAGCTCCGCGACCAGTTCCCGGGCCCCGGGGGCATCCGGTCCGCGTCGGCCGGCGAGCAGCAGGTGCCGGACGCCGTGGGCGGCGACCAGGTGCCGTGCCACCAGCATGCCCAGCGAACCGGTACCGCCGGTGACCAGGACGGTGCCCTCCGGGTCGAGCGGCCGCCGCGTGCGCGGCTGCGATGCCCCCTCGGCCAGCGGCACCAACTTCGGCACGTACACCGTGCCTCGGCGTACGGCCGCCTCCGGCAGCGCGCCGGCCGCCACGGCGGGCAGGGCGGTCCGGGAGGCGGGGTGGTCGTCCACGTCGATCAGGGCGAAGCGGCCCGGGGTTTCCCGCAGGGCCGAGCGCACCAGTCCCCACACCGGCGCATGCGACGGCAGGGACGCCGTTTCGTCGGATCGGCCGGACTCGCCGAATCCGGCGCCGGTCGCGGCGGGATCCCCGTGGGCGAAGTCGACGGCGTCGGACGTCACGAGGACGAGCCGGGAGCGGGACAGGTGCGGTTGGGCGAGCCACTCCCGCACCAGCCTCAGCGCCCGGTCCGCCGCCCGCAGCATCGCGGCGGCCCGGTCCCGCGCGCCGCCGCCCGGGTCGGCAGGTGGGCACACGGCCACGATGACGGTGTGCGCCGCGTCGCACGCCGCCGGATCGGGATACACCGGGATGCCGGAACCGGGGGGCGCGAGGGCGTCCACCGGCGATGTGCCCGCCGTACCCAGCACTCCCCAGCGGGGCATGGCCGCGGATGCGGGCGGCTCGGACAGCGGCACCCAGTCCGTCCGGTGCAGGGCACCGGCGACGGCGTCCGGCGTTGCCGCCCCGGTCGCCGGCAGGGGCCGGAGCGTCAGCGAACGCACCGTCGCCACCGGTGCGCCCTGCTCGTCGGTCAACTCCACCGCGGCCTGCCCGTCGGGCCCAGGACTCGTCCGTACCCGCACGCGCCGTACGCCGGTGGCGTGCACACGCACTCCGGCGAAGGCGAACGGCAGGGACAACCCGCCGCCGGTCGTCCCGGAGGCGTTGCCGACCAGGCCGTCCAGGGCCAGGGCGTGCAGCGCCGCGTCGAACAGGGCGGGATGCAGGACGAACTCCGGCCCGGCCCGCTCCGGGTGCCCGGCGCGGGCCGCTTCGGGCAGCATGATGTCCGCGTACAGCTCGTCCCCGTGTCGCCGGACGGCGCGCATGCCCTGGAAGGCGGGGCCGTAACGCAGCCCGGCGGCGGCCAGTCGCTCGTACGATCCGGCTCCCGGGCCGTCGGCAGGCAGTGGCATCGCCGCCGCCGGCGGCCGGGACTCGTGTTGCCGGGACGCGCCGTCGGTCTCTTCGTGGTCCGCGGCCGGCCGCGCCGGGGAGAGCGTGCCGGTGGCGTTCCGGAGCCAGGGCCGGTCACCGGCCGGAGGGTGCGGCCGGGAGTGGAAGAGCAGCGTCCGCCGTCCGGCGTCGTCCGCCCCGGCCACCTTCACCTGCACCGCGACGGCACCGTCCGCGGGGAGCGGCAGCGGCGCGGTCAGGACGAGCTCGTCCAGGACGTCCGCACCCACCAACCCACCGGCGTAGAGGGCCATTTCCACGAGGGCGGTCGCCGGCAGCAGGATCTCCCCGGCCACCACGTGGTCGGCAAGCCACGGCTGCTCGCGCACCGAGAGCACCCCGCTCAGCAACAACCCGTCGTCGTCGGCCGTGCGGGTGCCCGACCGCAGGAACGGATGTGCGGCGGCCTCGACCGTCGGGGACCCGGGCGCCGGTTCCGGGTCGGGCTCCAACCAGAAGCGGCGGCGCTGGAAGGCGTACGTGGGCAGGGTTACACGCCGCCCGCCGCGTCCGGCGAAGACGGCCCGCCAGTCGACGGGCACGCCGTGGGCGTACAGCGCGCCCAGCGTGTCGAGCAGGGCATCGGCTTCCGGCCGACTCCCGCGCAGGGTCGGCAGGACCAGCGGCGCGGGGCCGCGCTCGCCGCCACCCGCTTCACCCGGGTCCGCCTGGGTTCGTCCGGACCCGGCGAGACAATCCCGGACCAGGCCGGTGAGCACCCCCTCCGGCCCCAGTTCGACGTAGTGTGCCGTGCCGCGCTCGCCCAGTTGCGCCACCGAATCGGCGAAGCGGACCGGACGGCGGATGTGGTCCACCCAGAACTGCGGTGTGCCCAACTCCTCGTCGGTGGCCACCCGACCCGACAGGGCGGTGACCAGGGGCACTTGCGGCGCGGTGAAGGACAACCGCCGGACCACGTCCGCGAAGTCGGCCAGCACGGGCTCCATCCGCGCGGAGTGGAAGGCGTGGGCGACCCGCAGTGGCGTCACCGAACGACCCCGCTCGCGAAAGTACGCGGCGACCTCCTCCACCGCGGCCTCGTCACCGGAAACGACCACCGAGGCGGGCCCGTTGACCGCGGCGATCTCCGCCGCGCCTCCCGTCTCGGCCAGATGGGCGGCCATCTCGTCCGCGCCGACGGCCACCGCCGCCATCGCGCCGCCCGGCGGCAGTGCGTCCATCAACCGGCCCCGGGCCGCCACCAGGGTGCACGCGTCCGCGAGGGACAACACGCCGGCGACGTGTGCCGCCGTCACCTCGCCCACCGAGTGCCCGGCCACCAGGTCGGGATGTACCCCCCACGCCTCGAACTGCCGGAACAGGGCCGTCTCCAGGGCGAACAACGCCGGCTGCGCGAACCGGGTGGTCTGCAACAGCGCACCCGTCTCCGTATCGGGCCCGGCGAACACGACGTCCCGCAGCGGCACCGGCAGCAGCGGGTCGAACAGGGCGGCACATTCGTCCCACGCACCCGCGAAGGCCGGATACCGGTTCCGCGACTCGTACAGCTCCCGGCCCATGCCGACCCGCAGGCTGCCCTGGCCGGTGAACAACAGGGCCAGCGGGCCGTGCCGGCGGGACGTGCCCGTGTGTACTCCGGGCCGGTCGCCGCCCTCCACGACGGCCCGCAGGGAGTCGAGCAGTTCGGCCCGGTCGCGGGCCACCACCACGGCCCGGTGCTCGAAGGCCGCCCGCGTGGTGGCGAGCGAGTAGCCAACGTCCACCGGGGCCAGGTCGGGGGCGGCGGCCACCCGGTCGTACAGCCGCCGCGCCTGGGCCCGCAGCCCCGGGGCGCTCCTGGCGGACACCGGAACGGGCACGGCAGGCGCAACCACCGGCACGGCGGGCCCACTTTCCGGCACCGCCGCCGTACCTTCCGGCACCGCCGCCGTGCCCTCCGGCACCGCAGGCACACCCTCCGGCGCTGCGGGCGCGCCTTCGGGCGCCGCAGCCGCACCTTCCGGCCCAACGACTACACCTGCCGGCACCGCCCCGACCCCGACCCGCCCACCGGCCGCCCCGCCGTCCGCCGCGGCACCCGGCGCCACGGCCGCCCCGTCGACCGGAGCCTCTTCGAGCACCACGTGGGCATTGGTCCCACTGATACCGAACGAAGACACGCCAACCCGGCGCGGACACTCCCCCGCAGGCCACTCCACCGCGCGGGTCAGCAGCGCGATCCGCCCCGTCGACCAGTCGACCCGGGGCGTCGGCTCGTCCGCGTGCAGCGTCCGCGGCAGCACCCCGTGCCGCATCGCCTGCACCATCTTGATCACGCCGGCCACTCCGGCGGCGGCCTGGGTGTGACCGATGTTCGACTTGACCGAGCCCAGGTGGAGGGGACGTCGGCGCGCCTGCCGCCCATACGTCGCGAAGAACGCCTCCGCCTCGATGACATCGCCCAGCCGGGTGCCGGTGCCGTGCGCCTCCACCGCGTCGATGTCCCCGGGGTCGAGGCCGGCGTCCGCGAGTGCCTGTCGGATCACCCGCTGCTGCGCCGGGCCGTGCGGTGCGGTCGGCCCGTTGCTCGCCCCGTCCTGGTTCACCGCCGAGCCGCGCACCGCGGCCAGTACCGGAAGTCCGGCGCGGCGCGCCCGGGACAACCGGCTCAGCAGCAACATCCCGGCGCCCTCGGCCCATCCCGTGCCGTCGGCGGACGCGCCGAACGCCTTGCAGCGGCCGTCCGGAGCCAGTGCCCGCTGCCGACTGAACTCCACGAACGACGAGGGTCCCGACATCACCGTGGCGCCGCCGGCCAACGCGAAGGCACACTCGCCCCGGCGCAGCGCCTGGGCCGCCAGGTGCAGGGCCACCAGGGACGAGGAACACGCCGTGTCCACCGTGAGGGCCGGGCCTTCGAGGCCGAACGTGTAGGCGATCCGCCCGGAGGCGACGCTGCCGGCGTTGCCGAGGCCGAGGTATCCCTCGACCTGCTCGGGCGTCCTGGTCAGGTGCCGGGCGTAGTCGCTGTACATCAGCCCGACGTACACCCCGGTCGCCGAGCCGCGCAGGGTGTCGGGGACGAGGCCGGCGTGTTCGAAGGTCTCCCAGGCCACTTCGAGCAGCAGTCGGTGCTGCGGGTCCATCGCCAACGCCTCGCGAGGCGAGATGCCGAAGAAGCCGGGATCGAAGCGGTCCGCGCCGGTGAGGAAGCCGCCCTCGCGCACATACGTGCGCCCCGATCGCCCGGGGTCCGGGTCGTACAGCGCCCCGGTGTCCCAGCCCCGGTCGGTGGGGAAGGGACCGATCGCGTCCCTCCCGTCGGCCACCAACCGCCACAGTTCCTCGGGGGAGGTCACGTCTCCGGGATAGCGACAGGCCATCCCCACGATCACCACGGGGTCCTCGTCGGACCGGGCGGCACTGCGTCGCCCGGGCGCGACGCCGGCCGGCGCGGCGGCGTTCCGGGCCCCGAGGTGGGCGGCGAGCGCGGCGGCCGTGGGAAAGTCGAAGGCGACGGCCTCGGAGAGCGGCAGGCCGGTCGCCGCCGACAACCGCTCGCGCAGCACGGTCGCGGTCAGGGAGTCCATGCCCAGGTCCCGAAGTGCCGTGCCCGGCTCGACCGTTCGAACCGTGCGGCCGAGCACCGCGGCCACCTCGCCGCGCACCAGGGCCAACAGGTCCGGCGCCGGCTTCCCGGCCGCCTCCGCGCCCAGTGCCCGAGCCGGACCGCCGGGGAGTTCGCGTCGCAGGATCTTCCCGGACCCGGTGCGGGGCAGGTCCGCCACCTCGAACAGTTCGACGGGCACCTTGACACCGGCCAGTTCCGCTCGGCAGGCGGCGAGGATGCGCCCTCGGTCCGGCAGATCTCGACCGGCTGCGGCAACCAGATAGCCGACCGGCACCTCGCCGAAGACCGGATGCGCGCGTCCGGCCACGGCGGCGTCCGCCACCCCCGGCAACCGCCGCAGCACCGCCTCCACTTCCGTAGGATGGATGTTCACCCCGCCTCGAATGATCAGATCACTCGCCCGGCCGGTGACGGCAAACCCACCGACGGCATCGATCCTGGCCAGGTCACCCGTGCGGAACCAGCCGTCGCGCAGTACCGCCGCGGTCTCCTGTGGTCTGTCGTGGTAACCGGCCATCACCCCGGGCCCGTTGACCCACAACTCGCCCTCGCCCGTGTCCCGGCCGTCGGGGCCCCCGCCGACCCGGACCCGGGTATCGGGCAGCACTCGCCCCCACTCCCCGGACGCCGTCGCCTCGCCCGGCGCGGGCATGGTGACCGGGCCCGCCTCCGTGCTGCCGTAGTGCTCCAGGTAGGGCACACCGCAGATCGCCTCGAAGGACTCGCGGAAGCCGGGCCCCGCCGCGGCGCCGCCGCTGACGCAACCGCGCAGCGCGGGGGTGCCCAGACCGCCGCCGTCCCCGTCGCCCTCCTCCCCCCGGATCGCGTCGAGCAGCGCCGAATACGTGGTCGGGACGCCGCCGAGCAGGGTGAACGAGGCGTCCTCGTGCCGGAGTTCGCCGAGCACCCCCGCCACCGAGAACCGGGGCAGCAGCACCGCGCTCGCCCCCACCGCGGTCACCCCGAGGAAGCACACCACCTGGCTCATCGCGTGGTGCAGGGGCAACGGCCAGAGCACGTGGTCGCCTTCGGACAGACCCAAAATGCCGACGAGGCCGGTCGCGATCGGCGCGAGGCGGTTGCGCTGGGTGGACAGGACGCCCTTGGGCGTGCCGGAGGAGCCCGAGGTGTAGAGCAGCCAAGCCACTTCGTCCAACGCGAGGTCGTCCCGGGCCGGCGTCCGCGGCTCCGTACCCGCCAACTCCTCGTACCGTAAGACCCCTTCCGCGACCGCGGCCACGCCGTCCCCGTCCTCGTCGCCGCCGTCGACCACCACCACGCTCGGCCCGGATCGCGCCGCCGCCGGCCGCCGGGTCAGGCAACCGACATCGGTGACGAGCACCCGCGCGCCGCTGTGGTCCAGCAAACGGGCCAACTCCTGCTCCGAGTTCCCGGGATCCAGGGGCACACCCACGCCGCTTGCCCGGGTAATCGCGAGCAGGCTCTCCACCATCTCGACACGGTTGCCCAGCAGTACCGCCACCCGGTCGCCACGGGCCACACCCAGCCCGACCAGGTGACCGGCCAGCCGTGCGGTCCTTTGTTCCAGCTCCCGGTAGGTCACCCGTGTGAACGGGTCCCGGAAACAGACCTTGTCCCCCAGTCGCCGGGCGTGTTGCCCGAGCAGTTCCGGCAGTGGCTTGACGATGTCGACGTGCGTACCCACCGCGTGACCTCCCTGGGACGACCCGTCGTCAAGGACGACGGTACGGTTGTTTGGATTCCCTCCCGCCGATCGGCGAATCGCGTCGCCCCGGGCGAACCCCGGCCGGGGCGTCGACATCCGACAGATCGCACTCCCCTCGCCCACCGTGGCCGCCCCCTCATCGGGGTCTGCGGCGGGACACTCGAACCAATTGGTTGGTCCATTCGAGTCGGCGCCGCACCGAAGGCGTCGCCGCACCCGGCGAACGCCATCACAACGAGTTGGTTTCATGGTCCGAGTGGCTGTCCGGATTGGCCGACCGGCGTCCGGCGGACGCACGGTCGAAAGGCCCGAGGACCCGGCGACCTCGCGCCGGAAGCCCCCGATCCGCCGCAACCACAAGGAGTCCGACATGACGACGACCTCCGCACGCACGACCACCGGGCAGGACGCGGACGCCGCGCTCGTCGCCGGCGTCGAACACGCCGTGGCGGTGGAGCGATTGCGCCGGATCACCGACCCCGAGGAACGCCTGGTCGCCTACGCCCGGATCGCCACCGAGGACGTTTTCAACCTCGGCATCGCGAACAACGTCCTGTTGTTCGACCTGCTCCGCGACAACGTCTTCGCCAAGGTGGTCCTGACCGAGGCGGACGCCGAATACGCGTCGCCCCCGTACGGGGTGCCGGAACTGCTCGGCCCGATCACGGCATTCCTCCGGAAGAGGTTCTCGGCCGGCATCGACCCCGAGTACGACGTGTACGCCACCGCCGGAGGGTCGGGGGCACTGGAGTCGCTGGCCTTCGCGCTGATCCACGGCGGCGTACTGACCCCGGGCGACCGCGTGCTGCTGCCGGCGCCCTTCTGGCCCGGCTTCCTGTGGTGTTTCGAACAGCGACCCGGGCTCCGATGCGTGCCCGCGCGCCTGGACGGTGCCGACCGACTCACCCTGACCGTCGCCGCGTTGGACCGTGCCTACGACGCCGCCCCGGACCCCAAGCCCAAGCTGTTGGTACTCACCAACCCGCACAACCCACTGGGCGTCAACTACGACAGGCAACTGTTGGAGGACATCTGTCGCTGGGCGCTCGACCGCCAGATGCACATCGTCTCCGACGAGATCTACTCGCACGCCCAGAGCACCGGCAAGGACGCGTTCACCAGTGTCCTGTCCCTGGACGCCTACGCCACCGCCCCCGACCGCATCCACCTCGTGTACGGGCTGACCAAGGACTTCGGACTGTCCGGGTTCCGGATCGGCTTCCTGGTCTCCAAGTCGAACGACGTACGCAGGGTCATGCAGGGCGACGAGACGTGGAAGTCGCTGTCCTGGTTCGGCCCCCTCGACTCGCTCAAGTGCGCGTACGTGCGCGAACTGTTCGGCACCACCGACCGGCCGAGCGAGTTCCCCACGACACTGATGAAGGACTACACGGCACGACTGAAAACCGCCCACGACGACGCGGCCCACCGACTCCGCGAGGCGGGAATCCCCTATGTCGGCATGAGCGAAGTCTCGCGCAACGCGACCCAGTTCTTCCTTCTCGACCTGAGCGCCTACCTGGACAGCGCCAAGTTCCCCAAGGACCTGGTCCTGATCAACCACGAGATCGACCGACGCGAAGCGCTCCTGGAAGCGTTCCTGCGAACGGACGCCAGGGTCCTGCTCCTTCCCGGCGGCGAGATGCACTGTCCTTCGCCCGGCTACTTCCGGCTGTGCTACACCGCCGACACGATGGAGCGGGTCGGCGAGGCGATCACCAACATGGCGACCTCCCTGCGGAAGCTCTGAACTCCGACGAAACCCCCACGAACGGCGGGACGACACCCGCAGCAGGGCGGTCTCCCGTGTCCCGACGGCAGGCCGGTCGACCCGCGCCGGCGCCGAAACATTGCGGCTCCGGCGCGGGGAACGGTCCCGGTGGTGCACACACTCGTCAGCCGGCGGCGGGCCGTACCTGGCGGTCGCGTCCCGCGCCGTATCCGGCACCGGCCATGAGCAGGCCGAGGACGACCAGGACCGCGAGCGGAAGGGTCCAACTGTCCGTGGCGTCGTGCAGGATGCCGAGGAGGAGGGGGCCGGCCGCCGCCACCAGGTAGCCGATGGACTGTGCCATGCCCGCCAACGCGGCGGCTTCGCCGGCACTGCCGGCCCGTTGGCTCTGGAAGGTCAGCGCGAGCACGAGGCACACGCCGCCGCCCAGGCCGAGCAGCGTGCACGCCACGACGGACAGTGCGGGGGCGAACAGCAGTACGACGAAGCCGGCGGCCATCAGGAGCGAGGCCCCGGCCGCGAACCATCGTTGGTCGTGCCGGCCCCGGGTGAGCAGGGGCAGGAGGCTGCCGGCGGTCAGGGCGATCACTTGGTAGTAGAAGAGCATCCATCCGGCCGTGGTGCTGCTCGTGCCGTGGTCGATCAGCATGCTGGGCAGCCAGGCGACGGCGGTGTAGAAGGCCAGGGATTGCAGGCCCATGAACATGCTGACCTGCCACGCCAGTCGCGACCGCCAGGGAACCGGGCTGCGGGTGACGCCGCCGGAGGTCTGCGGCCGGTCGCCCCGCATCCGGGGCAGCCAGACCGGCAACGCCGCGACGGTGAAGGCGATACCCCACGCGAGAGCGGTGTGCCACGAGCCCGGCAGGGTGTGCGAAAGCGGTGCGGAGACACCGGAGGAGACCGCGGCGGTGACGCCCATGACGGTGACGTAGAGAGCGCTGACGCCCTGGATGCGGTGTGCCGGCACGCTCCGCCTGATCAGCGCGGGCAGCAGCACGTTGCCGAACGCGATGGCGGCGGACAGGATCACGGTCCCGGCGAACAGGCAGATCACGGAGGGCAGCGACCGGATCACGGTCCCGACGGCCAGCACCGCGAGGGCGGCCACCAGCAGGCGGGCGGTGCCGAAGCGATGGGAGGCCCGGGCCACCAGGGGCGACGTCGCGGCGAACGTCAGCAGCGGGAGGGTGCTCAGCAGTCCGCCCCAGCTCGCCGTCAGACCGCTGCCGTGCTCGATCGCGGGCAACAGCGTGCCGACGCCGGTGAGGGTGGTACGCAGGTTCGCCGCCACGAGGCAGATCGCGAACAGGAGCCCGATCGACACGACGGATCGGGTGTGGTCGACGGCCGGCGGGGTCGAGGCGGCGGGCGGGTCGGATATCGACGACGGCTGTGCGCTCACCGTCCCTCCGCGGGTCGTGCCGCCCGGGCCTCGTGGTCGCGGGTGAGCCGGACGATCGCACCCGCCGCGTCGCGGGCACCGCTCTCGTCCCGGGCCTCGATCGCGTCGACGAGCCGCCGGTGCAGGTCGGCGTGCTCCTCGGCGCCGGTGGCGTCCCAGGGCAGGCCCCCCAGCGAGGTGGCGAGAGCCGTACCGAGGTAGTCGTACACCTCGATCAGGAGGTCGTTTCCGCTCGCCCGGACGACGGCCCGGTGGAACAACGCGTCGACGCTCCCGGCCGCGGCCATGTCCTCGCCCGCGCAGGCCGCGTCGGCGTCGGCCAACAGCTCGCGCAGTTGGTGCAGTTGCTCCTCGCTGCGACGCAGGGCGGCGGCGCCCGAGGCGTACTCCTCCAGGACGGTACGCAGTTCGAGCACGTTGTCCCGCTGCGCGGCACCGGCTCGCCGCACCATGACCGACTGGAGCTCACTCGACGAGCGGACGTAGGTGCCATCGCCGATCCGGGCCTCCAGCAGCCCCAGATGCACCAGCGCACCGAGCGCCTCGCGCAACGTGCTGCGGCCGACCCCGAGCTCCTCGACCAGGGCCTGCTCCGGCGGGATCCGCGTGCCCACGGGCCATCCCCCGGCCTCGATGTGCGCGCGAAGGCTGTCCACGAGCTGCGCGGACAGGCTTGCCGACCTACGCGGTGTGCTGATGCGTTTCATGCAAACAGCATACATACAAAGGTCAGACATTTGAACATCGCACATATGCAGCCACGGGCAACGCCCCGCACGACCGGCCCGCATGGAGCCATCGAGCCGAGTCGGCACACGGGCGGCGCAGGGGTGGGCGAAAGGGGTGAACTTCGGCGTGATCGGCGACTTCGCGACTCAACCGTGTGGTTGGCTATTCGGGGCCGCGATCGCGGCCCCGGGTTCACACACTGGAGGAACCTCATGCGGCGACGCATCCACGCGGTCGGGCGGGCCACCGGATCGGCCGTATTGGCCGCCACGTTGGCCGTGACGGCCGGCGCCGGTGCGGCCCGGGCCGACGTCGGCGACCGGAACGAAACCGTCAAGCCCGGCTACGCGACGACGAATTGCCTGACCGCGAATGCCGGGTCGGGCAATGTGACGGTCGCACCCTGCAAGGGGGTGCAGACCCAGGCGTGGCTGGTGTCGGCCACCGGCAGCGCCAACGCCACGGTCAAGATGGGCTACGCCCAGGGCAACTGCCTCACCGGAAACCCCCAGACCGGGGTCGTGCAGATCGCGTCCTGCAACGGACGGCAGCCCCAGGCCTGGCTCATCTCGGGCACCGGCCTGAAGAACGCCACCATCCGCCCCGGCTACGCCCAGTCCAAGTGCCTGACTTACGACGCCTCCACGGGCATCGTCCACCTCGACCAGTGCGCGGGATTGCAGAAGCAGGCCTGGCTCCTGTCCTGATCGCCCCGCAAACTCCCGCCCCGACCGCCCCACAAGGCCCGACCGCCGCACCGAGAAGGAGCGCACCTTCCCGCTCGCGCGGCGCCGCCGATCGTGACCGGCCGAGACGTCCGACGCCGGGGGCGGCGGCGGTCAGGAAGGCGAGTTCGGTTGCGGCGTTCGGTTCGGTGCGTGCCAGGCGGGGTTCTTCCGGACGCCGACCTGTTCCAGTTCGAGCGTGTCGCCGGTTTCGGTGCGGAGTTCGACGTGGAGCGGGGCGCCGGTTTCGTGGTCGACGTAGTGCAGGGGCGCGGGGCCGTCCTGTAGGTGCTTGTCGCCCCACTGCATCAGGGCCACGATCACCGGGAACAGGTCGCTGCCCATCTCGGTGAGCACGTACTCGTCGCGGGTGCGGCCGCCGTCCTCCCGGTAGGGACGCTTGGCGAGCAGGCCGGCCTCGGTCAGACGGCGCAACTGCTGGGCGGCGGCTCGGTCGGTGATGCCGATGCGGCCGGCGAAGCCGCTGAACCGGGTCGTGCCGTAGCAGGCTTCACGCAGGATCAGCAGCGCGGAGCGGGTTCCGACCACCTCCAGCGCCTTGACCAGTGAGCAGTGGTCGGTCTTCCACGCGCCGAGGTCGGCAAGCGCGCCCTCCATGACAACCGGCATGCCGCCCATCGTACCCGCTTTGGCTTGCTCCTTGTATAGCCAGACCGTACCTACCTATACTCGCGGATAGTCAGCTCTGCCTCTCGCTCCGACGGAGCAGCCGGCGGAGCGCTGTCTTCGACGGATATCCGGTAGCTCGCATGGATCG
Source organism: Embleya sp. NPDC020886 (assembly GCF_044333915.1). Taxonomy (NCBI): domain Bacteria; kingdom Bacillati; phylum Actinomycetota; class Actinomycetes; order Kitasatosporales; family Streptomycetaceae; genus Embleya; species Embleya sp. NPDC020886. Next base: position 385,645 of record NZ_JBIRRX010000003.1, on the reverse strand, counting down.
CAGGGGGACTCCCATGGCCGCGCAGACCACACCAGCCACCGAGGGCGTGCGACGGCAGGACCCGGTCGGACCGTCGGCGATCACGTTCGTCGTGTGCGCCGCGGCATTCGTCGCGATGCTCGACGTGTTCGTGGTCAACGTCGCCTTCACCGACATCGGCGCCGATTTCGGCGTGCGGCTCGCGGATCTGAGCTGGGTCCTCAACGCCTATGCCATCGTCTACGCGGCGCTGCTGATCCCGGCCGGGCGCCTGGCCGACCGGTACGGCCGCAAACCGGCGTTCCTCGCCGGACTGGCCTTGTTCACCGCTGCGAGCGCCGCCTGTTCGCTGGCGCCCCAGTTGTGGTGGCTGGTGTTCTTCCGCGGGATACAGGCGATCGGCGCGGCCGTGCTCACCCCGGCCGGCCTCGGGCTGCTGCTCACCACGCTGCCCGAAACGCGGCGGGCCGGGGCGGTCCGGATCTGGGCCACCACCAGCTCGTTCGCCGCAGCGGTCGGCCCGGTGGTCGGCGGCGGCCTGGTGGAGTTGTCCTGGCGCTGGGTGTTCCTGATCAACATCCCGGTCGGCGTGGCGGCGTTCGTGGTGGCCCGCCGGTTGCTCCCCGACCTGCGGGACGCCTCGGCCGTGCGGATGCCGGACCCGCTCGGCACGGCGGCGCTGGTCGTCGCCTTCGGCGCGCTCTCGCTGGGCCTGGTCAAGGGCCAGGAGTGGGCGTGGACCGGAACGGCGACCCTCGCCACCTTCGCCGTCGCCGCCGTCGGTATCGCGGTGTTCGTCGTGCGAATACTGCGTCACCCGGCACCGGTCGTGGACCCGGCCCTGTTCCGGACACCGGAGTTCGTCTGGGCGAACATCACGGTCCTGACCTTCTGCACCGCCTTCGGCGCGGTCTTCCCGTCCGTGGTGTTGTGGCTGGAGGGTCCCGCCGGCTACTCCACCCTGGTCACCGGCCTGGCCATCGCGCCGGGTCCGCTGATGGTGCCGCTGTTCGCGATCGTCGGGCGGCACCTGGCCACCCGCGTCGGAGCCGGAGCCCTGGTGGCGGCGGGGAACCTGCTGTTCGCCGGCGGTGCCGTGTTGCTGGCCGCGAGTGCGTCCGCCGATCCCCGGTACGCGACGCAGATCCTGCCGGGCTGGCTCGTCATCGGCGTCGGCATCGGCCTGGCCATGCCCGTCATGCTCTCCCGGGCCACCACCGAACTGCCCGGCGCCCAGGCCGCCACCGGCAGCGCGGTGGTCAACACCAGCCGCCAACTCGGCTACGTCCTCGGCGTCGCCATCCTGGTCGCCGTCCTCGGCACGGCCGGCAGCGCACCGGATCCGGCGCCCACCTTCCGGCACGCCTGGTGGTTCATCGCCGCCACCGCCGCCGGATCCGCCGTCGCCGCCCTCGGCATCACCCGCCGCACCCGGAGCTGATCACCATGACCGCCGTGGTTGCCCCCGACACCGTGCACCTGCGCTCCTGGCACCCGGACGACATCGACGGACTCGGCCGGGCCGCCGCCGACATCTCACCCGACGCACTCGCCCGACGGTTCGGCGTACCCGGCGCCGGCATCCCCGACTGGTACCTGGCCCGAATCACCGAAGGCCGGGCGCAGAACACCTGGAACGCGTACGTGGCCGAGCGCGGCGGCCGCATCGTGGGCTGGGCCGAGTACGGCCTGAACGGCGACCCGCACGAGGCCGACCTCGCCGCCCTGGTCTTCGACCGATACCAGGGAAGCGGCCTCGGCCCCCGACTGGTCAAGGAAGTCGCGTCGTTGGCCCGGGCAGCCGAGGTGCGGGTGCTGCACGCCCAGATCCGGGTCGGGAACCAGGCCGCACGCAAGGCACTGCGCGCGGCGTTTGCGAACCTGCGGTACACGGGACTTCAGGACGGACAGTGGCACTACGTCATGCACCTGCCGGACGCCCCGACCTGAACGACACACGGCCGAACAACCGACGCCCGGCCGGCGACGGTGAGCCGACCGCCCGCACCGCCGGGGCGGGCGTGGCCGGGTGCTTGTGGCGCACAACGGCCCGGGCCGCACCGAGGAGGACGCGGTCGAGCGGCTGCGGGTCGTTCCCGGACCGTGGCCACGAAGACGAGCGCGGTGCGGGTGGGTACGGCGGCGATGTTCAGGTAGGCGGTGTGGCCTTCGCCGGCCTGGAGGCACCCGCGCAGGCCCTGGCCCGGTTCCCGGCGCGCGACCGGCGAACGCGCCCGCGAGCCGCCGCGGCCGGCCGCCTAGTTCACCTGTCCGAAAACGGCTCGGCCTTCGGCGGCGGCCGCAACATAGAAGAGGGCGATGTCGAGAAAGCGGATCCAGCCTTCGTCGGCGAGCCCGGCGGCAACGCGCGCGACCTCCTCCGGGGTCAGGAGGAAGGCGGTCCCGTCTCCCGGGTCGAGCACCTCACCGGCGCCGCCCCCGTCGCCGACCGCCCGGGCCAGGGCCGGATACACCGCCGTCCAGTCGGCCGTCCCCTCCTCGACCTCGGCCCGGCCCTCGGCAACACCGCACAGGGAGCGGTAGTCCTCACCGTGCGCGTCACCGTCCCCGCCCCGCCCGCGCGTGCCGAGCAACTCGCCCACCGGATCGGCACGTTCCCGCAGTTCGCCGAGCAGCGCAGGCTCGATCTTCACCAACGTCAACCAGCTGGACACGGCTCCGGCACCTCTCGACGATGGGTCCGTCCTACGCCCCCGTTCAGGCGTACGGAACGTACCGCCCCGCGCCGACAAGGACCACACCGAGGCGTCTCTGACCAGGCACGACGACGATCGGGTACGAACGCCCACTCCGGCTCCGCCGACGCCTTCGGCGTGTTTCGGTCGGGGTCAGTCGACGTCCGGCATGAGTGGTGGGCCGTGTTCCTCGATGGCGAGGGCCACGGTGCGCAGGAGGGCGGCCAAGTGGCCCAGTTCCTCCTTGGCCAGGGGGGCGAGCAAGGCGGCCTCGGCCTCCCGCTGGTCGTCGATCACCGCCGCCCAGGTCTGTGCCCCTCGGGGGGTGAGGCCGACGAGCAGGCTGCGGCGATCCTCCGTCGTGTGCTCACGGGTGATCAGGCCCGCCGCCTGCATGCGGTCGAGGCGGTGGGTGAGGGTCGCGGGATGCACGCCGAGTCCCTGGGCGAGGCGGGTGGGTGCCATTCGGTAGGGCCGCCCCGCCGAGCGCAGGCGCCACAGGATCTCGTACTCCCACAGCTTCAGGCCGTGCCGCGCCAGCGCCGCCTCCTTTCGGTGCCGCAGATGCGATACGAGCTTCTGCATGCGGGTGACGGCACCTTCCAAGTCCGGCTCCAGGCCCGGGACTTCGTGCCCCCAGCGGGCGATGTGCCGATCGATCGAGTCCCCTGGCCGGGCCGATTCCGCCGCCGAATGCCGTGCTGTCACGGCGTCACCCCATCTTCCGGAAACTATGGATTCAAATATTTTGAAATCATAGTACTGTCCCGGAGCATGTCGAACTTCACCCTCGCCGGCCGCATCGACGAACACGTCGTCGACAGCGCGCTGCTACACGGCAATCCCCTCGACGACCCGACCCGACGCCCGCTGTGGGTCTACACCCCACCCGGGTACGACGACGCGCCCCGACGCCGCTACCCCGTCACGTATCTGCTGCTCGGCTACGCGGGAACGCTCCCGGTCTGGGGCAACCGCACGGCCTTTCGCAAGCCGGTCCCCGAACTCGCCGACGAGATCTTCGCCCGCGGCCAGGCACCCGGGATGCTGCTGGTCTTCGTGGACGCCTGGACCAGGTACGGAGGCAGCCAGTTCATCGACTCACCCGGCACCGGCCGCTACCACTCCTACCTGTGCGAGGAGATCGTGCCGTACGTCGACGCCCACTACCGCACGCTCCCCTCGCGCGACCACCGAGCCATCGCGGGCAAGTCCAGCGGCGGACTCGGTGCCGCGATCACCTCGATGCTCCGCCCGGATCTGTTCGGCGCCTTCGCCACCCACTCCGGCGACTCGCTGTCCGAGGCCCAGTACCAGCCGCACTTCCTCATGGCGGCCCGCCAACTGCGGGCCTACGACGGCGACATCCTCCGCTGGTGGGACGACTTCCGCTCGCGGGTCGCCTTCACCAAGCCGGAGGACCTGAACCTCCTGGAGATCCTCGGCGTCTCCGCCTGCTTCTCCCCGGGCCCCGACGGCTCCCCCACCCTGCCGTTCGATCCCCGCACCGGGGCGCTGCGCGAGCACGAGTGGCGGCGCTGGCTGGCCTGGGATCCGGTCCGGATGGCCGGCGCGCACGCCGACGCCCTCCGCTCCCAGCGCGGCATCCGGATCGACGCCGGCACCCACGACGAGTGGTTCCTCGACCTGGGCGCACTCGCCTTCCGCGATGCGCTGGCCGCAGTCGAAGTGCCGGACGACGTCGTGCACTTCGAGTTGTTCGAGGGCGGCCACCACGCCGTCGAATACCGGATGCCGCCCGCCCTCGCCTGGTTGGCGCACCGCATCGCCGACCGACCGTGACCTCCCGGGCCGGAGCGGGCCCCGTCCCGGCAGCACGTACCCCCGCCGATTACCCACCTCCGGCGCATGCCTGCGCCTCCGCCAGGTAGCGCGCCACCGGGCCCAGGGTCAGCATGCCGGAGGCGGCGCCCGCGTGTTCCGCACGGGCATCGTGCAGGACGGTCGCGGCGTGCGCGGCGATGCGGCGTTCGCCCAGGCGTACGGCGGCGCGGGCGGTCAGGCACCACAGCGCCTCCTGCAGGTGGTCACCCGGGGGTTCGGGCAGCGCGGCCAGGGCGGCCCGGGCCTGCTCGCACCGGTCCCGGGCGAGCAGTACCAGGGGTTGGGCCCAGGGGCGGTACGGACCCCAGTCCAGGTGCGGGTCGGTGGGCGCGGGTCGATCGTGCAGCAGGCGCAGCCCCAGGAGGGCGAGCGGGAACAGGCCGCGGTGCAGCCCCGGCATGCCGGCCGTCCGCAGGGCGTCCTCGGCGGCGCGGTAGTGCGCCGCGGCCGTGGCGGCGCTCGGTCCGCCGGGTTCGGTGCTGCGGGCGGCCGTGACCCGGGCCCGGAACCACGCGGTGAGGACGAGGACGAGGGGCGCCTCGGTGCCGGCGGCGAGCCGTTCGGCGGCCTCGGCGTGCGCGGTCGCAGCGTCGAGGTCGCCGAGGGACGAGGCCGATTGCAGGCGGACGAGTCGGCCGAGTACGGCGAAGTTCGGCAACTCGTGCCGGGTGGCCAGGTCCAGGATCTCGACGCCGATCCGGTCTCGTACCGCCGCGAGCCCGGGGCGGGTGAAGGACTGTAGGAACACCCCGTCGAGAGCGAACGCCAACAGCGCGGGATCGGCCAGGTCCCTTGCCGACGCCTCGGCCTGCCGGGCCGCCTGCCGCGCGCGCTGCAGTTCGGGCGCGGACAACTCGGCACTGCGGCTCTCCACGGCGACCGTGGCCAGGAGTCGGGCGATCAGGTCGGCGGGGCCGTCGGGGCCGAGCGCGGTGAGCGTGCGCTCGGCGGCCGCGACGACGGCGCGGGACTGCTCGGGGTCGTCGGCGCGGGTCCAGATGGCGGGCACGTCGTAGGCGCCGATGACCCGGGCGGTCAGCGCGAGGTCTCCCGTGCGTTCCGCCGCCCGGATGGCCGCGAGGCGGTCGCGCCGCGAGTGCACGAGGGCGTCGCCGCCGGCCAGGGCGAGGGTACGGGCCAGATCCACGGTGGTGCGCGGGCCGAGCCGGACACCGGGACCGGTCCACCCGTCCGGTGCGCCCTCGCGGGACACGGCCCCGGTGAGGATGTCCGTCTCCAGCCGCCGCAGGTCCGCGCCGGGGTCGAGCCCGAGTTGCTCGACGAGCATCGCGCGGGCGCGGCGCAGGGTGGCCAGCGCGTCGGCCCGGCGCCCCGCGCGGTCCAGCGCGCGGGCAAGCAGCCCCCAGGCCGGCTCGCGCCACGGGTGTTCGGCGACGTGGGCACCCAGTTCGGCGACGAGGTCGGCTCCCTGCCCGGAGTCGAGGAGGATCCGGGCGCGCAGTTCCACCCCCGCCAACCTCAGCTCCTCCAGCCGGGTCCGCTCGCGCTGCGCCCACGCGGAGCCGGGCACGTCGGCGTAGGCGGGCCCGCGCCAGTCCGCGAGTGCCGCGCCGAGCTCGGTCACCGCGTCGGGGTCGCGTCGGGCGCGGGCCAGGGTGTCCTGGAACCGATGGGCGTCCACGTCCTCGCGGGGCAGGCGCAGCGCGTAGCCGGGACCTTCGGTGACCAGTACGCGCGGCGGGTCGCGGGGCGGCCGGTCGGGTTCGAGGGCGCGGCGCAGCGCGGCGACGAAGGTACGCAAGGCACCCACGGCGCGGGCCGGCGGATCGGTCCACAGGTCGTCGACGAGGGTGTCGGTGGCGACCATGCGTCCCTCGGCGGCGACGAGCCGGGCGAGTACCTCGCGGTGCCGTGGTCCCCCCAGGTCGACCGGGCTGCCGTCGTCGCGGAGGGCTCGCACGGCACCGAGCACGTCGATTCGCATGCCCTCATCCTCGGTGCCGGCGGTCGACCGAGGCCAGCCGTACTGATCGACTGCTGATCGACGTCGTACAGGCTGATCCGGTCGCTCCCCCCAACCCGAACGGATGGCCTTTCATGACGCTCACCATTCCCGGCTTCGATCTCCTGCGCCTGCCCGGTGCCAACGGGGTGCGGTCGGCCGTCGCCGTCGGCGGCAGTGGCAGCCCGGTCGTGTTGTTGCACGGTTTCCCGCAGACCCACCTGATGTGGCGACACGTCGCCGAGCGGCTCGCCGACGAGCACACGGTGATCTGCCCCGACCTGCGGGGCTACGGCGCGAGCGACAAGCCGGCGGCCGACGACCCCGAGGTGTACGCCAAGCGCACCATGGCCGCGGACGTGGTGTCCCTGGCGGCCGCACTCGGCCACGAGCGCTTTGCCCTGGTCGGCCACGACCGGGGCGCGCTGGTCGCCTTCCGGGCGGGGTTGGACCACCCGGAGACCGTCACGCACCTGGGCATCCTCGACATCGTGCCGACGCTCGACATGTGGAACGTCCTGCGCGGCGTCCCGGCGGCGGTCGGCTACCACCTCTTCCTCATGGCGCAGCCGCCGGGCCTGCCGGAGACGATGATCGCGGGCAGTGCGGACGCCTTCCACGGCTCGTTCCTCGACGCCTGGGCGGACGACCCGACCGCCATGCCGGCGAAGGTGCGCGCCGAGTACCTGCGGGCGAGCGCCGCGGCGGTGCCGTCGATCGTCGCGGACTTCCGGGCCTCGGCCGGCATCGACGTCACGCACGACCGGGCGGACCTGGACGCCGGGTCGCAACTGGCCATGCCGGTGACGGTCGTCCAGCAGGACTGGGGCGCCCGACTGGCCTACGACGCGGCCGGGCTGTGGCGAGCCTGGGCCCCGGACCTGGACCACCGCCTGACCCGGGCGGGCCACTTCATGGCCGAGGAGGCCCCCGACGAGATCACCGCGGCGATCCGGGATCTGCTGGCCCGCTGAGTTTCCGGAGGTCGGCCGGGGGTGCGTCAAAGGACGTCGGGTGCCCGGTGCGGGGTGAGGCGGCCGATCGGGACGTGCGTGGGCCGTTCCTGCCGGCCGCGCTCGGTGGACCGCCGCGATGCGGCGCGACGGTCGCCGAATCGGCCCGCCGGTGTGCCCGAGGGTGGCCGCGGGTTTCCGTCCGGAACCGGGGCACCCTTACAACCGGATGGACGCATCGTCGTTCGCCCGGACGAGTGGACATGTGGGGGAACAGGGGGTCGACACCCGGGTCTTCGGTCGGCCGTGGCAACGGTCACAGTGTCGATGCCTTGGGTCTTCTTCTGACGCATTGCCGGTTGCGGGGTGTTCCGCTTCGACGGGAAGCTGACGGCCCGTCGGATTGCACCCTGATCACCAGGAAACCGGGGAACAGGCGTCCGTTACACGTGTTGTGCCGTTCGCGGCCACACCCTTCACGGAGGTGGGATGTCCACCCAGCAACAGCCCCTCGACAGCGCCGAGGTCGACGCGGCGGTCCCGGTTCCCGGCGAACAGGTCGACCGGCTCAAGGCGAACTCCGTCGGCCTGCTGGGCGTCGTCTTCATGGCGGTCGCCACCGCCGCCCCCATCACCGCGATGACCGGCAACCTGCCGATCATCGCCGGCTCGGGCAACGGCATCGGCGCCCCCGCCGCCTACCTCTTCGCCACCCTCGTACTGACCGTCTTCTCCGTCGGTTACGTCGCGATGGCCAAGCACATCACGGCGGCCGGGGCGTTCTACGGCTTCATCTCGCACGGCCTGGGGCGCGTCGCGGGCATGGCGTCGGGCCTGCTCGCGGTCCTGGCGTACGTCGTCTTCGAAGCCTCGATCATCGGCTTCTTCGCCGCTTCGTTCAAGCAGCTCGCGAGCGACCAATGGGGGCTCGACCTGCATTGGGGCTACTACGCGATGTTCGGGCTCGTGGTCATCGCGGCGATGGCGTTCTTCGACATACACCTCACGGCCAAGTTCCTCGGCGTCGCGCTCGTCCTGGAGATCGCGGTGCTCGCCGTCGTCTCCTTCGCGGTGCTGTTCACCGGCGGCGGCCCGGACGGGATCATCGGCGAGGCGGTCAACCCGCTCAAGGCGTTCGACGGGGTCAACGGCAGCATGGGCGCGGCCGGACTCGGGCTGTTCTTCGCCTTCTGGTCCTGGGTCGGCTTCGAGTCGACGGCGATGTACGGGGAGGAATCCCGCGACCCGAAGAAGGTGGTTCCCCGTGCCACCCTGATCTCGGTGGTCGGCGTCGGCCTGTTCTACATCTTCGTGTCCTGGATGATGGTCTCCGCGGCCGGCAAGTCCGGTCTGGCCGATGCGGCTTCGAAGGGCACGCTGTTCTTCGCGCCGCTGGGCGAGCACTTCGGCGACACCTCGGTCAAGATCTTCCAATGGCTGGTCGTCACCGGCTCCTTCGCCTGTGCGATGGCCTTCCACCAATGTGCCTCGCGCTACCTCTACGCGATCGGCCGTGAGGGCTTCATCCATCCCGCGCTCGGCCGGACGCACCCCAGGCACGGTTCGCCGTACATCGCGTCCTTCGTCCAGTCCGTCATCGCGATCATCCTCGTGGCGGCGTTCATCGTCGCGGACATGGACCCGTCGGTGCACCTCTACGGCCTGCTCGCGCTGCTGGGCACGATGGCGATCCTGATCGTCCAGACGTTGTGCTCCTTCTCCGTCGTCGGCTACTTCCACGTGCAGCACAGACACCCGGAAACCAAACACTGGTTCAACACCCTCACCGCGCCGATCGCCGGCGGCCTCGCGATGGGCGTGGTGGTCGGACTGCTCGTCTACAACATGGACACCGCGGCCGGCGCGGCGGCGGACACCCTGCTCTTCGAACTGATCCCCTACATCGTCGGCGGCTTCTTCCTCGCCGGCATCGCCCTCGCCCTCTACATGAAGCACCGACGCCCGGAACGCTACGAGCAGATGGGCCGCATCATCCTGGACGACGCAGCCGAACGCTGAGCCCCGCCCGTCCCACCGGCCCCCGGGCCGTACGTACTTCCCATCCGGTTCCGCGTACAACCCGGGGGCTTCGCCATGCCCGGAACATCCGGCCTCCGGGCCGGGCAACCGACCTCTCGCCAAGGAGCATCACGATGAGCCGAACCCGTGCCATGGCCGCCCTGCAGGGCATGGCCGCCGACCACCGGGCCGCAGCGGCCCTGCGCATGCCCGTCGGCGAGCTCCGGGAGATCCGCGCCGAGGCCGCCGCGGACCCGACCGGACCGAGCCGGCGTACCTTGATCAAGCGCGCCGGCGTGGTGGGTCTGGGCCTGGGCCTGGCCGGCGCCGGGATGTCCCGGCCGGCGATCGCCGGCGAAACCGCCGCGAGACCGCCGGTGAACCCCGGCCGGGTGGTCGTCGTCGGCGCCGGCATCGCCGGCCTGACGGCAGCGCTGACCCTGGCCGACGCCGGGGTGAAGTGCACGGTCTACGAGGCCAATCCCACCCGTATCGGCGGGCGGATGTACTCGCAACAGACCTACTGGGGCGGCGGCCAGACCTCGGAGATCGGCGGCGAGCTGATCGACACCGGGCACAAGAAGATGCTCGAACTGTGCCGTCGATTCGGGCTGACCACCGTGGACTTCGCCGGCTCCGGGCCCAACGGCGCCGTCGAGACCCTGTGGTTCGACAACACCTACTACCCGCGTGCGCAGGCCGACGAGGACTTCAAGGCGATGTATCAGGCGGTCCGCCGGGACTACCAGGAGTGCGGCGACGTCACCTGGAACCGAACCACCCCCGCCGGCACCACGATCTCGAACACGACCCTGCGGGACTGGATCGACTCTCGTACGCCGGGCGGCTCCTCGTCGAAGCTCGGCCGGTTCCTCGACGTGGCCTACACCGTCGAATACGGCGCGGAGACCGTGGACCAGTCCGCCTACGCCGCCGTGTGCATGCTCGGCTGGCAGTCGAACCCGGGGCACTTCAACATCTGGGGCGGCTCCAACGAGCGGTACCACGTCGTCGGCGGGAACGACCAGGTGCCGCACGCCATCAACGCCGCGCTCCCGCCCGGCACCGTGCGGATGGGACACCGGCTGGTCGCCGTCCGGGCGAACGGCGACGGCACCCAGACGCTCACCTTCGACAACGACGGCACCACGACGACGGTGACGGCCGACCACACGATCCTGGCGGTGCCGCTGCCGATCCTCCAGGGCCTCGATCTGACCCGGGCGAACTTCGACCCGCCGATGACGAACCTGCTCCGCGCCGCGCGCATGGGCCACGTCTCGAAGCTCAACATGCAGTTCGCCAAGCGCACCTGGCTCGGGGCGAACGGCAACGGCCTGGGACCCTGGCCGGGCGTGGCCGCCGGGGACGCCTTCACCGACCTGCCTTTCCAGCAGACCTGGGACACCACCAAGGGCCAGCCGGGCGGTAAGGGCGTGCTCATCCAGTACGGCGGCGGCACCCGCGCCTCCGGTCTCCACCCGGCCGGCCCGTTCAACACCGCCGAGCAGGACGCCTACGTCGCGAACCTGGCCGGCACCTACCTGGGGCAGATCGACAACCTCTTCCCCGGCACGAAGGCCCAGTGGACCGGCAAGGCCCAGCTCTCCTCGTGGACCAACAACCCGTACTCGCTGGGTGCCTACTCGTACTGGCCGGTCGGCTACCTGCACCGCCATGCGGGCTACGAGGGCACCCGCCAGGGCAACATACACATCTCCGGCGAGCACACGTCGTACGACTTCCAGGGCTTCATGGAAGGCGGCGCGACCGAGGGCGAGCGGGCGGCGAAGGAGGTCCTGGGGCAGAGCTGACCCGGGTCTTCGGCACCGGGTGCGGCCCCTACGGCCGCGCTCGGTGCCGAACGGGCCGATGCCGTCGTCCCGTTGCGCGGTGGTGCTCCCGGGCACCGACTACGGACGGGGCCACGGGTTGGGCCGGCACGTGGCGCCGCCGGTGACCAGGGTCAGGGTCTGCTGCATCATGACCGGTGCGGGGGCGCCGGATCGGGCACACGTCTCGTGCAGGTGACCGAGGCGATGACCGACCTCGTGGTTGATCAACATGCGTCGGTAGTTCGCCAGATCGTCGCCGTAGGTGGCGGATCCCGTCCCCCAGCGCCACGCGTTGAGCATCACCCGGCGGGTGGAGGCGACATTGCAGGAAACCCGTTGCTCACCGGTATCCAAACCGTCCTTCGCACACCACGAATTGACCGTTCCCGTACTGGCCACGGTCACGGTGAACGAAGACGCACCCGAACTCACGCGCTCCAGGCCGATCGTGCCGTCGCCACCCCAACTGCGCGCGTCGTTGAGCGTCTCGTGCACCGCGCGGGCGAGGTTTCGCCCGTCGAGTTCGAGGCCCTTCTCGACCTGAACGCGGTAACGCAGCACCCGATCCCCGCCCTTGGCCGCGTCATGACCCGGCACGGTGCGGAATTGCCCGCCGAGCGCGAGATCGGCCGGTATCTCCGACCGCGCGGCAAGCCACTGGTCGTACGGCCGCGTATCCGCCACGCCGGTGAAGTACTCCTCGCCCTCCTTGTCCCCCGGTTGGCAACCGGCCGTCGCGAAGAGCAGGGCCGAAACCAGAACGGCCGGCGAGAGAGTTCCGCGTACCCGGTTCACGATCGATCCGACTCCCCGTCGTCTCCTGGTTCAGACATCCGTCGATCACCGAAGGCGAGCCGCTGCTCTCGTCCGGGACGAGCAATATTCTCTCGTACCCACCGATGCCGCTCGCGAGCGGGGGACGCGACGGCGCAGGCGGACTCGGCAGTCGTTCCGCGGCGACGGCTGCGGCAGGGGTCGCGACACGGTGCAGGAGATCGCGCGGATTGCCGACCGGTGCGAAGGGAAAGCGTCGACGGCATCGAAAAGGGCACAGTTTTCGAGTGCGGGAAAAGTCTTCCAATGGCGCGAGCCGGAACGCCGTTGACATCGTGGAAAGTACACGATTCACTCCGACGAATGGGTCCGCACACACGTTGCGACCACTGGGCCAACCACCTTTGTAGCGTTGGGAATTGCCCTCTCCTTGGCATGGCCCGCGTGCGTTTTCTGCGTTCCCGGATGAAGGGAGACTCTTCCGTGAAGCCCGAAAAATCGCTGCTGCGTTCCACCACCCGAGTCGGCACCCCCGATCCGTTCGGCGCCGCCATCTCGCTGCGCCGCGAGGCCCGCCGCCGCGGCCTGCCCGCCGCCGAACTCGCGGGCACCATCGCCGAGAACACCGAGCGCCGCCGCGAGCGCGCGGCGCAGGAAGGGCCCGTCCTGAACCGGCGTCGACTCCTCGGCGCGGCCGGCATGGTGGCGGCGGTGTCCGCGCTCCCCGGCGGACTGCTCTCGCCCTCGGCTGCGTCGGCGGCGGGCGACCCGCGCGTGGTCGTGGTCGGCGCCGGACTGGCGGGCCTGCGCTGCGCGCACCGGCTCTGGACCGGACCGGAGCGCATCGCGTCGACCGTGTACGAGGCGGACACCACGCACGTCGGCGGGCGGTGCTGGACCCTGAGGAACTACTTCAGGGACGGCCAGGTCAGCGAGCACGGCGGCTCGTTCATCAGCACGGAGGATGTCGAACTCCTCGCGCTGGCACAGCGTTTCGGCATCGAGACCGAGATCCACCACGGCGGCGGCCTGTACACCGGCGACTACCGGGCGTGGATCGACCACGCGAGGTACACCACCTACATCGAGGACCTGGAACCGTTCCTGCCCGCGGTCGACGCGGACTTCGCGAACATGGGTTCGCCGAGCTACCGGAACTCCACCCCCACCGCACGCCGACTGGACCGGATGTCCTTCCTCGACTACATGAGCAGCATCGGCATCGACCCGCGTTCGCCGCTCGGCCGGATGATCCAGACCCGCCAACTCGAAAGCGGCGGCGAAGGATCCGACGTGTCCGCGCTGAGCTTCGTCGGCTTCTACGGTTCCGGCGCCACCCTCGCCAAGGCGTCCGCCTCGGACGAGGGCGGCTTCGACGAGCTGTACCACCTCAAGGGCGGCAACGACCAGGTGGTCGCCGGCATGGTGCACGAACTGCCGGCCGGCTCGGTCCAACAGGGCTACGAGCTGGTCGCGGTCCGACGCAACGGCACCGGCAGCTACACGTGTACGTTCGACAACTGCGGCCGGCTCGTCGATGTCGTGGCCGACCACGTGGTGCTGGCCCTGCCGTTCCGCACGCTGCGCGACGTGGACCTGTCCCGGGCCGGTCTGACCTCGCTCAAGCGCACCGCCATCGCACAGCAGGGCATGGGCCACCACGCGAAGCTGGTGCTCCAGTTGAACCGCAAGACCTGGCCCGCCGCCGGCAGCAACGGCATCACCAACACCGGCCCGGACGGCTACCAGACCGCGTGGGACGGCTCGGTCGAGCGCGGCGACGACGGCGCGCCCGCGCTCCTGGTGAACTTCCCCGGCGGCCGCACCGCCGACCGGCGCTACACCGGTGCCGCCCACGGTCCCGCGCCGGCCGCGGACGTCCGGTTCCTGCTCGATCAGATCGAGAACCTGCTGCCCGGCACCCGCGCCGCGTACAACGGCCTGGCCTGGGAGGACCAGTGGTCACGCGACCCGTGGCACTACGGCGCGTACCACTACTACAGGATCGGACAGCGCACCACGTTCGGCGGGTACGAGGCCGCGCAGGAAGGCAATGTGCACTTCGCCGGCGAACACACCAGCGACTACGGCGCGACGCTGAACGCCGCGGTGGTGTCCGGCGAACGCGCGGCGGGCGAGATCCTGGCCCGGATCTGATCGGTGCCGACCCCACTCGGCCGACGGCACCCCGGCGGACCGGGGCGCCGAAGTCGCCGGCAGGTCACCCGAGACGGCGCGACCCGCTCAGCCGGCCGGCGGCGCGGGCACGTCCAGCACCCGCCCGATGCTCGTGGCGAGCAGTCCGGGCGGGTCGATCTCCGGGTCGTAGAGCCGTTGTTGTTGCAACCCTTCGCACAGCGCCAGGAGCCACACCGCCTCCTGCTCCGGGCCGCGTCCCGGGGCCAACTCCCCCCGGGCGGCCAGGTGTTCGAAGATGGTGGTGAAGTACCGGCGGCTCACCGCGAAGTGCTTCTCGAAGTAGGCGTGTGCGGGATGGCCGGGGGCGACCGCCTCGCCGGACAGGACGGAGAACAGCTCGCGCAGCCCCGGCGTCTCGTAGGCCACGCGCCGGGACGCCTCGACCACGGCGCTCAACCGGCCGGGCAGCCCGGTATCGCCGGCGACGGCGCCCAGGCTGATCGTCAGATAGTCCTGGCGGGCGAGGACCGCGTGCAGCAACTCGTCCTTGCCGTCGAAGTGGTAGAGCAACGTCGAGTGGGAGATTCCGACCGCCTTGGCGACCTCGCGCATGCTGATGCCGTGGAAGCCGCGCGCGCCGAACAACGCGGTCGCGGCGTCGAGGATGCGGGCGCGGCGCTCCCGGCCCGAGGCATAGCCGGTGCGCCGGTCGAATTCCTCGGCGTCACGTGCCACGAGTTCGTCGAGGGTCCAGCGCGGTGGCGCGGCGGGGGCGGTGTTCGCCGCGTGCTCGGGCCCGAGCCCGTGCAGGTAGCGTTCCAGGCACGCGGCGACGTCGATTCCGGACGGGTCGTAGAGCGCGAGCAATTGCAGGCCCTCCCAGCCTGCGACCACCCGATCGGCTTCGGCGCGCAGCCCGCCGGCCGGGACGGCGGTACTCAGCATCTGCTCGGTCCACGCGCGGAGTTCGCGGTAGCGGCGGCCCATCCGCGCATGTGCCGGGTGGTCGGCCCGAGTCGCCTCGCCCCCCAGTGCGGTGACGAGGTCCGGGTACCCCGCGACGGCGGCGTTGCGGCGGGCGGCCGCGACGATGCGGTCCGGGCCGGGCGGCTCGGCGGGGGTCCCGGCCTCCGGTTCGGCAGCCGGCCCGTCGCCGAGCAGGGGCGGCGGCGGTCCGGCGATCGGCCCGCCGGGCGCCCGGGCCGCCCCTTCGTAGCGGTCGAGCAGCGCGTCGAGCAGTTCCTCCTTCGAGGCGAAGTAGCGCAACAGGCCCGGGTGCGACAGGCCGGCCGCCTTCGCGATCTCCCGCAGCGACGGGGAGCCGAAGCCGGACTCGCGGAACAACCCGTCCGCGGCGTCGAGGATCTGCGCGCGGCGGGACAACCCGGTCGCGTAGTGACGCGCGGCCTTGCGGACAGCCATTGCACACCCTCTTGGCAGGCGACGGGCGGCAAAGCTATCAAGCCGCGCAGGCTGCCCCGCATCCCCACCCCTTAATTTAGACCAAGTGGTAGCACTTGTCGTCACGACTGCGGTACAAGTAGTCGACCGACCACTCGTAGGCACCGAACGGAGCAGGAAATGACGATCCGGCGCGAGAACTTCATCAACGGCGCGTACACCCCGGCACTCGACGGGCGCACCAGCGATCTGGTCGACCCGGCGACCGAGGAGGTCTTCGGCAGTGCCGCGCTGTCCTCGGCCGCGGATGTCGACGCCGCCTACCAGGCCGCCCAAGCCGCAGCCGAGCAGTGGAACCGCACCACCCCGGCGGCGCGGCAGCGCGCGCTCTACCTGCTCGCCGACGCCGTCGAACGGCACGCGGGCGAGTTCGCCGACCTCGAATCGCGCGAGACCGGCAAGCCGCGCGACACCCTGGAGCAGTGGGACATCGCCACCGCCATGACCGACCTGCGGTTCTTCGCGGGCGCCGCGCGGGTGCTCGAAGGTCGGGCGGCCGGCGAATACCTGGAGGGCTTCACGTCCTACATACGCCGGGAGCCGATCGGCGTCGTCGGCCAGATCACCCCGTGGAACTTCCCGCTTCCGATGGCCGTATGGAAGGCGGCCCCCGCGCTCGCGGCCGGCAACACCGTGGTCCTCAAGCCGGCCGAGTCCACCCCGTCCAGCACGCTGTTGCTCGCCGAACTCGCCGCCCGGGTGCTGCCGCCGGGGGTGTTCAACGTGGTCACCGGCGACCGCGCGACCGGTGAGGCGGTGGCCGGGCACCCCGTCGCCGGCCTGGTGTCGCTGACCGGATCGGTCCGCGCGGGCCGCCAGGTCGCGGCGGCGGCGGGCGCGCAACTGACCCGGCTGCACCTCGAACTCGGCGGCAAGGCCCCGGCCGTGGTGTTCGACGACGTGGACCTGGACACCATCGTCGAGCCGCTCGCCATGTCGAGTTTCTACAACGGCGGCCAGGACTGCACCGGTTCGACCCGCCTGCTGGTCCACGAACGCGTCTTCGACGACTTCACCGCCCGCTTCGTCGCCGCCACCGACCGGATCACCTGCGGCGCACCGCACGAGAAGGGCGTGTTCTACGGGCCGATGAGCACCGCGGACCACCTGGCGGCCGTCGAGGGCTTCATCGACCGGCTCCCGAGCCACGCGCGCGTGCTGACCGGCGGCCGACGCATGCCCCGCCCGGGCTACTTCTTCCCGCCGACCGTGGTCGCCGACGTCCGGCAGGACGACGAGATCGTCCAGAACGAGGTGTTCGGACCGGTCGTCACCATCCAGCCGTTCGGCACCGACGACGAGGCGCTCGCCCTCGCCAACGGCACGCCGTACGGTCTCGCCGCGTCGGTCTGGACCAACGACCTGGTGCGCGCCAACCGCTTCACCCGCGAACTCGCGGCCGGCTGCGTGTGGGTGAACTACCACCTGCCGCTCGTCTCGGAGATGCCGCAGGGCGGCTTCGGGCAATCCGGCTACGGCAAGGACATGTCGGTGTACGCCCTGGAGGAGTACACGCAGATCAAGCACGTGATGACCTTCAACGGCGGCGCCTACCTGCCGATGGAGGCGTTCGCCAACGGGTGAGCCGCAACGCCGATACGCCGGGCCCGAATCCGCCGCGGGCACCCCTTGCCCGCAGGCCCGACGCGTCGGTGGAGGTGCCCCCGGCAGCCCCCGGGCCTACCGGGCGCGCAGCGAGGACGCCCGAATGTCCAGCCGGGTGGGCACCTCGACGCCGCGCGACTCGGTGATGCCCAGATCCAGCACCTCCACCAGCAGGTGGATGCCGGCCTCGGCGATCAGCGCGGGCTGCATGCTGAGCGTGGTCACCGCGGGGTCGGTGTGCGCGGCCACGCCGTCCTCGCTCGCGCTGACCACGAGCAGATCGTCCGGGACGCGGCAACCGAGCCGCCGTGCGGCGTCCAACACCAGGAGTGGACTGACCTCGGTGAGCACGATCATCGCGTCGGGCCGCTCGCCGGCGTCCCCGAGAAGCCGGCCGACGACCTCCAGGGTCGGCGCGTGACCGGGCGCGGAGACCGTCTCGACACGGGTGCGGATGCCCCGCCGCACCGACCAATCGGCCTGTGCGAGAAGGGCGTTGCGGGTGTACCGGGTGTCGCTGCCGGCCGCGACGAGGGCGATGTCGCGCGCGCCCTGCTCGGCGAGATGGTCCAGCACCTCGCGCACGGCGGTTCCGTAGTCGGTCTCGACCCAGTAGCCGCCCCGGCGCCCCTCGACCCGGCGGTCGGTGACCACCGGGGTGCCGGCCGAGAGCAGGTGGTCGACGAGCGGATCGTCGATCATCGGGTCGATCACGCACACCGCGTCCAGCGGCAGGTCCGTCCACTCCTCGCGCGGCGCGTGGTTCGGCAACAGCACGAGTGCGTGGCCGTGGTCCAGTGCGGCACGGGCGCCGGCATGGGCGAGCTGCGTGAAATACGGCAGTTCCAGGTAGACCCACGGCTCCGCGATGTACTCGCGCACGGCGATGCCGATGAGCCGGGTATGGCCGGCCCGCAACAACCGCGCGGTGACGTTGGGGCGGTACCCCATGCGCCACGCGGTGTCGCGGGCGTGCGCGCGCGCCTCGTCCGACATTCGGCCGGTGCCGTTGAGCGCGGCCGAGATGGTGGTCTTGGACAGTCCCGCCTCGCGCGCGACATCGACCAGGCGCACCCGCGGAGCGGCGCGATGGTTGCGGGCCCCAAACGTGTTGCGGCCGGTCTGCGGTGTGGGGGCCGCTCCCCTGCCCACCGCGCTTTGCGCAACCGGACGTTCGGGTTCGTTCATGGCCTCGATCCTGACAAAGTGACGGGTCGTCAGACAGCCTCGGATCACGTTCCCGTGACACCCGAGAATCGTTCCCGCAAACCCTTGCGCCGGAACGTTCCCGCGTCAATACTCACCGGCACCCGTCCTGACGCGTGCCGCTCGGTATCCGTCTCCGCGCCTTTTGCTCTCCCTCCGAAAGAGGTGGGTTACTTGCGCATGCCCAAAATCGCCGCTCTCGCCGCCGCGGTGGCGCTGACCGCCGTCGGGTGCTCCGGTGGTGGCGACGACAAGTCGTCGGATTCGAACCCGGGCTTCACGACCCGCAACGACACGCCCGCGGCGAAGGGACCGCTCGACCACGTCAAGTGGTCGCTGTACGCCGAACCGCAGACCCTGGACTACGCGTACGCCTTCGACTACCCGATCAACACCGTGCTGACGAACGTCTGCGAATCGTTGCTCCGCACCACCCCGGACCTGAAGACGACCCCCGCTCTGGCCGCCCGCTTCGCCAACCCGGACCCGCTGACCTGGGTCTACACCCTGCGTGGCGATGTCAGGTTCCACGACGGCACGCCGATGACCGCCGCCGACGCGGTCGCGAGCCTCACCCGCCAGATGGACCCGGCGGTCGGCTCGTCGTACAGCACGGTCTTCAAGGACGTCGAGTCCATCAAGGAGTCCGCGCCGCTCGAGGTCACCATCAAGCTCAAGCGCCCGAACGTCCTGCTCAACGAGCAACTCGGCGCCGCGCCGGGCATCATCGAGAGCGCCGCCTTCCTGGCCAGGGCCGGCAAGGACTACGGCAATCCGAAGGGCGGGGTGAACTGCACCGGCCCGTTCTCGCTCAAGGAGTGGAAGCCGGGCACGTCCATCACCATCAGGAAGAACGACGCGTACTGGGACGGCGCGCTGATGCCCAAGACCGGCGAGGTCGAGTTCGTCTTCATCCAGGACCCCGCCGCGCGCGCCAACGCGTTGCTCACCGGCGAGGTCGACGGCGGCTACCTGCTGCCCACCAACGCGTACGACAAGCTCAAGGCCGGCGACGGGAAGTTGTACTTCGGTGACATCACCGGCAGTTACTCGGCCGCCGTCACCAGCCTCAAGGGCGCGCTCGGCGACGTGCGGGTACGACGCGCGCTGTCCATGGCGATCGACCGCGAGGGCATCATCCAGGCGGGCCTGAACGGCTACGGCACCGTCGCCAAGGCGGGCATTCCCGCCGCCGGTTGGGCGACCCTGCCGGTCGAGCAGGCCAAGGCCCAGTACGACGCGCTGCCTCCGATCACCCGGGACGTGGCCGGGGCCAAGAAGCTCGTCGCCGAAGCCGGCGCCGGCGGCAGGAAGATCGTCGTCGCAACCAGCAACCTGGCGCCCGAGATCACCGTCGGCACCAACGCCATCCAGGCCGCCGGCAAGGAGATCGGCCTCGACGTCGAACTCCGCACCATCGCCCCGGACGCGTACACCGCGCTGTTCACCGACCCGTCCACCCGGGCCGGCATCGACCTGCTGATCACCAGCGGCTACGACCTGACACCCGACCCGTTGGAGTTCTACCAGACCATGCAGACCGGCGAGTTCGCCAACTACGGGAGCTGGTCCAACGCCGAGTACGACACGATCGCGCAGCAGGCGCTGGGCACCGGCGACCCGGCGGCCCGTGCCCAACTGACGGCCGGACTCCAGCAGATCACGCTGCGCGAGATGCCCCTGATTCCGCTCTGGGACTCGCCGCTGTCCCTCTACCAGGGCAAGCGCGTCACCGGCGCCACCCCGAACATCACCCAACTGTCCTTCCCCTGGGCCGCTACCCTGGGTGCCGCGAACTGACGAACCGCGCTCGGGCTTCGCGCGGTGGTGCCACTGGCGCACCGGCGGACCGCCCCAGGGTTGCGAACCACGATGAACGCCCGTGCGCGACTCCTCGTTGTCCGCAGTGTCTGCGATTGGCTGCGGTGTCCGCGCACCGTCACCGTCGCGCACGCCGGCCGGCCGCTCCGACAGCAAAGCGGACCGGGCTCGGCCGGGTGTTCCCGGCGGCGTTCACGACACGCCGGCTTCCGCCCGACGGCGGGCGTGGCGGTGGGCAAAGGACCACCATGGGGTCATGAGTACGCGCGAGACGCCGAGTCGTGACGGCGACGGCGTCGACGAGGACGCCGTCGTCCACGAGTTGTACGGGCTCGACCCCGAGGAGTTCGTCGCCGCCCGCGACGCGCATGCCCGCACGGCCCGGGCCGCCGGGGACCGGGCCGCGGCCGGGCGGATCGGCGGGCTCCGGCGACCGGTGCTCGCGGCCTGGCTCGCGAACCTCCTGGTCCGCGAACAGCGGGAGGAGATCGACGCGTTCCTCGAATTGGGTGCCGCCATGCGCGCCGCCCAGGAGCAGTTGCACGGCGCCGAACTGCGGGACCTCTCCCGCCGGCGCCACCGGGTGATCGACGCCCTCCAACGCGAGGCCCTCGCCCTCGCCGCGGCCCGCGGACACCCCGCCGTCGGCGACGCCGCCCGCCGCGACCTCCAGGACACCCTGAACACGGCCCTCGCCGACCCGGACGCCGCACGGATGCTCGCCGACGGCAGGCTCACCGGCCCACTGCACCCCGACGGCGCCTTCGGTCCCACCGCGACCGCCGAGCCGGCGGCACGCACGCCCGCCGTCGCCGAGCGCCCCGGATCGCACCGAACGGCCGAACGCGGCCGCGGCACCACTCCCGAGGCCGAGGAAGCGGGCGCCGAACCCACCCGCACGGCGGATCGGCGTGCCGATGAACGCGCCCGGAAACGGTACGAGGCCGACCTCGCCCGCGCCCGAGCCGACGCCGAGACCGCCCGGGAGTCCGCACGCCGCGCCGCCCGCGCGGCCCAAGAACGCGGCGCGGACGCCGAGGCCGCCCGGGAGCGCCACCACGAGGCCGACGCCGCCGCCGAGGAACCGGCCCGTCGACTCGACGAGTCCCGAACGGAAGCGGCCCGCCTCGACGAAGCGGCCGACGAGGCGGAGGCCGAACTGGCCCGCGCGCAGCGCACGGCCCACGACGCGTCGACCGTCGCGCGTACCGCGCAGGAGCACCTGGACCGCCTCGCCGACACGCGTCCCGATCGACGGTCCGCCGCACGGGCTCAGAGGCAGGCGATGACCTCGGCCGACGTCATGGGCACCGAGAACATCGGGTAGTCGTAGGTGAGCGCGTTGTCGTGCTCCTGCTGGGAGGTGGCGGCGAGGCAGTCCGGCAGGGTGATGACGCGGAA
Source organism: Embleya sp. NPDC020886 (assembly GCF_044333915.1). Classification (NCBI taxonomy): domain Bacteria; kingdom Bacillati; phylum Actinomycetota; class Actinomycetes; order Kitasatosporales; family Streptomycetaceae; genus Embleya; species Embleya sp. NPDC020886. The sequence continues at coordinate 363,948 of NZ_JBIRRX010000003.1, read as the reverse complement.
GCCGTTCTCGTACCCGGTGCGCATCGTCGACTCGACGCAGCAGTTGGTGAGGAAGCCGCCGAGGATGATCGTGTCGATCCCCTTGTTGCGCAGGATGAAGTCGAGGTTCGTGCTCGCGAAGGTGTCCAGGCCGCGCTTGCCTTCGATCACGATGTCGCCTTCGGCCGGGGCGAGATCGTCCACGATCGCCGCGCCCCAGGTGTTCTTGACGAATGCCGAGCCTTCCACGACTCCCTTGAGGATGCCGTACGGGTGACGCGAGAGTTCGCCGTAGCCGGGGGCGAAGGTGATGGGGGCGTGCATGATGGTCACGCCCGCGGCGCGGGCGGCTTCGACCAGGGCCACGGTGTTCGCGAGCATGCCGGTCTTCGCCATCACTGCGGCCACGGCTTCGTTGAGCACCCCGCCCTCGCTGGTGAAGTCGTTCTGATACTCGATCAGAACGAGCGCGGTCTTCGCCGGGTCCAGGCGGAAGGTCTCGGACATGGCAGCTCCTTGCCGAACGGCAACATCAACGTCACCGGCCAGTCTGCCCGACCCGACCACACCCGGCGCCCCGTTCGGGATCACGGGCGGACGGCGCCGGGGCGGCCCGGCGGCGCGCGCCGAACTTCCCGGCCCCGGCGAGGTAGGGCCGGGAGGCTCGGCGCCAAGCATGGTGCGCGTCCGTCGGCATCGTTGCGCCGGCATGGCCGAGGCCCCGGCGACACGAGCGTCGGGTGGCCTCGGCCATGGTTTGCCCCCGTCGGGGGCGGGGTTCGGCGGATCCGGGTTACTTGTACTGCGTGGTGACGCTCACGCCGCCGAAGGTCTGCGTGGCGGCGAGGCTGAAGTAGACCCAGCCGGACGGCGGGGCGGTGACGGTCAGGGTTTCGCCGTTGCCGGCGTTGGTGGACTTCGCCTGGTAATTGCCGGTGGTGGCCCACGTGCCGCCGCCGTAGTACAGGTCGGCGTTGCCGGTGCCGCCGCTGCTGGTGATGGTCAGTTCCTTGGTGCCGGCCGGCAGGTACAGGAAGTGGTAGCTGTAGTTGCCGGCGGTGGCGGCGAGGTTTTCCCGGCGGCAGTTCCTGTCGAACTGACGGGGGTCGGCGATGGTGCAGAGCGGGGTGGCCGACGCCTCCGGCAGCGGGCCGCAGTCGTCGGTGGCGCAGGTGGTCGTCAGCCAGGTGGCGAAGCCGGCGTCGTAACCGGTGCCGATGGTCTGCTTCAGGAAGGTGCGGGCGCCGTTCCAGTCGCCGGTGCGGTACTTGCCGAGCACGGTCTCGACGTCCGCGGGGTGCGCCTGCAGCATGTAGCGGACGGCCAGGAAGCCCCAGCGGTAGACGCGGTCCGAGTTGACGTCGGGGTCCTCGTCCTGGCCGTAGACGGTGTCGAACAGTTCGCTGAGCTTGTAGGTCTTGCTGCCGGCCGCGGCGATGGCGGCGGAGTTGCGCTCGTTGCGGTAGCCGTACGAGATGTTCTCGGCGATGCCTTCGACCCACCAGATGGTCGGTGTGGTCAGGCTCGCGTCGAAGTCGCCGTACATGTTGTAGCGACCGTCGAGGTAGTGGGTGTACTCGTGGTTGAGGTTCCAGATCTCGAAGGAAGGACGCAGCCAGTCGGCCTCGTGGGCGATGAAGCGGGCCTGGTTGCCGGCCTGGGTGGGGTTGCCCTCCTCGTACATGCCGCCGTTGTCGACGTCGATGTTGTAGATGGCCCAGGCGTAGAGCGCGTACTGGGTGTAGTCGTCGAAGGCGACGACCTCGAGGTTGGTGTTCACGTCGCCGGGGATCGCGCCCTTGTCACCGATCACCCGGTGGAAGTAGGCGTCCTGGTTGACCAGGCCGGCGCAGGCGGTGGCGAGTTGCCCGGGAGACATGTCCTGGGCGCGGAACTTCAGGTTCGGGTTGCAGGTGTGCTGGATCGGCAGGACCACCGGGAGCACCCGGTCGGCGAGATCGCAAATGGCGTAGGCCGCACAGTTGTTCCGGTCGAACTGGCGCGTGTACCAGGCCAGGTTCATGGTGAGCGGTGCGGTGGGGCCGACGTTGGGGTAGCGGTTGATCAGGTCCTTCAGCAGCGGCCGGACGCGGTCCTTGAGCTCGGGGATGTCGAGGGCGTAGCCGAGGTAGCGGCCGACGTTGCCAACCACGTCCAGGCGGTTCAACTGGGCGTTGTTGCGGGTGATGAAGGCGGCCCAGGTGTCCAGGATGGCGGGGTCGGCCTTGAGTGCGGCCCGCCAGCCGCGGCTGTCGTTCTTGGCCTTGAAGCCGTTCTCGACGACCCACTCGACGTGCTCCACCGAGAGGGTCATCCGGCTGGGCCAAGTGGCGTCGTAGCCGGTGAGCAGCCACTTGACCACACCGACGTACCGGCCGGCCGTGTGGGTGCTGTCGATCAGCGTGACGACCTCGTTGAGGGTCTCGCCGTTGGCGTCGGTGACGTCCTTGCTGTGCGGGGAGGCGAAGAAGGCGTCCAGCGCGCCGCGGGCCGCGGTGTCCAGTGCCGGGCCGTAGGCGCCCACGGCGTCCGCGTTGTTGTCCTGCACGTAGTAGCCGGCGCGCAGGAACATCACCAGTTGCCCGATGGAGGTGGTGTTGTTGCCCGGATACGTCGCGGCGGCATCGCGCAGCGCGTCGGCGACGGTCACCATCTTGGCTTCGTTGAAGGCCGTGCCCGCGTTCGCCCCGGTGAGGTTGAACAGCGGGTAGGTACAGGTGACCCTGGGCAGCGCCTTGAGTTGTTGGATCAGCGTGCCGCCCGTCGCGTTGATCACGCCGGACAGGTCGCCGCACTCGTCCGCGGCGGCCGAGAACTGCCGGCCGGCCTCGGCGGTCGGGGCGGCCGGCGGGGCCGACTCCTCGGCGCCTTCCTGCGAGGAGATCTTGGCGCCGAGGATGTCGGTCCTGGCGTCGGGTGACCTGGGGACCGGGATCGCCCGCGGCGCGGGGGCCGCGGTTTTGCCGACGCTCGCGGCGGTCGGGGCCGCGGCGCCGGCAGCGGCGGCCTGGCCCTGCGGCGCGAACAGGCCGAGCGCTAGGAAGAAGGCCACGCCGAACGCGGGGAGTCTGCGCAGGTTGGCCTTCGATATCCGGGAGGAACGCATTTGTGGGGCCTCCGGAGCCGTTGTTGGCCGCGTGGGAGCACGCGGCCTCTCGATATGCGACATGTAACATTGCACATGTCGCAGCGCGCCGGAAGGGTCTCGGCCGGAATTGCCGACCGCCACACCTGAAACGCCGTCGTATCGCCAGGTCGCGGTCGACGGAATCGTGCGACGCGGGCCTTCCGCGCCGGTCCTCGCGTGCCGGCCGGACCTCAGCCCCGGACGGCCTCCACGATCTGCCGGGCGGCCTGGGCCGGCGTGAGGTGCGTGGTGTCGACGACCTCGGCCGCACCGTGCAGCCAGGTGCGGGCCGCCTCGGCGTAGGGCTCCAGGTAGCGGAGACGGAAGAGCGAGGGGCCGAGGACGGTGTCCCCCTCGATCCGCCCGCGGAGCGTTTCCTGGTCGGCGTGGAGCACGAAGTGCCGTACGGGAATGGCGTGTTGGGCAAGGCCCGTGCTGATCTCGCGCCAGTACCGCTCGACCAGGACGGTCATCGGCATCACCAGCGTGCCGCCGGTGTAGTCGAGGACGCGGCGGGCGGTCTCGACGACGAGGGGCCGCCACGGCGGCCAATGCTGGAAGTTGTCCGTCGCGGGCAACCCCGGCGTGATGTCCATGAGCGTCTCGCCGACCTTCTCGGCGTCGAACACCCGTGAATCCGGAAGCAATTGCTGCACCAGGGCACTGGTGGTGGTCTTGCCCGCGCCGTGGGTGCCGTTGAGCCATACGATCATGGCACCCGAGGCTAACGCCTGCCCGCCGCCCGGGTGTGACGCCCACCCCGCCACCCCGCCACCCTGCGGCCCGGCGGCGGTGTGGCGGAGCGGGCGAGACTTCGTCGGCGGCCGGGTGCGCGTCGGGGCGCACCCGGCTATGTGCCGATCGGCGCGGCGGTCACGTCGTCAGGAAGTCGAGGACGAACGGGACGACCAGTGCCGGTGCTTCGAGGACCGGGCTGTGGCCCTGCTTGTAGCGCAGGAGTCGGGCATCGGGGATGCCGTCGAAGAGTTCGTCCGACCAGGCGGGTGGCCGACCGAGATCCTCGGTGCCGGAGACGATCAGCGCCGGCGCGGTGACAGTTCGCCGATCCGGCTCCGCCACGTCCCGTGGATGTCCCGGCGGCCGTCGTCGGCGAGCGTGGTGGCGCCGAACATGATCGTCATCACGATGTCGACGATCTCGGGGGTGAAGCCCTCGCGTTCGATCCGGTCGGGCAGGTCGGCGAACTCTCCGAGGTCCTCCCGGCTCTGGGCCCGCGCCGACGAACCGAGCAGGACGATCTTGTCGATCGACTCGGGGCGCCGGGCGGCGATGCGAACGGCGACGTCGCCGCCCATCGACTGGCCGACCAGTGAATAGCGCTCGAGTCCCAATTCGTCGATGGTGCCGAGGACGTCTTCCGTCACGTCGTCCATCGTCACCGTTCGGGAGACTTCACCGACCCGGGAGACCTGCCCGGGGAGTTCCGGCACGATCGCCCGGATTCGGCCCTCCCCCGCGGCCACGAGGCCGTCGAACATTCGCGGGTCGAGAAAAAGAGAATGGAGGCAGACCACGGGGGCCGGCGTCGGTGGGGTCATCGAAGAACATCCTTTTGCATTCGGGAGACGATGCGGCCGTCGTCGGAGGATGGCCGCACATTGAATTGGATGTCGATATCCGGGATTCGTTTCATATAGCGAAACGAACACAGTGCGTACGAAATTCGGGGTCGACCACCGGGCCACCGAATGACCCCGGTCGACCCTTGCCCCAGCGGGAACGGGTCGGCTGCTACCGCACGCCGGCAGTGCCGAGGAAGGACGTCATCGCCGCCGCCGTCGCCGTCACACACTCGACGTAGCGCTGCCGATGCTTGGCCATCCGCGTGGTGGGAACCACGATTCCCACGGCACCGTAGACGTCCTGACGCGCGTCGAAGATCGGCGCGCCGACACTTGAAATACCGATGTCCGAGCCCTGCTCGTCCATCGACCAGCCGCGCTCGCGGGTCATCCGCAGATCGAGGTCGAGTTTCTCCAGGAGTGCGGATTCCTCGGAGCGGGAATGGCCGTCGACGATCTTCGCCAGCAGCGCGGCGCGTCGTTCGTCGTCGAGATGGGCCAGCACCGCTTTACCCGACGACCGCAGGTGTTCATTCCCGGACTGACCGACGAACAATCCACTGACGCGCAGCGGCTGCGAGCCCTCGACGAGTATTTTGAGAATCACGCGATTTCCCTCGAGCGCCGAGAAGTACGACGTCTCGGCGGTCTTCGCCGCGAGCTTGTCGACCCACGCCTTCAGGTTGTCGTCGATGTCGAAGCGCTGCTGGTACGAGCGGAACAGTGCGCCCACCCCGTCCCCCAGCGTGAGGGTGAGGTTCTCGTGGCGCGCGATGTACCGGCGGGCGACCAGCGTGCGCAACAGGTGGTAGCAGGTGGTGATGTTCAGCCCCAGGGCCTCCGACACCTGCTGCACGGTCGGCGGTTCGGGGGCCGATGCCACGTATTCCAGGAAGGTGAGTGCGCGATCAACCGTCTGCAGGGTGGGTTGCTTGGGCGTCCTGTCAGCGGGATTCACCGTCGGAAAATATCACAGGCGATCATGGATCAGCCTTCCGCCGAGGGGAGGTTCAGCCGGTCGGCGCGGGCGTCCCAAGCCTTGACCGGGGCATAGGCGTCCGGGTCGACGATGACGTCGAGCACGGTGGTGGTGTGCGATTCCAGGGCTGCGCGGAGGGCTTCCTCCAGTTCCTCGGGTGCGCTGACGGTGCCGCCCCGGGCGCCGCTCGCCCTGGCCACGGCCGCGTGATCGACGGGAGCGAAGGTGATCGCCGTGGTCGTGGCGCCGAAGAAGTAGTTCTCGGCATGCCGCTGATATCCGAGGATCGAATTGTTGAGGATCACCACGACCACGGGGATGTCCGCACGGACGGCGGTCTCGATCTCCGACCACACGTGGGCGAAGCCGCCGTCGCCGACGATGGCGATCACCCGCGAGGACGGTGCGGCGATCTTCGCGCCGAGCGCCAGCGGGAGGCCCCAGCCGAGGCCCGCCAGACCCCGTGGCAGCAGAAACCGCTGACCCGCCCGACGCGCGGTGAGGTAACCGGTGACCCAGATCGAGGCGTAGCTGGCGTCGGCCGCCACGATGTCGTCGGGCCCGATCAGCCGGTCCAGGGTCACCAGCACACGTTCGGGGGAGATCGGCGTGTCGGCGGAGCACGCCAGGGCGTCTCGGCGCGTGCGGTGCGCCGCGCGCCCCTCGGCGATCGTGCGGACGAGGCCGGCCGCGGCCGATGTTCGCCGGGACAGGTCGAGTTGCTTCAGCTCTTCGCACACATCGCTCAGCGCCGAGCGCGCGTCGCCGACCAGGCGCAGCGCCTCGTAGTTGCGGCCGATCTCCTCGGGGTCGACGTCGATGTGGATGTAGCGGGCCGTCGGCGAGGTGAGTGTCCACGCGTCCGTCCCGTTCTCGTTCGTGCGGGTGCCGACGAGCAGGACGACGTCCGCTTCCGCGATCAACGGCAGGTGGAAGTGCGCCGGGCCGTTGAGGCCCGTGATGTTCGCGGCCACCCCGAGTGACAGCGGTGCGGTCTCGTCGACCGCGCCCTTGCCCATGTGCGTGGTCGCCACCGGGAGTTGTGCCAGTTCCTGGAGGGCGACGAGTTCCGCCACCGCGCCCGACACGTGCACTCCCCCACCGGCTATCACGATGGGCGAACGAGCCGAGGCGAGCAGTTCGGCCGCCTCGCGTACCGCTCGGGCCGCCGGGCGCGGGCGATCCAGCGGGAAGCTGCCGAGCGTCGCCGACCGGGGAAATCGGCTCGGCTCCTCGGGAAGATCGAGCACGTCCCTCGGCAGGAGCAGCACCACCGGTCCGGGACGTCCGCCGGTCGCGGCCGTCATCGCGAGATCGACGTAGTCCTCGGCCCGCGCGGGGTCGTCGATGCGCCGGGTCCACTTCGACACGCCGCCGAAGAGGGCGGTGTGATCCAGCTCTTGGAAGGCGTTGCGATCGCGCGCGGCCGCAGGCACCTCCTGGACCAGAACGAGCAGCGGAATGGACGCCTTGAGGGCCTCCGCCATCGGCGCCACCAAAAGCGTGGCCGCCGGTCCGTTCTGCGCCGCCACGACGCCGATGCGGTGCGAGATCCGGGCGAAGCCGTCCGCCATCACACCCGCGGCGTTCTCCGTGCGGTACAGGACCTGGCGGATGCCGATCTGCTCCGCCGCCAACAACAGTGCCGTCGGGTTGCTCTGGCCGTAGATCGTCGTGACCCCGTGCCTGGCGAGGGCCGCCGCGATGACATCAGCCACGGTACGTCCCATGACTCCTCCATTTCACTATCTGAAGCAGATTTCAAATCCTGAACCTAGCCTCCGCCGGGGGTCGCGGCAAGACCTGTCGGGTCACGGATTTCATTTATTGACCACGAGTTCACTATCTGACATGGTCGTCGGCGTGCGGCCGGCCTCGGCGAAGGCAGTGCCGAGAGGCCGCCGCGACACATCCACGACGACACATCCACGACACAGAAGGCAGGCACCATGGGTTCGATCCCCACGGCGGGTGGCTCGGTCGACAGCACGGCCCTCGGGCGCACCCTCGTTCACGAGCACGTCTTCGTACTCGGCGAGGAGCACCGCCTCAACTACCAGCACGACTGGCGTGAATCGGAGATGCTGCACCAGGCGGTGTCCGATCTGACCGATCTGAAATCCCGGGGAATCGACACGATCCTCGACCCGACCGTCCTGGGCCTCGGGCGCTACCTACCGCGCATCCGGGAGATCGCCCGGCGCGTCGAACTCAACATCGTGGTGGCCACGGGTCTGTACACGTTCAACGACATCCCCATGCAGTTCCACTACAAGGGCCCCGGGCTCCTCTTCGACGAACCCGAACCGCTCACCAAGCTCTTCGTCTCCGACCTCACCGAAGGAATCGCCGACACCGGAGTGCGCGCGGCCTTCCTCAAATGCGCGATAGACCAACCGGGGCTGACCCCCGGCGTCGAGCGCACCATGCGCGCGGTCGCGCGGGCGAGCACGGAAACCGGCGCTCCCATCACCGTGCACACCAACGCCGCCGAACAGACCGGCCTGATCGCCCAGCAGGTATTCCGCGAGGAGGGTGTGGATCCGCGCAAGGTGATCATCGGTCACTCCGGCGACACCAAGGATCTCGACTACCTCACCCGACTCGCGGACGCCGGGTCGCTGCTGGGCCTGGACCGGTTCGGCCTGGACAGCTTCCTCTCGTTCGACGATCGCGTCGGCACCGTGGTCGCCCTGATCGAACGCGGCTACCTCGACCACATCGTGATCTCGCACGACGCGTCCTGCTTCATCGATTTCTGGGATCCGGCGGCGCAGAAGGCCCAGTTGCCGCACTGGAACTACCGTCACATCAGCGACGACGTGCTCCCCGAGCTGCGGCGCCGCGGCGTCACCGACCGGCAACTCGAGACGATCCTCGTGGACAACCCGCGCCGCTACTTCGAGTAGGGCGAGGAGGAGGAACGCCATGACCCGAACTCCTGCTCCGGCTCCCCGACTTGCCGGGGCGACCCCGCTCCTGCAGATATGTTTCGTCGTCGACGATCTGGACTCGGCCATGGCCGACTTCGGCGCGTGCTTCGGCGCAGGTCCGTGGTTCCTGGGACCGGAACCGACAGCCGAGCCGAACGGCACCGTCCATCGTGGGGTCCCGACTCCCCTGGGTGCCCGGATCGCGCTGAGCTACACCGGCGGGCTGATGATCGAACTCGTCGAGCCACTGCCGGGATCGGCCACCGTCTTCTCGGAACGGCTGGCCGAGAGCGGTCCCGGACTGCACCACTTCGGCTTCGGCAGTACCGACCTCGACGCCACGCTTCGGGACTTGGCCGACCGCGGTCGGGTCCCCGTCTTCAGCAGCTTCACGCCGCGCGGCGCCCGGATCGTCATGGTCGAGGACGTCATCGGCCACGGCGGGCTCGAAGAGTACATCGAGCTCACCCCGGAGGGCGAAGCCTTCTACGCGACCATGCGGGCGGCGGCGAACCGGGACGGTGCGGAACCGATCCGGCATCGGGCCGGCACCGGTCCGACGCGGTCGCCCTGAACGAACCGCCGTATCCCGGCGGCGATTTCGGTACGCACTTCCTCGGCGCGGCGGGGTTGCGGGGTTCAGGGGGTGATCAGCACCTTCAGTGCGCTGCGGTCGTCCATGGCGCGGTATCCGTCGGCGATCGACGCGAGGGCCGTCGTGCCGTCGAACACCGGCGAGGGGTCGAGCGTGCCGTCGAGCACGCGCGGCAGCAGTTCGGGGAGGTAGGCACGGATCGGGGCGATACCGCCGCGCAGGGTGAGGTTGTTCATGAACAGGGTGCCGACGTCCAGTCCGTCGCCGCTTCCGTGCGGGGCACCCACCCAGCCGATGGCACCGCCGGGGCGGGTGACGCCCACGGCGGTACGCATCGCCTCCTCGCCGCCCACCGCCTCGATCGCGGCGTGTACGCCGTGGCCGCCCGTCGCCTCGCGGACCGCCGTCACGGCCGCCTCGCCCCGTTCGGTGATCGTGCCGGCGGCGCCGAACTCCCGGGCCAGCCGCAGGCGGTCCGGGTGTCGGCCCATCGCGATGACATGCTCCGCGCCCAGCAGGCGGGCGGCCAGGACGGCGCACAGCCCGACCGCGCCGTCGCCCACCACGGCGACGGTCGCACCGGGTCGTGCGCCGGCGCTCAGCGCCGCGTGGTAGCCGGTGCCCATGACGTCGGTCAGCGCGAGCAGCGCACCGATCAGCCGATCGTCCGAGGCGGCCTCGGCGGGCACCGCGACCAGGGTGCCGTCGGCATAGGGAACCCGAACGCCCTCGCCCTGGCCGCCGTCGGACCCGACCGCGCCCCACATGCCGCCGTTCGTGCACGAGGTGGGCAGCCGCTCCGCACAGAACAGGCAGGCCCCGTCGGACCAGGTGAACGGCGCGATGACCAGGTCGCCGGGGCGCACCGTGCGCACCTCCGAGCCGGTTTCCACGACGGTGCCCAGGAATTCGTGCCCGATGCGCTGTCCGGGCACCCGGGCGGACTCGCCCCGGTAGGCCCACAGATCGCTGCCGCACACACAGGCACGCAGGACCTGGACCACCGCGTCGCCGGGCTGCTCCACGCGCGGGTCGGGGACGTCCTCGACGCGGATGTCATAGGGGCCGTGAATGGTGGTGGCGCGCATGTGGCACGTCCTTGTCCCCGGCCTCGGTGGGCCGGTCGGCGGTGAGGGTGATCAGCTCGAAGTCCGCGACGGGCCGCGCGTCCTGGTTGACGACCTCGACGTGCCAGCGCACTTCGCCGTGTCGGGCACCGGGCCGGGTGGTGACCCGCCGGGCGGTCAGCGTGACGGTCAGGGCGTCGTTCGGCCGTACCGGGGCCAGGAAGCGCAGGTTCTCCAGTGCCCGGTTGGCCAGTACGGGCCCGGGTTCGGGTGGCACGAACATGCCCGCCGCGAGGGACAGGACCAGGTAGCCGTGGGCGACGATCCCGCGATAGAGCGGATGCCCGGTCGCGGCGGCCTCGTCGGTGTGCAAGTAGTAGTGGTCGCCCGTGAGTTCGGCGAACCGGTCGATGTCGGCCCGGGTGACGGTGCGCGGGCCGACCGTCACCGCGTCGCCGGCGCGCAGGTCGCTCAGGTACCGCCGCAGCGGATGCGTCGGACCGTGCACGCGCGCGGCGCCCGGTTCCCATCGATCGGTGACCGCCGCCAGGTGTCCGGGCGCGGCGTGCACGCCGGCGGTGTTCAGGTGGCGGTCGACGGCACGCAGGCATTCCGCGTCGTCCGGTCCGCTCGGGCCGGCGGACGGAGCCTGCGGATCGACGACCTCGATGCGGCTGTGTGTGGGCGCCAGTCCCCGGACCAACTCACGTGCCGTTGCCGGGTCTTCGGTGACCACCCAGCCGTGCAGGCCCCGACCGCCCAGGGCGAGCGCGTCGCGGAGGTCGGCCGAGGAGCGGTACGGCACCAGCGTGCCGACCGGTCCGAACGCCTCCACCTCGTGCACCTCGCGGCGCCCCGGCTCGTCGGCGACGAGCAGGACCGGCGGCAGGAACGCGCCGAACCCGCGCTCGTCGGCCATCGCGGCGATCCGGGCCGGCGTCCCGCGAATCGTACGGGTCGCCCCCCGCAGCCGGGCGACGCCGGCCAGGACGCGGCGCCGATGGGACGCGTCGATCAGCGGCCCCATGCCGACGCCGGGCGTGTACGGGTCACCCGGTCGGATCTCGTCCAGGGCGGCGGCCGCCGCATCCGCCACCGCGTCCAGGAACGGCGCCGGTACGAAGATCCGGCGCGCCGTCGCCCGGGTCTGACCCGTGTACGCCGTCATGGCGGCCACCAGTCGGTCCACGAACATCGCGAAGGCCGCCGTGCCCGGCGCGGCGTCGGCGCCCAGCACCGCGCAGTCCAGCGCCTCCGTGCCGAAGTCCTGGTGCGGCGCGACCGCCGGCGTCGCGAGCCGATCGCGCACCCGCCGCGCGGTGGCCGATGTCCCGGTGAAGCGAAGCAGGTCGTGGGCGGTGAGGTGGTCGGCCAGGCGGGTCGGGCCGGACACGAACTGGAGTGCTCCATCCGGGAGTCCGTCGCACTCGACGATCCGTCGCACCAGGTGCGCCACCACCTGGGCGGTGCGGTGCGAGGGCCGGACGATCACGGGCATGCCCGCGATGAACGCGGGGGCGAAGGCGCCGAGCATGGTGGCCGCGGGCAGACTGAAGCCGCTGATCTGCACCGCGACACCGGCCGGCCCGTCGAGGAGGGAGCGACTCGCCCGACCGGTGGGCGGATCGGCTCGGTCTTCCCACGGGAGCCCGCCTTCCACCAGGAGCCGGCCGTCCGCCGTGGCTGCGCCGCCGGCCGAGCGGCGGACGATCGCCGCCGCGCAGTGCCGCATCGTCGCCAATCCGCCGTCCACGTCCCGTGCGGCGTCGGCCGGGGAGGTGCCCAGGTGGGCGAGCAGCCGGACGAACTCCTCGCGGTGGCCTGCCAGATGGCGTGCCAGCCGAGTGATCCAGCGGGCCCGCTCGGCGAAGTCGGCACGGCGCAACGCGGGAAGCCCCACCGAGCGGGCGTACTCGAACGCCGGGGCGGCGTCGACCCCGGTCGCGGTGACCCGGAAGACCTCGTGTCCGTGCACGGCGTGTCGGCGCACGACCCCGGCGTCGGCGGGCGGGTGCCGGCGGCCACAGAGGTAGTGCGGTATCGGGCCGGTCAAGGTCGGCTTCCCTCACCCGGCGCGCACAGGACGGGTTGCCGCGCCCCGAAATGCTCCTTTTCAGGCGCTTCGCTGCCGATCGGCGCGAGCCCGGCCTGCGCTGCGGAGCGAAACACGGAAGGCGACAACGAGTAGGTCGCCTTGAAAGTGCGCTGGAAATGGCTGAGGTCGCGATAGCCGACCTTGACGCAGATATCGGCCACCGGCAGGTTGCTTTCCAGCAGGAGCGAACGGGCGAACTCCATACGCAACTCTGTGACGAAATCGATGAATCTGTGACCGGTTCGTCTTTTGAAGGTCCGGGAGAAGTGGTATTTGCTCATGTGGGCGGCTCGGGCGGCCAGGCCGAGGGTCAGTTCGTTGTCGGCGAATCGTTCCCGGATGAAGGACACGGCGGTGTCGACCTGCTCGGCCACCGCGTCGGCCTCGGGGGGTTCGGGCCGCGTGGTCGGGCTCGGCGCGTCCGCGCGCAATCGACCGGTGAACCACAGGAGTTCCTCGACGAAGCCGCTCAGCATGCCGTGTTGCCGCGCGACCCGGGTCTCGGGAAGCCGGGTGACGGCCGGGGGACCGGGCACGGTCAGCGCGCCGGGGATGACCACCGCGTCCAACGCGGCCAATACGACCCGGAGATGGTCGACCGCATGGCTGCTCTGGACCGCGCCGACCGAGACCAGGCCCACCGGTTTGCGGCGCACCGGGCCGTCCGCGAGCTGATCGAGGGCGAGCTTGATCTCGCCCGAACAGGAGTTGTTGCGCACGGCGGTCAGCAGGACCAGGGCGTGCGCGCCGGCGGCCGAGGCACGAAGTCGCTCGCGGGGCACCGCGTCGTGGCCGGCCGGTCCGACCCGAAGCCACTCGGGTCGGCGACCGGCGACCGTGCCGATCATGGTGCGCAGGCCCGGAAAGAGCTGCGTTCCGCCGGCGGAATACTCCGGGGTGTCGCTGATGATGAGAACGGCGGGGGAATCGTTAATGCGAGCGACTGGACCATGATCGAGCTCCCTGTGCCGGAACCGGGTTCCCGCGACGCTCTGCCGGTGGGTCCAGGTGACCAGTTTGGGCCGGCCGGTGGTACCCGAGGAGTGGCACAGGAACACCGGGTCGTTGTCTGCGTGCCGGTATCGCGCCCGGTCGGGCAGTCGCGCGTTGCCCGGCCCGGCCCCGTCCGCGCGGGTGTGCGTCCAGCGCAGTCCGGGCAGTGCCCGGTGCCGCCCGCCCAGGAGTTCCAGGTGCGCGGGGTCGGTGTACAGACCGACCGGGTCGGCGCGCTCCAGCAGACCGAGCGCGGCCTCGGGCGGCAGCCGGCCGTTGAGCACGACCGCGATGGCCCCGATCCGGGCGAGGGCGGCCAGGTGCAGGTGGTCCTCGAAGGAGTCCTCGATGTAGAGGGCGACCCGGTCGCGCGGTCGCACGCCCCGGTCGAGGTAGTGGCACGACCACGCGTCGGCGAGGGCGTCGAGTGCGGCGATGCCGAACTCCCGCCGCAGGGTCCCGTCTTCGACCACGAGGGGCGGGTCCGAAACGAGCAGGGGCGCGTCGGGGGCTCGGCTGTACTCCAGCGCGGTACGCCAGAGGTTGCCACCCCCGAGCCGGGCGTCCCGGGCCAGGGCGATACGTGCCGATCGTGGCAGCAGGGTATGTCGGGCGGACAGCATGGGATCCCCGATTCGCGGTGGGAGGACCGAAAGTGCTCCCGCCTGGCGCGTCGACGACGCCGCGGCTGTGCGGGAACGGGTCCAGTGCACCCATGCCGGGCGGCCCGGGGCAACCGGTTGCGCCCTCGGGCCGCGGGGTTGAGCAACATTCACCGCCTGTCGGGACGGACGGCCGCCTACCCGCGCAATCCCGCCGATGCCTCGGCTCGACGGCCGGGACGAACGCGAACCCCGAACTCCGCGGGCGCTCCCGCCGGTTCGGTCCACGATTCCCGGGCTCGGCCACGCAGCCGATCGGTGGTCGTGCCCGTATCGTGTCGCCCGCGCAGCCCCCGCAGGACCGGTTTTCCCGAACAACGCGTCGCCGAGCCGGCCGAGCGCGTTCCGACCCGCCCCTCGCCGAACGCGCCGGCGCGGCCGCTCAGGACCACATGTCCATCGGGACGAAGTCGATGCTGCGGCCCTCGGTGTCCAGCAGGTGGCCCATGCGCTTGGGGTTGGCCAGGGTCAGCCGGCGGTCCTCGACGACCAGGTGCGGGAAACGTTCGGCCAGGTGTGCCTCCAGCCGTCGGGTGTCGGGCAGGGAGCGCACCCAGGCGGTGATCAGCAGGCCGTGCCGGGCGGCGATCGCGGCGCACATGCGGACTTCGTTGACCGCGGCGATCGAGGCGCCCACGTGGGCGAGTTCGGTGCTGGGCACGTCGGCGAGGTAGTGCACGAAGGTGGGGAATCCGGAGACGCTCTGCGCGATTTCGCAGCGTGGCACGACGGTGCCCTCGCGCAACATCCGGCCCAGCCGGCGGCGCACGGTCGACTCGCTCATGCCGGTGAGCTCGGCGAGTTCGCCGTAGCCGAGCCGACCGTCGGCGCCGAGCGCGATGAGCAGCGGCCGGTCCTCCGGCGCGAGGATCGCCGGGCCGGCGGGGAGCGTTTCGCTGCTCGTGGGGCGCAGCAGGCCGCGCTGTCGGCGGTCGAGGGAGCGCAGGTCCCAGCGGCTGCCCTCGGTGAACAGGTGGGTGGCGATCATGCTGCGCGTCGCGGTCACGCCTTCCTGCGCGCCGATGACGTCGATGGCCAGTCGCGACAGCGCGGTGAGGTCGGGGACCATCACGGTGAGGAAGAGGTCGGTGCCGCCGGACACCTGCTCGACGCCGGTGATGTGCGGGTCGCGGACCAGTCGCTCGGTGATGGCGCGCAGGCGGGCGGGCATGCAGTCGACCTCCACGAACGCCGAGCAGTGCATCTCCTGTACGAACGGCCCGCCGTACGCGGTCACCCAGGCCAGGCCGCGCGAGTGCAGGCGTTCCCAGCGCCGCGCGGCGGTGATCGGGCTGATCCCGAGCGCCCGGCCGACCAGGGTCCACGACGCCCTCGGTGCGGCCTGCAACGCGTTGACCAACGCCAGGTCGATCTCGTCCAGCGGCGCCGGCGGCTCGGCTCCGACGCTGCTTCTGCGGTTGGCGGAATGCTTCATTCGGACTCCATGAATGAAGATTACCGGCTGATACGGCTGGATCTTGGTCATCAAGTTTCATGATTCTGGGATTCATGGGATACGAAGACCTCAGGAGTGGTCCATGCGTGTCGCAATCCTTCTGCTGCTGGTGCCGATCGCGGCGCTGTTGTCGACGGTGTGGTTGCCGTTCGTCAACGGCCCGCACGTCTGGCTCGGCATGCCATCGATCCTGACCTGGAGTGTCGGCTGGGTGGTGGCGCTGACACCGGCCCTCGCCTACGTCGAGCACCAGCGCGGTCGCCACCGAACCGGAGGTGCCGAATGAACGCCACACTGGTCGTCTCGGTCGTCGGCATGTTGCTGATCGCCGGTCTCGGCGTGGCCGGCCGCCGCAAGCCCGCCGGCGACCTGGAGGAGTGGACCGTGGGCGGGCGCCGTTTCGGCGCGTTGACCACCTGGTTCCTCCAGGCCGGCGAGGTCTACACGACGTTCACCTTCCTGGGACTGGCCGGACTGGCCTACGCGTCGGGTGTCGGCGTCGTGTACGCGCTGCCGTACCTCCCGCTCGCCTACGTCGGGCTCTACGTCGTCGCCCCACTGGTCTGGCGCATCGGCAATGCCCGCGGCTACCTCACCCAGGGCGACTTCTTCGCGGACCGGTACCGCAGCCGGGCGCTGGGCACGCTCACCGCGGTGCTCGGCGTGGCGTTCCTGCTGCCCTACCTGCAATTGCAGATCACCGGCCTGGGGTTGGTGGTCGAACTGGCCACCGGCGACGAGGGGTCCGGGACCGCGAGCATGATCGCCGCCTCGGTGTTGATCACCGGGTTCGTGTTGTGGTCGGGCATCGGCGGGGTGGCCCGGGCCGCGTACCTCAAGGACGCGCTCATGGTGATCGTGCTGATCGTGCTGGCGGTGATGATCCCCGCGCACTTCGCGGGCGGCATCGGCGACATCAGCCACCGACTCGCGGACGGCCACGCGGCCAAACTCACCATCCACGACGGTCCGTTCGACCGCACCTGGTTCTTCACCAGCATGGTGACCAGCCTGTTGAGCGTGATGTTCATGACCATGCCGCAGAGTTGGCCCGCCGTGTTGTCCGCCAAGAGCGAGAAGGCGCTGCGCCAGAACAGCATTTGGATCCCGTTCTACAGCGCCAGTCAGGCGATCCCGATGATCGTCGGTTTCACCGGCATTCTCGTGGCCGGCGCCGCTTCGGGTGGTCCGAACGGGGTGCTGCTGCACCTGTCGAACCTCGCGATGCCGGGCTGGCTCGTCGGCGTCGTCGTCACCGCGGCGGCGGCGTGCGCGATGGTGCCCTCCGCGGCGATCGTGCTGGGCATGTCGTCGATGGTCGCGCGCAACGTGGTGCGCACCCGGACGCCACGTTCGGGGCTCCTGGTCAACCACACCACCGTCGTCGTCTCCGTCGCGGTGGCACTGATCCTGGGCATCAACCGGCCGGACGCGCTGGCCAACCTGCTGCTGCTCACCTACAGCGGTCTGGCCCAGATGGCCCCGGCCCTGCTGTACGCGCTGACCGGGCGGCGCCCGCTGTTCCGCGCGTCGTCGGTCGCGGCCGGAATCGTCGCCGGCGAGGCCGTCGTGATCTGGCTGACCTTCGGCGACAACGGCCACGCGATCGACATCGCCCATGTGAACGCCGGCCTGATCGGTCTCGCGGTCAACGTCGCCGTGGGTGCGCTCGTCGAGGCCGCCTGGCGGGTGACCCGGCGGGCCGAACCGACCCTCCCGGCGGATCCCGCGATCCCGGCGATCCCCGGGCACGCGACCGCCTGAACCGCGGCACCGCGTGAGTCGCGGCACCGCGTGAACCGCACCACCGCACATCGGTACGAAGAGGAGAAGCCCTCATGACGCCTCCGGACGACATCGCCGGACGGTTCGTGGCGAACCGGCCCACCGACGCCCCGGAAGATTCCGCGCTGCGGATCTTCCGGGCCCGGCGAATCATCGCGCTCGGCCGTTCCGGCCGGGGCCCGGACGGGCCGCCGGACGACGGCGGCGCTCCGGACGAACCCGAAGCGTTCGCGACCCTCGGGCAGCGGATCGTGGCGGTCGGCGACCACGGCACATTGCGCGACCGGTTCCCCGGCGCCGAGCCGGTGGACCTGGGCGACGCGGTCGTGGTCCCCGGGTTGAACGACGCGCACTGCCACCCCGCGGCTCTCGCGGACACCCGGCTTCGGGTGCCGCTCGACGCGGACACGATGCGCGCCGGCGGCGATTCGGCCGCGCTGCTGGGGGAGCGGGTCCGGCGAACCGCTCCCGGGCACTGGGTGGTGGCCGAGGGCTACGACCCCAACGCCGACCCGCGGGGCCGGCTCGACCGTGCGGCACTGGACGCGATATCGCGCGAACACCCGGTGCTGGCCGTGCACTTCTCCTGCCACATGGCGGTGGGCAACACGCGCGCGTTGGAACTCGCGGGCTACCGGGACGGCGTCCTCGATCCCGCCGGCGGCACGCTCGGCCGCGACACCGACGGCCGACTGGACGGCTGGATGTACGAGGGCGCGTGGTTCGACCAGTGGTTCCGCGACAGCGAAGCTCCGGAACTGCTGGGCGAGTTCACCCTGGACGACCTGGTGCCCTCGTTCGCCGAGGTGTGTCGCGACTTCCACGCCGCGGGCATCACCTCGTGGTGCGACGCGCTGGTCTCGCCGCGCGAACTGCGGCTGTACCAGGAGGCGGCGCATCGCGGCGTGCTCACCGCCCGGGTGGGAGTGCTCGTGTGGCACCGCTACTTCGCGGACCTGCTGCGCTCCGGGTTGCGTACCGGCTTCGGCGACGATCGACTGCGCATGGTCGGCGTCAAGCTGATGATGGACGGCGCGCTCGCCGGCGGCACCTGCCTGTGTCGGGCTCCGTATCCCAGCCAGACGGGCGCCGACAACGGCATCCAGCTCATGTCCGACAAGGAGTTCACCGAGATCGTCCGCACCATCCACGACTCCGGCAGCCGGGTCGCGGTGCACGCGAACGGGGACCTGGCGGTGGGCAAGGTACTGGACGCGATCGAGGCCGCCCGGGCCGGGCAGCCGCGATACGCGGGCACCAACCACCGCATCGAGCATTGCAGCCTCGTCGACGACGGCCTGGTGGCCCGGATCGCCGCGGCGGGGGTGACCCCGGTCCCGTTCGGCGCGTTCCTGCACGAGCACGGCGGCAAACTGCGCGGCTACTACGGCGACGAACGTGCCGCCGCCGCGTGTGCACACCGGCGCTTCCTGGACGCGGGCATCACGGTGGGCGGGTCGTCCGACCATCCGGCGGGCCCGCTGTCACCGCTGCTCGCGATGCAGACGATGGTGACCCGGGCCACCCGGGACGGCGATGTCCTGGGGCCCGAGCAGCGGGTGAGCGCGCGCGAGGCCCTGGAGGTGTACACGATCGGCTCGGCACACGCCTCCGGCGAGAGCCGGGTCAAGGGCCGCCTGGTACCGGGCATGCTCGCGGACTTCACCGTGCTCGGCGAAGACCTGCTGTCCGTGGCCCCCGAACGCATCGC
Source organism: Embleya sp. NPDC020886 (assembly GCF_044333915.1). Classification (NCBI taxonomy): domain Bacteria; kingdom Bacillati; phylum Actinomycetota; class Actinomycetes; order Kitasatosporales; family Streptomycetaceae; genus Embleya; species Embleya sp. NPDC020886. The sequence goes on along the minus strand of NZ_JBIRRX010000003.1, from coordinate 344,983 downwards.
CGACATCCCGGTGTTGTCCACCTGGGTGGGGGCAGGCCGGGTGTGGTCCGCCTAGCGGATCCGGGCCGGTCCCGCGTCGGGCCGGGGGTGCTCCCCCGGCCCGACGCGTTCAGGCTCCCGGGGCGGTTTCCACGCCGGGGACGACGATCGCACGTACTTCCGGACCGGCCTGTACCCGGCGCCGCTGCCCGCCGGCCTGGGGGTCGAGGCGGCCGGCGTGGTCGAGGCGGTCGGCGACGGTGTGACCCACGTCGCCGAGGGTGACCGGGTGACGTACACCGGCAGCCCGCTCGGCGCGTACAGCACGGAACGGGTGATGCCCGCCGACTCCCTGCTCCGGCTCCCCGACGACATCGACTTCGAGACCGCCGCCGCGATGACGATGCGCGGCCTCACCGCCGCGTATCTGCTGCGCCGGATCCACCCGTTGCGGGCCGGCGACACCATCCTCCTCACGGCGGCGGCCGGCGGCGTCGGCCTGATCGTCTGCCAGTGGGCGAAACTGCTCGGCCTCACCGTGATCGGCACGGTCTCCACCGAGGAGAAGGCCGAACTGGCGCGTACCCACGGCTGCGACCACGTCGTCCTGTACCGACGCGAGAACGTGGCCGCCCGGGTGCGCGAACTGACCGACGGCGTCGGGGTGCCGGTCGTCTTCGACAGCGTCGGCGCGACGACGTTCGCCGACTCGCTCGCATCGCTGCGCCGGCGCGGCCTGCTGGTCTGCTTCGGCACCGCCTCGGGGCCGGTACCGCCGATCGACGCGATGCAACTGGCGGTCAACGGCTCGCTGTTCGTCACCCGTCCGGCGCCGGCCGACTACCTCGCGGACCCCGCCGAGCGGCGCGACCTGGCGGGCGAACTGTTCGGCCACGTCACCGCCGGACGCATCGGTATCGCGGTCGATCAGCGCTACGCCCTCCCGGACGCCGCCCGGGCGCACCGCGACCTGGAGGCGGGCGGGACCACGGGATCGTCGGTCTTCGTGCTCTGAGCCTTCCGGCGCATCCCGCGGGTCCGACCATCCGGCACGTCCCGACCATCCCGGCGGACCCCCGCCCCCTGTGGAAGGAACCATCATGGACAAGACGCTCCGCCGCGCGGAGGCCGCGCCGGCGCCGTCCGCGGCGCGCGGACCGGGCCGCCGGCGCGGACCGATCGAGGTCGAACCGCTGACCTGCTCCATCGGCGCCGAACTCCACGGCGTGTGGCCAACCTGGTCCCCGCGTCCATCGCGTCCACCGCGTTCGCCACCCTCACCCTCGCCAACAGCCTGCTCGGGCTGGCCCCCGGCCCCGCGGTCACCGGCCTGCTCGCCGACCACATCGGACTGCGCGCCGCGCTGCGGCTCGTCCCGCTCGTGGCGATCGTGGCCACCGCGGCCTTCGCGGTCGGTCGCCGCCACTACGCACCGGACCTGCGCCGGCTTCGGGAACGCGCCGAGGCGGCGGAACGCAAGGAATCGGAGTCGTCCCCATGAGCCGAACCCCCGAACCGACGGCGTGATCGTGCCCGGCCTGTGCGACCATGTGCCGGAGCACTGGCAGACCCACCTGGCCGAGCAACTCGCCGACGCCGGACGGTGCGTGCACACGGTCCCGCCCCTGACGCACGACCTGCTCGACCGGGCCGCGCGCGTCGCGGGCCTGGACGACGTACTGGCCCAAGTCCGCGAACCCGTCCTGTTGGCCGCGCACAGCGCCGGAGTGCTCACCACCGTGCACTGGGCGCGCCGATACCGGACCGGAGAGCGCTTCTTCGTCCAAGGGGCGCTGCCGGCCACGCCGCCCGACTTCGGGACACCGCTGCCGCCCGGCTACCCCACGCCCGACGCCTTGGAGCAGCACGGCTGGACCCCGTGCCGCACACCCGGCTGCCCTTCCCCAGCATCGTCGCGGCGAGTTCCGACGACCCCCTGGCGTCGGCCGAGCGGGTCGCCGAGTCGGCCCGCTCGTGGGGCAGCCGGTTGGTGGAACTCGGCCCGATCGGACACCTCAACCCCGCCGCCGGCTCCGGCCCCTGGCCCCGGGCGCAATCCCTGCTCCGCGCCGCCGCAGGCTGAACCCGCGCCACCGGGGCGGTCGACCGCGGCCGCCCCGGACCGCGACGAACCGACACGGGCCGGCCCGCCCCGTACGGTCCCGCGCCGGCGATCAACCCCGCACGTGCAGGCCGAAACCGCTGCGGCCCGGCGCTTCCAGGCCCTCTTTCAACCGCAGCGACGGGATCTCGTAGTCACCGAAGTTCTGCCGCCGGAACGCGATCGGCTCGGTCGCCTCCAGCGACAGCAGCCGTTCCTTCCACGCCTTCGCGGCGTCCTCGAAGTCGCCGCCCGCGATCCGGTCGGCGCCGTACAGCACAAACGGCGGCAGCACCTCCAGGCCCGGGTAGTACAGGATCCCGTGGTGGATCGGGAACAGCAGGTCCTCGATCGGGCCGTTGATCCCACGATCGCCGTAGTGGGACTCCGGGCCCCCGACGGTGACCGAGAGGATCGCCCGCCGCCCCTTCAGCGTCCCCTCACCGAAGCGCTCGCCGTACCGGGTCTCGTCGTGCACCCCGACGCCGTAGGCGAAGCGGTACGAGAACACCCGGTCCACCCAGCCCTTGAGGATCGCCGGCATCGTGTACCACCACATCGGAAACTGGAAGATCACCGTGTCGGCCCACAGCAGCTTCTCGTGCTCGGCCACCACGTCGGGCGTCAGCGCGCCGGCCTGGTACGCCCGGCCCGAACTCGGCACCACCTGAAGCGGGTTCGTGGCGTGCTCGGCGAAGTCCGCCGCGTCCACCACGGCCTTCCAGTTCATCGCGTACAGGTCGCTCACCCGTACTTCGTGCCCGGCCGCTTCGAGGGTGGACACGGCGAGGTCCTTCAGCGAACCGTTCAACGAACGCGGCTCGGGGTGGGCGTGGACGATGAGCGCCTTCATGGCTGTTCCCTTCAACGAGGTGTGTCGCCTCAACGAGGTGTGTCGCCATGAATCCTGGGCCGCCACGCGTGCTTCGTTCAGGGGCGCCGCTTCCATCGGACCGGACTTCCTGGTATTCGCAGGGCCACCTTCGTTCGCGCCGCCGGAGCCATACTGGGGGCATGGACGATCTTGCGGGTTTCCTGCGCACCCGGCGCTCCCGGGTCGACCCTTCCGCCGTCGGCATTCCCACCGACAGCCGCCGCCGCGTCGAAGGGCTGCGCCGCGAAGAGGTCGCCCACCTGTCCGGGGTCAGCGTCGACTACTACGTACGCCTGGAGCAGGGCCGCGCCACCCAGCCCTCCGAACAGGTCCTCGACGCGCTCGCCCGAGTCCTCGGCCTGGACGAGACCGAACGCGGGCATTTGTACCGGCTCGCCCGCCAGCGCCGCCGCCGCGCGAAGTCGCCCAACGGGCGCCTGCGGCCCGAACTGCTGCGCATCCTCGACCTGGTCACCGACGCGCCCGCCCTGATCATGGACCACCGGCTGGACGTGGCCGCCGGGAACCGCCTCGCCGGGCTCCTCTACGGCCGGGAGATGCCGGGCCTGAACACCGCCCGGCACATCTTCCTCGAAGAGGCCGAACGCGGCCTCTACGCCGACTGGGACATCTGCACCCTCGACGTGGTCGGGCACCTGCGCCTGGCGGCCGGGAAGTACCCCGACGACCCGCGCCTGGCCTCGCTGATCGGCGAACTCGCAATGGGCAGCGAGCGCTTCCGCCGCCTCTGGGCCCGCGCGGACGTCCGCGCCCGCACCCACGGACGCAAGGCCTACCGACACCCCCTGGTCGGACTCCTGGAACTGCACCAGGAAAACTTCGCCCTACCGGACGAATCCGGCATGGAACTCCTGGTCCTCTCCGCCGCCCCCGGAACCCCCACCGAGGACGCCCTACGCCTCCTGGGCACCCTCGCCACCGACAAACCCCCCACCACGAAACCCGTCCCGACAACGCACGTGTCCTGAACCACCGCCGAGCCGTCGGGTCGGCGACGGCCGGACCAGCCGGCCGGCGCCGAGGCGCAGGACGGCGAACCGTCGCCCCACACACGGGCCTCGGCCCACCTCGCCGGCGATCAGCCGGTCGGTGTGGGCACGGTGTACGGGCGAAGGACCATGAGTTGGTCCTCCGGGGTTGCCACCATGGCGAAGGGGAAGCGGTCGAGTTCGAGACAGAGTGCGACGTCGTCGGGATGCACTCCTTGTCGCACGCCCTGCGCCAGCTCGGCGGCGGCGCGCGACTCGCCGGCGCGGCGGAGGAAGTCGGCGGGGTCCGTCCCGGCCTCGGTGGCCCTGCGGGCGATGTATTGAGCGCACGCCAGGTCCTCGTCGGCGCGCCCGTCCTCACCGGTGACCACGAACGTGACACGTTCACACCCGTGTTCCCGCAACAGCCGAGCCGTTGCCTCCGCCACCACGAAGCCGGCGCACAACACCAGCGACGCCTCCTTGACCGCAAGGGCGCCGACCGTCCCCGCCGTGGTCTTCTGCACAACGGTCCGTCCGCCCAGGTCGAGGGAGCGCAGCAGGCCCGGCGAGTTGACCGTGTCGAACCCGGGCGCGGGCGGACCGTCCTTGAGCGCCACCCACTCCGGATGGCGAGCCTTGAGCGCCAGGGCTTCGTCCGGCGACTCGGCGAGAACGATCTTTTCCGCCCCCTGGGCAAAGGCCCAGGCAGCCACCGTGAAAGCACGCATCACATCGATCACGACCGCCGCGGAGGGAGTTTCGACCAGCTCGGCGATACCAAGGAAACGAGCGTCCATCCGGTCATGATGGCGCACGTCCGAGTCGAAACGCCGAGGCAGCGATACGCATCACACCGACCGTCTCGGAATGCGACACACCCTCGGGCGGCGCGTACCTCGGCACCGGCCGGTCGTGGCCCGGCGCCGAAGCACGCGCCGCCCGAGCGGCGGACGGCGTTCCGCGGCTACTTTCAGGCGCGGATCGTGTACCAGGCGCCGAGTCCGTTGCAACCCGTCGCGTTGTAGGTGGTGCTGCGGTAGCCGGCCGGGATGGGCGAACCGGGGCAGGTCCAGATCCCGTTGCGGACGAGCTGGTGGTACCACGCGCCGATGCCGGTGCAGCCGTTGCGGTCGTACCCGGTGACCACGTAGCCGGGCACGATCGGCGAGCCCGAGCAGGTCCACATCCCGTCACGCGCGAGTCGGTGGAACCAGGCGCCCACCCCGCTGCAACCGTTGCGGTCGTACGCGGCGATCACGTACCCCGGCACGATGGGCGAGCCCGAACAGGTCCAGATCCCGTCACGAACGGGCTGCTGTAACCACGCCCCCCGGCCGTTGCAGCCGTTGCGGTCGAACGCGGTGATGACGTACCCGGTCGGCACGGGCGTCCCCGGACAGGTCCACCCGCCCTCGCGCGCGGCGGACGACGCCTGCGTCGCGGCGGCGGCCGTGCCCGTCGCGGTGCCCGCGAGGACGACGGCCGCGAGCAGTACGACGGCTCCCACCCCCGCGGCGATCCTGCGCCGGACATCCGCCATCGTCGTGCAATTCCACAGTCGAAGCAATTTGCTGTTCAATTCACACCGATCCGATCGACGTGTTCGTTCGATATCCCGGACGTTCCGGGAACACCCGACGATAGGGCAGAACGCACCTTGATCGGTTACGACGGAAGAAATTCGCGGAAAAGAGTAAACGATCCACTCGGGCCGGAATATGACGACCCTCCGGTTTTCGGCCAGAAGAGCTGTGGCAGGAATCCGAAACTCCGCTTCCCATTCGGCACCTAATCACAACTCCCCGACAAGCCCGCCCGCCCGACCCGCGAATTCGAGTTACCGGTACGCAGCCGGGAACAGGAGCACGGCGACGCCCATTTCGTCCACCGGAGGTGACAACGAATCTCCCGCAGGAATGGAGCAGGGCATGTGACGGGGGTCACGGGAACCGGTGGGGCCGGTCGGACAGGAGCGGTCATGGAGTTGTCCTTGCGTGCCCGTGTCCGAGCCGGCGACCCCGCCGCCTTCGCGGGCCTGTTCGACGATCATGCGCGTGCCGTCTACCGCTACGCGCTGCGCGTGGCGGCGGATCCGGCCGGTGCCGAGGACGTCGTGTCCCTGACGTTTCTGGAGGCGTGGCGGTTGCGCGAGCGCGTCGATCCCGAGCCGCCGGCACGGCAGGAGGGGGACCCGGACGAGGGTCTGCGTGCCTGGTTGTACGGGATCGCCACGAACATCCTGCGCAACACCGCCCGTTCGGCGCGTCGGCACCGCGCCGCGATGGATCGGCTGCCGCCGCGCGGCCCGGTGCCCGATTTGGCCGACGAGGTCGTCGATCGCGCCGACCACGCGCAGCAACTCGCGGCGGCTCGCGCGGGCTTGGCGCGGCTGCGGCAAGGAGACCGGGAAGCCATCGCGCTGGTCGTGTGGTCCGGGCTGGGATACGCCGAGGCCGCCGAGGCACTCGACCTGCGGGTCGGCACCCTGAAGTCCCGGTTGTCGCGCGCCCGCAACCGACTCAGGAAGTACGCGGCGGAGGAACTCGAACGAACAACGGGAAATCGGGAACCGCCCTCGCCCACAGGACAGCTCATGGATGACCGCATCGCAGCGATCCGGCCGAACAACGAACAACCCGGGAGGGCACGATGAACACCGATCCGCGAACCGAGGGCGGCGGCCACGACCACGGGCACGCTACGGCGGGGGTCCCGGACACCGAACCGGCGGCGTTGGCCCCTCCGGCAGCCGTCCCGGAACTCCGCCCGGACCGCCACCTGTTGCTGAAGCAACACCTGATGCACGAGATCCGCCGAGCCTCGGCGACCGCGCCCTCGCGTCGGCCGCGCACGCTCCGGAAGTGGCAACTCGTGGCCCTGCCCGTCGCGGCGGCCGCAACCGTCGCCGCGATCATCGCGGGCGTGAGCGTCGCCGGCGGCGATCCGAGCGGGACGAAGGTCTCCCGAGCCGAGCAGCGGTCCGCGAGCGCGCTCCTGGTCCGCGCCGCCGTGACCGCCGAGACCGGAAGCCAACTCCCGGTCCGGGACGGCCAATACGAGTACGTCCGGACCCTCGGATACAACGCCATTTTCGGTGGGCCCGAGGGTGCGTCGACGTTCCGGCATTCGCCGATCCGCACCACCGAGCGTTGGCGTCCGGTCGACGGTACCGGCACCTACCTTCAGCGCGGCGGCAGCGGGACCGAATTCCGCGAGGAGCACACCGGGCCGGGGAACCTGCACCGGCCCGACTACCGCTTCATGCAGACCCTGCCCACCGACCCGGCCGAACTCCTGCGCCTGCTCCGCAAAGCCGCACCCGAGCACGGCGGAAACCCCGTCGACCAGCAGACGTTCTCCCTGATCGGCGACCTGCTCATGAACGCCGCCGCGCCGCCCGCGGTGGTCGGCGCGCTGTTCCGGGCGGCGGCCCTGCTGCCCGGAGTGACCGTCGCCGACGACGCCGTCGACTCCCTGGGACGCCCCGGGGTCTCGGTCGCGCGGGACGAGGTACAGGGCTCCCGCGCGGAATGGATCCTCGACCGGGCCACCTCCGCGTTCACCGGCGTGCGCGAAATCTCCACCGCGGACACCGTGTACGCGCCGGCAGGCACCGTTCTCAACCTCTCCTCCGTCGTCGAACGCGGCTTCGTCGACCGGCCCGGCGGTCGGCCCGACACGCCCGCGGCCCCGGCGACCTCGGCGACCGGCTCCGCAGGCGCCTGATCGGGGCCACCCCTTCACGCGGCCGAGTCGCACCCCCGCCCACCGCTCCGCCCCGCCGCCATTCGAGTGAATGTTCCCGGATCCTGATGTTCCGGGGGGTCCGCACCCGACAGGCTGCTTCCTGCCCGATGCACCAGCATCGTTGGTTGGAATTCTGCATCCGAGGAGGACCCGTGATCTCGAAAACCAAGAGGGCCGCACGTTCGATGGCCGTGGCGTTGGCCGCGGCCGCCGCGTTGACCCTGGTCGTGCCGCCGAGCCCCGCCTTCGCCATCGACCATGTGCCCTGTCGTGGTGGCGAGGACTTCCTGAAGATCTGGTCGCACAACGGCGGAGACCAGAGCGTGGACTGCTACGCGAACCGCGGCAGAACCTCCTTCGGCGGGTGGTGGGTCGACAAGATCTCCACGGGAAACAACGACTTGATCTACTACGACGCCAACGGTGATTCGGTCAAGATCGAGCGGTGGCACGAGATCTCCTTCCCGAACCGGCCACCGAGGGTCGACGCGATCGAGATCCTCTGACGAATCGGCGCACCGGCCGCCCGGGTCGGTCACTCGACCCGGGCGCCGACGTCTTCGCCCGAGACCGGGCCGCTACTCGAACCGCGCCGTGTCGCCCGCTCCGCGACGTACGATCTCGGCCTCGTCGCCGGAGAAGTCGATGACCGTGGTCGGCTGGGTGCCGCAATCGCCCGAGTCCACCACGGCGTCCACCACGTGCTCCAGCCGTTCCTTGATCTCCCAGCCCTGGGTCAGCGGTTCGTCCTCGCCGGGCAGGAGCAGCGTGCTGGAAAGGATCGGCTCGCCGAGTTCGGCGAGCAGCGCCCGGGTGACGACGTGATCGGGAATCCGGACGCCGACCGTCTTCTTCTTCGCATGCAACAGTTGCTTCGGCACCTCGGACGTGGCGCGCAGGATGAAGGTGTAGGCACCGGGCGTCGACGCCTTGATGGCCCGGAACACGTCGTTGTCCAGGTATACGAACCGGCCCAATTGAGCGAAGCTCTCGCACACCAGGGTGAAGTGATGCCGGTCGTCGAGGTTGCGGATCGTCCGGATCCGGTTCAGGCCGTCGCGGTTGCCCAATTGACATCCCAGTGCGAAACAGGAGTCCGTCGGGTACGCGACGAGTGATCCGGAGCGGATCAGGTCGGCCACGCTGCCGATCGTGCGCGGCTGGGGGTTCTCGGGGTGCACATCGAAATACTTCGCCATCCGCCGACCCTATGGGGAGGCGGCCCGGATCCACGCCCCCGGCGACCGCGACCGGCCCGGTCGCCTCGTGCCGGACGGCGCGCGTGTCCCGGCGGGCGCGCGTGCGTCGCCGGCGAAGTCCCGGGTGGGTCGTGCCGCCATGTGTCAGGGTGCGGTCATGACTACGACACCGGATGGGCGCCGGATACCGCCCGTGCATGCCGGCGAACGCGCCATGCTGGAAGCGTGGCTCGACTTCCACCGCGCCACTCTCGCCCTGAAGTGCGCGGGCCTGCGGGATGAGCAATTACGGCTGGCCTCGGCTGCGCCCTCGTCGATGACGTTGCTGGGTCTCCTCCAGCACATGGCCGAGGTGGAGCGCAACTGGTTCCAGCGTGTGTTCGCCGGCCGGAACGTGCCCGCGATCTTCGGCGCGAGCAACAACGACGGCTTCGCCCTCGACCCGGACCGAGGGCTCGACGAGGTCATGGCGGCCTGGCGGGCGGAGGTCGCTCGCGGGCGCGAACTCGTCGCCGCCGCCGCGTTGGACGACTCCGGCCGCCTGTCCGAGCAGGACGCCCTCGTCCTGGGTGACGAACGGGTCTCGCTGCGCTGGATCATGGTCCACCTGATCGAGGAGTACGCGCGTCACAACGGCCATGCCGACCTGATCCGCGAACGCATCGACGGAGTCTTCGGGGTGTGAGCTCCGGACGGTACGCCGCCCGGATCGTCGGCTCCACGCATCGCATCACGGACCCGCCGCCCCGAGTGCGACCAGCCTCCCGCGCGACCGGATATCCGCGTGCCGCCCGAGCCCGGTCGCGCCGGCATGCGGGCGTCCTCGCGTCGGAGTCGGCTGTTACCGTCCCGGCCATGTTGACTGAGGGCACGGGCGACGCCGTGCATGGAGTGGCTTTGGTCGAGCGGGTCCTGGAGGTGGTCCGGCGGGACCCCGGGGCCTCCGCGCTGTCGTACGCGGACGTCCCGTGGGTGACCGACGGCGTGGCCCGGCCGTTGCCCGCCCACGCGTCGGCCGAGGTGGTGCTGCCGTCCGGCCGCCCGCTGTCGCCGAGCCTGCGGGCCTGGCTCGCGTACGACACGTCCCTGCTCGACCGGTACGACTGGATGGCCGACGACGGCAGCCTCACGCCGCGCAGCCTCGACGAGTTGGTCGCCGACGAACTGGGCGAGATGTGGGGCGAGATGTTCACGCCCGTCGCCGACCGCTTCCCCGAGTGCTTCCTCCTGCCCGGCGGCTCGGACTCCCGCCGCATCCTGGCCGTCACCGAGCCCGACCGGGAAGGCGAGTACCCGGTGCTCGCCGTCGACGTCGACGACCTGCCCTTCGTCGGCCTGATGTACCCGGGTTTCGATGTCTACCTCGGCAACACCGCGGGTCTGATCGAGCACGAATACGAGTCCTACACCGGCCTGATGGACGACCCCCGCTACTTCCGCCGCATGCACCACCACGCGACCCACTGCTTCGGCGGCGCAAGCCACTTCGAATTTCCCTTCTGAGCCCGGGGCCACCCGCCGGCCCGCATTCGCCAGGCGATCGGCGCGTCGGGCCGGGGCCGCATCGGCCCGGTCCCGTAGGGCCGTTCGGCCCTTCACCGGGTGCGTGGCGGGCGCGAGCGTGGGAACGAGCGGAGTTCCGGCGCTACAGGAGAGGAAGTTCGATGACAACGGCGATTCCCGAGGGATCGGATCTGACGACGGTCGACGCCTGGTGGCGGGCGGCGAACTACCTGGCGGTGGGGCAGATCTACCTGGGCGGCAACGCGTTGCTGAGCGAACCGTTGCGGCCCGAGCACATCAAGCCGCGACTGCTCGGGCACTGGGGCACCTCCCCCGGCCTGAATCTGATCTACGCGCACCTGAACCGGGTGATCCGCGAACGCGGCACCCACGCCCTGCACGTCACCGGTCCGGGTCACGGCGGCCCGTCCGCGCTCGCCGCGTCCTGGCTGGACGGCACCTACAGCGAGCGCTACCCGAACGTCCCCCGCGACGCGGCCGGAATGACCACGCTGTTCCGCCAGTTCTCCTACCCCGGCGGGGTACCCAGCCACATCGCCCCCGGCGTGCCCGGCTCCATCCACGAGGGCGGCGAACTCGGCTACAGCCTCTCGCACGCGTTCGGCGCCGCCTTCGACAACCCGAACCTGGTGGTCGCGTGCGTGATCGGCGACGGCGAGGCCGAGACCGGGCCACTCGCCGCGTCCTGGCACGGCACCAAGTTCCTCAGCCCGCGCACCGACGGCGCGGTGTTGCCGATCCTGCACCTCAACGGCTGGAAGATCGCCAACCCGACCCTGCTCGCCCGGATGCCGCGCACCGAGTTGGACGCGCTGCTGACCGGCTACGGATGGCGCCCGATCCACGTCGAGGGCGACGAACCGGCACGCGTGCACGCCGCGTTCGCCGCCGCGCTGGAGGAGGCGCTCGACGGGATCGAGGCGTTCAAGACGAGCGGACAGGGCCGACCCCGATGGCCGATGATCGTGCTGCGCACCCCCAAGGGCTGGACCGGACCGCACACCGTGGACGACACGCCCGTCGAGGGCACGTGGCGCTCGCACCAGGTCCCGCTGGCGGGCGTACGGGAGAACCCGGAGCACCTGGCCCTGCTGGAGAGGTGGCTGCGCTCCTACCGCCCGGACGAACTCTTCGACCGGGACGGCCGGCCCACCCCGATCGTGCTCGCCAACGTACCCACCGGCGAGACGCGGCTGGGCGCGGTGCCCGAGGCCAACGGGGGCACCGTGCTGCGGGACCTGCCACTGCCCGACCCGAACGCCTTCGCCGTCAAGGTGGTCGAACCCGGCGCGTCCTCGTCCGAACCCACCCGGGCCCTCGGCGAATACCTGCGCGAGGTCTTCGCCCGCACCGCGACCCGCCGCGACTTCCGTCTGTTCGGCCCGGACGAGACCGAATCCAACCGGCTCGGCGCGGTCTACCGGGCGACCGCCAAGGCCTGGCAGGAGCCGATCACCGACCTGGACACCCACCTGGCCCCGGACGGGCGGGTCGTGGAGATCCTGTCCGAACACACCTGCCAGGGCATGCTGGAGGGCTATCTGCTCACCGGCCGCCACGGCGTGTTCTCCTGCTACGAGGCGTTCACCCACATCGTCTCCTCGATGTTCAACCAGCACGCCAAATGGCTGCACGCCTCCCGCGAGATCGACTGGCGCCCGCCCATCGCGTCGCTCAACTACCTGCTCACCTCGCACGTGTGGCGCCAGGACCAGAACGGTTTCTCGCACCAGGACCCCGGCTTCGTCGACAACGTGATCAACAAACGCCCCGAGGTCGTCCGCGTCTACCTGCCGGCGGACACCAACTGCCTGCTCTCCGTCGGCGATCACGCCCTGCGCAGCCGCGGCCTGGTCAACGTGATCGTGGCCGGCAAGACGCCCACCCCCGACTGGCTCACCATGGACGAGGCCGTCCTCCACTGCACCCGGGGCGCCGGCGTCTGGGAGTGGGCCTCCAACGACGACGGCGACCCGCACGTCGTCCTGGCCTGCGCCGGCGACGTGCCCACCCTGGAGACCCTCGCCGCCGTCGACCTGATCCGCCGACACCTGCCCGGGTTGCGGGTGCGCGTGGTCAACGTGGTCGACCTGATGCGGCTGACCCCCGAGACCGAGCACCCGCACGGCATGCCGGACGCCGAATACGACGCCCTGTTCGGCACCGACGTCCCGGTGATCTTCGCCTACCACGGCTACCCGTGGCTGATCCACCGGCTCGCCTACCGCCGGCACAACCACGACCACCTGCACGTACGCGGATACAAGGAATACGGCACCACGACCACCCCGTTCGACATGGTCGTCCTCAACGACATGGACCGCTACCAACGCGTGATCGACGTCATCGACCGCGTCCCCGGCCTGGGTTCACGCGCCGCGACCGTACGCCAGAGCATGCTCGACGCCCGCACCCGACACCGCGCCTGGATCCTCGAACACGGCGAGGACCTGCCCGAGGTCCGCGACTGGACCTGGACGACCGACACACCCGGCGACCGCTGACCCGAGGCGAGATCCCCCGTGACCCGGGTGCTCGTCATTCGGCGCGCCCCGAGTCGATCGGCACAGGGCCACCCGTACCGGTGGGCCGGGACCTTCGTCCCGGCCCACCACTCCCACCGGCCCTGTGCCCGGGGTCGCGGACGTTCCATCCTGGAGACGGGTGAAACCTCGCGATCGCGAAGCCCCGGGACACGGGACGTGCGATGTGCGCTATTCGCAGTGCGCTGTGCGCTGTGCGATCACGACCACCACCACCCACCTGCCGCGGGACGAAACGGAGTTCGACATGGAAACGCTCGGTACCCACTTCGACCGGGACACGCTCGGCCGTCCCCCTCGGCCGGAGACCGTCCCCACCGACGAGAGCACGAAGGCCCGGCCCGAGGGACGGATCGTGGTGGGCCTCGACGGCTCGTTCGGATCCGCGCTCGCCCTGCGTTGGGCCGCCCGCGAGGCCGCCGAACTCGGCGTGACCCTGGACGTGGTCACGGCCTGGACGGACGCCGACCCCGATCGCCCGACCCTGGACCGCCCCGACGCCCCCCTGTCCGTGGCGCGCGAGCGGCTGGAACGCGCCCTGGCAAGCCTGGTCCGGGCCCCGATCCCGCCGGAGCGCATCGTGGCCACCCCGCTGCACGGTCCGGCGGGCGAGGTCCTGGTCGCCCGCGCCCGCAACGCCCGGTTGCTCGTGTTGGGCACCAGCGGCATCGAGAGCCCCACGATCCCCGGCCCCACCGGCACGTACTGCCTACGCCACAGCGTCACCCCGGTGCTCTTCGTCCCGGCGGACGCATAGTCCGACGATCACCGCGTTCGAGCGGCCGGGACCGAGCACCCATCCGAACTCGAAGCAGCACCGGGGATGTGGCACACACCGCGAGTTCCCTCACGTGAGCCACCTGCGCAGGACACTCGTCACCGCCACCGTGTCGGGGTGTTCCACGCCCGACAACCGCTGGTAGTCGGCTACCACCCACCCCAGCAGCACAATCGCCTCGCCGGTCCGCCCCGCCTGCCGGTACGAGACCGCCAGGTTCGCCCGAACCGTCAGCGTGGCGGGGTGCTCCGGCCCCGAAAGCCGCTCGCGGTCGGCCAGCACCCGCTCCTCGATGTCGATCGCCTCGTCCGTCCGCCCCGCCTGCCGGTACGAGGAGGCCAGGTTCGTCCGCGCCGTGAGCGTGTCGGGGTGCTCCGCCCCCGACAGTCGCTCGCGATCGGCCACCACCCGCTCCAGCAGAGCGATCGCCTCCGCCGTCCGCCCCGCCTGCCAGTACGAGACCGCCAGATTCGCCCGGGACGTCAGCGTCTCGGGGTGCTCCGCGCCCGACAGTCGCTCGCGATCGGCCACCACCCGCTCCAGCAGGACGATCGCCTCCGCCGTCCGCCCCGCCTGCCAGTACGAGACCGCCAGATTCGCCCGGGACGTCAGCGTGTCGGGATGTTCCCCGCCCAGCAGCCGCTCGCGATCGGCCAGCACCCGCTCCTCCAAGGCGATCGCCTCGCCGATCCGCCCCGCCTGCCAGTAGGAGGCGGCCAGGTTCGCCCGCGTCATCAGGGTGTCGGGGTGCTGCGCACCCAGCAGCCGCTCGCGATCGGCCAGCACCCGCTCCTCCAAGGCGATCGCCTCGCCGATCCGCCCCGCCTGCCGGTAAGAGGAGGCCAGGTTCGCCCGCGTCATCAGGGTGTCGGGGTGCTGCGCACCCAGCAGCCGCTCGCGATCGGCCAGCACCCGCTCGTCCAGGGCGATGGCCTCGCCGATCCGCCCGGCCTGCAAGTACGAGGAGGCCAGGTTTGCTCGCACCATCAGCGTGTTGGGGTGTTCCGCGCCCAGCAGCCGCTCGCGGGCGGCCAGCACCCGCTCCTCCAAGGCAATCGCCTCGTCCGTCCGCCCCGCCTGCCAGAACGAGATCGCCAGTTGACCTCGGGCCATCAGCGTGTCGGGATGTTCCGCGCCGAGCAGTCGATCGGCGTCGGCGCTCATCCGTTGCCAGTGGGGGATCGAGACGTTGTGGAGGCCCGCGTCGAGGAGGCTTCGTCCGGCCCGGTACAGGATCGGGTGGCCGTCGGGGTGCCACAGGTGGTCGCCGGCATGTGCGGCGAGGGTGTCGGTGTTGGCCCGCAGGACGGCCGCGAGATCCGCGTCGCTGTGGTCGTGGGTGGGCCACAGGTCGAGCAGGGCGTCGGCGGCCGCGTGGGCGGCGGTGGGGAGTTCGGTGTCTGGGGTCACCTCGCGGGCGGCGCGGGCGGTGAGGGCGTGGATGCGGACGGCGCGGGGGCCGTTGCGGGAATCGTCGGTGATCAGGGCGTAGCGGTGCAGCAGCCGGAGCACGGCGTGGGCGTCGTCGGCGTCGACCGGGGTCTCGGGGGTGCGGTGGATGCCGAGGTGGGTGACGACGCCGGGGTGGGTCCAGAGTTCGCGGGGGTGTCCGGCGGGGTCGAGGAAGGCCGCCAAGGTGAGGGCGGGGGCCGCGAGTCCGGCGGGTTCGGCGCGTTGGGCCGCGTCCAGGGACAGCAGGAGCGCGGTGGCCACCGGTCGCCCGTAGCGTTCGGTGTCCGCGTCCACAGGCAACAGCTTGTCCAGACGGGCGGTGCCGGCGGTGAACAGGCGCAGGTACCGCGCGCAGGTCACATCCTCGTTGATCATGTACGCGGCGGCGTGCGCCAGGGCCAGGGGCAGCAGACCCAACTCCCGCGCCAGTCGCAGGACATCGTCGTCGAGGAGACGGGCGCATGCGGCGTGGGTGAGGCGCTCGCGCAGATACGCCTCCGCCTCCGCCTCGGTGTAGGTGTCGACGTCGATCACGGCACGGCCGCCGCCCGAGAGCAGGGCGTCGCGGCGGCGGGTGGTGTCCAGGACCGTCCCGCGACCGGACGGCGGCGACGGGGGCCACCACGATTCCAGCGATCGCGGGTCGGTGATGTCGTCGAGGACCACCAACCACGAACGCGGCGTCGTCGCCAGCCAGTTCACGAACGCCCGCGCGTCGTCCTGAGGATCCTGCCCGGCCGCGCCCGGGGCGGCGACCAACCGTGCGGCACGGGCGTAGGTGGTGATCACCTGCTCGGTTTCGGCGGCGTTGACCCACAGGACCAGGTCCACGCCCTCCGCGCGAGCCTGGTGGGCGTAGGCGGCGGCGAGCTGCGACTTGCCCGTCCCGCCACCCCCGGACAGCACCACCGTCGCGTGATCGGCCCGGGCCCGATCGATCCGCTCGCGCAGACCCGCGCGGTCCTGGAAGGCCGAGGCCAACGCCGGCACGGGATCGGGCAGGAGCGGCCACTCCACCGGCCCCGGGACGGGCGCGGCGTGGACGTTCAACCGGGCGACGTGGACGTTGCCGCTGATGGCCACCGCGTGGGGCGCCGACGCGGTCGCGGGCCCGGACCTCTCGACGTGCACCGTCCCCGCGCCCGCCGGTAACGAGGACGGTGGTCCACGATGGCCGGACACCGCCGTCCCACCGTCGCCGGCACGAGCATCGCCGCTGTCGGCAACCACCACCTCCCCCACGACCGCCGGAGCATCGGATCCGCGCTCGCGTCGGCGCCATCGCATGGTGGCTTCCTCGCCTTCTCCGGTCACAACGACTGCGTCGACACGATCACCACCACGACCGTGATCCTCAATCCCCGGGCCCATCCCACCCCTGTCACGACCGGCCCAACGGACTTTATCCGGCGCCCACTTCCCAGGACTACCAGACAAACCGGCCCGTCGTACCAAGGCTCGACGATCCGGCAGGAGACCCCCCGCCGGCCTCGACACGCCGGCGCCTCGCCAACCGACCAGGCTCCGTCTACCGAGGCCGACACAACGCGCCCACGGCGAGCGGTCATCCGCGCAACACACGAACTCCCCGCCCGGAGACAAGCCGGGTACCGCCGTCGGCGTTCCTCACGCTCGGCGGTGAGATTCGGACCGGAGCGCTGAACCCGTCGCAGGCGAAGTGGTCCCGTCACCCGGGGAGTTGCCCGGAACATCGCGCCGTCACGGACGATCGGCCGGCCGCTCCCGGTGGTACAGCATCACCGGGGTATACGGCCACGACGGCGTGAAGGGGGCCAGCGCGAGTCGAACGGCGGCACGCACGCGGCGAATAGCGGTGGCCGTGGGGGACGCGCCGACCGTGATGTCCGCGAAGACCGTGCTCTCCCGCGCCGTCAGGCGCACGTGCACGTCGGCGGGGGTGGTCACTCCGGCGAGCGCGAGCGACACGGCACGGGCGACCACCCGATGGGCGGTGGGGCCCACCGGGGAGAACGCCGTGCGGCAGGCCGCCTCGATGTCGTCGTGGTGGCACAGCACGTCCGCCCGGGCGAGCATGCCGTCGCGGGCGCCGACGGGTCCGCAGACCACCAGCGGCACACCTGCTACGAGGGCGCACATCGCGCCCTGTTCGCGCGCGGTCCGCGGCCCCTCGTCGGCGCGCACGTCCACGACGACGTCGACGTCCTGGGCGAGCAGCGGACAGCCGCCCCCGGCCGCCCAGGCCACGCAGGGTTCCGTCCGCTCCGTCCCCGGTTGCCCGTGGCAGCGCAGCACGGTGTGTCCGGCCTCGGTCAGGTGCCCCGCGACCTGCCGGCAACCGTCCGGCTGCGACTCGGTGATCACGATCTTCAGTCCCCGTCGGTGCATGATCCCTCCCCTGGGTCACGTCCCAGCCTGGCCGCCCCGCCGCGGATCCGGACAGGGCCGAACGCCCCTCGGAAGATGGCTCGTTGTGACCGGACGGGCACCCCCCACGCACGCACGCGCGCCGGCCCACTCCGGGTGGCGCACGTCGTGGCGAATCGCGGTTCAGCCCAGCGTCGCGCGGGTTTCGCGTGCGATCCGGATGTCCTCGCCGGCGGTGACGACCACGGTGCGCACCGGCGCGCCCGCTCGGCCGATCTCGGCGTCGGCCCGCGCGCGTGCGTTGGCCCGGGGGTCCAGGCGCACCCCGAGGAACGCCAACTCGGCGACCATGTCCGCGCGCAGCGTGTCGTCGTGTTCCCCGACTCCCCCGGTGAAGGCCAGGACGTCCAGGCCGCCCATCGCCGCGGCCATCGCGGCGATCCTGGTCCGCACCCGGTACGCGTAGATGCCGCGCGCCAGCCGGGCGCGCGCATCGCCCGCCTCGGCGTCGGCCCGGATCGCGCGCATGTCGCCGCCGTGTCCGGCCAGCGCGCTCAACCCGGCCTCGTGCTCCAACACCCGTTCCAACTCCGCGAGTTCGAGGCCGGTACGAAGCAACCGAACGAGCATGCCCGGGTCCAGGTCGCCGGCGCGCGTGGCCATCACCAGGCCATCGGTCGGGGTGAAGCCCATCGTGGTGTCGACACTGATCCCGCCCCGGATCGCGGCCAACGAGGCACCCGCGCCGAGGTGGCAGCTCACCACGCGGGCCGACGACGCCGGCAGGCCGGTCAGTTCGCATGCCCGGGTCGAGGCGTAGGCGTGCGACAGACCGTGGAAGCCGTGGCGGCGCAGCCCCCATCTGGCCCGCCACGCCTCGGGGAGGGCGTACGTGCTCGCCTCGGCCGGGAGGGTGTGATGGAAGGCGGTGTCGAAGCAGGCGACCGCGGGCAGGTCGGGGCACAGTTCGTGGACCGTGTCGATGCCGGCGATCGCCCGGCCCTGGTGCAGCGGCGCGAGCGGACGCAGTGCGACGACCCGCGCGTATACCCGCGGATCCAGGCGGGCGGGCCCGGTGAAGTCGGCGCCGCCGTGCACGATCCGATGTCCTACGGCGTCGACGGTGCCCGCCTCGCGCAGGAATTCGGCGATCGCCTCGGGCGGAATGGCCTCGGCGCAGGTCAGGTTCGCGGTGCGGGCGATCGTGTCGTCCGGCTCGACGACCGACAACTTCAGGCTGGAGGAGCCCGCGTTGACGACCAGGACGCGTCCGGGGTGGTCGACGCCCTCCGCACGCGCGGCCTCAGTGCGCATCGCGAACCACCGTCTCCCGCCGCGCGCGCAGCCGCTCGCGGTCGGCGGCGAGCCCGGTGCCCGCAGCCGACCCGCGACCGCGCCGGCGCGACCGCGCGCCGTCCCCGATCGGGCGCCGACACGCGGATGCAGGGGTGCTTCGGGGTGGTGCGAGGGGGAACACGACGGCCGCCTCCCGGTGGTTGATGCGTCGATACCGTTCCCAGGACATCGCGGTTCACGCCCCCGCGCCCGGGCCGAAGGACCCGATTGCCTCGGGCAACGCGGCCCTGCCGCACGATCGGCGGCGGCCCTCGGGCGCCGGCGGACGACCGTCGCCGCAAGGGATGCGGTCCCGGACCGGCACCGAACGCGGCCGATCATCGTGGTGGCCGCGCACCACCCGCTGTGCACGGCGAAGGTCACGCGGGTGTGTCGGTGCCGCGGAGGAAGCGGGCGCCCCACTCCCGAACGTGCGCGGCGAACTCCGGCGGTCCCAGGATCTCGAACTCGGCCCCCACGTTGCCCAGTGCCTGGGTCGGCCAGTCCAGGGAGGTCGACGTCATGGTGAGCCGGCAACCGTCCCGGCCGAGTGGTTCGATCGTGCCCCAGCGCCCGACCACCTGCCGCACTCGCGCGGCGGGTGCGTGTACGAGGACCTCGACCGTGTACGGAGCCGGGGTCCCGCTCGCCGCCCGGACGAAGGCCACGGCGTCCTCGCTCGGGAGCAGCCGCGGCCGAAAGCGGGTGCCGGTCGCGGTCGGCCCGGTGAGCCGGTCGAGGCGGAAACTGCGCCAGTCGTGCCGGCCCAGGTCGTAGGCCACCAGGTACCAGCGTCCGCCGAGCGCGACGACGCGGTGCGGCTCGACCTCGCGGTCGGTGGGCGCGGAGCCCCTGGCGGTGTAGCCGAACCGCAGCCGCTCCTCGTCCCGGCACGCCTGGGCGACCGCGGTGAGCACCCCCGACGCGACGACCGGCCCGGACCCGCCGGCAAAACGGGTCACCGCGCGCAGCGCGTCCACCCTGGCCCGCAGCCGGGGCGGCAGCACCCGCACCACCTTGGTGAGGGCGCGCAGCGACGCCTCCTCCATCCCGGCGACCCCGCTCTGCGCCGCGTCGCCGACGCCCACCGCGAGGGCCACCGCCTCCTCGTCGTCGAGCAACAGCGGCGGCAGGACGGCGCCGGGCGCGAGTTGGTAGCCACCGTCGGTGCCCCGGGTCGCGCCGACCGGATAGCCGAGCTCGCGCAGCCGCTCGACGTCGCGGCGCAGCGTGCGCTCGGACACCCCGAGCCGCTCGGCCAGCTCCGGGCCGGCCCAGTGCCGGTGGGTCTGCAGCAGGGAGAGCAGTCCGAGCGTGCGTGAGCTGGTGTTCGCCATGCCGACATCCTGCCTCGACTTCCGGCCGGAAAGTGACCGGAAGCCTGCCTAGAGTCGATCTCGACGGGCCGCACCGAGGCACCGACCGCACCCGAGGCAAGGACAGACACATGCTCACCCGTGAGATTCGGTTGACCGCCCAGATCACCGGCGCCCCCACGCTCGACCATTTCACCGTCGCCGAGACCGAGGTGCACGGCGAGGTCCTGGTGCGCACCGACCGAATCGGGCTCGCCGCGACCTACCTGGAGCTGATGCGGGCCGACTGCGCCATCCCGGTCCCGGCCTGGCAGCCGGGGCAGCGGGTGGGGGTGACCACGATCGGCACCGTGGTGCGATCCGACGACCCCGATCTGGAGGTCGGCGACCTGGTCCGGTCGACGACCGGCTGGAGCGAGTACTCGGCCGGCCCGGCCGACTCGTACCTCAGGCTCGACCGCGAGCTGTTCGCCGACCCCGGCTACCATCTCGTCCAGGGGCCGACCGCCTACCACGGCATGGCCGAGGTGGCGAACGTCGGCCCGGGCGACGTGGTCTTCGTCTCCGGCGCGGCGGGCGGGGTCGGCTCGCTGGCCGGACAGATCGCCAAATGCCTCGGCGCGGCGCGGGTGATCGGCAGTGCGGGCAGCCCGGCCAAGGTCGACTACCTGGTGAACGAACTCGGCTACGACGCGGCGTTCGACTACCACGACGGCCCGACGGCCGACCGACTCGCGGAACTCGCGCCCGAAGGCATCTCGGTCTTCTTCGACGTGGTGGGTGGCGAGCAGTATCGGGGCGCGCTCCGGTCGGCCCGGCCCGGAGCCCGCTTTGCCCTCTGCGGCTCACTGGCCGACCAACTCGGCGACGCGGCGGAGCGCTTCCCGCAGCCCGACCGTGCGGCGGCCGAGGCGAGGGGCGTCGAGCTGCTGCCGTTCTCGTGCCACCACACGCCCGAGCAGATCGCCGCCTGGCACGGACACTTCGTCACGTGGCTGGGCGAGGGCCGCTTCGTCTGTCCGCAGACGGTGGTCGAGGGCGGGATCGAGGACGTACCGCAGGCATTCCTCGACCTGCTTCGGGGTTCCCACCGGGGCAACGTCTCGGTGCGTCTGCCGTGACCGCCCTCACCCTCCGGGCCCTGAACCGGGCGCTGCTGGACCGGCAGTTCCTGCTGGAGCGCACCGACCGCACCCCGCTGGAGGTGATCGGCCGGCTGGTCGCGCTCCAGGCCCAGGAGCCCAACTGGGCCTACATCGGCCTGTGGACCAGGATCCGCGGCTTCGCCGCGTCCGGGCTCACCACGCTGATCGAGGCCCGCCGGGTGGTCCGTTCCGGGCTGCTCCGCAGTACCCAACACCTCGCCGCGGCCGACGACTTCCGGCGGCTGCGACCGCTGCTGCAGCCCGTGCTCGACCGCACGGCCGGCTCGCCCTACTTCACCCGGAACAGCGCGGGCCTGGACGCGGCGGCTTTGGTGGCCGAGGGGCTCGACCTGCTGGCGGGCGGGACGCTGTCGCGCAAGGAATTGACCCGGCGGTTGGCCGAACGTCATCCGGGACACGACGGCCGGATTCTGGCCGGGCTGGTGGAACTGCGTACGCCCCTCGTCCATGGCGCGGCCACCGGCACCTGGGGTTCGTGGGGCAACCGGTCGGCGATCTCGGTCACGCCCGCCGAGGTCTGGCTGGGGCGGCCGATGGCGACCGCCGCGACACCGACCGCCGCCAAGGACGCGGCCAAGGAGCTGATCCGCCGCTATCTGGCCGGCTTCGGCCCGGCCGGGGTGAAGGACGTCCAGGTCTGGTCCGGATTGACCCGGCTCGGCGAGGTCGTCGCCGAGATGCGTGCCGAACTGCGCCACTGGTCCGGCCCCGATGGCAGGGAGTTGATCGATCTGGCCGACGCCGAGCTGCCCGACCCCGAAACGCCGGCTCCGGTACGGCTGTTGCCCGCCTTCGACAACGCCCTGCTCGGCCACGCCGACCGCTCCCGGATCATCGGCGACGAGGACCGGAAGGTGGTGATGCCCGGCCAGGCGCGCGTCCGGCCCACCTTCCTGGTGGACGGCCGAGTGCACGGCACGTGGTCCCTCGACGCCGGGACGCTGCGACTCACGCCGTTCCGGCCGCTGCACGGCACCGATCGAGCCGCCCTGGAGCAGGAAGCCGCCCGGCTGCTGCCCTTCGTCGCAGGTCGGTCGGTGTCCTACGACGACCCCGTCGCGAGCCGACCGACCTGAGCTCCCGCCCCGGTACCCACCGGTGCGGCCCGAACCCCTCCGGCCGGTCCCGGTCCGGCTCCCGTCCCGTCGGTGCACTCGGCGGCCGTCGCGGGGCCCACCCCGAGCGCCACGCGGCGGCGCCGTCGACGCCGATCGCATCGGGCACGGCGCTCACGGTGCGGTCTCCGTCGGGTCGTCGGCCGGGTAGCGGATCTCGACGGTCCAGCCGGCGGTGGGTGCCAGGGGGCGCAGGTGCCGCAGGGCCATGCGTTCGGTGAGGTCCTTCGGGACGAGGCAGTCGGCGCAGGCGGACGGTCCGGCGTCGACCGTGATCAGCACGTGGTGGTCGGCCGGGCGCACGCAGGTGAGTCGGTAGTCGTCGGCGGCGAGCGCCCGGGCCAGTGGGGCCAGCGCCTGCGATACCGCGTCGTCGGTGATGTCCGGGTGGGTCATGGAGTACTCCGTTCGCGTGAAGTGCGCGGTCGGCGCGGGTCGGCGGCGGTCAGTGCGTGTCGAGTGGCGGCCGACTGCGGGAGAGGAACGCGCCGTTGTCGGACAGGAGGAACTGTCCGGTGGTGTGGGCGGCGAGGTCGGAGGCGAGGAACAGGACGAGGTCGGCCAGGTCCTCGGGGGCGGACAGTTCGCCGCCCAGCGGGATGGCGGCGCGCAGTGCCCGGATGTAGTCGGCGGTGAGGGCGGCCTCGACCTCGCGGGTGAGGGTGGTCCCGGGGGCGACCGCGTTGACGCGGATGCCGTGTGGCGCGAGTTCGACCGCGAGGGTCCCGGTGAGGTGGTTGACCGCTGCCTTGGCGGCGCCGTACGGGGCCAACCGGGGGGCGGGGCGGGTGGTTTCGCCCGAGCTGACGTTGATGATGACGCCGTCGGTGCGATCGCGGATCATCGCGGCCGCCTCGGCGCGGCAGGCGTACATCGTGGTGAGCAGGTTGCCCGTGACCACGTCCGACATCGCCTGCGGCGTCCAGTCGACGAACGGGGCGGCGGGGTGGTTGCCCATCATGCCGACGTTGTTGACGGCGATGCGGAGGCGGCCGAGGGTGCTGCCGGCTTCGTCGACGAGGTCCTGTACCTGCTGCGGATCCCGCATGTCGCCGATCAGCGCGAGGGCCGATCGGCCGACGCCGCGCACGAGTTCGCAGGTTTCCCGGGCTGCCTCGGGGACGATGTCGGTGACCGCGACGTGTGCCCCCGCCCGCGCGAGCCGGACGGCGATAGCCCGGCCGATTCCCGCACCGCCGCCCGTGACCAGGGCGACGCGGTCGGTGAGGTTCGTCGGGTCCGGCACGGTTGGGGTCTCCACTTCGTTCGGTGCGGCGAGGTGAGTGCTCGGCGGGCCGGCTCGGGCCGTTTCAGGCGGCATCGGGCGCGGAGGGGGTGGTCGTCGCGAGGACCAGGGCGTCCTCCAGGGCTTCGAGGGCCATGGCGTCGAGTTCGTTGTCGGACGAGCCGCCGAGCGGGCCGCGCACGGTGAGGACGCGTGCCTGGGGCATGCCGTACAGCGAGGAGACCTGGCGGGCGATCTCGGTGAAGCCGGCGGTGGCCAGCAGCAGGGTGGGGATGCCCGCCTGTTCCAGCACGACGGTGTCGTGGCAGCTCCACGAGGTGCACGAACCACAGTCCGCCGAGCCGGTGATGATCAGATCGGCCGATTCGCGCAATCGGTCGAGCACTTCGGGTTCGGCGGGCCGGGCCGCGCTGAACTTGGGGATCTCCAGCGTCACGACCGCGCCGGTGCGTTCGGCGAGCAGTCGGGCGACGGCTCCCTGGATGTAGCCCGCGTGCGGCTTGAGGTTGTCCAGGACGGCGATGCGCGCGCCGGTCAACACCGGCAGTCCGGGGGCGAGTTGCTTGGCCGGTTCGCCGACCCGTCCGGACGGGTCGAGCAGGTGCACGGTCATCGGGATCTCCTCGACACGTTGGGGAAGGGGCGACAGGCGACAGGGCGGCGCTGCGGGCCGGTCAGTCGACGGGGACGGTGACGCTGCGGGTCAATCCCCAACTCGGCACCACCAGCGAGTGTTTGCCCGGCCCGCCCGCGACCAGGATCCGGATGTTGTCCGCGGACTCGGTCATCGGTTGCAGGTCGTGGTCGGCCAGGGCGCGTATCCACGGACGCCACAACGCGGACCGGAAGTTCGCCCGGAAATCGCCCGCGCGACGCCGCGCCTTCTCGAAGAGGTACGCCTGCACGTCCTGCCGCGCCCACCCCGCCGCCGCGATCGTGGCCGCGTGCTCCGGACCCAGGACGATGAAGTACTCGGCGCTGGAGACGACCGCGTTGTTCGTCCCGAACGTGGCCATCACGGTCGCCATCTTGTTCAGGATCGGCCCCGGCTCGCCGCGCGTCTCCATGTCGTGGATGTTGTGCGGGTTCTCCATCCCGGCCACGGTCACCGCGCTGCGCGACTCCAGCCCCAGCGAACGCGGATACACCGCCCAGGGGCTGGCGTCGGCGTTCTCGGCGAAGCAGAACGTGTACTTCGAGGGCTGCCCGTGGGTCGCCGCGTCCGCCAACCCCGCCTCCCCGGCGCCCTTGGCGGTGCCGCCGCCGATGTGCAGCAGGGCCAGGCGCACCGCGCGTCCCAGCGTCGCGTTCGCGCGGTTGCCCGGACCCAGCGTCCCGGTACCGGAGTTGAACCCGTGCGCGGCCACCGCCTGCCCGTGCACGACGACCATCACCGACACCGGGTGGGTCGTGGAGTTCACACCGCGCAGATTGAACTCCGGTGCGCACATCCCCCGGGTCGCGGCGACGAGCAGGGGCAACATGCCGGCCGCGCAGCCCGCCATCACCGCGTTCACCGCCAGCACCCTGGGCGTCGCCTCGCCCAGGCGCGGCGGCAGCACACCGATCACCTCGTCGGGATCGCCCGGGTATCCGGCGAGCATCGCGGAGACCCGTTCCTCGGTGGGGGCCACCACCGGCAACCCGTCCCCCCACCCGCGTGCCTCCAGCCAGGCGTACACGGTCTCGGGCAGATCGTCGGGCAGGGCGTGCGTGTCGGCGCCCGCGTCGGGGGCGGGTCCGGCCGGGGCGGAGTCGACCATGAGCATTCCTTGGGCTGAAGGGGCGGAGCGGCGAGTGGGTGTGAGGTTAGGGCGGCACGGACACGACCACAAGAGGTATCGTTCGAAATAACGATCTACTCATTCGAATATTCGAATCACTGCAGGATCTCGACGAAGGGCGCGGCATGGGCGACACGAACGCCGATACGAACGGCGATGCGAGCGACCCGAACATCCCGAACGGCCCGGACACCGTGATCGACGCGCATGTGCACGTCGTGTCGCCGGACACCCGCCGCTATCCTCTCGACGCCGGCACCGGCGACGGCACCGACTACTGGAGCGACGGCGGCTGTTCGGCCCCCGAAGTGCTCCGCACCCAGGCCGCCGCCGGTGTGTCGCGGACCGTGCTGGTGCAGGGTGTGGGGGCGTACGGCTACGACTGCCGCTACCTGCTCGACGCCGCCGCCCGCGACCCGGAGCGCACCTCGGCGGTCGTCGCCGTCGACATGGCGGATCCCGTCGCCGCCGCCCGCGGACTGCGCGGATATGCGAACGAGTCCTTCGTCACCGGCGTGCGGCTCTTCGCCGTCTCGGGCGGCCCGCAGGCCCCCGACCCGACCTGGCTCACCGACGACGCGTCGCAGGCCGTCTGGGACGTGGCGGCGGAAACGGGACTCACGGTCGTACTCACCGCGTTCACCCGGCAACTCCCCCTGCTGCGCCCGCACATCGAGGCCCGCCCGGCGCTGCGCGTCGCCCTGGACCACTGCGGATTCCCCGACCCCCGGTCCCGGCAGGCCGGGCGGGCGCCCGTCCGGGCCCTCGCCGACCTGGCCAATCTGCACGTGAAGGTCACCACGCATCTGCTCACCGCCGCCGAGGCGGCCGGAGAGGACCCGGCGGATGTCGTCGACGACCTGGCCGCCGCGTTCGGCGAGCACCGGTTGACGTGGGGATCCGACCACCCGCAGACCCGGACGCCGAACTACCCCGGCATGCTCGCGCTCGCCCGGCTCGCGATCCGGCGACGCGACGCGCCGGCCCGAGCAGCCGTCCTCGGCGGCACGGCCCGACGCCTGTGGTTCACCCGCGACGGCCGGACCGGATAGCCCCGATCGGGACGCCCGGCCGTTCCGAGCACACGCCGTCCGCGGGCGTGGTGCCCGAACCGAACTGCGGCGTCGGCTGGTCGACTTCGATCAGCCGATGGCGAGTGGATCGGCGAACACCCGGGCGAGGACGGTGGCGGCGGCCCCGCGTACCGCGCTCTCCGAGCCCAGTGCCGACGCGCGGACGGTGGGGACGCGGCCGCGCAGTCGGCCGCCGCCGCGGGCGAGGGCCGCCTCGATGGGCGAGATCAGGTGGTCGGCGAGGCGGGCGTGCACCCCGCCGAGCACGACCGTGTCCGGGTCCAGGAGGTTCACCGCGCCGATCAGCGCGATGCCCAGACCGCGCCCCGCGCGCTCGACGGCGAGACGCGCCTGGCGATCCTCCCGGCCGAGGCGGTCCAGCAGCTCGGCCACTCGCGAGGCGGACGTCGCCGCCGGGTCGTCGCCGGGCCCGCCGACCCGGGCCGGCGTTCCGGCGGCCGTCGGGACGCCGGCCGCGCGCATGACGGCGTCCAGACCCGCGTACTGCTCAAGGCAGCCGGCGCCGCCGCAACCGCAGGCCGGCCCGTCGGGGTCGACCACCACGTGGCCGAGTTCGCCGGCCGCGCCGTGCGCGCCCCGGAACAGGTCGCCGTCGACCACGAGTCCCGCGCCGATGCCGGTCTCGCCGGACAGGTACAGGTAGCTTCCCGCGCCCTGTCCCGCGCCGTAGCGCAATTCGCCCAGGGCACCCAGGTTCGCCTCATGGCCGCCGCCCTGGGACTCGGCGCGGCGGCGGGCGACATCGTGGTCTCCCTCGGCACCTCGGGTACCGCGTACGCCACTTCCCCCCACCCGACCGCCGACGCCGGGGGTGCCGTCGCCGGGTTCGCCGACGCCACGGGAGGGTTCCTGCCGCTGGTCTGCACGCTCAACGCCGCCCGGGTCCTGGACGCCGCCGCCGGCCTGCTCGGCGTGGACCACGGCCGGCTCGCCGAACTCGCCCTGTCCGCACCCTCCGGCGCCGACGGCCTGGTGCTGGTGCCGTACCTGGCCGGCGAGCGCACGCCCGACCTGCCGCACGCCACCGGCGCCATCCACGGCCTCACCACCGCCACCGCGTCCCCGGCCCACCTCGCCCGTGCCGCCGTCGAGGGCATGTTGTGCGGACTCGCCGACGCCGTCGACGCGCTGACCGCGTCGGGCGTCACCGGTCGGCGGATCGTCCTCACCGGCGGCGCGGCGCGCTCGGCGGCGGTCACCGACATCGCGCCCGCCCTGTTCCAACGCCCGGTCCACGTACCCGAACCCGCCGAGTACGCCGCCATCGGCGCCGCCCGCCAGGCCGCCTGGACCCTGACCGGCGACCCGCACCCACCGAACTGGGGGACGTCCGGCGACACCCATCGCCCGCACCGCGACGACGCCGCCGTGCGCCGCCGATACGCCGCGGCACGCCCGCACATCCTCGACCGCGCGGATCCCCACCGAGCCTGAGCGGCGGCCCGGCGACCCGGTTGCGAAAGGGTCAGCCGAGGCGCCGCGCCAGCGCGCGGCCGGCGGCGCGGCCGGAGAAGATGCAGCCGCCGAGGAAGGTGCCTTCCAGGGCGTTGTATCCGTGCACGCCGCCACCGCCGAAGCCGGCCACCTCGCCGGCCGCGTAGAGGCCGTCGAAGGGTGAGCCGTCCGGGTGGACGACCTGGGAGTCGAGGGTGGTTTCCAGGCCGCCGAGGCTCTTGCGGGTGAGGATGTGCAGGCGTACCGCGATGAGCGGTCCGTTGGCCGGGTCCAGCATGCGGTGCGGTTTGGCCACGCGAGTGAACCGGTCCGGCCAGTAGGCGCGGGCGTTGCGGACGGACATGAGCTGCAGGTCCTTGCCGTACGGGTTGTCGATCTCGCGGTCCCGGGCCCGCAGTTCGCCTTCGATCGCGGCCGGGTCCAGCGTCGGACCCGGATTGATCGCGTTCATGCCGTCGACGAGGGCGCGCGGCGTGTCGGCGACCACGAAGTCCTCGCCGCGGTCGAGGAACGCCTGCACCGGGCCGGGTGCGCCCTTCCTGGTCCGGGACAGCACCGCCTTGAGGTCCTTGCCGGTGATGTCGGGGTTCTGCTCGGACCCCGACAGCGCGAACTCCTTCTCCACGATGGCGCGGGTCAGCACGAACCACGTGTGGTCGTACCCGGTGCCGACGATGTGGCGCAGCGTGGCGAGTGTGTCGTGGCCGGGGAACAGGGGCGCGGGCAGCCGGTGTCCGCCGGCGTCGAACCACAGGGACGACGGGCCGGGGATGATGCGGATCGCGTGGTCGGGCCAGATCGGGTCCCAGTTGCGGATGCCTTCGGTGTAGTGCCACATCCGGTCCTGGTTCACCACCGAGGCCCCGGCGCGTTCGGTGATGCCCAGCATCCGGCCGTCGACGTAGGCCGGGACGCCGGTGATCATCGACGTGGGCGCGGGGCCGATCCGGTCCACCGGCCAGTTCCCGCGCACCAGTTCGTGATTGCCGCCGATGCCGCCGGAGGTGACGACGACGGCCTGCGCGCGCAGTTCGAACTCGCCCGCGGGCTCGCGCGAGGAACGAACGCCGCGCGGTTCGACGGACGGCGCGAGCACGGTGCCGCGCACGCCGACGACGGCGCCGCCCTGCACGAGCATCTCGTCCACCCGATGCCGGTACCGGAACGTCACCAGGCCCCGCGCCGCGGCGGCCAGCACCGGCTCCAGGAACACCCGCAGCACTTCGGGCCCGGTGCCCCAGGTCAGGTGGAAGCGAGGTACCGAATTGCCGTGCCCCCTCGCGGTCCCCGCGCCGCGCTCCGCCCAGCCGACCGTCGGCATCACCCGCAGCCCCAGGTCGTGCAGGTAGCGGCGCTTCTCGCCGGCGGCGAAGTCGACGTACGCGTGGGCCCATTCGCGGGGCCGGCGGTCCTCGCGGTCCCGGTCGAACCCCGCCGAGCCGAACCAGTCGGCGAGCGCGAGCTCGTGCGAGTCCTTGATACCCATCCGACGCTGCTCGGGACTGTCCACGAAGAACAGGCCGCCGAGCGACCAGAACGCCTGGCCGCCGAGATTGGCCTCGTTCTCCTGGTCGACGACGAGCACGCGTCGCCCGGCCCGGGTCAGTTCGTACGTGGCGACCAGACCTGCCAGTCCGGCACCGACGACGATGACGTCCGCGTGATCGGTCACGGCCCAACCTCCTCGATCGGCGTGTTGTGGGCGTCGGGTGTGTTCCCCGCGCCGGGGCCGGCCATGTTCTTCGCGGAGCCGGGTCGGTCGTCGGGGAAGCCCTCGTACCCGGTCGGGGCGAGGGCGGCGGCGAGGGCACGTCGCCATGCGCCCGGTTTGACCAAGGCGGCGAAGTGTTCGGCGAGTTCGCCGGGCATGTCGACCTCGTCGGGTTCGAGCAACCACTGCACCTGGAGGCCGTCCATCAGCGCGACGGCGGCGCGGGCGGCCCGGGCGGGGACCACGCCGGCCCGCAGTTCGCCCTTGCGGGCGGCGTGTTCCAGGGCTTCGGCGATCCGGGTGCGGACGCGTCGGTAGCGGGCGACGAAGTAGGGGTGCGCCGGGTGGTCGGCCGCGGTCGCCTCGGCGGAGACGATGCAGTACAGCTCGACGATGCCGCGGTGGGTGGAGTTGTAGCGGGCCAGTTCCACCAGCCCGACCAGCGTGTCCAGACCGGTGATGCCGTGCCGCGAGGCGACCCGGTGGGCGATGCCCTCGCGGTGTTCCAGTACCGCCGCGAGCAGCGTTTCCTTGTTGTCGAAATGGTGCAGCATGCCGGCCGGGCTCATGCCGACCAGCATGGCGATCTCGCGGACGGACCCGGCGCGATAGCCGGACCTGCCGAACGCGGCCAGGGCGGCGTCCAAAATCTCGGTACGACGCGCCTCTGTCTTGGCATACGCGCCACGCTTGCGCCCCGCAGCCGAACGACTCGGCAACTCGACACGCGCCTTCGCCGCTCCGCCCGCCGTTTCGGATGACGCGGTCACGCGCCGCCTCCTCGCTGTTCGGTGGCCTCATGCGGATGGCAGCGGCCCGCGGAGAAGGAACTCTATCGGCCGTTCGGTTTCCCACCAAGGCTGAAAATCTTTCACTTGCTCGGTTTCCATCACCGCGACGGCCGCTGCGCCGCTCGACAGGGGTGTCCCGAACCGGGGCCGGTCCGGCAGCACTTGGTGGACCGGTCCCGGTTCAGGGGAGGGGTCAGTGCTTGAGCGTGAAGGTGAAGTCGTCGGAGAGTCTGCTGCTCAAGCGGACCGCCGACACGAGCTTGCCCCGCGTGATCGCTCGCTCGACCTCGGCCCGGGAGAGGCCGAGCCCTTCGGCGATCAGTCGCACCGGTCGGACCGGTATTCGCGCCGCGAAACGCACCGAGACGTCGATCGCCTCGCCGTCCGGACGATCCGCCCCGCCGGTGTCCAGGCGCCAGGCGTGGTCCCGGTCGAGGGCGATGCGATTGCGGCGCCGCACCGCCGGACCCCGAAGCAGCTCGGCGGCCGGATCGAGGTCGTTGTCGTGCAGCCGGTCCAGCAGTTCGGGTCGCACGGAGCGCACGTTCGTCCGCTCCAGGACGGTGAGCTTCGCCGTTGCCCCACACGCCGTACAAAGCGCGAGGAGCCAGGCATCGATGAGCTTGTGGTGCGCGTTGACGCGAAATTTGCCGTCGGCTGGGAAGTGCTCGGACCCGCACGCATGGCCCCGTGGGCCTGCGATGCGCAGGCCCCACGGTCGTTCCACCCTCCGTCGCCCTCGCCGACCCACGGCCCGCGACCCCGGACCGCCGCCTGCACCCCGTCGGCCGACACCCGCACCCGCCGGGCAATCTCCGCGTTGCTTCCGGATCGGCCGATCGTTGGTTGGGGAGGGCGCGCCGTCGGGCCGCCGCGGTCGGTGCCACTTCAGTCGGGAGCGCACGTGGACGACGGGGACGAGATGCAGGCCGTACGGCTTGCCGCCGGGGGCTGTTCGGCCAGGGCGTTGGCGGTGGTGGCGAGGCTCGGCATCGCCGACCTCGTGAGTGGCGGAGCGATGTCCGCGCACGAGATCGCCCGGCGCACGGAGTCGGATCCGGAGGTCCTGGCCCGGGTGATGCAGACGCTGGCGTTGTACGGGGTCTTCACCCGGGACACGAACGGCGGATTCGCGTTGAGCGAGCACTACGCGTCGCTGCGCGCCGATCATCCGCGGTCCGTCCGCAACCTGTGCATCCTGACGGCGGAAACGTACGACGACGCCTTCGCAGCCCTCCTGGGCACGGTCCGCACCGGGCACTCCGGCTTTCACCGAGTCTTCGGCATGTCGCTCTACGAATTCCTGGAGAGCAGTCCGGACACCGGCGAAATCTTCGACGCGGCGATGTCGGAGCTGGCTCGCCCGACGGCGGCCGCGCTTGCGCAGGAGTACGACTTCGCGCAGGTCGACACGCTGATCGACGTCGGCGGCGGCGACGGCACGACGCTCGCCGGGGTGCTGGCCGGCCATCCCCACCTGCGCGGGGTGTGTGTCGATCGGCCGGCCGTGTGCGCCCGGGGCGAGGCGACGCTGGGCGCGTCCGCCGGACGGCCGATCGCCGACCGGATCTCCTTCCGGGCCGCGGACATCTTCGAGGAGGTGCCGGCGGGCGGTGACCGGTACCTGCTGAAGAACGTCCTGCACGATTGGTCGCCGCAGACGTGTGTGCGCCTGCTGACCGCGGTGGGCCGGGCCATGCGCCGCACCGCCGAAGCCCGGGAGCCCGGTCTCGGCTCGCCCCGGCTGCTCGTGCTGGAACCGCTGCTGGACCAGGAGTCCGACGCCGCCCATGTCCTGTTTCAGATGGTGATGTGCGGCAAGGACACGGGCGGCTTCGGCGAGCGGGATCTGCGCGCACTGCTGGAACGGGCGGACCTCGAACTCCTGTCCACCTGGCGATCGGCCGGTGGACACCACGTCTTCGAATGCGAGCCGAAGGGCTGACCGCCTACAGTTCGACGAGCAGCTTGCCTCGGCTGCCCGCCCGGTTCAGGTACAGGCCCTGGTATGCCTGCGGGATGTTGTCGAAACCGTAGTGCACGGTCTGGTCGTAGGTGATCTCACCGTGCCGGATCAGACCGCCCAACTCGTGGTGCAGCGCGGCGAAGTCCTCGTCCGTGTACCAGTCCTGCGCGTAGATGCCGCGAATCGTGGTGCGCGGCCGCATGATGTTCTCCAGCAGGCGCGGGCCGACCCGATCGCCCCCGACCGTGCTGTCCCACTGCCACGACACCGCCACCTGGCTGTACCGGTTGAGCATGGTGAACACCGCGTCGGTGATCGCGCCGCCCATGTTGTCGAAGTACTTGTCGACACCGTCCGGCGCGGCCTCCCGCAGTGCCGCGTGCACCTGCTCGGGGTCGTGCAGGCGCGTGTAGTGCACCACGGCGTCGAAACCCAACTCCCGCAGGTACGCCGCCTTCTCCGGAGTGCCGGTGGTGCCGATCACCCGGGCACCGGCCCGCTTGGCCAGTTGCCCGACCAGGGATCCGATGGTTCCGGTCGCGCCACTGACCACGACCGTGTCGCCGGCTTCGACGGTGAAGAACTTGGCCATCGTCCCCCAGGCCGTCAACCCGGGAACTCCCAGCACTCCCAACGCCGTCGTGATCGGCAGCGTGTCGTCGTAGTGCTCCGGGTGGAGCTTGCGGTACGGCGTGACGTCGAAGAGGAACGAGCCGGTGTCCCAGACGTAGGCCCTCCCGTCGCCGACCACATGGGTGCGCCAGCCACCGAACCCCTCCACCAGGTCACCGGGCCGGAAGGGGGCGTCCGGCCCCGCATCGAGCACCTCCATGATCGACAGGCCGGGCGCGTGCTCGCCCAGCGGGGTCACCTGTGCGAGGCCGTTCAGGAAGGGATCGACGGAGACATGCCGGGTCCGCAGGAGCATCTCGTCGTCCCCGAACGGGAGATCGACGTCCTCGACCACCTTCTCGTACATCCGGTCGACGTCGGGCACACCCGCGGCGTGCTCTCGGACCACCCATTTCTCAACCTTCATCGACTACCAACCTCCTGTGTGACGGGGATGACGACGTGGGTCGGGGCCGGCGCGCTGTCGTCGATGTCGGCGGTGAACGTCCTGCCGTCGTCGCGACAGATGAACTGCACGACGTGGCGCCCGGCCGCGGCGGCCCGGATCAGGCCGCCGGTGGTGGCCCACACTCCGGACAGATAGAAGTTCGCCAGGCCGGGAAGAGTCGGCCCGTTCTTCTTGATCTCCTCCTCCAGGGTCTCGCCGCTCTCCACGAACGGCTGCCAACCGAGCACCGTCCCGTCGTAGTTGCCGGTGTACCGAACCTGGGTGAGCGGGGTCGACAGGTCGCGCACCGCGATCGCGTCCTTGAGCCCGGGATGGCGTTCGTCCAGGAACGCCACCAGGGCATCGCGCACTTGATGCTTGGCCGCGTAGTACTCCCGCCCGTGACGCAGCGGCAGGGTGTGTACGTTCCGCCCCCGGTGCCGGCGGGTGCCCTGCTCCGGCCGCCCCTCGTTCAGGTCCCGCCAGGGGGCCGTGTCGGAGAAGTAGGTGGCGTAGACGACCGTGCTCGCCTCGGGGGACAGTTCCGGGTAGTGCCTGCTGCGGAACTGCACGTTGATGCTGGCATGGCGCAGGCCGGTCAGCTTGGTCGCCAGCGCCTCGTCCAGCAGGTGGGTGGTGCACGGTTCGCTCTGCGGGAAGGGGCGTCTGAGGCCGAGGAAGAGCATCACGTAGCCGGGGAAGACCATGCCCGGTTCCTTGATGGTGCTCGTGTACAGGCGCCGGTAGGTGTCGTTGAGGTAGCGACCGCCCAGGAAGCGCATGGTCGTGGTGTGCCCGTCGCACGCGGATACCACGATGTCCGAGCGGAACTCCCGTCCGTCGCTGAGTCGCACCCCCACCGCGCGGTCGTTCTCGATCAGCACCTGTTCGACCTTGGCGTTGTAGGTCACCTCACCGCCGAGGCTTCGATAGCGCCGCTCGATCGACTTGGCCAGTCCCAGGGAGCCGCCCTCGGGGACGCCGGCGGACAGGTTGGCGTGCGAGGCGAGTTGGAAGTAGAACGGCAGTACCGGGAACGCGGCGTGCTTCTCGTACAGGATGAAGTTGAACGCCTCCCGGAGCAGCGGGTCCCGGAAGCGTGCCGAGTAGTCCGTCATCAGCGTCGTGATCGAGGTGCGGATGACGTTGAAGTACGGCAGGAACGAGGCCAGCATGCGCCAGCGTTCGACCCGGCCCATCAGGCCGACCGGTTTGAGGAAGGGATAGACGGCCAGGCACTTGCGAAACGCCCGCAGGCCGGCGCAGAAGTTCCGGATCAGCTTGGCGTCGGGGGGCGAGATCTCCAGCAGGTGGCGTTCCAGGCGGTCCGGATCGGAATAGAAGTAGACGGCTCGGCCGTCCCGGCCGCGCACGATGTTGAAGACGTCGAAGTGGCGCATCTGTTTGCCCTGGAGGGCGCCGAGTTCGAGCCAGATCTGGTGCATCTCGTTGCCCGGGCCGTTGCCCAGGAGCCAACTGATGCAGCAGTCGAAGGTGAAGTCGCCGCGGTCCCAGGCGGTGCAGCAACCGCCGGGG
The DNA here is from genome assembly GCF_044333915.1 of Embleya sp. NPDC020886. Lineage (NCBI taxonomy): Bacteria > Bacillati > Actinomycetota > Actinomycetes > Kitasatosporales > Streptomycetaceae > Embleya > Embleya sp. NPDC020886. The sequence continues at coordinate 309,873 of NZ_JBIRRX010000003.1, read as the reverse complement.
AGTTCGTGCATCTCGAAGATCGAGGTCCGGTATCCGTTCATCTGCGCGTAGCATCCGGTGGACAGGCCACCGAGGCCGGCCCCGATGATGATCATCGACTGCCTGTCGTGTCGCGATCGCGGCATGATCCTGTGCCTCCTCAAACGTCCAACCGGGGCAACCGGCCGAGCTTGCCGCGATGCCAGGGTTCCGCGCCGGGGCTGTCCCACGCGGTGAAGTCGAGCCCCAGTTCCGCACACAGGTACTGCGCGGCGAAGCGGCCCGCCGACGCGGTGCGGATCAGGCTGCCGCCGCCGATCCACTGGCCGGTCATCGAGAAGCCGCGCAGCCCCGGCAGCCGCATGCGGTCCCGGTTGACCAGCTTGTTCGCCAGGTCCTCGGCCTCGGTGAAGGATTTCCAGGCGAGGATGCTGCCGTTGAAGTTGCCGGTGTAGCGCAGGGTCGTGGCCGGTGTGGCCACGTCCGTCACCTCGATGCGCTCGGCGATGCCCGGATACTGCCGTTCCAGGAAGTCCCGCACGAAAGCGGCGACTTCGGCCTTGCGAGCGCGGTATTCCCGGCGGTCGGTGGTGCGCAGGGTCTTCCAGTACGCGAAGTCGCTGAAATAGGTGCAGTGGATCACCGACCGGCCCGGGGGCGCGAAGGAGTCGCAGTAGCGCGACCGCATCTGCACCACCAGGCTCTGTTGCTGCGCGGCCGGTAAGGCGGCACCGTCGCGCCGGGACAGCAGGTACGTGGTGCTGTGTGGGGCTTCGGGGACGTCGCCGACCAGGCCGACGAAGGCGGAGACCACGCCCGGGTAGACCAGTTCCGGCTTGTGCAGGGTCTCGGTGTAGAGGGTGTCGATGGTCGGATTGGTGTAGCGCCCGCCCAACAGCCCGTGGATCGTGGTGTAGCCGTCACAGGCGGAGACGACGTGGTCGGCGTAGTGGCGCGTCCCGTCCTTGAGTTCGACGCCGATCGCGCGGTCCCGGTCGACCAGGATGCGGGTGGCCCGGGCACGGTAGCTGATCCGGCCGCCCAGCGAGGTGTAGCGCTCCTCGACGGAACGCGACAGACCCAGCGAACCCCCTTGCGGGAAACCGGCGTTGCCGTGGTAGGCGCTGGCCATGTTGAACAGGTAGGGCAACAGCGGGAAGACCTCGTGGTCCTGGAAGAAGATGTAGGGGAAGGCTCGGCGAAGCAGCGGGTCGCGGAATTTGCCGCAGAAGCTCTCCATCCTGGTGGTGGAGGTGCGCCAGAGCAGGCCGAAGCACGGCAGGATGGTGCGCAGTGCGTCGAGCTTCTCGCGCACGGTCCGGAGCGGGGCCGCGGTCAGGAACGGGTAGTGGTTGAGGCCGATGAACCGTCTCAGGTCGCGGCAGAAGGCGCGGATGAGGCGGGCGTCGGCCGGCGAGATCTCCAGCAGGTGCCGCTCCAGCCGGTCGGGGTGGTTGTAGAACGTCACCGCCCGGCCGTGCTCGTCGACGATCCGGTTGAACATCTCGAAGTTGGTCACCGTCTTGCCGTCGAGCGCGCCGAGTTCGCGCCAGATCCGGGCCGCGTCGTTGCCGGAGCCGGTGCCGGTCATCCACTCGATGCAATAGTCGAAGAGATAGCCGTCGCGCGACCAGGCGGTACAACAACCGCCGGGCAGGACATGCTTCTCCAGGATCCGGGTCTGCATCCCGCTCATCTGCGCGTAACAGCCGGTGGCCATCCCGCCGATGCCCGCACCGATGATGATGACCCGAGGCTTGCCCCCCGGACGCCGCTCCCGCACGGCCCAGTCCTGCTCGTCCTCCCCCGTCATCGGCAACCGACCCCACCGACACGACGATCGAAGGTGACGGGTAGTTCACGAAGACCGGCCGCGATGCCTTCGGTGGTCCACCGCAGTTCGGCCGGCGGCACCGCGAGGCGCAGGCCGGGCAGCCGGCGCAGAGCCGTCTCCAACGCCACCTGGAGCTCCAGCCGCGCCACGTGAGCGCCGAGGCAGTAGTGCGCGCCGTGCCCGAAGCCGAGGTGCGCGCCGTCGTTTCGAGCGAGGTCGAGGCGGTCCGCCTCCGGGAAGACCGCGGGATCCCGATTGGCCGCCGCCGGCGCCGGTACCACAATTTCGCCGGCCCGGACCAGGACGCCGCCGAGCCGCACGTCCTCGCCGGCACGACGCGGGAGGGTGGACTCGATGAGCTGTACGTAGCGCAGCAGTTCCTCGGCGGCGCGGGGAATCTGCTCCGGGTGCGCACGCAGTCGGGACAACATGTCGGGGCGGCCGATCAGATGGTAGAGGGAGACGGCGATCTGACGGGCAACCGTGACGAAGCCCGCGACGAGCAGATCGCCCACCAGGGCCGACAGCTCCTTCTCGGTGATCCGGCCGTCCCGATCACAGGCTTGCAGCAGCGAGCCGAGCAGGTCGTCGCCCGGCGTGTCGCGCCGCAGCGCCACCAGTGCGGCGGTACGCGAGGCGAACGCGGCGGCGGCCCGACGAAGTTGTTCGGCCGTCGACGCACCGAACAGGGTGGCCTCCACCCAGCTCCAGAACCGGCCGTACTCGTCGGGCACGCCCAGCAGTTCGCAGTTCACGGTGGTCGGCAACGGGATGGCGAACCGCTCCATCAGATCGACCGAAGGCTGCTTCGACTCGACGATCCGGTCCAGGAGTTCTTCGGCGACCTCCTGCGCACGCGATCGCAGTCGCTCGACCCGGCGCGCGCCGAACGCGCCGCCGACCAGGGACCGCAGCCTGGTGTGTTCGGGCGGGTCCAGGGACATCAGGCCGCCGTTGCCCGGTGGTGCGCCCTCGCTGCGCTCCTCGGCCCACCCCTTGGCTTCGGCCAGGCCGAAACGGGGGTCCGACAGGACCGCCTTCACGTCGGCGTGGCGGACCGCCAGCCAGGCCTGCGAACCGTCGGCCAGTCGTACCCGGCTGAGCGGTCGGCCAAGCAATTCGGCATATCTGGGATGGAGTTCGAGCCCATCACCGGGCTCGAAGGGATAGGCGGGCGGCTCCTGCCGGCTCAGCACGGTGGGGTCGACCTCCCGGCTCCGGTGAGCACGGCGCGGACCAGATCGGTGTTGTAGGGCAGGTGGTCCGGGTCGAGCATGTCGGCGTGGACGCCGGATCCCTGGTGAACCGTCGTGTGCGTGGTCGAACCGCCGTGCCAGGTGCCCGGCCGGCCGGCCAGGTAGAACTCCGCCTTCTGCTCGTCGGAGATCACGCTGATCGGGGCCGTGACCGCGCCGAGGTTGGGCCTGCGTCCGCAGAAGTCGATGTACTCCCGGGCCTGTTCCAACGTCTCTCGGGCGACGGCCTCGGAGCCGGTGTGCTTGCGCAGGTGATCGCGCAGTTCGTGCTCGAACGCTTCGAGGTGTTCGTCGGCGGGCGTGAAGGACTCGTGGATGCGGTACGAGTCGACGATGATCACGTGCCCGATCTCGCGTCCGCGCCGTTCCAGTTCCCTGGCCACCTCGAAGGCGAGATTGCCGCCGAGCGAGTAGCCGAGGAGTACGCAGGGGCCCTCGGTGTGCAGCGACTCGACCAGGTCGGCGTAGCGTTCGGTCTTGTCGTCGCCGCGCAGATAGTTGAACGCGGTCAGCCGGTATTCCGGCAGGTGCGCGGCGAACCGGCGGTAGACCAAGCCGTGCCCGCCGGCCGGCGGCAGACAGAAGACCTGCGGCCCGGCGCCGTCGTTGAACCGGAGGTAGGGCTGGTCGTCGGTGCTTCGGCCGGTGTCGATCCGTTCCAGGGCGGTGGCCATGCCGTGCAGGGTGGTGCTCCGGAAGAGTCGACTCACCGGGATGGTGGTGCCGAACTCCGCCTGGAGGCAGTGGATCAGCTCGATCAGCTTGATCGAGCTGCCGCCCAGCTCGAAGAAGTCGTCCTGGAGGCCCACTCGTTCCCGGCCCAGCAGCGTCGTCCACTGCTCGGCCATCCGCATCTCGTAGTATGTGGAGGGCGGATCCGGCGCCTCGTGCGGGTCGCCGAATCGCGGCGCGGGCAGCGCGGACGGATCGACCTTGCCGTTCGAGGACAGCGGCAGCGCCGGCAGTTCGACCAGGTGGGTGGGGATCATGAAGGTGGGCAGGTAGCCGGCGAGGTGGCGGCGAAGCGCGCGCCGGTCCAGTTCGGCGCCGGCGGCCGGGACGCAGTAGGCGCACAGGACGGCCTCCCCCTGCGGGTCGTGCCGTACCGTCACCACCGCCTGGTCCAGGTCGGGCCACCCGGCCAGCCGTGATTCGATCTCGCCGAGTTCGACGCGGTGGCCGCGCACCTTGATCTGCGCGTCGGTGCGTCCGAGGAGTTGCACGCAGCCGTCGTCGCTCCAGCGGGCGAGGTCGCCGGTGCGGTACAGCCGTACCGGGTTCGCGTCGGGCTCCGGGCCCAGGGTCAGCGTCACGAAGCGCTGCGCGGTCTGCTCCGGGTCGCCCAGGTAGCCCAGTGCGACGCCGTCGCCGCCGATCCACAGCTCGCCCGGCGCGCCCGAGGGCACCGGCTCGCCGTACCGGTCCAGGATGTAGAGAGTGCTGTTGGGAAACGGCCGCCCGATCGGCACGATCCGGCTCGGTTCCAGGGCGTCGGTGGGGCCTTCGAACCAGGTGCTGTCGATGGTCGCCTCGGTGAGCCCGTAGGAGTTGACCAGGCGGGTGCGCGGGCCGCACAGATCGCGAAGGCGGCGGTATTCCTCGACCTTCCAGGTGTCCGAGCCGACGATCAGCAACCGCATGAAGTCCAGCCGCAGGTCCCGGCTTTCGCAGTGCCGCAGCAGCGCGCGTGCGACCGCAGGGACGAACTCCCCGCAGTCGACCCGCTCGGCGAGCATCGTCTCGTACAGGCGGGCCGTGTTGAACAACAGCTCGCGGCCGATCAACACCAGCGTGCCGCCGGAGCACAGTGCCCGGACCAGGTCGCCGGTGAAGACGTCGAAGGAGGGGTTGGCCAGTTGCAGATGGACCCGGACCTCGTCGTCGAGTCGGTACGCCTCGCGCCATCCGGCGTATACCGAGGCGAGGTTGCGGTGGCCGACCTGGACCGCCTTGGGCCGACCCGTCGAGCCGGAGGTGTGGATGACGTACGCGGGCGCGTCCGGGCCGACCGCGGGCAGCGCTTCCTCGGCGTCGGCGGGTGCGCGCTGCCACAGCTCGTCCAGGGTCAGCACCTCGGCGCCGGCCGAGGCCGCCGACCCGCGTGCGTCCGCGTCCATGACCACGACCAGCGCGGCCCCGGCGTTGTGCACCAGGTAGGCGAGCCGCTCGGCGGGGTAGCCGGGATCCAGCGGCAGATACGCGCCGCCCGCCCGCAGCACCGCGAGCAGGGTGACGATCAACTCCGGTGTCTTGTCCAGGCACAGCGCCACCACCGTGCCCTCGCGCACCCCCAGCCCGCGCAGCCGGTGGGCCAGCGCGGCGGAGTCGTCCGAGACCTCGGCGTAGGTCATCCTTCGGACCACGCCCGATTCCTGGGGGGCCGAGACCGCGATCGCCTCGGGCCGTGCCGCCGCCGCCCGGGCGAACAGCTCGTGTACCGGGACCTCGTGGGGCACCCGACGCTCGGCCCCGCTCCACTCGCCGACGATACGCTCGCGCTCGCGGCGGTCCAGCATCGGCAGCCCGGTCGCCGGACGGGCCGCCGACTCCCGCGTCAGCGCGTCCAGCAGGTTGACGTAGTGCGCGGCCATCCGCCGCATCGTCTCCGGCCGGAAGAGGTCGGTGTTGTACTTGAGGACGCAGTGGAAGCGGTGTTCGGCCTCGTCCTCGTAGGCGGACAGGGTCACATCGAACTGACCCTCCTCCTCCGGGAGTTCGATGTAGTCCAGGCGGTAGCCCCAGTGCTCGGTGGCGACCTTGTGGGTGAGCAGGATGAACATCGCCTGGAACACCGCGGAGCGGCTCGGGTCGTGCTGGAGACCGAGCTTTTCGACCAGCAGCACGAACGGGTACTCCTGGTTGTCGAGTGCACCCAGTACGGTCTCCCGTACCTGGGCCAGGAGTTCGGCGGTCGACGGCTCGCCCGCGAGGTTCACGTGCAGCGGCAGCGGGTTGACGAAGTATCCGTAGACCGAGCCGAAATCCTCGTTCGTGCGGCCGGTGACGGGGCTGCCGACGATGAGGTCGTCCTGCCCGCTGTAGCGGTGCAACAGCAGGTAGTAGGCACTGAGCAGCACCATGAACACGGTCACGTTGTGCTCGCGCGCCAGGGCGTGCACGCGTGCGCTCGTCTCCTCGTCGAGCACGAAGAACTCGGAGGCGCCGTTGTGCGTCTGCACGGCGGGTCGGGGCCCGTCGGTGGGCAGGTTGAGCACCGGCACCTCGGCCGGCAGCCGGCTTCGCCAGTAGTCGAGCATGCGCTGCGCGTCGGGGCGGGCCAGGAACCGGTTCTGCCGGTTGAGGAAGTCGAGGTAGCGGGCCGGGACCGGCGGCAGTTCGGCGGGGCGTCCGTGCCGCAGTCCTTCGTAGACCGCGAGCAGTTCCTCGATGAAGGTGAACGTGGAGATCGCGTCGGAGACGACGTGATGCACGGCCTTCATGATCACCCAGCGGTCCCGCTCGCGCTCGAACAGACGGAAGCGGATCAGCGGGTCGTGTTCGAGGTCGTAGGGTTTGCGGTACTCGCGGATGATCATCGACCGGATGTCGTCCCACTCCCGGTCCCGCACGTCGAACACGCCGAAGTCGGGCGTGCTCGCCGCGTTGATCCGCTGCACCGGCCGGCCGTCGACCATGACCAGGTTGGCGCGCAGGAGCGGGTGACGTTCGATCATCGCGGTGAACGCGGCGCGCATCAGCTCGGGTTCCAGCTCGACGCGGACCTCGACCGCGCCGCCGATGTTGTAGGCGAACCCGTCGGGGTTGAGCTGCTTGAGGAACCACAGCGCCTTCTGGTTCTGCGTCAACGGAAACTGCCGCTCGTCGTCGAACAGCTCGACGTCGGCGTCGCCCGCGTCCCCCGGGTCCGTGTCCGGCAGTTCGACCAGGCCGATGTGCACCTGCGCGACCAGTTCGGCCACCGGCGCGTTGCCCAGCAGCGCCACCACCGGCAGGGCGACGCCCAACTCGGTGTGGATGCGGGCCCGCAGCTCCATCGCGAGCAGCGAGTCCAGGCCGAGGGCGCCCAGTGTGTCGTCCGGGCCGACGGCCTGCGCGTTCATCCGCAATACGCCCGCCGCCAGCGCGGTGAAGCGTTCGGTCAGCAACCGCCGGCGCTCCTCGGTGTCGGCGCCGCGGAAGGTGTCCAGGAAGGTGTCGTCCCCGACGACGGTGTGCCGATCGCCCACCGCGGCAAGTTCGGCCACCAGCGCCGGCGGTGCCGGGTACCAGGCCAGGAACGTCGGCCAGTCGACGACGGTGGCGACCAGCAACTGGGCGCGGTCCTGGCCGATGACCCGTTCCAACACGGCCATGCCGGTCTCCGGGGACAGCGAGCTCATTCCCCGGCTGACGCGATAGTGCTCGACCAGTCCGAGTTCCTCGATCATGCCGGTCGCCCAAGGGCCCCAGTTGACGCTCAGGGCGGGCAGGCCGCGGCTGCGGCGGTGGTGCGCGAGCGCGTCCAGGAAGGCGTTGCCGGCCGCGTAGTTGGTCTGGCCGGCCGTGGTGAGCAGCGAGGCGATCGAGGAGAACAGCACGAAGTGTTCGAGCGGTTCGTCGCGCAACAGGTGGTGCAGCAGGTACCCGCCCACCGCCTTGGGGTCGTACGCGGCGTGGAAGACCTCCCGGTCCATGCCCGGCAGCAGGGCGTCGTGCACCTGTCCGGCGAGGTGGAACACGCCGCGAACGGGCGGCGCCTGGGTCTGCCGATGGTGCGCCAGCCACACCGTCAGGGCGGCCTCGTCGGTGATGTCCAGCGTCACCGGTACCGGGTGGGCGCCGAGTGCTTCGAGCTCCCTGGCGAAGCACACCCGGCGACCGGCCGGGGTGTCGGGGTCGATCTCGTGCCACCGCTCGCGTTCGGGCAGGGCGCTGCGGCTCATCAGGATCAGCCGGCGGGCCCCGCGCTTGACGAGCGTGCGGCACAACAACCGGCCGAGCGCGCCGAAGGCGCCGGTCACCAGGTAACTTCCGTCGGCGCGCAGGCGCAGCGGCAACGGTCGGGTCAGCCCGGTGGCGGACGCCAGCCGACCGGTGAGCCGGCGCTCGGCCCGCAGCGCGATCTCGTCCTCGTCCTGGACGGACATCTCGCGCAGCAGCACCGCGGCCTCGGCTCGGCGTGCTCCGGCGTCCTGCGCCGCGGCCGGGTCCAGGTCGATCAGCTTGCCCGGGTGCGCGGTCAACTCCTGTTGCCGCAACACCCGGCCGATGCCCCAGGCGGGCGCGGCCGGCGGCTGTACCGCGTCCCCCGGGGCCGCCGCCTGCGCGCCTCGGGTGACGATGTGCAGCCTGGCGGGCAAAAGTTCGCGGGTCAGCGCCTGGGCGAGGGTGATCAGCGAGTAGGCGCCGGTGTCGGTGTGCCGGTCGAACAGGTGCGGATCGAGGGCCTGCCCGTCGTCCGGGTCGAGCCGCGGCAGGTCCAGGCTCCACAGGTGCACGATGTGCCCGGGCACGGCGCCCGCGTCCGCGCGCAGGTCCGCGAACAGGCGCGCCAGGTCCTCGACGGAACCGGGCGCAACCGTCCACGCGTGTCCCTCGGCGGCCCTGCGGTAGCCACTGCCCGGGCGGACCGCATGACAGCGCCCGCCGCCGGCGACCACCGCGGCCGCGAACTCGTCGGCGACCCCCTGCGCGTCGGCGAACACCAGCCAGTCGTGGGCACCGTCGACCGTCGCCTCGCCCGCGTCGAGCGGCCGGTCGACCCAGGTCACATCGGTGAGCCAGCCGTCGATGGTGTTCGTGCCGACCGCGGTCGCCGCCCGCTCGACGTCGCCCGCACAAAAGCCGCTGATCAGGCCGAGCGGCACACCGTCGTCGTCGTACAGGGCGATGTCCCCGACGAGTTCGCCGGCGCCGCGCCGCACCACCGTCGCGTGTGCCCACAGCGGCCGATCGCCGACGGCGTCGATGCGCACCTCGTCGATCGACAGCGGCAACAGGACGGCACCGTCCGCGCCGGCCGATCCCAACCGCACCGTCAGGAGGGTCTGGAAGCAGGCGTCCAGGAGCACCGGATGCAGATGATGACGGGCGGCGTCGTCGCCGAGCGGCGCGGTCGCGCGGATCCGGGCCAGCGCCTCGTCGGGGCCGGTCCACACCTGTTCGATGCCCTGGAACGCGGGACCGTAGTGATAGCCCTCGGCGGCCAACGCCGGGTAGCACTCGCCGGCGTCGAGTCGCCGGGCGCTGCGCGCGCGGATCGCGTCGGCATCGAGCATGCCGCCGTGTCGGCGGCGCTGCCCGGCCCGGACGACTCCGCTCGCGTGCACGGCCGGGCCCCGGCCGTCGCCGGTGATGCCGGCGACGGTGAAGGCGGCGCCCTCGCCCGCGAAGGACAGTTGCACGGTCGCGAACTCGCCGTCGGGCAGGAACAGGGCCTTGCGCAGTTCGATGTCGGCGAGTGTGGCGTCGGTCCCGCCGGTGAGCGCCCGGACCGCCTGCACGGCCATTTCCAGGTATCCCGCCGCGGGGAAGACCACGTTGCCCTGGATGCGGTGGTCGTCGAGATAGGGCAACGTCTCGGCGTCGAGCCTGACTTCCCAGGTGGGGTCGGCGTGCGCCAGGCGCCGGCCGAGCAGCGGGTGGTCGATCCGGCCGAGCCGGATCTGTTCCACCGCGCGGGGCTCGGTCCAGTAGCGGTCCCGCTTGAAGGGATAGGGCGGCAGCGCCACCGGCCGCCCGGCGGGCTGCAGCACGTCCCAGGCGACGTCGACGCCCAGGTTGTGCAGCGCGGCCAGCGACCCGGTGAAGGTCTCGTTCTCGTCCTCCCGGCGGCGGATGGACGCCAGCGTGCGCCCCTCCCGGCCGCGGGCGGCCAGGCATTCCCCGATCGCGTGGCCCAGCACCGGGTGTGGGCCGATCTCCAGGAACACGCCGTAGCCGTCGTCGGCCAGCCGGTCGACCGCGGCCCGGAAGTGCACACTGCCCCGGACGTTCTCCCACCAGTAGCCGGCGTCCAACTCGGGTCCCTGCGCGGTGCCTTCGCGACCGGTCAGGTAGACCGGGAGCTGCGCGGGCTGCGGCTTGATGTCCGCCAGCGAGGACAGCAGCTCGTCCTTGATCGGGTCCATCCACGCGCTGTGGTACGGCACTTGCACGTCGAGGAACCTGGCGAAGACCTGGTCGGCGCGCAGTTCGGCGAAGAGTTGCTCCAGCGCGTCCGGGTCGCCCGCGAGGGTGACCGAGGTCGGGCTGTTGAACGCGGCCGGCGACACCCGGTCGGCGTAGGGCCGCAGGCGTCGGGTCGCCTCGGCGGCGGACAGGCTCACCGCGAGCATCGTGCCGGTCCCCGCCAGGCGCTGCTGGAGTCGGCTGCGGTGCACCACGATCCTGGCCGCGTCCCGCAGGCTGTAGACCCCGGCTTCGTGGAAGGCCGCCACCTCGCCGGTGCTGTGCCCGACCACGGCGTCGGGCCGCACTCCGTGGTGGCGCCACAGGGCGGCCAGGCCGACCTGGAGGGCGAAGTTGGCGGGCTGGGCCAGCCAGGTCTCGCCGATCCTGGAATCGGCTTCGTCCGCGCCGAGTTCCTCGACCAGCGACCAGCCGGTGAGTTCGGCAATCTCGCGGTCGCACCGCTCGACCGCCTCCCGGTAGACGGGCCGGCTCGCGAACAACCGACGCCCCATCGCCCACCATTGCGGACCCATCCCGGTGAACACCCAGACCAGGCGCCGCCCCAGCCCGTCGCGGCTGCGGTCCGCGAGCACCCGGGGGTGTTCCTCGTCCCGCAGGTAGGCGTCCAGCGCCTCCTCCAGCGACGCACGCGAGGTGTACACCAGGGACAGCCGGGACTCCAGGTGCTGGCGACGGTGCGCCAGCGTGTGCCCCAGGTCGGACAGCGACACGCGGGTGCCGTCGGTGCCCGCGAGTTCGCGCCGGATCGCCGCGGCCCGTTCCGGCAGGACCGCCGGGTCGCGCGCGGTCAGGGGCAGGATGGTGTACGTGTCGGATTCGTCGCCGGCCGGCCGGACCGGCGCCTTCGGCGGCTCCTCCAACACCACGTGCGCGTTGGTGCCGCCGAAGCCGAACGCGTTCACCCCGGCCCGCGCCGGTCCGTCGTGATCGGGCCACCGGGTCGGCCGGGTCGGGATCTCGTACGGCAGCGACGCGAGGTCGATCGCGGGGTTGATCCGCTCCAGGTTGATGTGCGGTGGGATCACCCGGTGTTCGAGGCACAACACGGTCTTGATCAGGCCGGCGATGCCCGCGGCCGACTCCGTGTGTCCGATGTTCGGCTTGACCGAGCCGACGTAGCACCGGTCCTGCGGCCTGCGTCCGATCGCCAGCGCCCGGCCGAGCGCGGCCGCCTCGATCGGGTCGCCGACCGGTGTCGAGGTGCCGTGCGCCTCGACGTACTGGAGGTCGCCGGGGGTGATGCCGGCCTCGGCGCAGACCCGCTCGATGAGCGCCACCTGGGCGTCGGCGTTGGGCACGGTGATCCCGCTCGTCCGGCCGTCCTGGTTGACGCCGCTGCCGACGATCACCGCGTGGATCGGGTCGCCGTCGCGCCGGGCGTCCGCCAAACGCTTGAGCGCGACCAGGCCGACGCCCTCGGCGCGCACGTAGCCGTCGGCCGAGGCGTCGAAGGTGCACGAACGGCCTTCCGGGGACAGGAAGCCGCCCTTGGTCTCGGCGATGGTGTACTGCGGGGCCATGTGCAGCAGCGTGCCGCCCGCGAGCGCCAGACTGCTCTCGCCGCGCAGCAGGCTGCGGCAGGCCAGGTCGACGGCCACCAGGGACGAGCTGCACGCGGTGTCGATGGAGAGGCTGGGGCCGCGGAAGTCGAAGCAGTGCGAGATGCGGTTCGACACCATCGTCATCATGGTGCCGGTGGCGGTGTGCGCGGCCAGCGTCTCGAAGCCCAGGTCGGCGAATTGCAGGATCTTGTAGTCGAGGGTGAACGCGCCCACGAACACGCCGACTTCGCGACCGGCCAGTTCGGCGGGGCGCTGCCCGCCGTCCTCCAACGCCTCCCAGGCGACCTCCAGGAGCTTGCGCTGCTGGGGATCCATGTGCTCCGCTTCACGCGGGCTGATGCCGAAGAACGCCGGATCGAACGTGTCGAACCCGTCGATGTAGCCGCCGCGACCGCCCACCAGCCGCCCGGACTTGGCGGTGTCACGGCTGAGCAGTGTGCCGAGGTCGTACCGGTCTGCCGGGGTCGGCGTGAGGCAGTCCCTGCCCTCGATCACGTTCCGCCAGAACGCCCGGTGATCGCCCGCACCGCCCGGCAGCCGGCACCCGATCCCGATGACCGCGATCTTGTCGCGGCAGCCGGCGTTCCTCGTAACTGTCATGGTCGTAAACATCCGTGGGTCGTGGTTCGGTGCGCGGCATCGCGAACACAGACGACCGCCCGTCGTCGCGGCGACGGGCGGTCGCGTGTCTCCGGTGGATCAGGCGTCGCTGAGGCGTCCGAAGAGGGCCACTCCGGGCGACGACGGGTCGGTGCCCATGTAGACGTCGCGCAGCATGACGGCGTATTCCTCGGACGAGATGCGCCCGTCGCCGTCCTTGTCCAGGATCTCCATGACGGTGTCCACCCGGCTTCCCTGAACGCCGTAGCCCTTCAGGAGCGGGATGATCTCCTGCCGGTCGAGGTAGCCGTCGCCGTTCGTGTCGGCGAGCGTGAACTCGGCCATCCGGCGCCCCACCGTACGGGCCGCCTCCTTCTGGTTCGAGCCCTGGAGCAGCACCGCGAACTCGGCCTCGTCGACCTGGCCGTTACGGTCCGCGTCGGCCGCTTCGGCCAGTTCCTTCCACAGCTCGGCGTACTGCCGGCGCACCTCCTGGATCTTCTGCGGGTCCGCGTCGGGGAACTGGCCGACGATTCGCTCCGCGTGCTGCTGGAAGTCCTCCGCCGTGATCACCCCGTTGCGGTCGGTGTCGAACAGGGCGAACATGTGCCGGGGCTTGTCGTCGATGAGTGTTGATTGCACGGCGATCCTCTCGGTCGTCGCGGACGGTGACGTCCACGCACAGACGGTTGGTTGCGTTGCGTGATGAAAGATATACGGCCGGTCGCGGATATCACGGTTGCTGCACCCGGGCGCGACGGATCGCGCCGCCGGCGATCTCGACCCCGACCCGCCCCGGCGCGACCGTGTGGCGTTCACCCTCCCGGTGAATTCACCCGCTCGGGCGCGGCCCGTTCGAGGGACCTGTCGGCGTGTGCGGCGCTCCTCGATTCGACGCCCTCCGCCGGATAGAACTTCCGGGCCCAGTGCCGAAAGGCGCCGATCGGCCCATCCCCGGGTCCCAGTCGCGGGGGCTGCTGGTATCGCTTGTGGTGCCAGATCGGGAAGTCGGCGGCGGTGAAGGCGCAACTCGATCGGAACAGCGGCCATTCCAGCGCACGCGTGACGGCCCGGGTCACCGTCCGGGCCAGGCCCGGCGTCGACCAGGACGGCTCCGTCACCGTGACGCGGTTCGCCTGCCGAAGTTGCATCCGATTGGGTGCGATCGCGGTCGGCATCACCTGCGTGTACATCCGCAGGCCGAAGCGCGGCGTGTGGATCTCGGCCTGGAGGCAGGCCAGGCCATAGCCGTCGACCTCCACCTCCACGTCGAACTCACCGATCAGCGGAGCGCTCTCGCGCACTCGCATCGACACGTGGAAATTCGTTTCCTCGTACGCGATCGGCGCGCCGAGTTCGGCCCGGACCCAGCCGTGCAGTGTCGCGAAATGCCCGATGTCCACGGAATTCTCGATGACCTCCTGGACATTGCCCGCCATTTCCCACGTGACGTGCCGAGTCGGCAGGCCGGCGATCGCCCGCCAGGCGGGAATCCGCCAGTCCGGTTCCCGACCGTCGTGGTGCCGCCAGACGAAGACCGCGCCGTTGACCTCGTGCACCGGAATCGCATCCAGCGGCGCCTTCGGTGGCGGCGTGCCGTATCCGGTGCGGACGCACGAACCGTCGGGACCGAAGGCGAAGGAATGGAACGGACACACCAGGTCGTCCCCGTCCAGCCCGGCCAGGCCCAGATGGGCACCCAGGTGCGGACAGTAGGGACGGACCGCCCGAACGCCCCCGGTCCGCAACCGGTACAGCACCACGTCCTCGCCCAGGAGCGGTCGAGTGAGCACGGTTCCGGGCCTCAACTCGTCGGAGAAGGCCAGCGCGGACCAGCCGCTCGGATAGGGCAGGCCGGGCGCCCGCGCCACATCGGCCGGGGTGGGTCCCTGGGTGATCGTATTCGCGTATTTGCGTGACAATCCCAAAGCGACCCTCCTGGATTCGATTCCGGCGGACCAGATATACCACCGACCAGGGAGGTTTCCCGAAATGTGTTCACCGAAATGCGCAACACTATCTTTCGAATTCACGATAATCGGTTTCCCGCCCGGTTCGGGGGCACCGACGCCGCAGATGTCGCCGAGACCATCCGGATGCGACGCGTGCCGTCCCGTGTTTGTCTGAACCGGAGTCGCTCCGGTGCGTTGCGCGCCGGAACGCGTTTTTTTGTGGCTCGTGATCGAGTCGAGAGCCTGCTCTCGCGCCGGGGACACACGGAAGGAACAACGGTGGAGGCGTGCGACGGTCCCGCCCGACGCCCCGAGACCGGGCGGAGCGGGCGACTGATCGCGGTCTCGGGGTTGGTGGGGGCACTGCTCTGCGTCGGGGCCGGGGTCTGCGCGCCGACCTGCGTCGCGCACGCCCACGTGGCACCGCCGCCTCCCCCACCGCCACAACCGCCGCCGCCTCCACCACCACCGCCGCCCCCGATCACCTATCCGCCGTACCCTCCCTCGCCCGTGGCTCCGTCCGCCCGAAGGACGACGCCTGCGCCGTCCACGAAGAGCGGGCAGCCGTCCCCCCGAGGGACGACGCCCGCCCCCGGCTCCCGGGCCGCGGTTCTGGTCCTGGCCCCCGCAAGGGGTGGTGCCGGCACCACGGTGGCGGTCTCCGGCTCCGGCTTCGCGGCCTGCCGTCCCGGAACCCGGGTCGACATGCGTTGGGACGGTGCCACGATCACCGCCGCCACGGGGGTCGCCCCGAACGGGGGCGGCTTCACCGTCCGACTGGTGGTCCCGAAGGACGCGTCGAAGGGGAGCCATCGGGTCTCGGCGTACTGCGGGCAAGCCGACGCCTCCGCCCCCTTCGAAGTCACCACGGGCACCGGACCGGCCTCTTCCCGAAAGCCGACGCCGACCTCGTCGTCGACCGCGGTCGGCGGCACCGGAGCCGGCGCCGGCTCGGGCTGGATGATCGGGATGATCGCGGGCGGCGGTTTGCTGGTCGCCGCGCTCGCCGGCTACCTGGGCATCTTCCGTCGCGGGCGGGGACCACGCTGGACCCGTCGACACGTTCGCGCCGTCATCCGCCCCGGCCCGGCCGCGGCCGGCGTACAGGACGTGCGGGACACCCACGGAACGAACCGGACCGTACGGCTGGAACCCCGCGCGGACCCCGGTGAACAAACCATCGAGGAGCCGGACCCATGACCGACGCCGCGCCGCACCCCACGTCCGTGCGCGAACTGCTGTTCGGCGCCGACGGTGAAGCCGCTGCCGAAACACTCGCCGACGCGGCACACGAACACGAGGTCGCCACGCTGCTCGGGCGCGGCGCCCAGAGCCTGACGGACAGCGCGGGCCGCACCGTCGAGCAGGAGATCGGCACGGTGGTCGACGGCTTCCTGAGCCTGGATCTGCTCGACCTGGTGGCCGCCGGATGGGCCAAACACGGCGCGCTCGTCCAGGCCGCACACCGCACCCGCGCCGCGCCGGACACCGAGGAGGTCGTCGCGCTGGCCACCCACCAGGTCACCTCCACCCATCGCCCGTGCGTCGACCTGACCGTCGACGGCGTCCGCGTCGGCACCCTGGACATCCGCCTCACCGTCGCCTTCGACATCGAGGGCATGCAGGCGGTCGTCCGGCAGGCCCGGCTGACGTCGCTGCGCTGCGGCACCTGTACGACCACCGGCACCCTGGCGATGCAGGAGTCGGTCGTCGCCACTCGCCGCTGCGGCCTGGACCTGCCGGGCGCCGTGCGACTCAGGTCGGGCATCGCGCTGCTCCCGACGCCCGAACAGGTGCCGCCCGCCGACCCGGCGTAGGCCCCGGCCGGGCCACGAACGAGGCCGCGTGGCGCGGCGGTTCCGCTACCGCCAACCGAAGCCCAGTTCCAGGCCGGCGCTCAGGGAAGGGGTGCCGAAGCCGTACGAGACGCCCGTGCCGACCGTCTCGCTGCCGCCGAGGATCGGGATCGTGCCGCCGACGTCCCAGCCGACACCGAATCTTGCCGCACTGACATCCACCGCGGCGCCCAACGACGCGGAGAACTTCTCCACACCGCCCTGGCTCACCTCGACCTGCCGGGCGACCCCCACCCCGAACCCGGTCGCGAGGCCGGCCTTGACGCTGACGGACTTGCCGTCGGCGCCGGTCGAATCGTGCGTATCGCAGTCCTCGACGCCGACGGAGGCGATGCCCAGGGCGGCGGTGCAGGCCGTGCAGAACGACACGGTCACCGGGGCGTTCCTGCGCTCGGCCTCCTTGCGTTTCGCCTCCTCGGCCAGGCGGCCCGCCTCGGCCTGGCGCTTTTGCAGGCACTGGACGGACATCAGGGCCAGTCGGCACGGGTCGCCGGTGCGCAGCGCACTCAGGCAATCGCCCAGCCCCGCCCCCCACGGGCACGCGCGCGAGCGGGAACCGGGAACTCCGCCCTTGCTTCCCGAGCCCTGCTGCGGCGGCAGGTCGGTGACCTTCAGCGGCGGCCTGGTCAGTCCGGTCCGGATACAGCGGGCGCCGCCCGGCGCGTCGACGAGCGCGCAGATCGTGCCCGAAGGGTCGTGCATCGCGGCCGGGTTGTCGTGCGAATACGCGAAGCCGTGCACCGACTGGGGGTCCTGCGGGTCGAGGATCGGGTCGACCGAGGTGAAGCGCCCCATGCCCGGGTCGTAGTCGCGGGCGCCGAGACGGGTGAGCCCGGTGGCCGGATCCCGCGTACCGCCGACGAAGCCGCGCGCTCCCGGCAGACTCCCCTGCCGCCCACCCCGGGGCTGCCCGAAGGGGTCGAGGCGGCGGCGCGTGTCGGCGAGCGTGCGGGCGTCGACCGATACCGTGCCGGTGCCCGGCAGGTCGTTGACCTGGTAGCCGACGGCGTCGCCCGTGCGTACCGCGATGGTGCGTGCCCTGCCGTCCGCGTAGTACCGGGTGCCGTGCAGCGCGCCGGTGGCGGCGTCGACGCTGATCTCGCCGTTCGGCACGTGCAGGGTGGCGCCGGTCGGGGCATCGGTGAGAAGCCGAGCCCCGTCGGCGTCGTGCACGTAGCGGGTGGTCCCGGTGCGGTCGGTCACCGCGGCCGGACGGTCCTCCGCGTCCCAAGTGACGTGCTGCGCATCGCCGTTCGGGCCGGGACGAACGGTGGTGGCGCCGGTGGGGCTGTAGGTGTACGACTGCTCGCCGGCGTTGCCAGGGCCGGTGGTGACGGACCGCACGGTGTGCGGCTGGGGGGCGCCCGCCGATGGGTAGTGGTAGGTACGGACGGTCTCGGCCGCGCCGTTCGGGCCCTGCCGGGTCTCCACGTGCCGGTTGCCGGCGGCGTCGTAGTCGAAGCCGATCCGGTACGGCGCCGGGCCCGCCGCGGCGGCGCCGGCTCCGGCGGGTCCGGTGTCGCGGGAAGAGCCGGTCGTCCAGGCCGCCTTCGTGCGTCGCAGGTGGTCGTAACGCAGGCACTGCACGTCGATGCCGTCCGGTGCGACCGTGCGGATCCGCCCGACGTTGCCGATCGGGTCGTAGCCGTAGGTCGTTTCGTCGACCGTGGTGGTACCCGCCTCTCGTTCCACCAGGGTTCGCGCCACGCGCCGGGTGCCGCTCTCGTAGTAGGTGCTCTGCCACACGCTCGCCCCGTCGGCGCCGTGCGTGATGCGGTCGGGCTCGGACAGTGCCGTGTAGTGGGTGTCGGCGACGTAGTCGCCGAACGACGAGGACACGCTCTTCGACAGACCCAGGGAGTCGTAGCCGTAGAGCACGGTTTCCGCCGGCAGGTCCGCGACGGCGGGGAAGCGCTGCGCCGCGACGCTGCCGTCCGAGTGGTACGAGGTCGCGGTCTCGTAGCGCTCGGGCAGTCCGGTCCCGGCGGGCATGGTCAGCGACGTCGAGGCGACGCGGTAGGCCGCGTCGTAGCCGGTCACCTGCGACCGATACGCCCGGTCCCCGACGAACCGGGTCGCGGACGCGCGATGGCCCTTCACCGGTGTGCCGGCCACCGGGTCGGGCACGGCGTCGTAGGTCCACTGCGCGAGCAGCGCTCCCGCGGGCGAGTCCGCGCGGAGCTCGGTACGCCGGCCGAGCGGGTCGTACGCGTACGCCGGCACCGCACCGCGCGCGTCGGCGCGGGTGAGCAACTGTCCGACGTCGTCGTAGCGCATCGTCGAGTCGCCCTTGTCGGGGTCGTGCGCCTCGATCCGGCGGCCGAGCAGGTCGTACCCGTACCGCAGCGTGTTGCCCGCCGCGTCCGTGAGCGTGGCCAACTGCCCGCCGAGCGCGTAGGTGTAGCCGGTGGCGTCGAACGGGCCGCGTGGCTCGGTGCCGTGGTACTGCCGGAGTTCGGTGGTGCGGCCACGAGCGTCGACGTACGTCGAGGTGGTGGTGCCGCCGGTGGGTGGGACCACGTCGGTGTGGTCGCCGAAGTACGCGGTCGTGGTGCGCCATTCGTGCTCGCGCGTGTGCGTGGTCGCCAGAACCGGGCGCGCGGCGCCGTCGAATCGGGTCGTGGTGTAGGCCGGGACGGCGATCGGATCGGCGCCGACCAGGTTGCCGTCCGGCTCGCCGACGGTGTTGTACGCGCTGTTGGTGCGCACGACCAGACCGCGCGGGTCGTGGAACGTGTCGGTGACCACCCGACCGCCGCCCCACGCCGGCTTTTGCGTCTGGCGTGCGCGCAACATGCCGTCGTACAGGGTGTATTCGGTCACCAGGCCGCCGTCCGCCTTGGCGGTCGCGGTGGCCACGTGGCTCGTGCCGTCCTTGCGCATCGTGTAGGTGTAACGCTCGTGCAGTCGGCGGGATCCGGCGGCGCTGCCGGGCATCCAGACCTCGGTGAGCCGACCGAGCGGGTCGCGGACGAACTCGGTGCGCCGCCCGTTGGCGTCGACGACCGCCTGCGGCTCCGCCCAGGCGCGGAACAGCGTCGTGGTGGTCGTGTGGCCGAGCGGGTTGGTGCTCGTCGAGGTCTGCGGAGGGCCGGTCGGCGGAGCGAAGGCGGTGACGGTCCTGCGGTCCAGCGCGTCGACCGACTCCAGCACCCGGCCGTGCACGTCGTGGCGGGTCCGGGTCACCGGAACGTACCGGGGTCGACCGTCCGCGTAGGCCGCGACCTTCTCCCGGAGAGTCGCATCCCCGGCGGTCGGTGGCTCCGCCCACGCCAGGCCGTCGTAGTGGGTGCGTTCGTCGGAGACGGCGTGCTCCGGAAAGCGCGGCGTGGCGCACGCGACGGCGACAACCTCGACGCGGCTGACCGCGGACACCAGCCGGGTCTCCCGATTGCGCGCGTAGGACGTGCGCGTGCACCGGTCGTCGCCCGGGATCGCGGCCCGGGAGTGGATCCAGCCGAGGGTGCGCAGCCCGTGTCCGCCCTCGCAGGCGCTGTCGAGCGAGGTGAAGGTGTCCGTGCCGTCGCGGCACGCGAAGAGCAGCCGGGTGCCGGGGCGTTGGACGAGGGAGAGGACGCCGATCCGCCCTTCCGCGCGGTAGCCCGGGGCCGTCCCGCCCACGGTGCTGGTGTGGTCCGCCGGCGCGTCCGGCTGCACATAACGGATCAGCGGGGCGTACGCGCGCAGTCGGCCCAACCGGAACTCGCGGGTACCGCCGCCTTCGCAGTCGTCGTGCACGGAGTCGTAGTGCTCGCCGCCGGCGGTGCGACAGCGGTACAGGTCGATCACCGGTTCGTCGCCCGGGGCTTCGGCATAGATCGACCCCAACGCGCCGAGCAGGCGGTGACCTTCGCAGCGCGGGTCGACCGACGTGAACTGGTCGTCGCCGAGCAGGCAGGAGTACAGCACTCGGGTGCCGGCGGCCCCCTCCGGGGCGTACCAGCCCAGTTCGTACTCCAGGTGGGATCCCGGGGGTGCCAGTCCCGCCGCTCCGGCGCCGCCGGTGGTGGTGTGCTCGCCGTCGTGCGCGAGGCTGCGGTGCAGCCCGTCCCGGGCGAACACCGTTCCCTCGGTGGGGTCGTCGGCCTCGTCGGCGATCTGGTCCGGCGCCCGCACACCGCGGTAGAGGCGCACGTCGTCGATCGCGCCGGCCCAGAATTCGTCCGGGACGCCGCGCGTGAGGTGGGCGCCGATCCGCAGTCCCTCGTCGATCGGCCGGCTCGGGCCCGCGCGGGCGACGGCCTGGAGCACGCCGTCCACGTACAGGCGCAGTTCCTCGGCGGCCGTGTCGTGGATCCCGGCCAGGTGCGTCCATCGGCCTGTTACTGCGGTCGCGGGCGCGGTGGCGGTCCACCTCGGGGCGTCGTCCGTGTCGTCGGCGGTGACCACGAACTCCCAGGCCCGGCGCCGGGCGTCGTAACGCAGCGCGGATCGGGCGGTGCCGGCCCCGGACCGGCTGACCGCGGTCATGTCGGTGCGCGCCGCGTCGGCACGGACTCGGGCGCCGACGGTGAAGCCCGCGTCGGTGCGGGCCGGCACCCCCGCCACCACGACGTGATCGTCGACGCCGTCCAGCAGGACGGCGCGGCCGGTGCCGACCGGGGTCCACGAGGCTCCGCCCACGAACGTGCCGGCGCGACGTTGCCCGGAGGTGTCCGCGGTGGAGTCGGGGGTGTTCTCCTCGAACGTCCAGCGTCCGGCGGGCTCGGCGGGCTTGGTGGCGAGGGTGTGTACGTCGCTGTCCGGGGCGACCCGATCGCCCGGGTTCACCCGGCCGTCGGTCAGCACCCGGTCGTACAGCCGCACGTCGTCGACGGCGCCGGGCCAGAAGTCGACCGCCGCACCGGCGAATCGGGCGTCTCCGATGTGTACGGGGCCTGCGGCGTGCCAGCGCGTGGCATGCGGTGCCCGGCTGGCGAACCTGCCGTCCACGTACAGCCTGATCTGTTCCTCGCCCGCGTCGTAGACACCGACGAGGTGTGTCCACACGTGCGGGCGGACCGGGGCGTCGCCCGACACCCGGTCCCCCGCGAAGTCGTCGACGTCGGCGCTCGGCACGGTGAACGCCCATTGTCGGGTGTCGCTGCGGTACTGCAGATGGAACCCGCTCGCCCGGTCCCCGGCCTGGCTCACGGCGGTGCGCCAGGAACCGTCGAGGCGGTCCAGGCGCACCCAGGCCGCAACCGAGAAGCTGCCGCCCGTGTGGATCGTCGAGGTGGGGCCCGGCGACAGATGCCCGGCGAGGCCGTCGAACCACACGGCGTCGCCGACCCGGCCGGTGTCCCAGGCCGTCTGTCCCGGGACCAGCGTCCCGGTGCTGCCGCGTCCGAGCGCGTCCGGCACGGCGGTCTCGGGAGCGTGGCCGTCCAGGCGCCAGTGCCGCACGGGTGGGAAGCGGGTGGTGCGGACGCGGAAGTGGTAGGCCGTCGGCGGGCTTTCGTTGCCGGCGCGGTCCACGCCGACCACGTACAGGTCGTGCGGATCGCCGACGGCCGGGGTCACCTCCACCGAGGCCGCGCCGTCGACCGCGGCCATCTCGCGGGTCGGCGGGGTGACCAGGCCGTACCTGAACCGGACGATGTCCGCGTCGCCGCCGGTGCGCAGCGCGAACCGGCCGGTCCTGCCGATGCCGCCGCCGAACCCGTCGGGCGGATAGTCGGTGGATCCGACGATCGGGGGTGCGGCCGGGGCCGTCCCGTCGACGGTGACGTCGCACCAGCCGGACCACGGGCCGTGTGCCGTGCCGTCCCACCCGCGCACCCGCCACCCGATCCTGGCGCCGTCGCCGAACACGTCGTCCGGGACGGACACGGAGAACGAGGTCCCCGAGTTCTGCATGACGGTGCCGCGGGAGCCCAGCGGGCGCTCGCCACGCGCCCACCACTCGAACTCGGCCGCGACCGGCCCGCCGTCCGGGTCGCCGACCGTTGCGCGCAGTGTCGGCGTGCCGGTGCGCACGTACGGCTCGTGGGGCCGCACGCCGCAGGCGAGGTCGCCGTTCCGGTCGCCGACCGCCAGGGCCGAGGGCGGTTCGGGAAGGGAGTTGTAGGTGACGATCAGCCTGGGGTCGGGCCGGAACTTCTTCCACTGGTACCGGTCGCCTTCGTCGGGCGCGCGCAACATCAGCGTCACGAGCCGGTTGCCGGCCGCGGCGTCCTGTGCCGCGGCGGTGACGTCGAACCCCACCCAGTCGACCGGGCACCGGGAGTCGTACCCGTTGGCGACGGTCCGGGTGTCGAGTTCGCGAATCGCCGGGGGCTGGGTGTCCCAGGTGGTCCAGGGCTCCACGACGCCGGTCTGCCACACCTGCACGGGTTGGGGCGTGCACGAGGGTGCGTACGATTCGAAGACGTTGAACTCGGCGCGGAGCACCTGCTTTCCGGCCAACGCGCCCACGTCGTATTGGAAGTAGGAACGCACCAGCACGGTGGGCCGCTCCCACGAACTGAAGCCGACCTTGGCGACTCCGTCACCGTCGCCCAGCCAGTAGGACTGTCCGCGCAGGTCGCCGGGGAGGCCGTACACCAGTGCCCAGCCACCCGGTCCCGACGACCACTGCGGCTGGTTGTCCGCCGCGCGAAGCCGGTTCGCCGGTGCGGCCGCGCCGTGTGGTCGCAGGGACTGTTCGCGGGTGAACGTCCCTTCCGGATTGGCGAACACCCGTGCGGCGTCGCCGCGCTCGGACACCACCTCGACGCGCTCCCGGGTGGCCCGGGCCCGCGCCGACGCGCCGGCGGCCGTCGGCGTGACGTCGGCGGTCGCCAGGGCGGGGCCGCCCGACGTCGGGTGCGCGGTCGCCCGTGCCGTCTCGGCGCGCAGCGTCGGCGCGCACAGCAGGAGAACGAGCAGGGCGAGCAGCACCCTTGGCGGATGCGAGCGCAGGTGGCCCATGTGAGTCTCTCCGTGGCGCTTCGGTGCCGGCGACCACGCACGCGGCAACGCGGCACCGTGCCAACCAACAATCCAGTCGAGCCATTTGATCACGGATTGTCGACGATCACTCGCTCTTTGCCACGAAAACCGCCCGTACGAGGGGCATAACGGGTCGGGTCGTCGGGACGCGGCGTTCGGGCGGCGGCCGTTGGTAGCCTTCGGCATGGCCGTCATCCACCACACCACCCTCACCCCGAGCAAGCTCGAACTGCTCACCGCCTGGCTGCCCTCGCGTCCGTGGTACCGCGGTGGCGCGGCGCAACCGCGGTTGGCCAGGGCCGGCGGTTTCCGGCTGGACGACCCACGCGGCGAGGTCGGGATCGAGTTCGCCGTGGTCACCGACGGCTCCGGCCCCCGGCCGATCACCTACCTGGTGCCGCTCACCTATCGCGGCGCCCCGCTCGACGGGGCGGAGCACGCCCTCGTCGGCACCATGGAGCACGGCGTACTGGGCCGGCGCTGGGCCTACGACGGCTGCCAGGATCCCGTATCCATCGCCCGGTTGGCCGCCCTGATCGAGGGTCGGGCGCAGGCCCAGGACCAGGGCGTCAGCGACCTCCCCGACCCGGAGGTCGTCGCCGCCTACACCGGTGCGGGCGCCATCCCCACGGACTTCACCACCGCCGACGACCACGAGGGCACCGCGCTGACCACGCCGGACGGCACGACGCTGCGCCTGCACCGGGTCCTACGGCCTGCCGCAGACGGCCCGTTCGTGCCTGCGCAGGGAGCGACCGGCCACGTCGGCGGTCCCTGGCGGACGCCGGAAGGCACCCGCGCCCGGGGCCTGTTCGCCGTCCTGCACCCGAACACCCGGGCGTAGTCCGGTCAGGGGCGGGTCGCCGGGGGTTTGCCGCCGACCGCGTGCATGATGCGGGCACAGCTCCTGAGCAGGCGGCGGCCGGTGCGCTCGATCTCGCGCACGGTCATCTCGCGCTGCGGTTGCACCGAAAGGTTCATCTGCGTACGGCCTTCGGCGTCGAAGACCGGCGCGCTCATCGCACTGACCGGATGCCGACCGTCGCCTTCGAGGTCGCCGGGGAGATACTCGGCCTGGCGCAGTTCGGCCAACAGTGCCATCACCATCGGCTGGAGACCCTCGGCGAGCGGGTCGTCGCTGAGTTCGGCGAGCGCGTGGCGCAGCCGTACGCCCGCCGGGGTCAGCCGCTCGACGCTGTAGCCGCGGGTCCTGATCGCGGCGAGCGAGTCGAGCAACGGCTCGCGCGGCGCGTGGTGTTCGGTGCGCCGGGCCCATTCGTCGATCACCGCCCGGTCGCTCCAGGCCACGAACACCCCGCCGAACGGCGGTGCCAGCGGGATGCGGCGACCGATTCGCACCGCACCGTCGTCCGGCCCGGTGCCGGCGTACGCGACGATCACCAGATGGTCCTCGCTGCGGATCGCCGCCGTCGTCTGCAGGCCGAGTTCGTCGGTGAGCGTCGCCGCCTCCGCCTGGGCCAGGTGTACGGCGGGAAACGCCCGCTCGGCCGCGCGGCCCGCCGCCACCAGCGCCGGACCCAGCGTGAACGTCTTGTCGACCGGATTGCGGATCAGGTAGTCGGCCCCGGCGAGGCTCGCGGTCACCGCGTGGCACGTGGCCTTGCTCATGCCCAGCGCACGCGCGATGTCGCTGAGGCTGAACGCCTGGGCGGGTCGACTCGCGAGCAGCTCCAGGACGCCGACGACCCGGTCGGTCGGCGGCGACGGACTCGCCTCCGAGGCCGTGGTGCCGATTGCGCCCTCGCCGACCGCCGCCATGGTTTCGCCCCCACCCTCGTGTCCCCGTCTGCGGCCTCACCGGCGCGCGCCACACCCTACCGAGTGTCCCCCCGCGCTTCGGCGCGCAGCCGATCACGCCGGCGTCCCGGCCGCGCGGCGGAGGCCGCCCGGCGCGGTCGCGGCCACTGCCTGCGGCGAAGCGAACGGGGCGGGAGCAACTCCCTTGGCCGGCAGGCTCGATCGGGTCGCCGTGGGTGGCGCCCGCCGCCCCTCGCCCGGGTGGCGCTCGAACATGTTCGAGCGCGGGGGATGGGCTCCGTTCGGGCGCCCCGCACACCCACAAGCCTCCCCAACCTGTTGTTTTTGTCGGGTCTCGCCGGTCGCCGCCACCGAGAATTACTCTTCGTAGCTGATTCACTACTGCGGATAGATCCTTTCGTCGGCCGTCACCACCCGCAGGAGACTCTTCATGGCCACGACCACGGCACAGCCCACCACCATCGACGACGTCATCGCGCGCATGCGGCAGATCGACACCGAACTCGATCCGAGCGACGGCGTCGCCTGCTTCAACCACATGTATCTCAAGGTCACCGAGCTCGTGAAGGAAAAGGTCACCGCGGGCTCGTTCAAGGACAACGCGTTCCTGGAGCGCATGGACGTCATCTTCGCCGGCCTGTATCTGCGCAACGTCGAGGCCGCCAAGGCCGGCCGCTCGGTCGACCGGGCCTGGGCGCCGCTGTTCCGCGCCCGCGACAACCGGGTGATCTGGCCGATCCAGTTCGCCCTGGCCGGGATGAACGCGCACATCAACCACGACCTGGCCGTCGCCGTCGTCGAGACCTGCGCCGAACGCCACACCACACCCGACACGCCGCCGGTCCAGGAGGACTACGACAAGGTCAACGACCTGCTCGCCGACGCCGAGGCGGAGGTACGCGCGGAGTTCGAGATCCGGATCGTCAAGGTCGCCACCCGCGACGCCGAACTGCTCAAGCACGCCGTCTCCGGCTTCTCCATCGCCGGCGCCCGCAAGGCCGCCTGGATCACCGCGCAATCGTTGTGGAACGACAAGCGCATCGGCTCGCTGATCTACCGCAGCCACGAGGAGGCGCTCGGCGAAACCGTCGGCAAGGTCGGCCACGGCATCCTGCTGCCCGTCGTTCCCCCTCCCCCGGCGTAGGCGCACACACGCCGACCGGCCACGCGCCCCCCTTCCCGTCGCCTCCGCCCGGAGGGGGGCGCGCCCGGGCTCCGCGCGAAACGGCAAGCCGGATCCGGGCATTGCGGGGGGGTAGGATCACCGTCGCGCGTGCGCAGGTGTCGCGGTGACGCTGTGGCCACGCGAACGGCGCTGCGACCATCCGACCGAAGGGGCGTACCTCCATGACGGTCGACCCACCCGGGGAACCGCCCGATCATCTCTCGGACTGGTTCTGGGCGACCGTCGAGACCGTGTGCCGCGATCCCGACCGCGTCGAGGCCGCACTCACCGCGATGGAGCCGGGCGACCTGGAGCGCTTGCACCGCCAACTCTGGGAGGCGGTGGTCGAACTCCTCTGCGACCCGTTCACGCCGTACCTGCCCGACTCCGAGGACGGTGCCGAGGACGTCGCGCACTGGGTGGTGAGCCGGGGCCGCGCCCACTACCACGCGCTGTGGGCACGACCCGAGACGTTCCCCTCGT
This sequence comes from Embleya sp. NPDC020886, assembly GCF_044333915.1. Lineage (NCBI taxonomy): Bacteria > Bacillati > Actinomycetota > Actinomycetes > Kitasatosporales > Streptomycetaceae > Embleya > Embleya sp. NPDC020886. Next base: position 283,361 of record NZ_JBIRRX010000003.1, on the reverse strand, counting down.
GGCGGCCGGGGCTGCCCGGGCTGACCGTCGGGCAGGTGGCCGAGGTACACCACCGCCGCACCGGCCGGACCCTGGAGTGGGACTGGGATTGACCCCGGGTGTCGGTGGGAGCCGGTGGGTGTCAGTGGAACGTCATCGGAGCCTCGGGACGCGGGGCCGCCACCGGGCCGGCCGTGTAGCCGCCGTCCACGCGGAAGTCCGCGCCGGTGATGTAGGACGCCCCGGGCGATGCCAGGAAGGCGGCCATGTGCGCGATCTCGTCGACCTCGCCGGCCCGGCCCAGGGGCAGTCCGGCGAAGCGCGTGTCGGTCTCGGCGCCGCTGCGGTCGTCGGGCAACATCGCGGTCCTGATCGCGCCGGGCACCAGGGCGTTGACCCGGATGCCGGCCGGGCCGAGTTCGGTGGCGGCGGTGCGGGTGAGGCCGCGTACGCCCCACTTGGACGCGGAGTACGCCGACGCCCACGCCTGTCCCTGCACGCCGCTGATCGACGCGATGTTGACGATCGCCCCGCCGCCGGCGGCGCGCATCACCGGTGCGACCGCGCGGATGCCGAGGAAGGTGCCCACGAGGTTGATGTCGAGGATGCGGCGGAAGGCGTCCGGCGTCTCGTCCTCGATGGCCACGATGCGCATCGCTGCCGCGTTGTTGACCAGTACGTCCACCCCGCCGAACCGCTCGACGGCCGCTTCGACGGCTTTGGTCCAGTCGTCCTCGGCGCTGACGTCGTGCCGGATGTACGAGGCACGATCGCCGAGTTCGGCGGCCACCTTCGCGACGGCGTCCTCTTGCACGTCGGTCAGCAGGACGCGCGCGCCACATTGCACGAACAGGCGCGCCTCGGCGGCTCCTTGGCCCTGTGCGGCACCGGTGATCAGGACCGCTAGACCGTCGAGGTCGTACATACGGGAACTCCCGGAGATCATTTTATGTACTGGCGACACTTATATACGCGCGCCACCTGACAAAGTCCATACCCGTCACCCGCGTCCCGTGTTGCGGCGGGGCGCGGAGCGGGACGGGGCGCGGGGCAGGGTGAGGCCGGGGCGCGGGGATGCCGGGGGGCGGGGTCGGCGCGGTGCCGCGTGCGGTTGGGGCGGCGCGCGGCCGAGGTGGGGCGGGCACGGGGTGGGGAGGTGTGGGGGCGGCTCGGGGGGGGTTGTTGTCAGGGGGTGGTGGTCAGGATTTCGCCGAGGCGGCGGTGGGCGAGGTAGTTCTTGGCGAGGTGGAAGTCGAAGGCGCCGATGATGGTGTGTTCGTCGATGTCGACGCCGTCGAAGGTGTGGCCGACGCCGCCTCGGGGGACCGCGACGATGTCGCCGGGGTCGGCGAAGTTGACCCACTTGGCCACCCCCGGTGGACGCGCGCCGCGACCGTCGACGGGCGCCGGGCGCAAACGAGGCAGGACGGCGTGCGGCAGGGCCAGGGGTGAGCCGAGGGTGACCAGGAGGTCGATGCTCAGGTCGGGGCGGGCCCACAGGGCCTCGTAGGCGACGACGGACCCGAGGGAGTGCGCGACGACCACGCGGGCGCCGGTGGCTTCGAGGGCGTCGACGACTCGGGCGCGGGCGGCGGCCCGGCCGGGGCTGTCCGGGTTCCTCAGGTAGGCCGGGACCTCCCGGCACAGACCGGCCACGAACCACTTCGTGGCGGGCGGGCCCAGGACGCGCATCCGGGCCAGGGTCTCGACGGCCTGACGCACCTCGATGGTCGACTCACCCGCCGCGACCCCCACCGGCAGGTCGAACTCGTCCAGCCAGTGGCCGGCGAACTCGGCCTCGAACGGGTCCAGATCGTCGAGCCCGTCGTCGGCCCCCTGCCGTCCGCGCCGGTGCAGCAGATCGGCGTAGTACGCCACCTGCACGCGCGGCGCCGGCGCGATCGACCCGGCCCGGCGCAGCGCGGTGGCCACGCTCGCGCTCCAGACGCCGGACAGGCTGTCGGCCGCGCGTTCGGGCGTCTCGCCCCGGCGGAAGTTCCAGATGCCGTGCACGCCCACGATCGCACCCGTCACGATTCCTCCTCATCGATGCCGGTGGTTCTCCCGGTGGCGGCCGGACCCGCGGTCGATGCACCGCTCCCGTGAACGAGCAGTACGACGTCCGGGTCGAAGCCGACGAGCAATCTTCCCCCGCCGACCATCCCCAGCGCTCGACATTGCGCCGGCGGCCGAATCCGATCGATACACCGTCCGGTGGTCGGATCCCGGCCCCGCACGGAGCCGTCGTCGGAGCCGGTGGCGGCGACGGAACGCCCGTGCAACGTCACGGCGTTCACCGGGCCGACACGACCGGTGAGGGGTTCGCCGAGTCGTCGGCCGGCGGTCGGGTCCCACACCCGCACGGTGCGATCGTCGGAGCCGGTCACGGCGACGGGACGCCCGTCCGGCACGATACCTGCCATCGCGTTCACCATGCGGTCGTGATCACCGAAGGGTTCGCCGAGTTGCCGGCCCGCGAGCAGGACCCGGATTCGACGCCGGCGGTCGGCGCTCACGGTGGCGGCCGACCGGATATGTCCATCGGCGCGTCCGCCCTCTGGTAGAGCCCGAGTTGGTGCGCGATCCAGGCAAATACCCCCGGTCGAGTGGGGCCTTCGGACCGTACGGCCGCCAGTGCCGTGTTGATCGAGGGGCAACCAGCGGGCGTCCATGTGTTCGCGGGCCTGGCACCGCGACCGGTTCGGGATGCACGGCGCCCGCGAGCGCGCGCCCGGCAACGCGACTCACCTACCCCGGGGTTGCGGTGACCACCCGTAGGCCACCCGTCCCGACCTCGTCCAACCACGGTGCCGGCAAGCCGAGCCGGGACCGACGGCCGGTGAAGTGTCGCGCAACGGGGCCGAGGAAGACCTGTGGCGCGGAGGGGATGTCGGCCAGGCGTGCCGCGTTCGGGTCGTGCGCCCGGATTGGGGAAGAACGGCAGGTCGGCTTCTCCTCGGCCGGGGCCATCGCCGTGCGCGGCACCGGCGGAACGGAAGGGCCCCTGATCCGGGTCCATGCAGATCAGGGGGCCCGCTCAGGTTTCCTCGTGTCGCCGGTCCGGGGCCAGGGTGATGGTGGTGGGGATGCCGTGGCCGGCCATCTTCGCGTAGGGGCAGTGTGCGATGGCCCTGGCGAGCAGGCGGTCGGCGGTCTCGCGGGCGACGCCGGGCCAGGTCACCTCCAGTTCGGTGTGCAGCAGATATCCCCCGTCGGAGGGGTCACGGCCCACGGCGACGGTCGCCTCGACCGTGATGGGTGCCGGATCGAGCAGGTGTTGCCGCGCCACCAGGGTGAGTTCGCCGTGCAGCGAGGCGGCGAACGCGGCGGCGGTGAGTTGTTCGGGGTTCGGGCCGCCGGCGTCGCCGCCCAGTTCGGCGGGCATGCGCAGGTCGAACTCCAGGGCGCCGTCCGACGAGCGGGCCCGGCCGGTGGCGCGGCCGTGGGCGAGCCGACCACCGCTCACCGCGACGCGGGCGGCGTAGAGCGGTCTGAACCCGCCTGCGCCCGGCACGCCTTCCGTAGGCGGCGCCGTGACCGGATCGTTCATGGTGTTGCCCTTTCTTCCGAAGCCGCCGAAGCGGCCGCACCCGCCGAGGCCCCCGAAGGTATCGAAACCCCCGGAGCCACCGGCGCCCGATCGGGAGCGGGATGCGGCCGGCCGCCCTGCCAGCCCCGCAGCTTGTCGGGATTGAGCATGATCCACACGGCGGTGACGTCACCCTCGGCGACACTCACACCGACCACCGCCACGACCCGCCCCTCGGCGCCGAGGAGCAGCCCGGCCCGGCCGTTGACGGAGGCGACCGAGACCACCGGGTGTGGCGGATCGCCCAGCAGGTCCTTGACGAAGCGGGCGACCGCCTCCGCGCCGTGGGTCGGCTCGACCGCGGCGCGCACCTTGCCGCCGCCGTCGCTGACCACGATCGCGTCCGCCGCCAGCATCGCCCGCATGGCCGCCGTGTCGCCGGTGACGCAGGCCGCGGCGAACCGGCGCACGACCTCGTCGTGCCGGGCCGCCACGTCCGGGTCGCCGTGGTCCTGCGTGGGGTTGAGCCGCAGCCACTCGGTGACCGGGTCGGGGTCCGGGCGCGGCCGTGGCGGGTACGCCTCGACGTCCGCCGCGTAGTCGTCCACCGGGGTTTCCGCCGAGGCGGTCGAGGAGAGTCGATCCAGGCAGATGCCTCCGGCGACCCTGGTCAACCAGGCCCGAGGCGGGCCGATCCGCGCGCGTTCGGCGTCGTCGAGGGCGTACCAGCGGCGGTAGGTCTCCTGGAGGATCCGGTCCGCGGCGGCGGCGTCGAACAACCAGGTGGCGATCTCCAGCAGGTGGCGTCGCTCGTCGAGCATCTCCGCCACCGAGGTGGGGGCGGCCGTGCTCATGTCCGGCCCGCCCGGCGCGCGGAGTTCGGCAGGCGGGAAGCCGCCCGCTCCCCGGGCGATGATCCGGCGCGCACACCGGAGGTCAGGATCGTCGGCACGTTGTCCTCACTTCGTTCGTCCCCTCACGTTGGACCGGACGGTCCGCCTCGGTGTGACGGTTCCCGACCCGATCCGTGTCGCCCCGGGTGTCGGTCGCCGAGTCCTCGGGTGTCCCGGGACGGCGACGGCCGGACGGCGCGACGTCGGCTGATGTGGCACCGCTCATACCGTGCCGCCGACCCGTTCGACCGATGGCACGAAGCCGCCGAGCTTGTCCGCGGTGACGATCCACATCAGGTGCCGGATACCGTCCGACGCGGCGTCGACGGACAGGAGCATGAAACCGGCGGGGCCGCGCGGGACGAGCAGGCCCGCGCGGCCGTTCACCTCCACCCACCGGATCCGCTCCGCCGACCAGAACCTCGGTGCCAGGGCCGCCATGAACCGCGCCACCCGGTTGACGCCGACCACGGGAAAGCGCGCCGCGCCCCTGATGCCGTTGCCGTCGGACGTACTGACCACGTCCGCGGCGAAAAGCTCTTCCAAGGCCGAGACATTGCCCTCCTTGGCGGCATCCAGGAAGGTCTCCATGAGGCGCCGGTGCCGGCCCGCGTCGATGCTCTCGCGCCGCGCGGTGCTCAGGTACTTGCGCGAACGGCTCACCAGTTGGCGGACGTTGGCCGGGCTGAGCCGGAGAATCTCGGCGATCTGTTCGTACGGGTAGTCGAACGCTTCACGCAGGACGTAGGCGGCCCGTTGGGCGGGGGTGAGCTTCTCCAGCAGCAACAGCAGGGCCATTTCCAGCGCCTCGCCCCGCTCGGCCCCGAGCGCGGGATCGGCGCTGGTGTCGACGGGCTCGGGCAACCAGGGACCCAGGTACGTCTCGCGACGGACCCGGGCGGACTGCGCGGCATTGATGGACAGCCGGGTGGTGATCGTGGCCAGGAAGGCCGCCGGGTTGTCGATGATCGAACGCTCGGTGTGCTGCCAGCGCAACCAGGTCTCCTGGACGACGTCCTCGGCCTCCGCCGCGATGCCCAGCATCCGGTAGGCGATGCCGAACAGGCGGGGACGCACTTCGATGAAGATCGCGGCGGCCCGGTCGAGGGAACTCGCCTGATCCTGTCCGTCAAGCTGCATGTTCGATCGCGCCTTCGAGGTGAGGGTGTCGATACCGCGGACCGAAACGGTCGTCCGGCGGCCGTCTCGTCGCGGCGGGGCATCCGTCGCACGGCCGACACGGGGATCCGAGCCCGGCCGGACGCGCGAATGCGCCGCGTGGGGAACCCCCCGCGCGACGCGTCCGTACCTCGGCGGAGTGCGTTCTGCCGCCGCCGTGCCGGCGGGGTACGGCCCTCCGTCGAATATTTCCTCCCGCCGCCGGCGACCCGAACGCCGGCGACCGCGTGGGAGGGCGCGGTCGCCGGTCCCGGGCTCGGCGTTCAACCCCGCTCCCGACCGGCCTCGGCGGTGGTCGGCTCCTCGCGGAAGCCGATCTCGCGGTGGGTGCCGTCGCACAGCGGTTTGCCGGCCGAGTGGCCGCACCGGCACAGCGTCATCCGGTTGCGGGTCTCCAGGGGCCGTCCGTCCGCGCGGTGCACCGCGACCCCGCCGGTGACCCACAGCGCGCCGGCCAGGTCGCCTTCCTCCGCCAGGACCGAGACGGCCCGAGGAAGGTCGACCTCGACGGTCTCGCCGTCCCGCTCCAGCGCGTAGCTGTAGGAGCCGGACGGGCAGTGGTCGATGCGTCCCATGATGTTCGAGCGCACGTCGGGGTCCTCGGTGTCGTCGAGCATCTTGGCGATCGGCCTGGTGGCGCCGATACAGAAGGCGGCGTGCACGCACAATTCGCCGACCCGCTGCGCCGAGATGCCGACGCCGTCGTGCACGTGCCGCAACTCGCGGTAGGGCGTCACCACGGCGTTCTCGGTCCCGTCGAAGCCGACCACCGCGTGCGTCCCGTCGCAGAACGGCTTCGCGCCCGAACGGCCGCAGCGGCACAGCGCGTAGGTGTGCTCGGTGGCCGACTCCGGCCCGGTCCTCCAGGTCAGCGCGTCGTTGTTCTCCGGGGAGACGACCTTGACCTTGCGCCGGAGCGGGATGCCGCCGTAGACGAGGTAGGGGCCGCCGGGCAGCACCACGATCCGGGGTCGGTCGCCGGGGCTCCACGCGCGCTGCTCGGGCGGGACGTAGTCGAAGGTGGGACCGGCCGTCGTGCCCTCGCCGTCCGGCATCTCCATCAGCACGCGGGCCTGCTCGCGCAGCCCGTACATCATGCCGGTCGCGACCGCGAGCAGCCTCGGACTGCCGTCGAAAGCCCGCTCCAGCAGGTGCAGGACGGCACAGTACGTACGGTTGAACTCGTCCTGGGCGTCGCGGATCGCACTCCCCGGCGGGTGCTCGTGCGGACGCGGGTCGCGCCGCATCGGTCGCACGCCGCCGAGGTCCACGTGCAGCGGTTCGCCGGTCGGCCCGGACTGTGGGGTGTCGCCGCGCCGGTAGCGACGACCGACCCGGAGCTCCTGGAAACGGTAGAAGTGCGCGACCTCGTCCCGATCCGGGTGGTGGACGTCCCGGTCGCCGTCCCAGACCTCGCCGCGGAGCAGGCCCTCGCCCTGGTCGACGATCTCCGCGAGCGCGGTCAGCGCCGAGGCCAGATCCGTGACCTGGACCAGCCTGCCGGTGGTGTGTCGGAAGTGTCGCTCCCCCACCTGGCGCGCGGGGTCGCCGCGGAACACCTCCTGCTCGCCGAGCCGGGCGCACAGGTCGCGCAGCCCCTCCTCGATCGCGGCGTAGAACTGGCCAATGGTCGCGTAGCCGTCGGCCTGGGCGGGCGCGTCCGGCGGCGCGGGCCGTTCGAGCCGCAGGAACATGTCGAGCGCCTCCGGGCCGAACGCAAGCAGCGACAACTCCAACGACGGGTCGCCGTGCGGCAACCGCCGGGGGTGGCTCGGCAACATCCGGGGCGTGTCCAGCCTCGGGGTGCCGCCGACCGCGTTGAGCAGGTTGGCGACCAGGGCCAGGTGCAGCATCTCCTCGACGAAGACGCCGGCCACGACCTGGGCGGCCTCGGGATTGCGCTTCGGGTCCAGCGAGTAGAGCGCGCACAGGTAAGGCGGCAGTGTCGCGTGCTCCAGTTCGAGCGCCCATTGCAGGTGCTCGCGCAGATCGTCCGGCGTGCCGATCCGGGGCGCCGCGGCGGGGGCCGGGGCGGGCCGCTGTGGGGCCGATTGATTCACAGGTCTCTCGTTTCGCCGGTCCGATGCGGTGGAGGTCGCCCCCGGGGTGCCGCGGCGCGTGGTCGGCACCGCCGCGGCACCCGGGGTGGCACGGGCAGGTCGGACGCAGGGGTGGTTCCGACGCTTTCCGGCCCGGGCCCTGTCCGGCGGATGTCGGCGGAAGGGCGGCGCGGCCCACCAGGATCCGCCGGACAGGGCTCAACCGGCGGACTTCGCCGACCAGTCCGGGTAGGTGATCTCGCCGAGGGTGGCGCCCTCGCCCGGGACCAGCGTCGACTCGTCCGGTACGGCGCCGAAGTAGTGCGCGTTCGGGTCGGTGACCACCTCGCGCGGGTCGCCCCAGGCCGCCAGCGCCTCCCGGAAGAACTCGTCCATCCGGTACCGCGTCGGGCCGGCGATCTCGATCGTCGCGTTCAGTGGCGTGCCCACCGCGGTCCTGCCCACGTTCTTCGCGACCTCGTCGCCCGCGATCGGCTGGAACGCGACCGGCGCGATGTGCACCTCGTTGCCGGTCGTCGCCTCGTCGGCGATCCGCCGGGCGAACTCGTAGAACTGCGTCGCGTGCACGATCGAGTAGGGGATCGACGATTCCTTGATGAGCCGCTCCTGGGCGATCTTCGCCCGGAAGTAGCCGATGTCGGGACGCCGTTCGCTGCCCACCACCGACAGCGCGACGTGGTGGCCGACGCCGGCCTCCTGCTCGGCGGCCAGCAGGTTGCGGGTGGAGGTGCTGAAGAACTCCAATACGGCGGCGTCCTCGAAGGACGGGGAGTTCGATACGTCGATGACCACGGACGTACCCTTCATGACCTCGGCCAGGCCCTTGCCGGTGAGCGTGTCGACACCGGTGTTCGGCGCCGCCGCGACCGCCTCGTGTCCGTGCTCGCCCAGCTTCGTCACCAGCTTCGAGCCGATCAGTCCGGTACCGCCGATGACCACGATCCTCATGCCAGGTCCTCCTGTTCGCCGGGGACTCCGTCGCCGCCCGGTTGCCGACTAAGACCGGACACCCTGAGCGGTTGTGACAGGTCCGCCGAAGTTTTTTTCGTCGTGTGCTTTTTCCGGGCCCACTGTCACAAGCAGGGACCCCGCCTTGTCTTTGTCGGCAGGGGGACCCACCGACCGAAGGAGCGAGGCCGTGCCATCAGCAGTCGCCGGGTACCGGATCCGGATCCGGATGACCGCGCGCGCGATCGACGAACCGCACCGCACCGCGAGCCCGCTCGAACTGCTCTTCGATCTCACCTTCGTGGTCGCGATCGCCGCGGTCACCGCCCAATTGGCACACCATGTCGCCGACGGGGACGCCCTGACCGGGCTCGTCCCGTTCCTTCAGGTCTTCTTCGCCGTGTGGTGGGCGTGGATGAACTTCACCTGGTTCGCCTCGTCGTACGACACCGACGACGTCGCCTACCGGCTGCTGACGATGGTGCAGATGGCGGGGGTGCTGGTGCTCGCCGCCGGTGTGCCGGCCGCGGCCGACGACGCGGACTACCGGCTGATCACGATCGGCTACCTGGTGATGCGCGTCGCGCTGGTCGCGCTGTGGTTGCGGGCCGCCGCCGAGCACCCGGCCGGCCGGCGTACCGCGCTGCGGTACGCGGCGGGTATCACGCTCCTGGAGGCGGGCTGGATCCTGCGCCTGGTCCTGGCGGAGGCAAACGCCCTGCCGTCGCCGGCCCAGCCGCTGTCCTTCCTGGTCCTGGCCGCCCTGGAACTCGCGGTGCCGCGCTGGGCGGAACGCTCCCGGCCGACCGACTGGCACCCGCACCACATCGCCGAACGCTACGGCCTGTTCACCATCATCCTGTTCGGCGAAAGTGTGCTCGCCACGTCCAACGGCGTGCGGGCGGCGCTGGACGCCGCCCGGATCGGCGGCTCGCTCGTGGTCATCGCCGGATCCGGCCTGGTACTCCTGTTCGCCCTGTGGTGGCTCTACTTCCTGGTCCCCGCCGGGGAGGGGCTCAGCGACCGCCGACACGGCTCCTACCTGTGGGGATACGGCCACTACGGCATCTTCGCGGCGCTCGCGGCGCTGGGCGCCGGACTGGAGGTCGCGGTCGAGCAGACCGGCCGGGGCCCGGCCGCCGCACCGCTCGCGATCTGCTACGCCGTGGCCGTGCCGACCGCCGTCTTCGTCGTGCTGTTGTGGCTGATCCACAGGCCCATCCTGGCCGAGCACGTGCTCCGTCCCGGCCTGGTGTGGTGCGGCGTGGCGGCCGTCCTGCTCCTGCCGCTCGCGGTGTCGCGGATCGGGCCGGCCGCCGTCGTCGCCGGGCTCGCGGCCGTATGCGTCCTGATGGTCGTGATCACCTTCCCCGCCGTGCCCCGGGTGCGCCGACCGGCCTGAGATCTCCCGGAGTTGCCGTCGGGGCGGGCGGACGGGTCAGGGGAGGTCGACGAGTTGGTGACGCGAGGTGACGCCGAGTTTCCCGAAGACCTTGCGCAGGTGGTATTCGACGGTGCGGGGGCTGATGTACAGGCGCGCGGCGATCTCCTTGTTGGTCAGGCCGGTACGGGCGAGCCGGGCGATCTGCGCTTCCTGCGCGGTGAGTTCCTCGGTGGCCGGGGCGGTCCGCTTGCGCGCGGTCTCTCCGGTGGCGAGCAGTTCGCGCTCGGTGCGGTCGGCGAAAGCCTTCATCCCGATCTCGGTGAACAGGTCCAAGGCGGTGCGCAGTTGGTCGCGTGCGTCGATGCGCCGGCGTTCCCGGCGCAGCCATTCGCCGTACAGCAGGTGGGCGCGGGCGAGGTCGACGCGCATCCGGGTACGACCGAGCCGGTCGATCGCCTCGCGGTAGAGGCGGTCCGCCTCCGCACCCTCGCTGACCAGCGCCCGGCAGCGGGCTTCGAGGCCCAGACCCCAGTCCGTGCCGCCCGCCCGGGTGGAGTGCGAGAGCCGCGCCAGCGTCCGGCCGGCCAGTTCGTGCCGGCCGGTACGGACGGCGGCCTCGACGACTTCGAGGGGCGCCCAGTGCACGCCCAGGCCGCTCGGGGCCTCCTCCGTCTCGTGGTCCACCGTGGCCAACAGGGCGGCTTCGAGTGCCTTTTCGTACCGGCCGAGGCCGTTGTAGAGGACGGACCTGACCCAGTGACAGATCTCCAGGGTCCGGCCCTCGCCGCGGATCGCCGCCTCCTCGGCGATGGTCGCCGCGAGGCGTTCGGTGCGCTCCTCGTCTCCCCGCCATCCCGCGAGGCCGAGGTCGCCGCCCGTCTGCACCATGGCTCCGGAGGTGGTCCAGACGTCGGCGGCGACCGCGTGCTCCTTGGCCTCCTCGTTCAGGATCTCGGCCTCGGCCAGGTCGCCCTCGAACAGGAACATCATCGTGGACACGCTGAGGACCAGGGGCAGCAGCGCGAGCGCGCCGGAGTCACGGACCAGGCGCAGGCAACGACGGGCGAGTTCGCGACAGGCTTCGTCGTCCCACAGCGCCATCGCGAACAGGTTGACGAACCAGAGCCAGCGCAGTCGCTCGGCCGGGTCGGCTCCCTCGCTCAGGACCGCGGCCATCGCGCGCCGCAGGACCGGCTCGGCCGTCAGCGCGTCCTGGGTGTACAGCAGCGTGAGGGCGTCGAGGATGAGGTCCGTGGCGCGCGGGACGCCGGGCGCGGGCGGCGCCGCGCGGCCGGCCGCCGCGACCTCGGTGATGCCCTCCCAGCGGGGCAGGATGCCGATCGCCACCAACAGGGCCTGCAGGTAGGTGTCGCGGGAGAGTTCGACGTCGAGCGATTCGAGCTGCTTGGCGGCCTTGAGCAGGATCGCCGGCGCCGAGCTGCCGTGGTTGGAGGTCAACGCGATCTCGGCGCGCAGGCATTCGGCCTTGGCCCGGCGCAGTTCGTCCGGCGGACCGGCCTCGGCCGCCGCCAGCAGCGCCAGGGCGGACTTGGGCGCGCCGGCCAGGTGCTTGGCCCGGGCGGCGTCGAGCGCGCGGGCGGCCCGGCGTCGGGCGTCGGGGGTGAGTTCGACCGCCCGTTCGAGGAAGGCCGCGGCGGCGACCAGGCCGCCGCGGGCCTGGGCCCGATCGGCCGAGCGTTCGAGCTCGGTGGCGATGTCCTCGTCCGGGTGCGCGGTGCTCTGGGCGTGGTGCCAGGCCCGCCGGTCCGGATCCGTGCCGGCGTCGGTCGCCTCCGCCAGCGCTTGGTGGACCTCGCGGCGGTCCTTCGGCAGGGCCGCGTTGTATGCCGCCGAGCGCACGAGCGGATGCCGAAAACGCACCCGGTCGGTGAAGTCGATCAGTTCGTCGGCCGCGTCGAGCGCCGTGGCGTCGACGCCGAGCAGGTCGGCGGCGCGCCACAGCAGGGCCGGATCGCCGAGCGGCTCGGCGGCGGCCAGCAGCAGCGTCTTGCGGGTGTCGGCCGACAGGCCGTTCAGCCGCTGCCGGAAGCCGCTTTCGAGCCGGCCGGACAACGACTGTCCGGTCGCCGCGGCGACGAATCCGCCCCCTGCCGCGGCACGGGGCAACTCCAGCAGGGCGAGCGGGTTCCCGCGCGACTCGATCAGGATCCGCTCCCGGACCCGCTCGTCCAGCGGTCCGGGGAGCACCCGGCCGATCAGGGTGCGCGCGTCCGTGTCCGGCAGCCCGCCGACCTCGATCACGGGCAGGCCCGACAACACGTCGGGGTCGCCCGCGTCGGCGTCGGCCTCGGCGTCGCGGACGGCGAAGACACAGGCCACGCTTTCCGCGACGAGGCGGCGGGCGACGAAGGTGAGGACCTGGGCCGAGGCACGATCGAGCCACTGGGCGTCGTCGATCACACACACGAGCGGGTGTTCGTCGGTGGCCTGGGCCAGCAGGTTGAGCACCGCGAGGCTGATCAGGAACCGGTCGGGAGTGGGGCCGGTGCGCATCCCGAACACGGTGCCGAGCGCGTCGTGCTGCGGTTCGGGCAGGGAATCGAGGAGGTCCAGCAACGGCACGCACAACTGGTGGACGGCCGCGAAGGGCAGCTCCATCTCGGACTGGATCCCGGTGGCGGTCACGACCCGGCATCCCGCGGACTCGGCGACCAGGTGGTCCAGCAGGGCCGACTTGCCCACTCCGGCCTCGCCGCGCAAGACCAGCGCCCGGCTCTCGCCACCGCGAACGTCCGCGAGCAACCGGTCGAGGGCCTCGCACTCGACCTCCCTGCCCAGCAGCGACTCCGCCGGCAGGGCTCCGCCCGCCCAGGTCGCGGACCGCCCGCGGGTGCGGATCGCCCGCTCCCGTGCGCCGCCTTCGGGCCTGCCGTCGACCGCGGAATCGTCAGACACTTCCGCCCAAACCTTCCACGCCGCGCATCGATGCTCGTCCCGGCCGACTGTCATCCGATGCAATATCCATGCGGCAGGCTACTTCGCCCGGGAGCCGGCCGAACGGCGGGCCACGGCTCGGGCACGGGCGGGCGCGTGAGAGGACGCGGCTCGGGGCGGGCCGGCGCGGCGGAGGGGCCGGCGCGGGGACGGCGGCTCGGCGGGGGCTACGCCGTGTGGGCGGGCGGGTGCGGGCGCCGACGTGACCGATGGGAACGGGAGTTCGGGGTCACGTGCCGGGGCGCGGCGCATCGGCCCGGCGTGCGAGGCGCGGCGTGCGACGCGGGAGCCCTACGCCGCGCCCGGCGAGGGGCCCGGGCCGCCCTTCGGTTCGAGGGCCGCCCGCCGCCTCACCTCCCTCGGGGACGTGCCGTCCGGGCCGCCTGCGGTTCGATCAGGTCGTCCATCGTGCAGTCGAGGATGTCCAGCAGCGCCATCAACGTGCGCATCTTCAACCGGTCCGGCTTGTCGACCACGAGTCGGTACACCTGACTCGGGGACAGGTCGACGCCGCGTGCGGCCAGCAGGGGACGCAGGTCCGTCGTGGCGAACATGCCGCGCTGCGCCATCACCGCGCGAAGATGCCACCGGTAGTCCAGATCTGCCATCGCCCCGTCGGTCCCTTTCTCTTCGGCTTCGCCTCGACCCGCCCGGAGCGGTGCTGCGCGACCGGGCGCGAGGGCATGTGGGCAAGGGTCCACCGGTGTGTGCCGCGTTCGCATCAGTGACTCCCTGGCCGAATCACCCCGACCGGGGGAAACCGCACCCGGCGCCGGCGCTGCGTCCTCGGTTCGGCGGGTCGCGCGGGGAGCGGCGGCGGTGCCGGATCGGAGGGGCCGGGTCAGAGGCCGCCCCGGAGGGCGAACTCGGTGATGTCGTGCAGGCGTTCCTGTACACCGTGATCGCAGGCCTGGGGGTTGATCGGCCCGGGGGCACGCCCGTGGTACCAGGCGCCGTTGTCGTCACACAGCGCGGCGACGTGGCGGATGTCGGCCGCCGCCCGATCGGGCCGGTCCGCGCCGGCGGCGGACCCGGCGCCCGGGTGCGTCGACATCCACGCGGGATCCATGGCGACCACGTCGATGGCGTGCCGGGGTCGGTGCCGGGCCAGCCGGCGGGAGTAGGTGACGAGCGCCAGGCCGGCGTGCGTGTGGGCCAGGGACGCCGAGTACGGGTGCCGGGCCAGGCCCGGGTCGTCCGGGTGCAGGGCCGTGGTGAGGTGGGTCCCCGAGGCGACGTTGACGATCCGGCCGCGCGAACGATCGCCGATCAGGTCGATCAGCCCGTCGGTGAGTTGCACGGGGGCCAGGTAGTTGGTGCGGAAGGTGAGTTCGGTGCCGCCCGCGTTCACGGTCCGGGTGGGCGCGCCGGGGCGTTCGGCGTTGTTGACGAGCAGATCGATGCGGTCGGTCACGGCGCGCACCCGCCGGACCAGGCGCGCCACCTCGGCGGGGTTCGCATAGTCGGCGGCGAAGTAGTCGAGCCGGGCGCCGGGGGCCAGCTCCTTCCGCACGGCGCGCAGCAGCTCGGCCACCTCGTCCTCCCGTTCCGGGCCGTGCAGGACCAGATGCCCCGCCCGGCCCGCGAGCGCGGACGCGGTGGCCCGGCCGGTGCCGGCCGTCGCCCCGGTCAGCATGATGGTCAGGGCGCCTTCGGCACCGTGGTCCCCATTGGGCGTCTTCTGCATGCCCCGTCCGTTCTTCCCCGCGGTCCCGGGATCGTCGTTCCCTCGGCGATCCCATCGCGGAACCGCACCCGACCACCCTCCCCGGCACACCCTCGCCTTCGCATCCGTCATCCCCTGGCCGACCCGCCCCCGAGTGCGGCATCCGTACGGGGGGTCCGACCCGCGATCGAGGCCGAGGGCGCAATGCCGGGCACTCGGGGCGGGGTTCGGTGCGTACACGTTTTGATGTAGGGAGTGGTCGTTCCTGTGCATGAAGACCGAATTGCGTGGAAACGGGAGGCTGGGGTTTCCCCGTTGATCGTTTCGAGAGGAAGACCATGAAGATCGACAAGAGGTTTGCGGTACTGGCGACGGCCGTCGCGCTGCTGACGGCGCCCGGCCTGGCCGTGGCCCAGGCGTCCGCGACGAGCGCGGCGGCGGCCGAGCGCGCGGCCGTTCCGGTCGCCGGTCCGGGTTGGCATCACGTGCAGGACTTCGCGCCCGACGACCTGGGCGGTTGCCACACGAGGGGCCAGTGGTATCTGGACAACGGCGCCAACAGGTACGAGTGCCGGCCCGCCGGCGTCTGGCAACTGTGGGTACTCACCGACTCCTGAGCGTGTCCCTCGACCGGGACACGTGCCGGGACCCGTGGCGCCGGCGCTTCCGCAGCGTCGTCGCCACGGGTCCCGGCCACGAAGCGGCTCGTGCCCGTTACACCGTGACCGGCACGGGGTGGACCTCGGCCACGGGGTGCCCGGCGCGTTCGTGGACCCGCAGGACCGCTTCGGCCGAGGGCGCCTCGGACAGGCAGTACACGGTGCCCGACTCCGGGTCGGCCCAGGCGTGCCGGAAGTGCACGCCCTCCTCCTCCTCGATCGCCAGATCCGCCTGATGCGCCGCTGCCAGTTGTTCGTTGGTGATGCCGGTCATGCCGGTATGGACGTCCATGAAGGTCGCCATCGCCGCACGCCTCCTCGCCTCTCGATGATGGGCCCCGAGCAGTTCTCGGATCCGCTCCTTCCCCGCACTCGTTCGCACTCCTTCCATCGTCCACCCGCGACCGGAACACCGCCCTGCGATATGGGGCGTTCGGTACGTCGATCGACCTGTGCGACGGATGAGACCCGTGGTGGTGCCGAGCCCCGGCGGGGTGCGGCATGCCCTCTGTTGCGGGGGTGACGATCGCGAAGTCCGGGTCTCCCGGGTCGAGTACCGCGCGGCGACCGTGACTCGGGCCGGCCGGCGACCTGTCGCCGGGCCCGGTGGTGCGACTCGATGGCGGCCGGTCGCACCACGATCCGGCCGAGCGTGCGCATGGGATCGGACTCCTCGACGCAGTCGGAGGCGGGCCGATCACCCGATGGACCCGTCGCCGGCACACCTGCCGCCCGCGTCGGCGGCCGTCACCATCCCGGAGCGCCGATCCGGCTCCGCTCAGCCGGGCGACCCACCATCACCCGAACGGCCCGGCCGGCTGGTCCGGTTGCCCCTCGGGCTCCCGTTCGACCCACTCGCCGCCGCCGAGCGGATAGTCGTAGCCGGGGCGACGCACGTCGGCGCTCGTGCGGAACGGCAGGCCCTTGTTGTCGATCCGCAGCGTGCCCCGACGATCGCCACTCGACCAGTCCAGGGTCAGATCCCAGCGGACGTCGTGTGCCTTGGTGTGCACCGTGACGTAGAAGACCTCCGGGTCGGACGCGCTGACCTTGTACGGGAATTCGCGTTGGCCGTTCTTCCCGGTGAGGGTGGGGCTGCCCTTGTCGAGGTCGATGTCGAACGACTTGGTGTTCACTTCGCCGCCGCAACCGACGCCCATCGCGTAGTCGTTCCAGGCGAGCGGCGCGCTCTTGCCGGCGATGCGTACGTGCAGTGCCTCCAGGACCACGGTGTCCCGATCTCGGCCCTGGACGGTGAGGGCGACCGTTTGTTCGCCCGAGGAGACGGCGCCGTACGCGGCGGCCCAGCGGGTGGCGTCCCCCTCGTTCGCGGGCGGGCCGACCTGGGCGGGGGCGCTGTCGACCAGGAAGTGCTGGCTGCACGGGTTGTGGTAGACGTACGGGCGAACGCCCACCCCGAGCGGAGCGGCGCCGGCGGACTCCCCCGCGCTCGGCGTCCCGCCCTTCGAAGCGCTCGGGCCGGCCTTCCCGGACTCGGTCGTGGCGGCCGAGGGCGATGCCGTCCCGCCGGGGGGTGGCGAGGCGGGAGCCGGCACGGTGGAGCGGTCCCCGGCATCCGCCGAACCGGGGATCGCGGCGGCGGAACCTGCTTCCCGGCGGTCCCCGGTGTCGCCGGCTCCGTCACCGGAGAGTGGATCCACGACGACCATCACGACTGCCAGTACGGCCGCCACCGCGGCGAAGGCGGTTGCCACGGTGAGACGACGTCGCGCCGGCGCGGACTTGCTCGGGGCGTCGACGACGGCCGCGGCGCCGTCCTCGTCCTGCACGGGCGTCGCTGCCGCGGCCGTTCCGGCGACGGGGACCGCATCCGCCTCGGACTCGGACGTCGCGCTCTCGGCCTCGGCCTCGACCTCGACCTCGACCTCGGGCGATTCGCCCGCCGAGGCCGATGCCGATGTCAATGCCGAGACCTCCTCCGCGCCCGGCGCCGCGTCCGCCCGGCGCCCCCGTGCCGCGTCCGCCAGGATCCAGCGCCGGTGCAGCTCGACCAACTCCTGCGGCGTTGCCCGGCACACCCTCGCGAAGCGCTCCACCGGCGCGTAATCGTTCGGTACGGCGCTGCCGTTGCAGTAGCGGTGCAGGGTCGACGTGCCCATGTGCAGCCGCTTCGCCAACGCCCCGTAGCTCAGCCCCGAGCGATCCTTGAGCTCCCGCAGCAGTCGCGCGAACGCGTCCGCCTCCTCGGCCCCTGTTGTCCCCGGCACGCGTTCCTCGTTCCCCGCGGCCCGTTTCCCGTATCCCAGGTGCGCCGCGTCTTCCCTGGTCGGAGTCTGTTTCACGGTCCGGCAGGCCGATTGCCCACCGCGTACGCCGCCCGAACGGCCCACCCACAGGCTCCCGGCCATTCAAGCAGCCCACACGTCCTGCCCGACGGCCGGTCGTTCCCGGTCCCGGTGGGCGGCGCCGCTCAGCCCTCGATCAGCGAGTCGTAGGGCTCGTTCTCCGGCGTGAAGACGAGAACGAAGTCCTTGCCCACCCCGGTCGCGATCTCGCGCAGCCGGCTCAAGACCTCGGCCTCGGTCGGCAGATCGAGTCCGAGAGCCGCGGCCGCCCGGTCCCGCCGAGCCGGCAGATCGGGCATGTCCTCCAGGTACTGGGCCGCGAGTTCACGAGTCTCCGCCTCGGTGAACGCCCGGCAGTCACGCCACCAGGAGCAGCCGCAGGAGTTCCGGCAGGCCGATCGCGATCAGCGCCGCACCGCCTTCGGAGTCGGCGTACAGGACCGGACGTTCCTCGCCACCGGCGCCACAGAAGAAGAATGTGCCCCCGCGCCGTCGCCTGCGAAGCCCTCCAGCGCCGCGCCCGAAGCGAGGTGCACGTCCTCGCCATGGTCCCCACAGGCGAGGTCGAAGTCCCCCGGCCAACCCAGGAAGCGGGCAGCCTCGTCGTGTTCGTGTACGGCGGTGATCAGCGATCGCATGCCTCGCACCGTAGCGCCCGGGCCCGATGGCCACCGGGCGGCGTCGCCGGCAGCAGTGCGGTCGACACCATTGGCATCGATAACATCCTCTGCCATAGTGCCAGGCATCGGCGCGCTCGCCGGCTCGGCGGAAGCGGCGGCACGCACCGACTGCACCACCCCGACGGAGGCATCCTCCGTGCTCGCATGGCGTCCTGGAGGCTCTTGCAGCACTTTGCCAGGTCATCGATCGAGCCGGATCCACCTCCCACGTCTCGGCCACCCGACCACCCGGGCCGTCCGAACGACGCACCCCACGTTGATATCGATATCAGAGTGCCGCCCTGCCCGGACACGCTGCGGCAGGCCGTCGCCGAACGAACCCGTACGACCCAACGCGCCATGAAACGGAGAGAGATGGCACCTCCCGGAAGAATCCTCGCGACGGTGTTCGCCACGGCCCTGGCCTTCACGGGCACACGAGTGCGCTGACGACAGCGGCTTCGGCAACGGCCGTACCGGCAAAGGCAATCGCGCCGCCAACCGCGGCCGCGCCGGCCGGCTCGTACACCGTCACCGTCGGCGCCAAGGGTGCGTGGACACACCCGGACGACACCCCGGCCAACTCCTACATCGACAAGGACGGCACCTTCTACTTCCAGCAGGCCCATTCCCTCTACGGCGCAACGCAGAGCCGCGCGTGGAGCTTCTTCACCGGGACCGATTTCGGACCTGCACCGGCCGGGACAACCAACACTGGACCCTCACCAGGCAGGCGACCGGCGCCTACACGGTCGCCTCGCTGCGGAGCGGACTCTTGCTCACCACCGCCTCCGGCACGGACGGCGCCCCGGTCACGCAACAGGCGAACACCCGATCGCCGCTGCAACAGTGGACGATCACCTGACCGGAGCTTGAGCCCGACCCGGCACCCACCCGGGTGTTATCGATCCCAACCCGGGGTCGATCGGGCCGCCTTGAATCGATATTCCATTTGTGATCGACTGGCATCGATATCAAGGCGGCCCGACGGGGAGGAGCCCGATGGCGAACGACAACACCCGTGATGCCGGCCGGCCGCCCGGGATGGCCGATGTCGCCCGGGTCGCGGGCGTCTCCGCGCAGACCGTCTCCCGCGCGCTGGCCGGCCACCCGAACGTGCAGGCCAAGACCCGCGCGAAGGTGCTCGTCGCGGTGGACCAGCTCGGCTACCGCAAGAACAACGCCGCCAGGGTGTTGTCCTCGGGCCGCAGCCGCTCGATCGGCGTGGTCACCCTGCAGACCGGCTTCTACTCGCGAACCGCCCTCACCGTCGGCATCGAACGCGCCGCCGACCAGGCCGGCTACACCGTGAGCACCGCGACCACCGCCTCACTGGACACCTCCGCGATCGAAGCCGCGCTGGTCCGGCTGTCCGAGCAGCACGTCGAGGGCGTGATCCTGGCGGTGCCGCTGATCCACGTCAGCCCGCGCATCGAACAGCTCACCTCCGCGGTGCCCACCATCACCGTCGACGGCTCCCGCACGGCGGCGACCGAAGTGGTGGCCGTCGACCAGCAGTCGGCGGCCCGACTGGCCACCCGGCACCTGCTCGACCTGGGCCACGAGACGGTATGGCACGTCGCCGGGCCGCCGGAGTGGCTCGACGCGGCCGGCCGCTCGCGGGGCCGGCGCGCGGCCCTGGAGGAGGAGGGGCGGTCGGTGCCACCGGAATTGGCGGGCGACTGGTCACCCGCCTCCGGCTACCGCAACGGCCTGATCCTGGGCAGGATCCCGGATGTCACCGCGATCTTCGTGGCCAGCGACGAAATGGCCTTCGGCGTCGTCCGCGCCCTGCACGAACTCGGCCGCCGAGTGCCCTCGGACATCTCGGTGGTGGGCGTGGACGACATCCCGTTGGCCGAATACTGCTCGCCGTCCCTGACCACCGTGGCCCAGCCCTTCGGCCGAATGGGCGCCCTCGCCGTCGACCACCTCCTCCGCTACATCACCGACCCGGCCACCCCCCGAGAGCCCGCCGCAGTGGAACCCACGCTCGTCATCCGCGCCAGCACGGCCCCCGCCCCCGGCACACCAACGGCAACATCACCCCCCGAATAGCCGAGCAATCGACCGTCCGACAAGCCGGTTCCACACATCGGGCAGATCGGGACCAAGAAGATTGCGGACATTCCCGTTTCGCACCTCCCTGGAGGGCAGGCCACGGGACGGCGACTCGCCGGGGCCGCGACGCCCGCCCCCGGCACGGATGGCTGACGAGACCGCCGACGCCGGCCGGATCTCGTGCGGAGCGCCGTCTCATCCAAGTAGAGCACCGCACGACCGACTCCAGGCACGGACGGCGCAGTTGACGTCTTTCGGCCCCGGAGGCCCGTCCCGGCCCGGCGCGCGCGGCCGACGAGGGGGGTGGTCGGGGTCGATGCTCTCGCGTTGCCGGGAATGGGCCCGCGTGCGTCAGGGGCGCCGGATTGCGACGAGGGCCGAGGTGCAGGCCATCAGGGCGCTCAGGCCCCAACTCCCGTTCGCCGCCGCGAGCACCGCGATAACCAACGCGGTGGCCGAGATCGGAACGCGGATCAGCCACGCCCCGGAGGAGCCGTTCCTCGGTTCCGGTGTCATCCGCCATACCTTTCCGAACACGGATTCGGTTGCGGTTCCGGTGGACGGTGAAGCACCGCATCCGTAAAGGTACTTGCACGATGAACTTTCGTATACAGCGGAACTCGACGGGCATGGCTGGGGTGTTCCGTGACGGCTCGACGCGTCTCGGGCGACGGGAAGTGCTCGTGTCGGGGGCCGCGGCGGTGCTCGCGGCGTGCACGTCGTCGGCGGCGAAAGAGGCGGACGGCGACACGGTACGTCGGGATTCGGCGCCGTTGGAGCGGCGGTTTCCCATGCTCGGGCCGCTGTTCGATGCCCGGTGGCTGGGCGATGTCCTGGGTGTCGATTCGCGGATGTCCGTTCCCGGGCCCAGCGATGTGCGGGTGGTGGGCTTCGCTCGGCTGAGGGCCGGTGGGGTCGCTGCGATCGTGGCGACGCCGGGGCGGGACTTCCGGCCGGCGACGCCGAGTACGGTGCCGGACGCGCTCACGCGGTTCGTGCCGAAGGACGCGCGGTGGGTCGGCAGCAAGTCCTTCGACAGCGAGATGACACGCGAGGTGTACCCCGGCGCGTTCCACCTCGACCCGGGCACCGACACGGTGTACTTCGACACGATCGATCCGAGTATCGGGGACGGCACGCAACCGTAGCGGTCGGACCCGGCCGATTCCCCGCCGACACCCGCCCGCCCGGGCCACCTCGACCTGCCCCTGCCCGGACCCGCCATCGACGCGCCCACGTACCGCTCACTGAACCGGCACATCGCCGTCCGGGCGCAGCGCCGGGTCCCCGAACCGAAGCCGTGGTCGGCGACGACGTCCGCAACGCCCCGCAGACCGGCACCCGAGTGGACGGCGACCACCTGGGCAGCCCGGCTCGCCGGTACCTGTGGCCACCGGCCGTGATCCGAAGGCCGGGGCCGGCGCCTGCGCCCATCGGGCCCGGCCCCGCCCGACAACTACGCTTGTCGGCCGATGGCTTGCATTTCGGACCGGCCGTGGGCGGTGAATCCTCAAATTCAGCGCAGATCCAACGGACCTGTAGCGCAGCGTAGTTAGTGTTCACGGGTTCGAGCCGACACTTCGGGGGGAGCGAGGAATCCGGTGCCGTGACATCCTTTCGTGCCGATGACCGGGACAACGGCAACCAGGCACGCTCGACAGATGACAACGAACTCGCGGAACTCGCCGAACTGGTCTATCGGCGCTACGCCATGCCCCTGTTGTCCTTCTGCCTCAAGCTCACCGGCGGCGATCGCCCGTGGGCCGAGGACGTCGTGCAGGAGACCATGCTGCGGGCGTGGCGGCACGCGGGCACGATCGCCGAGGACACGTCCGACCTGATGCCGTGGCTCGCGACGGTGGCCCGCCGGATCGTCATGGACGACCGCCGTGCGCGCCGGTCCCGACCGCAGGAATGCAGCCCCGAACCGTTGGAGTACGTCCCGGCCGACGACCAATGGGAGCCGCTGCTCTGGAAGATGGCCGTGGCCGACGCACTGCCCTCGCTCACCGCCGCGCATCGCGAGATCCTCGCCGAGACGGTACTGCGCGATCGCGACCTCAAGCAGGCGGCCGAGATCCTCGGCATACCCCTCGGAACGGTGAAGTCCCGTACCTACTACGCAATCCGCGCCCTGCGCCACGCCTTACGAGAGCGCAACGCAGGATGAGCGCCCGGGATTGCGTAGTGTGCCGCGCGAACGGCGCACCGCGCACGGGTGATCCCGTGGATGTGCGATGGGAGGAGTTACCCGGCAGATGAGAAACACCGATCCGCTCGAGTTCTTCGCGGACCACCGCGACACGATCCTGCACTGGGCCGGCATCTCGGCCGCCGCCCTCGCGTTCTTCCTGATCCTCCGGTTCTTCGCGATGCGATTGGGCGGGTGGAAGGCGGCAACACGTCGTCTGGGTCGGGAAATCGCCCTGACCGGATACGCGTTCGGTGGCCCGGTGCGGGTCTGGCTGCGCTACCGGCGCTCGGTGCGGTTGCTGGTGGCGCGGTTGGGCGCGGGTACCACCTGGCGGGACGCGGAGCGGGCGCTGGTGGCCGCCAAGTTCGCCGCCGCCCCCGGGCAGCCGTACGCGGTCGTGGTCGGCGACGACACGGTCACCGTGTTGCTCGCCGCCGGCGACGTCCCCACGCCCGAGGGCATTTGGCGGCCCCTGGCGCACGACCCTAGGGCCTGGACCGCCACCCGGGCGGAGTTGCCGTCCGTCACGCCGGACGCCGAGGGGGTCAGACCGATCGTCGTCGCCCTGGGCGAGCGCGACGGGGAATGTGTGTTCCTCGACCTCGCGGTCGGTCCGCCGATGGTGTGCGTGCAGGGTGATCCGCATTCGAGCCCCGCCCTGTTCCAGGCGGTCGCGGCGCAGTTGGACGCGCGACTGCCCGGCGGGCAGGTCGTGGTCGCCGACGGGGTCCACCACGACATCTCCGGGCTGCCGGTCCGGGACGCGTATCGAAGCGCCCGGGCCAGGCCGCCCCGGCTGGGCCTGCCCACGTTCCTGGCAACCCCGGAGCTGCCCGACCCGCTGCCGCCGGAACTCGTCGAACCGGCCGGGGATTCCCCCTCGTTGCGGGTGCTGCTCGGCGGATCGGGGCGCGGCCACGTACGCACGTTGCTGACCGATGTGCACGGTCGGGTCGCCGTACCGGGTACACCTCTGGTGCTCTCGTGCAGCGCGCTCGCCGAAGCCCTCGCCCGGGTGTTGCCGGGCATTCCGCCGGTGCTCCCGCCCGCTCCCGCGCCGGTCTCCCGGTCCGGTGCGGGTAGCATCGAGTGGTTCGCGGAGGAGGAGAGCGGGAACGAGGCCGCCGCCGTGCAGCCGGGAACGGCCCAACCGGCGACCGCGTTGCCGGCCGCGACCGTCGAACCGGCGGACACTCCGGCGGCGGTCTCGGCCCGATCCGCAGTCGCCGAGCCGCCCGCGCGGTCCTCGGGCGGGTCGGCCGCTTCGAGCACGGCCCGACCGTCGGCACGGAGCACGCCCGCCGGATCGCCCGGCCTCGCCGCGGAACCCGAACCGGTCCCTACCGTCGGCGAACCGAGGCCCGGAGTCTCCGCACGGACGTCGACCACGACGCCGTCGTCGGAGCAGGATCCCCATGCGTCACCCGCCGTATCGGCCCGGCGGCAACCGCCTTCCGGTGCACGATCGGCCGCCGATCCGGATCCCACTCCCCACGCCGACCCACCCGCGACCGAGCCCGACCCGGCTCCGGAGCCCGCACCCACCGCCGACACCGGGAGCCCTCCGCGAGTGGGCCCCGAGCCGTCCTCGCCCGGTCCGCGGTGAGGTGTCGGGCCGCAGCCCCGCAGCCCCGATCCCACGCGCGCGGCCGACCGTTCCCCCGGACCGTCCCCGCGCGACACCCCGACCCGGTCGCTCCGAACCGCCCCACTCACGCCTCCCCCACCCCCGCAGCCTCGCCGTCTCGCCCTCCCCGCGAGAGAGTTGGATGCCCGTGAACCTCGCCGTCACCACCACCGATCCGCAGGGTCGCCGCGCCGATCACCTGCTGGACGTCCCCGATTCGGCGACCGTCGCCGAACTCGGTGCCGTACTGGGCACCGCCGATCTGTTCCTGGGCGATCGCCGGCTCAATCCCGACATCCGCGTGGGCGCGAGCGGCATCCGCGCCGGGGCGTTGCTCGGCCTCGGCGGCCCCGCGCCGACCGAGACGGCGACCCGGGCCTGGCAACCACCGGGAGCCGACCCGGTGCTGGTCACTGTGCGGCATGTGTCGGGCCCCGGGGCGGGCCGGGTCTGGCGGCTCGGCCCGGGGCGCCACGAGGTCGGCACCGACCGTGCGTGCGCGTTGCGCCTGGACGGCGGCGAGGCGCCCGCCCAGGGCACTTGGATCACCGTCGGCACGGACGCGTCCGTCACGATCGCGCTGCCGGACGACGCCGACCCGGAGCGGTGCGGGCTGCGCAGCCTCACCCCGCCGCCGCCGGTCGATCCGATCACCGGCACACCGCTCTCCGCCGAGGAGCCCGCCGGCATGCAGGAGGGCGGCCCCGGCGGGCACTCGACCGAGTCCCCGCCGCCGGGTCCGGACGGGCTGCCCGCCCGGCCGCCGTTGCCGCCGATCGGCTACCTGCCGCCGCCCGACGACGGCTCGCAGTCCTGGCCGACCTACGCCGACCTGTCGCTCGGCGAGCATCTGCTGCGCCTGGGCCCGCCGGACGAACCCGAGGCGGCGGTACGCACGTCGGCGAACGGTCTCGGCGTCGAGTACAACCGGCCGCCACGCATCGCGCCGCACCTGGACGGCGAGTCGATCCGGATGATGGGTCCGCCGACGGACAACAGCAAGCGGCCGTTCCCCTTCCTGATGATGATCGCCCCGCTCCTGATGGGCCTGGCGATGATGTTCCTGTTCCGGAGCCTGTTCTTCGTCGTCTTCGTGTTCTTCACACCGCTGATGGCGATCGGCAACTGGGTTTCCGGCAAGCGCAGCGGTCGCCGGGACCACCAGGAGGCCAAGCGGGTCTATCGGATCCGCCGGTCGGCGTTGGAGACCGAGATGCGCCGCGCGACCGTCGACGAACGCGGGCTGCGCAACGCGACGTTCCCGGATCCGGCGGCGGTGTTGCTGATCGCGACCGGTCCGGGCCTGGGCCTGTGGCAACGCCGCCGGCGCGACCCCGACCACCTGACCATCCGACTCGGTACCCTCACCCGCGCGTCCCTCAAGAGCATCGACGACCAGGCGCGCGAGACGCACTACCGAAGCGTCAACTGGCGCCTCGCGGATGTGCCGTTCGGGGTCGAGATGACCGGTTTCGGAGTGGTCGGCATCGGCGCCCCCGGGGAGACGGCCCGCCGGATCGCGAGTTGGGCGGTGATCCAGACGGCCGTCCTGCACAGCCCGCGGGACGTGCGCATCGTCGTGCTGACCGAGGACGAGCACGCCGACGCGTGGCAGTGGGTGCGGTGGTTGCCGCACCTGCGGCCGGGCCGGGCGGGCGCCGCGGTGGTGGCCCTGGGCACCGACCCCGAGAGCACCGCGCATCGGGTCAACGAGCTGATCTCCGACGTCCAGACCCGCCTGGACGCCGCGAAATCGGCCCTCGGTCCCACCCTGCATCGCGAGCCCGACGTCCTGGTGATCCTGGACGGCGCCCGCCGGCTGCGCGATGTGCCGGGCATGATCGACGTGTTGACCAACGGCCCGGCCGTCCGGGTGTTCGGTCTGTGCCTGGAGGAACGCGAACACCTGTTGCCGGAGGAGTGCACGGCGGTGGTGACGGCGAACCGCGGCCGGCTCGACCTGAAGGCGTCGCACGTGCCGGAGGTCAAGGGCATCCGGGCCGACCTGGTCGACCCGGCCTGGTGCGAGGAGGTCGCGCGCGCCGTCGCGCCGGTGCTGGACGTCACCGTGGACGGCGATTCCGGACTGCCCTCCGAGGTCGCGCTGTTGCCGCTGATCGGTCAGGAACCGCCGGACGCCGACCTGCTGTTGCGTGCCTGGGCACGCCGCCCGGCCTCCACCTCGTTCGTCCTGGGCAGCGGGTACGAGGGCGTGCTGCGCCTGGACCTGGTCCGCGACGGCCCGCACGGCCTGATCGGCGGCACCACCGGCTCGGGCAAGTCGGAACTGCTGCAAACCATGATCGCCTCGCTGGCCGCGGTCAACCGGCCGGACGAGCTGACCTTCGTACTGGTCGACTACAAGGGCGGCAGCGCGTTCCGCGAATGTGCGGAACTGCCGCACACCCTCGGCATGATCACCGACCTAGACGGGCACCTGGTCAAGCGCGCGCTGGCCTCTTTGGACGCCGAACTGCGCCGCCGCGAGACGGTCCTGAACGAGGTCGAGGCCAAGGACCACACCGAGTACCGGATCAAGCGCTCGCGGGACCCGCGCCTGCCTCCGCTGCCCCGACTCCTGCTGGTGATCGACGAGTTCGCCACCCTGGTCCGCGAACTGCCGGACTTCGTCCCCGGTTTGATCAGCCTCGCACAGCGCGGCCGGTCACTGGGCCTGCATCTGCTGCTGGCCACCCAGCGGCCGGGCGGCTCGGTCAGCAACGAGATCAAGGCCAACACCAACCTGCGGATGGCCCTGCGGGTGACCGACCGCTCGGAGAGCCAGGACATCATCGACGGCGTCGAGGCCGCCGGCATCTCGCCGAACAACCCGGGACGGGCCCTGGTCCGCCGCGGCGAGGGCGCGCCCACCCCGTTCCAGACCGCGTTCGTCGGCGCGGAACGCCCGGGTGCGGTTCCGAGTTCGGTCGTCAAGGGCGCCGCGTCCCGGCCGGTCCGCGGGGTCCGACTCGGCTGGCAGCGCCTGGGCCGCCCGATCGACCTCGCCGAAGCCGACGCCGACGCCGAAGCCGGCACCGACATCGACACCGACGTGAGCGCGGGACCGGAGTCGCACTTCGACTCGCACGAGGGCCGGATGATCACTCCCTTCGAGGAGCAGCCGACGGACCTGCGCGCCCTGGTGGACGCGTTGCGCGAGGCGGCCGACCGGCTGCCCGACTTCCGGCCGCAGCCCAGTCCCTGGCTGCCGCCGATGGACGGCCGGATGCGGCTGGACGAGCTGCCGGCCATCCCGGAGCCGGCGCCCGGCTCGCTGCCGATGGTCCCCTACGCCCTGCTCGACATCCCGCACCTGCAGGCCCGGCGGCTGGCCGCGATCGACTTCGCGTCCTTCGGGCACCTGTACGTCATCGGCGCACCGCGTTCCGGCCGCACCCAGGTGCTGCGCACCGTCGCGGGCGCGGCGGCGCTCACCATCCCCTGCTCCGACCTGCACATCTACGCGATCGACGCGGCCGGTGGCGGACTGAGCGTGCTGGAGGCGCTGCCGCACTGCGGCGCGGTCGTCTCGCGCCACGACGCGGAGCGCATGGAGCGGCTGATCAACCGGCTGTCCGCCGAACTCACGGCGCGGCAGCGGCTGATCGCGCAGCAGGACTGCGCGGACGTCACCGAGTTGCGGAGCAGGGTGGACAAGGACCGCCGACCCGCGCACCTGGTGCTCATGGTGGACGGCTGGGACGCGCTGAGCACCATGCTCGACGACTACGACGGCGGCCGGTT
The DNA here is from genome assembly GCF_044333915.1 of Embleya sp. NPDC020886. NCBI lineage: Bacteria > Bacillati > Actinomycetota > Actinomycetes > Kitasatosporales > Streptomycetaceae > Embleya > Embleya sp. NPDC020886. The sequence goes on along the minus strand of NZ_JBIRRX010000003.1, from coordinate 255,518 downwards.
GTACGCCGACTTCGTGCGGCTCCTGCGCGAGGGCCAGGGCGCCGGGATCCATGTGATCGCCACGTCGGAGCGGCTGTTGCTCGGCGGGCGCCTGGCCGCGCACAACGACCATCGGCTGTTGCTGCGTCAGACCGACCCGGGCGATTACACGCTCATCGGCATGCCCCGCAACAGCATTCCGGCGGCGGTGGCCCCCGGTCGGGGTTGGCTGGCTCCGGGGGCGATCGAGGCGCAGATCGCGTTGTTGCCCTCGATCGCCGAGCCGGCCGTCGCCACGGGCGGCGTCGACGGGGAGGACACCTCGGCGAGCGATCAGAGCGACCAGGCCGAGTCGATGCGGGAGTTGGGCCGGCGGGCGAGTGCCCGGGACGCCAACGTGCCTCCGGTACGACGGCCGTTCCGGATCAGCGAGATGCCGACCCTGATCGGTTTCCAGGAGGCGCACGACCGGGTGCCGCAATCGCTGCGCAGGCCGTTCCACGCGCTGCTGGGTGTGGGCGGCGACGCGGTCGAGCCGCTGGTGCACGACTTCGCGGACGGCGGCGGGTCGTTCATGGTCGCCGGACCGCCGCGCAGCGGACGCACCACGACGCTGGCCGCGATGTGTGTGTCGTTGCTGATGAGCGGCACCCGACTGATCGTTCTCACGCCGCGTGACTCGCAGTTGCGCAAGCTGGCCGCGCACGGCCTGGCGCAGGTGCTCACCGACCCCGATCCGGAGCCGGAGGTACTGGTGGAGGCGTTGACCGCGGTACGAGACGAGCCGGTGGTGGTCGTGGTGGACGACGCCGATCTGATGCTCGCCTGCGCCGCCGACTCGGTGCTGCGTCGGATCGCCACCTCCGGCCGGGACCACGGACAGGGGCTGCTGCTGGCCGGGTTGGCGGAGTCGATGAGTTCGCTGGGCTGGGTCGGCATGGCCCGACGCTCGCGGCGCGGCCTGCTGCTCGGGCCCAAGACGCTCGGCGAGGCGGACCTGATCGGGGTCAGGTTGTCGGCCGAGCAGGTGCGTACGCCGCTCGGCCCGGGCCGGGGCTGGACCGCGGGCGACGCGGGGTCGGCGATCGCGGTGCAGGTGCCGCTCACGGTCCTCGACGGCTGAGGGGAGCGTGCGCGGCACCCACACGAGGAAGGCGCGGCGGCCGGCGGCTACTTGTGGGCCGCCGCGTCGGCCTTCATCTTCGCGATGGCGGTGTTGATGTCGCCCATCAGCTTGGTGTCGGAGGTGTTCAGCGAGTCCGCGATGTCGGTGAAGTTCTTGGCATACGCGTGGATGTTGCTCGCCGAGTTCTTCATCTGCTCGTTGAAGGTGCGGTACGCCTCCTGCAAGGCGGGGCTGGCTTTCTCGAACACCAGGCCGTCGTGGAGCAGATTGGCGACCTGGGTCTGCAGATTGTCGAGCTCGTTGGAGATGTCGGTCAGTTTGGTGCCCATCCGTGTGGCCGCGCTGCGGATTTCGTCGTAATCGATCTTGATGTCGGCCATCGGGTCCTCCGAAGGGGTCGGTTGTCGGGTGGCGACGCGTGGACGGGCGGCTACTGGGAGGAGTGCACCTTGTCGGCGATGTCCTTGTCCATGTCCTGAACCGACTGCATGATCTGCCGGAACTGCTGCGCGTAGCCCTTGATGCTCTCGGTCGCGGCGGTAAGCGCGACGCTGAACTTGTCGTACTGGGCCTGGAGGGCCGGGCTGGCCTTGACGAGCACGAGGTTGGTGGTCAGCAGACTGTCGACCTCGGCCTTGGCCTCCTTCATCCGGGGCACGAGCGTGTGCTCGACGCTGTTGTCCAAGAGGTTGGACACCCGGGTGATCTCGGCGTAGCTGAGTTTGATGTTGGCGCCCATGGCGAATCTCCTCGAACGGAAGCGGAAGCGGGAACGGAAGCGGAGACGGGAACAGGAACGTCGGCGGCCGGCGGAGCGCGGCTCAGTCGACGCGGCCGCCGGGCGGCGGCTTGCCCACGTTGCGGTCCGGCTTTTCGTGTTTGCCGGAGGAGGCGTCCGCGTCGGCGAACTTGGGATCGCGCCGCCACTCGCCCCTGGGTCCGTCACGGATGTAGTGCTCGGTCGTCTTCCCGGAATGGCTGATCATGGTCCCGCTGCCGTCCTTCTCGATGGTGAAATCGGACGTGGCCGTGGTGCCGTCGCTCATCTTGGTGGTGATCGTGTAGTCGCGGACGTCGATCTTGTCCGGCTCGTCGCCCTTGTCGTCGCCGTCCGGAATCTCGACCATTTCCGGGGGGCCCTTGTACGTCGTGGTCGTCTCGTAGTTCTGCCCCTGCGGATTGGTGATCGTCGACGTCTCCTTGATGATGTTGTTGTTCTTGTCCAATTCGACACTGACGTCGATCTTGCCGTTCTTGTCCTCATAGTGAAACGAAGTCGGCGGTTTGTCATCGGGCTTGGGCGGCTCTTCGCCGGGATTGACGGGCGTGCCGTCCTCGCCCTTGGCGATCCAGGCGGCACACCACGCGGGCGCCTCCGGGTCGTGGCATACGTGTCGGATGGTCTCGTCCGGGTGGGCGCGGAAGTAGTCGGTGGCGCCGATCGAGGCGAGGTAGGCATCCCACTTGGCCTTGTCGGCGAGCCACTTGTCGTGCGCGGCCTTGGCGTTGCGCCATTTGTCGAGTCCCAGGCCGGCGGTGATCAGACCCGCTCCACCGGAGATCCTCGCGTCCTCGTTGAAAAAGAGGTCGGACACCGCCTTGAAGTTGTCGGCGAGCTTGTTCAAGCCCTCCTTGGCCTTGGCGGTGCGGGATCTCGAATGGTGATAGAAGCTGTTGAACGCGGTCGAGAGGCCGGAGGTGCCCAGCGCGGCCCGGCGTTCGGCGGCACCCGCCTCGCCCAGCTCACGAAATGCCCCGCCGGAGCCGGAATCGGCCTGATTGGCAAGGTTTCTCAGCTTCGTGTTGATCTCGTGCAGGTTGGTGTAGTCGATGGCGAAATCCGCCATTCGGATCTCCTGTCCCTCGCCCGACTCGCGTGGTGCGCCCGCGCTGCGAACCACTCCCATTTCTGTACGCGTCACATCCATCGGGGGTTCAATCGAGATTGTCGCGAGGAAGAATGAACCCGGCGAACCGAAAGCGCGTACAAAAGAGCGCCGTGGTTGCACGAATCGAGCGAGAGAGGCGCTTCGATGGCTCGTCCCGGGGACTGGAGTGCGCTCGGCCTCGACGGTGATCCCACTCCAGGCGACGCCGACCGGATCGACCGGGTGATCGCCGCGGAGCTCGCGTTCGTCGAACTCTCGCGCGACATCGACAACGGTCTGACCGAGGTCAAGAACACGTCGAGCACGATCTTCGTCGGCAAGACGGCGGATGCCCTGCGGGGCGTGATCGACGGCAACCTGCGCGACTACATCGCCACGTTCCGCAAGGCCCACGAGGACGTCCGCAGCGCCCTGACCCTCTACGTCGGGGTCATGCGCCACGAGCAACACCGCGCGGACACCGCCTTGTCCGCCGCCGCCGCGCTGGCCGCGGACGACGAGGAGGGCAGGGCCGCACACAAGGCCACCGCCACGGACGCCAAGTCCGTCCTGGCCGCCGCGGCCGACACCGCCGCGCGCAAGATGATCGCCGCCGGCCAGTCCATCGCCTCCCCCGTGGACGAGTGCGCGGAGTTCTGGAAGGCGCTCGGCTGGATCGCGATGATCCTGGCCATTCCGGCGATCTTCGTCGGCGGCCCGCTGGCGCTGCTCAGCATCGCCCTCAACGTCGCGCTCCTGATCAAGACCGCGATCGACTTCGCGCACGGCAAGGCGTCCGTCACCCAGCTCGTGTTGGGCATCCTGGGCATGATCTCGCCCACCACCAAGGGCCTGAGCCTGGGCGCCCTGTGGACCGGCATCAAGGGCGCCGGCGGCCGGGGGATCATCGGCACCAAGAACTTCTTCACCGGCGGCGCCAATTCGTTCGGTCTGTTCGGTCGGGTCGGATTGGGCATCGACGACGCGGTGGCCGCGGCGGGTGCGTGGATCAGGGGCGGCGCGCAGGGACTCAAAATCGGTCCCAATCTGACCCACATCCCCGGCATCGGGAAGTTGGGCGGCAACCTCGGGAACGGCATCAAGTTCTTCCCGCTCGGCGCCGAGCTGACCGTGATCAACCTGGCCGGTGCCAAGACGTTCTTCGGCCTGCGCGCGGTGGCGAGCACGATCAACGCGTTCAAGAATCTCGGTACCTCGATCGCGAACGGCCTGAGCGGCTTCAAGGGGCTGCGGCTGTTCCTGCCGGTGGCGGCCGACGAGATGGGCAAGGGCCTCGGGCTCGCCTTCCGGATCGGCTTCATCGACCGCGGCATGTTCGGCATGTACCGCTACGGGGCCTTCATCGACGGCAAGTTCATCGGTGCGGGCTCCAAGATCTCCGCCGGCGCGAACGCCGGGTTCAACGCGTTCGGGCACGGCGGCGAGCTGGTCAAGCTGCCCAATGTGCACCTCGGCAGCTTCGACTCGGTGCACATGGGTCCGCTCGGCGGCGCGTTCGACATGCCGTCGTTGTCCACGAAGTTCACCAACGGGTTCGGCCGATTCGACGTGATCGATCTGCCGTCGCCGAACACGTTCGGCACCGGCTTCCACGCCGGCAACTTCCCCGGCCTGGGCACCTTCCTCGACGACATGGGCGGACTGAACGCGCTCACGCACCTGCCCGGAATCGGCGCCAGGATCGCCGACATCCCCTCGTTCTCGTTCACCGGGTCGGGCCTGACGCACCTCGCCGGAAACATCTCCGTCCCGCACGGGATCACCGGCCTCGGCGCGACCGGGGTCAACGCGCTGCCGCCCGCGCTCGGCCACATCAGCATCCCGAACCTGGACACCGTCGGCGCCGGCGTGGCCAACAGGATGCAACTGGGCCTGCCCGGATCGAGCGCACTGGTGCACGACCTGCCCACGCCCGCCACGAGCGCGCACACCGGACTCGACGGCCTCGGCACCGTCGCCCTCCCCCAACCGGGCCACGTCGCGATGCCGGACGTGTCCACGCCGGCCCTGCCGCACGTCAACGTCTCGGGGATCGGCGCGCTCCCGCTCACCACGCACATCCAAACGCCGAACGTCGGCGCGATCGCGAACACCGGCCAGATCGTCACCCCTTCGGTCACCGCCGTCGGCGCCCTCGGGCACGTCGCGACGCCGAACGTCGGCGGCCTGCCCGCGGTCGCGCACGTGGCCACCGCCCACACCGGCACCCCGATCCACCTGGCCGACGTGAACACGCCCCACCTCGGCGGACTGCGCGTCGACGGCGAGACCTCGCTCGTCGGGCCCGGCACGAACGCGGTCGACGTCAAGGGCGTCCAGGGCCTCGGCGGCGCCGGCACACACATCGACGTCAACGGCAGCCGGGTGCTCCTCGGCGGCCCGTCGTCGGGCGCGGTGCCGGTCCACGCGACGCCGGGCGGCCTGCCGGGCGTCCCGGCGATGCCCGGCGGCCTCGCCGGCGGCACGCACCTCGTCCCGGCGAACGGGGCGGCGCACAACCTGAACGTGTTCATGATGCACGGCGTGCAGTACGACTTCGCGCACACGTTCGGCACCATCCCCGGCCTGAACGGCGTCGAGGTACGGGTCCTGCCGAGCACACAGGCCGGCCGTACCGTCGACATCCACATCGATCCCGGCGGTCGCGCCGACCTCTCCGCGACCCACATCACCGTCGGCGACCAGGAGGTGCTGCGGATCGAACGGGCCCTCGGGGACGGCGGCACGCACCGCTGGGACTACGAACTCAGCGCCGCGAACAACCATCGGCTCCTCGACGACCAGATCATCGACGCCCAGGTCACCGGCCCCGTCCCCGGGCAGGCCATCGAGCTGAACACGCTGCCCACCCCGCAACTCGCGCACACCACGACCACCGGGTCGACCGTGCCCGCCGTCGCCGGGCCGGGCCCGCGTGTCGTCGACATCCCGGGGCTGTCCGGCGCACACCTCGAATACCGCGTCGGCGACGGCGGCGGCATCGAGGGCATCCGGATCGCCGGCGGTCCGGACGCGTCGCACCCGAACGTCCCGCGCCTGATCGGTCCGACCGGGAACCACATCGCGCGCGTCGAGCAGTCCGTCGTGCCGAACGTCGAGGTCCGCCGCTGGGACTTCGACCTCTCGGCCGAGGGCGGGCGGCTCGACCGGATCGAACGGCGCATCACCCTCACCGGCGGCGAGCACGACGACACCCTGGTCGCGATCCGGGTCGACCCGAACGACCGAATCCTGGGCGTCACCCACGTCGACGGCGAAGGCAACCTCCTGCACACCGACCCGGACGCTCCGCCCGTGCGGGTCGTCGACGCGGGCATCGTCGTCCCCACGCCCGGCGGCTTCCGGCTCTACGACCCGGCGACCGGCACGCCGTCGGGCACCGGCCTGCGCCTGATCGGCAGGGACGGCCCGCTGGCGCTGCACGTGCTGACCCCGGACGGCGGCGGCGCCCGGGCCCTGGTCGGCGCGGACGCCGGCCGCACCCTCGGCGTCGTCTCCGTACCGGAACACGCCGGCGGCATGCTCCATGTCGTCCCGACCGGCACCGGCCCGAGCGTGCGGGTCTTCGGCGCCGACGGCCGCTTCTCGCACAACTCGCTGCCGCTGACCGGGATCGACCGATCGACCGTGGCCGGCGGCCACATCCGCTCGCCGCACGTCGGCACGCCCCAACTGGCGCACGCCGACGGCAGGCCGGTGCCCGACACCGATGTCATCCGCCAGATCGGCAACGAGTTCCGGATCCGGCACGGCGGCGGCCGGTTCCACGTGGACGCCGGCGGCGCCCGCGCCCACGACGTGGTGACCCTGACCACCCCCGACGGCGCCACGACGGGTCTGCACGTGTTCACCCCGGTCGGCGGACCGAACCGACTGCCGCACCTGCGCGCGGGCGACGGCGCGCCGACCACGACCGCGGCCGTGCGTACCGTCGACAACACGTTCCACGTCACCGGCACCGCCGGGCAGCCGCACGTGGTGCAGGTGCACACGCCCGGAGGTGCCCACTCGCACGACGCCCTGCCACTCACCGGCGGCGGCGCGCCGGGCGGCTTCATCCGGCTGCCCGACCACCCCGGCGGGCTGCCGCAACTCGCGCACGGCGACGGCAGGATCGTGCCGAACACCGACGTCGTCCGGCAGCACGGCGGCGGATACCTCGTGCATCACCCCGGGGGCACGATCGTGGTGAACGACGCGGGCGCGCATACCCACGACGTCCTCGGGCTGACCGGCGGTCACGGGCCCGGGCGGTTCGTGCACACCCCGGTGGGCACCCCGGACGTGCCGGTGCCGCATCCGAGCGACCGGGGCGGGGTACCCGACCCGAACCTCACCGTCACCCGGGTCGGCGGCGAGCTGCGGCTCACCGACCCCGACGGGTCGTTCGCCACGCACGGTCTCGACGGCGTGCACCGCCACGACGCGACCCACCTGCGCGGCGGCCCGTTCGAGGGCCGGTTCGTGCGTTTCGACGGCCGGGACGGCACGCTCGTCGACGGACACCTCGCGGCCGTCCCGAACACGCACGTCGTACCCCAGCCGGGGATCACGACCGAGGGCTTCGTGCGTCGGGCGGGCACGCCCGGTGCCGGCTTCCGGGTCGGCGACGGCACCGACCACATCATCGTCGACATGCACGGCGCGCACCGCTTCGACGTGGTCGGCCTGCGCGGGGCCGACGGCGCCCCGACCCACGAGTTCGTCTTCGCCCCGGTCCCGGTCGCCGGAGCGGCGGCACCCGGTCCGCTGCCGCTGGTCAAGGGCGCCGACGGCGGCAACCTCGGGTTCACGGTGGTCGGTCGTCCCGACGGCACGCTCCGGGTCACCGACGCCGCCACCGGGATGTTGCGGGGCTTCTCCGGCACCGGCGCGTTCGAGTTCCAGGTGTTGCGCCTGACCGGGGCCGGCGGTGCCGAACTGCCGGAACTGGTCCGGGTGCACCCGGGCGGGGCACACACCCTGGTCGACGACGGCCTCACCGACATCGCGAACCGCACCGTGCACACCCGCCCCGGCGGCGGGTTCCATGTCGGCGGCGCCGACGGCGAGTTCCGTCTGTTCGGCCGAACCGGCGGGCTCGACTTCCACGTGACGCCGCACCAAGTCCCGCACGGGGACGGCAACATCACCGTGTTCCGGGTGAACGACGGCACCGGAGCCCACCGGTTCGACACGATCCCCCTGTCCGACGCCCGGATCGGCAGCCCCGAGCACACCCGCTTCCTGAACATCGCGACGGGCGACCTGCGGGTCCTCGACGGCCATCTCGACCCGCTCCCGGGCCTGCGGGCGACCCCGGAACCCGGCGGCGGCTACCGGATCGACGGCATCGGCGCGCGCACCGGCGAGTTCCAGCGGTTCGACGCGGGCGGGCGCCTGGAGTTCCAGCGCATCGACATCGTCGGCACCCGAGGCGGAATCGACCCGAACCGACACTTCGAGATCACGTACCCGGCGGGCGGCGACGGCGCGTGGTCGCTGATACGCACCGACGCGCACGGCCTGCACGTCCCCACGCCGGGCCCGCGCAAGTGGTTCGAGGGCGGCCCGGTCGACCCGAAGGGTGCGGGCGCCGGCCGGGTACACCTGATCAGCCACCTCCAGGTCACCGTGTTCGAACGGCGCACACTGCCCGACGGCGGCATCCTCGACGCGCACCACTCGTCCGCGTCGCTGGGCACCTTCAGTCGGTTCAATCAGCGCGGCCGGTGGGCCGAGTTCGACATCAACGGCAACCTGGTGCACGACGGCACCCGGCACTGGGGGGAGAGCACCCGAAGCTGGTTCGACGTCGAGAGCGTGCTCGGCTTCGACGTGCGGGTCCGGCACTTCCAGCTCAGCGCGGACGGCGGGCACGTGCTGGCGGACCTGCGCCATCTGCCGGCGACCCAGGGGTTCGCCGCCGACACCAGGTGGGTGCGGTTCGACGCCGACTTCCGGGCGATCGCGTCCGGCGACCGGCACTGGAGTTCGGGTCCCGGCCGCGGCTGGACCGACAACATGCACCACCCGCTCACCAACGAGATCGTCACCGTCCAGAAGAAGTTCGGCCGCTTCCAACCCGGTCTGCACGACGTACGCCGCTACCACCAGGTCGAGTTGGACCCGGGCGGCGTGCCCAAGCGCGACTGGGTCTCCCGCCACGCCGACGGCAACGTCAACGGGCTCGGGAAGACCCTGCACAACGGCGACTTCCTCATGTTCGAGCGTTTCGCCGAGCAGCGACCCCCGGTGTTCTTCCGCAACCTGTTCAGCGCCGAGTTCCGCGCCACCGACCTCACCCGGCACCCGTGGCTGGCCCACGACAACCGGCTGCGGGTGGGGACCTGGAGCCAGGAGCCGGCGACCGGCGGCCCCAAGACGTACGGCGTGCAGTTCATCACCAACAACAAGACGGTGATCGACGTCGGGCGGGGCGGCGACATCGTCCGCGAGACCCGCACCCTGCGCAACGGCGCCACCCTCACCGTCGGCGACGTCCGGCTGCCCGACGTAGCCGGGGCGCAGGTGGCCCACCGCCCCGGCTACCTGCCCTGGTCCGAGGGCGTCGGCGGCCTGCAGGGTCACCGCACGTTCGTCGAGGGCGACTTCGTGGTGACCCCGGGCACGGGCACTCGGCAGATCACCTGGCAGGACCGGATCACCGACGACCTGGCCGACGGCAACTGGTACTCCCCCGGCACCAAGGAGTGGCGGGTGGTCCGCACCGGCTTCTCCGACGGCACCTTCATCGACTACCGGCCCAGGCCCGCCGGAGGTGCCGGCGAGCCTGGCCCGAACACCCGCGGCCTGATCGACGCGCACGCCGGCGACTGGACCCGGTACGACCACCACGGCATGGTCGTCTCCCGCTCGGACTCCTTCCCCACGCCCGACGGGAGGGGACACCTCGACATCGTCGGCACCATGGGGCGCAACCCGGGCGAGTTCCGGTGGCACGACGCGGCCGATCCCGGCGTCGGCGGCAAACGCATCACCGCGTTCAAGACGCAGATCACCCGGTTGCACTTCGACCGCGAGTCGTTCCAGGACTTCGACGCGGCGGGCAACCTGATCCGCGATCACCGACAACTCGGCGAGGGCCTGAGCGTGCAGGGCTGGCGCGGTCTCGACGCCGGGGGCAACGAGGTCTGGCACTGGAACAAGTTGGACGCGGACAACAACGTGATGAACTTCGGCAACGGCGTGGGCGACCGGATCCGGCACTGGTTCGACGCGAACGGAAACCGGCTCCCCGGCTGGACGAAGGGCGCCCGGTGGTCCGACCGGATCGCCGGCCTCGACCACGAGGTCGTCCAGGAGATCCCGGCGCGCAAACGCACCAACGCCTTCCGGGACTTCTTCACCGACAGCCCGTTCCGGGTGCGCGACTTCCGACCCACCCCCGCCACCCAATTCAACCGGCACCTGTGGCAGGAGTCCGACCAGGGCATCCTCGCGCAGGTGAAGATCCGGCTCTCGGACGACACGTTCGCGGAGATCAACAACTTCAACAAGCACGCGCGGCGCTACGACGTCGACGGCATCACCGTCATCAACGAGCGCACGATCCCCGGATACATCCACGAATACGACGCCAACGGCGGTGTCGTCATCGGTCGCGAGACCCACTTCACCGGCCTGGCCAACGAATACCGCGGCCTGAACCGCACCTACCGCGAGCCGAACCGCTGGGGCTACGGTCCGTCCGTCGACGGCGAGGCGGTCCCGGAGCCGTTCATCCTGCGGGCGATCGAGTCCATCGGTATCGACATGGGGCACGAGTTCCTGCTCGACTTCACCGTGAACCTCGTCGTGCTGTCCATGGTCCGGGTGCTCTCCGGCAACGGACTGAGCATGATCGACGTCGGACGCGCCGCGTTCGGCGCCGCGTTGAGCTCGATGACCAGGGGCACCGTCTCGGCGGCGCACCTGTCGGCCAACCGGGGCGGCTGGAAGGTGCACTGGTCCAACATCGACTACGGGCAGCCGGGGAGTTGGCGGCCCAACGACGACAGTTGGCCCACCGAGTGGGGGGCGAACGAACGCCCGGTCCGCTGGCGCGGCGGCACCTACGAGTTCGCCGTCGGCCTCGGCGTCGGCACCCTGGCCGGGTTCGTCAGCGGCGCGTCGCAGGCCGCGCTCTTCGGGGTCCGCGGCGCCGACGGCGCGATCATCAGACTCACCGGCGGCGACGCCGCGTTGGCCGGTCTGGCGTCCAGTGTCGGCGGGGTGCTGGGCACCGTCTCGGTCGGCGCGCTCCGGGCCCTGGTCCAGCACTCGATCGGCAGTCGGTGGGTGCACCGCCAGGGTCCGATGGACATCTTCCTGATCGGCGCCCTGGGCAAGATGGTCGACAAGCTCGTCGGCCTGCTGGTACTCGGTCCCGCGACCGTGCGCCTGATCGGGCACGTGCCGGACGGGACGTCGTCCGACAACCTACTGCCAGGATCGGGAACGGGTACCGGATGAGCACCGCGGCAATCCACGTCGACCCCACGAGCCGCCGGAGCCGACGCACCATCGCGGCCGCGCTCGCGGGCGCGCCCGCCGGCGCCGAGATCCTGATCGCGCCCGGCGAGTACACCGAGAACCTGCGGCTGGAGCGGCGCGTGATCCTGCGCCCGGAGCACGGCGAGGGCACCGTCGTGCTGCGCGCGCCCGCCGGCGTCGCGCTGACCGTCGCCGCCCCCGACTGCCTGGTCCGCGGCCTCGTGCTGCGGGGCGCCGACCCGGCCGAGCCGGTGGTCCGGGTGGAGGACGCTGCGGGCCTGACGCTGGACGGGTGCGAACTCGACCGCGGCCGGGTGGACGTGGTCGGCTCGGCGACGGCGGCCGGCGCCGCGCGCAACGCCGCACTCGGCTTCGCCGACACCCTGGCGGCCGACCTCGGCGATCCGACCGGCGGTGGCGTCCTGCTGCTGCGCCGAAGCCGGCTGCACGGCGCCCGGCACGGGGCCCTGGTCCTGGCCGGCGACGCCCGGGCCCGGGTCGAGGACACGGATGTGGAGACCATCGACGGCATCGGCGTGGCGCTGTCCGACCACGCGGTGCTGATCGCCGATCGGTTGCGGGTGTGCGACACCTCCGGCTCGGCGTTGCGAGTGCGCGGCGACGCGCGGCTGTCCGCCCGGGACAGCACGCTCGATCGCGCCGGGCGCAACGGTGTCCTGGTCGAGGAGCGCGGCGAACTCCGCCTCGACGACTGCCGGATCCGCGAGGCCGGGCGCAGCGGCGTGCAGGCCGACCACGAGGCCCGGGTGCACCTGGTCGACTGCCGGATCACCGACGCCAAGGGCAGCGCGATCGCCGGCGGCGGCGCGGCGCGACTGACCGCGCACGGCTGCCGGATCGACTCGCCGGCCGGCAACGGCGTGGTCGCGCTCGGCGTGTCCGAGGTGACGATGACCGCGACGCTGGTCGCCCGTACCGGATTCACCGCGGTCCACCTCGGCGAGAACGCCCGGGCCCGGATCGGCGGTTGCCGGCTCGACGGCAGCGACGAACACGGCCTCGCGGTGGTGGCCCACGCCGAGGCGGAGGTGCTGGACAGCACCGTCGGCGGGGCCGACATGTGCGGCGTGCACGTGGCCGACGAGGCCCGGCTGACCATGCGCGCCTCCCGGGTCGAGGGCGGCGAGACGGGGGTACGGCTGCGCTCGTCGGCGGAATGCGAACTGCGCGAGTGTGTGGTGAGCGGACAACGCCGGACCGGCGTCGAGATCGGGACCGACGCGGTCGCCGCGCTGTACGCGACGCGGATTGCCGAGACGGGCAGCGCGGGGGTCAGCGTCGACTCCGGCGCCCGGCTGCGGATGGACGGCGGCGGCATCTTCGCGGTCGGCGGCAGCGGGCTGGTGGTGGGGCAGGGCGCCGAGCCGACGGTGCGCGGCATCCGGGTGGACGGGACCGGGAAGAACGGCATCCTGTTCGGTGCGGGCGCGCGCGGGGTGATCGAACACAGCGACCTGTCGGCCTGCGCGTACCCGGCCCTGCACATCGGCCGCGACGCCGAGCCGAGGTTCGTCGGTTGCCGGGTCTTCGACTGCGCGCGGGACGTCGGCTACGCCGAGGGCGCCCGTGCGGTGTTCGAGGAGTGCGTGTCCGTCCGGGTGGTCGCCTCGTCGCTGCCCGACCAGTCGCCGGGATCCCCCCGGTCGCCGCGCGAGCCGGCCGCCCCGGGAGGCGGCCTCGCCCCGGCCGGCGCGTCGGCCGCCGCGCCGGCGCCGGTGTCGGTCGATCTGGCCGAACTGGGCGAGGCTCCGCCGCCGCCGGAGACCCTGGACGACCTGCTCGCCGAACTCGACGAACTCGTGGGCCTGGGCGGCGTGAAGCGCGATGTCGGCGGCATGGTCAAGCTCATGCAGACGGTGCGCATGCGGCAGGAGGCCGGTCTGCCCGCACCGCCGCTGAGCCGGCATCTGGTCTTCGCGGGCAACCCGGGCACCGGGAAGACGACCATCGCGCGCCTGTACGGCAGGCTGCTCAAGGCGCTCGGGTTGCTGGAGCGCGGCCACCTGGTCGAGGTCGACCGCAGCGCCCTGGTCGGCGAATACGTGGGGCACACCGGGCCGAAGACGACCGAGTCGTTCAACCGGGCGCGCGGCGGCGTGTTGTTCATCGACGAGGCGTACGCCCTCGTGCCCGCCGGTGTCGCGAACGACTTCGGCGGCGAGGCCGTGGCGACGCTCGTCAAATTGATGGAGGACCACCGGGACGAGGTCGTGGTGATCGTCGCCGGATATCCGGGCGAGATGGAGCGGTTCATCGCGTCGAACCCGGGTCTGTCCTCGCGGTTCACCCGCAGCCTGTTGTTCGACGACTATTCGGCCGACGACCTGGTGCGCATCGTCGAGCACCACGCGAGTCGGCACCGCTACGAACTCGGCGTCCCCGCACGCAAGGCGCTGGGCGAATTGTTCGCCGCGATGCCGCGTGGCGCGCAGTTCGGCAACGGCCGCACCGCGCGGCAGGTGTTCCAGCAGATGACCGAGCGTCAGGCCATGCGGATGGCCGAGATCGATACACCCGACGCGCGGCAGTTGGTCCTCCTCGACGAGGTCGACCTGCCGCAACCGGTCGGCTCCGACTGACCGCGCACGCCCCCTCGTCAGCACCGTGCCCATGAAGGAGATCTCGTGTCCGACCCCAACGACACCGGCGCGCACGTCGGTTCGTCGGCGCCCTCGTTGGCGCAGGTGTACGCCCGCCGCCCGGCCCGTCCCCGGCGCGGTCTGCTGCCGGGGCGTCGGGTGTGGGTGTCCCTCGGCTCGGCCGCGGGCATCGCCGCGGTCACCACGCTGGCCGTGGCCGTGGCCCCGAACGGCTCGGGTGGCAACGCGGCGGCCGGCCGGACGGTGGCCGCCGCCGCAGGGGCACCGGGGGGCGCGTCGACGGGGGGTCCGGGGGTGGTCGGCGTGCCGGGGGTGACCGGTTCGCCCGGATCGTCCGCCTCACCCACCGCCGCGTCACCGACGGGCGGCGGGGCGACGCCGCCCTCGGGTGGCGCTCCCGAGGTGCCCGCCGGCCCCGAGACGCCCGGTGCGGCCGGCCCGGGCGCGCCGGCCGCCGCACGGCCCCCCGCGGCCGAACAGCCCGCGACGAAACCGGATGCGCCCCGGCAGGTGCCCGCGGCCCAACCCACCACGGCCCGGCCCAAGGCCGCCGCGCCCCCGGCGGCACCGCCCGCTCCGCCGCCGAACGTCCCGGGCAACCCGCTGCGCAACCCGTCCACCGGCAAATGCCTGAGTGGGTCGGCGGGTTCCGACGGTACGCCGCTGGTCCTGTGGTCGTGCAACGGCAACGCGAATCAGAAGTGGGACATCCGCTCGGACGGCACGATCCGCACCAAGGGCCTGTGCATGGACGCGGCCTGGGGTTCCACCGCGAAGGGCACCGTCGTCCAACTCGCCTACTGCAGCGGCAATCCCGCCCAACAGTTCGTCCTGGTCGGCACCTACATCTTCACGAAGAACGCCGGCATGTGCGCCGACATCTGGGATTTCAAATCCAACGACGGCGCGGCGATCCGCCTGCACCCCTGCCACTACGGCGCGAACCAGGTCTGGCAACGCGGCTGACCCGGTAGCGGGGTCGCCACCGGGATGAGGCCATCCGGGTGGCGACCCTACGCACATCGATGTACGGCTCGTTCGTTCCCGTGCGTGATGACCCGGTTACCCGATCCGGGGATCCTGGACGTGTGCTCCCACCAGGAGAGCCACATCCCGCCCCGGAGGCAACCATGCGTACTCCCACCCGTTCCCACCGGCGAGCAACCCTGGCGTCGGCCACCGCCCTCGCCCTGGCAACCACCGCCGCCCTCGCACTCTGCACCCCCACCGCCACCGCCACCGCTGCCGCTGCCGCGCCCGACGCGGAGCCCTTGGAGTGCGCCCCCATCGTCGCCCAGGACACCCACGTCGGATTTCCCACCTGGCGCTGGGCGGACGTCCGCAACGACTGCGGACGCCGGGTGAACGTGAGCGTTCAGGTCTCGGGCTGGCCCGACCCGGAATGCCAATACCTCGCCCCCGGCGAAACCAAGCGCTTCCGCTGGGACTCCACCGGCGGCCCGGCCAACTACACCTGGGACTGCGGCGGCTGACCCCGCCTCACCCCCGGCCCCGCCCACTCGCCCGGCCGACGCGCCGCATCCACAGCGTGTCGGCCGGGCGCGACGCGTCGTTCCCCGCATTCGACATCGACATCGCGGCCCCCGATCGCCGTCGAATCGCGGCCGGATCGGGTGCCACGGATTCCGTGCGTGCTCAATGCGGGCGCGGCGCCGGCCTGAGCAGGGCCCGGACGAGGGTGTCCACCAGTGTGACGGGGATGCCCGACCCCGTCAGGGCGCAATAGACGATCGGGCCGACGAGGGCGTCGAGCGCGGCGTCCGGGTCGAGTTCGGGGGCGATCTCGCCGGCGTCGACGGCGCGGGCGAGCAGGTCGAGTTCCCGGTCGCGGCGTGGACCGAGGTAGCGCTCGCGCAGGCGCTCGGCGGTGTCGGGATCGTGGTGTGCCTCGGCAAGGAGCGCGAGCAGCACCTTGCCGGCGGGGTCGTCGGTGACGAATCGCGCGAAGTCGCCCAGGTAGTCACGGATGTTCGCCGCCGTGGCCTGCCCCGTCGGGATGGGAAAACGTTTGTCGCTGTCCTCGATGAGCGTGTCGAGCAGGATCTCGACCTTCGAGGGCCACCAGCGGTAGATCGTCTGCTTGGCGACGCCGGCCCGCCGCGCGATCGCCTCGACGGTCAGCGCGCGGAAACCGTGCTCGACGAGCAGATCGTCCGCGGCGTGCAGCACGGCCAACCGGGCGGTCTCGTCGCGCCGGTTGCCGGAGCGCGGCCTGCGGGGCTGAGTGTTCGCGACTGGCATGTGGGACACGATATCCGCCGGCGAGGCCCGTGCGATTGTCTAGACGCGACGTCGCGTCTAGACTGAGACTCCCACCACGAAGGAGTGCATGTGTCCACCACGTCCGATCGCCACGCCCTCGTCATCGGAGCCTCACAAGGACTGGGACTCGTCCTCGCCGACGAACTCGCCCGACGCGGTTGGCAGGTGATCGCCACGACCCGCCGGGACGGCGGCGAGCTGCAAGCACGTGCCGATGCCTGGAACGGGCGGCTCGAAATCGAACCTCTGGAGATGACGGACCCCGCACAGCCGGCCGCTCTGCGCGAGCGGTTGACGGGCCGTTCCCTGGATCTGCTCTTCGTCAACGCCGCGATCGATCGGGGCGACCTGCCGATCGACCGGGTCTCGACCGACATGTTCACCGAGGTGATGGTCACCAACGCGTTGAGCCCGCTGCACACGCTCGAAGCCCTGCGCACACTGGTCGCGCCCGGCGGAACCGTCGCGGTCATGTCCTCCGACCAGGGCAGCATCTCGCGCAACACCGAGGGCGGTTACGAGCTGTACAAGGCCAGCAAGGCCGCACTCAACCAACTGATGCGCAGCTACACCACCCGCCATGCCGACGACGGACACACCAAGCTGCTGATCGACCCCGGCCACAACCGGACCCGGCTCGGCGGATTCGACGCGCCACTCGCCCCGCAGGAGAGCATCCCGGCCGTCGTCGACGTCCTGGAGGCACAGGCCGGCGCCCCCGGCCTCCGGTTCCTGGACCGCCATGGCGAGACCGTCCCGTGGTAGACCTCCGGCCGGGGCACCGGCGCCGCGCCGCGAATACTCGGATGCGGCGACGCCGGCTCGCCTCTAGGCTGCCGCCCGGCGGGCGCCTGCTCGGCGCCCGGTCGACACGGTCGGTCGGTGGAACGGGGATACCAGGGAATGACCTGTCAACTCTTTGCGGTCTGCTTCGATGCGAACCAACCGGCGCGGCTCGCGCGCTTCTGGTCCGGAGTCCTGGATCGGGAGATGATCGACGATCCGCACGAGGGCGTCGCGCTCCTGCCCGGTGACGGGACCGGGTTCCGCATCCGGTTCCGGCCGACCTCGGAGCCGAAGGCGGGCCAGAATCGGCTGCACTTCGACCTGACGAGTACCTCCCCGGAGGACCAGCGGCAAACCGTGGCCGGGGCGCTGGAACTCGGCGCACGGCACACCGATGTCGGCCAACGCCCGGAAGAGGGTCACGTCGTGCTCGCCGACCCCGAGGGCAACGAGTTCTGCGTCATCCGGCCGGGCAACGAGTTCCTCGCCGGTTGCGGCTTCCTGGGCGCGGTGTCCTGCGACGGCTCGCAGGAGGTCGGCTACTTCTGGAGCAAGGCGTTGGATTGGCCGCTGGTCTGGGATCAGGACCAGGAGACCGCGATCCGCTCGCCGCTCGGCGGTTCCAAGATCACCTGGGGTGGCCCGCCGCTGATGCCCAGGCTCGGCCGGGACCGCCTGCACTTCGACCTCGTCACACCCGCCGACGGGGATCACCGGGCGGAGGTCGACCGGCTGCTCTCCCTCGGCGCGACCCTGGTCGACCCCGCGCCGGACGAGACCGGCCGGGTGACGATGCTCGACCCCGACGGCAACGAGTTCACCGTGGCGACGCCCCGCTGACCGACCGGCCCCGGCCCGCTCACCCGACCAGGCGCAGCCAGGCCGCCGCGAGCGCGGCATGCCCGGCCGGCGTCGGATGCACACCGTCGGCGGCCCAGTACTCCGCCCCGGTCGTCGCGGCGAGTTCGGCGAACATACCGTCGGCGGCGAGCAGATGCGCGCCGTACCTGCGGGCGAGTTCGCGCACGACCTGGATCTTCGGGTCCAGGTCGGCGCGCCACTCCCGCCGCACGTCCGCGCCGAGTCGCATGTCGCCGACCTCGACGGGACCGCTGATCGGCAGGAGGAACGGCTCGATCAGGATCAGGTCCACGCCGGCCTCGGCCAGGGGCGCGAGCAGACGGTCGTAGCCGGCGGCGAAGTCCTGCGCGGAGATCACGTGGCCGTCCGGGGCGTAGGTGTGCCAACCGACGTCGTTCATGCCGACGAGGATCGACAGCACGTCCGGGCGCGCGTCGAGCACGTCCGCCTGCCAACGGGATTCGAGGTCCGACACCTTGTCGCCCGCCTGCGCGGAGTTCAGCCAGGTCACGGCCCGGTCCGGGCACCGGAATCCCCACTCGCCGGCGACCCGCAGCGGGTAGCCGAACCCGAGACCCTGCTCGCCGGCCGACCGTTGGCAGTCGGTGATCGAATCGCCGGTGAACATCACGGTGCTGCCCGGCCGGAGGGTGATCGTCATGTGCGCTCCTTGAAATGCATGGGGAATGGAAATCTCGCGTCGGTGGTGGGTTCGCGCGCCTTCAGGCTTCCGGGCCGCCGAACCACCGGTCGGCGGCCTGCTCGAACGCACCGCGATCCGGGTCGCGATCACCCACCCAGGCGACCACGCCGTCGGGACGGACCAGCACCGCGCCCAGGCCGAGGTCGTTGCACGCCGGACCGGCCGCGTATCGGATCCGGCTCTCCCGGCCCATCTCCGCGCCGTGCAGGGGCCGGTCGGTGCCGAAGTCGAGTGCGACGCCTCGTCCGTCCCGCATCAGGTCGCCGAGGCGAGTGCCGTCCCGGAGCCGAAAGTCCGGGGCGTTGCGGCCGACCAGCGGGTGTTCGCCGCCGAGGTCGTGGCGGTTCGAGGATCCCGACAACCTCTCGAACACGTAGGTCGTGCCGTCGCGTGTCCCGAGCAGGTCGCGCAACACACCCTGGATCGCCCGGGCGTGCGGGTCCGGCTTCATCACCGCGGCCTGGGCGCGCGTCCAGTCGAGCACTCCCGCACCGATCGCGTGGCGCTCGCGGGTGTAGGTGTCGAGCAGGCCGTCCGGCGCGTGTCCGTGCACGGTCGCCGCGAGTTTCCAACCCAGGTTCACCGCGTCGCCGAGGCCGAGGTTGAGTCCCTGTGCACCGAGGGGCGAGTGGATGTGGGCGGCGTCGCCCGCGAGCAGGACGCGCCCCTGCCGATAGGTCGTCGTCTGCTTGGCCCGATCGGTGAAGCTCGACACGAGATGCACGTCGTTCAGCGTCACGTCGGTGCCGGATACCCGGCGCAGCACCGCCTGCAGATGCTCGCGAGTCGGCCGCCCCGAACGATCGAACGCGCCGCCGTCGAACTCCAGCATGCCGATGTACCCGGCCGCGGGCGTCCGCAGGTACATGCCGGTCGGCGTCGGATTGAACCCGGGGCGCAACTTTTCCGGATCGGCGATGTCGGCGAGTACGACGTAGCCGGTGAACTGCGGCTCGCTGCCCACGAAGTCGAAGCCCGCGAGCCCGCGCACCGCGCTGCGTCCGCCGTCACAGCCGATGACCCAGCGCGCGGCGTACTCGTGCTCGCCGGCTCGCGCGACCGCGCTCTCGTCGTCCTGCGCGATCGCGGAGACCGCGACGCCGCGCCGGACCTCCACGCCGAGCTCGGCCGCCCGCTCGGACAGCACCGCCTCGACCGCTTCGAGAGTCGTCATCACGCCGTCCGCGGCCGGGCCGGGAAGCCGGAACGGCAGGGCGGCGACGTCGACGTCGGCCGGATCGAGCATCATCCCGGCGAAGTGGCCCACGCCACGAGGGGGTGACGGCTCGTCCGCGTCGGGTTTCGCGTCGGGATCCTCGTCGATGCCCGACGCCGTCAGGAGCGCACGCAACATCCCTCGGCGGTGGAAGATTTCGACCGACGCGGCCGACAGGCCCCGCATGCCGAGCGGGTCCGCCTTCCACGGGGAGCGGGGTTCCGGATCCCGCTCGACCACCAGCACCGAGCAGCCCGCAAGGCTCGACTCGCAGGCCAGGAGCAGACCCACCGGGCCGGCCCCCACGATCACTACGTCATGCACGAGAACTCCCTTCCCGCCTCCCCGTCCTGTTCTCGGAGGCATGCACACACTGACCCGGGCCGCTCACACGAGGCACACACGGCGCTGACATGGGCGGCACACCCGGGGTACCGCCCGGACAACCGCCATGCGCAAGGCACCCGCGCACGAAGCGCCCGCGCGGAACCGCCCGCATGCGAAGGCACCCGTACACGGAACGCCCACGCGGAACCGCCCGCATACGAAGGCACCCGCGCACGAAGCGCCGCCCGTACATGGGCGAAAGGCTCGCTCGCCGCCCTGATTTGGTGACTCGACGGTGCGCGCGCAAGGATCGGCGGATGGACGGGGGTGCGCGGCTTCGCGTCACGCTGCTCGGTGCCGTTCGGGCATCGCGTGGTGGTGCCGCGCTGCCCGTTCCGGGTGCGCGGTTGCGGGCGCTGCTCGTCCGGCTGGCACTCGCCGGCGGGCGCGCGGTCGACGAGGGTGTCCTGGTCGACGCGATCTGGGCCGAGGACCTGCCGGCCGGCCCCGCCCACGCCCTCCAGGCACTCGTTTCGCGGCTGCGTCGGATCCTCGGCTCGGCCGGCGACGTCGCTCGGGTCGCGGGCGGCTACCGGCTGGACCTGGCCGCGGCCGACGTGGACGCGCTGCGATTCGAGCAGCTCGCCGCGGCCGGCCGGGACCGCCTGCGCGCCGGTGACGCGAATGCCGCGGCGGCCGTGCTCGGCGAGGCCGTGGAGTTGTGGGGCGACCGTCCCGGAGCCGAGCCCGCCGCCGTCGCCGCGGTGGCACCCGCGGCCGCGACCCGGCTGGCCCACACCTCGGTGGAGGCCGTCGCCGACCTCGCCGCCGCCGAGCTGTCCCTGGGCCGTGCCGACGCGGCCGCCGCCCGGCTGACCGCCCTGCTCGCCGAGCACCCCGGGCACGAGCGGGCCGCCGCGCTGCTCATGGACGCGCTCGCCGCCCAGGGTCGCCAGGCCGATGCCCTGGCCGTCTACGAGCAGGTCCGCGCGGCCCTGGCCGACGTCCTGGGCACCGACCCGGGCGCCGCCCTGCGCGAACGCCATCTGCGCCTGCTGCGCGCCGAGCGACCCGCGCCCGACCTCACGAGGAAGCCGCGGTCGAGCAACCTGCCCACGCCGCTGACCAGCTTCGTCGGGCGGGCCGACGACCTCGCCCGGATCGACGCACTGTTGGCCGGCGGGCGTCTGGTCACCGTGCTCGGTCCGGGCGGCGCCGGCAAGACCCGGCTCGCCGTCGAGGCCGCCCGCCGCCACCACCACGAGTACCGCGGGGGCGCCTGGCTGATCGACCTCGCCGCGGTCACCGAGCCGGCCGAGGTCGGCGCGGCGCTGCTCGCCGCGCTCGGGCTGCGCGGCCCGGCGCTGTTCGAGGCTTCGACCGAGCTGCGCGACGACCCGGCCGGCGAGCCGGCCGTGCTCGCCGAGCTGCTCGGCGGCCGGGAAACCCTGCTCGTCGTGGACAACTGCGAACACCTGATCGACGCCGTCGCGCACCTGCTCTCTGCGCTGTTGAGCCGCTGCGCCGACCTGCGGGTGTTGGCCACCAGCCGGGAGCCGCTGGCGATCGACGGCGAGGCGCTGGTCCCACTGGGCCCGCTCGCCCTGCCCGCGGCGGACGCGGACGTCGAGCAGGCCCGCCGTACCGCGTCGGTGCGCCTGTTCACCGAGCGGGCGGCGGCGGTGCGGCCCAGTTTCGACGTCGACGAGCACAACCGCGGCGAGGTGCTGCGCATCGTCCGCAGCCTGGACGGCCTGCCGCTCGCGCTCGAACTGGCCGCAGCCCGCCTGCGTACGCTCTCGCCGGCCGACCTGGCCGCCGGGCTGTCCGACCGGTTCCGCCTGCTCGGCACCGGCAACCGGTCCGCGTTCCCCCGGCACCGCACGCTGCGGGCGGTCATCGCGTGGAGCTGGGACCTGCTCGGCGCCGACGCGCGTACGGTCGCGGAGCGCATCTCGGTCCTGCCCGGCGGCGTCACGCCGGTGTCGGCCACCGCGCTGTGTGCCGGCACCGCGGTGCCGGCCGGCGAGGTCCCGGAGTTGCTCGCCGGCCTGGTCGACCGGTCGTTGGTGCAGCTCGCGCCGGACACCGGCCGATACCGGATGTTGGAGACGATCCGCGAGTACGGCCTGGCGCGCCTGGCCGAGCAGGGTGTGCTGACCGGGGTGCGGGGCCTGGCCGCTCGTGGCTTCGCCGACCTGGTCGCCCACCACGACCCGCTGTTGCGCGGCCCCGGACAGCGCGACGCACTGCACGTGTTGCGCGCCGAGTACGACAACGTGCTCGCCGCCCTGCGCCACCTCTGCGACCTCGGCGATGCCGGCGGTGCGATCGGGCTCGCGCTGAACCTGACCTGGTATTGGCAGATGTCCGGTGGGCAGCGCGACGCGGCCTACTGGCTCGGCGAGGCGGTCGCGCTGCCGGCCGAACGGCCGAGCGTGCAGCGCGACATCGCCGAGGGGATGTTGCTGCTCAACACCATCTCCACCCGGAGCGTGCTTCTCAACGACGCGATCAAGGAGCGCCGCGAGGAACTGCGGGCGCTCACCGACCGGTTGGCGAGCCATCCGGAACTGCCGGGCTTCGGCGGCGCGTTGGTCGCGCTCAGGTTGGCCTCCCTGGCGGAGGCCGAGGCGTCGCCGACGCTCGTCCGGCGGTCGGCCGACGGGCCGGACGGGTGGTCGGCCGGGCTGGCCCATTTGTTCCGCGCCCAGTTCGCCGAGAACCGGGGCCGGCTCGACCGGGTCCGCGACGACGTGACCGCCGCGCTGGAGTGCTTCGCTCGGGCGGGCGACCGGTGGGGCCTGGCCGCGGCGCTGCCGCTGCGCGCGCTGTTGCGCCAACACGACGGCGATCTCGAAGGCGCACTGGCCGACTTGGACGACGCCAAGCGGCTGGTGGGCGAATTCGGGTCGCTCCGCCTCGGCGACGAGATCTTCATCGACCTGCGCTGGATCGACCTGAACATGCGGCTCGATCGGAGCGCGCGGGCGATCGAGATGATCGCCGCCACCCGGGAGCGCGCGCTGCGCTCGGCCTCGCCCGAGATGGCGATTCTGCTCGACGCGCGGGAGGCGGGCCTGCGGGTGCGGCTCGGTGACCTGGATCGGGCGCGCGCGCTGGTCGAGTCGGCCGAGGCCGGGCTGCGGTCCGCGCGGCTGCCGTCCGACGGCGACCACGGGCAGGCGCTGATCGGCGTGGCCCGGGCCGCGCTGTGTCTCGAACTCGGCGACGGGTCGGGCGCCGAGGCGGCACTCGGGCGGGCCTACGCGGCGGCGGTCGACAGCAACGACATGCCGATTCTGGCGACGGTGGCGGTGACCGTGGCCGGCCTCGCCGCGCGGTACGGGCGCCACCGGAACGCGGCCCTCGTGCTCGGCGCGGCGGCCCGCCTGCGCGGCGCCCACGACCGTACCGATCCGCCGGTCCGCACGCTGACCGACCGAGGGCGGGCCGCGCTCGGCGACGAACTCTTCGCCGAGGCATACGACACGGGTTGGCGGCTCGACACACCGGCGGCCCTGGCCCGCGCCGATCCGGCCCACCTGCGCCGCGCCGGCGGGATGCACCGTAGTTAGGCCGGAACGCCCGGGGACCCGTCGAGCGTCGGGGACGCGGGCCAGTGCTGGGCGGTGAACAGGCGGGCCACCAGGGCGCCTCGGGTCGAGACGTCGGTCTTGGCGAAGATCGTCTTGAGGTGGTCGCGAACCGTGTGCGGCGAGATGAACAGCGCCGCGGCGATCTCGGCGGTGCTCAGGCCGCGCGCGGTGAGCTGGGTGATCTGGAGTTCGCGCGAGGTCAGGCCGTACGCCTCGGCGACCAGCACCGCCAGGTCGGCGGGCGTCGCGGGCTCGATCACCAGGGCCACCGGGCCGGGCCGGCCGCCGGGTCCGGTCAGGCACGAGGCGTGGCAGCTCAGCCAACGGCCTTCGGTGGTCCGGATCCGCACCCGGGCGCTGCCGCGGTCGCGGCCGTCGGCGATGGCGCGGGCCTGGAGCGCCGTACCGAGCACCCAGATCGGCAGCCTCAGCCCGAGCGCCGTGGGAAACGACGGCCCCTCGGGCAGCCGCGCGAGGTGCCCGCGTGCCTCCTCGTTGGCGGAGGTGGCCTCGCCCGCTTCGTCGAAGAGGATCAGGCCGGGCGCGGGGGAATCCGTGCCGGGCGTCGACGCGGGCGACCGGGCGAACCTGCGCA
The DNA here is from genome assembly GCF_044333915.1 of Embleya sp. NPDC020886. NCBI lineage: Bacteria > Bacillati > Actinomycetota > Actinomycetes > Kitasatosporales > Streptomycetaceae > Embleya > Embleya sp. NPDC020886. Next base: position 231,058 of record NZ_JBIRRX010000003.1, on the reverse strand, counting down.
GCCGCCCGGCCAGCGGACGGGACAGCTCGGCGAGCAGCGCGGTCTCCTCCGGGCGGAAGGCGTCGGTGGTGCGGAACAGGCTCACCAGGCCCCACGGCCGGTCGCCGATCCGGAGCACCGCGCGCAACTCGTCGTGTACGCCCTGGTCCAGCAGCAGCCGGCGGAACCGGGCGCTGCGGCCGGGCAGATCGCCGGTGGCCGCGCGCAGCCCGGCCGCCGGTACACCGGCCCGGGCCAGGTCGCGGAACGGCAGCACGTTCTCCTCCAGCAGTTCGCTCTGCCAGTAGGCGGCGCAGCCCTCGCCGGAGCCCATGTTCTGCACCAGCATCGGTGCGGTGATCAGGCCGGTCTCCGGGTCGGCGGCGGTCCACACGGCCGACTGGAACGGCACCTGCCGGCGCAGCCGGGCCGAGACGCGGCCGAACAAGTCGAGGGCGTCGGCGGCCTGTTCGGCCGCCGCGAGCACCCCCCGGTGTGGATCGCTCATGCCTGTCCCCCATCGATCGGCCGCCGGGCGCCCGCGCCTTCCGGTTGCCCAGCCTGGTCTGTCGCCCCATCGCACGGAACCCCTCGTTCGAGGGGGTTGTTCCCTGTCGATTCCCCGGCCGCGAGGGATGGGACTCCCCGGCGCGGGCGGACAGGGTCGGTGGCACACGATCACCGGAGAGGGACACCATGGACATCGCAATCGTCGGGGGCGGCGCCGCGGCCGTCGGCCTGCTGCACGCGCTCGCCACCACCGAGGGCACCGCCGAAGCGGGCGGGACCGGCACCGTCACGGTCTTCGAACCGTCGCCGCACCGGTGGCGCGGGCGCCCGTACGGTCCGGATCTGGACGCGGTGCTGGTCAACACGCCACCCGCCCTGATGTCGGTCCGCAGCGGCGCCTTCGGCCACTTCGCGGACTGGCTGGGGGCCCGCGGCGGCGACCATCTCGACCCGCTCCTGGGCCAACCACTGGTCCCGCGCGCGCTCTACGGCGAGTATCTGGTGCACGCCGCGGAGAAGGCCGTCGCGGCGCTGGGCGAACAGGGTTGGCCCGTGCGCGTGGTGGCCGCGCGGGTGGGTGCGGTCGTGCGGACCGGCGCCGGCCTGGTGCTGCGCACGGACGACGGGCGCAAGTTCCGGGCCGACCGGGTGGCGCTGTGCGTGGGCGGGGGAACGGCCCCGGATCCGTACGGACTTGCCGGCGAGGCGGGCTTCACGGCCGACCCGTATCCGCTCGCCGGCTCGCTCGACCGGATCGCCGCCGCCGACCATGTCGCGGTCGTCGGCAGCGGCCTGACCGCCGTCGACGTCGTCGTGGCGCTGGCCGCGCGCCGATATCCGGGACGGATCACGCTGTTGTCCCGCAGCGGGGTGCTCCCGTACGTCTGGCAGCGCCCGGACGGTCGGCGCCCGACCCACGTGACCGTCGAGCGGGTGGCCGCGCTGCACGCCGCGCGGGGGCGTCTCGCGTTGGCCGATCTGGTCGACCTGCTGCGTACCGAACTCGCCGACGCGGGCGAGGACTTCGACGATCTCGCGGCCCGACTGCGCGGCCCGGGCGCGGACGACCCGGTCCGGCACCTGCGCGCGCAGCTCGCCGAGGTCGACGATCCCCGGATCGGCCGCCGCGTGCTGCAGGAGACGGCGCACACCGTCGGCCCCTACGCCTGGCGGCTGTTGCCCGAAGCCGACCGGGACCGGCTGCGTCGCCGGCTCCGCACGGCCACCAGCGTCGCCTCGCCGATGGTCCCGGTGAACGCCTCCGTCGTGCTGCGCCTCCTGGAGTCCGGTCAGCTCACGGTCGCCGCCGGCGTCGACGCGATCGAGCCGGTGAACGGCCGCTTCCTGGTGCACGCCGGCGGCGGCCGACACACCGCGCAGGCCGTCGTCAACGCGGTCAACTCGCCCGCGCAGGCGCTCCCGGGCGCGGCCCGGGACCTGGTGCGATCGCTGACGGACGCCGGCCTGGCCACGCTGCACCCGGCCGGCGGGGTGGTCCCCACCGACCCGCGCGTGCACGTGGTCGGCGACCTGACCGGTGGCGGCTCGTTCCTCACGTCGAGCATCGCCGGCGTCACCGCGCAGGCGTCCCGTACGGCCGCGGCCCTGCGCACCCCCTGACCGTCGGCTCCGCGCGGGCCTCCCGCTCGACACTGCGGGCACGATCGGGGCGCGGACGCCGCGGGAACGCCCGAGCGTCCCGCCCGCCCGAGGCCGGGCCCGACGCCGCGGCTACTGCGCCGGACCGCCCGCGAGGGCGGTCCGGGCGCGGTTGAGGTAGTCGCGGAACGCGCCGCGCTCGGCGCGCGAGAAGCCGTCGAGCATGCGCTCCTCCAGCGCGTCGACCTCGTCCCGGGTCCGCGCGAGCAGTGCCTGCCCCGCCGGGGTGAGCGCGATGAGCAGCCGGCGTCGGTGTGCGGGGTCGTGCCGGCGGGCGATCAGGGCGCGCCGCTCCAGGGCGGTGACCAGGTCCCGCATCGCCTGCGGGGTCACGAACGAGTTGCGCGCGAGTTCGGCGCTGGTCAGCCCGTCGCGGCGGTCGAGCACGGTGAGCGCGGTGTACTGGAGGGCGGTGATGCCCGCCGGGCGCAGCAGTTCGTCCAGGTGTGCGCGCACCGCGAGTTCGACCTGCTTGACCGCGTACAGGAGCAACGGAGCGGCCGCGCCCGGTGTGTCGTTCCCCGTGGCTCGCGCCGCCATCCGCCCACTCCCCATCCGGTGCCCCGCCCGTGATCCGCCTGTGCGCCCAGAGTCTCGCATGCCGGGACTCGCGTCCCGGACGAGTGACCATTGCACGGAATCTTGATATAAGGATTCCTGTCATTGCCTCGACGCAGAGGACCCATCACCATGAACACCGCAGCTCAGGGCAGCCACGCGAACTTCGGGCTCGGTACCTGGCCGGCCCGCCGCGCCCGGATATCCCCCGAGCGCACCGCGATCGTCGAAGCCGGCCGCGCCCTCACGTACGCCGCCCTCGCCGAGCGCACCGCACGTCTGGCCGGCCACCTGGCCGAGCGCGGCGTGCGCCCCGGGGACCGGGTGGCCTACCTCGGTGTCAACGCCGCGAGCACGTTCGAGACGTTCTTCGCGACGTGGCTGCTCGGCGCCATCGTCGTGCCGCTCAACTTCCGGCTCTCCGGCCCGGAGATCCGGTACATGCTGGCCGACTCCGGCGCGACCGTCCTGGTGCACAGCCCGGACACCGACGCGCTCCTGGCCGCGGCGGCACCGCTGCCGGACACGCTGCGCACCCGCGTCCCGGTCGGCCCGGCCGACCCGGGGCCCGCCGACTCGCCCGACCTCGCCGGGGCGATCGCGGCCGGACCCGCGCTCGACGTACCGCCGGCCGTCTCCCTCGACGACCCGGCCGTACTGCTGTACACCTCCGGCACGACCGGCCGACCCAAGGCCGCCGTGCTCAGCCACGCCAACCTGACCTGGAACACGATCAACCAGCTCGCACACATCGACTTCGGGCACGACGAACGCTCGCTGTGCATCTCGCCGCTGTTCCACGCCACCGGGCTCGGCCAGGTCACCCTGCCGACGTTCTTCAAGGGCGGCAGCGTGGAACCGGTCGCCCGCTTCGACGCGGGAGCCGTCCTCGACCGCATCGAGCAGGGCGCGATCACGAGCTTCTCCGCGGTACCCACGATGCTGGCCATGATGTGCGAACACCCACGCTGGGCACAGGTCGACCTCGGCTCGCTGACCAGCGTGGTCTACGGCGGCTCGCCCGTGCAGGAGCGCGTCGCCCGGGCCTGGCTGGACCGCGGCGTGCGCCTCCGGCAGGGCTACGGGATGACCGAGGCATCGCCGGGCGTCTACATGGCGCCCGCGTCCGGTGCCGCGGCGCGACCCGTCGCGGTCGGCGTACCGCACTTCTTCACCGATGTCGCGATGCTGCGCGACGGTCGGCCCGGCCCCCTCGACGCCACGCCCGGCGAACTGCTCGTGCGCGGGCCGCACGTGTTCTCCGGCTACTGGAACCGGCCCGCCGACTCCGCCGATTCGTTCGTGGACGGCTGGTTCCGCACCGGCGATTTGCTCAGCGTGGGCGCCGACGGCTGGGCATCGGTCACCGACCGGGTCAAGGACCTGATCATCTCCGGTGGCGAGAACGTGTACCCGGCCGAGGTCGAGGCCGTGCTGCTTCGGCTCGACACGATCGCCCACGTCGCCGTGGTCGCCGTCCCCGACGCCCGCTGGGGCGAGGTCGGCGCCGCCTACATCCAACCGCGCGAGGGTTGCACCCTCGACGAATCCGGCGTGCGCTCCCACCTGGAGGCGCACCTGGCCCGCTTCAAGATCCCCAAGTACGTCGTCTTCGTGACCGCGCTCCCGGCCAACGCCACCGGCAAGATCCGCCGCGTCGAGCTGCGCGCCCGGGCCGCCGCGGAATTCGCCGACGTGGAAGGAACCTCCGGATGACCCGCCCCGCCACCCACCCGGCCCCGGCCCCGGCCCCCCAGGGGCCCGCGACCGCGACCGCCGACCCGTCCGCGCAGACATCGGCCCCCGCACTGCCGCCGTCCCTGCACATCGAGCGGCACGGCCCCGTCGCGGTGTTGCGCCTGTCCCGGCCGGCCAAGCGCAACGCCCTCGACGACGCGACCGTGCTCGGCCTCGAAGCGTTCTTCGCGGCACCCCCGGCCGATGTGCGGGCCGTCGTCCTGGACGCCGAGGGCGAGCACTTCTGCGCCGGACTGGACCTGTCCGAACTCACCGAGCGCGACACCTTCGCCGGGCTGCGGCACTCCCGGATGTGGCACCGCGCCTTCGAACGCATCGAACGCGGCGACGTACCCGTGATCGCCGTACTCAAGGGCGCCGTCGTCGGCGGCGGCCTCGAACTCGCCTGCGCGGCGCACATCCGCGTCGCCGAACCGAGCACCTTCTACGCGCTGCCCGAGGGCCAACGCGGCCTGTTCGTCGGCGGCGGCGCGTCCGTCCGGGTGCCGCGCCTGATCGGCGTGCACCGGATGACCGACATGATGCTCACCGGCCGCGTCGTCGACGCCACCGACGGCCAGGCACTGGGCCTGTCGCAATACCTGACCGACGCCGGAGCCGGGCTCGACCACGCGCTCGAACTCGCCCTGCGGATCGCCGGCAACGCGCCGATCACCAACTTCGCCGTGCTCCAGGCCCTGCCGCGCATCGCCGAGGCCGGCCCCGACGAGGGCTACCTGCTCGAATCGCTGATGGCGGCCGTCGCCTCCGGCAGCGACGAGGCCAAGACCCGGATGCGCGCGTTCCTCGACGGCCGCGCCGGAAAGGTCGGCCGCTCGTGACCACCCCCGAAACCCCGCGCGCCACGCCCGCCTCGGCCGCCGCACCCGCTCCGGCCGACGAGCCCGAACTGCTGCGCGCCCCGGCCGCCGACGTCCTGGACAGCACCGAACTGGGCCGCTTCGTCCGGTACGTGCAGGCCGCCCGAGGCGAGTCGTTCGCCGACTACGACGAGTTGCACCGGTGGTCGGTCACCCGGCCGGCGGAATTCTGGACGAGCGTCCGGGACTTCTTCCGGGTGCGGTTCGCCACGCCCGAGCAGGCCGCACTCCCGGACCAGGGCATGCCCGGCACCCGCTGGTTCCCCGGCGCCACCCTCAACTACGCCCGGCACGCCCTGGACGGCGCCGGCGCGGCCGACTCCGCACCGGCGCTCGTCGCGTACTCGCAGACCCGCGACCGCGTCGAACTCACCTGGGGCGAGCTGCGCGACCGGGTGGGCCGCGCCCGCGCCGGACTGCGCCGGCTCGGCGTCGGCCGGGGCGACCGGGTCGTGGCCTACCTGCCCAACCTGCCCGAGACCGTCGTCGCGTTCCTGGCCACCGCGAGCCTGGGTGCGGTGTGGGCGAGCTGCGCACCGGAGTTCGGGGCACGCAGCGTCGTCGACCGGTTCGCCCAGATCGAACCCGCGGTGCTGCTCGCGGTGCCCGGCTACCGCTACGGCGACAAGGACGTCGACCGCGGCGCGACCGTCGCGGAGATCCGCGCCGCGCTGCCGACCCTGCGCGCGGTGGTCTGCGTCCCCTACGGCGACGGCGCACTGCCCGACACCGTCGGGTGGGACGACCTGCTCACCGAGCCCGGCCGGCCGGACACCGACCCGGTGCCGTTCGACCATCCGCTCTACGTGCTCTTCTCGTCCGGCACCACCGGCCGCCCCAAGGCGATCGTGCACGGCCACGGCGGCATTCTGCTCGAACACCTCAAGAACCACGCGCTGAGCTGGGACCTGGCCCCGGGCGACCGGATGATGTGGTTCACCACCACCGCGTGGATGATGTGGAACGCACTGGTGTCCGGCCTGCTCGTCGGCGCCTGTCCGGTGTTGTTGGACGGGAACCCGCTGTACCCCGACCCGGACACGCAATGGCGCATCGCCGCCGAGACCAAGGCGACGCTGATGGGCGCGAGTCCCGGCTACCTGATGGCCTGCCGCCGCGCCGGCCTGAACCCCGGACGCGATCACGACCTGGCCGCACTGCGCCAGATCGGCGCCGCCGGCAGCCCGCTGCCGGCGGAGGGCTACCAGTGGGTGCACGAGCAGTTCGGCGACCGGGTGTTGCTCAACGTCGGCAGCGGCGGTACGGACGTGTGCGGCGGCATCGTGCAGGGCGGCCCGTGGCAGCCGGTGCGGGCCGGCGAGATCTCCGGCCCGGCGCTCGGGGTGGCGGCGAAGGCGTTCGACGACGACGGTCGCGAGGTCGTCGGCGAACTCGGCGAACTGGTCATCACCGTCCCGATGCCGTCGATGCCGGTCGGCTTCTGGGGCGACACCGACGGTTCGCGCTACCGCGCGACCTACTTCGACACCTATCCGGGTGTGTGGCGACACGGGGACTGGGCGCGCTTCGCCGAGACCGGGAGCTGCGTGATCGCCGGACGCTCGGACGCCACGCTCAATCGCGGCGGCGTGCGACTGGGCACCGCCGAGTTCTACCGCGTGGTCGAGGAGCTCCCGGAGGTCGCGGACAGCCTCGTCGTGCACCTGGAGGACCCGGCCGGCGGCAACGGCGAACTCCTGTTGTTCGTGGTGCCGGCGGCCGAGAGCGCACTCACCGCGGAGCTGCGCGACCGCATCGTCCGCGAACTGCGCGGTGCCCTCTCGCCGCGACACGTGCCGGACGCCGTCGTCGCGGTCGCCACCGTGCCGCGCAACCGCACCGGCAAGAAGCTCGAACTGCCGGTCAAACGCCTCCTGCTCGGTGCGGACCTCGCCGACGTCATCGGCCCGGACACCCTCGCCGACCCGACCGCGCTCGACGACTTCCTCACCCTCGCGACGGAACGGAGCAAGCGATGAACACGAGCAGCGGCACGGGCGCGCGCGTGGGCACGGGTGTCGGCGCCGACGCAGGTACGCATGCGGGCGCCGGCGTGGGGGCGGGCGCGGGTGTGCGCACGGGCCCCGCCGGCGTGCGGGGTTCGGCGGAGGCCGCCGGGATCGCCCGGGTCGCGATCGTGGGCACCGGCGTGATCGGGGCGAGTTGGGCCGCACACTTCCTGGCTCGCGGGCTCGACGTGGTCGCCACCGACCCGGCCCCGGGCGCGGAGGAGCGGCTGCGCGCCGACGTCGCCGCACTCCGGCCGACCCTGGCCGGCGGCTCGGCCGGCGGCGCCCGGCCCGCTCGGCTGACCTTCACGGCCGACGCGGCGGAGGCCGCCGCCGAGGCGGACTTCGTCCAGGAGAACGGCCCCGAACGCGAGGACGTCAAGCGGGCGCTGTTCGCCCGCCTGGACGCGGCGGCCCGTCCCGGCGTCGTGCTGGCCAGCAGTTCGTCCGGCCTGGCGACCACGGTGATCGCCAGGGACTGCGTCGCGCACCCCGAACGGGTGCTCATCGGCCACCCGTTCAACCCCCCGCACCTGATCCCGCTCGTCGAGGTCGTGCCCGGGGAGAACACCGGCGAGGACGCCGTCCGTACCGCGCTCGCGTTCTACACCTCGGTCGGCAAGAAGCCGATCCGGCTGCGCCGCGAGTTGCCCGGCCACCTGGCCAACCGGCTCCAGGCGGCGCTGTGGCGGGAGGCGTACTCGCTGGTCGATCGGGGTGCGGCGACGGTGGCCGACATCGACACCGCGATCGCCTACGGGCCGGGCCTGCGCTGGGCGATCCTGGGGCCGTTCGCCAACCAGCATCTGTCCGGCGGCCCGGGCGGCATCGCGCACGTGCTGGCCCATCTCGGGCCGCCGACCGAGGCGTGGTGGCGCGATCTCGGGGACCCCTCGCTGACCCCCGAACTCACCGCGAAGCTCGTGGCCGGCGTGGCCGAGGCGCTCGCCGGCGTCGACGGCACCGCGCTCGCCGCCCGCCGCGACGCACTGCTGAGCCTGCTGCTCGCCGCGAAAGCCGACGCCGACCTGCCCTGACCGACGCCCGCAGGCCCGCAGGCCCGCAGGCCCGCAGGCCGCACCATCCCTCGCCCCAGCCAGCCCGCCCGGAGAACCCACCATGGACCTCAGCACCATCGACGCCGTCGACATGCACGTGCACGTCGAACAGGACGGCCACGGATGCTTCGCCCTGGACCGCGAACTGCTGGACGCCTCCGCCGCCTACTTCAAGGCCGACCAGGACCGCACCCCGACCCTGGAGCGCATCGCCGCGCACTACCGCGCCCGGCGCACCGCCGCCGTCGTCTTCACCGTCGACGCGGGCGCCGCGACCGGCCACCCGGCGCTGTCCAGCGAGGAGATCGCCGACGCCGCCGCCGCGCACGCGGACATCCTCGTCCCGTTCGGCTCGGTCGACCCGCACGGCGGCCGGGCCGCGGTCGCCCGCGCCCGCCGCCTGATCACGCAACACGGCGTCCGCGGTTTCAAGTTCCACCCCAGCCTCCAGGGCTTCGACCCGAACGACATCCGCTTCTACCCGCTCTACGAGGCACTTGCCGAAGCCGGTGTGCCCGCGCTCTTCCACACCGGGCAGACCGGCATCGGCGCGGGTCTGCCGGGCGGACGCGGGATCAAGCTGCGGCACTCGAACCCGATGCTGATCGACGACGTCGCGGCGGACTTCCCCGAGCTGACGATCATCCTCGCCCATCCATCGGTGCCGTGGCAGGACGAGGCGATCTCGATCGCGACGCACAAGGCCAACGTCTACATCGACCTGTCCGGCTGGTCGCCGAAGTACTTCCCGCCGCAACTGGTGCGCGCCGCGAACTCGATGTTGCGCCACAAAGTGTTGTTCGGCTCCGACTATCCCGTCATCACACCGGAACGGTGGCTTGCCGACTTCGCCAAGCTGGACATCAAGGACGAGGTACGCCCGCTGATCCTCAAGGAGAACGCGGTCCGCGTCCTCGGCCTGGCCGGCGCCGAGCCGACGGACGACCGTCGCGCCTGAGCACGTTCGCCGACCCGCCGAACCGACCCCGCACGCGCCGCGCGTGCGGGGTCGCCCGCTGTTCGAAGATCCCGGTACGACGCGGACCGTCAGTCGGTACCGGATTCCATGGCCGCGTGATCCAGCGCGTCGGACGCCTCCGCGACGGCCACGGCGTCCTCGCTCTGCGCGGCGATGGCCGTCGCGCCTCCCGGGGTCAGCTCGCCGATCAGCCGGCTCCACGGGTTGAGCGCACCGTGGGCGGCGTACTGCTCCAGCTTGTTGCGGGAATCGGCGATGTCCAGGTTGCGCATGGTGAGTTGGCCGATCCGGTCGTCCGGGACGAACGTCTGGTCGAGGCTGCGCTCCATGGACAACTTCTCGGGGTGGTAGCTGAGGTTCGGACCCTGTGTGTCGAGCACCGAGTAGTCCTGGCCGCGCCGAAGCCGCACGGTGACACTGCCGGTGATCGGGTAGCCGATCCAGCGCTGGATGCCGTCGCGGAGCATCATCGCCTGCGGGTCGAACCAGCGGCCCTCGTACAGCAGTCGCCCGAGCCGGCGCCCCTCGACGTGGTACATCGAGATGGTGTCCTCGTTGTGGATGGCGTTGAGCAGCCGCTCGTAGCACACGTGCAGCAGCGCCATGCCGGGAGCCTCGTAGACGCCACGGCTCTTGGCCTCGATGATGCGGTTCTCGATCTGGTCCGACATGCCGAGCCCGTGCCGGCCGCCGATCTCGTTGGCCGCGAGCACCAGCTCCGCCGCGTCGGCGAAGGTGCGCCCGTTGATCCGCACCGGCCGGCCGTGCTCGAACTCCACGGTGACGTCCTCGGTCGGGATCTCCACCTCGGGGTCCCAGTAGGCGACGCCCATGATCGGGTTCACCATCTCCAGCGAGGTGTCCAGATACTCGAGCCGCTTGGCCTCGTGCGTGGCGCCCCAGATGTTCGCGTCGGTGGAGTACGCCTTCTCGGCGGAATCGCGATAGGGCAGGTTGCGCTCGGCGAGCCAGGTGGACATCTCCTGGCGACCACCCAGCTCGGCCACGAACTCCCCGTCGAGCCAGGGCTTGTAGATCCGCAACTCGGGGTTGGCGAGCAGGCCGTAGCGGTAGAACCGCTCGATGTCGTTGCCCTTGTAGGTGGACCCGTCACCCCAGATCGACACGTCGTCCTCGTGCATCGCGCGCACCAGCAGCGTGCCGACCACGGCCCGGCCGAGCGGGGTGGTGTTGAAGTAGGTCTGCGCACCCGAGCGGATGTGGAAGGCGCCACAGGTCAGCGCGGCCAGGCCCTCCTCGACCAGCGCGGCCCGGCAGTCCACGAGCCGCGCCTGCTCGGCGCCATAGGCTCGACCACGCTGCGGCACGTCGCCCAGATCCGGCTCGTCGTACTGACCGATGTCGGCCGTGTAGGCGAACGGAACGGCGCCGCGCTCACGCATCCACGCCACCGCGACCGAGGTGTCCAACCCGCCGGAGAAGGCGATACCGATCCGTTCCCCGACCGGCAACTTGCTCAAGACCTTCGACATCTGTACACCCCAAGCGGCCCGATCGCACGTGGCCCCGAATCGAAACAAGTAGCTCGGGAACACCCGAGACCGACAGCATGGCATACATTTGCGCCCGAAGGCAAAACTATGCATCCCGCCCGTCCCGCACCGCCGCGGACCGGGTGATCAAGCCGGACCGCCGCCGGAGCGAACGGCCCGAACACGCCCGAATCGACCCCCGCATCGCCCCGGGAGTCAGGCGGGGCTGTGACGGTGGGACCCGGGGCTCGGGCACCGCGGGGTCAATGCGGCAGGAGGCCGCGGGTGAGGGCGAAGGCGTAGGCGGCGAGGGTGTAGGCGTCGGTGATCTCGCCGTCGAGGATCATGGCTCGGAGTTCGTCGGGGGTCACGACGCGGATCTGGTCGATGCCCTCCTCCGTGCCGTCGCCCGAGGGGTCGGCCGGTAACGCGGCGGCGGCGATGCGGGCCAGGTGGATGACGTCCCGGCCGCCGGACATGCCGCTGTCGGTGTTGATCGCGCCCAGCCACGACAGTTCCACGGCCGGACAGCCCAGTTCCTCCCGGACCTCCCGCGCGGCGGTGGCCTCGCCGGACGCGTCGTCGGGATCGCCGAAGCCCCGTGGGATCTCCCAGTGCCAGCTCCGGTCGGCATGGCGGAAGTGGTTGATCAGCACGATCCGGCCGTCGTCGAGGACCGGGAGCACGGCCGCCCCCGGCCCGGCACTGCCGCCCACGAGGCGGATGTACGTCCCCACCCGACCGGACCGAAAGCGCACCGCGTCGCGGACCACCATGAGGTAGGGGTCCCGGTAGACGACTCCGACGTCTCCGCACGAGGCGGGGAATCCGGCCGCGACCGAGCGTTGCGCGACCTCGTCGGCGACGGCGTCCTGGGTGGGGCGGTCCAGGATGATCTCGAAGGCGGCCCCGGGTGGGTTGGCGAAGAGTTCGGGGCGTTCCGCACCCAGTTCCTCGTACGCCGCGAGTGCGGCCTCCCGACGAATGCGAATGTCGTCCACGACGGTCCCCTGGGTCTCGCGGCGAGTCGGACGGAGTGTCCGTCCCGAGTCTCGTCACAGATACAGGGCCAGGGGAAGATCCCGCACTCGGTCGGCGAACGTTTCGTACGGATGGCGCATGAGTTCGCGATAGTGCTCGTGCAGCGTGTCGACGACGTCGAAGACCCCGCCCCCGGTGTCGAGCGCCTCCCGGGACGCACGCAGCAGCCGACCCACCGTGGCGACCATGGCACTGTCCCTGACGTCCCACAGCGGGACGGCGACCGCGCCGGCACCCGACGCGATGAACGACCGTACGAACCCCAGGACGTCCCCGCCCTGACTCTGCATACCTCGACCCGCCACACACGCGGCCAGCACGGTGAGCTTGTTCCGTGGCAGACGCAGGCGCAGGGCCACGTCGAACTGGGTGAGGTAATGGGCACCGAACTTCAGACCCGGACCCAGCTCCTGGGCCTCGGGGTCGTACACGCCGTGCCCGACGAAGAGGAAGAACTCCGGTTCGCAGTCGACCAGGGCGCGGACCCCCGACCAGTCGCCCCGGTGCCGGGTGACCGCGTCGACGATCGTCTCGGGCGGTTCGCCGGCGACGACGAAGTGCTCCTTGGGCCACTTCAGATTGATCAACTCGCCCCCGCTGGCACTGGGATCGACACCCATCAGAACGGCCAGATCATCGGTGTCGGTCACCGCCTGGGTCTTGAGCAGGTGCCGACCTCGCCCCACGAAGGTGGTCACGCTCGCGGACAGCGACATCGGCAACATGGCCCCGAGCGGAACCGCCCCGGGCTCGTCCGGCAGGGCGACCTGGAGCGGGATCGCGAAGATCTCGTCGGTCGGGACGAACACGAGATGTCCGGGCGGGCCGTCCGAGGTGACGAGATCCCAGATCGGCGCGATCAACAACCGCCAGATCTCCTTGGCATCGGCTTCGGTGGGCACGAGTTCCCGGTTCGACGCGATGGCCTCGGACAACCCGCGCACTTCGAGATAGGAGAGCCCGCGCTTGTACGTCAGGGTCGTACCTCGGCTCACGAAGGCTCCCAACCCGGTCGGAATACCCTCGCCCTCGCTCTCGTCCCATCCCTCGACGAAGTAGCGAACCACGCAGGTGCCGGGATGGTTGACCGCGAACGACGTCAGCCGATGAGCGATGTCCGGATCGTGCGGGGCCAGTTGCAGCGGGTGCCGAGAAAACCTCTCCTCGAACTCGGTGGACCTGGCACGCACGGCCTGTCGGAACGATCCCGCCTGCGCTGCCCGAACCAGTCCCGCCCGTGTCCCCCGCGCCGGGGCCGGTGCCGGATCGGGTTCGTCCGGCTGCGACGACCCGATCTCGTGCCCGTGCTCCGGATGTTCGAGGAGAGGCAACTCGGTGTTGGCCATCAGATCGAGGAGTTCACGGGCCGAGCACTCCTCCACCAGTGCGAACGCCTTCTCGTATCCGGCCGGTTCCAGATCCAGTTCATACCGGATCCGCTCCAGGTAGACCGGGCGCGCCGTCTTGGCGTAGGTGCGTTTGTAGACCGGGAGCGTGACCACCCGTCGCATCGAGCGAGCCATCTCCAGCGACCGGGTGCGCAGATCGTGCTCCAACCGTGCCCGGAACTCGGCCGACGCGTCCGGCAGGAGAGCCTTGATCGTGCGGCCGTAGGCCCGGACGGTGTACGCGTAGTAGTCGGCGTCCACACCGCTGATCAACGCTTCGCCGAACCCGTCTCCTCGGATGGCATCCAGAAGCTGTTCCAGCCTCCGCAACCCCTCGAGATCGTGTCGACCTGCCGCGATGTTCTGTTCGGCAATCAACCTGCCTCGCTGCCAAGGCAGTTCGGCCAGCTCGGCGAAGTACCGGAGGGCATCCGGCTTCTCGATGAACGCGCGGTTGAGGGTCGACTGGGCGATCCGGTAGTGGTCCCCCAACGCCCTCGAAATGGCGATCGATTCGATCGTGTGCTCCAGGGACCGCGACGGATCGTCCGACTCACGGAGCACGGTCGCGAGATTGTGCAACACGTTCGAGTATCCGCGCAGGAACTCGCGCTCCCGGACGTCGGTGGCCCGGCCGGGATGGGCGGCCTCGATCCCGTGCTCGTTCGCGACGCGGCCCACGTCCCGGTGCAGATCCGTCAGCTTGTCCAGGAGCGTCTGGCGATCGCCGACTGCGACCTCCTTGTGCAAGGTCTTCCTGAGTTCGAACTCCCCGCGTGCGCGATTGCTGCTCAGATCGGGCAGGCACCACCACAGGTGGGCCGCCTTCGCGAGCTTCTCGGCGGTCTTGAACGACTCGACGGCGAGTCCGTGCGACCCCAGGCGGTAATGGATACGGCCCGCGCCGTCGTGCCAGCGGGCGGCGGCGTAGGCCGCGAAGGTGTCCTCATCGGTCGGGCTCCCCGCGCACGCCTCGGTCAGCCACGCCGCCCACGCCGCCGACTCGGTGATCAGTCGCCGACCGAGCAGCAGGTCGTATTCGACGTCGGCCTGCACGATCCGACACCAGTACGCCCCGACCCGGATCGCGGTTTTCGCCAGGTCCGATGCCGCCCCCGGCGGGTCGAAGGCACCGACCATCTGCAACAGGCCGATGGGGAATGCATGATCGAGAGGAATATCGTATTCCGTATCGAAGCGAAGTATCAGCAACCGAGGATCGACATTGGTCAGTTCGCGCCGAATATAGCTGTCCACGGCACGTATCTCGTCATCCATCGTGCACCTCCCGACGTGAACTTCAGGCTACCGGTTCGGCACCCGACGGGAAGCGATACGGGTGGATCGACGCGTTTTCCCTTTCTCGCGGAGTCTCGCCCACGGAGCCGCGCCGCGCGGATACCATCCACCCCAGGGGGTGACGCCTCATGGCGAAAGCTGCCGTCATCATCGGTGTGGGCAAATACCGGGAACTCACGCATCTGGAAGGTGCCCTCAACAGCGCGCGCGAGATGGTCCAATGGTTCGAAGGCGAAGGCTACGAGGTCCATCGATTCATCGATCAACCTCTGCCCGATGCACCGGTCGAATCCATCAGGGCCGAGGCTCTCCGGGAGTGCATACAGAGCCTGACGATGCGTGGGGACGTCGAACAGCTCGTGATCTACTTCGCGGGACACGGCGTGGTCATGAATCCGCAGCGGGGATCCGATCTCTGGCTCCTGTCGAATTGCGTCGACAATCCCAACGAGGCCGTCGAGGTCGACTACTACCAGGGGTGGGCCCAGTACTGCGGCATCAGACACGTCGTGCTGATCTCCGATGCCTGTCGGGTGCTGCCGGACGCACGATTTCGGAACGGCCTCACCGGCTTCAACATCTTCCCGAACGCCACGGAAAGGCGAGGCGGACGGACTTTCGTCGATCGGTTCTACGCCGTCGAGCTGGGCAAGCCTGCGTACGAAATACCGGCGCGGGGTGACCTGCCGGCCTTCGGCATATTCTCCCGAGCCGTTCTGGACGCCCTGCACGGCAGACTCACCGATGCTCTCGAATTCGGCGAGAACGGCGAGGCGGACGATCTCTTCATCACCACGTACAGCATGTGGCGCGCCGTCGAGGAACGAATGCAAAGCCTGTCCGACGAGCTGCACATAAATTCTCAAATACCCTGGTTCGAAATCACCTCGTTCCGCCCGCCCTGCCGACTCGCCCGCCGCCCCTCTCCGGCGGAGGTATCCATCACGGTCCGAGCCTCCCGCATACCCTCCGCACCGGGAGCATTCCTCGTCAGGGATGCCGGCGAGCGGGAAATCGCCCGTATCGATGCCGAAACACCCTCGCAGACCGTGCGATTGCCTCGGAAAGCCGAGTTCGGACTGTCTGCCGACGGCGCCTGGAAGCTGCGCGCGGAGGACGGGAAAAGAAGGCACGTCGCCAAACTCGACACCGAAATCCGGGTGGCCCCCCTGAGCGGGGTCCGCGGAGCGGATCCGCCACGAGACGTCGTCACCCGATTCGCGCCACCGTATCGCGAGAGGACCACCGCTCCCCACGACGGCGAGTTCGTCGTCGAGACCATGGACCTGCGGACCGGACGGTCCGTGGCCGAGTCGAGGTGGTTGGCCGCGGGCTCACGACCACCGCCGGTGGAGAAGCAGATGCCCGCGCAGCACTCGGGCGCCTGGGACATCGCCGGGATCATGGATCCGGCTCGCGACGGATTCCCCGATCGAACGGGCCTGTGCGTCAGGTTCCCCCTCGGACGACGACCCGCCGAGGTGGCGGCGTACCTGCCGGGCGGCACCCGACCCACCGGGATCGCGCGCCCCGGGCCGGCGCGGTGGGGAACCCCGGCGAGGCCCACGGCCGCGATCATTCGCACCGGTTCGGGTGGCGACGCCGTCTGGCTGTTGTCCGCGGTCTTCCCCGACTACGTGACGCTGCATCTCGCGAACGACCAGGGCAGTGACCTGGTGCTCCACCTGCCCCTCGGCAGCACCTCCGGCAAACCCTGGGTACGCGACGAGACCGAAATCCTCAAGGAATACGCGGTGGGCGTCGTCAACGGCTGGGAGCAGGTGGCCACCGACCCGGATTCGCCGGTGGCCGAATTCCTCAACGACGAGTCGATACCCCCGAATCCGACCCTGGCCCTCTCCGCCGCCTACGCACTGTCCCGCGCGGGCGAACGGGCCGCCCTCTCCCGCCTGATCGCGCGTTGCGCCGAACAGGGCTGGGTTCCGTACGACCTGGTCCTCCTCGCGGGCCACCCACGCCTCGCCGACACGGTGACGGTCACCCCCACCTACCCGCTGATGCGGGCGGGGTGGCTGACCCACGAAGCGCCGCGCGGTACGCCCGATCTGCGGCCTGCACTGCGCTGGGTCACCTGGAGCTCCCTCTCCTGCGACACCACCCGGCCCGACCCACCCGAACTCCTCTGGGGGAGCACGCCATGACCCGACTCGTATTCGTGCACGGACGGGCCCAACAGGGCAAGGATCCCGTCGAACTGCTGCGGCAGTGGGTGGACGCACTGACCGAGGGACTGGGCGCGACGAACGTGCCGCCCGCCGTGGTTGCGGCCACCATGCCCTACTACGGCGACGTCCTGGCGGACTGGGTAGGCCGCGAGTCGCCGAGGCTCGTGACGTACGGCGCCCCGGCGGATGCCGACGAAGCACCGGACGCAGCCCCTCGCGACCCGGAACTCTCCACGCTTGCCGCAGAGTTGATCCGGGATCTGGAGGTCGAACTCGGCCTCACCTACGACGATGTCACCGCCGGACTCCCCGACGGGGAGGCGGTGACCAGAGGCCCCGTCAACTGGGCCTGGGTGCAGGCGACGCTGGCCGCGCTGGACCGGCGAGTACCCGCCGCCGGTCGAGGGTTCCTGCGTTTCGTCGCCGATGTGGAGGCGTATCTCCGGGCACCCTACGTGGGTCCGGACATCCGGCAGATCGTCGCGGAACCCCTGACGCAGGCCGCGGCCGAGCGGGAACCGGTCGTCGTGGTCGCACACTCCCTCGGTTCCGTGCCGGCCTACGAGTTGTTGCGCGAGTTGGGCACGACGATCGAGGTCCCGCTGTTCGTCACGGTCGGCTCGGCCCTCGGTTTCGCGACCATCCAACGCCATCTACGACCGCCCGCGCTCGCCCGGCCGGCCGGGGTCGCCCACTGGCTCAACGTGTACGACCCGCGGGATCCGGTGACCCTGCGCCCGCCGGGCCGAGCCGTCGGGTTCCCCGGGGTCGACCGGCACCTGCGGGTGGCGAATCCGCACCGGGATCCACACGGCATCGTCGGCTACCTGGGCCACCCGGAAGTCGCCCTGCTCATCGGCCGCCACCTCGGTCCTGCCGCGTAGCGGGACCGAGTGGACGCGGTCGTCAGGAAGCGGTGGTGGGCAACATCCGCACCGCACGGTCGAAGGCCGAGTCGCGGTGGTTGGCGAACTCGTCCTCGGTGAACACCGGTTCCGGCACATTCGGCGGGATGCCGGTGCCGTCGAAGGTGCGGCCGTCCCGGGTCCGGAACACCTCGTTGGGCACGCCCGCCTGCCAATCGTTGGGCAGTCGGCGCTGCATGACGTCGGAGAAGACGCCCTGGGTGGCCGCACCGATGCGGATCGTCGAACCGGGCCGGCCCATCATCGCCTGGACGAAGGTCTCGCCCGCGCTGACCGTGGAACCGCCGGTCAGGATGGCAATCGGCCCGGTGTAGCGGGTGCTTGCCGGGTCGGGACGCACCTCGATCGGCTGGAGGCGGGTGAACCGGCTCGCGTCGTGCGGGTCGTTGCGGGCCTGCTTCGCGTAGGCGAAATACGGGCGGTCACAGAGCCTGCCGGCCAGTTGCAGCCCGAGGTTGTCCATGCCGCCGTCGTTGACCCGTACGTCGATGATCAACCCGCGCAGCCGGCCCAGCCGTTCCGGGGTGAGCACCGCGTCCAGGGCGCGGTCGAGTTCGGCGCTGTCGCCGAGGTGGCTGGGCGGGCGGTCGGGCAGATAGCCCATGAATCCGTTGATCCGCAGATAGCCCTGTCCGTCGGGCAGATCGGCGTAGGCGACCCGTCCGTTCGCGTACTCGGTCAGGGGCCGCCCACCGAGGTCGCGTTCGACGATGTAGGCCCGGATCCGCCGGTCGAAATCGGCGGTGGGCACGGTGGTGCCGGGACGCGTGTCGCCGAAGTATCGGTCCGGGCCCGCCGTGAGATCCACGTGTGCGTCGTCGAGCGGATCGAGCATGTCCCGCATGATCGAGAAGAGTTCGTCCTCCGTGGTGTTCGACCCCACCAGTGGCCGATACCGATCGCGCAGCGCGTGCCAGTCGATGCCCTTGGCCGCGAAGAACGGATAGTTCTCCTCGTACGACTGCCAGAAGGTGTCGAAGGCGGCCACGGGGCCGGACGGAGCCGGGCGCAGGCAGTTCCGTGGCAGGGCACCGATCCGGTTCAGCTTCCGGTATCCGGGCGCGTGGGTGAAACGCAGCTCGGCCCGGTTCGGCCGCGCGGCCGGTCGCACCCCGACGACCATGCCGTCCGTCGAGTCGTACAGCGTCTCTCCCCGATCGGCACCGGAGCGTCGGGCACTCGGCCCGGGCAGGCAACCGATCGAAGTGGTCTGGTACTGGCGCAGCGTGCCGTCTCGGATCGTCACGATCATGCCGTACCCGTCGGCGCGCCACACGCCGTCCGGCGTGGGCGATCGGGTCGCACCGGTGTCGGCGGACGCGCCGACGCCGGCGGTCAACACCAGTAACGAGGCCGCCACGATCGCCGAACAGGTGCTGCGAAGTCTGGTCATCTCGGTTCCCTTCCTCGGGCCGACACGGCATCCGGTGAACGCGACCACGATCGCTCCCGGGCCCGACCCCGGGGCATCCGGACAGCACCCGAATCGGGGTGGGCCTATCCCCACGACTCACCCGCCACCGGCCACACGCCGGCGCCGGCGCCGGCGCCGGCGATTCGAGCACAGCCATTGGTTGTACTGATGACTAAGTTGTCTTGTTGCACTTTTATATTCGATCTGCTTTCCTGAGGGCATCGAACGATCGCCCCCACCGGAGAGGCAGCACCACCATGAATTCCCCAGCAGTCGCCCACGCTCGGATCGGCATCATCGGCGCCGGGCCCGGCGGGCTCACCTGCGCCCGAATCCTCCAGCGGCACGGCATCGCGGTCACCGTGTACGACCGCGATCCCGGCCCCGACACGCGCAACCAGGGGGGCACCCTCGACCTGCACGCCGACAACGGCCAGATCGCCCTGCGCGAAGCGGGCCTGCTCGACGAGTTCTTCCGGCTCGCCCGCCCGGAAGGTCAGGAGATGCGCCGACTGGACCCGACCGGCCGCACCACGTTCCGCCATGTCCCGGCGGCCGACGAGCTGTTCAAGCCGGAGATCGACCGCGGCCAACTGCGCGACCTGCTCCTGGAGTCGCTCGAACCGGGAACCGTGCGCTGGGGCCACACCCTCGACACGATCGGCGGACCCGCCGACGGGCCTCGGCAGTTGCACTTCGCCGACGGCACCACCGTCGAGAGCGATCTGGTCGTCGGGGCCGACGGCGCCTTCTCCCGAGTACGCCCGGCCGTGTCCCGCGCCGTCCCCGCCTACACCGGAGTGAGCTTCCTGGAGGCCTGGTTCGACGAAGTCGACCACCGACACCCCGAGATCGCCGCGCTGGTCGGTCCGGGCGGCGCCGCCGCGGCCGACGGCGAACGCGGCTTGTTCGCACAGCGCAACAGCGGAAACCACATCCGCGTGCACCTCATTCGACGCGGCCCGGTCGACTGGATCACCGACAACGGCCTCGGCACCGACGACACCGACGGCATCCGCGCCCTGCTCCTCGACGAGTTCGCCCACTGGTCGCCCCGGATGCGCCGGATGATCACCGACAACGACGGCCGCTACGTCGACCGCCCGCTCTTCGCCCTCCCGGTTCCGCACGCCTGGGAGCACAGCCCGACGGTGACCCTGCTCGGCGACGCCGCCCACCTGATGCCACCGCTCGGTGTCGGCGTCAACCTCGCCATGCTCGACGCCACCGAACTCGCCCTCGCCCTCGCGCGGGCCGCCACCGTCGGGGACGCCGTCCGCGGCTACGAGAAGACCATGCTCCCCCGCTCCATCGAGACCGCCGCGGCCCTCGAAGGCGCCGCCGAAGACCTGTTGTCCGCCGACCCGGCCGACTGCGACCACGACGAGCCCCGACCCTGAACGCGCCGGCCGGGCCGCTTGGACGTGCCTGTGCGCTCCGCCATAAAGTGTCGTCGCCAAGACGACACAACCCGGCGTCGCCGAGGAGATGAGGAGACCCCAGGGTGGGTAGCAGCGTCGAAACACTGGAATTCCAGGCCGAGACCCGTCAGTTGCTCCAGTTGGTGATCCACTCGATCTACTCGAACAAGGACATCTTCCTGCGCGAGCTGATCTCGAACGCCTCCGACGCACTGGACAAGTTGCGGCTGGAGTCCCTGATCGACTCCGATCTGGAGGTCGACACCTCGGACCTGCACATCGCCTTGGAGGTCGACAAGGACGCCCGCACGCTGACCGTTCGCGACAACGGCATCGGCATGAGCCGCGACGACATCGTGGACCTGATCGGCACCATCGCCAAGTCCGGTACCGCCGGCCTGCTGGAGAAGATCAAGGAAGCCAAGGAGGCCCAGGACGCCGCCGCGACGCAGCACCTGATCGGCCAGTTCGGCGTCGGCTTCTACTCGGCCTTCATGGTCGCGGACAAGGTCACCCTGCGCACCCGGCGGGCCGGCACCGACGCCGGCACCCGGTGGGAGTCCGACGGCGAGGGCACCTACGAGATCCAGGCCGTCGACGGCCTGCCCGTGGGTACCTCGGTCACCCTGCACCTCAAGGCAGCGGACAGCGAGGACGGGCTGGCCGACTATCTGGCCGATTGGAAGATCCGGCAGATCGTCAAGCAGTACTCGGACTTCATCCGCTGGCCGATCCGGATGCCCACCGTGCGCACCGAGGCCGACGGCGTCACCACGCACGGGGTCGACACGCTCAACTCGATGAAGGCGCTGTGGGCCCGGCCGCGCAGCGAGGTGACCGAGGCCGAGTACCACGAGTTCTACAAGCAGATCAGCCACGACGGGCTCGACCCGGCCGAGACCATCCACATGCGTGCCGAGGGCAACTTCGAGTACGAGGCGCTGCTGTTCATTCCCGCACAGGCACCGTTCGACCTGTTCTCGCGCGAGTCCAAGAGCGGCGTGCAGTTGTACGTCAAGCGCGTGTTCATCATGGACGACTGCGAAGCGCTGATGCCCAACTACCTGCGCTTCGTCAAGGGTGTCGTGGACGCCCACGACCTGTCGCTGAACATCTCCCGCGAGATCCTCCAGCAGGACCGGCAGATCCGCGGGGTACGTCGGCGCCTGGTCAAGAAGGTCCTCGGCGCGATCAAGGACATGCAGGCCAAGGACGGCGAGCGCTACGCGCGGTTGTGGGCCCAGTTCGGTCGGGCGCTGAAGGAGGGCCTGCTGGAGGACGCCGACAACACCGAGGCCCTGCTGGAGTTGGTGTCGGCCGCCTCCACGCACGACCCGGAGCAGCCCACCACGCTGCGCGCGTACGTCGAGCGCATGAAGGACGGCCAGGACGCGATCTACTACCTGACCGGCGAGACCCGCGCGATGGTGGAGAACTCCCCGCACATGGAGGCGTTCGCGGCCAAGGGGTACGAGGTGCTGATCCTGACCGACCCGGTCGACGAGGTCTGGGTCGACCAGGTCCCGGCCTTCGACGGCCGGCGCCTCCAGTCGATCGCCAAGGGTCAGGTCGACCTGGACGAGCCGGCCGCCGACGACGCGGAGGCCGGCTCCGAGAAGGCCAAGCGCGAGCAGGACTTCGCCGCGCTGCTGCCATGGTTGACCACGACCCTGTCCGAGCAGGTGAAGCAGGTCCGGCTGTCGTCGCGACTGACCACGTCGGCGGCGTGCATCGTCGGCGACGCGCACGACATGACCCCGACGCTGGAGAAGATGTACCGGGCGATGGGGCAGGAGATGCCCTCGGTCAAGCGCATCCTGGAGCTCAACCCGACCCACCCGCTGATCACCGGGCTGCGCTCGGCGCACGAGGCGAACGCCGACGACCCGGCGCTCGCGGAGATCGTCGAACTGGTCTACGGCGGCGCGCTGTTGGCCGAGGGCGGCGACCTGCCCGACCCGGCTCGCTTCACCCGGTTGCTCACCGAGCATCTGGCCCGCGGCCTGTAACCGATCCGCAACGCGGGTGCTGCCCGGCAGGTGACCTGCCGGGCAGCACCGTGTTCGACGCGGGTCGCCGATCAGGGACGACGGCTTCAGCAGGCGCCGAGGTCCTGCCAGACGCCCCATTGGCCGGTGGTGCCGGGTGTCTCACCCGTCGTCCACCACTTGGCCTTCCAGTTGTGACCCTGGTGCGAGACCTGCTGGCCACCGGTGTAGATCGTGCCGGACGCCCAGGCCGGGGCCGTGCACGTGTGGCCGTTGCCGCCGGTGACGGTCAGGGCGTAGGTCGCGCTGTGACCGCCGGAGGCGGCGGTCCCGGTCACAGTGAGGTTGTAGGTGCCCGAGACGGTCGCCGCGGTGGTGTTGACGGTGAGCGTGGAGGAACCGCCCGCCGTCACCGAGGTGGGACTGAGCGAGGCGGTGACGCCCGCCGGGGCGCCGCTGACGGTCAGGCTCACCGTCT
The DNA here is from genome assembly GCF_044333915.1 of Embleya sp. NPDC020886. Lineage (NCBI taxonomy): Bacteria > Bacillati > Actinomycetota > Actinomycetes > Kitasatosporales > Streptomycetaceae > Embleya > Embleya sp. NPDC020886. Next base: position 208,054 of record NZ_JBIRRX010000003.1, on the reverse strand, counting down.
GCGCGGCACCGGCCGTCACCGCGGTCGAGATGGTCGAGGTGGTCGAGGAGCCCGCGACGACGGACCCGGCGGCGGGAGTCGCCTTGACCGAGAAGTCGTTGGTCGGGGTGGTGGTGCCGCCCGTGAAGGGCTCGAAGATGTGGCTGAAGTCCCAGGTGTTCTGGGCGATGCCGGAGCAGTTGTCCGCGGCCGGCTGGTTCGGGCAGTTGCCGTTGTCGCGCTGGAGGGCCCAGAACGAGAGGGTGTTGATGCCCTTGGACACGGCCCAGTTGTAGACCTGGGTGGCGTTGGCCAGGGTGAAGGTCTCGGCCGGCCCGAAGTCGTCGACACCGATCATCTCGGTGACGCCGACCATCGCCCACAATTGGGCGGGGGTCTTGCTCGGGTAGAGCTGGGCCAGGGTGTTGTACAGGCCCTGGGCCGCGGTCTCGGTGTCGTTGGCCATGTTGTGCGTGGCGTTGTCGTAGTAGTCGAACGTCATCAGGTTGACGACGTCGACCTTCGTACCGTTGCTCACCGCGTTGCGCAGCAGGGCCACGCCGTTGGGGGCCAGGCCGCTGGTGGTGGTGGGCAGCGTGTAGGAGATCTCGATCTTGCGCCCGTTGCTCGCGGCCCAGTCCTGGACCAGCTTGATCGCCTTGTTGCGGCGGTCGATGCCGGCCGTGTTGTCCAGCGCGTCGATCTCGATGTCCATGTCCAGCCGGGAGATCTCGTAGGTCGTGATGACCTTCTTGTAGACCTCGGCGATCTGGTTGACATCGGTACAACTGTCCGCGATCTCGGTGCCGGTGGTGTCCGCGGTGTAGCCGCCGAAGGAGGGGATCACGTCCCCGCCGTTGGCCTGGATGGTCTTGATGTCGGCGCCGAACGTGGACTGGGCGATCGGCATGCCGCTGTCGCCGTTCCAGTACGCCGTGCAGGAGCCCTTGGTGGCCGTCTGCAGGAACGCCATGGTCAGGTGCTTGGCACCGGACTGGGCGGCCAGCGCGGCCGGGCTGTCCCCGGTCCACGCCTCGAAGTAGGGGGCGAAGACGTGCGAGGGCAACGGAGTCGCGGCCTGGGCGGGGCCGGCTCCGAGCGCGGTGAAGGTCACGGCCGCGGCGGCGGTGACCGTTGCGGCGACGGCCGCTCGTAACGTACGCAAGAGTCGCATGTGCGTCCAGACTGTAATTGGGGACGGGCCGCCGATTCGCGTGGCACGGCGGCATGGGGTATGAGACAGCCCGGCACGCACAGAAGTCAATGGTCTGGACCAAAGTGGACTAGACCATTAACTTTCAAGGAAATTGTTTACCGGGCAAGGCAGTTGCCCGAGCCGACCGGGAACGTGCTCCCCTCGACGTCCTCGGTCGGCTCGAAACCGCCGCTCCGACCGGAGCGCGCGCTCGGCCGACCCCGCGTCAGGTGGCGAACTCGCCGAGCCATCCCCGGTCGAGCCGGTGCCTGGGCGGATACGGCAACGTGCCGTCCACCGCGACGGGGAAACCCGTGTCACAGGCCGGGCACGCCATCGCCAACGGGCCCAGCGCCACCCGACCGCGCGGCGCGCGCGAATCGCGCCGATAACTCCCGTGCAGGGCGAGGGCCTCGGCCAGGGCCTCCGCGAACGCCGCGTGGTCGTCGGTGACGAGGCGGTGGAACAGCGCCACGGGCTGATAGTCGATCAGGTTCAGGAACTCCGCGGGCGTACCGGTCGCCACGTCCGGTCGGGACGCGTTCATCGTGGCGATCAGCCTCTGGACGACATCGTCCATCGGTCGGCACGGGCAGGTGTGCATCGGGTATGTCGTCTCGGGTCACCCGGCAACCCGATGAAAGCCGGTCGAGCGGACCATACGACGCCGTGGAAAAGAGCAACCGGCCAACTTTTTGAGTCGCACAACCAAGAGTAGGGTCTCGACCATGGGCGACACGACGGCCGAGCCGACACCCCCGCGCGCAGCACACCCGCCGACGGGCCGGCGCGAGCGCAAGAAGGCCGCCACCCGGCAGGCGCTCGCGGACGCCGCGTTGCGGCTGTTCGTCGAACACGGCTACGACCGGGTCGGCATCCGCGACATCGCCGAGGCGGCCGACGTGTCCACCACGACGTTGTTCAAGCACTTCGCCGGCAAGGAGGCACTAGTCTTCGACGAGGACGCGAACGACGAGGCCCGACTGCTGGCCGCCGTGCGCGAGCGCCCCGCGGGCCGATCGATCCCGGCGGCGCTTCGCGAGCACGCCCTGAGGTACCGGCTCAAGTCCGGCGACACCGACGCCGACTTCGCGGAGTTCGTCGAACTGGTGGAGCGGACACCGGCGTTGCGTGAATACGGCGAGCGTATGTGGCTACGCCACGAAGCCGCCCTGGCCCGGGCCATCGCCGGGGAGACGGGACGACCCGAGGACGACCCGGACTGCGCCGCGCTCGCGCACTTCGCCTTGCGCGCCCCGCAGATCGGTCCGGGCCGGATCGACGCGGTCGTGGCCACCAACCACGCCTTCGATCTCCTCGACCGCGGCTGGCAGGGCCTGGGGGTAGAGAAGTAGCCACACCGACCCGCCCCCATATTGCCGAAACGGCATGAATGTTTGCCGTATGGCCGGCGTGCTCGCAGGGTGGTCGACATGAGCGAGAACACGTGGGTGCAGGCGAGTGACGAAGTGTGGGACGTCGTGGTGGTCGGGGGTGGGGTGGCCGGGCTGTCGGCCGCGCTGACCCTGGCGCGGGTGCGCCGCTCGGTGCTGGTGATCGACTCGGGCGAGCCGCGCAACGCGCCCGCCGCCGCGACGCACAACCTCCTGTCACGGGACGGGATCGCGCCGCTGGAGCTGCTGCGGCTGGGGCGCGAGGAGGTCCTCTCCTATGGTGGGCGGGTCGAGTCCGGCCGCGTCTCGGGCCTGCGGCGCGAGGGCGCGGAGCTGGTGGTGACCACCGAGGACGGCGGCCGTGCGCCGGCCCGGCGGGTGCTGGTGACCACGGGACTGGTGGACGAACTGCCCACGATCCCCGGGCTCGCCGAGCGGTGGGGGCGCGACGTGTTGCACTGCCCGTACTGCCACGGCTGGGAGGTGCGCGATGGCGCGGTCGGCGTGCTGGCCACCGGGCCGGCGGCGTTCCACCAGGCGCTGATGTTCCGGCAGTTGTCGCCGGAGGTGACGCTGTTCCTGCACACCGGCGGCGACCCGACCGAGGAGCAGTGGGAGCAGTTGGCCGCCCTGGGCATCGACGTGGTCGACGGCACGGTCGGTGCGCTGGAGGTCGACGACCGGGACCGGTTGGCGGGCGTGCGCCTGGCCTCGGGCCGGTCGGTCGCGGTGGACGCCCTGGTGGTGGCGCCCCGGTTCGTGGCGCGGGCCGGCTTCCTCGCCGACGCGGGCCTCGCGGTGACCGAGCACCCGATGGGGATCGGCGGCCAACTGGTCACCGAACCGGGCGGGTTCACCGGGGTCGACGGCGTGTGGGCGGCGGGCAACGTCACGGACCCGATGGCCCCGGTCCCGGCCGCCGCGGCATCGGGGGTGCAGGCCGCGGCGGCGATCAACATCGACCTGATCGGCGCCGACGCGCGGGCCGCGGTCGCCGCCCGCGCCGGCCGGGCTTCCGACGCCTCCCGGCCCGAGCCGGGCTCGGGCGACCGACGGTGAACGACGGGGAACGGCCCCACGCCGGACGAACGCGCGTGAACGGCCCCGCCGGGTACGGCCGGACCCGGCTCGGCCGCTACCGCGCCCCGGCCCTCGGCGGCGGGAGGTCGGGCAGGTGCTCGCGGACGATCAGTTGCCCCAGCGCCTCCAGCAGCGGGGCGGCTGCGGCGATCGACCGTTCCGGGTCCGGTTCGAGGCTGCTCAGCGGGTAGCCGGCGCGGAACCCGGCCGCGGCGAGCTGATCGCGGGTCAGGTCCAGGCGTCCGCACACGGCGACCACCGGAACCCCGTGCCGCCGGGCGCGCCGGGCCACGCCCAGCGGGGCCTTGCCCTGGAGGGTCTGCAGGTCCATCGCGCCCTCACCGGTGACGACCAGGGTCGCCGCGCGCAGTTCCTGGTCGATCCCCACCGCGTCCAGGACGACGTCGACGCCGAGCCGGCGGCGCGCCCCCAGCGCGACCAGGGCGCCGAAGCCGGTGCCGCCGGCGGCCCCCGCGCCCGGCGCGGCCGCGATGCGCCCGGCAGGCGGACCCACGGTCGACGCCAGCACCTCCAGCAGGCGGCCGAGCCCGGCCTCCAGCACGGCGACGTCCTCGGGCCCGGCGCCCTTCTGCGGCCCGTACAGCGCCGCCGCCCCGCCGGGCCCCAATAGGGGCGCGTCGACGTCGGTGGCGACCACGAACTCGGTGGCCGCCAGCCGCGGATCGAGACCGGACAGGTCGGCGTGGGCAAGGTCGCGCAGGGCCGCGCCACCGTCGGCCACCGGTCGCCCGTCCGCGTCGGTGAACCGCGCCCCCAGCGCGCCGAGCAGGCCCACTCCCCCGTCGGTGCAGGCGCTGCCGCCCAGCCCCAGCACGATGGTGCGCGCACCGGTGTCCAGTGCCCCGCGCACCACCTCGCCGGCGCCTCGGCTGCTCGCGGTGAGCGGCGCCGGGACGTGGCCGGGCAACAACGCCAGTCCGGAACTCTGGGCGAGTTCGACCACGGCCGTGCTCCCGCGTTGGGCGTAGCAGGCGCGAACGGGCCGACCGGTGGGCCCGCCGACGCCGACCACGCGGCGTCGGAAGCCGCAGTGCACCAGCGCGTCGACGGTGCCCTCGCCGCCGTCGGCGACGGGCAGCACGGTCACCCACAGACCCGGGCGGGCCCGGCGCAGCCCGGCCGCGAGATGCCGGGCCACGGCCGCGGCGCCGAGCGAGCCCTTGAACTTGTCCGGCGCGAGCAGCACATGCGGCGGCGGCATCCCGCCGGGCCGACCACCCGGTTCGCCGGCGGCGTCGACGGCGCCGGGAACCGGGTCGCGCGGTTGCGGGACGAACGGGTCCCGGGTCATGCGGGGCTTGGCCCGGCCGGCGGTTCGACCGGCCCCCGGGACCAGGACTCACCGCGCAGCGCGGCCTCGACCAGGTCCATCATCCGCTGCTGGTCGTGGATCTCCAGTTCGCGGCTGCTGGTCTCGTGGCCCCCGCTGAACCAGTCCAGGCACACGTCCCCGCCCGCGTCCTGCAGCGCCTGCGCGTAGGCGTACGCCTGCTTGGGCGGCGTGCGGGTGTCGTGGGTGGCCTGCGAGATCCACACGGGTGCGCGGACCGCATCGACATACGTGATCGGCGAGGAGCGCCGGTAGCGGTCCGGGTCGAGGTCGGGGCCCGCTCCGAAGAACGCCTTCCACGCCGCGCGCAGCGCCGGATTCATGTCGCCGTAGGCGGTCACCCAGTCCGCCATCGGCACGAACGCCAGCGCCCCGGCGAAGAGTTCGGGCAATCGGCCGACGGACAACAGGGACAGGAAGCCGCCGTAGGACGCGCCGGTGACGAAGATGCTGCCCGCCTCGGCCACCCCGTCGGCGATCAACCGCTGCACCGCCGCCTCGATGTCCTCCAGTTCCCGGTCTCCGATCGAGCCCAGGAACCCTTCGCGGAACCGCCGACCGAAGGTGACCGAACCCCGGTAGTTCAAGGACGCGTACGCCACCCCCGAGGCGGCCCACGCCTGGGCCTGCGGGTTGTACGCGTCGACGGACACCAGGTTCGGGCCGCCGTGCAGGTTCAGCACCAGCGGCCGCGGCCCTTGCGCGTCCGGGGGGCGGCACACCCACAGTTGCAGGGGGGTGCCGTCGGCGGAGTGCACGGTGTGCGAGTCGGCGCCGACGCCCGATACCGGCGGGGTCGGCGGATCGGCCGGGACGATCTCCCCGGTCGAGCGTTCGACGTGCAGCACGCTCAGCGGCTGGTCGAAGCGCTGCCGGAGCAGCCGGACGCGCCCGTCGGCGGCGTAGTGCGAGGCCCACTGGTGGAGTTGGGCCGAGGCCACATCGGGCTCGAAGTAGGCCCCGGCCGGATGCCCGACCACCGTGAGCGCCCGGCTGTGCAGGTCGAACTCCAGTACGTGGTGCAGGCCCTCGTCGACCAGGACCAGCAGGATCCGGGCGCCGTCGTCGGACCAGTCCAGCGCCACCAGGTCGCCGTTCAGGTGCGGGGCGTCCACGTCGATCCGGCTGCCGTCGGCGGGGTCCCAGACGCATGGGCGGGCGAAGCCGGTGCGCTCGGTGGACACCAGCAGCCGGCCGTCGCCGACGACCGGGGAGAACCGCACCGCCCGCACGGGCTCCGCCGGCCCGTCGGTGAGGCTGCCCAGCACCTTCCCGCTGTCGGTGGCGACCACGGTGACCGCGAAGCGGCGTACACCGGGGTTGTGGTCGGTGGTGTCCACGCTGGCCAGGCGCCCGTCGGCGGAGATCAGTCCGTTCCACGCCTCGTGCGGCGAGGTGAAGAGCAGCCTGGGCGCGGGCGTCCGGGAGTTGTGCACGTGCCAGAGGCCGAACCCGTCGGGAGCGGCGGCGGTGATCACCACGGCGTCGCCCTGTCGGGCGGTGTCGATGCCCCGGAGCGTGTAGGGGTGGAGGGTGGGGGTCAGGTCGCGGCGGTCGCTGCCGTCCACGGCGGTGGCCCACACGTGTCCGACCTCCGAGCCGTTGTCGTCGTGCAGGCTCAGCACCCACTCGCCGTCCGCGCTGAGCACCGCCTCCCCCGGGTCGCCGACGTCGCCCGGCAGCGGCAGGTCGATGCCCCGCACCATGTCCCGGCGACCGAGGGTCTGGCCGTGCTCGGTGTCCCGGACCACCAGGCACAGATCGCGCTCTCCGCGGCCGCGGCGCATGGACAGGATGCGATCGGTGCTGAAGTAGGGGTGCCAGGAGGCGGTCATGGGGCGATCCTCTCGGGGGTGTCGGCGGTGTCCGGTCGCGGCAGGACTTCGGCGAAGTGACAGGCGGTCAGGTGTCCGTCGCCCGTCTCGACGAGGGGCGGGGTCTCCTCCGCGCACACGCTTTGTGCCTTCCAGCAGCGGGTGCGGAATCGGCAGCCGGAGGGCGGTGCCAGCGGGCTGGGTATGTCGCCCTCCAGCACGATCCGCTTGCGGGTGCGCTGGATGCGCGGGTCGGGAATGGGCACGGCGGACAGCAGCGCCTGCGTGTAGGGGTGTCGCGCCGACTCGAACAGCGAGTCCACCGGCGCGTGTTCGACGATCCGGCCGAGGTACATCACGGCCACCTCGTCGCTGATCTGGCGGACCACGGACAGGTCGTGCGCGATGAACAGGTAGGTCAGTCCGAGCCGTTCCTGGAGGTCCTCCAGCAGGTTGACCACGCCGGCCTGCACACTGACGTCCAGTGCGCTCACCGGTTCGTCCAGGACCAGCACCTCCGGTTCCACGGCCAGCGCCCGGGCGATCCCGATCCGCTGTCGTTGTCCGCCGGAGAACTGGTGTGGGAAGCGGTGCGCGTGCGCGGGGTCCAGGCCGACCAGGCCCAGCAGTTCGTGCACCCGCTCGCGTTCGCGTTTGGGGTGCAGGCCGTGAATGCGCAGTGGCTCGGCGAGGATGGCCTGCACGCTCATCTGCGGGTTGAGCGAGGAGTAGGGGTCCTGGAAGACGAGTTGCACCCGGCGGCGCAGGTCCGCCAGGGTCCGTCGGTTCGCGGTGGCGATGTCGGTGCCGTCGAGCAGGACTCGGCCGCCGGCCGGGGTGACCAGGCGGACCAGGCAGCGGCCGAGGGTGCTCTTGCCGCAGCCGGTCTCGCCGACCAGGCCCAGGGTTCGACCGCGGGCGATGGCGAAGTCCACGCCGGAGACGGCCTGTACGACGGCGGACTTGCGGCCGCGTCCGGTCCGGTATTCGGCCACCAGCCCGGTGACGTCCACCGCGGTCGTGCTCATCGCGTCACGCTCTCAATCTCGTGGAACCGCACGCACGCCGTGGTGTGCGTGGTGTCGACGGCCAGGGGTGCCGGATCGACTTCGCCGCAGACCGCCGGGACCGCGTGCGTGCAGCGGGGCTGGAACGGGCATCCGGTGGGGCGTTCGGTGGGCAGCGGGGGCTGGCCGGGGATCTGCACCAGGCGGGCGGCGCGCCGATCGATGCGCGGAAGCGCGCCCAGGAGCCCGGTCGTGTACGGGTGGGCGGGGTGGTGGAACAGCGCGTCGACCGGGCTTTCCTCCAGCTTGCGTCCGCAGTACATGACCATCACCCGGTCGGCGATGCCGGCCACCACGCCCAGGTCGTGGGTGATCAGCAGGACCGCGGTGTCGGTGCGGTCCTGCACCCGTTCGATCACATCCAGGACCTGCGCCTGTACGGTCACGTCCAGCGCGGTGGTCGGCTCGTCGGCGATCAGCAGCGCGGGGTCGTTGGCGATGCCCATCGCGATCATCACGCGCTGGCGCATGCCGCCGGAGAGTTCGTGCGGGTACTGGTCGACGCGGTCGCGCGGGGAGGCGATGCCGACCAGGTCCAGCAGGTCGACGGTGCGCTCGCGCAGGGCCCGGCGTCCCTGGCTCGCGTCGTGCACCGAGACCGCCTCGGCCACCTGCGCGCCGATGGTCATCATCGGGTTGAGCGCGGCGAGCGCGTCCTGGAAGACCACCGCGATCCGGTTGCCGCGGACCGCCCGCAGTTCCCGGTCGGAGAGGTCGAGCAGTTCCCGTCCGCCGAAGAGCACCGATCCCCGGGCGGTCGCGTTGCGCGGGAGCAGGCCCATGATCGCCATGGTGGCGGCGCTCTTGCCGGAGCCGGACTCGCCGACGATGCCCAGGGTCTCGCCGGGGGCCACGTCGAAGGACAGGCGTTCGACGGCGGTCACCGGCCCGGAGTCGGTCCGGTAGGTGACGGTGAGGTCGCGTACGGACAACACGGGGGACGCGTCGGTGCTCATCATTGCCTTCCTTGCGGGTCGAAGGCGTCGCGCAGGCCGTCGCCGACGAAGTTGACGGCCAGCACGGTGATCAGGATCGCCAGGCCCGGTACGTAGAGCAGGTAGGCCTGCGAGGTGCCGATCAGTCCGGCGGCCTGGCTGAGCATGTTGCCCCAGCTCGACTGGGGCGGTTGGATGCCGAACCCCAGGAAGCTGGTGGTGGATTCGAGGATGATCGCGGAGGCGACCGCCAGCGAGACGTTGACGGCGATGACGCCGGTCAGGTTGGGCAGCAGGTGTCGCACGACGATGCGCGGGTTCGAGGCGCCGATGACCCGGGCGGCCTGGATGAACTCCTTGTTGCGCAGGGTGAGCACCTGGGCGCGCACCACTCGGGCGATCATCGTCCAGCCCAGTGCGGCCAGCACCAGCACGATGGTCACCGGTGAGGGGCCCAGCGACTCCAGCGCCACGGCCAGGACGGCGATCGCGGGCACGATCAGGAACAGGTCGGTCACCCGCATGATCACCTCGTCGGCCCAGCCGCCGACGAAGCCGGCGATCGCGCCGACGGCCGTGCCGACGACGGTGGACAACAGGGCGACGCAGATGCCGATCGCCAACGAGACCCGACCGGCGAACAGCAGTTCGCTGAGGTAGTCGCGGCCGAGCGAGTCGGTGCCCAACCAGTGGGCCGAGGAGGGCTGTTGGGCGCCCAGCAGGAGGTCCTGCCGGTTGTGCGGGAAGGGGGCGATCCAGGACGCGCCGAAGCAGGAGATCGCCAACGCGGTCAGGATCAACAGGCCCACGACGGCCGGCCGGTGGCGCAGGAATCGCTCCAGCACGATCCGGTGCCGGGGCTTGTCCCGGGCCGGTGCGGGCGACGGGGCGGTGGGTGGCGCGGAGGCGACGATTCGGGCCGCGGCGGAGTCGGTCATCGCAGGGCCACCCTCGGGTCCAGGAGCGCGTAGGTCACGTCCGCCAGCAGGTTGAAGACGATCACCGCGACGGCCACCACGAGCATCCACGGGATCAGCACGAACACGTCGCCGGCCAGGATCGAGCTCAGGAAGAGCCGGCCCATGCCGGGGATCGCGTAGATCTGTTCGGTGACGACCAGGCCGCCGACCAGGGCGGCGGCGTCCAGTGCCACGACGGTCACGAAGGGGGCCAGCGCGTTGCGCAGGGCGTGCCGGAACAGGATCCGCCGGCGTGGCACGCCCTTGGCCCGGGCGGTGCGCACGTAGTCACTGGCGAGGGCGTCGAGCATCGCGGTCCGGCTGAACCGGGACCAACTGGCGACCAGGCCGATGGTCAGCGTGACGACGGGAAGCGCGAGGTGCCGGAAGTAGTCGAGGTTGATCCCGGTTCGACCGACCGAGTGCAATCCGACGAAGTACAGCGGGGGTTCGCTCAGGCCGAACTGCTGCCTGGGCCACACCGCCAGCACTTGGATCAGGACCAGGCCGAGCCAGAACGCGGGCATCGCGATGCCCACATAGGAGAGCCCGGTGAGTACGTAGTCTCCGGCGGAGTACTGCCGGGCCGCCGAGTAGATCCCGATGCCGAGCGCGATCACGGCGGCGAACAGCACGCCCCAGAACATCAGTTGCAGGGTGACTTCGAGCGCGGATCCGATCATCGGCAACACCGCGCCGCCGGTCCTGGTGCTGGTGCCCCAGTCGCCGGTGACGAAGGCCTTCATCCACAGCAGGTATTGCTCGGGCACCGATCGGTCCAGGCCGAGCAGTTCCGTCTGTCGGTGCAGCGCGCCGGGGTCGGTCGACTGGCGCAGCTTGGCGAGCGGATCGAAGGTGGCCCGGACCGCCCAGAACAGGATGAAGGAGGCGATCACCATCACGGGCAGCGAGTACGCCAGTCGGCGCAGCGTGTATCTCAACATGGGAAGTCCTCGGCGAGGAGTCGGCCGCGGGTCATTTCGCCAGTCCCCATTCGGCGAGGTTCCAGAACGGGCCCTGGACGGGGTTGATGCTGATCGGGCCGCCGACGCCCTTGCCGGTCAGCAGGATGTTGGGGACGGCGCCCAGCGGCAGGGACGGTACGGATTCGGCGATCAGCTTCTCCGCCTGGCGCGATGCCTGGATCCGGGCCGTCTCGTCGACCTCGGTGCGTACCCGGCCGAGCAGTTCGTCCAGGCCGGGAATCTTCGCGCGGATGAAGTTGATGCCCGAACTGCCCTCGACGGCACCGGGGATCGACGTCGAGGCGAGGGTGGCGTCCAGGGTGGGCTCGGGGAAGGTGTCGGTCAGCGTCCACAACCCCAGTTGGAAGTCCCCGGCCGGGGCGACCTTGCCGAACAGGTTCGCGGCGCTGGTGTTCTTGATCGTCATCTTGAATCCGGCCTGCCGTAGTTGCGACTGCAGGATCTGTTCGGTGAGTTCGCGGCTCTGGTTGCCCGCGAGGGAGACGATGGTGAACTGCGCGGCGCGGCCGTCCTTGGCCCAGATGCCGTCGCCGTTCTTGGCCCACCCGGCGGCGGTCATGATCTGTTGCACCTTGGCCGGGTCGCGCCGATAGCCGGCGAAGTCCTCGCTCGCGAAGGCGGATACCAGCGGGGACAGGAAGCTCTGCGCGGGCGCGGCCACGCCCAGCGAGCCGAACAGCTTGTGCACGATCGCGCCGCGGTCGATCGAGTAGGCCAGCGCCTGCCGGACCGCCGGGGAGTCGAACGGGAAGGTCGAGTTGTTCATCCACAGCGCCTGGAGATTCCCGGTACGGGTCTCCACCTGCATGTTGGCGCTGCCGCCGAGCGAGTTGATCTGGGACAACACGTCGAGTTGCGGCGTCGGATACAGGGCGTCGAGCTGACCGCTGGCGAACGCCTGGAATTCGGCGGCGGTGTCGGTGGTGAACTGGAACGTCACCTTGTCCAGGTGGGGTTTGGGACCCCAGTAGCGCTCGTTGGGGACCAGGGTGACCGAGGTGCCCCGAACCCAGGAGGCGATCTTCCAGGGCCCGCCGCTGAAGGTGTAGCCGTTCTTCATCAGCGCGTTGCGGTCCTTGCCGTCGAGCAGGTGCGCCGGCAACACTCCGTAGTCGGCGCCGAACAACTGCCGCCAGTTGGCGTACGGGGATTTCAGCGTGACCACCGCGGTCCGCGGGTCCGGCGTGGCGACCGAGTCGATCAGGTCGTAGCCGGTCTGGGTGAACACGTCCTTGCCGTCGCGGATCTGCAACGCGGTGTACTTCAGGTCCGCCGAGGTGATCGGCTGCCCGTCGGACCAGACCGCGGCGGGGTTGAGTGTGTAGGTGATCGTCTGCCGTCCGTCCGCCACCGAGGTGGTGGGGGTGGCGGCCATCAGGTCGGACGCGACCGGGACCCAGGTGTTCCCCTGCTGCACGACCTTGAAGACCTGCGGGATGGTCTGGGCCTGCATCAGGTAGGTGCCCCAGATGGAGCCGGCGCAGGTGGAGATCCAGTCGGCGCAGTCCGGCTCCTGCTCGGCGCCGATCACCAGGCTCCCGCCCTGCTTGACCGGGACGTCGCGGATCGAGTTCGTCCCCGGCGCCAGCGCCGGTGCGCCCGACGTGCATCCGGTGGCGACAAGAACGGCGAGCGCCGCCAGGGCACTTCCGACCGGGGTTCGCCGCCTTTTGGGGCCGGATGGCGGCCTGCGGTCGTTTCGTGAATGAATCATCATGTTCGACCTTCCCTGCACGGGATGTCCCGGGACTCGGTGATCAAGGGTAAGGAGACGTGAACGGCTTAGCAATACACATAGGCTAGTAGTTAGCCAATGAGATTGACTTGAAATGTGGCCATACCTCCGGCAGGCTCGGTACACCGGCGCCCACCGGCGCCGACTCCCCAGGAAGGACCCGCATGAACGCCCCGAAAGCCGAGGACACCTCCGACGTACCGGCCAAGAGCACGGGCCCCGGACGCCGTCGGCTCCCGCGTGACACGCTCAGCCGCCAGGTCATCCTGGAGGCCGCCGAGCGGGTCGCCGCGCGGGACGGGCTCGACGCCTTCACGTTCCAGTCCCTGGCCAAGGAGGTGAACGCCCACCCGACGTCGCTCTACCGGCACTTTCGCGACAAGGACCAGTTGGTCCTCGAACTGATCGACGACCTCCGGGCCCGCTCCTACGGTGGGTTGCTCAAGCCCACCGACTCCTGGCGCGAGGACCTGCGCACGTCGGCCCGCTACATCCACGAGCACTACCTGCGCTACCCGCAGTTCGCCGTGCAGATGGCGGCGCGCACCACCCGCAGGCCGACCGAGTTCGCCAACGTGGAGTTCGCCCTGGACGCGCTGCTGCGGGCCGGTCTGGACGAGGCGGACGCGGCGATGTACCTGAGGGTGTTCGGCAACGTCATCCGCTCGCTGTCCAGCATGGAGGCGGGCATGCTCGCGTTGGACCCGGAGACCCGGGACGGCGACACGCTGGCCTGGCAACTGGAGTACCGCAGGGTGCCGGCCGAGCAGTATCCGCGGATCGCCGCGATGAGCGGACAACTCCTGGACATCGGCGACCCGAAGGTCTTCGACACCGCCGTGGACCTGTTCCTCGACGCCATCGAGGCCCGCGCCGAACAGGCCCGGAACCGGCGGTCCACCCGGCAGGAGTCCACGCCGAAGGAGAGGTGACCCGCTCCGTCACCGGCTCGACGGAGCCGCGGCCCCCTCCCGGAGCAACCCGGCCACCAGCCTCGCCCGCTCCGGCAGGGAGCCCGCGTCCAGCCACTCGTGCCGGGCATGCGCCCCGCCGCCCGCCGGGCCGAGCCCGTCCAGCGTGGGAATGCCCAGCGCGGCGGTGAAATTGCCGTCCGAGCCACCGCCAACCCGGGCCTCCTCGATCGCGGTCAGCCCCCCTTCCCGGGCCAGTCGCCGCGCGGCCAGCAGCAGCCCTCGGGACATGCCGTGTTCCAACGGCGGCCGATTGATGCCGCCCGCCGGTTCGACCCGGGCCCCCGGCAGCCGCGGGCACAGCGCGCTCAGCGCCTCCTCCACCCGCAGCAACTCCGCGCGTTCCCAGGCCCGTACGTCGACATCGACGTAGGCGGACTCGGGCACGGTGTTGGTCGTGGTGCCGGCGCCGCCGACGGTGGGGGTGACCGTCGTGCCGCGACCGGGGTCACCGAGCACGCTGATCGCGAGCACCTGGTGTGCCAGTTCGACCAGGGCGTTGACTCCCAGCTCGGGCTCCAGGCCGGCGTGGGCCGCGCGTCCGTGCACGCCCACCCGGTACATCGCCACACCCTTGCGGGCGGTCTTGACGGCCCCGTCCTGGCTGGGCTCCAGTACCAGCACCGCCCGGCAACCCGCGGCGGCCTCCTCGATCAACGCGCGCGAGGTGAGCGAGCCCCGCTCCTCGTCCCCGCTGACCAGCATCCGCACGTCGTCGGCGCCGCCGATCAGCTCCAGCGCGTCCAGCGCCGTCACCAGCCCCGCCTTCATGTCGAACACTCCCGGGCCGGTCACCCGCCCGTCCACCGCGGTGAACGGGCGCTCGGCGAGCGTGCCGAGCGGCCAGACCGTGTCGGCGTGCCCGAGCAACAACACCGGGGCGACGGCCGGGTCGCGCACCCGCTCGTGCACGTACAGGTGGGGCACCCCGTCCCGGACGACGCGTTCCGGCTCGCCCAGGAGGCCGTCGGACCACGAGGCCAACAATTCGTACAGCGGGTCCAGTCCCGGTACGTGGCCGGACGGCGTCTCCAACTCGACGAGTCGGCGCAGCCGGGACAACGAACGGCCGGTGTCGACCTCGGGGACGGTGCTCAACGGGACTCTCCCGGTTCGGGGGTGCGGATGTGTTGCCAGAACGACGTCAGGGCGTGCGCCACCGCATCGGGGGCTTCCTCGGCCAGGTAGTGGTCGGCGTGCACGGAGACCGCGTCCACCTGTCGCGCGTAGGTCCGCCAGACCCGGGCCACGTCGAAGTTGCGGCCCACGTAGCTCCGCGCCCCCCACAGCGCGAGCAGCGGGACCTCGACCCGCCGGCCCTGCTCGCGGTCCAGCCGGTCGTGCACCAGGTCGATGCCGGCCGCGGCCCGGTAGTCGGCGCACGAGGCACGCACCGTGCCCGCGTCGAAGCAGCGTTCGTACTCGGCCATCGCCGCCGCGTCGATCGCCGAGCCGCCGGCATGCCGACCGGCGAACCGGCTGCGCAACCAGGTCAGGGGGTCCGCCAGGATCAGCCGCTCGGGCAGGTCGGAGGGCAACGACAGGAAGAACCAGTGGAAGTAGTCCGACGCCATCGTCCGGTCCACGTTCTCGAACATGTGCAGCGTCGGCACCACGTCCAGCACCGCCACCGAAAGCACCCGTTCGGGAGCGTCCAGCGCCATCCGGTGGGCGACCCGCGCACCCCGGTCGTGGCCGACGACCGCGAAGCGCGCGAAGCCGAGCGACTCCATCAGCGACACCTGATCGGCCGCCATCACCCGCTTGCCGTACGGCTCGTGCCCGGCGGTGTCGCCGGGTTTGTCGCTGTCGCCGTAGCCGCGCAGGTCCGCCAGCACGACGGTGTGACCCGCCGCGACCAGTTCCGGGGCGACCCGGTGCCACATGGTCGAGGTCTGCGGGTAGCCGTGCAGCAGCAGGACCGGCGGGCCCTCACCCCCGACGAACGCGTTGATCCGCACCCCGTCGCGCGACGCCTCGACCCGCCGCAGGCCGGGTGCCGGCGCGCTCATCCGTCCGTCCCCGGCCGGCGCAGCTCCTCGATGAAGGCGTCGCACACCTGGTCCGTCGACAACGTGCCGCCCAGGTCGGGGGTGACCGAGCCGGCCACGACCACCCGGTCCAGCGCCCGGACGAGCCGGTCGGCCGCCTCCTTCTCGCCGAGATGTTCCAACATCAGGGCGGCGGACCAGATCTGACCGATCGGGTCGGCCGATCCGGTGCCGACGATGTCCGGTGCCGAGCCGTGGATCGGCTCGAACATCGAGGGCCCGCTCCGGGTCGGGTCGATGTTGCCGCAGGGCGCCACCCCGATGCTGCCGGCCAGGGCGGCGGTCAGGTCGCTGAGGATGTCGCCGAAGAGGTTGGAGGCGACGATCACGTCGAAGCGGGTGGGGTCCAGGACGAGCAGCGCGGCCAGCGCGTCCACGTGGTACGAGGTCAACTCGACGTCGGGGAAGTCGGCGGCGACCTCGGCCACCACCTCGTCCCAGAACGGCATGGTGTGCACGATGCCGTTCGACTTGGTCGCCGAGGCCACCCGGCCCGAGCGCGTACGGGCCAGCCCGAAGGCGTAGCGGGCGATGCGCTCGACGCCGAGTCGGGTGAACACCGCCTCCTGCACCGCCAGTTCGTGCGGACGGCCGCGATACAACCGGCCGCCGATCTCGCCGTACTCGCCCTCGGTGTTCTCCCGCACCACCACCAGGTCGAACGGTCGCTCGTCCCGCAGCGGCCCACGCACCCCGGGCAGCGAACGCACCGGGCGCAGCGAGACGAACTGGTCGAACTCCCGCCTGATCGGGATCAGCAACCCCCACAGCGACACATGGTCGGGGACCTCCGGCGTGCCGACCGCCCCGAGCAGGATCGCGTCCGCCTCCCGCAGTCGTTCGATGCCGTCGGCGGGCATCATCGCGCCGGTCTCGGCATGGAACGCGCACCCCCAGGGGTGCTCCGTCCACACCAGTTCGAACCCGTGTGTCGCGGACAGTACGTCGAGCACCCGCCGAGCGGCCGACACGGTCTCCCGGCCGATGCCGTCGCCGGGGATCGCCGCGATCCGATACGTGCGCACCTGAGCTCCCATCATCGGTTAGCAACGGACCTAGCCTAGGAGATAGCCACGGTTAATTGCTAGAGACGGACGGATGTCGCCTGCGTCACCGATGGACGCAGCCGGCGCGACTTGCGCCGCCCCCCGGGTGACGATGGCAGCGACACAGCGTCATGTGACGGACACGTGGCGTGCAACAATCGCCGGGAGAAGTGGGCACATGACGATCGATCGACGGGCGTTTCTGGCCGCTCTGGGAGTCGGCGGTGCGTTGGCGGTGACGGGGGCGACCGCCGGCGGCATCGCCCGGGGTGTGGCGCCGGTGTTCCCGGCGTACGGCGGGCGCCGGACGGGCGGGTTCGCGGCCCCCGAACCGCCGGACTGGTCGGCGCTGAAGGCGCGGCTCGACGGGCGGCTGCTGCTGCCGGCGGACCAGGGGTACGACGTCGCCCGGCTCGGCTTCAACGAGCTGTACGACGATCAACTGCCGGCGGCGGTGGCCCGCTGCAACTCGGCGGCGGACGTGCGGATCTGCCTGGACGCGGCCCGCGGACACGGGGTGCCGATCGCCGCGCGCAGCGGCGGGCACAGCTACCTCGGCTACAGCGTGCCGAACGACGGGCTGGTGCTGGACCTGCGGCCGATGGCCGGGGTCCGGGTGCGGTCCGACGGGACGGTGCGAGTGGGCGCGGGGGCCCGGCTGATCGAGGTCTACGCGGCGTTGGCGCAGGCCGGGCGACTGATGCCGGCCGGCTCCTGCCCGACGGTGGGCATCGGCGGACTCGCCCTGGGCGGCGGGATCGGGGTGTTGACCCGCAAGTACGGACTGACCTGCGACCGGCTGGTCTCGGCGCAGGTGGTCACCGCCGACTCCCGGGTGCTCACCGCCTCCGAGTGCTCCGAGCCGGACCTTTACTGGGCACTGCGCGGAGGAGGTGGCGGCAACTTCGGGGTGGTCACCGAATTCACCTTCAGCACCGAACCGGCCCCCGCGCTCACCGTGTTCGCGCTGCGCTTCCCGGCCGCCGCGGCCGCCTCGGTGATCGGCGCGTGGCAGGGGTGGGTCGCGGACGCGCCGCCCGAACTGTGGTCGAACTGCGTGGTCTCCGGCGGCGCGGCGCCGACCGCCCGGGTCGGCGGGTGCCACGTCGGGACCGCCGACGAACTGAACCCGCTCCTGGACCGACTGATCGCCGCCGCCGGGACCCAGCCGACGTCCCGCAGCGTGCAGGGCAAGAGCTATCTGGACACGATGAAGTACATGGCCGGCTGCGCGAACGACACCATCGCGCAGTGCCATCCGACGTCCGAGGGCGGCCGGTTGCCGCGAGCGGCCTTCGTCGCGGTCTCGCGGGTGCTGACCGCCCCGCTGGACGCACAGGGGGTGGTGCAACTGATGGTCGGCCGCACCGGGATGGACCTGCTGCTCGACTCGATGGGCGGCGCCGTCTCACGACTGGCCCCCGACGCAACGGCCTTCCCACATCGCTCGGCGCTCGCCACGGCGCAGATCTACGCGAGCACCACACCCGCCGGCAAGCAGGCCGCCACCGCCGCGGTCGACGCCGTCCGGGACGGCCTGGAGGCACTGGGCGCCGGGGGCGCGTACGTCAACTACATCGACGAGAACCTGCCCGACTGGGGCACCGCCTACTACGGCGAGAACCTGCCGCGTCTGAAGTCGGTGTCCCGACGCTACGACCCGGACCAGGTGTTCGCCTTCCCCCAGTCGGTGGCCCGCGCCTGACCTCGGTCCGTGCCCGAACTCGTTGCGCGCCCGACCTCGTTCCGCGTGCCGATCTGACCGAAAGTCATGCATGCGGAACTCCATGTAACCCAAATCACGTCCGATGTTCACCCTTCGGGGCCGTCGGGCGACCCATCGTCATGTAATGATGTGCCATGTGAAATGTCACACCTCATCAAGTGGGCATCCCTTCGGATGCCCCGAACAGTGGAGGCTTCCCATGAAATTCATGACAACCGCGGCAGTGATCGGCATAGCCGGCCTGGGCATCATCGCCGCCGCACCGGTCGCGAGCGCCGATCCCACCCCGACGCCCACCGTGACCTGCGGCGCCTACGGGCTCCAGTCCGGTCTGTCGACCAAGGTCTGCGCCGAGGTCACCGGCGACAACGTCCGCCTGTTCGGCCAGGTCGGGCTGGCCGGTCCGCCGTCGCCCGGCAGTCCGCCCCGGCAGCCGCAGTCGCTCAACCTGCGGCTGTCCGGCAACGTGGGCGGCGTCTCGCTCGGCGCGGTGAACCAGGACTCGCTCTTCCACTACTCGACGATCAGCGTCTCCGGCGTCGGCGGCACCGTGCCGTGCGGTTCGACGGTGCACGGCAGCTTCGCGGTGGAGTCCTACCAGTGGCCGGCGCGGCCGGTCACCGTGGACCTGGTGCTCCCCTGCTGACCCACCCCCCGGCCCGCACGGCCACCCGCCGCCGGGCGCCGTAACGCACCGCCGGGCGCCCGCCGGCACCTCGGACTCCGCGCCGGAATCGCGGAGTTCGAGGTCCCCGGCGGGTGCTCGGGCGGTACCGGCGGGTCCTGGTGCGCGGACCGGCGGCTCAGCAGTCGAAGTCGACGGTGAGGGTGTCCGAGGCGGGGTACGTCTGGCAGGTCAGGACGTAGCCCGCCTCGATCTCCGCCGGGTCGAGGGCGTAGTTGCGGCGCATGTCCGCGTCACCGTCGCGGACCAGGGCGCGGCAGGTGCCGCACACGCCGCCCTTGCAGGCGAAGGGCATGTCCGGGCGCAATCGGCCCGCCGCGTCCAGGACGGTGCTCTCGCGAGGCAGGTCGGCGACGGTGGAGCGGCCGTCCAACACGACGGTCACCCGGCTGACGGGTCCATCCACCGGCGCGTCCTCGTGCCGGACCGCCGGCGGCGGTGTGTCGTCGGCGAAGAACAACTCCTGGTGCACCCGGTCGTCGGGCACGCCGAGGCCGGCCAGGGCGCGCCGCGCGTCGCGGATCATGCCGTGCGGGCCGCACAACCACCAGTGGTCGGCCCGCTCGGCGTCGACCAGGCCGTCGATCAGGGCGAGCAGCCGGTCGTGGTCGAGGCGACCCGAGAGCAGCTCGGCCTCGCGGGGTTCGCGGGAAAGCACGTGCGCGAGTTCGAAGCGGGCCGGGTACAGGTCCTTGAGGTCGGCCAGTTCGTCGGCGAACATCACCGTGTCGGTGCGGCGGTTGCCGTAGAGCAGGGTGACCCGCGAGTCGTGGTGGGCGGCGAGCACCGACTCGGCGATGGACACCATCGGGGTGATGCCGGAACCCGCGGCGATCAGCACGTGGTGGGCGGGGGCGGACACGTCGGCGGTGAAGGTGCCGGTCGGCGCCATCACCTCGACGCGATCGCCGGGCCGGATGTCGTTGACGAGCCAGGAGGAGAACAGGCCCCCGGGCACCACCCGGACGCCGATCCGCGGCCGGGTGCCGGCGGCGGAGCAGATCGAGTAGGTGCGGCGTTCGTCCGTCCCGTCGATCTCGCGGCGCAGCGTGAGCGATTGGCCGGGCACGAAGGCGAAGGTGTCGGCCAGTTCGTCGGGCACCTCGAAGGCGACCGCGGCGGCATCGGGGCACAGCCGGTGCACCTCGGCGACGCGCAGGTGGTGGAAGCTCGGGCGGCGGCGGGAGGGCGGCGGCGCGGCGGAGATCGTCTTCGTCGGGTCCTGCATCAGATCTCCTTCATGTGCTCGAACGGCTCGCGGCACGCGAGGCAACGCCGCAGGGCCCGACAGGACGCGGCGGCGAAGCGGGAGGTCTCCTCGGTGTCCGCCGAGCCGCAGTGCGGACAGGGCACCCGGCGGCGGGTCGGCAGCAGGTCCAGCGGGACCGGCCCGGTGCCGGGCCGGGGTGCGGCGCCCGGCGGGGCGATGCCGTAGCGGGTCAGCTTGCGGCGCCCGGCGGGGGTGATCCGGTCGGTGCTCCACGGCGGGTCGAGCACGGTCCGGATCTCGACCCGGGCGAAGCCCGCCGCGCGCAGGCGGGCGGCGACCTCGGCGCGCATCTCGGCCATCGCCGGGCAGCCGGAGTAGGTCGGGGTCAGGCCCGCGACCACCGTGCCGTCCGCGGTGATCTCGACGTCGCGGAGCACCCCGAGGTCGGCCAGGGTCAGCGCGGGCAGTTCGGGGTCGGGTACCTCGGCGGCGATCCGGCGGGCGCGGCGCACGTCCGCGGCGGTGTTCGCGGTCACCAGGTCGCGCCCGGGTGTGCGCGGGCCAGCCCCTGCAACTCGGCCAGGAGTGGAGCCAGATGCTCGGTGTGCTCGCCGTTTCTGCCGTGCCCCGGGAGCGGCGGCGCGGCATCGGGCAGGGTCAGCGCGACGGCGTCGAGCACCTGGGCCAGCACCGCCCCGACCTCCTCGCGCGCGTCGTGCGCGTCGTACAACTCGGGGAGCCAGGCGGCCACTTGCCCGAGCGCGACGTGCATGCGGCGCCGCGATTCCTCGGTGCCGTCGCCGAGGCGTACGGTCCACTCGGCGGCGTACTGCCGGTGGTAGGTCAGTTCCTTGACGCCCTTGGCGGCGACGGCCGCGAGCACCGGGTCGGCCGTGCTCGCGAGCCGGGTGAAGTGCGCGAGCCGCCAACTGGACAGCAACAACAGCCGGGCGATGGTGAACGCGAAGTCGCCGTTGGGGAGTTCGGCCAGCCGTACGTTGCGGAAGTCGGCCGCGTCGCGGAAGTACGCGTAGGCGTCCTCGTCGCGTGCGCTGCCGTCGACCTGCCCGCAGCGTGCGTACAACAGGCGTGCCTGGCCGAGCAGGTCCAGGGCGATGTTGGCGAGGGCCAGTTCCTCTTCGAGCTCGGGCGCGCGGGTGGTCCATTCGGCCAGCCGCTGGGCGCCGATCAGCGCGTCGTCGGCCAGGGCGAGGCAACACGCGGCGAGTTCGGCGGCGTCGACGTGCGCGGGCAACGTGCTGTCGACGCCGTACAGGGGGTCCTCGAAGCCGGTACCGAACGCCCAGCGTGCGTCGCCGCCGTCCCCGTCGGCGAGGGAGGGCGGGAGGTGGTCGTCGTGCATTGACCTGCTCCTCAGATGTGGGGGACGTCGTCGGGGATGTCGTAGAAGGTGGGGTGGCGGTACACCTTGTCCGCACTGGGCGCGAAGAACGGGTCCTTCTCGTCCCGAGTGGACGCGGTGATGTGTTGCGAGCGCACCACCCAGATGCTGACGCCTTCGTTGCGGCGGGTGTACAGGTCGCGTGCGTGGGTCAGCGCCATCCGGTCGTCGGCGGCGTGCAGGGAGCCGACGTGCACGTGGTTGAGGCCGCGCTTGCCGCGCACGAACACCTCGTAGAGCGGCCAGTCGGCGCCGGTTCGGATGTCGTTCATGCGGCTGCTCCTTGCCGGGTGGTCTGCTTGGCCGCGTACGCGCTCGCTGCCTCGCGTACCCACTTGCCTTCGTCGTGGGCCGTCCTGCGACGGCTGATCCGTTGTGCGTTGCAGGGGCCGTCGCCGCCGATCACCCGCCGCAGTTCGGCCCAGTCGGGGGTGCCGAAGTCGTGCCGGCCGCGGTCGGCGTTCCAGGTCAACTCCGGATCGGGCAGGGTCACTCCGATGTGGCGGGCCTGGGGCACGGTCATGTCGACGAAGCGTTGGCGCAGTTCGTCGTTGCTGTGCCGTTTGATCTTCCAGGCCATCGACTGGGCCGAGTTGGGCGAGTTGTCGTCGGGCGGGCCGAACATCATCAGTGAGGGCCACCACCAGCGGTCGACGGCGTCCTGCACCATCGCGCGTTGCGCGTCCGTGCCGCGCATCATCGTGGACAGTTGCTCGTAGCCCTGCCGCTGGTGGAAGGATTCCTCCTTGCACACCCGCACCATGGCCCGGGCGTAGGGCCCGTACGAACTGCGGCACAGCGGCACCTGGTTGCAGATCGCCGCGCCGTCCACGAACCAGCCGATGACGCCGACGTCGGCGTAGTTCAGGGTGGGGTAGTTGAAGATCGAGGAGTACTTCTGCCGGCCGTCGATCAGCCGGGCGGTCAGGTCCGCGCGGTCGGCGCCGAGGGTTTCCGCCGCGGAGTACAGGTAGAGCCCGTGGCCGGCCTCGTCCTGGACCTTGGCGAGCAGGATCGCCTTGCGGCGCAGCGACGGGGCGCGGGCGATCCACTCGGCCTCGGGCTGCATGCCGATGATCTCGGAGTGGGCGTGCTGCGCGATCTGGCGGATCAGCGTGCGGCGGTAGCCCTCGGGCATCCAGTCGCGGGGTTCGATCCGGTCGTCCTTGGCGAGGGTGGCCGCGAAGTGGTCGGCGAGATCCGGCGGCGCGTCGTCCGCAGGCGGTGTGGTGGGGGGTGGGGTGACCATCGACAATTCCCTACCGACCGTTCGTTCGGTCAATCGTGTGGCGAGGCCGGGCCCGCGTGGGCCCCGGGTGGGTCGGGGCCCACGAGCGGGCCCAAGTGGGTCAGTGTCCGTCAAAGGTGGGCCGGTCGCCCGCCAGGAAGGCGCGCACCGCCGCCCGGTGGTCCTCGGTGCGGCCGAGCCGCTCCTGGGCCGCCGCCTCCCGTTCGAGCAGGTCGGCCGGGCTCGCGCCGTCGGTGTGCCGAAGCAGCGCCTTGACCTCGGCGTAGGCGGCGGTCGGGCCGGCGGCCAGGCGTCGGGCGAGGGCCAGCCCCTCGGTGGTCGCCGCACCGTCCGGCACTACCCGGTGCACGAGGCCGCATCGGCGGGCGTCCTCGGCCCCGACACGTTCGTCCAGGAGCATCAGGGCCGCCGCCCGCGAGGGGCCGACGGCGCGGACCAGCGCGCCGCTCACCCCGGTGTCGGCGGCCAGGCCGATCCCGGTGAACGCGGTGGAGAAACGGGCGCTTTCGGCCGCGACCCGCAGGTCGGCGCACAGTGCCAGGCCGAGCCCGGCGCCGACGCAGGCGCCCTCGACCGCGACGACCACCGGTTGGCGCACCGCGTGCAGGGCCTCCACCAGCGGGTTGTACTGCTCGCGCACGATCGCGAAGGCGGACTCGGGCTCGTGCTCCAGGGCGCGGGCGTGCTCCTTGAGGTCCTGGCCCACGCAGAAGTGCCGGCCCTGGGCGGCCAGCAGGACCGCCCGGACCTTCCCGCCGTCCTCGCCCACCCGGCGCACGGCCGCGAGCAGCGCGGCGCGCAGTGGCGCGTCGAGGGCGTTCCCGGCTGCGGGGCGCCGCAGTTCGAGCACGGCGACGTCACCGTCGAGGCGGTATCCGACGCGTTCCCCGTCCCCGGCGGAGCCCGGTCCGGCGGTGTCGGTCGTGGTCACGGCCATACGTAGAACCCCTGTCCGGTCTTGCGCCCCAGCTCGCCGCGGGCGACCTTGTCGCGCAGCAGTCGGGGCGGTGCGAAGCGCGCGCCGAGGGTGGCGTGCAGGTGTTCGGCGATGGCCAGGCGCACGTCCAGGCCGACCAGGTCGGTCAACCGCAGCGGACCCATCGGGTGTCGGTAGCCCAGCCGCATCGCGTCGTCGATGGCCTCGGGGGCGGCGACGCCGTCCTCGACCATCCGGATCGCCTCCAGGCCCAGCGCCAGGCCCAGTCGGCTGCTGGCGAAGCCGGGCGAGTCGTTGACCACGACGTCCTGCTTGCCGAGCGCGCGGGTCCAGTCCAGGGCGCGGGCGAGCACGTCGTCGGCGGTGTCCGGGGCGCGGACGAGTTCGACCAGCGCCGAGGCGGGCACCGGGTTGAAGAAGTGCATGCCCAGGAAGCGGCCGGGTCGGGTCAGCGCGGCGGCGAGGTCGGTGACGGACAACGAACTGGTGTTGGTGGCCAGCACGGTCGTGGCGCCGACGGTGCGTTCGACGGCGGCGAGCAGGCGGGCCTTGAGCGCGGCGTCCTCGGGCACGGCCTCCACGATCAGGTCGGCATGCGCGGGCAGTTGCTCGATCGTGTCGACCGTGTGCACTCGCGCGAGCACCCGCTCGGCGGGTTCGCCGGCCGTGCCGTGTTCGGCGGCACGGGCCAGGCCGGCGGCGATCCGCTCGCGGGCCGCGGCGGCGGCCCGGGCGTCGCTCTCGGCGATGGTGACCGCGGAGCCGGCCGCCGCGAACGACTGGGCGATGCCGGCGCCCATGCGTCCACCGCCGATGACGCCGACCACCGCGGGCGGGGCCGGTGCGGCGGAAGTGGCGCTCATGTACGGCTCCTTGCGTCCAGGAAGCGGGTCATCCGCTCCTTCTTGTCCCGGCTCTCGAAGAGCACGGCCTGGGCCAGGTCGTCGGCGATCGGGTGGGCGCCGGGGGCGTCGACGACGAGTTTGGTCAGCCGCAGGGCCCCGGCCGAGGAACGGGCCATGCGGTCGAGCAGGGCGTGTGCCCGGTCGAGCAGTTCGTCGGCCGGTACCACCTCCATGACCAGTCCCGCGGCCAGCGCCGCCCGCGCGTCGAGGCGGTGGCCGGCGAGCAGGATCTGCTTGGCGATCGACTCCCCGACCAATTGCGGCAGACGCCAGCAGGCGCCGGCGGCGGCGATGATGCCCAGGCCGGGTTCGGGGTTGCCGAAGACCGCGTCGGGGCCGGCGATGCGCAGGTCGCACGCGTAGGCCAGTTCGGCGCCGCCGCCCAGGGCCCAACCGTCGACGGCGGCGACGGTGGGCATCGGCAACCGGCGCACCCGTTCGAACAGGCGGCTGTTGATGCCCTGGAGGGCCTCGTCCCGGCCCCGGTCGAGCAGTTCGGCGATGTCCGCGCCGGCGGCGAAGACCCCGCCGTGGCCGGTGAGCAGGAGCAGCTTGGGGTCGCGCTCCAACCGGTCGCACACCGCGTGCAGTTCGGTGATCATGCGGGCGTCGATGGCGTTGCGCTCGCGGGGGCGGTGCAGGGTGACCACGACGCGGTCCGTGTGCTCCTCGATCCGCAACGAGCTTGCGGTGTGGGCGGGTTCGCCCGCCGGGTCGAGCGCTGGGTCGGGTGTCGGTCGGGTGTTGCTCATACCCGCTCCACGAGCATCGCGACGCCCTGGCCGACGCCCACGCACAGCGTGGCCAGACCGCGCCGGGCGTCCTCGCGTTCCAGGCGTCCGAGCAGGGTCAGCACGATACGGGCGCCGGAGCAGCCGAGCGGGTGGCCCAGCGCGATGGCCCCGCCGTCGGCGTTGACGATGTCCTCGTCCAGGCCCAGTCGGCCGATCACGGCCAGGGCCTGGGCGGCGAACGCCTCGTTGAGTTCGACGGCCCCCAGGTCGGCGCTCCGCCAGCCCGCGCGGCCCAGCGCCTTCTCGGTCGCGGGGACCGGCCCCAGGCCCATCAGGTGGGGCTGCACGCCGGCCGACGCGGCGCCGACGACCCGTGCCCGAGGGGTGAGGCCGTACCGCCGCACGGCCGCCTCGCTCGCCAGGACCAGCGCGGCGGCCCCGTCGGACAGCGGCGACGCGGAGCCGGCGGTGACGATGCCGCCCGCCCGGAAGCTGGTACGCAGCTTGCCGAGCTTGTCGAGCGTGGTGGTGGGACGTGGGCCCTCGTCGCGGGTGACCAGGGCGTCGCCGACCGGCACGGGCACGATCTCGCGGTCGAAGCGGCCCTTGTCCTGGGCGGCGACGGCGCGTTGGTGGCTGCGCAGGGCGAACGCGTCGGAGCGGTCCCGGGTGATCCCGTCGAGGGCGGCGACCTCCTCGGCGGTCTCGCCCATCGACAGCGTGGTCCGGCCGGCGTCGGTGGGCAACGCGCGATCGGCCGCGGTGAAGCGGGGGTTGGTGAAGCGCCAGCCCAGCGAGGTGTCGTGGATGGCGCCGGGTTTGGCCCACGGGGTGCCGGGCTTGTCCATCACCCACGGCGCGCGGGTCATCGACTCGACCCCGCCGGCGACGACCAGGTCGGCCTCGCCGGCCCGGATCGTGTGCGCGGCGGAGGCGATCGCGGTCAGCCCCGAGGCGCACAGCCGGTTGACCGTGTAGCCGGGCACGGTGTGCGGAAGGCCGGCCAGGAGCACGGCCATCCGGGCCACGTCCCGGTTGTCCTCGCCGGCCTGGTTGGCGGCGCCGAGGATCACCTCGTCCACGGCCTCCGCGGGGATCCCGGCCCGGCGTACCGCCTCCCCGACCACGAGGGCGGCCAGATCGTCGGGGCGGACCGCGGCCAGGGCGCCGCCGTAGCGGCCCTGGGGCGTGCGGGCGCCGTCGACGAGGTAGACGGGCTCAGGCACCGACCGACTCCTTCGCGGCGGCGGGTCGGCGGGATTGCAGGGTGGCGAAGCGGGCGGTGACGAACGCGGGGTCGGACAGGGTGGCGCTGGCGGCCGGGTTGGCGGCGCTGCCGTGGAAGTCGCTGAACGCGGCGGACTGGTTGACGAACACGCCGCCGGTGAGGTTCTCGGACAGGTGCACGCCCGCGTCCAGGGCGGCTTCGCGGGCCGCGGCGAGTACGAACTCGCTGGTCGAGTGCACGGCGGCGGTCAGCGCGCCGCGGCTGCCCACCGTCTCGCGCAGGATCCGCAGGCCGTGCTCGGTGGAGTCGGTGCCGATCACGAACGACACGGGGCCGAACCATTCGCGGGTGTAGGTGTCCTGGTCGGTGTCCGCGTCGAGCCGGGCCACCAGCGGCGTGCGCACGATCGCCTCGGGGTGATCGGGGTGCGCGACGACGGCGGAGGGGTGCGCGATGTGGTCGAGCGCTTCGGCCTGTTCGAGGGTGTGCCGCACCCCGTCGTTGACGATCGCGCCGAGGGTGTGCACGGCGCGGGCGGGGTCGCCGAGCAGGCGGTCCAGCGCGGCGCCGAGATCGGCGGCGAACTCGTCGGCGGTACGGGTGCCCTGGTCGGTGGCGAAGCCCTCGCGCGGGATGAGCAGGTTCTGCGGGGTGGTGCACATCTGGCCGCTGTACAGCGACAACGAGAAGGCGAGGTTGCCCAACAGGCCCCGGTAGTCGTCGGTGGAGTCCAGCACGACGGTGTTCAGGCCGGCCTTCTCCGTGTAGACGGTGGCCTGGCGGGCGTTGGCCTCCAGCCAGTCGCCGAAGGCGGTCGAGCCGGTGAAGTCGACGATACGCACGTCCGGGTGCACGGCGAGGGTGGCCGCGCTGCGGCCCTCGGGCGCCTCGGCGGCGAGCAGCACCACGTCCGGCGGGAAGCCCGCCTCGGCGAGTACCTCGCGGGCGATCCGCACGGTGATCGCCAGCGGCAACACCGCGCCGGCGTGCGGCTTGACCACGACCGGGTTGCCGGTGACCAGGCTGGCGAACAGACCGGGGTAGCCGTTCCAGGTCGGGAAGGTGTTGCAGGCGATCAGCAGCGAGACGCCGCGGCCGACCGGGGTGAACGTCTTGTCCAACTCCAGCGGGTCGCCCTTGCGCTGCGGCTTGCTCCAGCGGGCCGCGGCCGGGTGTCGCTTCTGCTCCGCCCAGGCGTAGGCGACCGCTTCCAGGCCCCGGTCCTGGGCGTGCGGGCCGCCGGCCTGGAAGGCCATCACGAACGGCTGCCCAGTGGTGTGGTGCACGGCGTGCGCGATCTCGAAGGTGGCCGCGTTCAGTCGGGCCAGGATCTCGGCGGCGACGCCCGCGCGGGTGTCCGGGTCGGCGGCGCGCCAGGGGCCGGCGGCGGCCTTGGCGGCGGCCACGGCCTGCTCCGGGTCGATGCGGGGATAGGAGATGCCCAGCGATCGGCCGTACGGCGAGACCTCGCCCACGACCACCCGGCCGTCGCCCGGGTGGTCGGGCAGGCCGAAGGGGCGGCCGAGTTGCTCGTTGAAGGCCGCCTCGCCCAGGGCCGGTGCCTGCTCGCCGTAGACCTTGGTGCTCGGCGACTCGGGGTATGGCGTCCAGTGATCGCGCTCCGCGGTGGCCTGCACGGCCTGCTCCAGCAGCGTGCGATGGCGCGCGAAGAAGTCGGGGCGCTCGGAGTTCACGTCGGGCATGCGATCCACCTCTTGACATGCAGCGGTGATGCTGGCTTACCTGGCCTGCCGCACATTACCGAATGTTCGGTCGGTTAACAAGGCGATGCCCGACCACGGAATCCCGACCCCCTGCACAACGTGCGAGGGCACGACGGCGAAGAGACCGCGACGACCGACGCGGCGGGGCGCGAGGCCGCGCGATCGTCCGTTCGTCCGGGCCGACGTGGGAATCGGCGTCGACGCCGACAGGCCGGAACGCTCGCTCGGCAACTGCGCCCCGCCGGGGATCCACGGCATTCGTGACCTGCGGTTCCTGACACAATGATCGAGTGAGTAGTACACCCGTGCACAGAAACACCGGCCGTGTGGGCCGCCCCGGCTACGACCGCGATTCACTCCTCCAGGTGGCGGTGGCCGCGTTCAACGAGCGCGGCTACGACGGCACCGGCATGGAGGAGTTGGCCAAGCGGCTGGGGCTGAGCAAGTCCAGCATCTACCACCACGTCTCGGGCAAGGAGGAGCTGCTCGGCCTGGCCCTGGGACGCGCCCTGGACGCCCTGTTCGCGGTCCTGGACGAGCTCCCCGACCCCGACGCGACGGCCACCGCCCGGCTGGAGCACGTGGTGCACCGCAGCGTCGAGGTACTGGCCGCCGAACTGCCGTACGTCACCCTGCTGTTGCGAGTGCGCGGGAACAGCGCCGTCGAGCGGCACGCGTTGGACAAACGGCGCGAATTCGACCACCGCGTCGCCGAACTGGTGACCCGCGCCGCGGCCGAGGGCGGCGTGCGGGCCGACGTCGACCCGCACCTGACCAGCCGGCTGCTGTTCGGCACGGTCAATTCCCTGGTCGAGTGGTACCGCCCCGACGGCGGCCTGACCGTGTCCGCGCTGGCCGACGCCCTGACCGCGGTGCTGTTCGACGGGCTGCGCGCCGCGCCCGCGCGGAACTGACCCCGAAGCCGCCTCCCGGGGCGCGCGCTCACCCCTCCCAGACGACGCCGCGCCCCGGCACCTCCTCGAAGACCAGCCAGGTGCGGGTGGAGCGCACGTTGGGGATGCTCTGGATCTGCTCCAGCACCACCTCGCGCAGCGCGGTGTTGTCCGGCGTGCGCACCAGGGCCAGCACGTCGTAGTCGCCGCCGACCAGGGCCAGGTGCTCGATGTAGGGGATCTCGCGCAGTCGTTCGCCGACCGCGCGCCAGGCGTTCTGCTCGATGGTGATGGTGACGTACGCGGTGGTGCCCAGACCCACCCGTCGCGGGTCCACCCGAGCGGTGAACCCGGAGATCGTGCCGTCCTCGACCATCCGGCCGATCCGGGTGTAGGCGTTGGCGCGCGAGATGTGCACCCGCTCGGCGAGGGCGCGTACGGATATCCGTCCGTCCGCGACCAGTTCGGCGATGATCGCGCGGTCGGTGGCATCGGGCGCAGCGGCCAAACGTCCCGCCTCCGGGCCCTCCGACACTTCATCCTCGGACATATGGCTCCCTGGAGTGTCTGATCTCGACAGTTTATCGCATGATTACGGAAGGTCTTGAACAGATCTTCGCTCGGTTGGACCATTCACCTGTCAAACGTCCAACGAAAGCGAGCATCTTCGATGTCTCCGATATCCGCGACGGCCCTGCGTCGGGCGATGCAGAGATTCCTTCCCTCGCTTACCCCGGTGCGCTTCGTCGCCGAGGACGGTTCCGCCGTGCCGGCGCCCGCCGGGTACACCGCACCGGACGACGCACAACTGCGCGAGGGCTACCGCCGGATGGTGCTCGGGCGGCGGTTCGACACCCAGGCCACCGCGCTCACCAAGCAGGGCCGGCTCGCCGTGTACCCCTCCAGCCGCGGCCAGGACGCGTGCCAGATCGCCGGCGTGCTCGCGCTGCGCGAGGACGACTGGCTCTTCCCGACCTACCGCGACTCGGTGGCCCTGGTCTCCCGGGGTCTGGACCCGGTCGAGGTGTTGACGCTGCTGCGCGGGGACTGGCACTGCGGCTACGACCCGGTGGCCACCCGGGTCGCGCCGCAGTGCACCCCGCTGGCCACCCAGGTCCTGCACGCCACCGGCATGGCCGAGGCGATGCGACGCAAGGGCGAGGACCGGGTGGCGATGGCCTTCGTCGGCGACGGCGGCACCAGCGAGGGCGACTTCCACGAGGCGCTCAACTTCGCGGCGGTCTTCCGCGCGCCGGTGGTGTTCTTCGTACAGAACAACAAGTACGCGATCTCGGTGCCGCTCGCCCGGCAGAGCGCGGCACCCGCGCTGGCCTACAAGGGCGTCGGGTACGGCGTACGGTCCGAACAGGTCGACGGCAACGACCTGGTGGCGGTGCTCGCGGTGTTGTCCGAGGCGGTCGCCCACGCCCGGGCCGGCAACGGCCCGTTCCTGGTCGAGGCGCACACCTACCGCATGGACGCGCACACCAACGCCGACGACGCGACGCGCTACCGCGACGCGGACGAGGTGGAGGCGTGGCGGGCGGCCGACCCGCTGATCCGGCTGGAGGCCCATCTGCGCGGGCGCGGCCTGCTCACGGACGAGGACATCGCGGCCGACCAGGCCGCCGCCGAGGCGTTCGCGGCGGATCTGCGCACCCGGATGAACATCGACGCCGAACTCGACCCGCTCGAATTGTTCGACCACGTCTTCGCCGAACCCACCCCCCAACTGCGCGAGCAACGTGCCCTGCTCGCCGCCGAATCCACCGCCCAGGAGGTCTGAGATGGCAACCCTCACGATGGCCCGGGCGCTCAACACGGCCCTGCGCGACGCGCTGGCGGCGGACGAGCGGGTGCTGATGTTCGGCGAGGACGTCGGCCCGCTCGGCGGCGTCTTCCGCGTCACCGACGGCCTGACCCGCGAGTTCGGCGAGGAGCGCTGCTTCGACACCCCGCTCGCCGAGGCCGGCATCGTCGGACTGGCGGTGGGGATGGCGATGGGCGGCTTCCGGCCCGTGGTGGAGATGCAGTTCGACGCCTTCGCCTACCCCGCCTTCGAACAGATCGCCTCGCACGTCGCGAAGCTGCGCAACCGCACCCGCGGGCGGCTCGGCCTGCCGATGGTGATCCGGATCCCGTACGCAGGCGGCATCGGCGGCGTCGAACACCACTGCGATTCCAGCGAGGCGTACTACGCGCACACCCCCGGGTTGAAGGTGGTGACGCCGGCGACGCCCGAGGACGCCTACTGGCTGCTGCGCGACGCGATCGAGGATCCGGATCCGGTGGTGTTCCTGGAACCCAAGAAGTTGTACTGGGCGAAGGCGGAGGTCGACCTCGCCACGCGTGCGGCCCGGCCGTTCGGTCGCGCGGTCGTACGCCGGGCGGGCTCGGACGCGACGCTGGTGGCGTACGGCCCGTCGGTACCGGTGGCGTTGGAGGCCGCGGCCGCCGCGGCGCTGGAGGGGCGCAGCCTGGAGGTGGTGGACCTGCGCACGCTGGTGCCCTTCGACGACGAGACGGTGGCCGCGTCGGTGCGCCGCACGGGCCGCTGTGTGGTGGTCCAGGAGGCCCAGGGCTTCGCGGGGGTCGGCGCCGAGATCGCGGCCCGGGTCCAGGAGCGCTGTTTCCACTCGCTGGCCGCGCCGGTACTGCGGGTGGCCGGGTTCGACATCCCCTACCCGCCGCCGAAGTTGGAGCACGCGCACCTGCCGGGGGTGGATCGCATCCTGGACACGGTGGACCGGCTCCAGTTCGACGACACGCCCGACGTACGGCACCTGGTCCAGGGGGCGGCGTGAGCATCGACACGCTGCACGCGCAGGTCTTCCTCCTGCCGGACCTGGGCGAGGGACTGACCGAGGCCGAGATCGTCGAGTGGAAGGTCGCCGTCGGCGACACGGTGGAGGTCGACCACATCGTGGTCGAGGTGGAGACCGCCAAGGCCGCCGTCGAGGTGCCCGTGCCGTACGCGGGCACCGTGCTGAGCCTGCACGCCGAGGCCGGCACCGCGCTCGCGGTGGGCCTGCCGCTGATCACCGTCGGCGCCGCGCCCACCCCGGCGGAGCCCGGTGCCGCCGACCGCTATCGCGAGGAGGAGCAGGCGGGCTCCGGCAACGTCCTGATCGGCTACGGCACCGGCCACGCGCCCGTTTCCCGGCGCCGCCGCCGGGGCTCGACACCGCCGGCCGCCGGCCGGACGCACCCGTCGCCGGCCGCGGTCGAGTCCGGGCCGCGCACCGCCGACGCGGCAGTGCCGACGGCGGGCCCGGCCTGTGCGCGCCTGGTGATCTCTCCGCTGGTACGCCGGCTGGCCCGCGACCACGGCATCGACGTGGCCGCTCTGGCGCCCGGCCGAGCCGATGGCATCATCCGCCGCGTCGATGTGGAGCAGGCCATCGCCCGGGAGCGGCAGGCGGGTTCGCCCGTCGCGAGCGAGCCGGTCGGCACCCCGGGCGAGCAGCGCATTCCGCTGCGCGGCATCCGTCGCGCGGTCGCGCACAAGCTCGCGCGCAGCCGGGCCGAGATCCCGGACGCGACGACCTGGGTGGACGTGGACGCCACCGCGCTGCTGGAAGCCAAGGACGTGCTCCAGGCCGCGCGACCACAGCAGCGGATCGGCCTGTTGGCGATCCTCACCCGGATCTGCGTCGCGGGCCTGCGGCGCTTCCCGGAGCTGAACTCCACCGTGGACACCGCCCGCGAGGAGATCGTGCGCTTCGCGCACGTGAACGTGGGCTTCGCCGCCCAGACCGACCGCGGCCTGGTGGTGCCCGTGGTGCGCGACGCGCACACCCTGACCACCACGCAACTCGCGGCCGAGCTGGGCCGGTTGACCGCACTGGCCCGCACCGGCGCGCTGCCGCCCGAGGCGCTGACCGGGGGCACGTTCACGCTCAACAACTACGGCGTGTTCGGCGTGGACGGCTCCACCCCGATCATCAACCATCCCGAGGCGGCGCTGCTGGGGGTCGGCCGCATCATCGACAAGCCCTGGGTGGTCGACGGCGCACTCACCGTCCGCAAGGTCACCCAGCTCTCGCTGAGCTTCGACCACCGCGTGTGCGACGGCGGCGTGGCGGGCGGCTTCCTGCGCTACGTGGCGGACTGTGTCGAGCGGCCGGCGACGCTGCTGGCCGACCTGTAGGTCGCCGATGCCCCGGCGGCTACGTGGCGCCGGGGCATCGGGGCGACCCGATCTAGTGCAGGCGCAGCCCGGCGAGCAGGAGTTCGACCATGCGGCGGGCGTCGTAGCGCAGGTCCTTGTTCGCGCCGATGCAGAGGTTGCCGACGCCGACCATCAGTTCGAGGGCCTCGATGTCGGGGCGGATCTCGCCTGCCGCCGCGGCGGCGGCGAGCAGTTCGGCGCAGACCGGCATCAGGCGCTCGATGAAGTACGCGTGCAGGGTCGCGAATGCCGCGTTGTCGGATTGCAGCGCCTCGGCGAGACCGTGCTTGGTGACCAGGAAGTCCACGAACAGATCGATCCACCGGACCAGGGCGGTGTGCGCCGACTCGTTGTTCGCCAGCAGTTCGGGGCCCGCCTCGGCGCACGCCTCGACCTGATGCCGGTAGACGGCGACCACGAGGTCGGCCCGGGTCGGGAAGTGGCGATAGATCGTGGCGACGCCCACGCCGGCCCTGGTCGCGATGTCGCGCACGGGAGCGTCGACCCCGGAGGCCACGAAGGCCGCGGCGGCCGCTTCCAGCAGGGTCTGCTCGTTGCGCCGGGCGTCGGCCCGCTTCCGGGGGGCCGGCGATCCCGATCCGCTGCCGCTGTCCGCCATCGCGTTGTCGCCTCCGTCGCTCGCTTGCCGATCGGAACACGGTTCCGTATCGTCGTTGACGGAACCATGCTCCGTTTGCCCCATGATGTCAGAGCAGGCGTTCCCCGGTGGCCGGGCGTCCCTCGCCCCTTCGCGTCCACGACGCCCGGCAACGGTCAGCGCAGGACGAGGGTGCCGATCACGACGAGCAACACGACACTTTGCGTCGAGTGGATCGCGATGCCCATCCAGGCGCTGCGGAATCGTCGGCTCGGGTAGGCGAACAGAGCGCCCGCCAGTACCGCGCCGGGCATCGACCACGGCTGGTGCAGGTGGTACAGGCCGGTGAGCAGCGCGTCGACCATCCGGTCGCGACGGCCGAACGCCCCGCGCATGCGTGGCAACAGCAGGCCGCGGAACAGCAGTTCCTCACCGAGGAAGCTGTTGAAGGTCATCATGACGACCACCAGGGCGAACAGCCCCCACGCACCGCTGAAGTGCTCCTGTCCCTCCGTCGACGCCAGGAAGGCGCCGAGGCTGCGGTCGGACGGCTCGGGCAGGCCGGTCGGGACGAGTTGTACGAGGAAGAACCCGAGCGCGAACACCGCGACCCACCACCACAGTCGACCGCCCCGCCGGCCCCGGTCGTCCGACGGGGCGCGCAACCACAGCGCATCGCGCAGCACGGGCCAACGCAGGCTTCGCTGTTCGTGGGCGACCAGGCCCAGCACCAGGACCGCCTGCCAGACCAGGCCACCGGTAAGCGCCGCGATCAGCACGGTCGCGAACCGCCCCTCGGACGCATCGCCCCCGGCCGCCACCGGGGTCACCACCCAGGCGAGCAGCGCCATCGGGACGGCCGCCGCCGCCCAGATCGCGAGCACCTTGGCGACGGAGTACTGCGGGAGTTCGGGCCCGCCCGCCGATTCGACCGGCGCGGCCACGTGGTGGGCGCGCGCCGTCGAATCGATGGAACTCGCTTCCGGGGTGGGCATGTTCGAGGTGGTACCGCGAGGGATTCTCATGTCCCCGAGCGTGGCCGCCGGCACCCCCGGGCGACCATCGGAGATGTCCCCCACCCGCCCCGGGGATATCGCCCGGGGTTGTCCCCGATCCCGCTCCGCGCGATCCACCGCCGCGGACCGTGCTCCCTGCGCCCCCGCGCCGCCCGGACCAGGGTCGACGCGTCCCCGGCGAACCAGGCAGGCGACACCGATACCCCTCCGGAGGTCGGGTCGCTCCCTCCGAAGAGGTAGGGGAGGCGCGGGGGTCGGCACTCGTCAGTTCGGCGGTTCGGTGATCCGTCGGCGGGTCGCCTCGGCCTGGGCCCGGATGTGGCGTTGCACCTGGGCCGGGATGCGCTTGGCGCCGAAGTGGCCGGCCATCCGGTCCAGCACGATGCCGGCCCGGGTGACGTCGCCCTCCTTGGCGTGCACGGTGGCCAGTCGACGCATCGCCGCGTTGAGGGTGATGTTGTCGAGGCCGTCGTCGCCCCGGGATGCCTCGATGGCGGCGGTCAGTTGGCTGATGCTCTCCTTGAAGTCGGGTCGGCGGACTTCGACGCGCCCGTTGCGCAGGTGTTGGAAGTGGCGCCCGGCGTTGGCTCCGCGGGCCAGGCGGGCGTAGGCGGCGAGCGGGTGTGTGCCGTACTTCTCCACGATCTCCGCCAACGCGTCGTTGCCCTCCCGCAGTTGCGGGGCGTCGGAGCCGAGCAGGGCGAGCAGCGTGCCCTGTTGGTCGCCGAGGAACAGGTCGCCGATCTCCTGTTCGGTGCGGGTGATCGGGTGTCGCACGCGGACGACGCGGGCAGCGGAGACGACCCGGGATCCGTCGGGGGCGTGGTAGACGGCGGTGATCCGGTAGCGGCCGGGGTCCGGGAAGTACAGGCCGTCGCTGCCGTAGCCGAGGTAGGCCGTGTCGTACAGGGCGGGTTCGGACGCGGTCAGGGTCACCATCGGGGCGCCGGTGCCGTGGCCGGTGCACAGTCGGGCGATCGGCCGGAACAACCGGGTGCGGCCCTGCGGGTCGGTCACGAAGATCGCGAGGTGCTCGCTCTTGGGGGACAGTTCGGGGATGACGGTGACGTCGCCGCGGGTGCCGGTGCGGGAGAGTTTGAGCTCGGCCATCACCGGTTCGCCGTACTCGTACCCGGCCTTGCCGCCGAGTTCCAGACGCAGCCCGGATTCGTCGTCGATCGGCGCCGTCGCGGCCTCGGCGGCGGCGCCCAGGTCGATCGCCGAGTTGACCACGAAGTTGTCGCCGCCCGGGACGACATGCCGATAGAAGCCGTGCCGCAGGTGGCGCAGTTCGTCGTCGGAGAACCGGAAGGCGAACGCGCCCCAGAACGCCTCCTCGCCGACCTCGCCCGACGAACTCCGGTAGTTCTGCGGGTAGTTCATCCAGGACAGGTCGCCGAAGCCGTTGTTGGGTCCGAGCGGGGCGGGCGGTTTCGCCAGGTCCTTCTGCCAGGCGTGCAGCAGGTTGAACGCGTGGCCGAGTTCGTGCACGTAGGTATGGAACTCGTGGTTGCGGCCGACGAGCCCGAAGTCGACGAGCGCGCGGTGGAAGACGGCCATGCCCTGGCGCTGGGCACCGCTCTGGTCGAACATGATGCCGATGACGCCGTTCTTGGTGTGCCGGGTGGTCACGAACGTCCACAACTTCCATTGCGGGACCTCGCGTCGCAGGCTGAAGTTGGCGACCATCGCGGCGTGCAGCTCGGCCTCGGACCAGCGCAGGTCCGCGCCGGAGGTGTCGGCGGGGACATTGGTGGTGCCGGCCGTGCGCAGTTCGATGCCGGCCTCGGCATAGGCGCCGGCGACGGTGGCGACACGGTGCCGGTACCAGGCCGGCGCGGGGCCGGTCGAGGTGTCGTATCGGGTGAACGGGACGGTGCCGGCGATGTTGTCGGTCTCGACGTCCACGCTGCGGAAGGCGGTGGATTCGTACGCGGCCGACCACTGCTCCGTGTCGTCCCGGGCCGGCCCGCCCAGGATCAGGTCGGCGTTGCCCTGCGGTTGACCGGCGGCGCTGCGCGGGATCACCACCCGCAGGTCGGTGCGGGTGCCGGGCTTGGCGAATCCCAGCGAACCGGTCACGTCGATCTGCACCTGTTGCTCGGACATCAGAACCTCGACGCCCGACGCCCGGAAGGAGTCGCGGTAGGTCGTGGTGCCGCCGGTGACGGTGAACAGGTCGCCGCTGACCGCGCCGAGGGCCCGGTCGCCGTCGACGTCGATGCGCAGTTCGACCCGGCCGGTGCCGTTGAGACCCACGTAGCGGCCGCTGACCGGGCGGTAGCAGGTGGTGAACGGGGCCGGAAGCGCGGCGAGTCCGGGCAGCAGGGTGGTCAGGGGGCCGGTGTTCCGCACGCCGCCGGCCCAGTCGAGGAGGCAGCCGGTGTCACCCTTGATCAGCAGTGAGCGGTGGGTGCCGTCCTCGGCCGGAGGCAATACCAGGACGTGGTCAAGGTCGGCACGGAAGTCCGCGGGCAGTTGCGCCCAGCCGGCGCAGCCCTGCGGGTCCGGGCCCTCGGTGATCGGGCGTTCGTGTTCGACGCCGGTCACCGGGTGCAGGGTCAGGACGCGAGGTCCCTTGAAGAAGTGGGTACGCGGCGTTCCGTCGGCCGAGTCGGGCGCGAGCACAATCGCGTCGATGCCCGAGCGGTAGCCGGCCGGAAGCCCGGTGCCCCAGTTGTCGTACCGCGTCCACGGCACGTCGCGGACGACGCCGCGCTCCCAGTCGTAGACCAGGACGGTATCGCCGCGCAGGAACATGGTCTGCCGCGACCCGTCCGGGCCGTCGGGCAGTTGCAGCAGGCCGTCGGTGGCGAACCGATACGGCTCGATCACGCCGTCGAGCCTGCCGCCCCCGGCGCCGGCCAGATCGCCGGCGTAGAGGAGGGCACTCTCGTTGATCACGGCGACCTTGTCGCCGCGCAGGAACAGCGCCTGCCAGGGTGCGGCGGGGTAGCCGATCGCACCCGCGAATCCGGTGATCTTTGGTCGAATGAACGCCATCTGCTCGCTCCGTCCGCCGGGGCTGAAGGTGCCGGCCGGGAGGCATCGGCACGGCCGGCCCACCTGCCTCGAATGTCCGCATGTGTACCGACGA
Organism: Embleya sp. NPDC020886; assembly: GCF_044333915.1. Classification (NCBI taxonomy): domain Bacteria; kingdom Bacillati; phylum Actinomycetota; class Actinomycetes; order Kitasatosporales; family Streptomycetaceae; genus Embleya; species Embleya sp. NPDC020886. The sequence continues at coordinate 169,916 of NZ_JBIRRX010000003.1, read as the reverse complement.
TTGCTCCCGAAGCGGAGTCTGGCACGTACGGCACGGGCATCGGGGCGATATCGGGAAACATATGACATTCCCGTCGACGGCACCGGGACGGCCGCCGTCGGGTGACGCCCACGCCGTGCATCGATCCGTCGGGAAATATGCCCGGAGCCGCCGATGTCGGTGCGGTCTGGCACCGTTGGGCGCATGGCGCAACCGCTCAAGGACATGATCAACGCGGCCTCCGTCGCCGCCCTGGCCGACGGGGTCGTCGCCGCCCACGGCGGCTTCCCCCGCGACCGCTTCGTCGCCGACGCGCTCGCCGGACTGGACGGATTGGAGCTCAAGGCCCGCGTCGGCCACGTGGCTCGGGTCCTGCACACGACCCTCGACCTGCCCTTTCCGCAGGCCGCCGGGGTGTTGCGGGAGGCGACCGGGCATGCCCGCCTGGACATGTGGAGCGGCTGGCCCGCCACCGACTACGTCGCCGTCCAGGGCATCGAGCACCTCGACGAGGCGATGTCCACGCTCGCCGTGATCACCCCTTTCGCCACCGCCGAGTTCGCGGTGCGTCCCTATCTCGACCGCTACCCGGACGCCGCGCTGAAGATCGTCCTGGACTGGGCCGACGACGCCGACGAACACCTGCGCCGCCTCGCGTCCGAGGGCACCCGCCCGCGCCTGCCCTGGGGCGTCCGGGTGCGCGGGCTCATGTCCCCCGGCCCGACACTGCCCATCCTGGAGCGGCTGCGCGACGACCCGAGCGAATACGTGCGTCGTTCGGTCGCCAACCACGTCAACGACATCGCCAAGGACCATCCGGACACGGCGCTGGCGGTGTTGCGCCGTTGGCACGCCGAGGGCGGCGAGCACACCGACCGCGTCGTGCGCCACGCCGCACGCGGTCTCCTGCGGGCGGGGCATCCCGAGGCGCTCGGCCTCGTCGGTGCGACCCACGGGAGCGGCACCGTCGCATCGCTCACGGTCGCGGACACCGTCGCGACCGGCGACCGCATCCCGTTCACCGTCGTCGTCCGCGCCGACGGACCCGGGCCGCTGCTGCTGAAGTACGCGGTCCGCCGGGACGGTTCCCGCCGCGTGTTCCACCTGGCCGAGCGGGTCGCGCAAGGCGCCGGGGACACGTTCACCCTCGCCCGCTCCCACTCGTTCCGCCCGGTGACCACCCGCACCGAACCACCCGGCGCCCGCGAGTTGGAGATCGTCGTCAACGGCGAGGTCCGCGCGACGGCGGCGTTCACCCTGCTCCCCTGACCGCCCCGCACTCGGTCCCGTCGGCCCGGGCGATCAGCCCAGGAAGAGCGGGAGTTCGGCGGCCGATGCGCCCAGTTCGGCCCGCTCCGCAGCGGTTGCGGCCCGCCGTCCGGTGCCGATCAGCAGCGCGTCCCGGTCGGAGAAGGATGCGGGGAACGCGATCCCGGCGATCTTCTCCACCATCGCGCGCGTGCGGGCCAGTCCCTCCGCAGGGGGTTCGGCGGCATCCGGCAGGTGCGCGATCAGGTCGAGGTGGTGCATCGTCCATTCCAGGACATACGCGTCGAGGTAGTCGCCGGCGGTGAGGACCTGGTCCTGTGTACCCACCCGCAGGCCCCGGTCGACCAGGTCGGCGGCACGGCCGGCGGCGGAACCGACGTCGTCCAGGTGGAACTTGAGCAGCCCCGGCTCCCGGTACGCGGCGGCCAGTCGCACGATCAACGCGTCCAACGGGTCTTCGCCGGTCGGCGGCGTCCGGGACACCGCCCAATAGGTCACCGCGTCGCGGGTCGGTTCCTCGTCGACCGGCGTCACCAGGGTGATGAGTACATCCTGCGCGTCGATGACCAGGTGGCACACCAGGTCCCGGACGAGCCAGCCGGCACAACCGGACGGCCGGACGAAGTCCTCGTCGCCGAGCTCGGCAACCGCCGCGCGCAACGCCGTCCACGAACGCGAGAAGAGATCCACGCCCGCAAGCTAGCAGCGCCCCGCCCACCCCGGCGACCGAATTCCCGCCCCCGACACCCGAGTCCCGGACCCTACCGGTCCGCTCCCCCGTCGTCGTTCCAGCGGGGATCCTCCCGCCATTGCGCGTCACGCTCGCGCACCGTCTCCAGCGCGTGACCGGCTTCCTCCCGGCTCTCATAGGGCCCGAGCCGATCGGCGGCCCGGCACTCGGGGCCTTCCTCGACCGTCCCGTGCTTCAGGCAGTAGTACCACTCACCGGCTCGACCGGCGGTCCTTCGCTTGAACAAGGCCATGCCACTCCCCTGCCCCATCCCCGACACCACAAATCGCCCACCGACACGACGAAACCACGCACCAGACCCGACAACGGGGGGCGGCCTGTTCCCACAGGTCGGGCGGGTTGCATACTCCCTTCGTGCACATCCTGCTCCGGGCGATTCCGCCGCTCTCGACGGTCGCCTGTTTCGCCGTCTCGTTTCTGGTGTTCCGCGGACCGTGGGGGTTCGCGGCGGCGGTCGTCCTGACCTGCCTGGCCCTGCAAGGACTGGCAATCCGGCAACGGGCCCGCTCGGGGCTGCCGTTGCTGCTCGCCAGGGCGGATCGGGCCGCCATGGCGCGGAGCAGGCGCGTGACGCGCGCCGTGCGTCGCGGCGATATCGAGCGGGCGCGGGCGCAGGCACAGGGCTTTCCCGACACCCCCGTGGGACGAGTACTCGAAGTGCAGTCCGTGTCCATGGTGCTCTTCGCCCGGGGTCTCGGTCCGGAGGCCGTCGAGGTGGTCCGGCAGTGGCTGCGGACGCATCCGCACGACGACCCGTTGGGGCGCCGAGTGGCGCATCGCGGCACGGAATATGCCGCGATGTTGCTGGTCCTGGGCAGGGCCGACGCGGCCTCAGTGGTGCCCGCGCTGCGTCCCGCCGTGGCAAGCAGCACGCGGGCGCACCGAAGCAGAGGCTGTGTGGCCGAGTTCGCCTTGAATCTGCACGAGGGACGGGTGGACGACGCGGCAGCCCAGGCTTATCGATGGCGGCGGAGCCCCGCAGTGTGTCGCAGCCGCTGGACGCGGGCCGAGTGCGAGTGCCTGATCGCGATCTGCTCGGCCGCCGCGGGCGACTTCGCCGCCGCCGACGCGGCGTTGGCGGACGCCGAGCGCTGGGCGGCCGGGCACCCGGCGCTCGGACCCGCACGCGCGCGGGTGGCCGCGCGTGCCGCTGCGGCGGTGGCGATCGACGTGCCGACGGACACCACGTTCGGGTGAACATCCCACCGAACTTCGGGTGTTTGTAGCAAGCTCGGCGACGGTTGCCGATCGGTGGAGCGGGAACCTCGGCCACGACCTCGCGGAGGCGCAGCATGAGCCCGGAAGACCTCAAGTACACCAAGGACCACGAGTGGGTGCGTTCACTCGGCGTCGAGCGGGTGGCGATCGGGATCACCGACTTCGCCCAGAAACAACTCGGCGACGTCGTCTTCGTGGAACTGCCGCCGGTGGGCGACCGCCGCGAGGCGGGTGAGCCGTTCGGGTCGGTGGAGTCCGTCAAGGCGGTGACCGAGGTCTACATGCCGCTGACCGGCACGGTCGCCGCCGTCAACGCGGAGCTCGACGAGTCCCCGGAGAACGTCAACGTCGATCCCTACGACGAGGGATGGATGATCGAGATCACCCTCGACAAGGGCGCCGACATGTCGAATCTGCTCACCTCCGCGGAGTACGACGACTACATCAAGCAGGAATCGGCCGACTGACGGCCTCGCTTTCCGAGCGGGACGCCGGCACGAGCAGCCCGGCGCCCCGCTCGGCAGGCACGCGCCACTTCGTTGGCGATCGCGGGGATGACGGCGAGGCCCCGGGCTGCTTCCGCTCTGGTATCTAGGTTTTTAGTTTGCTAGCATCGACCCGTGGGCGACGAGGATGTGAAGCAGTTCAACGTGTATCTGCCGATCGGGTTGATCAAGCAGGTCAAGCACCATGCCATCGAGACGGAGCAGTCGTTGTCGGCGCTGGTCGCCACCGCGCTGCGCGCCTACCTCGACGGCACCCCGAGCGAACGAGAGCCATCGTCCGAGAAGGAGAGTTGACATGACCACCGAAGGCATCGAGGCCGTGCTCCTGGAGACGCACAACTGGGGGAAGGCGGCCAAGTTCTTCCAGGGACTGGGCTACGAGCTGGAGTTCTCCACGGATCACAACTCCGGCCAACTCCGCAACGGCGACGGCCCGTACGTGTTCATCGCCGAGGTCCCTCGGGACAAGGAGCCCGAGATGCGGCTCGTCCTGAAGGTGGCGGACGCGGATGCGTTCACCCCCGCCGCCGGCACCGAGGTGGTCACGCCCTTCGCGGACACCCACTACGGGACCAGGGAGATGACCGTCCGCGACCCCGACGGGCGCCTGTGGAGCATTCAGGCCCCGGCCGAGCACTGATCGCGAACAGCCGAGCATCGAAGGGGGAGTGCGTGATGGCCGACCAACGAACCGGGGCGCCGGACAGCACGGCGGTACGGACGGCCCTGTGGCGGGCCCTGCACATCAGACTCGACGCGCCGCCGTACGTCCTGGAGGACGAGATCGGCCTGCGACTGGCCGATCCCGGCGAGGACTGGCTCCGGCGCGGGGACATGGACCCGACCCTGACCGAATGGTTCCGGGCGGCGATCGTGGCCCGGGCCCGCTTCATCGAGGACCTTGTGGTCGAACAGGCCGATCGCGGCGTCGGCCAGTACGTGATCCTCGGCGCCGGCCTGGACACCTTCGCCCAGCGCAGGCCGGAAATCGCCTCGCGCCTGCGGGTGTTCGAGGTCGACCGACCCGAACCCCAGGTCTGGAAGCGCCGGCGGCTGGACGAACTCGGCTTCGGCGTCCCGGACTGGCTGCGGCTGGTGCCGGTCGACTTCGAGGCGGGCGGGTCGTGGTGGGATCGACTGACGGCCGCCGGGTTCGACGCCGAACAGCCGGCGGTGGTGGTCTCCACGGGCGTCGCGTTGTACCTGAGCAGGGAGGCGAACGAGGCCACCCTGCGCCGACTGGCGGAGCTTGCCCCGGGATCCACGCTGGCCATGACGTTCCAGCTTCCGCCGCAACTGCTCGACCCGGACAAGCGCGCCGGGTTCGAGGTCGCGGTGCGGGGTGCCCGGGAGTCCGGGACGCCGTTCGTCAGCTTCTTCGCCCCGGAGGAGATGTTGGCGCTGGCCCGCGAAGCGGGCTTCCCGCAGGCCCGGCACGTATCGGCCGCCGACCTCAACGACCGCTACTTCACCGACCGCCCGGACGGCCTTCGCACATCGAGCGGCGAGGAACTACTGGTCGCAACCACCTGAGCGAACACCTGGGCACCCTCACCACGCCCCGGGGCCGTCCGCGTCCGGCGATGGCGGCCCGGCAAAGCAGGCGTACCCCTCCCCCGCGTGCGCGGCGTCTCGGCCCGCACGCGAGCGGCCATTGGCACCATGGAAGAGCGGTGCCTGTGGCTCGGCGCCACGGGCACCGCCCTCGACCGATATCGACGCCACGTCCACGGCCCCGCCCGCCTCTCGATCGTGGACGTGGAACACCTGTGGCCCGGCGCGATCTCCCTGGCCCGCGACCGGGAGCAACGGGCCCCGAAACCCGGGCCGTTCCCCGTCGCGCCGTGCCCATGCGCCGGCTGCGACCTGCTCGCCGGACGCGACACCCTCGGGGAGGCGATGCGCTGCCTGCCCGTCGGCGCCCGGCGGGAGTTGGAGCGGGTCGTCGCGCCGTTGGACACCCGGCTCCTCCGGCGTACTGCCTACGACCGGCACGGCGAGTCGGCATACCCCTGGGTCGAGGAAGCCTGGTGGTGGCAGTTGCGCTCGTGAGTGGTGTGCGCCGGCACCGCTGGGGCGGCCCGTCAGTCCTCCTCCGCCGATTCCGACTTCGGCGCCGTCTCCCGGAGTCGGTCGTAGATCAGCACCAGGGCCCCGGTGTCCGTGCTCGTGGCGTTGGTCAGGCTCCACGACGTCGACGGGAAGCCCCGGTCGAACAACCGCACCCCGCCGCCGGAGAGTTCCGGGCAGAGCATCACGCAGATCCGGTCCACCTCGTCCGCGGCCAGCAGCGCGCGGATCAGGCTCATGCTGTTCTGGATCACGATGTCCCCGCCGTCTCGGCCGCGCAACTCCCGGATCACCTCCGCCGGGTCGCCGCCGACGATCCGGGCGCCGGTCCAGGACGCCTCGGTCAGCGTCGTGGAGAAGACCACCTTCTCCACCGTGTCGAGCCACCGTCCGTACGCCCGGTCGCGCGGATCGGCGTTCTCGTCCCGACCGACCGCCGGCCAGTAGCCCGCGAACCCTTCGTAGTTCTTCCGGCCCAGCACCGCCGTGGTGCCCCCGTTGACGATCCGGGTCAGGATCTCCCGGGCCTGCTCGCTCACCGCGTGCGGCCCGATCCAGCCCATGTCGGCCTCGCCGCCCGGGCCGGTCACATAACCGTCCAGCGACATGGTGAAGTTCGCCACCACGGTCCGCCCGGCCCCGTGTCGCCTCGTCGTCGCGTTCATCGTGGTTCCTCTCGATCGTCGTGCTGCTCGCTCGGTGTGGTTCCATCGTGGCCGCCGAGCCGAACCGGGACATCTGCCAGGTGGCAGATCTTTCGTGCGCCGAGGTGGCAGAGGACGGCAACCCTCCGCACCTGCGATGGCATGGGTTTCCCACCCCCGCCGGCAGACGTTTCGCACCCCGCGCGACCGCCCGTCCGCAGGCCGGATGGCAGACTCCTCGCCATGGTGATCCACCTCCCGGCCGACCTGTCGTCCTTCGTCGGCCGGGCAACCGAACTGGAGTCGATCCTCCAGGCGCTGACCGGCAGCCGGTTGCTCACGCTGGCCGGCCCGGGCGGCTGCGGCAAGACCCGGCTGGCGATCCGAGCCGCCCGGCGGGTCTCGCCCGACGCGGCCGTGTGGGTGGACCTGTCCGAGACATCCCACGACGACCAGGTCACCCAGCGGGTCGCCGAAGCGCTGGCCGTGCCCGTACCACGCTCGGATCCGGCCGCCGTGGCCGCCGCCCTGGCGGCCGGCCCGGCGCTGATCGTGCTCGACAACTGCGAGCAAGTACGCGCCGGTGCAGCCGAATTCGTCGAGGTCGCACTGCGGCGATGCCCCGGGCTCACCGTCCTGGCGACCAGTCGCGAACCGCTGCGGATCACCGGGGAGCGGGTCTGGCGGCTGACCCCGATGGTCTTGACCGAGGCGATCGACCTGTTCCTGGACCGATCCGACGCCGACCCCACCGACCCCGACGCCCGCGCCGCGGCGCGCCGGATCTGCGATCGTTTGGACCGGCTGCCGCTCGCCCTGGAACTGACGGCCTCCTGGGCCGGCACCCTCTCGCTGCACGAGATCGCGGCGATGCTGAGCGACGACGTCGAGCGCCCACTGCTCGCGGGCAGCCGACGATCGGCCCCGTTTCGACAGCGCACCCTGGCCGACTCGATGGACTGGAGCCATCGGCTGCTCACCGGCGACGAGCAGGTGTTGCTGCGCCGGCTCGCCCCGTTCCAACACTTCGGCGTCGACGCGGTCCGGGCGCTGGCCGACCGGGAGCATGCCGCCGACGCGGTGCTGGAGGCCCTGCGCGGCCTGATCGACAAGTCCCTGGTCGTCTGCGACGTCTCCGGGCCACGCGCCCGGCACCGCATGCCGACCGTCGTGGCCGAGTACGCCCTGGCCCGCCTGCGTGAAGCCGGCGAGGAGACCCGCGCCCGGCACCGACACGCCCGGGCGCACCTGGACCTGCTCCGGGCCCTGCGGCCACTGGCGGCCGACGACAAGGACCGATGGCGGGAACGGGTCGGCGAATTCCGGGCCGATCTGCCCGCCGCGGCGCAGTGGTGCCTGTCCGGCGGCGACCCCGACCTCGGCCGCCGGTTGTGCGTCGCGGCGGCCTGGTGGTGGCACCTCACCGGCGACCGAACCGGCCTGCACCTGCTCCGGCAGGCCGCCGCACTCGACCCGGGCGACGACGACGCGCTCCAGGCTCGCGTACTGGTGTCCCTGGCCCTGGTGGGCGAGGTGGTACAGCCCGACGCCCGGACGTTCGCCGCCGCCGAACAAGCGGCGGCGCTCGGGCGCCGGACCGACGATCCGGGCACCACGCTGCTCGCCCAACAACTGGTCGCGATCGGCCTGCTCCACACCGACCTCGCCGCCGCGCGTGAACTCGCCCTGCGCACCCATCACGAAGCCGCGGCCGTCGGCGACGACTTCGGCCGGGACGCGTCCGGCGTACTCGTCGGCCTGATCGATCAGCTCGGCGAGAACCACGCCGCCGCCTTCGACCGGCTCGACCGGTCCGCGACCGCCCTGCTCCGCCGCGGCGACCGAGGCATCGCCGGCACGGCGCTGGCCGCCCTCGCCATCGGCCGGGCCCACACCGGAAACCTCGCCGAGGCCGAGGAGACCGCCCTCCGCGCCCGGGACGCCGCCGCCCCACTGCACGACTTCGTCCGGATCGGCACCGCCGCCTGGGGACTGGCCCGCATCGTCGCGTTGCGCGGCCGACTCGACGAGGCCGAGGCGATCATGGACGAGCTACAGCGGGTGATCGACGAGGCGTCGACGGCCCCCTACGTCCCCGGCTGGTCCGCGACCCGCGCCCAGGTGGCCCTGTGGCGCGGCGCCGCCGCGGACGCGTTGCGCTGGTGCGCACGGGAGCAACACGCGTTCACCCCCGACCTGTTGCTCACCCACGTGGCCGCCCTGCGCCGAACCGGCGACGCCCCGGCGGCTCGCCGCAGGCTGGAGCAGGCCGAGTCCTCGCCGACCCTGGCCGCGATGCCCCAACTGCGGGCCGTGGCGCTGGCGGAGCGGGCCCACCTGATCGCCGCCGAGGATGCGACGGCGGCCGCCGCCCTGCATCGTGACGCGCTGCACATCCGGCTCCGGCACGGCCTGGTCCTCGGCTGCATCGACAGCCTGGAGGCGCTGGCGGCGGCCGGCACGCCCGAACGAGCCGCCCTGCTCCTGGGCGCGGCGGACCGAGCCCGTCGGGACACCGGCTACCTCGCCGCACGATCGCCGCTGCCGACCGGGCCCGCCGTCGCCGCCGCACTGGCTCGCGGCCGGGCACTGACCCTGGACCAGGCCGCCGAGCGGGCACTTCGGGTCAACCGCCGCGGCACCCGGCCGGTGACGGGCTGGGCCGCTCTCACCCCGGCCGAACGCTCCGTGGCCGAGCTGGCGGTCCGCGGGCTCAGCAACCCGCAGATCGCGGCCGAGTTGTTCATCGGACGCGGCACCGTCAAGACACACCTCGCACACGCCTACGCCAAGCTCGGGGTGGCCAACCGCACCGAGCTGGCCCGCGACCGCGCCACCCGCGCCGCGAATCCGCCCAAGCCGTCCTCCTCGTGAGCCGAGGTCGAGTCGAGGCTTTTCCCTGCGGTGGCGGTGATTCCGTTTTCATAGGATGACCCGAACGGCGACATCCGGGTGAGGGTGTCGGTGAGCACGTGTGCAACGGGGGTCCGGTGGGTCGAAACAGAGGCAACCGCTCGGTGACGGCCGACGGCGTGTTGTGGCAACCCCGGTTGGGCTGGGACATGTTGATCCCACTCGTCCCGGTGATCGTGGGCGTCGTCCCGGCGTTCGTCGACGTCGGTTGGGTGCGCTACGCGATCATCGCGTCGGTCGTGCTCTTCGTCCTCATGTTCGTCTACTTCCTCCGGCAGAAGCTCGTGATCAAACCGCAGGGACCGGCGCTGATGGGACTGTTCGGCACCCGCCGGGTGGCCTGGGTGGACATCGCGGCCATCGAGATCCGCCCGCACTTCGACAACATGTGCTACGTCACGATGCGCTACACGATGCGCAACGGCTCGCGCCGCCGCCACGTCCTCTCCTACCTGGCCTTCGAAGCCGTCCGAGACCTGGTCGGCGACCTCCGCACGCACGCCGCGCCGCACGGAATCCCGGTCTCGGTCACCGGCAGCCCGATCGACCGACGCACCGCCGGCGAGCCCGTCGACGCCGACATCTGACCACGCCCGCCGACTCGAACACCGCGGCCCGGCCCGTCCGACCCGGCTTGTACGATCACGCGCCGTGAAGACCGTCTCCTCGATCCTCGGCCAGTTCGATCTCGCCTACGACACCGGCAGGTTCCCCGACCTGGACAACGGCTACCACTATCCGGTGGACGTCCGCATGCACCTGTTCGCGGACCCGCACAGGTGGGCCTGGGTCGTCGAACTGCTCGGCTACAGTCCCCGCGGCCGCAACCTGATCGACGTGGTCCATGTCTTCGGGAACTGCCTCACCCACGGCGACATCGGCCCGACGAACGACTTCCTCCATCGGGTCGACAACATGGACGACGTCGAGGGCGACGGGGACGACGCGGAGCAGTTCCGCGGCGGCGTTCCGATCGTCGTCCGCGGTCGCGCGCTGGTGGTGGATGCGGCGCAAGGGGCCCCGCTGGAAGACGTGTTCCGGTCCCTGGTGCCGGAACACCGGGAACTGCTCCTGGCCGACGACCGCGAGGTACGGGCCGGGATCCCGGCCGACATCCCGCTGGTCCTCCGGCTGGACGAGTGGCATCAGCCGACGGACCTGTGGGACGACCACCGGCCCGGCGACCACCCCTTCTTCCGCGCGATCGCCGAAGTCCTCGACACCGGGGATGCCGACGGATACCGCCCCACCGAGGCGCCCAACACACACTGGTCGAACCGGCCGGACGCAGGCACCCTCTGACCGCGCCGACACCCGGCCGGGCCCTGACACCGTGCCCCGGCCGCGCAAGCGGCGGGGCACGGCCCGGGGGGCAGGGGCCGGGGGGCAGGGGCCGGGTCAGTCCAGGCAGAACTCGTTGCCCTCGGGGTCGGTCATCACGATGTAACCCATGCTCATCGGCGGAGCCGGCTCGTCGCGACGCACCCGCGTCGCCCCCATCGCGACGAGCCGGGCACACTCGACCTCCAGCGCCGCCATCCGCTCCTCGCCCGCCAGGCCGGGAGCCGCGCGCACGTCCAGATGCACGCGGTTCTTGGCGACCTTGTCCTCCGGTACCTGCTGGAAGAACACCCGCGGGCCCTGCCCGTCCGGGTCCTCGATCGCCGACCTCGTGTTCCACTGCTCCTGCGGCACCCCGATCCGCGCCAGGAACTCGTCCCACGCGGACAGCGGGTCGACGCCCTCGGGCACGTCGACCCCGGGCGGCCCCGGGTGGACGTAGCCGAGCACGTCGCGCCAAAAGACCGACAGGGCCCGAGGATCGTGGGCGTCGAAAGTGATCTGCACGTGGCGGCTCATCGTCGTGCTCCGTTCTCCGTGGTTTCGCGGTGGGGCTGCGGACCTTGTCGAGTCCGTGCGACCACCCTGGCAGACGATGCGGACGGATTCGGTCCGCGATCTCTGACAGGGTGGCCGGCATGGACACGGCGAACGGCGACGAGCGGGGCACCACGGAGCGCGTCCTCACCCTCCTCGGCCTGCTGCAACAACGCCGCGCCTGGACCGGCCCCGAACTCGCCGACCGGCTCGCCGTCACCACGCGCACGGTCCGGCGCGACGTCGAACGACTACGCACACTGGGCTATCCGGTGCACGCCGGCCCCGGCGTCGGCGGCGGCTACCGTCTCGGCCCCGGCACGGACCTGCCGCCGCTGCTCCTCGACGACGAGGAGGCGATCGCCACCGTGGTCTCGCTCGTCGCCGGCGCCGGCGGCGCGATCCCCGGCGCGGGCGACGCCGCGCTGCGGGCCCTGAGCAAGCTCGACCGCGTGTTGCCCACCCGGTTGCGACACGAGGTGCGCGCGCTCTCCGCCTCGGTGGAATCCTTCGGCGGCGCCGACCCGCTCGATCCGCAGGTGCTCATGACCCTGGCCGGCGCCTGTCGCGACGAGGTCGAGGCCGGTTTCGACTATCCGTCCGGGAACGAGGTACACCGGCGACGGGTCGAGCCCTATCGCCTGGTCGCCTCCGATCGGCGCTGGTACCTCCTCGCCTACGACCTCGACCGCGACGACTGGCGCAGCTTCCGCATCGACCGGATGACCGACGTGGCCGCACGCACCTGGAGCTACCGGCCGCGCCCGGCGCCGGACGCGGCCGCGTACGTCCAGGAGGGGGTGACCGGCCGGGTCTACCGACATCGGGCCCGCGTTCTGGTCCACGCGTCGGCCGATGCGGTCCGTGCCCGCGTCTCCGCCTCGTCGGCCGTGGTGATCCCGCGAGGCGACGGCCGCTGCGAGGTCCGCAGCGGCGCCGCCTCCCTCGATGCCATCCTCGTGCACATGCTCCTGCTGGGACACGACTTCGAGATCCTGGACCCGCCCGAACTCGCGACGCACGCCCACGACCTGGCCCGAAGACTGCTCGCGATCGGACCGCCGACACCCCCGGCGGCGAACCCACGGGAGCCCTGAGCCGCACCCGGCCGCGTCGGCGGGCAGTGCTAGCGTCGGGACATGACCCCGGAAGAACTCGCCAACCTCGCCCACCTGCGCCGGGCGCGGGATCTGATCGACCGCGAGTACGCCCGGCCGCTGGACGTGCCGACGATGGCCGCCCGCGCGTTGATGTCCCCGGGGCACTTCTCCCGACGCTTCCGGGCGGCCTACGGCGAGACGCCGTACAGCTACCTGATGACCCGCCGGATCGAGCGGGCGATGGCGTTGTTGCGTGGCGGAATGAGCGTGACCGACGCGTGCATGGCGGTCGGCTGTACCTCGCTGGGCTCGTTCAGTTCGCGGTTCACCGAGATCACCGGCGAGACGCCCAGCGCCTACCGCAACCGGGACCACGACGCCCCGGCCGCGATGCCCGCGTGTGTGGCCAAGGTACAGACCCGGCCGACGAGAAATCCGATCAGGATTCGAGAAGCAGGCCCCGACGCCGCCGCCTAACGTGGACGGCATGAACATCGCACTCCAGTACTGCCACATCACCGTCAACGACCCCGACGAGGCACTCCCCTTCTACCGGGACGGCCTCGGCCTGGAGGTCCGCAACGACGTCGCCTCCGACGGGTTCCGCTGGGTCACCCTCGGCAGCCCGACCCAGCCCGGCCTGGAAATCGTGCTCTCCGCGCCGCACGCGGGCCGCTCCCAGTCCGACGGCGACACTCTCCAGGAACTCCTCACCAAGGGCGTCCTGCCGATGACCGTCTTCAGCACCGACGACGTGGACGCGACCTTCGAACGTGTACGGGCGTCCGGCGCCGAAGTGCTGCAGGAGCCGATCGACCAGAACTGGGGCCCCCGCGACTGCGCCTTCCGCGACCCCTCCGGCAACATGGTCCGAATCCAACAGGGTCCCAAGGCGTAACACCCGACCGTTCGACCGAGTCCCCCCGGCGACAACGCCCGGGGGGACGACGACGGGGCACGGATCATCGATGCCCACAGTCGGCTCACCACCGCCCCACCCCGCCACCGCGAGGCGTCCCCCGTCACCCGTCGAAGCTGCGGCGAGCTGCCTCGATGTGACCGAGGTAGCGCTGGGTCCAGTCGCACATGCCGTCGACCGTGGCCCGCAGGGCTTGGCCCGATTCGGTGAGTGTGTACTCGACCCGTGGCGGCACCGCGGGATACACCTTGCGCTCGATCAGGCCGTTGCGTTCCATCATGCGCAGGTTCTGGGTGAGCATCTTGTGGCTGATGCCCTCGACCTCGTTGCGCAGCTCCCCGAAACGGAGCGTGCCCTGGTCGAGGGCGCCGATGATCAGGAGCGCCCACTTGTTGGCGACGTCCGAGAAGATCTCCCGCGCCAGCGAGTCCGCGCGTAGCAGGTCCGCGTCGTGGGGCAAGTCCCCGCGCTTGGTCACCATAAGGTTCCTCAGTCACCGAAAAGTGCGTTCTTCCAGGTCAGCGCTCACTCTCCTACAGTTCACCAGTAACCACAAGAGAGCGGTCGCGGGTCCCGGCGTTGCGCGGGCGCGCCCGTGGACCCTCCGTACACGAAGGCAGGCAACATGGCCGTCACCCTGGTGAACCCCGTCGGACTCCCGGTGATCGACGCGTACCGACAGGTGTCGATCGCGACCGGATCCAAGCTGGTCTTCGTCGCCGGACAGGTCGCCTGGGACGCCGACGGGGTGACCGTCGGCGCCGGCGACCTCGCGGCGCAGGTGGAGCAGTGTTACCTCAACATCGCCACCGCCCTGGCCGGGGTCGGCGCCACGTTCGACCACGTGGCGAAGCTGACCGTCTACGTCGTCGACTGGACCCCCGGCAAGCTGCCCCTGTTCCTGGCCGGCGCCGGTCGGGCCGCCGCGCGGCTCGGCGTCACCCCGGTACCGCCGGGCACCCTGCTGGGGGTCGCCGCCCTGGACGTCCCCGAGCACCTGGTCGAGATCGAGGCCACGGCGATCCTCGACTGAGCCCCTTCGGGCGCCGGCTCCCGAGGACTCAGATGTCGAGGAAACGTACGTCCCGGGCGTTGCGTTGGATGAACAGGCGCCGTGCGTCCACGTCTTCGCCCATCAGGACGGAGAACAGCCCGTCGGCTCGGGCGGCGTCCTCGAGCGTGACCTGGCCCAGGACGCGGTGCGCGGGGTCCATGGTGGTGACGCGCAGCTCCTCGGCGTTCATCTCGCCGAGGCCCTTGAAGCGTTGGATCGTGTCGTCGCGCAGGCGTTTGCCCTGGCGTGCGCCGAGTGCGACGAGGTTGTCGCGCTCGCGGTCGCTGTAGGCGTACCGGGTGTCGTCCCGGCTCCACTTGATCTTGTAGAGCGGGGGCCGGGAGAGGTGGATGTGCCCGGCTTCGACCAGGGGTCGCATGAAGCGGAACAGGAAGGTGAGCAACAGGGTGTTGATGTGTTGGCCGTCGACGTCGGCGTCCGCCATCAAAATGACCTTGTGATAGCGGAGCTTGCCGAGGTCGAAGTCGGTGTGCACCCCGGTGCCGAAGGCCGAGACGAGCGCCTGGATCTCGGTGTTCTGCAGGATCTTGTCGATGCGCGCCTTCTCGACGTTCAGGATCTTGCCGCGGATGGGCAGGATCGCCTGGTGCCGAGGGTCGCGGCCGGACTTGGCGGAGCCGCCGGCGGAATCGCCCTCGACGATGAAGATCTCGCAGGCGGCCGGGTCGGTGGACCGGCAGTCGGCGAGCTTGCCCGGCAACGCGGTGGATTCCAACATGCTCTTGCGACGGGTGAGATCGCGTGCCTTGCGGGCCGCCACCCGCGCGGTCCGGGCGCTGACCGCCTTGCGGACGATGTCCACCGCTTCGAGCGGGTTGCGGTCGAACCAGTCGGACAGGTGCTCGTGCACGACCTTGTGCACGAACGTCCGCGCCTGCGTGTTGCCCAACCTGGTCTTGGTCTGGCCCTCGAACTGCGGCTCGCCCAGCTTCACCGAGACGATCGCCGTCAATCCCTCCCGGATGTCCTCGCCGGAGAGGTTCTCGTCCTTGTCCCTCAGCAGCCTGCGCTCGCGGGCATAGCGGTTGACCACGCCGGTCACCGCGGTACGGAGGCCCTCCTCGTGGGTGCCTCCCCCGTGCGTGTGAATGGCGTTGGCGAAGGAGTACACGCCCTCGCTGAACCGGGTGGTCCATTGCAACGCGACGTCCACGGAGAGGAGTTGCCCCGGATCCTCGGTCCGGAGGGAGATCACCGAGGGATGTACCGGATCGCCCTTGCGCGAGTTGAGGTGCCGCACGAAGTCGACGACGCCGCCCTGGTAGCGGTATTCGACCGACCGGGCCGCACCGTCCTCCCCCGGCTCCCCACCGGCCTGGTCGTGGTCGGCCGCGCCGGTCGCCGGTCGGGTGCCGGCGCGTTCGTCGGTCAGGGTCAGGGTCAGGCCCTGGTTGAGGAAGGCCATCTGCTGAAGACGGTGGGCCAGGGTTTCGAAGGAGTACTCGACGGTCTCGAAGATGTCCGGATCGGCCCAGAAGGCGACTGACGTGCCGGTGTCGGTCACGGCCTCGTGGCGGGCGGGATCGGCGCCGGGCACGCCGTTGCGGTAGTCCTGGCTCCATCGATGTCCGTCCGTGCGAATCTCCACGGACAGCCGGGTGGACAGGGCGTTGACGACGGACAGACCGACCCCGTGCAGGCCGCCGGAGACCGCGTATCCCACGCCGTCGAACTTGGCGCCCGCGTGCAACACGGTCAGCACGAGTTCGACGCCGGACTTCTTCGCCTGGGGGTGCATGCCCACGGGGATGCCGCGCCCGTTGTCCACCACCCGAACGCCGCCGTCGGGCAGGAGCGTCACGTCGATCCGGTCCGCGCAACCGGCCAGAGCCTCGTCGACCGAGTTGTCGACGATCTCCTGCACCAGGTGATGCAGGCCGCGCTCACCGGTCGAACCGATGTACATGCTCGGCCGTTTGCGAACGGCGTCCAGCCCGTCCAGCACGGTGATCGTACCGGCGTCGTAGGGGTCGCCCGCCCCGCCGGTGCGGTCGGCGTGCGACGCGGGGGCGACGGAGAGGATGCCGGGATCGGTCATGGAGCCCTCGTTTCTGGCATTGCGAGCAGCACTCCCGTCGAGTGACGGGAGCGTTGGTGTGGTCGGGCGATATCGGCTGCGGGCAGGCATGCCGAACAAGGCCCCTTCGGGGCCGCGATTCTCGATCCGAGAACAAGCGCAATCATACCGATCGAGTGATCCGTATGCCGGCATACAAGCCGGCCAATTGCCGCTACAAGCCTCCAGAACCCCGGATGTCAATCCCCTCCACGCCACCCGGCCATCCAAGCCTTCAGATCGCCACACAGAGCTTCGCGCCCGAGCCGCCGAAGGCTCCCCGGCCTCGGCGCACAACGGCCCCGCGCAGGCCCCGGAGGTATCCCGGGACGGCCCATCCCCGCCCGGGGGGCACCAGGAGTTCCACCGCCGGTCACAGGCCCGCAGAACCGGGAGGAGGGCATCGACGAACACCGTCCGGGACCGCCGTTCCCCCGCCGGCGAGCCCGATTCGTGCGCGCGGCAAGGCACCCGCTCGAACGCATCGGCAAGGCCGCGAAGGCGACTTGCGGCAGGCACGCCGGCTCGCGGCGCCGAGGGCACGCCCGGCGGCCCCTACCCTCGTGCCCGACGGGCCCCGCGGCCCCTCGCCCGACGCCACCTGGAGTCCACGTGTTGCCGTACACCTACCGCGTCACCAAATACGACCCGGCCGACCGCGACGGGTACGGTCGCTACACCGGCATCGAGCACTCCGAGAGCGACCGCGGCCCCGTCGAAGCCGGCTACCTGTCCGCGGTCGCCGCCTTCGCCCGGGACAGCGGAAGCACCGAAGTCTCCATCCGGGAACCGGGCGTCGGCGGTCCGGTCGAGTCCGGCCCGGCCGCGACCGCCGCCGGCCACGGCCTGGCCGGGCTCTTCCCACCCGACCTCACCGGCTACCACGACGGCGCCCGAGTGCCCGTGGCCACCGCACTGGAACTGGTTCGCGCCATGCTGCGCCACAGCGGCGCCTGGTGCCGACTGGAGGACGAGGGACGCTTCTTCGTCCATGTCGGCTACGACCAGTACGTCTACGTCGGCAGCACGGACCCCTGCGAACGCGCGCTCGCCCACACCCGCGAACTGGGGCTGTTCCCCGAAGCCATGGTGGGCTCACCGTACGCACCGGACCTCGACGCTCCCGCGCCACGCGTCGCCGACGCCGGGTTCTGGGCGGAGACCGCAGCGCTCGTCGCCGCGCGCGGTGCGGTGATCCTCGAAGAGGGCTACCTCGCCTCCACCTCCCGATGGCACCGACTCACCACCGCCACCCTCGACCCGATCCGTGCCCGACTCGCCCCGCGCGCACGCCTGCTCGTCCGGCCCGATCTCTCCCCGGACGTCGCCGGCGTCCTCGCCTCCGTCACCGGGGACGACCTGTTCCGGCTCGTCTGGGAAACCGGGACCCGGCACCTCGCCGCCCTCGTCACCCGCGGCGAAGACCCGGACCTGGCCCGAACCCTCACCGGCGCCCGCGCCGCCATGGCCCTGTCCCTGGACCCGGCCGAATCCGCACCCCTGCTCTCCGCCGTCCTCCCGGACCCCGATACCGCCCTCCGCGCCCGCTGGACCCCGTAGGCGAACCCCGGTGCGGGTGACCCGGTCGACGGTGACCCGGGGCTTGTAGGAGTCTACGAAGAGCCGGTCCGGGCCTGCGTGGCCTTTCATTTCTTCCGCCCGTGGCGGGTCACCCCGGATGGACTGTGTACTTCTCACAGCTTCCGACCCATCGCGATCAGCCGGAAACCGCATCGAGGAGCGCTGTTTCGCGCGAGCCGCGGAGCATCGGCAAATCACCTGTCAAACGCACGAATTCGATCCGCTCCGTCCGAACCCACCCGGCGGCCCGGCCCACTCGGCCCGAACCCACCCGGCCCGGGTGCGGGCCGCCGAGTATCCAGACCGTGGGGGCTTCCCGATGACCGAACAGACCTCTCCCGCCCGCACCCCGCAGGACCTCGACGAATTGATCACCGGCGGGATCGGCGACAGCCCGCTGCGGCCGGACGGAACGCTCAAGGTACGCGGGGAGTACGCCTATTCCTCGGACCTGTGGGCGCAGGACATGCTCTGGGGTGCGACGCTGCGCAGCCCACACCCCTATGCGCGGATCGATTCCACCGACATCGGCCCCGCACTCGCCCACCCCGGCGTATACGCGGTGTTGACCCACGAGGACGTCCCCGGCGAGAACATCTACGGCCTCAAGGTCGCCGATACGCCGGTCCTCGCTCGGGACATCGTGCGTTACCAGGGCGAGCCGGTCGCCTTGGTGGCCGCCGATCACCCGGAGACGGCCCGGCGCGCGTTGGAGAAGATCGTGGTCGAATACGAGGTGTTCGAGCCGATCACCGACCCGGAGCGGGCCGCGCACGACGACACGCTGCCCAAGCTGCATCCCGGGGGCAACGTGGTGCGCTATCAGCCGATCGTCACCGGCGATCCGAATGCACGGGCCGACGTCGTGGTCTCCGACGTGTACACCATGGGCATGCAGGACCAGGCGTTCCTCGGGCCGGAATCCGGCTTGGCCGTCCCGGGCGAGGACGGCGGGGTCGACCTGTTCCTCGCCACCCAGTGGCTGCACGTGGACCAGCGACAGACCGCGCGAGCGCTCGGACTCCCGGTCGAGAAGGTGCGTTTGACCATGTCCGGGGTCGGCGGCGCCTTCGGTGGCCGCGAAGACCTGTCCATGCAGATCCACTGCTGCATGTTGGCGCTGCACACCGCCCGACCGGTGAAGATGGTCTACAACCGGGAGGAATCCTTCTACGGCCACGTGCACCGGCACCCGGCGAAGATGTACTACGAGCACGGCGCGACCAAGGACGGCAGGCTCGTCTACGTCAAGGCCAGGATGTACTTCGACGGTGGCGCGTACGCCTCCAAGACCCCCGTCGTGGTCAGCAACGCCACCTCGTTGGGCATCGGGCCGTACGAGGTACCCAACGTCGACATCAAGGGTTGGGGCCTGTACACCAACAACCCGCCGTGCGGCGCGATGCGTGGCCTGGGCGCGGTGCAGCCCGCGTACGCCTACGAGTCCCAGATGGACAAGCTGGCCGAGGCGTTGCGGATGGATCCGGTGGTACTGCGTCGGCTCAACGCCGTCGGCGAGGGCTCGGCGATGCCCACCGGGCAGGTGCTGGACTACCCGGCGCCGGTCGCCGAACTGCTGGAGCGGGTCAGGAACATCCCGCTGCCGCCCGAGACGCGGACCGAACCGGTGGACATCCGGGAGTTGCCCGGTGGTGCGGCCAACACCACGCACGGCGAAGGCATCGTCCGGGGCGTCGGCTACAGCGTGATCGTCAAGAACATCTCCTACGCCGAAGGCGCCGACGACTACTCCACGGCGCGGGTGCGGTTGCAGGCCATCGGCGGCCATGCGATCGCGATGGTGCACACGGCGGCGGCCGAGGTCGGACAGGGCCTGATCACCGTGCAGCAGCAGATCGCCCGCAGCGAACTCGGCGTGGAGCGGGTGAACATCCATCCGAACGACACCGACGTCGGTGACGCGGGGTCGAGTTCGGCGTCGCGGCAGACCTACATCACCGGCGGCGCCGTCAAGAACGCGTGTGAGGCCGTCCGCGAGGTGCTCTTCGACCGGGTGGCCCGGCGGTTCGGCGAGAACCCCGCGGATCTGTCGCTGGCCGGCGGCAAGGTCGTTTCCGAAGTCACCGGTGTCCTGGCCGATCTCGTCGACGTGCTCGGCGAGGACGTGATCGAGGAGACCAGGGAATACCACCACCGGCAGACGTACGCGATGGACCCGGTGACCGGGCAGAGCCGGCGGGTGCACGTGCAACACGCCTTCTCCGCGCACCGCGCGGTGGTGGACGTGGACACCGAATTGGGTCTGGTCAAGGTCGTGCAGTTGGACTGTGCGCAGGACGTCGGCAGGGCGATCAACCCGGACGCCGTCGTCGGGCAGATCCACGGGGGTTCCGCGCAGGGGCTCGGTCTGGCCGTGATGGAGGAGATCCGGGTCGAGAACGGCCGGATCCGCAACCCGTCGTTCACCGACTACCTGATCCCGACCATCGTGGACATGCCGCCGATGACGGTGGACGTGATCGAACGGGCCGACCCGAACTCGCCGTACGGCGTGCGTGGTGTCGGCGAACCGCCCACCATTTCCGCCACCCCGGCGATCGTCAACGCGATCCGCCACGCGACGGGGTTGAACCTGACCCACACCCCGGTGGCACCGGAGCACATCTGCGGCACCGAACCGCGCTGAACTCCCGCGTCCCCACCCACCGCACCACCACCCCCGACAAAGGAGTGACGATGACCGCGCACGCCCAGGAATCAAGCACCCACAACCTCGAACGCGCCTGGATGGACGAGGCGATCAGGCTGGCCACCGACAGCGTGACCAAGGGCGGCGGTCCGTTCGGCGCGCTGCTCGCCAAGGACGGCGAGATCGTCGCGATCGGCAACAATCGGGTCACCGCGACCCTGGATCCGACGGCGCACGCCGAGGTGAGCGCGATGCGCGCCGCCTGCCGGCAACTGGACACCTTCTCGCTGGAAGGCTGCGTCCTGGTCACCTCGTGTGAGCCGTGTCCGATGTGCCTTTCCTCCGCGCTGTGGGCGCGTGTCGACCGGATCGTCTACTCCGCCGACCGGCACGACGCGGCGGTGGCCGGCTTCGACGACCGCAAGTTCCACGACCTCTTCGAGAAGAAGCCCAGGTCGATGTGGCCGACCCGGGTCGAACAACTCGACCTGCCGAACCGTACGGCCCCCTTCGACGCATGGCTCGCCAAACCCGACCGCGTCGACTACTGACCTGCCGTCGACCCGCTGCCGGGACGGGCGGTACCGGCTCCCGGCACCGCCCGCCCCGAAGCGGGGCCGGGGGTCGACCCGCAACCCGACCTCACCAATTGCTCGACGAGTTCCCGGGCCGCGAGGTGTACCGACCGGCCCGCCGGCCCGCCCGGGCCCGCCGCCCGAACGTCGCCCCGATCAACGCGGCGAACAACAGCCCGACCACGATCAATCCGAGAACACCGAGAACGATCATCAGCCCGATCGACACGCCGTGCCCACTCTCTCCCGACCGCTCACCCTTTCGGACCAGGCTACGGGGGCTCGCCGACCACCTACTGCCGCCAACGCGGTTCCGGTGGTTGTCGCCGGTGGTGTTCCGGGGCCGCGGCATGATCGTCCGCCCTGGGCGATTGTTTCTCCGGCGCCGGGCGACGCGGCGTTCACACAGCGGTGATGCGGACTCCGTCGGTGGCGTGGTCGGAGAGGAACGAGGCCAGTTCTCGGCCCTGTTCGGTGAGGGCGGTGTGGTCGGGTCGGGAGAGGGGGGCCAGGGGGGTGACAACCACGGTGTCGGTCTCGACGGTCCAGGTCGCGGCGACTCGGCCGTCCACCAGGACGACGCGGGCGCCGGCCACCGACAGGCCGCGGTGGGCGTCGTCGATGATTCGGCTGCGGTCGTGGTAGCCGAGGATCGCGTTGTCGAACGCCGGCAGGAACCGGACCGGGGCGGGCGTGTCGGGGTCGGGGCGTGGCGCGTCCGGGAGGTCGAGCAGTTCGCGGCCCCGCTCGTCGCGGAAGGCGACCAGCTCCGGGCGGATGGCGGCGACCGCGGCCGGGAGTCCGACCAGGCCGCTCCAGGCCCGCAGGTCGGCGGTGGCGGCGGGGCCGAACGCGGCCAGGTAGCGCCGTACCAGCGCCTGACCCACGAGGTCGGCACCGTCCGGGTCGAGCGGGTCGATGTCGCGGCCCAGCCAGGCCGCGAGTCGCACGTTGCGTACTCCCGCCCTGGTGCGCCAGAGCCCGCGCGGCGGGAGTTGCACCATCGGCACGAGGGCGGCGATCAGCATCTCCCCCAGTGCGCGCCGGTTTGTCGTCGGCCAATGTTCGGCGAGGGCGCGGGTGAGTTCGGCCATCGTGCGGGGCTCACCGTCGGCCATGATCGCCCGTCCGGCTGCGGCGAGTTCGGTGAGGTCGAGGCCGTCGAGGTCGGTGCGGTAGGTGCCCAGGACCCGTTGGCGCAACATGGCGTCGTGGCGGGCGCGCCAGGCCAGGGCGTCGGCGGCGGTGACGAGATGCACGGTGCGGCGCATCAGGTGGGTCCGCACCACGTCCCGCCCGATCAGCAGGTCGGAGAGCGTCGCCGGGTCGAAGGCGTGCAGCCGCGACCAGAGTCCGACGAACGGCTCCTGTGGTTCCTGCGCCTGTAGACCGCCGAGATGGGCGACGGCGTCCGACACGGGCAGTGCGGCACGATCGAGGAGCAACTGCCGAGCGAGCGTGGCGCGGTTGAGCGCACGGTTGTCGAGGATGGTTGTCGGACTCATCTGATGGCACCCTCATCGAGCGCATGGCGCTCGCGGATCGAATGGACGTCGGAAACGAGGACCGGGCCCGGGACGGGCCGGCCCGGCGGGCCGGCCGCGTCCCCGCCTACATGGATGTCCGTCCGTCGAGGGTCTCGCGCAGGATGTCGGCGTGGCCCGCGTGTTGGGTGGTTTCGGCGACGATGTGCATCAGCACGCGGCGCGCGCTGTGTGCCGCGCCCGGCTCGTGCCAGGGGGCCTCCGGCAGCGGGTGCGTGGCGGACAGGTCGGGGAGGGTGGCGACGAGCACGTCGGTCCGGGCGGCGACCTGCTCGTAGTCCTCGAGGATCCCGGCGAGCGTTTCGCCGGGCAACATCCGGAAGCCGTTCTCCCGGTCGATCGCCCACTGTGGGATCTCGCGGGCGGTGCCGGCCGCGAAGTCCGCCCAGGTGACCCCCTCGGGCAGGTCGTAGGACATCGCCGTCGGGCCCTCGACCACGAAGCGCGTCCACGTCTCCTCGACGGACGTGACGTGCTTGATCAGCCCGCCCAGGCACAGCGTGCTGACCGTCGGGCAGGCGCGGGCCTGCTCGTCGTCGAGCCCCTGCACCGTGCCGATCAGGTGCATTCGCGCGGTCGCGAGGGCCGCGAGCAGGTCGGCGCGCTCGGCGTCCGGGGTGGCGGGCTGCGGCGTCGTGTCGGTCATGGTGATCGGTCCTTCCGGTCGTTCCGGGTGATCGCTGATCGGTATGAGACAACGATCCCAACAGAAGCGGCCAGGAAGTGTCCTCTACTCGGGAACAATGCAGGCATGCCCAAGACCTCGGCCCGTCTGCTCGCGCTGCTCTCCCTGCTCCAGGCACGCCGGGACTGGCCCGGCGCGCTGCTGGCCGAGCGGCTGGACGTGAGCCCACGCACCGTGCGCCGGGACGTGGATCGCCTGCGCGAGCTCGGCTACCCCATCGTGGCCTTCAAGGGACCCGAAGGCGGCTATCGACTCGGCGCCGGCGCGGAACTGCCGCCGTTGTTGTTCGACGACGAGCAGGCCGTCGCCCTCGCCGTCGCCCTGCAGATCGCGGGCACCGCCGGGGTCGGGATCGAGGAGGCCGCGGCGCGGGCGCTGGCCACCGTGCGCCAGGTGATGCCGCCGCGATTGCGCCGCCGGATCGACGTCCTGCAGGTCACCGCCGTGCGCCGGCCCACGACGCGATCGGGCTCGCCGGTCGACGGCGGCGTTCTCGTGGCCCTGGGCGACGCCGTACACGCCCGCGAGGTGCTGCGCTTCGACTACGCCCCGGCGCACCCGTCGGCCACCGACGCCGGCGACCCCGCCCAGCCCCCGCCGCGTCGGGTGGAGCCGCACCATCTGGTCACCTGGAGCGGGCGGTGGTACCTGGTGGCCTGGGACCTCGATCGCGCGGACTGGCGCACGTTCCGCGCGGACCGGATCACCCCGCGCGTCCCCACCGGGCCCCGTTTCGCCCGACGCGAATTGCCCGGCGGGGACGTGGCCACCTTCGTCGCCGGCCGCTTCCAGGGCTCCGACGGCTCCGGCGAGTGGCCGTGCCGCGGCGAGGTGATCCTCGACCTGCCCGCCGCCGCCGTCTCCCGGTACGCCCGCGAGGCAATCGTCGAGGAACTCGGCCCGGACCGCTGCCGGCTCGTGCTGGGCTCGTGGTCCTGGCCCGGCCTGGCCGCCGCCGTCGGCGGCTTCGACGCCGACATCGAGGTCGTCGGACCACCCGAACTCAAGGCCGCCTTCGCCCTCTTGGCCCACCGCTACGCCGCCGCGTCCGAGCGACCCGCCACCCCACCCCCGTGACCCCGGTTCACATCGCCCCGGCCGAGGTGGGGTGCCGTGGTCGTCGACCGGTACCACCCGTCCCCTGCACGTGTTGCGCGCCTACCCGGATGCGCTCGACGCCGTAAACGGCGTCACCGCGTCGGGGCCGGTGCGCCCTCGCACAGGACCGTCGGGTCGCCGTCGGTGAGCGGGCCGACGGGAGCGGGTGTCCGCTGCGGCAGGTGGGCTGCCGTCTGCCCGCGGAGCGGGTTCGGCATCGGTATGAAGTGGGAGTGCGCGCCGTCGGCGTCGCCCCAGCGCAGCGACAGGTTGGCCTTGGCGGGCAGCGTCGGCGTCGTGAGCAGGTCGGCGGCTTCGGGCAGTTCGTACTCGTCCGCGGCACGCTCGAATTCCGCGCGTACGGCCGGCCACAGTGCGTCGGCGGTGTGCGGGAAGCGCTCGGCGAGCGTGCTCGCGATCTCCGTCAGGTGGTTGACCACCAGGCAATAGACCAGACGTTCCCAGCCGACCGCCCGGCCGACGTCGCGGAGCGCCTTGACGCCTTCCGCGTCCCGGAAGATCGCCTGCACCGGGAGGCCCTCGCCGTCGACGGCGATCAGGGTGTTCTGGAGGTGGCATTCCAACACCAGGCCGTGCCGGGCGAAGACCTCCAGCACGGGCGGTACCACATGGCGCAGGTAGGCCGCCCACCATCGGCACGGGTCGGTGACCCGGTCCAGCGGATTGCCGTCGAAGTCCTCGGTCAGCGCGGCCGCGAGCAACGCCGCCGACCCGGGCAGCACCCGCCGCCCGAGCCCCTCCCGGACCAGGACCGCGAACGTCTCGAAGAGTCCGCCGACGGTGCGGTAGCCGCTCTCGCGCAACCACGCCGCCGGCCCCGGCAGCGCGTCGAACGCCGCGGCGACCGCGGTGTTGGTACGACACACCTTGACCAGGTCGTGCCGCCACAGCCGGCGAACGTCGTTGGTGATGCGTACGTCCAGACTGAACTTGAGGAACACGTCGTCCACCCCGGCGCCGGCGGGCAGATGCACGGTGCGTACCGACGCGGTGGGTCGGGCCGCGACGGCCGTGTGCCCCAGCGCCACGAGTCGTCCGTCGGTGAACGCGCGCAGCACCTCGGGTCGCCGCGCCGCCAGTTCGAGCTGCCACGGGTGGGCGGGCAGCAGTCGGTATCCGGCCGGCGCCACGCCGAGGGTGTCCAGGCGACGCGTATCGCCCTCGCCCACGAGCACGTCCTCGCGCACGCCGAGCAGGGTCAGCGGAAAGCGGGCGTGCGCCTCGGGCGCGTACCGTAACCAGGTGCCGGAGCGCCCGCCCCCGCGGGCCTTGGGTGCGGGATGGTACGGATGCCCGACCAGCAGGGCCTGTTCGGAGCGCAGATATCGATCCGCCGGCGGCTCGGCGCGCACTCGGGCGGCGAGGATCGAGGCCAGCACATCCCGGCTGTCGACCATCTCGGCGAGGAGTCCGGCATTGGCGCGCCCGGTGTTCTCCCGCAGGACCTCTCCCACCAACGCGACCAGGCCGCCGTGGCTCAGGCGTTGCCATGCCCGGCCCACGCGTCGTTCCGGCTGTGTCGGGCGCCGCCCCTCCCGCACCCGCAGCAGCCCGCCGCCGCGCAACCGGTGGATCCGGCGCCCGGCGCCCGGTTCCCCGATCGGTTCGCCGAACTCGCGCAGCAGGCAATTGAGCAGTGGACCCGCCGCGATGTCGTCGATCACGGAGACTGGGATGTTCACGGTCATTCACTGTACGGACCGTAAATGGGGAGCAGGTCTTGTTTCACACGATCGGTGAACGGCTCCTGGCCGACCAGTTGCGCACGGCGTCGCCGGATCGGCTCGGCGCGTACGAGGCGGCGCTGCCCGGCGCCCGGGCCGCAGTGCTGAGCCGGTTGTGGCGCGGCCTGGTGCACGACCGGCTGCCCTGGGTCGTGCGCCACGAGCGGGCCGGCGACGCGGTCGTGCTGCACCTGGCCGACGGCCGACGCGCGCACGGCCCGGCGCCCGATCCCTGGGATACCCGGCCCTCGACCACCGTCGTGGTGCTCGCGGGCACCGCGTACCATCACCCGGCTCGGCTGGTCCGCGCGCTACGGGTGCCGCACGGCCCGGAGTTCGCCGTCGAACTCGACAACAGCACGGCCTCCCTCGCCCTTTCCCGCACCACGCCGACCCCGCGCGATCCGCCCGGGAGCGACTGGGAGTGGGAACAGCGCGTCGTCGACGGCCACCCCTACCACCCGGGGTGTCGCTCCCGACCCGGCTTCACCGCCGGCGAGCAACTCGCCTATGCCCCCGAGCATCGGCCGGTGGTGCAACTGGGCCTGGCCGCGACCGCCGACGCCCTGGTGGTCGGCGACTGGCCGGCCCACTTGCGCGAGGAGCGCACCGTACTCGTCCCGGTCCACCCTTGGCAGGCCCGGCACGTGCTGCCCGACACCCCCGTCCGGCCGGGCTTTCCGGCGCATCCCCTGATGTCCCTGCGCACCCTCGCCCCGCTCGCCGGCGGCCCGCACGTCAAGACCGCCTTGAGCGCTCGGCTGACCTCCTCGGTGCGCGACATCTCCGAGCACTCGGTGGCGCACTCCGTCGCGGTGTCCGCCTTCCTGGACCGGCTCGCGCGCCGCCTCGACGGTCGCCTGCACATCACCCGCACGCTCGCCGCGGCAAGTTCCGGCACCGCCGACCTCGCGGCGGTGCTGCGCGAGTCGCCCGGCGCCCACGTCGACCACGAGGCGGGCGAACAGGTCTTGCCCGCAGCCGCGTTCGCCGGCTCGCCCGCCGCGGTCCTGGCCTTCGCCCGGCTGGCCGGCTCGGTCTGCCTGGACCTGCTCGACCTGGGCGTGGCCCTGGAGGCCCACGGCCAGAACCTGCTCGTGATCGTGGACCGGGCCGGCAACCCGGTGCGCCTGGTCTACCGCGATATCGCCGACGTGCGGATCAGCCCGGCCCGCCTGCGCCGGCACCGGATCGCCCCACCACCGCTGACCGGGCGCCCCGTCACCGACGACGCCGGCGAACTGCGACGCAAGCTCTTCGGGTCGCTGATCACCGGCACCCTCGGCCCCCTGGCGGGCCACGCCCACACGATGCGCGAACTGCTCGCCGCGCTCACCCGAGACCTCGCCCACACCGACGACGTCGAGGCCCTGTCGACCCGGCCACTACCGACGAAGGCCCTCACCGGCATGCGCCTGAACCCGGGCCGCCCGGGCGACGCGTGGACCGAGGTGCCCAATCCCCTCGTCGGCGGGATCGGCTAGCGCCACCAGTCGTCGAGGGGGGTGACCGGGACCGTGCGCTTGTGGCGGGTCGCGCGGTGGATCGATTCCAGCTTCGCGGCCACCTCGGGAGCGACGTCGAGACCTTCGAGGTAGTCGTCGATCTGGCTGTACGTCAGGCCCAGCGCCACCTCGTCGGGCAGTGCGGGTCGGTCGTCCTCCAGATCGGCGGTGGGCACCTTTTCCCACACGCTCGGGGGCGCCCCCAGCTCCTGGAGCAGCGCGGCGCCCTGGCGCTTGGTCAGTCCGGTCAGCGGGGTGATGTCGACGCCGCCGTCGCCGTACTTGGTGAAGAAGCCGGTCACCGCCTCGGCCGCGTGGTCGGTGCCCACGACGAGCAGGCCGGCCTGGCCGGCGATCGCGTACTGGATCACCATGCGTTCGCGGGCCTTGAGGTTGCCGCGCACGAAGTCCCGCAGCCCGGCCGGGTCGCCCGCCTGCTCCGCGAGGCCGAGTGCCACCTCGGCGGCGACGACGTCCGCGCCCGGCTTGACGTTGACCGTGATCGACCGGTCGGGCGCGATGAACTCCAGCGCGATCTGCGCGTCGTGCTCGTCGGCCTGCACTCCGTACGGCAGCCGCACCGCGACGAATTCGGCCTCGTGTCCCTCGGCCCGCAGTTCCTCGGCGGCGAGTTGGCACAACCTGCCGGCCAGGGTGCTGTCCTGGCCGCCGCTGATCCCGAGCACGTAGCCCTTGGCCGGGGTCGACCTCAGGTAGTGCTTGAGGAAATCGACCCGTTGCCGAATCTCGACCTTGGGCACGATGGTCGCCTTGACGCCGAGCTCGGCAAGAATCTGCTCCCGTGGGTTCACCATCCGGGTACTGTACCGACCGGCCGGAATCGCCCCGCGGGGCGACCCGGCGCCGGCGAGGTCACGGCTGTGCGTTCGACGACGTCACGATGCCGGTCGCCTTCTGCGTGGGCCCGTCCACCATGTGGCCCAGGTTGGCGGGGTCGAGGTTGGTGACCCGGTCCAGGACCGAGGGCCCGGGCCGGTCGGCGTGGGCGGTGGCGGCCGATCCCAGCGTCAACGCGGTGATGGCCAGGGCAGCCGCCGTACAGATTCGGCGCATGGGCATTCCCTCCGAGGGTGCGGAACAAATCTCACGTCGCCAAACGATCGACCGGCCGCCGGGACACGCACTCGGCGGCGCGCCGGATCCTGTCCGCACCGCGTCGGCACCGGAGGCCCATATCGATCATGGTATGACTCTCTCCGAGACGGGCATTTGATCGGCATGCCGCGACCCGAGAGGCTGCCTGATGCTTGTCGAGCACTGCCGATCGGGAAGGAAGTACCGGACCATGCCGACCGTGACCCCGGGCACACACGGGACCGACCACCACGTCACCGCCGGGCCGGCGGCCGCGACGGTGGAGTTCGCGCGGGGTGCCGGCGCATGACGAACGCGGCGGTGGATGCGGAGCTGGACATCGCGTACGACGCGCGGGCGACGGTGGGACCGGAGCGATTCGCCCGGTTGATGGAGCGCTATCGGGCGGAGTCGCAGGCGGCGGTCGCCGGCCTGCCCGGCACCACGGGGCTGGTCTACGACGACGCGAGCGGGGAGCGGCTGGACGTGTGGGGGCCGGGGTCGGCGACGGCGCCGCGTCCGGTGTTCGTGTTCGTGCACGGCGGCTATTGGCGGGCGTTGTCGCGTGCGGACTCGGCCTTCGGGGCGCGGATGTTGGCCGAGCGCGGGGTGGCGACGGTCGTACCGGACTACACGCTCGCGCCGGCCGCGACCCTGGAGGAGATCACCCGGCAGGTCCGTGCGGCCATCGCGTGGGTGTACCGCGAGGGGCCGCGCCACGGGCTGGATCGTTCGCGGGTGGTCGTGGGCGGCAGTTCGGCGGGGGGCCACCTGGCCGCGATGACGCTGGTCGACGGTTGGCAGGCGGCGGTCGGGTTGCCCGAGGACGTGGTCGCGGCCGGGTTTCCGATCAGCGGATTGTTCGACGTGCGACCGCTGGTGCGCACCCAGGCCAACGCGTGGTTGACCCTGGACGAGGCGCGTGCGGCCGCGCTGAGCCCGCTCGTGCCGGGGGCGCCTCCTCGGGTGCCCGGTGTCACGGTGCTGGCGCAGCACGAGGCGAGCGGTTTCACCGAGCAGTCCCGCGCGTTCGCGGCGCACTGGGGTACGGAGTTGTTGGTCGTACCGGATCGCAACCATTTCGACGTGGTGCTGGATCTCGCGGATCCGGACACCGCCGTATCGCGGGCGCTGCTCGGGCTTTTCGACCGACTGTGACGCCGCCCGGGGCCGGAGCGTCGGCTCCGGGCCCGGCGACCGATGCGAGGTGTGTCGTTCATCCCCGCCGGGGCGGGGGCACGCGCACCGAGGCCATGCCCGCCGCGTCGGCGGCCCGGATCCCCAGGTCGGTGTCCTCGAACACCAGGCAGTCCCGCGGTGCGACGCCCAGGTGCTCGGCGGCCTTGAGGAAACCCTCGGGATCGGGCTTGGCCCTGGTGTAGTCGCCGGCGCACACCAGTACGTCGAACCGGTCCGACAGACCCAACGCGCTCAGCGACGCGGTGACGGAATCGCGGGTGCTGCCGGAGACCACGGCCGTGGGTA
The DNA here is from genome assembly GCF_044333915.1 of Embleya sp. NPDC020886. Taxonomy (NCBI): domain Bacteria; kingdom Bacillati; phylum Actinomycetota; class Actinomycetes; order Kitasatosporales; family Streptomycetaceae; genus Embleya; species Embleya sp. NPDC020886. The sequence continues at coordinate 139,575 of NZ_JBIRRX010000003.1, read as the reverse complement.
TGCGTCCGCAGGCGTTGTCGATGTGCGCGAGCACTCCCGGCACGGGGGTCACCTGCGGCAGCAGTTCGCGAAAGAGCGCCTCGCGGCGCTGCGCGACGACCTCGACCGGCATGTCCAGCCCCTGCTCCTGGTTGAGCGAGGCGATGATGCCCGCCACTGTCCGGCCGCCCCAGGCGTAGAACAGGTCCTCGGGGAAGGCGCAGTCCCACTCGTCGAGCGCCTGCTTCCAGGCCCGGTAGTGCAGGGGCATGGAGTCGGCGATGGTGCCGTCGCAGTCGAACAGGTACGCGCGGAACTCGCCCGGCGGCAGCGAAATGATCATCGACCCACCGTATAGCGCGCCGCCCCGGACACCCGCGCGCGGGCCCGGGGCGGCGACGAGGCCGGGGTCACCACGGCGGCGGGTGGGTGTACCCGTCCGCCGGGCTCGTCGGGGACGGGCAACCGGCCGACGGCACGGTCACGTTCACGCTCCGGACTCGGTCACCCCGTCGCCGGCCGCGGGCCGCCGTCCCGCCCCGCGGTGAGCCTCCGGCGCCTACGCGTCGGGCGGGCAGTCCATGACCAGGGCCGCGGCGCGGGCGAGCACGTCGGTGCGGCTGCGGCCCTGGTGGTCGGCGGCGAGGGAGTGGTGTCCGATCGCCACGCAGAAGGCGATCAGGCTGCGCGCCTCGACCTCGTCGGGGTCGGGGCAAAAGGTGCCGAACATCTCGCGGAGCAGGTCCATCCGCCGGTTGTCCACGCGGCGCAGGCGCTCGGCGACCGCCTCGTCGCGCCGGGCCCAGTCGCGGACCGCGAGGTCGATCGGGAGCAGTCGGTCGTCGGAGAAGGTGAGCTTGCCGGCCCGTCGGGCCTTGGTCCTGGGGTCACCGCCCTCGCGCTCGACCTGTTCGATCACCTCGTCGGTGCACTCCCGTTGCCAGGTGTCGAGCATCGCCTCCAGGAGCGCGTCGCGGTCGGCGAAGTAACCGTAGAACCCGCCCTTGGTGACGCCGAGGCGCTTCGCCAGCACCTCGATCCTGACCGCGTCCGGGCCGCCGTCGGCCAGGGCCCGCAGGCCCTCCTCGACCCACCTCTCACGTGGTGTGCGCGCAACGCCCACGGTGTCCCACCTCGCTTCCGGTCCGATATACGCCACCGCATATTCGTTCTTGCCCTGATCTATACGCAAGCGTATAACAGGTGGGGACACGCCATCCCGACCCAGCAGGAAAGGCGGCGGCGATGAGGCTTGCCCGCTCGGCGCACACCGAACAGCCCTGGCGAATCCACGAGTTCACCCGCGACTTCCGGATCGAGGACGTGTGGTCCTACCGCACCGCCGGCGCCGGGCCGAACGATTTCCCGGTGATGCTCGCCGCGCTGCGCGGCGACGGCGGATTCGGCAAGCAGAGCGCTCCGGTCCGGTTCCTGTTCGCGCTGCGCTGGAAGCTCGGCGCACTGTTCGGCTGGGACAAGCCGAAGGCGAGCCTGGGGTCGCGGGTTCCGCCCCTGCACGACCGCCTGCCGGCCGACCTCGCCGAGACCGTGGACACCGCCGCGCCGCGCGGGATGCCGTTCACCCCGATGTACGAACTGGCCGACGAGGCCGCCCAGGAACTGGCGAACCAGACCTGCCACACGGTGATGCACCTGGGGTGGGCGCCGGCGTCCGGCGACAGCGGCGAGTACGAACTGCGCATGGCGGTCCTGGTCAAGCCCAACGGCCGATTCGGCCGGCTGTACATGGCCGGCATCGCCCCGTTCCGTCACCTGATCGTCTACCCGGCGCTGACCCGCCAGTGGGAAAACGCCTGGCGCGACCGCACCGTCGCCCGCCCCGAGACCACCGACCCCCACCCGAAATAGCCGGCCGCACAAACTCGCGCGGTGCGGGTCCTCGGCCTCAGGGCCCGACATCCGTGCTTCCGCGGTCCGGGCCCGGCCCGGTCGTGGCGATCATGTCCCGCAACAGATCGAGGACTTCGGCGTGCACGTCGTCCGGGTCCCGGTCCGCGAGTCCGGCGGCCGGGAACACGTAGGGGGCGAACACGCTCCAGGCCAGCACGGCGAGCACCGAGGTCGCCGCGACGACCCGCGGGTCGTACCGGTCCCGGGCCGGGTCCGATGCCGGCCCCGCCTCCCACTCCCGCCCGACCAGTTCCGCGAGCATGCGAATGGCCGGCGACTCGTCGGCGAACACCTTGGACGTGTCGCTGTCCAGCACGGCCCACGCGAGCATCCGGGCGTACGCGCGCGGGTCGCGGCCCAGTCGGGCGAGGGCGGTGCCGGTGTCCTCCGCGTCGGCGAGCAGGCGACCGCCGTGCCCGGAGGAGGCGCGGAACACTTCGGCGAGCACGGCCTCCTTCGTCCCGAAGTAGTGGTGGATCAGCCCGTAGTTGACCCCCGCCCGCCGCGCGATCTCCCGCAACGAGACCGCGGCGGGGCTGCGTTCGTGAAAGAGCTCGGTCGCCGCGGCCAGGATCTGCTCGGGTGCGGAGGTCTCGTTCGTCATGCCGTCAGTGTGCTGGACGTCCCGGCGCCGGCGGCCGGTGCCCGCTCCGATGCGGCGGGGGTGGGCGCGGGTCGATACTTGGCGGCGATGGCGGCGAGCCGGCCGGGGTAGTCCTCGGGGGCGACCACGGCCTCGATCAGCACCAGGTGGTCGCGATCGCGATCGGCGGCTTCGAGGGCGATGTCGAGTTCGGCGGGGGTGGTGACGCGGGTGGTCCGGGCGTGCTCGGCGCCGAACGCGGCCGGCAGGTCGGCGTAGCGCCAGGGGGCGACGTCGTTGTACGGGGCGTCCGTGGGGTGGATGGCCCGTTCGATCGTGTAGCCGCCGTTGTTGACCACGAGGATCACCGGTGCCGCGCCCACCCGGGCGATGGTGCCCAGTTCCTGCGCGGTCAACTGGAACGATCCGTCGCCGATGGCGAGCAGGGTGCGCCGGTCCGGCGCGGCGACGCAGGTGCCGAGCGCGGCGGGCAGCGTGTAGCCGATGGAGGACCACAGGACCTGGCCGACCACGGTGACGCCGGCGGGCATCCGGGTGTCGATGACGCCGAAGAACGAGGTGCCCTGTTCGGCGACCACCACGTCGCCCGGGCGCACGTATGCCGCGAAGCGGTCCCACAGGGCGGCCTGGGTGAGCGGCTCGTCCGGCGCGAAGGCGGGTCGGACGCGGACCGGGAGCCGGGGCGGTGCGTCGTATTCACCACCCGCGACGATGTCGGTGAGCACGGCGAGCGCGGCGGTCATGGGCAGGCCGGGGTATTCGGTGTCGCCGATGCGCGACGCGTGCGGCGCGACCTCGATCGTCCGGTCGGCCGGGAAACGGTGGGTGAAGCCGCCGGAGTTGGCGTCGGTGATCAACACGCCGACGGTGATCAGGCAGTCGGCGTCCTCGACGGTCGCGCGGGTGCCGGGTGCGCTGTTGGCTCCGATGTACATTCCGGCGAAGGTCGGGGCGCTCTCGTCCACCACTCCCTTGCCCATGTTCAGCGCGGCGACCGGGAGTGGGCCCGCCGCGACGAGGTCGGCCAACGCCCCGCGAGCGCCGTGCCGTTCGGCGAGGTGGTCGGCGAGTACGGCGGGCCGCGACGCGTGCGCCAGCAGCGCCGTCGCCCGGGCCCGGAACGCCTCGATCGGCGGCTCCGGGGGCGGGCACGCCTCGGCGAGCAACGGCTCTTCGGGCACCGGCGCGGGATGGTCGACCAGGTCGCACGGCAGCGCGATGCGTACCGGCCGCTTGTGGTGCAGGCACGCGCGCAACACCCGGTCCATCTCCGCGGCGGCGTTCGCGGCGGTCAGCGTGACCCGGTCGCAGGTGACCTCGACATGCATACGTTCGAAGCGGCCGAAGTCGCCGTCCGCCATGGTGTGGTGCATCGGCAGCCCGGCGTGCGCGGCCCGGGTGGACGGCGCGCCGACGATCTCCACGACGGGGACGGACTCCGCGTAGGAGCCGCCGATGCCGTTGATCGCGGCGAGTTCGCCGACACCGAAGGTGGTCAGCAGCGCGCCCGCGCCGCGCAGCCGGGCGTAGCCGTCCGCGGCGTAGGCGGCGCCGAGTTCGTTGCACGTGCCGACGAAGGCGAGTTCCGAGGCGTACACCCGGTCGAGGAAGTCGAGGTTGTAGTCGGCGGGCACGCCGAACAGGTGCTCGATGCCGAGTTCGGCCAGGCGGGCGACGAGCCGTGCGGCGATGGTGGTCATCGGCCGGCCGCCGCGGGAACGGCCGCGCCGGGCACGGCGATCGACGGGAGAGCACGAATCACGGGGGCCTCCAGGGTGGGGCGGGCGGCACATCGACCGCGGGTTAGCCAATGGCTAACCGGTCGAGAAGTCAAGGGCCTGCCCGCCGGACCACCCGACCGACCGTGATGGCTACTCCGCCGACAGTGCCTCGCGCATGCCCCTGGCCGTGGCGCCCGGGTCGTAGTCCTCGGGGACGCCCTCGACCAGAATGATGTCGCCCTTGATGTGCCGTGAGCGCAGCGGCGCGATCTCCCGGTACGCGGGTGAGTCCCACCAGGTCCGCGCCTCGGCGATCCCGGGGAAGCCGATCATCACGACGCTTCCGGACCAGCGGCCCTCCATGACCTCGTGCGGCGTGACGTGCACGAGAAAGCGGCCACCGTACGGCGCGAAGGTGGCGGGCAGTCGCTCGATGTAGTCGGCGATCTCCGGGTGCGGGGCGGCGTCTTGCAGGCGGGCGATGGCGTAGGCGGTCATGCTGCGCTCCTCGGTTTCGTTCCACTCGGTGGTCGTTCTCTCCGGTGACCCCAAAACCAGGGACACGGGAACGACGGGGAATCGGTCACGCATAGGTACTTGCCACGTGTGCTCGCGGCCGTGGCCGGAGCTCCCGTCGACCCGACGGTCGAATCGATCGGTCGAATCGATCGGTCCATCCGATCGATCAGGATTCGAGAAGCTCGGGTCGGGGGGTCGCGCCTAGCGTGGTGGGCATGGCAATCACCTCGGTAACCCTCGACGTGGCCGACCCTTCGGCCGCCCACCGCTTCTACACCACCGCGTTCGGTCTGCACACGCAGCTCCGTCTGCGGGCCTCGGACGCGCCCTCGACCGGCTTCCGCGGGTTCGTCATGGCGCTCACCGTGGCCCAGCCGGCCGACGTCGACGCCCTGATCGACGCGGCTCTCGACGCCGGCGCCATCTCGCTCAAGCCCGCCGCGAAGTCGCTCTGGGGGTACGGCGGGGTCGTCCAGGCACCGGACGGGACGATCTGGAAGGTCGCCACCTCGGCGAAGAAGAACAGCGGCCCCGCCACCCGCGACATCGACGAGATCGTGCTCCTGCTGGGCGTCGCGGACGTGATCGCGAGCAAGCGGTTCTACGTGGACCAGGGCCTGGTCGTGGCGAAGAGCTTCAGCCGCGTCTACGTCGAGTTCGCCGCCGGGTCGAGCCCGATCAAGCCGGCCCTGTACCGGCGCCGCGCGCTGGCCAAGGACGTCGGCGTCCCCGCCGACGGCACCGGATCACACCGCCTCACCATCGCCGGCACCACCGAACCCTTCACCGACCCGGACGGCTACGCCTGGGAGGCCGCCGTCCCGGTGCCCACTGCCTGAACCGGCAGCCGCCGACCGGTTCGGCCCAGGCCCGGCCGGCGCGGATGCCATGGCCGGCCACAGCTCCCGAACACGGTCGCGGGTGGGCGGTTTTCGGCCGCTCCGTGCGTATCGGCCGGTCCGGCAGTGGGCCGGGGCGGCGCGTCGGAGACAATGGCCGAACGGTCGGGTGACATGAGGGGGTGGGGCGGTGCCGCGGTCAACCTCGGCCAACGAGGAAATGCGCGAGCGCTCGCGCCGGCGCATCCTCGACGCCGCGCTCGTGGTCTTCGCCGAGCGCGGCTACACCGGCGCGACCATCTCCCAGATCGCCGCCCGCGCCGAGGTCGCCCGGGGCCTGGTCACCTACTACTTCGCGACCAAGGACGAATTGCTGGAAGCGTTGTTGTCCGAGGCGTTGCAGACCATGTACGGGGCGACCGCGCCGCCGCCGGGCGAGCGGACCGCCGACGAACGCCTGGCCGGTCTGATCGACCGCACGCTGCAGGGCGCCGCAGCCGGCGTCGACGTGCAACGGCTCCTGTTGTCACTGATGTTGCAGCCGGCCACCCGGGCCACGTACGCCAAGGCCGAGCAGGCGAACATGGCCGCGTTGGAGCAGGCGGAGGATCGTATCCGGGCGATCTTCGCCGAACGCGGCGCGGCCGACCCCGGCGCCGAGGAGGCCACGCTGCGCAGCGTCCTGGAGGGCGTGATCTTCAAGCTGGCCGTCTACCCCGAGACGTACCCGCTGGCCGCGGTCCGCGCCCGGCTGTTCCGGATGTACGACCTCCCGATCACCGAACCGACCCCACCCCGCCCGGCGGAGCGGCTGCGCACCTCGGGCCTTTAGCGCCGGCTGCCGGCACCCCTCAGCCGATCGGGTTCACCGCCTCTTCCCTGGCCTTGGGCGGCACGCTCTCGCGGCGCGGGAGCAGCAGTGGGGTGGCCAGGAGGAGCAGGCCGGCGGCGGCGATCGCGGTGCGTGGGCCGGTGACGGCGGCCAGCAGGCCCCAGCCGGCGGTCAGGGCCGCGATGCCGATGCTGGTGCTGACCGACCAGGCGGCCAGGGTGCGGGCGACCCGGTCGGGGGCGGTGTGTTCGAGCCGGTGGGTGGCCAGTACCGGGTTGAACAGGCCGCAGCAGGTCACCAGGCCGAGTTGCACGACGATGACCAGGACGATCCCGGGCAGGCCGGGCCGGACGAAGGCCAGGCCCAGCGGCCAGCACGCGCGCAGCGCGCCGGCGGTGCGAAGCACCCGGTGCCGTCCGTACCGGGCCACGAGTGGCTGCGCGAGGCGGGCACCGAGCAGGCCGCCGATGCAGGGGGCGGCGAACACGAGCCCGTACTGCCAGGGTGCGAAGCCGAGATCGCGCAGCATGAGCACGGCGAGCAGCGGTTGGGAGGCCATGATCAGGCCGTTGACCACGATCGTGTTGAGGTACAGCGGGCGCAGCGCGGGTCGGGTCAGGATGTGCCGCCACCCCTCGGGGAGGTCACGCGCACGCAACCGCGGTGCGGCGGTGCGTGGTTCCGTCCCGCCGATGGAGCGGATGCCCAGCGCCGAGAGCAGGTGGCTGACCGCGTCGGCGATCACGGTCGTCACCGGGCCGAACACGCCGATCGCGGCGCCGCCGAGCGGGGGTCCGACGATGGTCGCGGTCCATGTCGTGGACTCGAAGCGGCTGTTCGCCACGAGCAGGTCCGCCGGCTGCACCAGCGTCTTCAGATACGCGCCGGCGGCGGCCTTGAAGGCGATGTCGGCGGCGGCGACGACGACGGACACCACGAGCAGTTGGGCGAAGCCGAGCCGGCCGAGCGCGAACGCGGCGGGCACGCTCATCAACGCCGCGAACCGGATCAGGTCCATCGCCACCATGACCTGCCGCTTGCGCCGGAACTCCACCCACGGGCCGAGCGGCACCGCCACCAGCGCCCCCACCGCCCGCCCGGCCGCGGCCAGCGCCGCCACCTGCCCCGGCCCGGAGTCCAGCACGAGGACCGCGATCAGCGGAAACGCGCCGAATCCGAGCGAGGTGCCGTACGCGCTGACGGCATACGCGGCCCACAACCGCCCGAACCTCGGCCCCAGCGCCCGCCGACCCGCCATACCCCACGCACCCCTCGCCGCCCCGACCCGCGACCGCGGACCATCGGCATCCAAGCGAGTGGCGGGCGACGAGAGCAAACAACCTGCCGGCGGGCGGACACAACCATCGGTTGTACGCGACGCCGGCCGGGGGGCGAATCCGGACACCGCGCCGCGATCCGGCGGACATCCCGACCCGGTCGCATCGGGCGACGTGGGGCACAAGTCGCCTCGGCTCGTCGCCTCTGCGGGTGCCGCCGAGCGTCGTGCACAGGCTCAGGGCTCGGGACTCAGCACGCGGGGCTCAGGACCCAGGGCTCACCTTCGGGTGATCTTCGGTCACCGTCGGTGCAGTTTTTTGTTGACTGGACAGCCATCCAATTGAAAACATGAGCCCGCGCATCGGGCTGGTGCGTCTGTGACCGTTGGCGCCTGGGGGCCCTCATGCCGGATGTCACCGTCTCGTCCCACGCACCGCACGGGTTGCCCGTGTTGGGCGCTCCGGCGTGGGCGCGGGCGTTGAATCTGGTCGAGCGCGCGGCGCTGGGCGGCGAGGCCGCCGGGAACGCCGAGGAGCGGGCGCTCCGCCGACTGGCCCGCTGGCGCGGCGCCGACCCGGGATGGTTGGCGGAGCGCTTGGCGCTGCTCGGTGACGGGTGGGACGAGGCCGGGTTGTTCGCGCTGTTGGCCGAGCCCACCGAGCAACTGGCCGACCGGGCCGGGCGGGTGCCCCAATGGTGGCAGGCCCTGGAACGGGTGCTGGACCGGGACGAACCGGCGTGGGGCCCCGCGCAGGGTTGGCGCGGCGGGGTCGTGTCGATCGTGCGCCCCTTCGTGGCCGACGCACTGGACCGGCTGCGCGCCGAGTTGCCCCCGCAGAGCGCGGACGCGTTGTGCGGCGACATCGGCGAGGCGCTGAGCAGGTCGCTCGTGGTGGCCGCGTTGCGCACGCTGGTCCTGGAACTCAACGTGATGCGGGTCGGCGGCCGGCTCTGCGGGGACACCCCGGGAGAACGCTTCGGGTCGTTCGTCGAGCAACTCGCCACCCGGGCCGGACGCGAGGCGTTGTTCTTCGAATACCCGGTCCTGGCACGGCTGTCGGCCCGGCGTACCGATCAGACGGTCACCGCCGTGACGGAGGTGTTCCGGCGTCTGCGGGCCGACCGCGAGGCGATCGGGTCCGCCCTGTTCGGCGGGCGGGACATCGGAGACCCCGTCTCGATCGTGCTCGGTGGTGGGGACACCCACGGGGGTGGCCGGGCGGTGGCCGTGTTGCGGTTTCGGGGTGGGGAGCGGCTGGTCTACAAGCCGCGGCCGATGGGGGTGCACGTCCGCTTCCGCGAGGTGTTGGCGTGGTTCGACGAGCGGATCGGCGGGATGGGACTGCGGGTTCCCGCCGCGCTGGATCGTCTCGCGTACGGGTGGATCGAGTTCGTCGAGCCCGCCGAGTGCCGCTCGGCTGCCGAAGTCGGGGACTACTACCGGCGGTTGGGTGCCCTGCTGGCCCTGCTGCACGCGGTCGAGGGCGCCGATTTCCACTACGAGAACCTGATCGCGCACGGTGCGCAACCGGTGCTCCTGGATCTGGAGGGGCTGCTGCATCCGCACCGGCTGCTCGGCGTGGACGACCGGGATCCGGCGGCCGAGGTGCTGATGTCGTCGGTGTTGCGGGTGGGGCTGCTGCCCATCGTGCTGTCGGGCGAGCTCGGCGAGTTGGACATGGGCGGGGTCGGTGGGGATCGCGGCGCCGCGCTGCCGTTCGCGGCGCCCGACTGGGAGGATCTGGGCACCGACACGATGCGCCTGGTGCGGACCCGATCCGTCTTCGAGGGCGCGGACAACCGGCCGACGCTGGCCGGCGGTCCGGCCGAACCGACCGACTACGTGGATGAGTTGGTCGAGGGTTTCCGCGCCGGGTACGGCGTCCTCGCTCGATGTCGTGACGAACTGCTGGGCGAGAGCGGATTGTTGGCGAGATTTGCCGGGTTGCAGGTGCGGGCGATCCTGCGACCGACCCAGGTCTACGCGACGCTGTTGGACGAGGGCACCCATCCGGATCTGCTGCGGGACGCGCTGGATCGGGATCGTTTCCAGGACTTCCTGTGGGCACTGTCGCGACCGGACCCGCAGTTCGCCCGCCTCGTGCCCTACGAACAGGCGGATCTGTGGGAGGGCGACGTGCCGATCTTCGGTGCCCGGCCGGACTCGCGTGATCTGTGGACCGGCCGGGGCGAGCGGCTCGCGGGCTACTTCGCGCAGAGCCCGCTGGAACGTGCCCGGGCCAAACTGGCCGGCTTCGGTCCGGCCGACCGGGACCGCCAGGAGTGGGTGATCCGGGCCTCCCTGGCCACCCGGCCCAAGGTCGGGGCGGTCGAGCGAACATACGACCGTACCTGCCCGGCGACGACCGAAAACCATCCCTCGGCCGCCCCCGCCGCGGCCGCGTGCCTGGAGTCGGCCGCCCGGATCGGCGACCGGCTGGCCGCCTCGGCGATCCGGCAGGGGGATCGGGTCTCCTGGTTGGGGCTCACCCGGATCGGGGACGCCGGCTGGCAGGTGGCGCCGACGGGCGGCGGTCTGTACGACGGTGCCGTCGGCATCGCGGTGTTCCTGGCCAGGCTCGGCGCGCTCACCGGCGAGCGACGTCATCTCGACCTCGCGGTCCGGGCGTTGTGGCAGTTGCCCCGGCTGCTCGACGGGCCGGCTGCGGCCCTCGGCGGCGCCGCGGGCTTCGCCGGGCTGCCCGGGGTGGCGTACGCATTGACGCACATCGGCGCGTGTGCGGGCGAGGATCGGGTGCCGCCGCCGGCCGACGTGGTCCGGCTGATCGCGCGGGGGTCGACCCGGGACGGCGCGTACTCGCCGGATGTGCTCGGCGGCGACGCGGGCACCATCGCAGCGCTCCTGGCCGTGCACGCGCGCACCGGCTCGGCGCAGGCGCTGGAGATCGCCCTGGACCGTGGCGCCCGGCTGATGACACGTGCCGAGGCCCGGGCCGAGGGCCTCGCCTGGCGGCACGAGGCGCATCCGGCTCCCCTGCTCGGGTTCTCGCACGGCGCGGCGGGCATCGGCTGGGCCCTGGCCAGACTCGCGGCGGTCACCGGTGACGGTGCGATGTGGGAGGCCGCGCTGGCCGCGTTCGCCTACGAACGTGCCGAATATCGGCCGGAGTGGCGCAACTGGCCCGATCATCGGCGCGACCCACGTGCCCCGGACGCGCCTCTCTCGCACATGTACGGCTGGTGCCACGGCGCGCCGGGCATCGGTCTGGCCCGGGCCGACGTCCTGGGCCTGCGGGAGATACCCGTGCTGCGCGAGGATCTGCGGCTCGCGTTGTCCGCGACCGTGCACGGCGCGCACGTCCCGACCGCGCACTGCCTGTGCCACGGCACGCTCGGCAACGCCGAACTCGTGCTCGCGGCCCGCGAACGCGGACTCCACGACGGTCCGGACCCGATCGCCTTCGCCGCGGCCGCGATCGGGGAGGACCCGCGCTGCGGTACCCCCGGGCACGTGGAGACCCCGGCGCTGATGACCGGCCTGGCCGGGATCGGCTACGGGCTGCTGCGCCTGGCGGACCCCGAGCGGGTGCCCTCGCTCCTGCTGCTCCGGCCGCCGCGGGAGAACCGCGGGAGCGTGCGGTGAGCACGTCGAACACTCCACTCGGCACCGCGCCGTCGCGCCACCGATCGGGCCTGCTGTTGCCGGCGATCGCGCGGTTGTTCACCTGGTTGCGGCGGCGGACCCGGCGGGTGCCGTTGCGCCAACAACTCACCGATACCGAATGCGGCATCGCCTGCCTGGCGATGATCGCCTCGTACTTCGGCCGGCACACCACCACCGCCGACGGCCGGCGACTGCTGGAGGCCGGGCGCGACGGTCTCTCGGTCGGCCGGCTGATCGAGGTGGCCGGGGAACTCGGGCTGTCCGCACGGGTCGAGCGGGCCGAACCGGACCGACTGCCGCCGGGTCCGCTGATGTTGTTCTGGCGCAAACGGCATTTCGTGGTGTTGGAACGGCGCACGGCGAAATGGGCCTACCTCGCCGATCCGGCCGACGGACGCATGCGCGTCTCGCACCCGGAGTTCGCCGCCGACTACAGCGGCATCCACCTGCGCCTCACCCCGGCGCCCGGGTTCACCCGCCGGCTGGGACGGCCGCGCGACTGGCCGATGTCGCGCTACCTGCGGGACGTGCTGGCGGTGCCCGGCACCCGAAAGCCGATGGCGGCAATCCTGCTCGCCTCGGCCGCACTCCAGGGCGTGGGCCTGGCCCTGCCGTTGGCCACCGCCTACGTGGTCGACACCCTGCTGCCGGACGGACGCCACGATCTGCTGCCGGTCCTGATCGCGGGCGTGGCGATCGTCGCGCTCGCCCAGGCGATCACGGCCCTGACCCGAGGCTGGGTCGTGGTGACGCTGCGCACCCGGGCCAACGCGGTGCTCACCCCCGGCTTCATGACCCATCTGCTGCGCCAACCGCTGCCGTTCTTCCTGCGCCGCTCGCGCGGCGACCTGCTGCTGCGCCTGGCCAGTGTCACCACGGCGCGCGAGGCACTGACCGGCCAGTTGCTCATGGTGGCGCTCGACGCGTCGATGCTCGGTTGCTATCTGATCGGGCTGGCCGTACTCGCACCCGAGTACGTCCTGGTCACCCTCGCCCTGGGCGGGCTGCAACTGGCCGTGATCATGGGCAGCTACGGTCGGCAGGGCAGACTCGCGCAGCGCGAACTCACCGCGATGTCCCGCGAACAGGGCTATCTGGTCGAGACGTTGGACGCCGTGTTGCCGGTGAAGGCCAACGGGGCAGAGGGCCGGGCGCTGCGCCGCTGGAGCGCCCTGTTCGAGGTGCACCAGCAGACGAGCCTGCGGCGCGGGCGCACCTCCGCCGCCGTGGACGCCGCGCTGGGCACGCTCCGGGTGATCTCGCCGCTGGTGCTGTTGACCGTCGGCGTCGGGCTGGTCCTGAACGGCGCGATGCCGGTCGGCGTGATGCTCGCCGCGAACGCCGTCGCCATCGCGGTACTGGAGCCGTTGAACTCGCTCGCCGGCGCCGGTCAGTCCCTGCAACTGGTCCGGGCACAGGTGGAACGCATGTACGACGTGCTGGACTCGGAGCCGGAGCGCGGCGGGGACGAACGGCTGCCCGGTCGCGGACCGATCGGTGTCGCGCTGACCGGGGTCACCTTCGGCTACGACCGCGAGGCCGCGCCCGTGCTGAGCGACATCTCGCTCGCGCTGCCCCCCGGACGCAAGATCGGGGTCGCCGGGCGCACCGGTTCGGGCAAGAGCACGCTGGCGCTGCTCGTGCTCGGACTGCTCCGGCCCGATCGGGGTGAAGTCCTGCTCTCCGGCGTGCCGTTGGAGCGGCTCGATCTGCGTGCGCTGCGGACGCACTGCGGTGCCGTGCTCCAGGACCTGTCCCTGTTCGACGGCAGCATCGCCGACAACATCGCGCTCGGCAGCCCGGAGTCGACCCGGTCCGAGGTGGAGCACGCGGCCGAACTCGCGGGCCTGCACGAGGACGTGCGGCGGATGCCGATGGGCTACGAGACGAACGTCGGCGAAGGCGGCGTGGCGCTGTCGGCCGGGCAGCGGCAGCGGGTCGCGCTGGCCCGCGCCCTGGTGCACCGCCCGCGGCTGCTGATCCTGGACGAGGCGACCAGCCACCTGGACCCGGCCACCGAACGCGCCGTCGACGCGGCGCTCAACCGGCTGGAGATCACCCGACTGGTCGTCTCGCACCGGCTGTCCGCGATCGAGAACGCCGACGAGATCCTCGTGCTCGACGCGGGCCGCATCGTCGAACGCGGCCGGCACCCCGAACTGCTCGCCCTGGGCGGGCACTACGCCGACCTGTTCGGCCCACATTCCACCGGAGCGCCGGCAACCCCGGCTCGCTCCGGAGGCGACGGCGCGACCAGCGCCGTTCTCACGCCCTGAGAAGGAAGGACCGTCCATGAGCAACCCGAACGACATCGACGAGCTGATCCGCGCCTGGAAGGACGAGGATCTGCGCGAGGAACTGCCCGGCGTCGTGCACCCGTCCGGTGACATCGACCTGACCATGATCTCCGGCGGCGACGTGCACACCGGCAAGTTCGCCCGGAGCACCTGGCTGCTGTCCGGCCCGCTCTGCGCGACCGTGTCCTTCGCGGCCGGTTGCTGGTAGCCGACACGCACGAAAGGCGGCCTCCCGGCACGGCGGGAGGCCGCCCCCGCTCCCCCGGTCAGTCCGTGCGTCCCGGCAACCGGTCCAGGATGGGGGCGAGGTCGAGGCCGGCGGGCAGGGTGCCGAAGGTCAGGCCGCGTTCGGGGGTCAGTCGGGAGGCGCAGAAGGCGTCGGCGACGGCGGTCGGCGCGTGCCGGACGAGCAGGGAGCCCTGGAGGACCAGGGCCATGGATTCGGCCAGCCGGCGGGCCTGCGGTTCGAGGTCCCGGGTCGGTACCAGTTCGTCGCGGAGCGCACGCCAGGCGGTGTCCAGGCGGCTGTCGGCACCGGACGCGGCGTCGATTTCGGCGGCGAACGCGGCGAGCGACTCGGGTTCGCGGTGCAGGGTGCGCAGGACGTCCAGGGCCTGGACGTTGCCGGAGCCCTCCCAGATGCCGTTGAGCGGCGCGTCACGGTAGAGCCTGGGCAGGCCCGAGGCTTCGTCGTAGCCGTTGCCGCCCAGGCATTCCAGCGCCTCGACGACGGCCGCGGGCTGGCGCTTGCACACCCAGTACTTGGCCACCGCGATGGCCGTGCGCAGGAAGGCGCGTTCGTGCGTGTCGCCGCGTCGGGACCGGTCGACGGCGCCCGCGAGGCGCAGCGCGAGCGTGCTCGCGGCCTCCGACTCCACGCCCAGGTCGGCGATCACGTTGCGCATCAGCGGCTGGTCGATCAGCTTGCGGCCGAACACCGAGCGGTGCCGCACGTGGTGGGCGGCCTGGGCGAGGGCGGCCCGGGTGCCGGACGCGGAGCCGAGCACGCAGTCGAGCCGGGTCATGGTGACCATGTCGATGATGGTGCGCACGCCGTGGCCCTCGGCGCCGACCAACCACGCGACGGTGTCGTCGAACTCGGGTTCGCTGCTGGCGTTGCTGCGGTTGCCGAGCTTGTCCTTGAGGCGCTGGATGCGGAAGGTGTTGCGGCTGCCGTCCGGGAGCACCCGAGGCACCAGGAAGCAGGACAGGCCGCCGGGCGCCTGCGCGAGCACCAGGAACAGGTCGTTCATCGGGGCGCTGGTGAACCACTTGTGGCCGCGCAACCGCCAGGTGCCGTCGGCGTGTTCGGTGGCGGTCGTGGTGTTGGCGCGGACGTCGGTGCCGCCCTGCTTCTCGGTCATGCCCATGCCGGCGAGCAGGCCGCGCTTGGCCGCGGGCGCGCGCAGGCCCGGATCGTAATCGCGGCTGGTGAGCAACGGCTCGTAGAGCGCGGCCAGTTCGGGGGTGGCGCGGAGCGCGGGCACGATCGCGTAGGTCATCGAGACGGGGCAACCGTGCCCGGCCTCGGCGGTGGTCCACACCATGAATCCGGCCGCGCGGGCCACGTGCGCGCCCGGGCGCGGATCCGCCCAGGGGGCCCCGGCCAGGCCCTCGCGGACCGCGACGTCCAGCAAGTGATGGTAGGCGGGGTGGAATTCGACCTCGTCGATGCGGTTGCCGTAGCGGTCGTGCGTGCGCAGTTCCGGCTCGCAGCGGTTGGCCTGCTCCGCCCAGCGCTGCACCTCCTCGCTGCCCGCGAGCCGGCCGACCCGGTGCAGGTCCGCCTCGTACCACTGGGCACCCTCGCGTGCGATGCCCTCCAACAGCACCGGATCGTCGGCGACGTCGTGTCCGACCAGCGGTGGGGCCTGGTTGCTCACCTCGTGGGTGCGCGCCGTGGGGTTGCTGCGCGGCGCGGGCGTTGCCGTCACGGGCATCGGGAACCTCCTGGATCGATCGGACGTGCGTCGACGCGGGCGCCCGCGCAGCGCAGGGACATCGCGGTCAATGCGGCCACGAGGTCCTCGACGGCCTCCTCGGCCGGTGCGGCCAGTGGGTCGATCAGCACCTCGCCGATGGCGCCGGTGAGGGCGGCGGCGGTGACCTCCGGGTCCTGGGCCGGCATCAGGCCGGCGGCCATGCCCTCGCGGACCACCTGCGCGAAGAGGTCCCGGTAGCGGCGGCGGAACTCCAGTCGTTGCTCGCCCACGGCGGGTTCGGCGGGTGCGGCCAGCAGTGCGTAGGCCAGGCCGCGGCGTTCCAGGGCGCGGCGGGCGAACACCGCGACGCCGTGCGCGAGCCGAGCCGCGGCGTCGCCGTCGCCGTCGTGCAGGACCCGGCCCAGGACCTCCAGTTCGCGCCCGGAGGCCCGGCGGAAGACCTCGACCGCCAAGGCGGCCTTGGACGGGAAGTGCTGGTAGACCGAGCCGGCCGAGATGCCCGCGGCGGCGGCCACCGCGGTCACCGAGGCGTTGGCCCACCCCAGCTCGGCGACCACGGTGGTGGCCTGCTCGACCAGGTGCTCGCGGGCCGCGTTCAGGCGGTCGCGTTCGGCCGGTGTCTTGCGGTAGGCCATGCAAGCAGTGAACCACCATTCGGAGCTTCGGATCAAGGCCCGTCCGCTTGCCGCGCGCCGAGGCGGGCGCGGTAGGCGGCCACCGCGTTGCGGTTGGCGCACGTAGTGCTGCAATAGCGGCGGGAACGGTTGCGGGTGAGGTCCAGGACGATGCCCTCGCAGCCCTGGTCCGCGCACAGGAACAGCCGGGACGATTCGTCGACGCGCACCACGTCGGTCATCGCCATCGCGGTCTCCACGATCACCCGGGTGGCCAGCGGCGCGTCCGCGGACACCGCGTGCAGATGCCAGTCCTGGTCGTCGTGCCGAACGAGCTGCGGGAGCGCGCGGGCCTCGGCGAGCATCGTGTTCACCAGGCTCGCGGCGTGCTCGCGGTCGGCGGTCAACAACTCCCGCAGCACGGGCCGCAACGCCCGAAGGCTCGCGAGTTCGGCGGCATCGCCGTCCCGGCGTCCGGTGTAGCCGTGCTCGATGTACCAGGCCCGCAACTCCCGGACGGTGGTGAGGGTGTCCGACCCCCGCGCACTGTTGGTCAGCGCCACGGCTGCCTGGAGGGCGGACTCGGTGTCATGACCAAAAATCATTTTGACATCTTACATAGCGCCTCGTAATGTCATGGTCTATGACCCATATGGCCGATGACGTGTCGTGCGTACGCACCTCCTCCGGCGCCCTCGGCGGCGGCCTCTTCCTCGCCGTCGTCTCCGCGGCGTCCTTCGGCCTGTCGGGATCGTTGGCCCGCGGGCTGCTCTCGTCCGGCTGGAGTCCGGGAGCGATCGTGCTGGCCCGGGTCGGCCTCGCCGCGCTCGTGGTGGCGCCGTTCGCGGCCGTGTCCCTGCGCGGCCGCGTTCGGCAACTGCGCGCGCAGGCGCACGTGGTGCTGGTGTACGGCGTATTGGGGTTGGCCGGAGCGCAGTTCTGCTTCTTCTCCGCGGTCGCCGAGATGGACGTCGCGCCGGCCTTGCTGATCGAGTACACCGCCCCGGCCGCCGTCGTGGTGTGGTTGTGGGTGCGCCGGGGCCAACGACCGCGCCCGTACACGCTGACCGGCGCCGGCCTGGCCGCCGCCGGCCTGGTCCTGGCCGTCGACCTGCTCTCCGGCGCCGACCTGGCCTGGTCGGGCGTGGCCTGGGCGCTCGGGGCGATGGTGGGTCTGACGGCGTACTTCCTCATCTCGGCGGACACCGACACCGGCCTGCCGCCGGTGGCCCTGACCGGCGCCGGTCTCGTGCTCGGCACCATCACCCTGCTCGCCCTCGCGGCCGTCGGACTGTTGCCGATGCACGCCACGCTCGAACCGGCCGAGTACACCACCGGCCGCGTGCCCTGGTGGTTGCCGGTACTCCTGCTCGGCCTGGTCACCGCCGCCCTGGCCTACACCACGGGAACCGCCGCGAGCCGCCGACTCGGCTCACGCACGGCCTCGTTCGTCGCCCTGTTGGAAGTCGTCGCCAGTGTCGGCTTCGCCTGGCTGCTGATCGACGAGACGCCCACCGCCGCCCGGACGACCGGCGGCCTCCTGATCATCGGCGGCGTCGTCCTGGCAGGGCTCGACGACCGCCGACCCGGCGCGGCGGGGGCAAATGCCGCGCTCAGCCCCGCGATCGTCGGGTATCGGTCAGGAACGCGGTCCAGGTCGAGTCGGTGAAGGTGAGCCGGCGAGCGGCGGGCCAGAGCTTGGAATCGCCGACCTCGACGCCCTTCTCGCGCCGCAGCCGAGCTTCGACGCAGTTGCTCGTGGCGCTGTAACTGCTCTTGCGTCGCGGGAACTTGCTCACGGAAGCCTCCGATGGTCGAGCGGTTCGAGGTACACAATCACGTAGTTGCCCACGAACCACACCGCTCCAAGACCCGCGTCCCGCCGGCACCGCTGCGGCCGACCCGCCTACGACACGTCCCGGGCCCACACGCCGTCCAACGGCACCCGGCGGGCGTGGACCTTGCGGTGGCTGATTCGCCAGCCGTCGTCCGTGGTGACGACGGTGTCCTCGTACGTCACGCTGCCGCACGTGCCGTCGACGTTGATGCCGAGGCCCTTGGAGCGGGCCGTCACCTCGGTGTCGGAGATCGGGGTCAGCACGATGTTGGTGACGTGGTGCGCGACGGGGTTGCCGGCGCCGAGTGCGTGTGCGGCCCGACGGATGCCGTCGAGCCCCTCGATCGCGGCTCCGCCCAGGTCGGTGACGTCGTAGACGATGTCGGCGGTGAACAACTCGTCGAGGCGCAGGAGTTCGCCCGCGTCGATCAGGTGTCCGTGCAGGGCGATCAGGTCGGTGATGGTGACGCGGTCTTCGGCGTTCAGTGCCACGGTCGTTCCTCTCGCGGATGCGGTGAGCGGTCAGGGGTCACGGAGGTCACGGCGTCGAGGGGTCACGGGTCGAGGGGTACATGGGTGCATGCAATCGGGGAGTTCCCCGTTTTCCGAGTGCTAGGTTAACCGGGGAAGTCCCTGGTTGACCGTGAAGACAGGGCGGTGCGGCATGGCGGACACGGAAAACCCGGCAGCGGGGACACCGCGCCGCACCCGCGCCGACGCGGCCCGCAACGCCCGGCGGCTGGTCGCGGCAGCCAAGGAACTCTTCGACGCGCACGGCCCAGACGCGGCGCTCGACGACATCGCCAAGCGGGCCGGCGTCGGCAACGCCACGCTGTACCGACACTTCCCCACCCGCAGCGAACTGCTCGCCGCCGTCTACGCGGACGAAGTCGCCGCGCTCTGCGAAAAGGGCACGGCACTCGCCCAGGCACCGACCCCACCCGCCGAGGCGTTGTTCGTCTGGCTCGGCGCCTTCATCGAACACGTCGCGGACAAACGCCCGCTGGCCCTGGCCGCCACCCACGACGCGGCGCACCAGCGCACCGAACTGTTCGACCGTTGGCACCGCGGTCTGCGAGCCGCAGCCGAGCCGCTCCTGATCCGGGCCCAGGCCGCCGGTGCCGTGCGCCGCACCGTCACGACCGACGACCTGCTCGCCGTCGCCGGCGGCCTGTGCATCGCCGGCGGCAGCGCCGACGAGGGCCGCCGCCTGCTGGGCCTGGTGCGCGAGGGCCTCGAAGTGCCCACGAACATCGCCCCCGATTCCGCCCTCGATACCGCCTGACCGAGACCGCGGCCGCTCGGGGCAACGCGCCGGGGACGAGGTTGCGGGAGCGCCGCCTCGCGAGCGGTCGGTGTCGGTATCGTTACTCCCCGTCCGCGCCGGTCCGGGTGCGCCGAGGGAAGGTCTGCCGTGTTCACGAGCGTCCTGATGGTCGAGCAACCGTTGTCCGCACTGGATGTCGAGTTCGTCACCGGCCTGCACGACGAGGCGATGTCGTTCGTCGTCCTGATGAACCCTCGGGGTGCGGAGGACCGACTCCTGCGCACCATCGACGATGTCGTGCTCGGAGAGTTGGAGGAAGCCGCCCACGAGGGTGACGAACCCGAGGGCCGGGACTCCCTGCGCCCCGCCGCGCTCGCACTGGAACACACCCTCCGGCTGCTGCGCGAGGCCGGCTCCGAGGCGGTCGGCCAGGTGGTCGAGGGCCACCCGCTGGACCTGCTGCGATCGGTGGTGGACCAGGTCGGCGCGGACGAGGTGATCGTGTTGACCGCCCCGCACCTGGTCGAGGAGTTCTTCCACCGGGACTGGGCCGCCCGGGCCCGACACAAGGTGGGCGTCCCGGTGCTGAAGCTCTACGCCCACAGCGACGACGAGAACGAGGACGACGGGCAGGGGTGATCCGCCGGGCCCGGTCCGGGGGAGACTCGAACGGGAAGGGCGGACCTTGACCACCCGACGGGAATTCCTCGGCGGCGCCGGCACCGTCGGCGCCGTGACGCTCCTCGGTAGCGCCCGCGCCTCGGGCGACCCGGGTCCGCCGGCGCAGCAACTCCGGGCCCGCAACGCGATCTTCGCCATCGACACGGACACCCGGGCGCACTACGACGTGCTCCGAGCCGAGCTGATCCGACATCTCACCCCCGTCATCGTCGTCCAGAACGACTACCGGGGCGGCCGATACACCCTCGTCCACAACGTCGAACACGAATCCGTGCACCCGGTATCCGACGTCTTCGAGCTGGCCAAGTCGATCGCCCACGCGCCGCTGGGCATCCACTCGATCATCGCCCCGTACCTGAACCCCCGGATCCCGGATCGCCCCGGCTCGGCCCGCCTGGACCCGCACGACCTGGCCATGGTCGCCTTCAAAGGCCCCGGAACGACCGGCTGGCAGGCCCCGCTCCAGTCCTTCGCCGGCACCCTGGCCACCGCCCGCCGACAACTCGGCGACGCCCACCTGGCACCGGAGTTGGCAGCGGCGAGCACCCGGATCCTGGACAGGTCGCTCGAATTCGTCGACGCGTGCCTGCGCCGCCGCTCCGTCGACACGACGTCGTTCGAGAGCTACACGAGCCGGCTGACCGACGACATCGGCACCAACATCCAACACGCGGCACAGGCCCAGATCGAGGGCGTCGAAGCCCTGCTGACCCGCTGGCGGGAGCGAGTCGGCCCGGCGGATTGGCCCGGCCTGTACGTCGTCGTGTTGTCGATCTGGACGACCTCCGCCCTGAACCAGAACTCGATCATCATCAGGCGCTTCATGGACCCCGCAACGGCCGACTCGCACCTGATCGACCTGCCGACCGCCCAACCCCCCGCCGACCCCGTCTTCGTCGCCCTCGACAACCTGGCCCGAATCGTCCAGGACAACGTCGCGGCGGAGGCGGTGTTCCCCGCGGACCACACCCTGGCGAACGCGTTGAAGGGCCCGGAGGACCTGATGGCCCAGGCAATCCTGTCCCGCCTCGCCTGCCCCCACCGAGGCAACACCACGACATGCACCCCGCGATGAGACCCGGGCGCCCGCCGGGACGGCCTGTTCGGCGGCTTCGTGCAAGGCCGGCAATCGACCCCGGGCCCCGGTGACAACACCCGACGCACCCGTGTCGGGCCTCGTGCCATTTCGGGAGGATCCGGGTGTGGGTCCGAATCCCCGGCATTCGTCGGGAAGTTGTGTCGATCGGGTCGCCAATGCGTGAACATCCTCACAACAACTTCCCCGGCTGCACGACGGTCGTGGATGTCGGGGTCCGCCGGTCGGGGTCTCGTGTCGCCGCCGATCTCGCGACCTGCCCGAAATTCGGTGGGTGCAATGGCCGCAATGCTCCGAATGACCGTTGGATTCAAGCCATTTCCCACGTTCGTCCGACCGGCGTTCCGAAAATTCGTCCCCGCCGACAGGCGCATCGAATTCGGTCGCCATGGCTCGATATACCGGACATATAACTCGATCCCGGGAATGGTCACCCACGTGTAGTCGACGTGAAAGAAGAAGTGTCGTCGTGCCCCGGAACGGGGAAGTCGACGCCACTACACTCGCTACGCCCCATCGACGAGAGAGCAGCGGAGAGTGATATGTGCAGCGGGCGGGTCGCGCACTCCGCGACACGCCGGACGGAGACCGCGTGGCGTGCCTCGCGTACCCGGTCGACGCCGAAATCGACTCGCTGCGCGTGCCGTTGCCCGCCTGATAGCGCGACGAGGACCGTGGGAATGAACTTTGTACAGGACCCCGCACTCTGGTACGGGGTGGCCGGCACCTGTGCCGCGGCCGTCTACGTGGCCCGCAGCCGAATAACCGTCAGGGACCTGAGGGAGAGGAATCGCCTGCTGGCCGAGGATGTGCGCATGCGCGACGACGAGATCGACAACGTCGTCCGGGTGTTGCTGCCGGCCCTGGTCGAGACCGGGGAACGACTGAAGGGATCGCTGCTCCGGCACGAGGAGTTGCGCGCCACCCCCTACGCGCAGGGCATCGAGACGGTCGTGGAGATGTTCACCACCGCCGTCGAGGACGCTCGCGATCGCGCCGACCATTCGGCCAAGAACGCGTTGAAGGCCGCCATGCGCACCCTCCAGGCGCTCGCCGGCGAACAGCAGGTGGCGATCTCCGACATGCAGAACAACTACGTCGACGCGCAACTGCTCCAGGATCTCCTGGCGATCGACCACATGAACTCGCAATTCGGCCGCCGGGCCCAGGTGATCGCCGCGCTCTGCGGCGGGTGGACCGGCCGCCAGCGCGCCGCCGCACCGCTGTACGACGTCATGCGCGGCGCGAAGGGTCGCATCCGCGACTACCTCCGGGTGGAGATCCGGATGCAGTCCAATGTCGCCGTCATCGGCCGAGCTGTCGAGCCGGTCGCCCTCGCGGTGGCCGAACTCCTCGACAACGCCGCCAGTTACTCCCCGCCGCACACCACGGTCGAGATCAACTTCCAGACCGTGCCCAACGGGGTGTGCATCATGGTCGACGACGCGGGCGTGGGCATGCACGAGGAGGCCCGGCAGAACGCGGCCCGCTACCTCGACGCCAGTGAGCCGGTCGGCATCACCCGGCTGGGCCACCCGCCCCAGTTCGGCTTCCCGGTGATCGGCATGCTCGCCGCCCAGTACGGCTTCACCGTGTCGGTGGACACCCGATCGCCCTACGGCGGCATGCGCGCGGTGGTGATGTTGCCCTCCGGGCTGCTCACCACCGCCGTCGACGCGGAGCCCGCCTCGGTGCCCGCGCAGCGTCGCGTCGCCCGCGTCCCGCGCGCCGGGACCGGCGAATCCCGGCCGGTCGCACCCGCGGCCGCCGCTCCCGTCGCCGACGAAGGAACCGCCGCCCTGGACGGAGAACTGCCCCAGCGCCGCCGCCGGGCCCCGCTGCCGGTCGACCGCACGCACCAACCGGCGCCGACGGACGCCCCCGACCGATCGGACGCGGAGACCGCGGGGCTGATGGGCGCGTTCCTGCGCGGAACCCGCTCCGGCCGCGTTCCCGATACAGACGACAAAGGGCAAGAAAACCGATGAACAACGAGCTGGCCTGGATACTCAACGACGCCCTCAAGGTCCCGGAGGCCCGGCACGCCATCCTGTTGTCCGCCGACGGGATATTGCGGGCGCACTCCGACGGGATATCCCGGGACGAAGCCGATCGGCAGGCCGCGGCGCTGTCCGGACTCCAGTCCATCAGCCGGAGCACGGCGGAGTTCATCGGCGATTCCGAGACGCCGTGGCGTCAGACCCTCGTCGAGTTCGGCGACGGCTTCATCTTCCTCGTGGCGGCCGGCCCCGGCGCCTATCTGGCTGTATCGGCCACGCAGAACGTGGACATGGAGATCATCACGTTCCGCATGCAACAGCTCGTGCGCCAACTCGGAAAGGAAATGACCAGCCCGCCCCGACGGAATGCGGACCATTCGGTATGACCAACGATCCCACGGCGAAATCCGATGCCCCGGACTTAGTCCGCCCCTACGTCATCACCCGCGGCCGCGGCCACCCGACCCGCGAGGGCCTGGACCTGGTCAGCCTGGTGATCGCGTTGCCGGGCGACGAGTCGCCGCACATCCTCGACCCCGAGAGCACCCGCCTGCTCGCCCTGTGCCGCGGCGGGATCCTCTCCGTCGCCGAGGTCGCCGGACACCTGCAACTCCCCATCGGCGTGGTCAAGGTATTGCTGTCCGACCTGATGGACACCGGCCTGGTGGCCACCCGCCGCCCCATCCCCAGCGCCGAGTTGCCCAAGACCCAACTGCTACAGGAGGTGCTGGATGGACTCGCCCGTCTCTAGCGGCGCCGGCACCGACGTCTACCTGGCCGACTCCGTCAAGGTCGCGGCGAAGATCCTGGTGGTCGGGCACTTCGCCGTCGGCAAGACGACCTTCGTCGGAACCATGTCGGAGATTCGCCCCCTCACCACCGAGGAGACGATGACGCAGGCCGGCGCGCACATCGACGACCTGACGGGCGCGGGCCGCAAGACCACCACCACGGTGGCCCTGGACTTCGGCCGACTCACCCTCAGCGACCGACTCGTGCTCTACCTCTTCGGCACGCCCGGGCAGCAGCGTTTCGCCCAGGTGTGGAAGGACATGACGCTCGGCGCGCTCGGCGCCCTGGTCCTGATCGACCCCGAGCGCTTCGACCAATCCTTCGACGTGATCGGCCTGTTGGAGGAGTACGACGTGCCCTACGCCGTCGCCATCAACCGGTTCGACGGCGGCGTCGAACATCCCCTGGAGAAGCTGCGCGCCGCGCTCGACCTGCTGCCGGACACGCCGCTGGTCACCTGCGACGCCCGCGACCGCGCCTCCTCGACGGAGGCCCTGATGGCCCTCGTCCGCTACCTCCAGCTTCGGGCATCCAAGGAACTCGCGTGAACACTGGCCCATACGATCCGCCGGCCCCCTCGTCCGGCGGTCACCCCTCCCCGCCTCCGGGTTGCCCCGCGCACCACGCCGGCGGGGCCGTTCCCCTGTACGACAAGACGTTCTCCGCCGACCCGCGCGCCGTGTACGAAGACCTGCGCCGACAGGGCGTGGCGGCGCCGGTGGAATTGGCGCCCGGCGTCGAGGCGATGCTGGTCACCGACCACGCCGCCGCGCTGCGCGTCCTGCACTCCCCGGAGTTGTTCGCCAAGGACCCCCGACGCTGGCTCGCGCTGGCCGACGGCCGGGTTCCCGAGGACAGCCCGGTCGTGCCGATGATGATGTATCGGCCGAACTGTCTGTTCTCCGACGGCGCCGAGCACCTGCGGCTGCGCCAGGCGGTGACCGACAGCCTCGACCGGATCGACCCGTACCAGTTGCGCCGGTTCGTCGAACGCAGCTCGGACTACCTGGTCGACCAGTGGGCGGGCACCGGCACCGTCGACCTGCTGAACTCCTACGCCAAGACCCTGCCCCTTCTGGTGTTCAGCGAACTCTTCGGCAGCCCGCCCGAGTTGGGCGACCGCCTGGTGGCGGGCATCGCGGGCATCTTCGACGCCGTCGGGGACGCGGACGCGGCCAATCAGATGTTGACCGGAGCCCTGGTCGAACTCGTCGCGCTCAAACGCGAAGAGCCCGGCTCGGACGTCACCTCGTGGCTGATGGCGCACCCCAACCGGCTCACCGACGAGGAGATGATCCACCAACTCGTCATGCTGATGAGCGCCGGCACCGAACCACAGCGCAATCTGATCGCCAACGGACTGCGACTGATCCTCTCCGACGAGCGGTTCTCGGCCAGCCTGTTCGGCGGCGGAGCCTCCGTCGAGGACGCGCTCGACGAGGTGTTGTGGGCCGACCCGCCGATGGCGAACTACGCGGTGCACTATCCGGTGCGGGACGTCGACCTGGCCGGCGTCGCGCTCGGCCGGGGCACCCCGGTGGTGATCAGCTTCGCCGCCGCCAACAGCGATCCCGCACTGTTCGCGAACGGCCGTCGCCCGAGCAACCGTTCGCACCTGGCCTGGAGCGCCGGACCGCACGCGTGCCCGGCCAAGGACTCCGCCTGGCTGATCGCCACCGCCGCGATCGAGAAGCTGCTCAATCGCCTCCCCGACCTCGAACTCGCGGTCCCGGCGGCCGAATTGGACTGGCGTCCCGGCCCCTTCAACCGAGCGCTCACCGCGCTGCCGGCCCGCTTCACGCCGATCGCGCCGCGCCGGGCACCCGCGCCGGCCGACCCGGCGCCCGCACGCCCCGCCACCGCCCCCGAGCGCCCGGACCCCGGTGCGCGCAAGGGCGGCGTGTGGAGCTCGTTCCTGAACTGGTGGCGAGGCCAATAGTCACACCCTGACCCGCCGTGCCAGGCGGGTGACCCATGGCACCCACCACCGGTGCCGGGGTCGGGGCCGGGTTCTCCCGGCCCCGACCCCGGTGCCCCCGGGACGGGGCTGGATCACACCTGCGCCCGAACGCCCCGCCCGACAACCGCAGACACCCTTCACCGTCGACCGCCCGCGCCAAGGGCGGCCGATCGATCAACGCTGTGCCGAGTCGTCAGTTGACCTCGTGTCGAGTAGAAGGAGCCGTCGTGCAGTCTTCCGCGTCCACCACCGTCATCGACAGTCGAAGTGTCGTCGCCCTGTTGTCCCGGCTGCGTTCCGTGGCCGGCCAGGCGGATCCCCTGCCGCTGTACGCCAGTCTACGGGAGATGGGCGACGTGGTGCCCGCGCCCTGGGGCGGCTTCCTGGTGGTCGGCCATCGTGCCTGCGACGAGGTTCTGCGCAGCCCCGATTGGCTCGCCCTGGACCGGGCCTGGCGGGCGCGACAGACCGACGGCTCGCGGTGGTCGACACCCTCGTCGCGCGAACTCGAACAGACGCTGGTGGCGCTCAACCCGCCGGAGCACACCCGGATCCGCAGATCCGTCAACAACATCTTCGACCGCGGCACCCTGGAGACACTGCGCCCGACCGTGCAACGCGTGGCGAACACCCTGCTGGACACCCTGATCGAGCAGGCCGGGGACGCGGACGCGGACTTCGCCGAACTCGTCGGCGAACAACTGCCGGTGGCCACCGTGGGACATTGGCTCGGCCTGCCGCCCGAGGACTTCGACCTGCTCCGCGCGCTCACCCACGCGCAGGCGTACGCCCAGGAGTTGTTGCCCACCAAACGCCAACTCCGGGCGGCGGACGAGGCGGTCGGGGGGCTGCGCGAGTACTTCACCGCGCTGGTCGCGCGCCGCCGCGCCGCCCCCGGCGACGATGTGATCTCCCAGTGGTTGCGCGCCTGGGACGCGTTGGAGCCCGATCGCGAACTCGCGGACGAGCACGTCTACTCGCTCGCCATGTTCGTGGTGATCGCGTCCCTGGAGACCACCTCCACCCTGCTGTCCACGATGGTCTGGACCTTCGACCGGCATCCGGCGCAGCGGGCCTGGCTGGGCGCCCACCCGGCGGCGCTGGCCGACGCCGTCGAGGAGGTCTTCCGATACGACCCGCCGATCCACGTGACCACGCGCTATGCGAGCAGGGACCTGGTCCTGGCGGGCATGCCGATCGGCCGCGGCGAGGTCGTGCACACGATGTTGGGTGCGGCCAATCACGACCCGGACCTGACGCCCGACGCGCACGCCTTCGACATCACGCGACGAGCCCGGCACATCTCCTTCGGCGGCGGTATCCACTACTGCATCGGGGCGGGCCTGGCCCGCCTGGAGGCCGGTGTGCTGCTGGAGGCGATCGTACGTCGCCTGCCCGCGCTGCGGGTGGTGGCGGAGCCGACGTGGGAACCGCGGCTGGCGTTTCGCCGGATCACCCGGATGCCGGTGAGCGTGCGCTGAGCGAATCGCCGGCGGGGTGGTCGCGGCGGTGTGCCGCGACCACCCCGCGGCGTCGACGTGCGACCGGCGGGCGGGTGTGCGCTCAGCGCGCGGTCGCCGCGCCCAGGAACGCGGACAACATGTGGCCGTCGAGCATCGAGAGATCGCCGAAGCGGTCGCTGCGGCTGTAGGCGTTCATCAACGTCTTCGACGCGTGCAGGGCCGCGACCGGCCTGCGGACGACCGGCTTGACCCAGCGGCTCACCGCCGCGTCCAGTTCGGAGGCCGGCACCACCTGATGCAGGATCGACAACCGGTGTGCGGTGTGCGCGTCGAACGCGTCGGCGGTCAGTACGAGTTCGCGGATCCGGGCGGCGCCGACCTCGCCGATGAGTCGAGCCATCGCACCGCCCCACGCGGTGGGCAGTCCCAGGGCCAACTCGGGCATCCGGAACCGTGTCTCGATGTCGCCCACCCGCAGGTCGCAGAAGATCGCCAGGGCCAGCCCCGCCCCGACCACCTGGCCGTGCACCCGCGCGATGGTGACCGGATCGGCCGCGGCGAGCCCCTCGCACACCGCTCGCGCCTTCTCGCCGATCCGGCGCACGGCCGGCCCGCCGGGATCCTCGGCCGCCAGCCGTAGCAACTCGCCGCGATCACCGCCCAGGCAGAACGAATCACCCTCCCCGGACAGGACGAGCACTCGCACGTCGGTACGCTCCCGCAGGTCGGCGAGCACCGCCAGGAGGTCGTCCAACATCTGCTCGTCGAGCGCGTTGCCCCCCTCCGGCCGGGCCAACCGCACCTGCAATACCGCCCCTTCGAGGCTGGTGCGCACCGTCTTCAGATCCAGCGAGTCCACGAGGGTGATCCCTTCCGGTCGCGAGGGGAAACGCCGCCGCACCACGCGGAAGCCCCCGTCGATCACCAGATCGTCGCATCGATGATCACGCCTTGAGGAGCCGAATCCACGCCATTCGAGGGCGCGCCACCGGAGCATCCAGGCCACCCCGCCGCCGACCGCGGCCCGCTCACCCCGCCGTTCCCGGCCCCGGCTCGCGGGTGGCGGCGGCCGCGGCGGCGAGCAGTTCGGGGACCGTGCCGGTGAAGTCGCGGACCAGGCGGGCGGTCACCGCCCAGGCGTCGCCGCCGGGGCCCAGGTGTTGCTCGACCAGGGCGGACAGTCGCTCGGCCACCTCCGCGAGGGCCACCGGGTGGGTGTACAGCGCGGCCAGGATCATCGCGGCGCCGCGCCCCTCGTGCAGGAACTCTTCGGGGGTGACCAGGCGTTCGGTGACGCAGCGGGCCCAGTGCGCGTTGTCCTCGCGGGCGATGCTCGCGCGCATGTCGCCGCGGCGCAGTGCGGCCAGGGCGAGTACGCGTGATCGGGGCGCGAGTTGGGCGACGCACGCGTTCGGGGCCGTTTCGATCAGCGCGAGGGCGACCGGTTCGGGGACGGCCGGGTGGGCGGCGAGCGCGCCGACGGCGTGCCGCGTCACGGTGCCGCGGGCGAGCGCCTTGTGCACGTCGTCCCACGGTATCCGGCCGCCGATCCGGGACTGTTGGGCGATGAACCGCGGGAGGTAGTCGCCCAGATCGCCGGTGGTCTCGCGTCGGGTGACGCGCTCGATGTGGTCCAGGACGTCCTGCGCGGTACGGGCGGAGCCGAGCACCTCGCCCAGGCGCAGCCGCGACTCGAAGGCGTGGCCGGACGCCGCGGCCGAGTGCACCGCCGCGCGCAGCAGGTCGAGCCGACCCGCCTCGGCCAGCCGTCGGTAGGCGACCAGGGTCGGACCGGTACCGAGGTGGTCGACGCGGGCGAGGGCGGCCAGGACGGTCTCGGGGTCGCGCGCGAACACCGCGAGTTTCGCGTCCTCCACGCGTGGGTCGGTGTATCCGTGCGAGGGGTCGTGCCGCGGCAGCGCGTCCAACGTGTCGAGCGGCGCCGCCGCCAGGGGCACCGGTTCGGTGCGGCCGGGGGCGTGTGGGGTGCCGGACCAGATCGCGGCGCGCACGTGCGCGGGGATGTCGGGTCGGGCCAGGATCGCCGCGTTGACGCGTGGGTCGTCCAGTCCCAGCAGTGCCGCGCGCAGGCCGGCGTGCTGGGCGTGGTTCGCGGCCAGCAGCGGCAGTCGTTCGGGGGCGGTCGCGGCGAGCGTGTCCACCAGGGCCGCGGCGAGCCGGCCGGCGAACGGCGTGGTGAGCGTCCGGCCGCACAGGGCGGTCGATACGTCCTCGTCCAGTGCGGCGACGATCGCCGCCGCCGCGCGCGGATCGGCCTGGCGCAGCAGCACCGTCACCGGGGAGCGCACGCTCGCCGCCTCGTGCCCGGGGGTCGTCGGGCAGTCCCGGGGCGGCCCGATGCCGGCGGCCTCGTCGAGGAGGTCGGCGATGCTGCCGTGGTACGGCGAATCCGCGTGCAGCAGGGAGGTCGCGGTGCGCCAGCGCTCCGGGTCGGTGCCCAGCGCCGCGCGGACGGTGCCTCGGAACAGGCGGACCAACTCGGCGAGTTGCCCGGACCGCACGGCGGGCAGGCGGTTGCCGGTCCGGGTCGCCAGGTCCTCGACCAGTTCGATGGCCTTGGCCGCGTGCGGGGCGCGGAAGATCAGGTCGTGGGCGGTGAATCTGCCGGTGGCCAGGCCGATCCGGGCGGCTCGGGTGTGCGGCGGGCCGGGTGTCTCGTGGGCGAGCACGGCCAGGGCGGTGTGCCGCGGGCAGGTCGGCACGGCGACGATCTCGGCGCTCACCGCGGGGCCCCAGGAGGCGACACAGGCGAGGTCGGCGGCCCGCGCCCACTGCGCGGCGGTCCACGACTCGGGGCGACAGGCGTGCAGTTGCCGCCACTTGCCGAACGTCGGCCGCAGGGCGGCCCGGGCCATCGTGTGCATGGCATCGGGAGCGTTGCCGGCCGGTGGCTTGGTCCGGCTCTCGGCCCCGGCGCGGCGCAGGTGTTGCGGGGTGTCGAAGCGTCCGTACACCTGGGCGCGCACCTCGTCGGCCGGGTCCTCGGCCAGCAGCGCGAGGGTGCCCGCGTCCAGGGGTGCGTTGCGCACCAATCGCGCGCGATCGGCCGCCGGTGCGTGGCGGGCGATCCACGCGGCGACGGGCGGGGGCAGCGACAGATCGGTGTTGGCGAGGAGCTGCGGGCCGATCTCCGGGAACAGTCGGCGCATCGCGGCGTCGAGCCGGTGTCCCCGGGAGTCGTCTGTGGCATCGAGTAGAACCAGCAGCGATTCGATCACGGCCCCACCCTGCCGGCCCGACCGCGACGCCGGCTGCGGTACCGCTCAGGAACTTCGGCTCGGTCCTGTCCGAGGACTCGACTCGGTGTCGCCCGCAACCTCGGCTCGGTCCGTCGTGGGCAGGACGTCGCGCAACGCGGCCACCCAGGCGGCTGCCCCCTCGGTGCCGCCGTCGACCACGACCCGCCGGGTCAGTCCCGCGAGCAGTGCGCCCAGCGCCCTGGGGCGCAGGTCCTGGTCGGGGTCGACGCCCAGTCGGGCGGCGGCGATGCCGACCGCGTCCTGGGCCAGCGCGTCGATCCGCAGGATGGCGAATTCGTGCACGGAGCGGATGTCGGCGAAGCGGCGGCGGAGTTCGCGTCGGCGGACCATGGTGCCGGCCGGCTCGTCCGCGGTTCCGTTGGTATAGCCGTCGAAGGCGTGCGCCAGGGCCGCCCACAGGTCGAGGTCGGCCGGCGCCGCGGCGAACCGGTCGACGATGTGCCGGCCGAAACCCCAGCCGAAGAGCAGTGCTTCCTTGCTCTCGTAGTAGCGGAAGAAGGTGCGGTGCGCGACGTCGGCCCGGGCGCAGATCTGGTCGACGGTGGTGCCCTCGAAGCCGCGCTCCTCGAAGAGATCCAGGGCCGCGGTCCGAATGGCGTCCCGGGTCTGCGCCTTCTTGCGTTCGCGCAGTCCCGGCCCGGTCGTCGCGGCGTGCGTCTGCTCGCGCATGGTCCTCCCATTCGATGCCGTCCGAATGCCGGGGCGGGCTTCGTGACGGTGTGTGGCGGCTTCGTGGTCGCGGGGGTTCGGGGCCCGGGGTTCGGGCTCCCGGATTGCAATCTTCCCCACCACAGAAGTTTGCACTACTGTCATCTGGCAGTTGTGCCACTTATCGGGGTCGGTGCAGGTCCACCCCCGTGGACCCGTGTTCCCCCGGACGGAGCGAGGGCGGGTCGGCCCGGACCGCCCGTTCGGCAAGCGCCGGCCGCGGTCCGAAGCACCCCACACCCGCCCCCGATCACCACCACGAGGACTGATCCACCATGCTCCGCACGCTGCGCCACCACGACGGCACCCGCTTTCGCGACCTCAACCACAACGGGACCATGGAGCCCTACGAGGACCCCCGGCTCCCGATCGACGAACGCGTCGCCGACCTGCTGGGCCGGATGACCCTGGCCGAGAAGGCCGGCCTGATGTGCTGCGGCCGGATGGTCCCCGGCGACGGCGCGCGCATCCCCACCGGGGCCGAGTCGATCGGCGAGCGCGGCGTCAACACCTTCGGCCTCACCGCGATGCCCGCGCCGGTCGAGATGGCCCGGTGGAACAACCACGTGCAGGAACTGGCCGCCGCCACCCGGCTGGGCATCCCCGTCACCCTGGCCTCCGACCCCCGGCACGGCTTCACCGAGAACCCGGCCACGGCGTTCACCGGTGGCGCCTTCAGCCGCGGCCCCGAACCGATCGGCCTCGCGGCCACCGACGACCCCGAGCTGGTCCGGGAGTACGCCGCCGCGATGGCCGCCGAACTGCGCGCCGTCGGCGTGCGCGTCGCGATCCACCCGATGGCCGACCTGGCCACCGAGCCGCGCAAGCCGCGCACCAGCGGCACCTTCGGCGAGGACGCCGACCGCGTCGCCCGCATCCTGGCCGCCTACATCCGGGGCATGCAGGGCGAGCGTTTGGGCCCGGACAGCGTCGCGTGCATGACGAAGCACTTCCCCGGCGGCGGCCCCCAGGAGGGCGGCGAGGACCCGCACTTCGCCTACGGCACCCGCACCGTCTACCCGGGTGGCAACCTCGACTACCACCTGCGGCCGTTCGAGGCCGCGTTCGCGGTCGGCACCGCCCAGGTCATGACGTGCTACTCGATTCCGGTCGGCACCGCGCTCGCCGAGGTCGGCTCCTCGTTCAACCGCGACGTCCTCACCGGCCTGCTGCGCGACCGGTACGGCTTCGACGGCGTGGTGTGCAGCGACTTCAACGTGCTCACCGGCATGGAGATCCCCGGCATCGTCGCACTGCCGCCCCGCAACTGGGGCGTCGAACACCTCACCATCGCCGAACAGGCGGCGATGATGTTGCACGCCGGCGTCGACCAGTTCGGCGGCGAGACCCGCACCGACCTGATCATCGACGCGGTGCACTCGGGCGCCGTCGAGGAGAGCCGCATCGACGCGTCGGCCCGGCGCATCCTGCGCGACAAGTTCCGGCTCGGCCTCTTCGACGACCCGTACGTCGACCCCGAGGCCGCCGAACGGGTGGTGGGACACCCCACCCGTGTCGAGCTCGGCCGCCGCGTGCAACAGCGCTCCCTGGTCCGCCTGACGGGGGAAGTGTTCGCGGCGGAGCCGCGGCGCCGGCTGTACGTGGAGAACATCGACCCCGAAGTCGCCGCCCGTTACGGCACGGTGGTCCAGCGACCCGAGGACGCGGACTTGGCCGTCATCCGGATCGACGCCCCCTACGAGCCCCGCGAGGGACTGCTGGAACGCCACTTCCACGCCGGCTCCCTCGACTTCCCCGCCGGCGAGGTCGAGCGGCTGGGCAAGCTGTGTGCGACCGTACCCACGGCGATCGACGTCTTCCTCGACCGCGCCGCGATCCTCACCGAACTCGCCGGTTGTGCCGCCGCCCTCCTCGCCGACTTCGGCGCCGACGACGACCTGGTCCTGGACGCGGTCTTCGGCCACGCCCCCACCCCCGGCACGCTGCCCTTCGACCTGCCCTCGTCGATGCGCGCGGTCGAGGACTCCCGCGAGGACATGCCATTCGACACCGGCGAACCGCTGTTCCGCTGCGGACACCCGCACTCGACCCGGTGACGACACCCGGCGAACGTCCCGACCTCCGGTGAATCGAACCGCCGCCGTGCCGGCGCACACCCGCGCGCCGGCACGGCCCGCCCGGGTCGGGGATCAGGAGGGCGTTCGGGACGGCCGGCGGAGGGAGTCGCGCGTCTCGACACCGGCCGGGTGGGTCGCGGTGCGCGGGATCGCCGCCGCGGTGAGCGCCGCAACCAGGGACGCGGCGGCGGCGAGCGCGAAGACGATCCGGTAGGCGTCGAGCGAGGCGTACGTGACACCGCCCGCGCCCGCCGGCAGCGTCACCGTCACCGTCGTCAACACGACGGTGACCACCGTGCTGCACAGGGCCTGGCCGATCGTGCGCATCAGCACGTTCAGGCCCGTCGCCGCCGCCGTCTGCTCCGCCGGCACCGCCTGGATCACCAGGGTCGGCAACGCCGAATACACGAGCCCGGTCCCCACCGAACACAACGTCGCCCCGGCCGCGATCGTCCACATCTGCTCGCTGGTGAACACCCGCACCACATACGCCACCGCGATCACCAGCGCCCCGGCCACCAGCGTCGACCTGGCCCCACGCGCGGCGGACAACCGGGCCGACACCGGCGACATCAGCACCATCGTCAACCCGCCGGGCAACAGGCACAGGCTCGCCACCAACGCGGACGCCCCCAGGCCGTAACCGGTCTCCTCGGGCGCCTGCACCAACTGCACGGTGGCCAACCAGTTCGCGTAGAAGGCGAATCCGGTCACCAGGGCCGCCAGGTGCGGGAGCAGGACCGTCCGGCGGGCCGCCAGTCGCAGATCCACGAGCGGCTCGCGCACCCGCAACTGATGCCGACCCCAGACCGGCAGCACGAGCAGGCCGGCCGCGCCGATCCCCAGCACCGCCGGGCTGCTCCACCCCCAGTCCTCCCCCTTGGACACCGCGAGCAGCACGCCCACCAGGCCGGTGGTGAGCAACAACGCCCCCACGATGTCGAAGCGACCGGGGGTACGCGCCGACGACGACCGCGGCAACACCCACCACGAGAGCACCGCGCCGAACACCCCCAGGCCGGTCGTCACCCAGAACAACACGTGCCAATCGGCGTGCTGCACCACCACCGACGCCAACGGCAGCCCGGCCGCCGCCCCGATGCCCACCGTCGAACTCATCAGCGCGACCGCCGAGCCGACCCGGTGCGGCGGCAGTTCGTCGCGCAGGATGCCGGTCGCCAGCGGCACGACCGCGGCCGCCGTGCCCTGTAGCGCCCGCGCGGTGATCAGCACACCGATGTCGGACGTCAGCGCGCACAGCGCCGAGCCGAGCGTCATCACCACGAGCGCGCCGACCAGGATGCGCCGCCTGCCGTACATGTCGCCGGCCCGCCCCAGCACCGGGTTGAGCACCGCACCGGAGAGCAGCGTCGCGGTCAACATCCAACTCACCGTGCCCGGTGACGACCCGGTATCGCCGGGAAGCGCGGGCAGCAGCGGCACGATCACCGTCTGCATGAGGGCCAT
Source organism: Embleya sp. NPDC020886 (assembly GCF_044333915.1). Classification (NCBI taxonomy): domain Bacteria; kingdom Bacillati; phylum Actinomycetota; class Actinomycetes; order Kitasatosporales; family Streptomycetaceae; genus Embleya; species Embleya sp. NPDC020886. The sequence goes on along the minus strand of NZ_JBIRRX010000003.1, from coordinate 104,783 downwards.
GAGGGTGCCGCCGAAGGCCAGGGTCGGCACGATCAGACGGGAACGAAGACCTGACGAAGGTACGGCGGTTGCCACGAAACGGCTCCCGAATCCAGGGGCCGCCAACCTAACTGACGGCCCGTCAGATCAGTTGTGTCACGATCTCCCACCGAACGCCGGCACACGTGACGGACATCGCACCTTCGAGCCGCCCCACCGACCCCGCCCCCACCGTCGGCGGCGCGCAGCCGCCGATCACACCCCGATGGCCCCGTCGATACGTTCGCGCAGCAGGTCGGCGTGGCCGTTGTGCCGGGCGTACTCCTCGACCAGGTGGATCAGCACCCAGCGCAGCGAGACCGTGCCGCGCCACGCGTCCTCGCCCGCGACGTCGAGGTCGGGCGCCTCGATCGTGAAACGCTCGGCGAAGGCGACCTCCGCACGCCAGAGCGCCCAGGCCCGCTCGACGACCGCGTCGTCGGGCACCGCGCCCTCGAAGTCCCCGTCGGGGTCGGTACGCGAGGAGAAGTGGGCCGGCGCGTCCTGCCCGGCCAGGACCTCCCGGAACCAGCGGCGCTCCACGTCGGCCAGGTGTCGCACGATCCCGAGCAGCGAGAGCGTGGACGGCGGCACCGATCGCCGGGCCAGGTCCGCACCCAGGCCCGAGCACTTCAGTTCCAGCGTCGAGCGCTGGGCGGCCAGGACGTCGGTCAGGATGGCCCGCTCGTCACCCGTGGTGGGGCCCTCGAATCGACGGTTCGTGGCAACGCCGACGAACAGGTCGCCCCGTCGGGTCGGCTCGGTCGTCTCCGTCATGGTCGACCCACACAATCCGCCCAAACGGGCCTCGGGACTCGGTGTTCTCGGGGTTCGGCCCGCGCGGGGCTCGGGGTTCGCGGGGTTCGGCCCGCGCGGGGCTCGGGGTTCGCGGGGCTCCGGATTGCCGGGGCTCGGCCTGCTCGGCCCGCTCGGCCGCGAACCCGGGCGGCCGGGGCGCTGCTCAACCGCCGGAATCCCGATCCGCATCCATCCGGTCGCGCCTGCCGAACCGCCGGTCGTCCTCGTCGGCCGCGTCCGGGTCCGTACCGCCGGCGGACTCCGGTGCGGGCAGGTCCAGCGCATCGGCGACGGCCCGGCCCCGATCGGCCGGATGCCGCACCTCGGTCCCGGGCACGACCCGGTAGACGTTGCGCCGGCCGCTGCGCTGCCGGGTCAGATATCCGCCGTGCTCCAGGTCCGCCAGGATCGCCTGCACGGCGCGTTCGGTCAGCAGACACACGGCTGCGATGTCACGCACCCGCGCCCCGGGATCACGGGCGATCGCCGAGAGCACCCGAGCGTGATTGGTGAAGAACGTCCACGAGGGCCGGGACTGCTCCGCATCGCTCATGCGCACCATCATAGGCTCGACCATTCCGGCAACTCGACACACGAATTGCAGTTCATGAATTCCTTGACGTACGTTCGGTGGCCATCGATCCTGGAGACGACGCAACCGCCGGCCATTCGCCCCGGCCGAATCCACCCACCGCCCCGAACGACCATCCAGGCCCGACCCGCCGTGTGATGGAGGGAAGCCCGCCATGACCCCACGACGCCCCGGTTCCCGCCACTCGCCGCACCCACCGGGCCGCCCCGGGACTCACCGAAGCCGCCGTCGGGAGAGCACGCGGAAGCACCTGCGCATACGGGTGATCGTCGCCGACGACCGGGTGCTGCTGCGGATCGGCGGCGAAGTCGACATCGACACCGAAGCGGATCTTCGCCGCGCCCTGGACCGGGCATTGGCGACGGGGGTGCGGCGGGTGGACGTGGACATGCGCAACCTCACGTTCTGCGACAGCACCGGCCTGCACGCCCTGCTCCGAGCGCGGTCCAGGGCCCTGGAAACCGGGACCCGACTCGGTCTCGCACCCGGCGACCGGCTGCGCCGTCTGCTCGAAGTCACCGACACCGCACACCTGTTCACCCCACTCGCCTTCCCATGACCGGCCGTGGACGGGCAATTCACTCCGCCGCTCCACCGCGCCGGAGCACCAACGGCAACACGAGCCACCAGCCGAGGAACCAGACCGCGGCCGCCGCGGTGAGCAACGCCGCCGTCACGTCGTCGGTGGCCACCCGCAACAGCAACAACAACGAGCAGCCGATCGTGCAGGCCAACAGGCCCACCCCTGCCGGAACAAGGTGGTTCGCCACCCGCACGAGTCGGGGCTTGCGGTGTTGTCCCGTGACGGCGCGATGCAGCGAGACGACGGACACCAGGACACCCATCGAGGCCGCTCCCAGGACCACGGCGGCCACGTAGAGGCCGTTGTCGAAGTCGCCCAGGGTGTCGAACTTCGGGGTGAACACGACGCTCAACAGGAAGCCGAACAACACCTGCGCACCGGTCTGTACAACACGCACCTCCTGGAGAAGTTCGATCCAGCGCCGATCCGCGCGCTCGTCCGCGCTCTCCCCCCGACCGTCCCGCTCGCTCATGGCGTCCCTTCGTCGGCACCTCCGCGTGTGCGAGACGACTTCCCCGACCATCGCCAGGGCACACCGGGCGATTCCTCGGATCGGCCGCCGACCGGGCAGGCTCGCGAGGCCGAGGCCGTCGAGCCGGCCGACGGCCCGCGACGGCACCTCTCTCCGACAGGGGGTTTCTCCCCGTCATGAGGGGCAACCCCCCTGCCCCGTAGGGGAGTCCCCGTACCCGCGTACCGTTCTGCGCCGGACCGGACCGGTTTTTCCTCCTCCTGTGGTAGCCCGACTAGGCCGACGGGCTGATGCTTCCGTCAACCCGCAGGGCGACGCGGGCCGCGGCGTCTTCCTGTGACCATGGAGTCGACCCGAGATTTGTGCCGCCCGGATGCCCGGTGGGCCACTCGATCCACGTCCGGTTGCCACCGGACGTGTCCCGCTCGTCGCGGACGCGCCGGCTCTCCCGGCCCGCGACGACGGGCCCGCGCCGGATCGGCCGGCCCTCCCCCCGTGGGGCCGGCCGACCGGCGCGGCGGTACACCCCGAGACGCCGACCCCCGTCCGGGTGAGCTACGCCCCACCGCCGAGTCGGTCGAGTGTCGCCGCCAGGAGGGCCGTTCGGGCGGGCATGGTGGCGATCTGCACGAACTCGTCGCGGGCATGCGGGTGGCCGCCGACGGCGCCCATGCCGTCGAGGGTGGGGATGCCGATCGCGGCGGTGAGGTTGCCGTCCGAGCCGCCGCCGGAGCGCACGCCTTCCGGTTCGGGGAGGCCGAGTTCGCGGGCGGCGGCCCGTGCGTGGGCGACCAGGTCCGCGGACATGGCTTCCTCGAGCGGGTACCGATTGACGCCGCCGGTCACGGACAGCGCGGCGTCCGGCAGTACCGCCCGCAGGGTGTGCATGTGCCCTGTGACGCGGTCGAGTTCGGTACGGGTCCAGCCGCGCACGTCGATGTCGAACGCGGCCGTCTCGGGCACGGTGTTGACGGTGGATCCGGACGTGGCGACGGTGGGGGTGACCGTGGTGCCCAGGTCGGCGCGCTGCGCGGACGACATCGCGAGTACCTGGTGGGCGAGTTCCACGGTCGCGTTCACGCCCAGTTCCGGCTCCAGGCCCGCGTGCGCGGCGCGGCCCCGAACCGCCACCCGGAATCGGGCCACGCCCTTGCGCGCGATCTTGACCGCGCCGCCGGGCGCGCTGGGTTCGCCCACCAGTACCGCGCCGGCCTTGCCCGCGAGTTCCTCGACCAGGGCACGTGAGGTCAGCGATCCGGTCTCCTCGTCGCCGGTCAGCAACAGCCCGACCCGATCGTGCGCGCCGGAGATCCGGGCCGCGTACAACATCTGCACGATGCCGGCCTTCATGTCGAACACGCCCGGGCCGCGGGCAATACCCTCGTGCGTCGAGAAGGGCAGCTCCGCGAGGGTCCCCATCGGCCACACCGTGTCGTAGTGCCCGAGCAACAACGGCCCGTTCGGCCGCGGTCGCCAGACCAGGTTCGTGATGCCGGCCAGGACGACCCGCTCGGGCTCGCGGCCGAGAAACCCCGCCCCGACCGCGGCCAGCAACGCCGCGCACCGGTCCAGGGCCGAGAGATCCTCGGACGGGGATTCGCAGTTCACCAGTTGCCCCAACAGGGCCACCATGGCATCGAGTTCGGCCGACAGGTCCGCGAGATAGCGCTGGGTGGAAGCCATACCCGGATACCTGTCCAGCCGACCGGCCGCAGCCACCTCGAACTCGGTTCGCCCGGCCGCCCACCCCGGCCCGGCGTCGGCGCGTACAGGATCGGTGGCCGTTCTTCGTTGCCGACGACGATTCGACGGCCGTCCGGCCCTGCCTACCGTGATCATTCTCCGCGGCACGCGCCGCCTTCCAAGGAGGTATCCCGTGCTGGGACGATCCGATCCCGCCTGCCCGTCACCCGACCACCGCCGACGGGTGGTGGCCATCGAGTCGGGTGCCGCACTCGGCACCGGGCCCGTCGGTACCGACCGTCGCCCGGGAGGCGTGCGATGAGACGCGTCTCCCGAGGGGCCGTGACTGCCGTCGCGCTGGGACTGCCGGCCGCCGGGTGCGGGGGACCGACGGCGGGGCCGGTGCCGGCGGCAACACGGTCACCATCGGGGTCGCCGGCGACCCCGGCGCGATGAACCCGCTGACCGCGCCGGCCTCCGGCGCGGTGATGATGAATCGCTTCGCCTACGACTCGCTGGTCGACATCCGACCCGACGGGCAGATCGCCTCCGGCGTGGCCCGGACCTGGACCGCCGACACGACCACGGCGAGCTTCACCCTCAGGCGCGACGTGTTGTGCGACGACGGCACCACGTTGACCCCGTCCGCGATCGCCGCGCAGTACAACTACATCGGCGACCCGGCCAACAAGTCGCCGATGGCCGGCCTGATGGTGCCGGTCGGCGCCACCGCCGCCGCGGACGACGCCGCGGGCACCCTGACGCTGAAGGCCCCGGAGGCCACCCCGTTCCTGCTGCGCAGCGCCGGGACCGTGCAACTGGTGTGCCCCTCGGGCATGCGCTCGCAGGAGAAGTTGGACCAGGCGTCCGACGGCACCGGTCCGTACCGGCTGAGCGAGGTGGTGCCGGGCGACCACTTCACCTTCACCAGGCGCCCCGGATACGTCTGGGGCCCGGACGGGGCCGACAACGCCGCCTCGCCGGATCGGGTGGTCTTCAAGTTCGTCGGCAACGAGTCCACCCGGACCAACCTGCTGCTGGGTGGACAGCTCGACGTCGCGCGGGTCATCGGCGCGGATCGTACCCGGCTGACCGCGGCCGGCGTCGGGTTCGAGCTCCAGCGGGACCCGTTCGGCATGTTGCTGTTCAACGAGGCCCCCGGTCGGGTCACCGCCGACGCCGAGGTGCGCTGGGCCCTGGTCGCCGCGCTCGACCTCAAGCAGATCGGTGCGGTGGCCACCGGCGGCAAGGGCGTGCCCGCGACCCGGCTCGGCACCACGATGGCACCGCCCTGCCCCACCGACTCGGTCACCGCCGACCTCCCGCCGCACGATCCGGCCCGCGCCGCCGAGGCGCTGCGAGCCGCCGGGTGGGAGAAGTCCGGTGGGCGCTGGAGCAAGAACGGCCGACAACTGTCCATCTCGATGCCCTACCCCGGCTATCAGGGCAATCAGGTGATCGCCGCCGTCGAGTTGGCCGTCCGGCAGTGGAACTCCTTCGGCGTGAAGGTCACCACCAGCCAGACCGCCCAGACGACCAACGTCTCCATCCTGATGGCCGGTCAGTGGGACATCGCCTGGGCGCCGGTCTCGGTCCCCACCCCCGACCGGAACCTCGTGTTCTTCTCCGGGCCCAAGCCGCCCGAGGGCCTCAACCTCGGTGCCACCGACAACCCCGAGTACCGGCGCCTCGCCGCCCAGGCGATGGGTAAATCCGACATCGCCGGCTGCCCGGAATGGACGTCGGCCGAGGCGGAGTTGATCAAGCGGGTCGACGTGGTGACCTTCATCGACTCCAACTCCCCTTGGTTCAGCCGGGGTTACGCCTTCGAGATCGACGGTGGCGGCATCCTGCCGACCACGCTGCGTCGGGCCGGCGAGCGCTGACCTCGCCCCGACCGCCTCGGGCGAGACTCGGGCGGGTCGACGCGATTGCGTGGCCGTTCGTTCGTGACCAAGTGAACACCGAGTCGTTGGCATGTCGTGCGCCACGTCTTTCTCGGGGACACCTCGCGCGTCCCGTCGCCGCACCCGCCGCACCCGCCGCAACCCGGCGGTGCGCGGCCGGTGCGGCCGGCGCGCGAGGAGACGCGGCCGTCGTACCCGGCACGGAACACGAAGGACGAACACGACCATGACCACCGCGGCAACGCACTCGCCGACCCGGGCCACCCGCCCGGTACCGGTGCCCGAGTTTCGCAGCCAACGGCACACCCGGGTCTCGGATCTCGACCGCTTCGGACGCGTCCACAACCTCTCGCTGATCCGCTACATCGAGGACGCGCAGGTGGAACTCACCGCCGCGGGACGGCCCGGCGAGGCGGTGATGCACGTCGGCTGGACGGCCGTGCAGCGCAACACCGCGTTCCCGGTCCCGCTGCCGATGCTCGCCGAGCCGGTGGGCATCGGCACCACGGTCGTGCAACTGGGCCGGTCCACGATGACGCTGTCCACCCGGATCGAGCACCGGGGCGTCGTGCACGTCCGCTCGCTGGACCGCTTCCTGGCCTGCGATCACAACGGCATGCGCCGCTGCCCGGACGACGGCGAACTGCGTTGGCTGCGTCGCTGGCTGGTCGGGGCACGCGAAGGCGCGCTCGGCGTACCGCGGATGGAGGGCCGGTCCGCGTGAGCGACCTCACCGCGACCCCGCGCCCGAGCGACCCGGGAACCGGGCCCACGCGCGATCAGCGGGCCGGACCGGCCTGCGCGGCGTGTGGCGTCGACCTGCGCTGCTCCAGGACGCCGTCGTCACGGGCGGCACCCCGATCGCCCAACTCCTGGCCTGCCCCGGCGAATGCGCCCACCGCCTGACCGGGACCCCGCACGGACTCGACCAGGCGCCGCCGGCCATCCGCATCGGCCGGCACAAAGGCTGGGCCTGGTGATCCCGACCCTCGAACCGCCGGTGTCGGCAACCGGATTCGGCCCGTGCGGCGAACCGGGTGGCGGCGCGGCCCGGGGGTAGTGTCGTCGGTGCGGTCCGGTGCGGCGAACCCGCCGAGACACCGCGGCCGGACACCGACCAGGAGGACACATGTCGAAGCCGCCGCTGCCCGAAGAGGCGATCGCGATGTTGCGGAAACCCAATCCCGCGGTCGTGACGACGCTCCGGGCCGACGGGCAGCCCGTCTCCACGGCCACCTGGTACCTGTGGGAGGAGGACGGTCGCGTGTTGCTCAACCTCGACGAGGGACGGCGACGACTCGCCCACATCCGCAACGATCCCCGGGTGTCCCTCACCGTGCTCGACGAGGGGAACTGGTACACACATCTGAGCCTGGTCGGCCACGTCGACGAGATCCGCGACGACAAGGACCTGGCCGACATCGACCGGCTGGCCCGCCACTACGGGGGCGGCGACTACCCGCAGCGGGACCGGGGCCGCGTCAGCGCCTGGGTCCGGATCGACCGCTGGCACGGTTGGGGCGCGCTCAAGGACAACGACCAGGCGGGCGGCGGGCGAAAGACGACGAGCACCGAATAGCGCACGCCCTGGACCGAACGGACCGCCCGGAGCCGGACGGCCGCCCGAGCGCCTTCGGCGTTCCGGCGGCCGCAGTTCGGGCGGTCCGTTCGGTCCAGGGTCGGCGTCCGGCCTCGATGTGGTGATTCAAGTTAGGTAAGGCTAACCTACTTGTTCACCACTCAAATCGAGGACGGTGCCACCCGTGCCCATCGACTCCCCCACCACCACGCCCACCCGTCGCTATCTGCGCGCCCGCCGCGAAGGAACCTACGATCCGGCCGGCGTCGCGGTCGCCCTGGCCGAATCCGGGCTCTTCGACGAATCGCTCGTCTACGAACGCGACGCCCGCTGGTGGTTCGCCGGCGGCGCCGTCCTGGTGCTCGCCATCCACCACGACACCGTGACCGCCACCCACGCGGACGAACACACGAGCATGCCGTGGACCCGATCCCCCGCCCGGGCGATCGACGCCGCGCTGCGCCGCGCGCCGGTCCGGGACTGGCGCCTGTACGGCCACTGGGACTTCGAACTCGGCGCCGCCATCGCCGGGTTGCCCTCCCCCGACGGGGAACGGGCCCTGGGCCGACTGACCGTCCCGCGTGTCGAGGTCGAAATCGACGCGCACACCCTCACCGTGCGCGCCCTGGACCCCGACGACCTCGAACGGGTGCTGCGCACCGCCCTCGCCGCCGCACCGCGGCCGATCGCCCCGACCCGGCCCGTGGACGTCGAGGCCGGGGAACCGGCCCGGTTCACCACCGCCGCGGCCGCCGCCGTCGAGCACATCCGCGCCGGCGAACTCGACAAGCTGGTCCTGTCCCGATCCGTGCCGGTCCCCTACCCCGTGGACTTCCCGGCGACCTACCTCCGGGGACGGCGCGCGAACACCCCGGCCCGGTCGTTCCTGCTCGACCTGCCCGGACTGCGCGCCGCCGGATTCAGCCCCACGACCCTCGTCGAGATCGACGCCGACGCGCGCATCACCACCCGACCGCTCGCGGGCACCTGTCCCCGCGACGGAGACCCCGCCTTCGACGCCCGACGCCGCACCGCCCTGCTCCGGGACGCCAAGGAGGTCTACGAACACGCCGTCTCGGTGCACCAGGCCGACACCGAACTGCGCGCCCTGTGCGAGCCGGACAGCGTCACCGTCGACGCGTTCACCACCGTCGAGGAACACGGCAGCGTGCACCACCTCGGGTCCCGCGTGCACGGCCGACTCGACCCCCGGCACGGGCCGTGGGACGCGCTCGTCGCGCTGTTCCCGGCCGGAACCGCCTCCGGCATCCCCAAGACCACCGCGTGCTCGATGATCGCCGGCTACGAGGACACGCCACGCGGCCTGTACGCGGGCGTGGTCGTGCGCGCCACCCACGCCGGGGAGTTGGACGCCGCACTCGCCCTGCGCATGGTCTACACGCGCGACGGCGGCACCTGGCTGCGCGCGGGCGCGGGCATCGTGGCCGATTCCCGGCCGGTGCGGGAATATCGCGATACGTGCCACACCCTCGCCGCCGTCGCCCCGCACGTCGTGCCGCAGGTCGTGCCGCACCCGAGGAACCCGCCGGCACCGCCGGACACCCCCGCGTGAGGCCCGGGCGGGACCGGCGTGCACCCGCCACCTGGGCTACTCGTACGACTTATCGATTTCGTTCCTAAATATCCCGCTCATACGCTTCGACCCGTCGGTGACGGCTTCGGGCCGCCATCTCCCGATGGTTCGGAGATCCATGACTGTGCAAGAGTCGTCGTCCGCGCCCTGGTCGCGCGCACCGTCCCTGTACTGCCCCGCGGTACCCGCGGCGGACTTCCCCGAGCGGTACGCGCCACCGGCGCGGCCCGGCGTGCGGGCGGTGCGGCTGGCCGGCGGGCTGCCCGCGTGGGCGGTGACCGGGCACGCCGCCGCGCAGGCCATGCTCACCGATCCACGGCTGGTCAACGACATGACCACGGTGGGCGCGCTCGGCTCGGCCACACCGCACGGGCTGCCGCACGCCCGCTACCCCGAGAGCTTCCTGTCCACCCAACCCCAACTCCTGGCCCGCGACGGCGCCGAGCACCGCCGGATGCGACGGATCGTCGGTCCGTACTTCCAGGCCACGACGGCCGGACTGGACGAGGCGGAACTCGAAGCCCACACCGACGAATTGGTCCAGGCCCTGGCCGGGCGACAGCAGGGCGATCTGGTCGCCGATCTCGCGGTGCCGCTGGCCGCCTCGGGCGTCGCCGACATGCTGGGCCTGGCCCCCGACCGGGCGACGGCGGTCGTCCGCGCCACCATGGCCGGGGGCCTGGCCGGCCACCCCGACAGCGCGCAGGGCCGAGCCGCGCACCAGGCGTTCGTCCTGCGGATCGTGCAGACCATGGCCACCGCCCGCAGGGCCCGTCGGGACAACGCCGCCCGGGCCCTGCTGACCGCCCACGACGAAGGGCGGCTGACCGGCGCGCAGACGGCCGCGATGGTGGGACTGCTGCTCGTCGGCATGGTGGAGTCGCTCACCACCATCGTTCCCACCGCCGCGCTGATCGCGATGCAGCGCCCCGAGGTGCGGGCCGCGCTACGGTCCGGCGACGCGCCGCGCACGGACGCGGTGGTGGAGGAACTGCTGCGCCTGTCCTCGCCGTTCCACCACAGCGCCTGGCGGGTGGCCCGTGAGCCGCTGGTCCTGGACGGGACGCCGATCGCGGCCGGCGACGTGGTGGTGGTGTCCTTCCTGGAGGCCAACCTCGATCCGCGACGCTGGCCGCACCCCACCGAGGTCCGCGTCGACCGGGCGACGCCCCGCGGTCACCTCTCGTTCGGGCACGGCGCGCACTACTGCCTCGGCGCCGCCCGGGGCCGGGCCCAGACCCGGATCGCGCTGACCCGACTGTTCACCCGGCTGCCCCTGCTCGCACCGGCCGTCGACCCGGCCGAGCTGACCTGGCACCGAGGCGGTCTGCGGCACCTGCACAGCCTGCCCGTGCACACCGCCGGCCCGGTCGAACCGGAGGTACCCGCGGCGCGGATCGAGGGGAGACCGGACGAGAGCGTCACCGTCGGGTGTCCGTTCCGGTGAGACCTCGGGCGCGGTCCGCCCGCCAGAGGAGCATCCCCCATCACGCCTCCCCGGGACGCCGGCAACCCCCGGCCAAGGAGATCAGCCCGTGTCCGACCAGCTCCTGCCCGCACGTCTTCCCGCGCTGACCGGGCTGCGGTTCCTCCTCGCCATGTGTGTCGTGCTGTGTCATCTGTCCCTCATCTCGGGCATCTTCGCCCTGGCGCCGGACAGCCCGCTGCGGGTGCTGCAGCCGCTCGCCACCGGTGCGGTCAGCGGCTTCTTCGTCCTGTCGGGATTCGTGCTGACCTGGGCCCACGACCCGGGCGGGACGGCCCGGGCGTTCTGGCGCCGGCGCTTTTGCCGGATCGTCCCCAACCACGTGCTGACCTGGGCCCTGGCCGTCGCCTTCTTCGCCGTCATCGTCGCCGAGCCGGCCACGGTGTTGCCCGACGGCGACAGCCCGGGCGCCGCGGTGGCGAGCCTGTTCCTGGTGCAGAGCTGGTTCCCGGACGCGGACTACTTCTTCAGCTTCAACGCCCCGGCCTGGTCGATCTCCTGCGAGGCGTTCTTCTACGCGCTCTTCCCCGCGCTCCTGGCCGCCGTGTCCCGGATCCCGGTGCCACGCCTGCGCGGGTGCTGGGCGGCGCTCGCCGCGACCACCCTGCTGCTGCCGCTGGTCGCCACCGTGGTGCCGGGGCCGCCGCTGTACGACTGGATGCCCACCAACGCGACCAGCATCTGGTTCGTCTACCTCTGCCCGCTCGTGCGGCTGCCGGAATTCGCCCTCGGGATCGTCACCGCCCGGCTGGTCCGGACCGGCCGTTGGCCGCACCTGAACCGGGCACGGCTCGCCGCCCCCGCGGTGGTCGTGTTCGGGGCACTGCCGTTCCTGCCCACCCAGTACGCCTTCGGCATGGTCATGGCCGCCCCGTTCGCCCTGGTCATCGCCGCCCTCGCCCGGGCCGACGTGCAGGGGCGCACCCGACTGATGCGCCACCCGCGCCTGATCACGCTCGGCGAGGCGTCCTTCGCCCTCTACCTGACCCACTACCCGCTCATACTGACGGCCCGTCACATGCTGGGCGCGGAACGGACCTTCGGGCTGCTGCCCGGCACCCTGATCATCGCGACCCTGGCCGCGGCCTCGGTCGCGCTGTCCCTGGCCGTCCACCGGTACTACGAACTGCCGATCACCCGTCGATGGGCCCACCCACGCGCCGGTACCGACGCGGGGCGGCGCGTGCCCGACGGGGCGCGATCGCCCGGTGCCGCCGCGCCGACTCTCCTCCCGGCTCCGGCTCGGGCTCCGTCCCGGGCCCCGGGGTCGCAAGGCTCGCGGCCATCCGGGTGAAGGCTTGGGCCACACGGCACCGTTCCCCCGCCGGCCTTCGCCCGACCACCCGCCCCGTTCCCGACTTCCACGCCGGAACCGCGGTCAGGACGGCGGCTCGGCCTTCGGGTGGTCCTGGCGGTACTGGTCGGCCTGGATCCGGTACATCCCGGCGTACCGGCCCTCGGCGGCCATCAGCTCCTCGTGCGTGCCCGACTCCGCGACGCGGCCGCGGTCGAGCACGTGGATGTGGTCGGCGCGGCGCACCGAGGCCAGCCGGTGGGTGATCAGGACGACGGTGACCCCGTCGCGCACGAGTTCGCGCATCCGGGTGAACGCCTCGTGTTCGGCGTGCGCGTCCAGCGCGGCGGTGGGTTCGTCGAAGACGACCACGTGGGCGTTGCGGAATCGGGCCCGGGCCAGGGCCAGGCGTTGCCATTGGCCGCCGGACAGTTCGACACCGCCGTCGTAGGTCCGGTCCAGGAGCGTGTCCCATCCCCGGGGCAGCTCGTCGGTCACCTTGTGCGCCTGGGCGTAGTCGGACGCCTGTTGGAACAGCACCGGGTCCGGGCCCGCCGCGATGTCGGGGCGGCCCATCACGACGTTGGCTCGGGCGGTGAGGTCCCAGCGGGCGAAGTCCTGTTGCACGAGGCCGATGTGCTCGAACCACGCGGTGCGGTCGGCCTCGCGGATGTCCACGCCGTCCCACAACACGTGCCCGGCACAGGGCAGGTACAGGCCGGCCAGGATCTTGGCGAGCGTGGACTTCCCCGAACCGTTCTCGCCGGCCAGGGCGATCACCTTGCCCCGGGGCAGGGTCAGCGTCACGTCCTCCAGGGCGGGCCGGTCGCGGCCCGGATAGGTGAAGGACACGTTGCGCACCTCGATCGTCGTCGGCGGACCGAGCGCGGCACCGGTGTCGGGGATGGCGTGGGCGTCGGCGATGGCGCAGACCTGTTCGAGGTCGTTGAGCCACAGGGCCTGGGCGTAGAGGTTGTTGATCGCCCGGACCAGCGCGGCGAGGTTGGTGGTGCCGGTCCGGATGGCCAGCACCGCCGTACCCGAGGTCGCCAGGCCGGCATGGCCGTTGAGCACGAGCCACGCGAGCGTCGCGTAGGTGATGGCCGACGCGACCCCGGAGAGTCCCGAGGTGAGCAGGTCGGTCGTGGCGTCCGCGCGGGCCAGTCGGGTCTGCTCCGCCTCGGAACAGCGCGCCATGACGCGGTAGTGGTGCAGCAGGTAGGCCCCGGCGCCGTGGACCCGGATCTCCTGGCCGGTGCCGTGGTGCGACAACGAATAGGCGATCTCGGTCTGCTGGCGACTGTGGTTCGTCCAGGCCAGCACGGAGCGATACCGGCGGCGCGCCGAGTGCACCGTCCCCCACCCCTGCGGCACGATGATCAGTACCAGGAGCGGCAACAACAGGGGGTGCAGGACGGCCAGCACCGCACCGACGGCGACCAGCGACACCAGGGCGTTCACGACCTGCACGCCGTAGGTGATCATCTGGCGGCTCGCGTTGGTCCCGTAGCGGGCCGTGCTCAGCAGTTTCTTGAACTCGGGATCCTCGATCCTGGTCATCTCCACCCGGATGACCCGCTCCAGGAGTTCGACCTCCGCGGCGCGTTCGACCTTGGGTTCCAGTCGGCCGGTGGCGGCCGTGGAGCCGGCCCGCAACAGCGCCCCGACACAGCCGAGAATCGCCACGGTCAACAGGGCCGGCGCGGCGGAGCGAACCCGATCCGGCGTGGGCCCGGCGGCGAACAACTCCAGCAGGATGCGATTGGTCGCCAACAGACCGAACGCGGCCGTCAGCCCCTGGCCGATCTCGGCGACCACCACCACGATCAGCGCCGCGCGGTCGGCCTGCCACCCCAGCCGAAAGGATCGGCCGACCAGTCGCGGCAGCCGCCGCAGCGTCCCCAGGAAGGACAACTCCGAGGCCCGGCGCCATCGTTGCGCTCCGGACCAGGCGGGGGTGAGGCTGCCCCCGAACAGGGTGGCCGCGGTGTCCTCTCCCGCCGCCCGCGCGGCGTCGTCCGCGGCCCGGCGTCGCTCGCCGCGCACCCGCCGGCGCAACGGGCGGGCCGAATACGGCTGTCGGGTCTCCTCGGCCATCTGCGTCCCTCGATCGTCTCGTCGCCGGGTCCGCCCCGGTGAGGGTACGGACTGAACATGCTGTGCCGTGTTCGGTGCACACCGGGAGAGCGCGCGAGGGGCGTATTTGTGAGCGTTCGACGCGATCCATGCCGGCCGACCGGTCGGCGACGGACGGGAGAGCGTGACACTGTGCACTCGAATGCCCGCACAACGTGACATTCGGGGTTCGTTTCCCTACCCGAATACGCCCCGCACCCGCTCTCGACGTGCCGACCCCGAAGGCAGGTGCTAATCCTGGAATTGGTGCTGCGCGTCGCGGCACCGCGTGGCGGCCCGGCCGTCCGGCGAATCGGGGTCCGGATGTCGACGGTGCCGGTCACGGCTTCGGTGCCGGTCACGGCTTCGCGAAGACTGGAGTTCCCGTGGACGACTATCCGCTGTTGAACCTGTTCTGGACGATGATGTGGCTCTTCCTGTGGGTGTTGTGGTTCTTCCTGTTGTTCAAGGTGATCACCGACATCTTCCGGAGCCACGACCTGAGCGGTTGGGCGAAGGCGGGCTGGCTCATCCTCGCGATGGTGCTGCCCTACGTCGGCGTCCTGATCTATCTCGTCGTTCGGGGCCGTTCGATGAGCAGTCGCGACGTCGCACAGGCCCAAGAGAACGAGGCCGCCTTCAAGGCGTACGTCCGCGACGCCGCCGGCACGCCGAGCGCGGCGAACATGGCCAACGCACCGGCGAGTCCCGTCGACCAACTCGCCAAGCTCGCCGACCTCAAGAACAACGGCGCCATCTCCGACGCCGAGTTCCAACAGGCGAAGCAGAAACTGTTGACCTGAGCCGGCGGCACCCCGACCACCCGACCCGCGCCGAAGCCCCACCGGGCGCGGGTCGGGTGGTCGGGCACCGGCCCCCGGTGCGCTGCGGCCCGGTCCGCAGGCCGGTGCGCAACTCCCGGACTTTGCCCGGAGCGACAACCATCCCGCCCGGCGCCGCGTCCTCCGCAACACGCGGTATCCGGCCGCATCGGCACGTGTCGTGGCATCCAGGGGGAGATTTCATGTCACCGATCGCAGATCCACCGAGCACGGACCACAGCCGCTGGTTGCGCGACTTCCGGGCGGCGGCCCGAGCACGCGCCGCCGCCGGGGATCCCCGGTGGACGAACGGCGCCCGCCTGCACCCGGCCCTGGTCCGCAGCATCCAACGCTTCCAGGTCGGCGAGGGCAGCGACGGCCGGGTCCTGATCGCGAAGGCCGCCGCGGACGGCGACGACGTCTACACCGCGACGATCCGGCTGTTCGTGGCCGAGGAACAAAACCACGCCCGGTTGCTGGCACACCTGCTCGCCGCGGCCGGCGAAGACACCATCCCCGGCCACTGGTCCGACGCGGTCTTTCGCCGGCTGCGCCGCTCGCTCGGCCTGCGCCTGGAGTTGATGGTGCTGATGGTCGCCGAGGTGATCGCGCTGCCCTACTACGGCGCGCTCCGCGACGGCGTCGACGATCCGCTCGCCGCCGAGGTCGCCGCCCGCATCCTCGCCGACGAGGAACGCCACGTCCCGTTCCATTGCGACTTCCTGCGCGCCTCGTTGGCCGACCTGGCGCGCCCGACCCGAGCGGTCGCCGTCGCCGGCTGGTGGGTGATCGCCGCGGGCGCGACCGCGGTGGTCGTGCACGACCACGGCCCGGCGCTCACGGTGCTCGGTACGACCCGCCGCCGATTCGCCGGGCAGGTGGCCGGGCACTTCCGCGCCGTCGTCCGGGAGACCCGGGTCGACGCGCGGATCCGCCCGCGGCCCGGCGCGGATGTACCGGGGCCGACGGCTACCGAAGGCCCGGCTGCCGCTTCCCCGATCCCCGGTCGGCCGATGGCGGCGCGGGGACGCGTCGGCCGGTGATCCGGACGCCGCCGACACCGCCGCCGGCCAGCAGGTCGACCATGAGGTCGTAGAAGGCCAGGAGCCCGTGGGCGAGTTCGGCTCCGTGCCGGCGGATCTGCTCCGACAGATCGGCGCGGAAGCGGTCGGCACGGTCGCGGACCCAGTCGGTCCACGGCTCGGTGGCATCGCGCCACGTGGTCACCTGCAGGCCGGCTGCGGCCAGGTCCGCTCGATAGCGCGCCGCTTCGGGGAGGTCGGGACAACTGACGCCGTCGCGCAGCAGGCGACGCTCGGCGTCGGTGAGCGGGCGTCGGGCGTAGAAGTCCTCGATGTAGAACGTCGCGCCGTCGGCGAGGGCGTCGGCGCAGACCCGCAGGAGCCGCTCGCGTTCGGGGATGTGCAGGAACGCCAACAGGGACAGCAGGTGGTCGTAGCCGGGGGTGAGCGAGGCGGTGAGGATGTCGGCGTGGACCAGGTCGACGCGCTCGTGCAGCCCGGTGCGTTCGGTGAGTCGGGTGCTCAACCGGTGCAGCGGCTCGCGCAGTTCCACGCCGGTGACCCGGCACCGGTGCTGCTCGGCCAGGTAGCGGGCGGGGCCGCCGAGGCCGGAGCCGACGTCCAGCACCCGGGCGCCCGGGCGCAGCGCCAGTTCGGCCGCCGCGTGGTCCAGCGCCTGTGTGCCGAGGTAGTGAAGTTGGTCGTACGCGCTCAGGTCCGCCACCCGCAGTGGGCCGGGCCGGTCGAGCAGGACGGCGAGTTCGTTGTGCGGGCGGTCCGGGGCGTAGAGCGTGGCATCCATCGGCGGGGGCGGCGAGCCGGAGCCTCGCGCACCGTCCGGGGCGTCCGAGCCGTCCGAGCCGGACGCGAAGGTGATGTCCATCGAGCTCTCACTCTCGTCGTACGGCACCGATCATGCGGGGCCTCGGAGCTTCCGGGCTGGGTAACGCTGCGCAATTGTATGCACATGAAGAGTTATATATAGGGCATTTCGCCGCTGCGACGACACCGGCCCGCTTCCGCGCGGTCCCGTACCGATCCCGCGCCGATCCCGCGTGCTCACCGCAACAGGCCGATCTTGCAAGGGGTTTCCCACCCCGATGCCCGGGCAGCCGCGAGAACGACATGATCGGAGGACGCCCACGATGCCCACCAAGACGACGCCCGCCGGCAACACACCGGCCGAACCGACGACCTTCGCCACCGATGTCCCGGCCCGCCTGGACCGATTGCCGTGGTCGTTCTGGCACTGGCGCATCCTGATCGGTCTCGGCACCGTGTGGATCCTCGACGGTCTGGAAGTCACCGTGGTCGGCAACGTCGCCGGCCGGTTGTCCGAACCGGACAGCGGGCTCGACATCACCGCGGCTCAGGTCACCGGTCCCGGCGCCGCGATGTACGTCGCGGGAGCGTGTGTGGGTGCGTTGTTCTTCGCCTGGCTGACCGATCGATTCGGCCGCAAGAAGTTGTTCATGGTCACGCTCGCCGTCTACCTCGTCGGCACCGCGCTGACCGCGCTGTCCGTCCAGGCGTGGATGTTCTTCCTCTTCCGGTTCGTCACCGGACTGGGCATCGGCGGCGAGTACGCGGCGATCAACTCCGCCATCGACGAGTTGATGCCGGCCCGCTACCGAGGGCGGGTCGACCTGGCCGTCAACGGCACCTACTGGGCCGGAGCCGCCGGCGGCGCACTGCTGTCCGTGCTGATGCTCGACACCGCGCTCTTCCCGGCCGACCTCGGTTGGCGGCTGACCTTCGCGCTCGGCGTCGTGCTCGGCCTGGTCATCCTGTTGGTGCGTCGACACGTCCCCGAGTCGCCGCGCTGGCTCTACCTGCACGGCCGAGGCGAGCAGGCCGAGGAGTTGGTCGCCGACGTCGAGCGGAAGGTGGAGGCCGAAACCTCCAAGGACACCGGCGAGCGTCGCACGTTGCCCGAAGCGCACGGCGAACTGACCATCGACCCGAGCAAGGCCACCGGTCTGGGCGCCATCGCCCGCAGTGTGGTCCGCGACCATCCGCGCCGTTCGACACTGAGTCTGTCGCTGTTCATCGGGCAGGCGTTCCTCTACAACGCCATCACCTTCGGCTTCGCGTCGATCCTGGAGACCTTCTACGACGTACCCGGCAACCGCACCGGCTACTACTTCGCCGTCATCGCGGTCGGCAACCTGCTCGGCCCACTGCTGCTCGGCCCGCTGTTCGACTCGCTCGGACGACGCGTGATGATCACCTCGACCTACGTCGGCAGTGCCCTCGCACTCTTCGCCACCGCCTGGCTGTTCGGGGCCGGCCACCTGAACGCGACCACGCTGACCGCCTGTTGGTGTGTCGTGCTCTTCCTCGCCTCGACCGGCGCGAGCAGTGCCTATCTGACCGTTTCCGAGATCTTCCCGATGGAGGCGCGCGCCTCGGCCATCGCACTGTTCTACGCGGTCGGCACCGCGGCGGGCGGCATCTCCGGCCCGCTGGTCTTCTCCGACCTGACCGAGTCCGGCGACGTCGGCGACACCGTCCTCGCCTTCTGCATCGGCGCCGGCCTGATGCTCGCCGCGGGCATCGTCGCCGGATTCCTCGCCGTCGACGCCGAACGCCGCTCGCTGGAGGACATCGCCCCACCGCTCTCCTCCGTCGACCGCAACTCGACAAGCGGCTGAACCGACCACGCGCCGGCGGGATCGGGCACGGCGACGCAGACTCGAATGATGGAAATCCACCAGGCCCACGGGCACCTCACGATCCCCGGTCACGGCGACTTCGAGGTCGGGCTCGACCTGTTCGACTGGCCGGTCGACGGTGACGTGCTGCCGCGCCCGTGGAGTGCCATCATCGACAACGGCCCGGTCCTGGCCGCCGGCACCGAAGGTCTCCTGCGCCTGAGCACCGAGCCCGACACCGTCGGTCACCCGTTCGTGGTCATCGCGAGCGGAGAGCACGTCGCCCGGATCGGGGCGCGCGAAGGACATGCGAGCGGCACGGGGTGGTTCGGTCCCCCGTGACCCGCCACGCATCACCCGTTCGGCCCTGGTGACGTCACCCCTACGAGGCATCTTCGACCCATCCGCGTGACACGGTGCGCGGCCGGCCGGTTGTCTCTTCCCGTGTTCGGGCGACGTATCAACGCCGCGTCGTAGCAGTGGTATTGCCCGGATCGGGGAGGATCCGGGTCGAACCCGGGCGGGGTCCGCGTGGTCTCCGCTCCGCCGTGCGGGGAGTGCCCGTCCCACACCGACGTGCCCGCCGCACGGCGGATACCATCCCGTCCGGCCGAGGAGTCCCATGACCCGTCCCCGCTCCGTCCACCGCGCGGCCGGGATCGACGACCCGCGTCTCGTCGAAGCCTACGAAGCGTGCCGCACGGCGATCCGCAAGGCGGGCGGGACCGAGTACCGGACCTCCCATCTGATGCCGCCGGCGTTACGACCGGCGCTGTGGGCGATCTACGCGGCCGGCCGGGTGATGGACGACCTCGCCGACACCGGCGATCCCACCGGCCGCAAGGCACGGTTCGACGCCTGGACCGCCGCGTTCCACGACGACCTGCGGCGCGGCGACAGCGCGGATCCGGTACGCCGGGCCCTGGTGCACACGATGCGGACGTGGGACCTGCCGACCGACGGCCTGACGGCGGCCCTCGCCGCGACCCGCGCGGACATCGACGGGCGCACCCATCCCACCTGGGCCGCGTGGAGCGCCTACTCCCAGGCCGTCAACACCTCCTTCTTCGCCCAGGGCGCGGCGTTGTTGGCCGCCGCGGGCCTGTATCTGCCGCTGCGGTTGCGCTATCTGGAGGCCGCGCGGCAGTGGGTGGACGCACTGAGCATCGTCGACAACCTGGAGGACCTCGCCGAGGACCTCGCCCAGGGCCGGATCACCATGCCGATGGAGGTGCTCACCGAACACGCCCTCACGGCGGCGGACCTCACCGGCGCGGCCGAGCGCGCGGCACGAAAAAGCGGACCGGGCAGGGCTCCGGACGGTGGGCCGGACGCGTCCGTCGAAGCCCTGATCGGCCGGCTGGTCGCCCGGGCCCGACAGTGGCTCGCCCAGCCCGAGTTGTTCCACGAACTGCCCCCCGCGCTCGCGGTGGTGGCGCGCGCGGTGACCGACCTGGCCCGGCTGCGCCTGGACCGGGTCGAACGCACCGGGATCGGGCTGCTGTGCCACCGGCCCCGGCTGCCCCGAATCGCCACCGAGCGCATCCTCCTGCCCGCCCGGCTGAAGGCCCACATCGCCTGGCGGTTCCTCACGCCGATCGCCCCGGCGCGTTCTCGACCCGACGGCGCGACTCGGCGCCCGCCGACCCCGGCCGGGTTGCTCCCGGCGCCGCGCTCCGACGCTCCGGTGCCTGCGCGGCCGCACTCCACCGGGGTACACCCGCCGATCTGGCCCGCAGAGCGGCTCCCCCGGCATGTGGCCGTCGTGATGGACGGCAACGGCCGCTGGGCCACCGACCGGGGCCTGCCGCGTACCGAAGGCCACCGCGCGGGCGGCAGGTCGATGCAGGACGTGGTCCACGGCGCCCTGGAAGTCGGCCTGCGGCACCTGACCCTCTACGCCTTCTCCACCGAGAACTGGCGCCGCCGTCCCGAGGAGATCGACGGCCTGCTCGCGCTGGTACGCGACGACATGATCGAGGAGACCGTGCTCGACCACGACATCCGGGTGCGCTGGGCCGGTTCCGCCGAAGGCTTGCCCCAGGACGTGCTGGAAAAGCTGGTCCGCCTGGAACACGGCACCGGCAAGCGCACCGGGCTGACCCTGACCCTGTGCGTCAACTACGGCGGCCGGATCGAACTCGCCCAAGCCGCCGCTTCGTTGGCCCGTGCCGCCGTCGCGGGCCGGCTCGACCCGGCGCACATCTCCGAGCGCGTGTTCGCCGCCCACCTGGCCCTGCCCGACCTGCCGGACGTCGACCTGCTGTGGCGCACCGGAGGCGAACAACGCACCTCGAACCTGCTGCCCTGGCACGCCGCCTACGCCGAACTCGCCTTCACCGACACCCGCTGGCCGGACATCGACCGCCGCGACCTGTGGCAAGCCCTCACGACCTACACCACCCGCACCCGCAACTTCGGCACGATCCCCGGCCGATCCCCCCACGGCCCCGACCCGACCCGCCCCGCACAACCCGGCGGCCCCGGCACCGGCGGGCCTCGGCCGCCCCGCCGGTAGCGGGGTCGACCAAGGCACGCCCCGGGGTCACCTCGGAGCGGCGCTCAGGGTCGGTGACGGCGGTGGAGTCGGAGCGGCGCTCAGGGTCGGTGACGGCGGTGGAGTTCGACGGCGACGGCCAGATCCTCCCAAGACATGCCCACGCTCTTGAACAGGCGGGGTCGGTCGTCGGGGACGGTCGCCCGGCCGTGCACCAACTCCGCGAGGTTGGTCGGGCCGGGCCCCCCGTGGAAGAGGTCGTCCCAGCCGGCGGCCAGCAGGTCCCCGGCTTCCCGGATCGCGGCGGCTCGAGCCTCGACGTAGACGGCGGAACGACGCACCAGCGTGCCGTCCACCTCGCGCGCGGCCGGTTCGTGCGAGCCCACCGCCGCCACCGCCGCGTGCGCCGGCACCAGGGCACCGTCGAACAGCGGATCACGGGCCGTCGTGGCGCACACCACGATGTCGGCGTCGGCCACGGCGTCCGGCTTGCCGACCGTCGCCGTGAGACCCAGGGCGCGGGCGTGGTCGGCCAGTGCCCGGGCCGGGCCGGCGCTGCGGGCGACCACGGTGAGCCGGGTCAGCGGACGGATGGCGAGCATCGCGTCCAGGTGGCCGTACGCCTGCGGGCCGGTACCGAACAGCACCAGGTGCGCGGCGTCCGGGACCGCGAGGCGGCGCAGGGCGACGGCGGTGACGGCGGGGGTGCGCACGGCGGTGAGCGCGGCGCCGTCGAACAGGGCCAGCGGCCGGAGGGTGGGTCCGTCCAGCAACAGATAGCTGCCGGTGATGCGCGGCAGGCCCCTGGCCGGGTTGCCGGCGGCCACTCCGGCGATCTTGACGCCCACGTGCGACGGTCCGGCCGCGGGCATCAGCAGCAGTTCGCCGGCCGGTACGGCGACGCTCGATCGCGGCGGGACACCTTCGGGGTCCAGCCCCGCCAGGAGTGTGCGCTCGATCGCCTCCATCGCCTCGGTCGGCGTCGAGGTGACCGCGATCGTGGGGAGTTCGTCCGCCGTCACAGGAGGAATCCCGTTCCGAGGGTGTCGTCGGCATCGAGGATGAAGCGATGTTCGCCGGTACGCCGGGCCGTGCCGGTGACCTCGGTGATCACGCCGGTGGGCTGCGTCCCGACGACCTTGCCGGTGAAGACCGTGCCGATGACGGATTCGTGGCGCAGTTCGTCGTCCGGTCCGATCAGACCGCTGTCGGCGAGCAGGGCCAGCCGGGCGGAGGTCCCCGAGCCGCAGGGGGATCGGTCGATCTGTCCGTCCGCGAACACGGTGACGTTGCGCTGGTTGGGGCCCGCCGGGGTGGCCGGGAGGTCCTCGTACAGGATGACGCCGTAGACGCCGGAGAGTCGAGGATCGACCGGGTGCCGGGTGGCGGGTTCGTCCGCGAGGGCGGCGCGGATCTCCCGGCCGATCGCGGTGATTTCGGGGAGCCGGTCCGGGGTGACGGTGAGGCCGAGCGAGGCCGCGGAGACCGACGCGTAGCACGCCCCGGAGTGGGCGAGGTCGACACGCACGAGACCGCGGGAGGTGGCCACCGGGATCTGCCGGGCGCCGATGGCGGTGGGCACGTTGCGAAAGGTCACCGAGGTGGTACGGCCGGCCCGGCGGTGGACGATGGCGGTGACCCGGCCGGAGGGCACGTCGATGTACACCCGCGCCGAACCGTCCGCGGGAGCCGCGACCAGCCCCGACTCGACGGCCCAGGCCCCGAGCGCGATGGTGCCGTGGCCACAGGCGGTGGAGTAGCCGTCCTTGTGCCAGAACAACACCCCCAGATGCGCCTCGTTGTCGTCCGGCGGCACCACGAACCCGCCGTACATCCCGCCGTGGCCGCGCGGTTCATGGGTGAGCAGCCGCCGCACGTCGTCCAACGGCCCCGGCCGCGGCGCGGTGGCACTGCCCCCCACCCCGATCGCGATCGCACGACGCTCCGCGACGGTGTCCCCGGCGATGGCCGGCAACCCCCGCGACACGATCCGAAACGGTTCCCCCGCCGTGTGGTAGTCGACGGTCTCGACGACCGTCCCCTCCCCGGCGCTCAACGCCCGGCCCCCATACGGCCCACAACCGTCAGGTCAACAGTGCTCATACAAACGCCTTCCATGGCAGCGAGTGCCCATTCGACGAACGAACCCCCGCCGACAGCGAGACAACGCCAGATCTAATAAGGTGTGACATTGTACTGACTTCCACAGAACCCCCGCAAGCCCCCTCCCTCTCCCGAGGCGCTCGGAGCGCCGGCGTCCTGCGTCTCGGGATCGGACGAGGGCAGTCCGGCGATGCCCGCTACCCGGTGGCGGGCAAGCGGTCGACCACCGTCGACCAGTCGAGGGCGCCGTGGCCACTCGGTGATGCGCCGTGCTCGTCGAGGACCAGGTCGACGCCGGATGTCCTGAGCGTCTCCAGACTCCGAGCGGACGCCGGATGCGCCGCGAGAGCGCCCTTGAACCAGGGCACGGCGACGATCGGGATCCCCACGCCCAGCGCCTCGTTCAGCGTGCCGAGAGCCACGTTGTCCGAGATCCCCAGGGCCCACTTGTTCAAGGTGTTGAACGTCAGGGGGTACGCGAGCAACGCGTCCGGATCGGGGAACGGCCGCGGATCGTCGGGGCCGCGCTCGCGCGTGCGCACCGGTCGGCCTGCGGCGTCGGCCAGTTCGTCGAGGCTTGCGTCGAGCCACGTGGCGGCAATGGGCGTGAGCGTGAGGCACACGTCCCAGCCCAGCCCACGAACGACCCGTACCAAATCCACGAGTTCGCGCACGGGAGGGGCGGCGCAGCCCACGATCTGCAACACACGATCGGTCATACGGCGAGCCTACGAGCACGCATCCGCCCTGCCCGCCGTTCGTGCCGTCGGCACGACCGAGTGTCGCCGTCGACGTCGGCGAAACCCGCACCGACGAAGCCCGGTTCCGGGGACACCGACCCTGCGGGACGCCTCGTCGTCGTCCTCTCGCGTCTTCGGGGGAAGGGCCCGTCGGCCCGATGGCGACGTCCGTGGAGTCGAATGGGTTTGCGGGTGGGCGGATCGGCGTATGGATGGTTGGGTTGCATGATCGGATGGGCTTCGGGCGAACAGAGGGGAACGGGCATGGAGTTGCGGTCGAGTCGGCGTGGGGTGCTGGGCGGGGTTGTCGGGGCGGCGTTCGGGGTTGTGCTTGCCGGTGGCGGGAGGGCCGTCGCGAGCACGGGGGTTGCCGGGCGGCTGAGGGCTCTGGAGCGGGCGCATGCCGCGCGGTTGGGGGTCTTCGCATGGGACACGGGGACGGGCGAGACCGTGGTGTACCGCGCGGACGAGTTGTTCCCGATGTGTTCGACGTTCAAGACGATCGCCGTGGCCGCGGTGCTCCGCGACCTCGATCGGGACGGGGAGTTCCTCGCCACGCGCATTCGCTACACCGATCGGGACGTCACCGAGTCGGGCTACGCGCCGATCACCGGCCTGCCCGAGAACCTCGCCCATGGCATGCTCGTCGCCGACCTGTGCGCCGCCGCCATCACCCACAGCGACAACACCGCGGCGAACCTCCTGCTGCGCGAACTCGGCGGCCCGAGCGCGGTCACCCGCTTCTGCCGCTCCGTCGGCGACGAGGTGACCCGCCTCGACCGCTGGGAGCCCAAGCTGAACTCGGCGGAGCCCGGTCGCGTGACCGACACCTCCAGCCCACGCGCGATCGGCCGCACCTACGCCCGGCTCGCCGTGGGGCACACACTCGAAGCACGCGACCGCGAGCGGCTGACCGGTTGGCTGCTCGGCAACACCACCGGCGGCAACCGCCTGCGGGCGGGGCTGCCCGCGGACTGGACCGTCGCGGACAAGACCGGCACCGGCGGCTACGGCACCACCAACGACGTGGGCATCGTCCGGCCGCCCGGCCGAAACCCGATCGTGATCGCGGTCCTGGCCGGCAAGCACGACGCCGCGGCGCCCGCCGACGAGCCGTTGATCGCCGCCACCGCCGAGACGGTGGCAGCCGTACTCGGGTGACTCCGCCGGGCCGAACCGCACGGAACCGCGCCGCACCACGGCGTGCTCAGTCGACCTTCAGCCCCAGTGTGCGCAACTTCGGCTCGATTACCACCCGGCAATACGGCTCGAAACGATGCTTGTTGTAGAAGTCCTGCTGGTCGGATTCCGCCTCGATGAACTGCCCGTACGACCGCAGGTCGGTCACGATATCCCGGCCCAGTTGTTGCCGTACCGAATCCATGACCTTCTCGGAACGCACACGCTGTTCCTCGTCGGCGTAGAAGATCGTCGAGTGGTAGATGGAGCCATGATCCGCGCCGCTCTGGTTGGGCGTGGTGGGGTCATGGCTCTGGAAGAAGAAGATCAATACTTCTTCGAACGAGATCTCGCCCGGCCGGAAGGTGAGTTGCACGGCCTCGACGAATTTCTGCGGGTTGAGCCCATGACGGATGTACGCCTCGTAGTCGGGCAGCGGACCGTTGTCCCCGGCGTAGCCCGCCACGCTCGACACGATCCCGGGGGTTCGGCGCGCCACCGCATCGAATGACCAGAAACAACCGGGCCCGAGCGTCAACGTCTCGATATCACCGTCATTGGCATCGTTGCCGTTATTGCCGTCTTCGGACATTGCCTCGACCATCGCCGTCCTCCCCCGAAACCATCTCCATATTCTGCGCTGCACAGTAGCAGGATCGAACCTTTCGGTTACAGACCGGAATCCAATTCCTCGCTTCGCCACACCGCGTTGCCGTGCCGAGCGCGGCACGACACCCAATCGTTGTTTGGCGTGGACACGATCATGAGACCCTGGACTTGGACAACCCGAGAACCCGGGAGTACGAGGTGACCACCACGGAGAAGGCCGTCATCGCGGCCGCGGCGAACCTGGCCTGGGTGAGCGTGCGCGACATCACCGGGGCGACGAACCTGGAAGCCGACCTCGGGTTCGACTCGATCCAGAAGGCGGAACTGCTCTTCAACCTGGAAGGGGAGCACGGCGTCGTTCTCACCACCAGGAACGACCTGGACACGATCGGGGACATCACGGCGGCCATCGACGCCGCTCACCCCATCCGGCTGCGCGACCTGGACTTCTACGCCGGCGTCGCCACCCGCCGCGCCGTCTTCGAAGGCGGTCCGGGAATCGACTCGGGGCCGACGGACTGGGAGGCGGCCCTGGGCGCGGACCATCTCGACGATGTTGCCGGCGAGGGCCTGCTGCGACGGGACTACGGACTGCTGGAGATCGACTTCTCGCGGGACTCCCGAGGCCGGATGGCGTGCTTCGGCTTCGGCGTCGAGATCCACCGCCTGGCGCACCGCCCGTCCGCCGAGGCCGTGCCGCCGTCGCTCTCCCGGCGGTACGGGACCTTCGCGCCGCGCATGGCTTTCGAGGAACTGCGCGTCGCCGTCCAGGACTTGGGATATCGGATCGAACTCGAAGACGAGGCACCGGACATGCACCGGTACCGCGTGCCGGGCTCCGGCACCCGCATCCACGTCATCGCGGACACCGACCCGTATGGATCGGGCCTTGACCCGGACGAACCGATCGACCCGGACGACCCACGCGTCGGCGACCTGTGGTCCCTGAGCGTCTCCCCGAGCCGGTGGGGACCGGAGTAGGCAACCCGAACGACCACGCGCCCGCGCCGGATTCCCGGACGGAGCTCGCGATCGGCGCCTCCCCCGTCGCGCTCCCCGATTGACGCGGCGGGCTCGGATGCGCCGTCGATGCGCCGCTACCGATCTCGGCGGAACCGGTGCCAGGCTCTCGCGCATGACCGTGCGCGAGTTCCGGCGCAGAAGAAGCGCCGCACGGGGCAACCGGGCGGATCCGGGATTCGTGTTCAGGTAGGGGCCACCGTGCCCGGCGCCCACGCACTCCCCGACCGCAGCCCGCCCCGGGCGGCGATCGCCGCTCTGCTCGGCAACGTGCCGTCGGGATCACACTCCTCGCCGGTATGGGTCTCGTCGTTCCCCGTGTTGTCCCGGATCGGGTACCGCCCGGCGGGCGATCCGCCGCCGGAGTCCGCACACCGCCTTCCGCGAAGGCCGTCCATTCAGGAGAGTTCCGTGAACCCCAACGACAGGCACATCGATCAGATCCTCGGTGCCCAGGCTGCCGGGGCCCTCGTCAACGCGTGGATCGACGCCTTCATGACGGACGATCTCCTCAGCCGCGATGCCGCCACGCGGGTGGCGTGCGAGCGACTCGCCGACGGTTCGCCCTGGTTGATCGCCGAACCCGGGCAAACCTGGTGCCTACGCGAGGACTTCACTCCCACGTCCGACTTCTCTCCGGGGCTGGTCCGGGTGCTGGACGTGCGCCATGCCGTCGACCTCCGTCCGCACGAGGGCACCGCGGCCGTCCTGCTCGGCGACGTCGAACACGACCCCGGCCACCCCATCGGCTGGATGGACCTGTCCGACTTCGACATCCTCTACGCCCTCCACGGCTGGCCCCAACCACGCTCGACGACACCGGACGCCGGCCCCGCCGGCCCCACCGCGGAAGGCGGTTCGACGACCGAAGCACCGCACCGACGCCGTCGGGAATTCGACTGCGGCCTGCGCGATCAGGGCATCGAATGACGGCTCCACATCCGGCCACGGATGGCCGGATCCCCTGGTGAGCAGGGGACTTGGCGCAAAACCTACCTGCGGGGCATTCGCTGATAGTGATTGGCTGACTTCCGTCGGTTAGCGCGCTGAGGTGGGGAGTCACGCGTGATCATTCAGTTGTACGGCGAGTGGACCGGGCGTTCGGACACCGTCGCCGGATACGAGAAGGCGGTGGCCGGCTGTCCGAGCCTGGCCTACCGACACCGCGAGCATGTCGGCGCCGGTGGGCGCAAGTTCGAACATGCGATGGTCGACAAGGGCCTCGCCCTCTACATCGACGTCCCGCACCACCTGCTCGGCTTCGACGATTCCGGCGCCCGTGGCATCGCCGAGATCAAGCCGAACAACTGGGACGGCGGCTTCCTGACCTTCGAGGTGGGCGGTGGCAGGCATTGGACCGACGGCCTCGTCACCGCGCCCGAATCGGTGTTGTGGCAGGCGATTCACGCCTACTGGAGCGTCAAGGTGCCCGAATACGAAGGCGCTTCCGCGCGGGAGCGGCAGGCCTATCGCCGGGGGCGGCTGCCCTCGGCGACGAAGGGAGTACCCACCATCGAGGACCTGTCCGGCCTGATCGACTACAACCGGTGTCGACAGTCCGGTCCGGTGCTGGTGGCCAAGGGCTGGAGCATGGAGTTCGAGGAACCCGACGGCC
The DNA here is from genome assembly GCF_044333915.1 of Embleya sp. NPDC020886. Classification (NCBI taxonomy): domain Bacteria; kingdom Bacillati; phylum Actinomycetota; class Actinomycetes; order Kitasatosporales; family Streptomycetaceae; genus Embleya; species Embleya sp. NPDC020886. Next base: position 76,402 of record NZ_JBIRRX010000003.1, on the reverse strand, counting down.
GCGGCGAGGAGTTGCCCTTCCTGGTCGCGTTGTCCGACCCGCTGCGCCATCCCGCCCCGCTCACCGGCCCGTACGGCTCCGGCGGCGACCGGGACGAGACGGCGCGCCTGGAGCGGATCAGGAATCAGGACTCACCGATGCGCATGGGCCGGCGCCGGTGGCCCCGCCCGGGCCGACGCGGTCGACCGCCGAGAGGACACGCGTTCGACCACGGACGCATCGACCCGGGCCGCTCGCTCGCACGGTGACCGCGCCGACCCGACCCGCCGCCACGGCTCTCGGCGCCGGGTCGGGTCGGCGCGCTTCGGGTCGGCGCGAGTCGGGTTGACCCGAATGTAGTTAGGTGCCATATTAGTTTTATGGCAACGGACGATCTCGACAACGAGTCACCCACGCTGGAGCAGGCCAAGCGGCAGTTGGCGCACTACGACCTCGGGGTCGACCCGCAGGCGGTGCTCGTCGCGGTGCGGCTGATCTCGGCGGGGGCCCGACTGGGTCGGGCCACCGAGGTGCACTTCGCCAGGTACGGGTTGTCGACCGGGCGATACCGGCTGCTGGCGGACCTGGAGGACCACGACGGGGAGAAGTCCCCCTCGCGGCTGGCGGCGGACCTCGGCGTTTCGCGGGCCACGGTGACCGGACTGGTCGACGGGCTGGAGCGCGAGGGCCTGGTCGCCCGGCGGGCGTCCGCGGAGGACGGCCGGGGTGCCGTGGTGGTGCTGACCGCTCGCGGTGCGCAGCGGTTGCGCGACATGGCGCCCGAGCATTTCGCCCGACTCCAGGAGATGGTCGGCGAACTCACCGTCGACGAGCGAGCGACGTTCCTGGATCTGCTCTCCCGGGTCGTCCGGGGCATCGGAGCCCTGACCGCGGAGTAGTCCGCACCGCCCCCAGGTGCGGACAGTTTTTATACCCCAATAGTTAGCCTCCTAAGTACAAACCCGAAAGTTGGTCATCCTCCCATGTCACGACTCACCCCGTCGATCCCGCGCGAAAACGGAACAGAGGTCACCGTGCCCCGAGGAAACGAGACCGCCGCAGGTCGCCGCGCCGCTCGCCCGTTCGTCCTGTGGCGTGAGGTGCTGGTCGCCTATCTCGCCCCGGCGCTGATGGCCGGCGCCGGCGGAGTCATCGGCGGGCAGACCGAGTTGACCGTGGCGGCCTGCACCTCCATCGCCGGGACCTCGGCCGTGGTGGCACTGCTGATCGGCGGTTGGCTGCAACGTCGCAGGGGTCCGCGCCCGTGGACCACGGCCCTGCCGCGCGTCGTCATGACCGTGCTGTTCGCCGTCGGCGCGGCCGCGATCGCCGGGCTCCTCGGGTGGTTCGCCTCGCAATGGCTGCCCGCGCACACCGCCGTGCCCGATACCCCGTGGATCACTCGCCTGCGGATCGATCTGCCGCTGTCGGCCGCCCTCGCCGCGAGCATCGTCACCTGGCGCTGGCGCGGGGCGCAACGAGCCCACCCGTCGCAGCCGTGACCCGGCCGTCCACACCACCCGCGCCACATCCACCACGCGCGCCGGCGGCAGACCCGGCGCCCGGCACACCCGTCGACCCAACGCACACGACGCCCAACGCCCAACACACATCACCAGTCACCACTCCCCGGGACCACCCCGGGGCAGGACCGAAAGGCACCCGATGATCGTCGTCATGGGAGCGTCCGGAACCACCGGCGGCGCACTGCTGCACAGCCTCGCCGCGCAGGGCGTGCCGAGCAGGGCGCTGACCCGCGACCCGGACCGGCTGCGGGCCCGGTTCGGCGACCCGGCCGGCCGGCCGGTCGAGGTCGTGTCCGCCGACGCCGCGCACGTCGACTCGTTGCGCGCCGCCTTCAAGGGCGCCCGGCAACTCTTCCTCGCCATGGCCAACGGCCCGACGCAGGTCGAGCTGGAAAAGCGGGTCGTCGACACGGCGGCCGACAGCGGCATCGAGCACATCGTCAAGATCTCCGCGCCGGCCGCCGAACCCGACTCCCCGGTGGCGGTCTCGCGCGGGCATCACGCCGTCGAGGAACACCTGCGCGCGTCCGGCCTCGCCCACACCGTGCTCCGCCCCTACGCGTTCATGCAGAACCTGCTGCTCCTGGCGCCGGCGGTGGCCGCGCAGGGAGTCGTCCTGGGCGCGATGCGGGACGCCCCGTGCAACTGGGTCGACTGCCGCGACATCGGCGATGTCGCCGCGGCGGCGCTGACCCGCCCCGAGATCGCCGGCGGCACCCATGTCCTCACCGGCAGCGAGGCGGCCGGCTACGGCGACCTCGCCGAAACCCTCACCCGCCTGCTCGGCCGCGACGTCCGCTACGTGGACCTGCCCCCGCACGAACTGCGGGAAAGCCTGATCCACCGCGGCCAGTTGCCCCCGTGGCTGGCCGAACACGTGGTGGAGATCCAGCAACTCGCCGTGTCCCGCCCGGAATCCCCCACCGACACGGTCGCCCGCATCCTGGGCCGCGCCCCGCGCACCCTGGACGCCTTCCTGCACGAAAACCTGGCCCGCTTCCGCTGACCACCCGGTAGCGCGCCGAGCACCGCCCGCTAGGCGGACGGGCCGTCGCCGAGGCCGAGCAGGAGCTTGCGGAGCAGGGTCGCCAGTTGTTCCTGCTCGGTGATGGTCAGCGGCGTCAGGAGTTCGTTTTCGAGGGCCACGTGACCGACCAGGATGTCGTCGACGAGTTCGCGACCCTGGTCGGTCAGGGTGACCAGGACGCAGCGCCGGTTGCCGGGATCGGTCTCCCGGGTCACCAGACCTCGGTCGACCAATCGGTCGATGCGATTGGTGATCGCGCCGGAGGTGACCATGGACGCTTCCACGATGGCCCCGGTGGTCAGCCGGAAGGGCGGCCCGGCCCGGCGCAGTGTGCCCAGCACGTCGAACTCCCACAGTTGCAGGCCATGGGTGCCGAAGTTGTGCCCGAGTTCGCGGTCCAGGAAGCGGGAGGCGCGCTGGATCCGGCCGACCACGCCCATCGGCGAGGGGTCGATGTCGGGCCGCTCGACTCTCCATTGGTCCAGCCGCCAGTCGACGTTGTCCCGCACGGCACTCCTCAACGTTGAACTGTTTGACCTGATGCTAACAGGAGTACTACCGTCCCCCAACGTTGAACAGTTCAATGTTGAAAGGACGGCGGATGACCCAGACCCGTGAGGTCGCCGGACCGGCTGCCGCCCGGACCTCCGCGCGCACCTGGGGGTTCACCGGCCTCGCGGCCCTGGCGCCGGCGACCTGGGGCACGACCTACCTGGTGACCACCGAATACCTGCCGCCGGGCGTACCGCTGGGGGCCGGCGTGATCCGCGCACTGCCGGCGGGCCTGCTCCTGCTCCTGATCTCCCGGACGTTGCCGCGCGGCGAGTGGTGGTGGCGCTCGGCCGTGTTGGGCGCGCTGAACATCGGGGCCCTGTTCGCCCTGTTGTTCGTCGCGGCCTACCGGCTGCCCGGTGGCGTCGCGGGCACGCTCAGCGCCGTACAACCGCTCCTGGTCGCGGGAATCGCCTTCGGGCTGCTCGGCGTTCGCCCCACGCGATGGCAACTCGGTTGGGGCGTGGCCGGCGTGCTCGGGGTCGGCCTGATCGTGCTTCGCGGGCAGATCTCCTTCGACCCGATCGGCGTCCTGGCCGGCCTCGGCGGCGCCGCCTCGATGGCGGCCGGGTTGGTGCTGACCAAACGCTGGGGGCGTCCGCCGGGCGCCGGCACCCTGGCCTTCACGAGCTGGCAACTCACCGCCGGCGGCCTGCTGCTCGCGCCCGTCGCGCTCGCCGTCGAGGGGCCGCCCCCGATACCGGACGCCGCGGCGCTGGGCGGATACGCCTGGCTGGCCCTGGTCGCCACGGCCCTCGCCCACTCGTTGTGGTTCCAGGGGCTGGGCCGACTCCCGGTGACGGCGGTCTCGTTCCTCACCCTGCTGTCCCCGGCGGTGGCCACCGCACTGGGTTGGCTGGTACTGGACCAGTCCCTGAGCCCGATCCAGAGCGTGGGTTTCGTGCTCGCCCTGACGTCGATCGTGGCCGCACAACTCACCCCCGACGCCGCCCGTTCCCTGATCCGCGGCGGATCCGACCGGCGGATCAGCGGTGGCGGGCGGCGCTGATGTGGTGGACGTGGACGAGGATGTCGTAGGTCGGGTGCAGGCGGGTGTTCTCGTACTCGTCGGCGGGCCAGGAGGCGCCGAGGTTGCGGGTGGGGTGGGCGGCGGCGAGCCAGGCGTGGGCGGGGCCGGCGGGCACGGCGCGGGTGTCGAGGTACCAGTCGCGTCGGGAGACCCGCGCCAGCACGTCCTCGCCGGCGTACGCGATCGCCGGCCCGATGTCGAAGCGACGCCAGGGCGTACCGGGGGCGTTCGCGTCCACGGCGTTGAACGACCCCTGGCCGAAGGTGAATCCGGCGTTGACGTAGCGGGCGCCGAGCTGCTCGCGCAGCAGTCGACCCTGGGTCTCGGGCCCACCGGCGGGCACCCGGGGCCGGGCGGCGATGTGGCCGTTGTGCGCGGACAGGAAGATCTTGGTGCCGGTGTGACGTTGCCACCACAGCGTGTTGTCGGCCATCACCCGTTCGCGGTAGCGCGTCGCGGCCTCGACCTCGTCGGTGGTGTCGAACGCGAACAGCGTGGCGTTTCGGGCGATCACCGCGGCGTGCCGGAGCATCAGCTCGTGTTCGGCGGCGGCGGTGCCGGGCGGGCACGGTTCCAGGAGCGAGAGCACGCGGCGGGTGTCCGCACGCAGGCGGGCCCGATCGGCGAGGGGGCGGGCCAGTCGGGCGCGGATGGTCTCGTCCATACGGGCCGCGGGCCGGGACTCGCGGTACAGCCGTTGCACCTCGGGCAGGAGATGCGGGCGGGTCCGGGCGACGTAGGCGGTCACGGTGTCGAACAGCGCGGGGTCGGCGTAGTCGGCGCCCGCCCCGGCCACCCGGACCGGGTCGTCGGGGTGGCGCACGTTCCAGGTGCGCATCCAGCGGAACAGATCACGCGTCTCGACGGTGTTCCACTGGCTGCTGCCGGCCTGGAACTCCTCGTCCATGATCGTCCTCAGGTGGCCGGTGCCGTGCCGCGCCCACGCGTCCAGGCGCACCCCGGCACCCCAGTGCACCGCGAACACGAAGCCGCGGAAGCCCCGGTGTTCGACCAGGTGGCGGAACAGCCGGTGCTTGATGGTGCAGAACTCGCTCGAACCGTGCGTGGCCTCGCCCACGCCGACCACGTCCGCGCCGCGGATCATCGTGTCGAACGGCTCCAGATCCGCCGTGGAACCGCCCGGGACGGTGCTGCCCAGGGGATACGCAAAGCGGGCCAGCGCACACGCCGGGTCACCGCGTGAGGCGGCGGTATCGGTGGGCGTCGCGGCCGAGGCGGCGCTGTGCGCGGGTCCGCCGGCGGCCGCGGCGGCCATGCACAACAACGGTCCGACCGGGCGCAGGCCCGGGATCGGGCGCGCTCGCGGCCCGTGCCGAGGTTCGACCGCCGGATCGTCGGCGTCATGGGGTGGGGGAAAATCATCCGATTTCATGACTCCGACGCTAGGTAATACACCCCACTCCGCGCCTCGTCCGAAAGACCCAGGACTCGCGTACCCCTTCGGTCGGATACGACAAGTCCCCGGAACGGACCCCGGGACCCGCCCCCGCCCAGACCGTCAACCGCCGGGGCCGGTTTCGGCGGTCTTCTCGGCCGGGCCGTAGTAGCCGTCGCCCTCGAACCGCACCCGCAGCGGCTTCCCGACCAGGTCGGGCGGTATCCGCAGGACGGCTTCGCCCTCCCGGGAGGTCCAGGTACGAACGATCGCCGTCGCACGCTCGTCCACGAGCGCCACCTCCACCTCGAACAGCGGCGCCGCGCAGGCGTCCTGCAGCAGGACCGCGATGGTCTCCCGGTCCGGCTTCGTGGCGGCCAGCCGGGGCTTCCGGTCGGCACACACGGTCGCGGTGAAGTCGCCGACCTCGAAGAGTTCCGCGCCGGCTCCGCTGCCGAACCAGCCGATCGCGCCGCTCCCACGCACCACCGGCCGATAGTGGGCCCGATCGCGCAGCACGGCGAGCAGCAGATCACGGTCCGGGCCGCCGGTCGTCAGCAGGACGTACCCGGCGCCGGACGCCCGCAGCCGGCGGTCGAAATCGGCGGCGTCGCGCGGCTCGCCGAGGCTGGTGACGCGCCGTTGTCCGCGTTCGCCCATAATCAGGTTCACGAAGCGCTGGTGGGTGAACTCGGTGAAGGCCACGGTCCGGCCGTCGGGGACCCGGTTCATCGCGGCGTAGGCGGCCGTGGGCAGGATGCGTCGGTCCCGATCCGGGTCGCGCATCAGATCCACCGTCTCGCGGACGGTCGCCCGGTGCGCGGACGTCCGGTCACCGATCCAGGTGTTGGTCGGCTGGGTCGCCCACCACATGGAGATCGCCGTGGTCACGACGAACGCGCCCGCGACCAGGCCGGCCGTACCGCGGCGAAGCACCCGGGGCACCGACCCACGCGGCCCCCGGCCGCTCGGCCGTTGGGCTACGGCGGTCAGCACGGCCGCCAGACACACGCAGCCGAACGCCGGCAGGATCAACTGGTAGCGCGCCCACCACGGCGCCGGGGAGGCCGTCGCCGAGACGAGCACCGGCAGCAACAGCCCCCACAACAGATCGAAGCGGCGCCTGAGCAGGAACAGGGCGAGGGCGACGAGCACGATCGGGAGCAGTACGTAGATCCATTGCAGCCCGAAGCCGCCGGGTTGTTGGTCGTGCGTGTAGGCCACCCGTTCGCGGTCGTGGAGCCACGAGTGCCAGGTGGCGCGCAGTTTGCTCTCGCCGGCGACCTCCGGCGCGGTGTTGCGCACGATGATCAGTTCGTCGACGGATCCCTTGCCGTGGAAGCCGAGCATGGTGAAGGGATAAAACGGGTTGCCGTAGCTGATCCAGGTGCGGATGTACCAGTAGCCGCCCAACGCGAGGGCGGGCAGGCCCAGTACGGCCGCGTTCGGCAGGGCGAGCCGCGCGGTGGCGGCGCCGTGCTCGCGCAACCGCGCGAAGCGGGTGGCCGATTGCCGCCGCGTGCTCGGCGCGGCGCGGCGCAGGTCGCCGACCACGCGCCAGGTCTGCACCACGACCAGGGCCGCGACCATGCCGGCGGTCAGCAGGTTCGAGGACTTGACGCCGATGGCCAGTCCCAGGGCGATCCCGACGAACAGGACCCGGCCACGCAGCCGGCGTCGCGCGTCGAGGCCGCCGTGTTCGATGGCGTCCCGGACGGCGGGGTGGATGCCGAGGGTCAGCTGCAGCGCGGTCAGGCCGGTCGCGGCCGTGGCGAAGTCGACGTAGGTGGTGGAGGCTTCCAGGAATACCGCGGGGACGGCCAGGAGGCCGAGGCCGGCGAGGGTGGCGTGTGCGCGCCGGGCACCGGCGGTACGGGCGAGGCCGGCCGTGGCGACCGCGCCCAGGGCGAGGAAGGCGAGGCCGGAGGCCCAACCGAGTCGGGTGTCGCCGACGAAGGCGCCGCTGAAGCCGGTGAGCAGTTCCTGGCCCTGTGGGTAGACGTCGGCCCACAACACCTGCGGGGTGTGCCCGACGTAGCCCTGTTGCAGCCAGATGGCGGGTCCGGGCAGGTGGTACCACAGTCCGTCGTAGTCCAGCGGGCCCAGGAACGCGGCCAGCGCGGCGCGCCAGCCGTACTGGGCGGCCACCAGCAGCGCCGACACGACGACCAGCGGGTGCCGACCGCAACGCAGGACGCGGGGCCACAACCCGGCGGCGACGGCGACCCCGCGGCGGCGGGCCGGGTCGGCGCCCGGCCGTCGGGTGGCCACGATCTCCGCGGCGGCGAGCACCAGCGCGGCGCCGAACAGCGCGCCCGCCTCCAGGTGCCGCAGCAGGCCGCCGACCAGCAGGGTCAGGGCGGACAGTTGGGCGGTGCTCAGCAACAGCCAGACCAGCACCAGGTCCACCGCTCGGCGCATCCCGCTCGCGCAGGCGAGATGCCAGCATCCGGTCAGCGTGCACAGCAGCGCGATCACGAGTGCGGCGGCGTTCACCGCGCGGACCCGGACCCGTCGTGGGCGCCCACCGGCGAGGACGCCGCGTCGGGGACCGCGGGCTCGGCGCGGAAGACCCGGGTGCGGTAGCCCCAGAAGCGGAACGCCGTGGCCAGGGCCATGCCGATCAGGTTGCCGGCGATGTTGTCCGCGAGCAGGCCGTCGAAGCCCAACACGTCACGGGAGAACGCGAGGCAGCCGAGTTGGATGGCCAGGCCGCCGCAACTCCAGGCGACGAACAGCAGGAAACGCCGTCGGACATCGGCGACTTCGTCACCCATGGCGCGGTCGCCATAGGTCCAGCGGCGGTTGCCCAGGTAGGCCACCACGGTGGCGGCGCCGAGCGAGACGAGCTTGGCGAGGAGGGAGGGGGTGTCCAGGAGGGTCCGGAGGATGTTGAACAGGACGACATCGGTGGTGTATCCGAGGCCGCCCACCAGGGCGAACCTCGACACCTCCGGTGCCGACCGGCGCAGGCGCGCGCGTGATGCAGGGAACATGGGCGCTTTCTCGTCGCTGGAGGGGAGTCGGGTCCGCCGGGCTCGGCCGGGCACTTTCGGGCAGCGCGAAGCACACCCCGGCGCGGTGTGTCCGCACCGGGGCGACGCGGTGGTTGCCTCGGGGAATCGGGTGCCCGACGGGGGGCGGGGGTCCGGGCGATCGCCGACGTGGATCAGCGGCCCGGGCCCGGGATCACCGGTGCCGGCCGGTCAGGGGGCGTCCCAGCGCGGGGAGACCGCGATCGTCTTCGCCTGCTCCTGGATCACGGGGAGTCCGGCCCAGTCGATCGAGCGCTTCTCGCCCCGCTCCTTCACGGGCGGCGTGTTCGCCTCGAAGCGGATCCTGAGTCCGTGGGCGCGGAACGCGGTCAGGGCCCAGGGCACGTACCGGCCGTCCTCGGTGCGCTCCGTGTCGATCCGTGCCGGGGTGCCGTCGGACAGCTTGACGATCTTGCAACCTCCCGCCGAGGTGCTGCCGTCGACGCCCGGCGGACAGACCGGGCGCTCGCCGACCGGGCCGGCCTCGGCGCTCACGTTCAGCCCGTTCGTCCTGCCCTGGGTATCCACCACGAACTCGCCCGTGCCCGAGGAGCCGTCCGCGGACACCACGTGCGAGCCGGGCGACAACAGGGCCGGCACCAGCCCGGCGACCTGCTGTGCGGGGGTGGGTATGGCGGCGACCACCGGCTCCCAGCTCGCGCTGCGGGCGACGGCGGCGATCTGCTCCAGGCTCAGCACCGAAATGCCGGTGGTATCGCCCGGCAGCAGGTATCTGCCGCCGACGCGCACGTCGACGTGTGCGCCGTCCGGACGGATGTACACCGCACGCCACTCCTGCTCGACGCTTCCCGCCTGCTTCGAGGTCTTGCGGGCGATCAGCACGCCGTTGTCCGGGTCGGTCGAGCGGGTGCACTCGTCCTCCGGGCGGGTCCCGGCGCAGGTCGTGGCGGCGGGGTCCTGGTCGCCTCCGGGACCCGGGCGGTTGATCACCACGGTGAGCACCGAGGATCCGGACGGATTGCGGTACGTCGCCTGGACCCGCGCCTCGGTCCGGAGCACCCTCGGCAGGCCGGCCTCGAAGTGGGTCTCCCCGTCGGTCAGTCCACCGTCGGCGGGAACGGCCGCGGCCAGCAGGGGCATCAGGTCGCGCGGCGCCTTGGTCACCCAGGGCGTGTCGGGGCGGTCCCCGGGCCCGGCCGTCGACGCGTCGAACGTGCCCCGGACGGTGGCCCAGCCGGCGACGCTCGCCGTCACCAGGACGGCGGCGAGGGCGCTCCGCCGCAGGGTGCGGAACCGCCGGCGTTGCCGGCCGCGGGCGAGACCACGCGCTACCAGGTCGGAGCTGGGGCCGGGAAACGTGTCGCCGACCGCGCGCAGCGCACCGGGCAACTCCCGTTCGTACCGCTCGAAGTCCTCGTCGCTGAACGGGTCCGTATCGGTGAACACGGCCTGCACGTCCTTCCGGTCGCGATCACGGGGTCGGTGGTGGCCTTCGGGTCCGGTCAGCATGTCGGCGCCGGGATGCCCAGTTCGGTGCCCAGGAGGGTGCGCAGCCGGCCCAGGGCCCGCTTGGCGCGCACCGGTACGGTGCCGGGCGCGGTCCGCAGGATGTCCGCGGTCTCCTTGACCGAGTAGTCCTCCCAATAGCGCAGCACCAGCACCGCGCGATCGGCCGGGGACAGCCGGGCCAGCCCTTCCAGGAGCGTCAGCCGCAGCTCGATGTCGGCGGTGGCCGGCGCGTGCGGCTCCGGGAGTTCCTCGGCGGGATGCTCCGACCAGCGTTTGAGTCGGCGCGCGGACAGGAAGGTGCGGACCAGGGTGGTGTGCGCGTACGCCATCGGGGCGTCCATCGTGCTCACCCGGTTCCAGCGTGGGAACAACTTCCCGAAGGTCTCCTGCACCAGGTCTTCGGCCAGGTGCCAATCGCCGGTGAGCAGGCAGGCGGTACGCAACAGTTGGCTGCTGCGCGCATGCGCGAACTCCTCGAAGTCCGCGGCCTTGCTTCCCGACATGGGGCCTCCACACGTTGGCGTCACACGAGTAACGCCTCGACCGTGCGGTTTCATGACACCCCTGGCCGGAGTTGTTCTCGAACCCGTGCGTCGGCCGTGCGCCTTCGGCGCCCGGGGGCCGGGTCGAGCGTCAACTCTCGGTGTCCTCCGCTTCGTTCAGCCACTCCTCCACCGTCTTGCCGCGGCGCCAATAGCCGGCCGCGTGCAGGGTGTCCCGGTTCAGGCCGCGTTCGTTGCGCAGGTAGCGGCGGATGGTGCGGACGGTGAGTGCCTCACCGGCGACCCAGGCGTGCACGGTTCCGTCGGGCCAGGGGAATTCGCAGACCGCGTCGGCCAGTTGGTCCTCGTCCGCGTCGATCGCGGTATCGCGGTGCAGCCAACGGATCCGCACGTCGGTGTCCGGGGCGGCGACCAGGGGCTGTTCCTCGTGGCGGTCGGCGACCTCGACGAAGACGTGTGCGCGGGTGCCGGGGGCGAGGCGTTCGAGAATCGAGGCGACGGCCGGCAGTGCCGTCTCGTCGCCGGCGATCAGCAACTGGTCGGCGTCGGCGGGCGGGAGCGAGCCGGGCAGGGGGCCGGCTATGCCCAGGACGTCACCGGGTCGGGCGTCGCGCGCCCACTCGACCGCGCGGCCGCCGCCGTGGATCACGAAGTCGATGTCGAGTTCGGGTCCGGCCGGGTCGAAGCGTCGCACGGTGTAGTTGCGCGCGTGCGCCGGTGTGCAGCCGTCGGGATGGACCGGGCCGTCCGGGCCGAATTCGGGCATCACCGGGATCGACTCGCCCAGAGGCGGAAAGAACAGTTTGACCCGTTCGTCCGCCTGCCTACCACCGTCGAATCCGCGCAACCGCTCGCCGCCGAGCGTCAGTCGCAACATGCGCGGGGTCACCTCGACCGAGCGCACGACCGTGGCCAGACAGGTGCGGATCGGCGAACGCCCGGTACGGCCGCGGCCCTCGGTGACCGGGTTCGCCGTGTCGTCTCGCGCCATGGGACTCCTTCGTCGTTGCGGACTCGATGGTTCGGGGTCGTCGTGGCGCCGCGGCGGGGCACACTGGGCAAGTCGTTCAGGTATGCCTTACCTTACTGGAGTGTCTCTCCGGGTCGATTCCCCCGACGCTTCGTCCGTCGTCGCCGCCGTGCCCGACGCCCGTGCCGCGTCCGGCCGTTCGCGACGGCTGGGGCTGCTGGTGCTGCTGGCCGTGCTGTTGCTCGGCGCGGTGTTCGCGTCGCTGGCCATCGGCACCCGCACCGTCGCGCCGAGCGAGGTGTTCGCCATGCTCGGCGGCGAACGCACCGGTGACGCCGGGCTGATCCGCGATCTGCGGGTCCCGCGCACCCTGCTCGGGCTGCTGGTCGGCGTCGCGCTGGGTGTGGCCGGTGCGGTGGCCCAGGACGTGACCCGCAATCCGCTGGCCGACCCCGGGCTGATCGGGGTCAGCGCGGGCGCGGCCTTCGCGGTCGCGGCGAGCGTGGGGTTGCTCGGACTGACCGGATCGCACAGCTATCTGTGGTTCGCCTTCGTCGGCGCGGCGATCGCGGGCACGATCGCCTATCTCGTCGGCGGAGCCGGCGTCGGCGGCGCCACTCCCGCCAAACTCGCGCTCGCGGGGGCGGCGGTCAGCGCCCTGCTGGAGGCCGGCACCAGCGCCCTCGTGCTGACCGACCCCGACTCGCTCGGCCGATACCGCTCCTGGGCGGTCGGTTCGCTCGCCGGTCGGGACGGCGAAACCACGCTGTTCCTGCTGCCGTTCGTACTGGTCGGCGTCTGCCTCGCGCTCGGCCTGACCGGCCGGCTCAACGCCTTGGCCCTGGGCGACGAACTCGCCACCACGCTCGGCACCCGAGCGGGCGCCACCCGTGCCCTGGGCGCACTCGCGGTGGTCCTGCTGACCGGTACGGCGGTCGCCGCCGCCGGGCCGATCGTGTTCGTCGGCCTGGTCGTCCCGCACGTGTTGCGGGCCTTCACCGGGCCGGACGCCCGCTGGTTGGTGCCGTGTTCGGGGCTGGCGGGCGCGGTGTTGTTGTTGCTCGCCGACGTGGTCGGCCGGGTGATCGCGCGCCCGACGGAGGTGGAGGTCGGCGTGGTCACCGCGTTCCTGGGAGCGCCGTTCCTCATCTATCTGGTCAGGCGTGGAAGGATCGGGGAGCACTCCGGATGAAGACTGCCGATCACCTGCCGCGCGTGTTGCGGTGGGAACGCGGGCCGCTCGGGCTCGCCGTGCGCCCGCGCACCCTCGTCGCCGTCCTCGGCCTGGTCGCGGTGGTCTTCGGCGGGCTGATCGCGTCGCTGGCACTGGGCGACTATCCGCTCGCCTGGCGCGACGTGGTCACCGGGCTGTTCGGGGCCGGGCCCGCCGACGCCGAGTTGGTCGTGCACGAACTCCGGCTCCCGCGCGCCCTGGTGGGCATGCTGGTCGGGCTCGCACTCGGCATGTCCGGGGCGGTCTTCCAGGCCGTCACGCGCAATCCGCTGGCCGGGCCGGACCTGATCGGGATCACCGCCGGGGCCGGCGCCGGCGCCGTCCTGGCGATCCTGCTGGGCGGCGTGAGCACCACGCGGTCCACGACCTACGGCGCGGTCCCGTTCGGCGCCCTGGTCGGCGCACTCGCCACGGCCGCGGCCATCTACCTGTTGGCGTTTCGCGGCGGCACCATCTCCGGGTACGGCTTCGTGCTCGTGGGCATCGCGGTCAACGGCATGCTGGCCGCGTCCACCCGTTGGATGCTCGCGCGCGTCGACATCGACGCCGCGACCCGGGCCACCTCGTGGCTGACCGGCAGCCTGGACGGACGCGAGTACACCCACGTGCGCTGGCTGGGCTACGCGCTCGTCGTCCTGGTGCCCGCGACCATCGCACTCGCCCGGCCGTACCGCATGCTCCAGTTCGACGACGACACCGCCGCGAGCCTGGGCATGCCGGTCACCCGCTCGCGGATCGGGCTGCTCGTGCTGGCCACCGCGCTGACGGCGGTGGCGACCGCGTGCGCGGGGCCGGTGGTCTTCGTCGCGCTCGCCGCCCCGCAGATCGCCCGCAGGCTGGCCGGCACCCCCGGACTGCCGCTGGTGCTCAGCGGCCTGGTCGGCGCGGCCCTGGTGGTCCTGGCGGACGTGGTCGCCCGGACCGCGTTCCCCACCGAACTCCCGGTCGGCATCGTCACCGGCGCCGTCGGGGCGCCGTACCTGCTGTGGTTGCTCGCCCGGAACAACCGGGCCGGAAAGGGAGGCTGACGTGGGTTCCGCGACAGAGCAGACGAAGCCGATGGGGCACCCGGACGGCACCGAAGCGAACGAGGCGAACGAAGCCGACGACTCGATCGCGTCCGTCGAACAGACGCCGCACACAAGGCAATCCACCCAGTCGGCAGCGGGAAACGCAGCCCCGTCCCCGAGCGCCGTCGCAACCCTGCCGCATCCTCCCGCCACCGCCTCCCCGGCAACCGCCCCCGGGATGGCCGCCGAAGGACTCACCCTCGGCTACGGCGAACGCACCGTCGCCCGGGACCTGGACCTGGACATCCCCGCCGGCCGGGTGACCGCCCTGGTCGGCCCCAACGCGTGCGGCAAGTCGACCGCGCTGCGCGCCCTGGCCCGGTTGCTGAAACCGCGTCAGGGCACCGTCCTGCTCGACGGCGAGAGCGTCGCCCGCCATTCCGGGCGGGACTTCGCGCAACGGCTGGCGCTGCTCCCGCAGTCGCCGACCGCCCCGGAGGGAATCACCGTGCGCGATCTGGTCGCCCGCGGTCGCACGCCCTACCAGCGCTGGTGGCGACAGTGGTCGTCCGGCGACGACGCCGTGGTCGACGCCGCGCTGTCGGCCACCGGCGTGGACGCCCTCGCCGGACGCGCCATCGACGAACTCTCCGGCGGGCAGCGCCAACGCGTGTGGATCGCGATGGCACTGGCCCAGGACACCCCGGTATTGCTCCTGGACGAGCCCACCACCTACCTCGATCTGGCCTACCAGGTGGACGTATTGGAGTTGGTGGCCGAGTTGGGGCGGGCCGAGGGCCGTACCGTGGTGATGGTCATCCACGAGCTCAACCACGCGTGCCGCTACGCCGACCACCTGATCGCGATGCGCGACGGCCGAGTGGTCGCGGCCGGACCGCCCACCGAGATCGTCACCCCCGACCTGGTCCGGGAGGTGTTCGACCTGCGCGCCGCGGTGATCGAATGCCCCATCGCCGGCACCCCGTTGGTCATCCCGCTCGGCGGGCGTCGCTAGCCGGCGAACCGCGTCCGACCCTGGTCACAGCGATCGGAGTTAGGTTAGCCTCGCCTACGTACCGCCGTAAGTGCTCTGTGTGCCCTTCGAGGCCACCACCCAGAAGGGACGCGTGCGTTGACCTCAGCTCGGCACGACGGAAAGACCATTCACGACCTCGTCGGGGTCGGATTCGGGCCTTCGAACCTGGCGCTCGCCGTCGCGATCGAGGAACACAACACGCTCGCCGCACCGGAACACCGGGTCGACGCCCTGTTCCTGGAGAAACAGCAGACCTTCGGCTGGCACCGCGGCATGCTCGTCGACGGCGCGACCATGCAGGTCTCGTTCCTCAAGGACCTTGCCACGATGAGGAATCCGACCAGCGACTTCAGCTTCGTCGCCTACCTGCACTCGATCGACCGCCTCGTCGACTTCGTCAACCACAAGGTGTTCTTCCCGCTCCGGGCCGAGTTCCACGGCTACCTCGAATGGGCCGCGGCCCGGGTGGCCCACCAGGTGCGCTACGCCGCCGAGGTCCTGGCGATCGAACCCGTGGTCACCGACGGCCGGATCACCGCCTTCGACGTCACCGTCGCGAACGACCCCGTCGTACACCGCGCCCGCAACGTGGTCCTCGCCCCGGGCCTGAGCCCGCATCTGCCGGACGGCGTCGGCATCACCACGCGGGTGTGGCACAACTCCCGGCTGGTGCCCAACGTCGCCGACCTCGATCCGGCCGACGTGCGCACCGCGGTGGTGGTCGGCGCCGGGCAAAGCGCCGCCGAGAGCGCGGACTACCTGCATCGCCGCTTCCCCGAGGCACAGATACACGCGGTCTTCAGCCGCTACGGCTACTCCCCCGCGGACGACAGCCCGTTCGCCAACCGCATCTTCGACCCGGCCGCCGTCGACCACTACTTCGAGGCGCCCGATCAGGTCAAACGGCAACTGACGGACTATCACCGCAACACGAACTACTCGGTCGTGGACGGGGATCTGATCGAGGAGCTGTACCGACGCGTGTACGAGGAGCGCGTCCGGGGCCGGCAGCGCCTGTACATCCGGCACGCCACCCGGGTCGTGGAGGTGCGCGAGGATCCCGAAGCCGCCCATGTGGACGTCGAGTTCCTGCCCACCGGCAAAACCGAGACGCTGCGCGCCGACGTGGTCGTCTACGCGACGGGCTACCGACCCGGCGACGGTCTCGCGCTCCTCGGCGACACCGCCCGGGCGTGCGCCCGCGACGAATACGGACGCCCGCGGCTGGGCCGCGACTACCGCGTGGTCACCGAACCCCCGCTCGACGCCGGGATCTACCTCCAGGGCGGGACCGAGCACACCCACGGCCTCGGCTCCACCCTCCTGTCCAACATCGCGGTCCGCGCCGGCGAGATCCTCGCCTCGATCAACGAACACACCGCCTCGGACCCCGCCCCCGAGGCCGAAACCGACGCCACGTCCCGGGCCGGGACCGGGGCCGACCTCGCGTCCGGCCCGGTGACCTCCTCCCGACAGGGCTGATCCGTGCGTCTGGGCGACATCGCGGTGGACATCACGCCGCTGCGCGCCAACCGCGACTTCCGGCTGTTGTTCACCGCGACCGCGCTGTCCATGCTCGGCACCGCCTTGACCTCGGTCGGCGCGAGCATCCAGGTGTACGACCTCGGCAACTCCTCGCTGCACGTGGGGCTGGTCAACCTGGTGATCGGCGTCAGCCTGTGCGTCGGCCTGCTCGCCGGCGGCGTGCTGGCCGACCGGACCGACCGACGCCGGCTGATCCTCGCCACCCGGGCCGGCTCCGCCGTCGTGGTCCTGGCCCTGGCCGGCAACGCCCTCGCCCCCGAGCCGCAACTGTGGTTCGTCTACCTCGCCGCCATCGCCGCGGGCGTCGCCGGCGGCCTGGGCGCACCCGCGCTGATGGCCGTCACCCCCGCCCTGGCCGGACGCGAACACCTGGCCGCCGCCGGGGCGTTGCTCACCCTGACCACCCAGTTCGGCGCCATGGTCGGCCCCAGCCTGGCGGGCCTGATCGCCGCCGGTCCGGGGGTCGCGGTGTGCTACCTGATCGACGCGGCCGGATTCGTGGTGGGCGCGGCCCTGTTGTGGCGGCTGCCGGATCTGCGCCCCGAACCCGACGCGGACGCCGACCCCGATCACGACGCCACGCAACACCCGGTACAGGCCATCCTGGACGGCCTGCGGCACGTGCGGGCGAACCGGATCATTCGCGGGCTGATGCTCGTCGACCTGGCCGCCGTGGTCCTGGCGATGCCGTACGCACTGTTCCCGGAGATGGGCAACGAGGTGTTCGACGGCGGCCCCACCGCCGTCGGCCTGCTCTACACCGCACCCGCCGTGGGCGCCTTCCTGGGCGCCCTGGCCAGCGGCTGGATCGGCCGGGCCCGACGCCCCGGGACGACACTGATCATGGTGGCCGCGCTGTGGGGCGCGGCGATCGCCGCGTTCGGTCTGAGCCGGCACCTGTGGTTGGGACTGCTCCTGCTGGCCCTCGCGGGCGGCGCCGACACGATCTCCGAGATCCTGCGCCGCGCGCTCCTCCAGCAGTACACGCCCGACCGGCTCCAGGGCCGGGTGGGCAGCCTGTGGCTGGCCCAGGCCACCGCGGGCCCGGCCACCGGCAACGCGCTCTCCGGCGGCGTCGCCCGGCTGCTCGGCCCCGGCGCCACCCTGGTCGCGGGCGGCGTAGCGTGTGTCGCCGCGGTGCTCGCGGTCGCCGGCGCCCTGCCCGCCCTGCGCGCCGCCGGACCGACCTCGGCGCCGATCGCGGACCCGGCACCGGAACCCGGCGAGACGGCGACACTCCCGGCCGACGACCCCGGCCCCGCCGACCCCGCACCCACCGCCGACTCCCCCGGCGGCACATCGACGACCAACACGCCGACCACGAAAGGCCGACGGCTGTGACGAACCCGTTCGACGACGATTCCGGCACGTTCCTGGCCCTGGTCAACGACGAGGGCCAGTACTCGCTGTGGCCCGAGTTCCTGACCCCGCCCGACGGCTGGCACACCGAGCACGGACCCGCCTCCCGAGCGCAATGCCTGGAACACATCGAGAGCCACTGGACCGACATGCGACCGCGCTCCCTCGTGGCCGCCACCGAGAACTGAGCGGAGAACACCGGTGTTGCGCACGTTGCTGAGCGGCAAGATCCATCGGGCCCGGGTGACCCAGGCCGACCTGCACTACGTCGGTTCGCTGACGGTCGACGAGGACCTGCTGGACGCGGCGGGCATCGCCGAGGGCGAGGTGGTCCAGGTGGTCGACATCGACACCGGAGCCCGCCTGACCACCTACGCGATCCCCGGCCCGCGTGGCAGCGGGGTGATCGGCGCCAACGGGGCCGCAGCACGGCTGATCCACCCCGGCGACCTGGTGATCGTGATGGCCTTCGTGCTCCTGGACGAGACCGAGATCGCCGGGCATCGACCCCGCGTGGTGCACGTCGACACGGACAACCGGATCGTGGCGCTCGGCGCCGACCCGGCCGAACCGGTCCCCGGCATGCCGGGCCAGATCGCCGGCACCACGGTCGCCGTACTCTGACACCGACCGCACACCGGCCCACCGTGCCCGGAGCGCCGTCACGATACGACAAATGACCTCAACTCCCGGAGACGGAACGGGAGTTGAGGTCATTTCACGAAGGCAACCGGCAACCTGTGGTCAGCTCTTCGCGGCCTGTGCCGCGGCGTCCACGCGGGGCATGATCTTGTCGACCACGTATTCCACCGCCAGCGGGGTGGGCGCGCGCAGCGCCCAGAAGTCGTTGGAGTCCAGCGGCACGTACGAGCCCCGCTTGACCACGTTCAGCTTCGCGAACTGCGGATTGCCCTCGATCGCCTTGCGCAGCACGTCGTCGCCGTTGTAGTTGCTCAGCAACACGCCCACTTCGAGCACGTCCAGCCGTTCCATGCTCAACTCGGCCGCGAATCCGGCCCCCGGCAGCCCGGCGAGGCTGTCCGGGAAGGTCATCCCGAACCCGGCGAGCAGCTTCACGGACGTGTCGGACCGGTCCTTGAGCACCGCGACCGTGCCCGCGTTCTGCGCGTTGGTCAGCGCGAACGACTTGCCGGTGATCGCCGGATGGCGCTTGGCGACGCCGGCGACCTTGGCCTCCAGATCGGTCACCAGCTTCTCGGCCTCGGTGGACTTGCCCAGCGCCTTGCCCACCTGCCGGGTCACCTGCTGCCAACTGTCCTGCGAGGGACCGGTTTCGAACGCCGTGGTCGGCGCGATCTTGCTGAGCTTCTCGTACTCCTGCTCGACCCAGTAGTCGGTGTTCGCCAGGATCAGATCGGGCTGGAGCGCGAGCACCTTCTCCAGCGGAGCGCCGTTCTCGCCCATCGTGATGATCTGCGGCTTGTCCCCGCCCAGCTTGGGCTTGGCCCACGGAGCCACCCCGTCCGGCGGGGTCGTCTCGACCATGCCGGCCAGCTTGGTCGCGAGCGCGAGCGCGGCGTCCTGATCGCCCTCGCCCAGCGCGACGATGCGCTTGGGCGCCTTCTTGATCGTGGTCGTGCCCAGCTTGTGCGTGATCGTGATCGGGTACGCCGGCGCCGCCGCCCCGCCCGTACCGGGAGAGGCCGGCGCCGAGGCGGGCCCGGTGCCGGTGGAGTCCTTCTTGTCGTCGCCGTCGCCGCAGGCCGCCAGGCCCGACACGAGGGCCGCGACTATCGCGACCGCGGCGATCCGGGAGGGGCCGGAACGGCGGGCGGTGTGCCGGCGGACGAAGGCCGGCGCTGCGAATGTTCGCATGATGGGTCAGTGCCTCTCTCGGTGTGGTGCAGGCAACCTTCGGCGTACGTGCGGGCCCCATTGGGCCACCGCGGCCGAGGTCAGCAGATCGTCGTGCGCGTGGTCGAGGACGTGCTCCTCGACCTCGCCGCGCACATGGGCCGCCCAGGCCCGACGGCCGGTGCGCTCGGTGTTCTCCCGCGCGGCGACACACAACACGTCGCCGCGGAACGCCGGGTAGGGGTCGGCGGGTGCGAGGGGTTCGTACGCGATGCGGGTGCGCAGCAGCGCCGCCACCAACTCCTCGCCCAGCGCGCCGACCAGGTCCGTCCCGGCCGCCGTCGACCGCAACAACTGTGCCCGCGCGGCCTCTTCGCCGAACCCGTCGTCCTGGGCCGGGTCGCCGTCCGCTCGTGGCACCGGCGGCTGAGCGTCGACGAGCACCAGCAGGTCCACCCGCTCGCCCGCACGCTGCAACTCGGTGGCCAGCGCGTACGCGAGTTCGCCGCCGAAGGACCAGCCCAGGAGCCGATAGGGGCCGTGCGGCCGGATCGTGCGGATGCTGCGCAGGTGCTCCGCGACCAGGTCCTCGAACCGGTCCGGCGCGGCGGCGCCGGACAACATCGCGGACTGGAGCCCGTACACCGGGTGATCGGCCGGCACCTGCGCGAGCAGGCTCGTGTAGGGCCAGGCGAAGCCGAAGCCGGCATGCACACAAAACAGCGGCGGGAGTTCGCCGTCGGCCCGCAGCACCGCTACCGGCGCCGTCGGGTCGTGCGCGTCACCGCCGGCGCGCAACCGCTCCGCGAGGTCGGCGACCGTCGGTGCGGTCAACACCATCGCGACCGTGACCGCATCGGGGTCGCGCCCCGGATCGGCGGCCCGGATCGCGCCGACCAGACGCACCGCGAGCAGCGAATGCCCGCCGAGAGTGTAGAAGTTGTCGTCGATGCCCACCCGAGGCAGGTCCAGGACGTCGGCGAAGACCCGACACAGCACCGCCTCGACGGTGTCCCGGGGCCCTCGGTCGGAAACCGACGCGGCGAAGTCCGGCTCGGGCAGCGCGGCCCGATCCAGTTTGCCGTTGACGGTCAGCGGCAGTGCCTCCAGTGGCACGAACGCGCTCGGCACCATGTAGTCCGGCAGCCGAGCCGCCGCCCACGTGCGCAGCGCGTGCGGGGCGGCTCCGCCGACCAGGTAGGCGGTCAACCGGGTCCCGTCCGCGCTCGGCACGACCGCGGACCGCTGCACGTCCGGGTGTGCGTCCAACACGCATTGGATCTCGCCCGGTTCGACGCGGTGGCCGCGGATCTTGACCTGGTCGTCGGTCCGGCCGAGGTAGTCGATGATGCCGTCCGGGCGGCGCCGGGCCAGGTCGCCGGTGCGGTAGAGCCGCGAACCCGGCGGCCCGAACGGGTTCGCCACGAACCGCGCCGCGGTCGACCCGGGACTGTCGAGATAGCCCCGGGCCAGACCGACCCCATTGACATACAACTCGCCGGGCACGCCGACCGGGACCGGTTGCAGGTTGCCGTCCAGGATGTGGGTGGCGGTGTTGAGGATCGGTCGGCCGATCGCGGGCGTCGCGCTGTCCTCGGTGCCGGCACCGAGGGTGTTGATGGTGTATTCGGTCGGCCCGTACAGGTTGTAGCCCAACACGCCCTCGGTATCGCGCAACCGATTCCACACCGCGTCCGACACCGCCTCGCCGCCCAGCAGCACCAGGCACGGTCGATGCCGGCCCTGCGCCGGGTCGCCGTCGAGCAGGCCGAGGTCGAGCAGGTGTTGGGCGTAGGTGGGGGTGACGTTGACGACGTCGATCCGGTGCCGGTCCACATACCGGGTCAGGGCATGCGCGTCACGACGCAACTCCTCGTCGCACACGTGCACTTCGTGACCCTCGACCAGCCACAACAACTCCTCCCACGACATGTCGAACGCGAACGACACGGTGTGCGCCACCCGCAACCGCCGACCCGCCGCCGCCACCACCGGATCGAAGATCTCCCGACGGTGATTCACCTGCATATTGGTCAAGCCCCGATACGGCGTGACCACACCCTTGGGCCGACCCGTCGAACCCGACGTATAGATCACATACGCCGGATGCGCCAACCGCCCCGCGTCCCCCCGCACGAAGTCCGGGCGCTCGGCATCGGAGAGATCCGCACCCGACAACCCCGCCAACTCCGCCCGCACCAAAGCGTCGTCCAGGTCGACGAGGGGTCCGGCCACGCTGTCGTCCCCGGCGGTCAACACGCAGACCGGTCGGGCCTCCTCGACCATCCAGGCGATGCGCTCGTGCGGCAGGTCGCGCTCCAGCGGCAGGTAGGCCGCGCCGGTCTTGAGCACCGCGAACAGCGCCGCCACCATGTCCGCCGTACGCGGCAGCGCCAACCCCACCACCCGCTCGGGACCCGCACCACGAGCACGCAACAACCGCGCGATGCGATTCGACCGCTCGTTCAACTCCCGATACGACCACACCAACGGCGCGACACCCTCCGGATCCTGCACCACCGCCACCACGTCCGGGACCAGCGCCGCACGCTCCTCCAGCAGATCGGCCACCGTGGCGTCGGGGAGCGGCAGTTCGGTCGCGTTCCACTCGCGCACGATGCGCGTGTGCTCCGCCGCCGACAACAGTGCGTAGGCGCCCACCCGGCGGTTCGGATCGTCGGCGATCGCGGCGAGCAGGCGCAACAGCCGCTCGGCGAAGTCCTCGACGGTGGTGTGGTCGAACAGGTCCGCCGCGTATTCGATGCCCAGTTCGACCGCGCCGTCGGGCACGGCCGCCAGATCCGTCTCGCGGAAGACGAAGTCGAGGTCGAACTTGGCGGTGGGCGGAGTGAATCGTTCGCCGACCGGGGTGATGTCGCCGAAGCGGACCTCGCCCACGCCCTGGTTCTGGTAGCCGACCATCACCTGGAACAGCGGGTTTCGGCCGAGTGAGCGGGCCGGGTTCAGTTCCTCCACGAGTCGCTCGAACGGCAGGTCCTGGTGGGCGAACGCGTCCAGGTCGGTGTCCCGCACCCGGGCCAGCAGCTCCGCGAACGTCGGGTTTCCGGTCACGTCCGCGCGGATCACCACGGTGTTGACGAAGAACCCGATCAGTTCGCCCAATGCCTCGTCGTCCCGCCCGGCCACCGGACTGCCGAGCGCGATGTCCTGCCCCGCGCCGAGCCGGTGCAGCAGGGCCGCCACCGCCGCCTGATAGAGCATGAACGCGCTGGCGCCGGCCGCCGAGGCGACCGACCGTATCCGGTTCGCGAGTTCGGCGGGGATCAGCCGTTCGACGGTGCCGCCGCGGTAGCCGGCCACCGTGGGACGCGGGCGGTCGGTGGGCAGCGCCAGTTCCTCCGGCAGCTCGGCTAGGGCCGACGTCCAGTAGGCGAGTTGGCGGGCGTACCGGCCGCTGGGATCGGTCGGATCGCCGAGCAGATCGTGTTGCCACAGGGTGTAGTCGGCGTACTGGAGCGGCAGCGGCTCCCAGGCGGGCGCTCGTCCCGCGGCGCGTGCGGTGTAGGCGGCGGCGAGGTCCCGCGCGAACGGGCGGATGGACCACTCGTCGATCGCGATGTGGTGGAACACCGCGAGCAGCACGTGTTCGTCCGGGCCGACCCGGAAGACCGTGATGCGCAGGGGCAGTTCGGTACCCAGATCGAACGGACGGCGGGTGGCTGCCGCGACGAGCGCGGCCAGGGTGCCCGCCTCCGCTTCGGCGGCGGGCGTGGCTGCGTCGAGGTCGACGAACTCGACCGCGAGTCGGGCCACTTCCGGCGCCAGGATGTGTTGGTAGACATCGGTGTCGCCGTTTCCGGCCGGCTCCCGGGCCGCCACACAGAGCGTGCGCAAGGTCTCGTGCCGGTTGGCCACGTCCTGTACGGCCGCCTGCAACGCCTGCCGATCCAGGCTGCCGTGCAGCCGGACCGCGATCGGTTCGTGGTAGGCCGCGCTCGCCGTCTCGAATTGGCCGAGCAGCCACAGCCGTCGCTGGGCGAACGACAGCGGCACCCGATCGGGACGCTCCCGGCGGGTGACGGGCGGGCGCAGTGGCTCGGCGGCGGACGCGTCCGCTGTGGTGCGCTCGGCGAGCAACCCGGCCAGCGTGGCGATGGTGGGGGCGGTGAAGACGTCGCGGATGGCGATCTCGACGCCGAGCGTGCCCCGGGCCTTGGCGGCGAGTCGGGCGGCGAGCAGGGAGTGGCCGCCGAGGTCGAAGAAGTTGTCCTCGGCACCGATCTCGGCGACGCCGAGGACCTCGGCGAACAGGGCGCTCAGCGCGAGTTCGGCGGCGCCGGACGGCGGGCGGGTACCGGAGCGGCCGACAACGGCGTCCGGTGCGGGCAGTGCGCGACGGTCGAGCTTGCCGTTGACGGTGAGCGGGAGCCGGTCCAGCGGCACGAATCCGGCGGGCACCATGTACTCGGGCAGCCGTTCGCGCAGGTGGGCGCGCAGTCGCGGGACCAGGCCGGCCGCCTCGCGCGCGGCGGCCGGGTGGTTGGCGTGGCCGGACCCGTCGGCACGGCCGGCACCGGTGGGCAGGTAGGTACCCACGACGCCGTGCGCGGTCGCGTCACCGGCCGTGAACACGACGTCGAAGCTGCCGGAGCCGCTCGCCGACCAGGTCACGGCCACGGTGTAGCCGAGTTCGGCCCCGAGCGCGTACCACGTCTCGGGTTCGGCCGCCGCGTCGCCGGCCCGCTCGGCCTCGGTGTGCGCCCGGCGGGCCTGGTCGACGGTGCCGCCGTTGGCCAGCACACGCTCGGCGGCGAGTTCGCCGGCGAGGCGGGCGTTGGGCACGGCACGCACCCGCAGCACCTCGGGGCGGTCCTCGGTCAGCCGGCGAACCACCGGCTCGGTGCCGGTGCCGGCGTTCCACGACAGGCTCGGGGCGTCGGCGAGCGAGGGGACGTCGGCGCCGCCGGTGCGACGCAGCACGGCGTCGTAGCGGTGCCGGGTCAGTTCGTTGTGCAGGTGCCCGCGTTTGATCCGCAGGTCGACGCCGGCGAGGTCGGGCAGCAGGTCGGCCAGACCGGCGAAGTAGTCCGGGTCGACCAGGAGTTCCTTCTCCAGCAGGACGGCGCGCTCGATCGCGGCGCGGACGGTGGCGTCGTCGGCGTCCGGGCTCGCCTGGCCGAGCCGGATCGCGCTGTGGAAGGTGCGGGCGAGTCGCAAATTGCGGATGTCGCCGACGAAGACCGCGCCGCCGGGGCGGACCAGGTCCAGGGCCCGGCGCAGCACGTCGGTGAGGTAGTCCAGGCTCGGGAAGTACTGGGCGACCGAGTTGATCACCGCCGTGTCGAAGAACCCTGTGGGCAGGTCGTCGAGTTCGTGCGCGGCGGCGGTGCGCAGTTCGACCTTGGCGGCGAGTTCGGGGGCGCGGGTCAGGTCCGCGCGCAGCTTGTCGACGACCGGCGCGGCGAAGTCGGTGGCCCAGTAGCTCTCGCTCGCGGGCGCGAGTTCGCCCAGGAGCAGCCCGGTACCGACGCCGATCTCCAGGATGCGGGAAGGGTGCAGCTCGGTGATGCGGCGCACGGTCTCGGCGCGCCATTCGCGCATGTGCGCAAGCGGGATCGGGGCGCCGTCGTAGCTGCTGTCCCAGCCGGCGAAGTCCTCGGTGAACACGGCCGTGTCGATGGCGGTGTATTCGTCGGCGTAGATCTGCCGCCATTCGTCGAGGTGTTCGGCATCTGCGTGGCCGTCGGTGCCGGCCGCGGTCTCGGGGACGAGGTAGGCGGTGAGCTGTACCGCGCCGTCCGGGCCGGTCGTGGGCACGACGGCGCTGCGTGCCACCTCCGGGTGTGCGTCCAACACGCTCTGGATCTCGGCCGGTTCGACGCGGTGGCCGCGGATCTTGACCTGGTCGTCGGTCCGGCCGAGGTAGTCGATGATGCCGTCCGGGCGGCGCCGGGCCAGGTCGCCGGTGCGATAGAGCCGCGAACCGGGTGGTCCGAACGGGTTGGCCACGAACCGGGCCGCGGTCGACCCGGGGCTGTTCAGATAGCCGCGGGCCAGACCGACGCCGGTGATGTACAACTCGCCGGGCACGCCGACCGGGACCGGTTGCAGGTTGCCGTCCAGGATGTGGGTGGCGGTGTTGAGGATCGGTCGGCCGATCGCGGGCGTCGCGCTGTCCTCGGTGCCGGCACCGAGGGTGTTGATGGTGTATTCGGTCGGCCCGTACAGGTTGTAGCCCAACACGCCGTCGGTGTCGCGCAGCGCGGCCCAGACGCCGTCCGAGACCGCCTCGCCGCCGAGCAGCACCAGGGCGGGTCGGTGGCGGCCGGCCGCGGGGTCGAAGTCGAGGAGTCCTTCCTCCAGGAGGTGTTGGGCGTAGGTGGGGGTGACGTTGACGACGTCGATCCGGTGCCGGTCCACATACCGGGTCAAGGCATGGGCGTCACGACGCAACTCCTCGTCGCACACGTGCACTTCGTGACCCTCGACCAGCCACAACAACTCCTCCCACGACATGTCGAACGCGAACGACACGGTGTGCGCCACCCGCAACCGCCGACCCGCCGCCGCCACCACCGGATCGAAGATCTCCCGACGGTGATTCACCTGCATGTTCGTCAAGCCCCGATACGGCGTGACCACGCCCTTGGGCCGACCCGTCGAACCGGATGTATAGATCACATAGGCCGGATGCGCCAACCGCCGGGCGTCGTCGCGGGCGAAGTCCGGGCGCTCGGCATCGGACAGGTCCGTACCCGACAACCCCGCCAACTCCGCTCGCACCGAGGCGTCGTCGAGGTCCACGGTGTTCTCGCCGACGGTGTCGCCGGCGGTCAACACGCAGACCGGTGCGGTGTCGGCGAGCATCCACGCGGTGCGTTCGGTGGGCAGGTCGCGTTCGATGGGCAGGTAGGCCGCGCCGGTCTTGAGCACCGCGAACAGCGCCGCCACCATGTCGGCCGTACGCGGCAGCGCCAACCCCACCACCCGCTCGGGACCCGCACCCCGAGCACGCAACAACCGCGCGATGCGATTCGACCGCTCGTTCAACTCCCGATACGACCACACCAACGGCGCGACACCCTCCGGATCCTGCACCACCGCCACCGCATCCGGGACCAGCGCCGCACGCTCCTCCAGCAGATCGGCCACGGTCAGTTCGGGTACCGGGTGGGTGGTGTCGTTCCAGCCGGCGACCAGCCGGCTGCGTTCGGCGGGGGCGAGTACGTCGATCCGGGCGCAGCCGCGCGTCGGGTCGTCGGCGAAGGCTTCCAGGATCCGCAGGTAGCGTTCGGTGAGCACTTCGACGTCGGCGCGGGTGAAGGCGTCGTCGTGGTACATCGCCCGCAGGCGGGTCACCTCGCCCGGGGTGATCACCACCGACACCGGATAGTGGGTGGCGTCGCGGACCGCGTGGCCCAGCACGCGCAGTGCCCCGTCGGGGCCGAACCCGCGGTTCTTGTCCGGCAGCGGCAGGTTCTGGAAGACGAAGAAGGTGTCGAAGAGCGGGCCCGCGCCCACCATGGCCTGGAGTTCGCTCAGGCCCAGGTACGGATGGTCGTGCAGGTCCGCCTTGTCGTCCTGGGTGCGCCGCCACAGCTCGGCGATCGACTCGTGGGGCGCCGAACGCACGCGTACCGGGACGGTGTTGAACAGCACGCCGACGGTGGTGTCGATGCCTTCGACGTCCGGATGCCGGCCGGAGACGAGGGCGCCGAAGACGGTGTCGTCGCGTCCGGTGAGCCGGCCCAGCAGCAGGCCCCAGGCGCTTTCGTAGAGCGTGCCGACGGTGACCCCGGCCGCACGGGCGCGGGCGGCCAGGCGGCCGGCCAGGGCGGCGGGCACCTCGCGGTGGATCTCTCCGGCCGAGTCCGGGGTGGCGTCGTCGCCGGGCGGGCGTGGGCCGGCCAGGAGTGTGGGTTCCGTGACGTCGCCCAGATAGGCGTGCCACGCGGCGCGGGCCGCGTCGTGATCGCGGGTGCCCAACCAGCGCAGGAAGACCCGGAAGGGGGTGGCGGGCCGCGCGTCCTCGGCTGCGGCGTCGGTGTAGAACTCCAGGAGCGAGGTCAGCGCGAGGCCGCCGGACCAGCCGTCGAGCAGGGCCACCTGTGAAGTGAGCAGGAGCCGGTGGCCGGTGGCGGAGGTACGGGCCAGGGCGAAGCGGATCAGCGGTGGGCGAGCGGGGTCGAACGGGATCTCGCGCCGGCGGTCGGCGAACGCCTCGAACGCGGCCTCGACGTCGACGGGTCCGTCACCGGGTCCGGCCGCGGCATCGGCTGCGGTGAGGTCGATGTGGGTGAACGGCACGGTGAACCGTCGGGGCACCACCTGCACGGGTCCGTCCTCGGTGCCGACGAAGCCGGCCCGCAGGTTCGGGTACTTCTCCAGGACCCGGCGAGCCGCGTCCGCGAGCCGCTCGACGTCCACCGGGCCGTCCAGGAACAACACGGCCTGCTGTACGTAGATGTCGCGGGCCGCGCCGTCGAGCATGAGGTGGAAGAGCAGCCCCTCCTGCAACGGGGACAGCGGCAGCACCTCGGCAACGCCCGCGCCGCCGAGCGCGCGATCGAGCGCGGCCTCGTCGACCCGGCCGCCCTCCGCGTTCCCGGCCGGGCCCGCGTCGGGCAGGGCCGGGAGCAGGGCCGCGCGCCAGGACCGGAGCAGGGCCGCGACGTCGAGTTCGGGCAGCGTCTTGGGGTCGGCGACCACCCGCAGCGCGATGCGTCGGCCCGCGCCGGAGGGCGAGTGGTCGACCCACAGGTCCAGGCGCAGCGGATAGCGCGAGAGCGAGTGCCCGTCGCTGTCCCGGTCGTGGGCGAGCAGGGGTTCGTCACCCAGGTCGGTGTGCCCGTAGGCCAGCAGCACGCCGGCCTCGGGTGCATCGGCGAGCGCACCGGCGATCTGCTCGACCAGATGCAGCGCCATGCCGAAGTCGGCCGCGCCGCGCGGGTCGGCGGGCAGCGCGTCGGCGGCCGATACACCGGCATCGCCGAATCCGGGTTCCAGCAGCGCGGGGAAGACCCGTCGCAGGTCGCCGACGGTGTGCGCGAATCGATCGCCGTGCCGGTCCCGGTCGTCCTCGGCGATGTCGAGGAACAGCGGTCCGGCGGCCGACTCGCCCAGCACCTTCGCCACGGTCGCCGCGAGGATCGCCCGCAGTGGCGTGCCCGGGGTCAACGCGGCCGTCCCCGGCGGGAGTTCGAGGACGTCGGCGACGACGGCGGGGGGTGTGTCGGCGATCCCGGGTTCGTTCGTGTCCCACGGCGCGGGTGTCTCCAGCTCGTCCACCCGGTCCATCAGGGTGAACCAGCGGATGGCGCGGTCGAGCAGGTCCGGGTCGGCGGCGTCCCGGGCGACGGCGGCGGCGTAGTCCGCGGGCGTCGCGGGCTCGGGCCCCAGCGGTTCGCCGCGCAGTCCGGCGCGCAGTTCCTCGGCGAGGATGCGCCACGACGTCCCGTCGAGCAGGCCGCCGGGCACCGCGACGACCAGCAGCCCCGGCCGGGTGGGGCCGCGATCCACCCACGCGGTCGCGGGAGTCGCGTCCACGCGGGCCACCCGGGCGGTGGAGCGCCGGGCGTCCGCGCCGACGCTGAAGGTGCCGCACCACGCCGTGGGCTGCTCGGTGCGCAGGCGTTGGTGGCGGGCCAGCACCGCGGTCGCCCGCAGATGTGCGGTCTCGGCGGTGAGTTCGGGCGGGGCGATCAGCGCGCGCACCGTGGGCGGGGCGTGCTCGAACGCCTCGCGCCGCCACAGCGCCACGGGGGTGTGCACCGGGTGGTCGTTCGAAGGTTTGAGGTCGCTCACGTCGTCCGCCCCGAGTTCGTGTTCGCTGTCGTCGTCGTGGTGCCGGTGGTGATCGTGGCGCCCGGGATGCGCGCGGCCGTCTCCGCGGCCCAGGCCGCGAGCAGGCGGCGGGCGTCGTCCGCGTCGACGCTCGGCCCGGCGCACAGCGTGAGCCGGCATCGGGTGCCGTCCTCGCCCGCCGCCACGGCGATCGCCGCGTCCAGGGGCCAGCGCGTACTCACCGCCGACGGCATGTCGTCGGCCCACCCTCGGGCGGGCGCGTCCCGCAGCACGATCTCCGCGCGGGCGCCCCGGCCCAGCACCCGTGCGCCGGACCGGCTCGCGTAGCGCACCCGGGTGTAGCCGGCCCCGCGCAGGTCGGCGGCGCGCGGTTCCGGCGCGGGGCCGCCCCGGGTGACGGTGAGGGGGTAGACGTAGGCGAACGAGCCGACCGGGGGCGCCGATTCGGGCGCTCGGCGGCGGAACGGATCCACGAGCCGGTCGATCAGCAACTTCTCCACGTCGGGGGTGCGTGCCTGTAGGGCGCTCAGGAACGCCGCGCAGGCGGCGGCCCGGACGGCTTCGTCCGGGTCGGCTCCGCCGGCGCGGGAGACGACGGCCGCCAGGAACAGGGGGCGGCCCGAAGCCGTGCCCTGTACGGCGGGTGCCGGTGCCGCGTCGCGCAGTTCCTCGGCCCAGGTGCTCTCGTCCGCGTCGGCGCGCTCCACCTCGTCCGGGTCCGCGTCGAGCGGCCCGGCCGTGGGCGGCGACGGTGTCCCCGGCGGCTCCTCCGCCAACACGGCGGCCAGTTCGTCCGCGACCCGTTCGACCGCCGCCGCGTCGAGCGCGAGCGCGTGCGCGACCACGAACAGGCGCTCCGGCGTCAGGGTCACCGCCAGCGTCGGTCCGCGCGTCACATCCAACTCGGCGGCCATCCGGCCCGGTTCCCCCGCGGGGTCCGCCGTCGTGCTCGCGACGACGCGCACGGTGGGGTCCGCCTCGGCGACCGAGGTGGTGCGCCACAGCCGTTTGCCGACCGTTTCGATCCGCAGCCGCAAGGCCGGGTATCGACCGACGAGTTCGGTCACTGCCCCGGTCGGGAACTCGTCTCGGCCGGCCGCGATCGGGCGCACGGCGCACACGTGGTGGCCGTTCGGCCCGGTCCCGCCGTCGCGGAACACGTGCGACAGCGGCGGATCGGCGAGCGGCACCGGCGCGGCCGGCACCGATGCGGGCGGGGCCGGTGCGGCCGACACCGCCGCCTTCGGGTCCTCGCGTCGGGCGACCCGGGCGAGCGCGGCGGCGCTCTGGTGTCGGAAGACGTCCTTGACCGTGAACCGCAGCCCGATCGACCGGGCCCTGGTCGCCACGAGGGTCGCGCCGATGCTGTCGCCGCCCAGTGCGAAGAACCCGTCCCGCGAGCCGACCCGGTCCACCCGCAACACCTCGGCGAAGATCCGGGCCAGTTCGGCCTGCGCTCCGTCGCTCGGCACGGTGTCCGGAGTGCTCGGCGCGACCACCGGATCGGGCAGCGCCGCCCGATCGAGCTTGCCGTTGGGCATCAGCGGAAGCGCGGACAGCACCACGATCGCGGCCGGGACCAGGTGTTCCGGCAGGTGCTCGGCCAGTTCGGCGCGCAGCGCCTCGGGGTCCACGTCGGCCGCCGCGGCGGGCACCACGTGGGCGACCAGGATCGGCGCGCCGGTCGGCCCGGGTCGGGCGCCGACGACGGCGGTCGCGAGGTCGGTCCGACGGCTCAGGTGCGCTTCGATCTCGCCGAACTCGACGCGCACCCCGCGCAGTTTGACCTGCCGGTCGGTGCGGCCCAGATAGACCAGGACGCCGTCGGCGCGCCGGCGCACCAGGTCGCCGGTGCGATACATCCGAGTGCCGGCGGGGCCGTAGGGGTCGGCGACGAAACGTTCGGCGGTCTGTCCGGGCCGATGCAGGTATCCGTCGGCGAGTTGGGCGCCGGTCAGATACAGCTCGCCGGGCAGGCCGATCGGCGTGGGGCGCAGTCGGGCGTCCAGGACCAGGGCACCGGTGTTCCACACCGGGCGGCCGATCGGTACCGCGTCCGTGTCCGAGCCGGCGCCCGGTGCGGCCGGATTCCACGCGGTTGCGGTGATGGTGGCCTCGGTGGGCCCGTACGTGTTGTGCGGCATCAGGCCGAGTACTCGGGCGCTGCGCGCCGCGGTGGCCGGCGGCAACACCTCGCCGCCGCACAGGAGCAGCCGCAACGATGGGGGGCGGGGCGCGGATCCGGCCTCGACGGTGTCGAGTACCGCGTCCAGCATCGGCGGCACGAAGTGCGCCGCGGTGACCGCGTGGGTGGCCAGGAGCGCGGCCAGGTGCGCGGGGTCGCGGTGCCCCTCGGCGGCGGCCAACACGACGGCGGCGCCCTCGCCCAGTGGCCAGAACAGCTCCCACAGCGACACGTCGAACCCGATCGGTGCCTTGTGCAGCACCCGGTCGGCGGGGCCGAGCCGGTACTCGCCCTGGACCCAGGCCAGTTGGTTCGCCAACGCGCCGTGCGAGACGAGCACGCCCTTGGGCCGGCCGGTCGAGCCGGAGGTGTAGAGCACGTACGCGGGCTGCGCGGCGAGCGGCGGTGCGACGACCGGGGCGGCGGCGTCCGTGTCGTCGTCGATCACCATCACCGGCCGCCCCCAGGACGGTTCCGCGTGCCCGGCATCGGTGAGCACCAGCGTGGGTCGGGCGTCGGAGAGCGTCTCGGCCAGGCGGGCGGGTGGGTCCTCGGGGTCGAGCGCCAGGTAGGCCGCGCCGCTCGCGAGCACCGCGTGCAGCGCGACCACCAGGTCGGGCGAGCGCGGCAGCGCCACGGCGACCAGGGCCCCGGGTCCGGCGCCGGCGTCGACCAGCCGTCGGGCGCTCGCCCGGATCCGGGCGGCCAGCCGTTCGTACGTGGTCACCGTGCCGTCGGTGGCGATCACGGCGGGGGCGAGCGGGGTGCGGCGGGCCTGGGCACGGAAACGCTCGACCACGGTGTCGGCGGGCACCTGGTGTGCGGTGGCGTTGAACTCGTGCACGAGCAGTCGGCGTTCGGCGTCGGCGAGCAGGTCCAGGCTGCTCAGGCGCGCGTGCGGGTCGGCGAGCACCTGCGCGAGCAGCCGGTGCAGCCGCTCCAGCAGTGCGACGACGGTGGCGTGTTCGAACAGGTCGCACGCGTAGCCGGCGTGCACCCGGATGCCGTCGCCGGCCGTCTCCACGAAGCGCAGGTCGAGGTCGAACATCGCCGCGCCCGTGCTCGGGGCGAACGGTTCGGCGTGGGTTCCGGGCAGGGCGAGGTCGATCTCCTCGGCGCGGTGGTGGGTGAGGGTGGCCTGGATCAGCGGGTGCCGGGACAGGGTGCGGGTGGGCCGGAGTCGGTCCACGACCCAGTCGAAGGGCACGTCGGCGTGCGCGAAGGCGGCCAGGTCGCCGGTTCGGGTGCGGTCGAGGAGTTCGACGAAGGTGGGGTCGCCGCCGACCCCGGTGCGCAGCACGACGGTGTTGACGAACAGCCCCACCACGGCGTCGAGATCCTCGTCGGTGCGGCCCGTGACCGGTGCGCCCAGGAGGATGTCCTCGCCCGCCCCGAGGTGGTGCAGGACGGCGACGACGGCCGCGTGCAGCGTGGTGAACACGCTTGCGCCGGTGCTGCGCGCGAGGTCGCGCAGAGCGTCGGCGAGGTCGGCGGGCAGGGTGTGTTCGGCGCTCTCGCCCCGGTGGCTGCGTTCGCTCGGTCGCGAGCGGTCGGCGGGCAGCGCCAGTTCCTCCGGCGCGTCGCGCAACGTGGCGGACCAGTATTCGAGTTGACGCCTGGTCAGGTCGGTGGGCGTGTCCCGTCCGCCCAGGATCGTGCGCTGCCAGGCCGCGTACGCGCCGTGTCCGGCGACCGGTTCGGGACGCGGCGGCGGCGCCGTTCCGGCGGTGCGCGCGGTGTAGGCGGCGGACAGGTCGGCCAGCAGCGGTCCGAACGACCAGCGGTCGGCGGCACTGTGGTGCAGCACCAGGATCAGGACGCTCTCCCCGTCGGGGGCGCCGACGAACAGCGCGGCCCGCAGCGGCGGATCGACGCCGACGTCGAACGGCCGCGCCGCGAGCGCGGCCACCTCGGCGTCGACCTGTTCGGGCGACCGGGTGTGTGCCGGCACTACGGCGCACTGCAGCCGGACCTGCGCGGCCTCGGGCGTGAGCACCTCGCGCCGGGGTGCGCCGTCGGCGCCGGGTACCAGGAGGGTGCGCAGGCTCTCGTGCCGCGCGACCACGTCGTGCACCGCCGCGCGGATCGCCTCCGGCGCCACCCGGCCGCGCAGCCGCAGGCCCAGCGGCAGGTTGTAGGCCGCGGACGGCCCGCGCACCTGTTCCTCGAACCACAGGCCGACCTGGGCGAACGACGCGGGTGCCGGCCGCGGTACGGCGATCTCGCGTACTCGCGGGCGCACCGGCTCGGCCGTGTCCACCAGTCGGGCCAGGGCCGCGGGGGTGGGCGCGTGGAAGACGTCGGGCACGGCGATGTCGACCGCGAAGGTCAGGCGCAGCCGATTCGCCAGCCGGGCCGCGAGCAGCGAGTGCCCGCCGAGCGCGAAGAAGTCCTGGTCCGGGCCGACGTGTTCCGGTGCCAGGTCGAGGAATTCGGCGAAGATCGTGCACAGGGCGCGTTCGCGTTCGTCGGCCGGCGCGCGGGTGGGCGCGGCGATCGCCTGCGGGACCGGCAGCGCGTTGCGGTCGAGCTTGCCGTTGGGGTTGAGCGGAAACGCGTCCAGGAGCACGTACGCGTCGGGCCGCAGCGGGCCGGGCAGGGTACGGGCCAGGTCGGCGCGCACCGCGTCGACGTCGACGCGGGCGCCCGGGGTGGGCACCAGGTAGGCACACAGGGCGGTGCCGGAGCGGTAGGCCGTCACCAGCGCCCGGGCGATGCCCTCGTGGCGCAGCAGGTGGTGCTCGATCTCGCCGGGTTCGATCCGCACGCCCCGGATCTTGAGCTGGTGGTCGGCCCGGCCCACGAACTCCAGTTCGCCGTTCGCGCGCCGTCGCACCAGGTCGCCGGTGCGGTAGAGCCGGCTGCCCGGCGGCCCGTAGGGGTCGGCGACGAATCGTTCGGCGGTGGCACCGGGGCGGCCGAGGTAGCCGCGGGCGAGGCCGTCGCCGGCGAGGTAGAGCTCGCCCGGGACGCCGATGGGCACCCTACGCAGCGCGGTGTCCAGGACGTGGGCCCGGGTGCGGGCGATCGGCCGGCCGATCGGCACGGTGGACGACCCGCCGCCGGCGCCGGCCCGGTGGAGGTGGGCGAGGCTGTCGCCGGCGGCTTCGGAGCAGCCGTACAGGTTGACCACGGTGGCGTGCGGCAGTCGGGTGGTGACCGCGTCGGCCAGGGCCGTGGGCAGGGTTTCGCCGGAGCAGATCCAGGTGTGCACGCCGTCCAGCGCGCCGGGCGGGGCGGTGTCGAGGAGGGTCGCCAGCAGGCTGGGGACGACGGTGAGTACGCCGGCGCGGCTGCGTTCGGCCAGCTCGGTCAGGCGCAGCGCGTCGCGGGCGGTGGTGTCGTCGGCCAGGACGAGGGTGTCGCCGGCGACGAGGGCGCCCAGGAGTTCGGTGCTGCCGTCGATGAAGGCGAGCGCGCTCTTGGCCAGGCGCACGCCCGGACCGGGCTCGGCCGGCAGTGCGGTGCGGCCCCAGCGCAGTCGGTTGACCAGGGCGCGTTGGGTGCCGACGACGGCCTTGGGGCGGCCGGTGGAGCCGGAGGTGAAGACGACGTAGGCGGGGGTGAGCGGGTGGATCGGCGGGTGGGCCGGGTCGGCGGCGGTGGTGGCCGGGAGGTCGTCGAGGCGCAGCACGCGGGCGATCTCGCCGGGTGGGGTGTAGTCGGCGTCGCAGACGAGCAGGTCGGGTGCGGCGTCGGCGAGCATCGCGGCGACCCGCTCGGGCGGGTGGGTGCGATCCAGGGGCAGGTAGGCGGCGCCGATGCGCAGGATCGCGAGCAGGGTCGCGACCAGGTCGGCGGTGCGCGGCAGGGCCAGGGCGACGACGGGTTCGGTACGGGTGCCGACGGTGCGGGTGCCGACGGTGCGCAGGGCGACGGTGAGGCCGGCGGCGATCCGATCGGCGCGGGCGTCCAGGTCGGCGTAGGTCCAGGCGGTGTCGCCGGCGTGGACGGCGAGGGCGTGCGGGTGCTCGCGGACGACGGCCCGGACGAGTTCGGCGACGCCCCCGGCGGGGAAGTCCTCGGCGTCGTCGTCGGGTTGTCCGGGTATCTCGGCCGGC
This sequence comes from Embleya sp. NPDC020886, assembly GCF_044333915.1. Lineage (NCBI taxonomy): Bacteria > Bacillati > Actinomycetota > Actinomycetes > Kitasatosporales > Streptomycetaceae > Embleya > Embleya sp. NPDC020886. The sequence continues at coordinate 40,904 of NZ_JBIRRX010000003.1, read as the reverse complement.
GGGAGCATGTCGAGCAGGGCCAGCGGTGCGTCCGGCCGGTCCAGTGCGGCGCCGAGCAGGCGTTCCAGGTGCCCGAGCAGGCGCTCGATCGTGTCGGGCGCGAACAGGGGGGTGCGGTAGGTGGCCTCCACGAGCAGCTCGTCGTCCCGGAGGAAGCCCTCCAGGGCGAGGTCGAACTGGGTGGTGCCGTTGTGCACATGGCGCCAGGAGGTTTCCAGGCCGGGCAGATCGAGGTCGCCGAGTTCGCGGGTGAGCAGGCCGAACATCACGTCGAACAGCGGTGGTCGGCCGGGTCGGCGGGGCGGGCGGACCTCGTCCAGGACCCGGTCGAAGGGCACGTTCCCGTGCTCGAACGCGTCGGTGCACACGTCGCCGAGCCGCGCGGTGGCCTGACGGAAGGTCAATGGTCGGGCGTCGTCGGCGAGATCGGCGCGCAGCACGACGGTGTTGCCGAAGTTGCCGATCAGGTCGGCGGCGTGCGGGTCGGCGCGGTCCATCACGAGCGTGCCGATCGGCAGGTCGGCGGCTCCGGTGTGGCGCCGGAGCACGGCCGCGAACGCGGTGAGCACGACGGTGAACGTGGTGACGCCGCAGTCGGCGGCGAACTCGCGGATGCGGGCCGGCAGTTCCTGGGCCATGCGGTGCACGTGCCGGCCGCCGCGCTCGTCGGACGCCGCCGTTCTGGGGCCGTCGGCGGGCAGGTCGGGCGGGATCGGCGGCGGGGTCAGGCGGGCCCGCCAGAACTTGGCACCCGCCTCGTCGACCGGCCGGGTGTGCGCCCACGCGGCGAGGTCGGCGTACTGTACGCCCGGCGCGGTCGCGGTGAACGCGCCGTCCGGCCCGGCCGCGCGCCGGTAGAACGCGGCGAGGTCGCGCGCGAGCACGCCCCACGTGCCGCCGTCCCAGGCGATGTGGTGCACGACCTGGACGAGTGCGTGGTCCGCGGGCCCCAGGGCGAGCAGTTCGTAGCGCACGGAGCGTTCGCGGGCCAGGTCGAACGGGCGGGCCGCCAGGCGCCGCGCGATCCGCTCGGCCTCGGCGTCGCGCGCGTCGACCGGCAGGTGGGTCAGGTCGCGGACCGACAGCGGGTTCTCCGGCGGGTCGGCGATCGTCTGGTACGGCACGCCGGCCTCGTCGGCGTGGTACGTGGTGCGCAGGACCTCGTGGACGCGCAGCAGTTCGCGCGTGGCCACACGCAGCGCGGCGACGTCGAGCGGGCCGCGAAGGCGGATGAGCAGACAGCCGTTGTAGGACGTGCTGTCGGGGTCGGCCTGTTGGTGCAGCCACAGGCTGTGCTGCACGGCGGACAACGGTGCGGGTGCGCTCCGGTCGCGGGGGCGGACGCCGTCGGTGGGGGTGTCCGGTTGCATGCCGGCTTCGGCCAGCAGCCGCCGGATCAGTTCGCGGCGGCGTTCGTCGGCCGGGTTCGCACTCGTCAAGGCGTGGCCCCTTCGGCGCCGGCTCCGCGGAGCGGCGAACGGTCTGAACAGTCGAAAAGCCTTGCCTGACTTAGGTTTGCCTACCCTATATTTGTGACGCTCGAGGTGAGTGTCAAGAACGAGTCGCCCGGGCGACGCCGGCACTCGTGTCCTGTGGACCCATTCGCGATCGAAGGAGAACGGCGTGCGGCTGACCGTCGAGGACGTCCGGCGCGACGTGGCGCAACTGCTGGAGGTGGCACCGGAGTCCCTGCGCGACGAGGACGACCTGATCGCGCTGGGGCTCGACTCGCTGCGGCTGATGCGGCTGGCCGGGGGCTGGCGCCGCAGCGGCGCCCGGGTCACCTTCGCCGACCTGGCGACCGTCCCGACCGTCGCGGCGTGGATCACGCTCCTCACCGGCGACACCGAACTCCCGCCGACCGCGGCGCCGACCACACCACCGCCCGCACCGCGACCCGAGCCCACGCCCGAGCCGGCGGCCGAACGCACACCGGACTCCGGGCCGTTTCCGCTCGCGTTGATGCAACACGCCTACTGGATCGGCCGCTCCGAGGGACAGACGCTGGGCGGGGTCGCCGCGCACCTGTACACCGAGTTCGACACCGAACCCGGCGGCGCGGTGGACCCGGCCCGCCTGGAAGTCGCCGCCCGCGCCCTGGTCGCGCGCCACCCCATGCTGCGCGTACGCGTCACCGACGACGGACGGCAGGAGATCCTGCCCACCGGACCCGACGTGCTGCTGCGGGTGTTGGACCTGCGCGACGCGGACCCGGCCGGCGTCGCCGGCCGCCTGGAACGCATCCGCGACGAATGTTCGCACCAGATGCTCGACATCGAATCCGGCCGGGTGTTCGACCTGCGGGTGACCCTGCTGCCCGGCGACCGCAGCCGGTTGCATCTGGACGTGGACATGGTCGCCGCCGACGCGCTCAGCTACCGGGTGTTGCTCGCCGACCTCGCGCTGCTCTACACCCACCCCGAACCGGCCCCGCCCGCACTCGACTACGACTACCGCAGCTACCTCGCGGCCCGTCCCCCACTGCGCCGCGCCGCCGCCGAACGAGCCGCCGCGTACTGGCACGAGCGCCTGCCCGACCTGCCCGGCGCACCCGAACTCCCGCTGCGCAACCCGCTACCGGCCGACCTGACCCGGGTGACCCGGCGCCACCTGTGGTTGAGCCCCGAGGAGCGCGGCCACTGGTCGGGCCGCGCGCACGCGCACGGGGTCACCCCCGCGATGGCCTTCGCGACCGCCTTCGCCGCCGTGCTGGCCGCCTGGAGCGCCACCCCCCGATTCCTGCTGAACGTGCCCCTGTTCGACCGCGAGGACCTGCACCCGGACGTGCCGCGCCTGGTCGGCGACTTCACCGGGTCCGTGCTCCTGGACGTCGACATGTCCCAGCCGCGCTCCTTCCTCGACCACGCCCGCACGGTACAGACGCGGATGCACCACGACGCCGCCCACGCCGACCACTCGGGCCTGCACGTGCTGCGCGACGTGGCCCGCGCCCGCGGCGAACAGGTGCTGGCGCCCATCGTCTACACCAGCGCGCTGGGCCTGGGCGAACTCTTCGACGCCGAGGTACGCGGCCTGTTCGGCGAACCGTCCTGGATCGTCTCGCAGGGCCCGCAGGTGCTGCTCGACGCGCAGATCACCGAGGTGCGCGGCGGCCTGCTGGTCAACTGGGACGTGCGCGAGGACGCCTTCCCGGACGGGGTCGCGGACGCGATGTTCGGCGCCTACCGGGAGTTGCTCACCCGGCTGGGCAACGCGGACGCCGACTGGCGCGCGCCGGTCCCCGAACTGCTGCCCGCCGCGCAACGGGCCGTCCTGGACCGGGTGAACGCCACCGACGCCGCGCGTTCGCACCGCGCCCTGCACGACGGCTTCTTCGCGCACGCCGCGACCCGGCCGCACGCCCCCGCGCTCGTCTGGGGCCGCGCGGACGACGACGGCGGCACCCTGACCTACGGCGAACTCGCCGAGCGGGCCCGGCGGGTGGCCGGCGCCCTGCGCACGCGGGGCGTCGGGGCCGGCGACACCGTCGCGATCACCCTGCCCAAGGGCCCGGACCAGATCGTGGCGGCCCTGGGCGTGCTCTCCGTCGGCGCCGCGTACGTCCCGATCGGCGTCGAACAACCGCCCGCCCGCCGCGAACGCATCCACCGCACCGCCCGCGCCCGACTGGTCCTGGACGCCGACGGCAACACCGGCGGATCGCCGCACGCCGCCGCACTCGCCCTCCCCGAGGCTCTCGCCGAGGCCCCCGCCGAACCCCTCCCGACCGCAGGCCCGGCCGCCGACGCCGACGCGGTCCCCGCACCGCCGACGCCGACCGTCGACGAGGAGAGCATCGCCTACGTGCTGTTCACCTCCGGATCCACCGGCGAGCCCAAGGGCGTGGAGGTCCCGCACCGCGCCGCGATGAACACCATCGACGACCTGGTCGAGCGGTTCGCGCTGGGCCCGGACGATCGGGCGCTGGGCCTGTCCGCACTCGACTTCGACCTGTCCGTGTTCGACGTCTTCGGCCTGCTCTCGGTCGGCGGCGCGGTGGTCCTGCCCGCCGACAAGGACCGACGCGAGGCCGGCCGCTGGGTCGACCTGGTCCGCGAGCGGCACGTCACCGTCGTCAACTGCGTACCGGCCCTGCTCGACATGCTGCTCACCGCGGGCGCCGCGGCCGACTCGGCGGGCCTGGGCACCGACCTGCGCGTGGTGCTGCTCGGCGGCGACTGGGTCACCGTCGACCTCCCGAGCCGACTGCACGCACAAACCCCCGACTGCCGCTTCGTCGCCCTCGGCGGCACCACCGAGACGGCCATCCACTCCACCGTGTACGAGGTGCCCGCGGGCACCGAACTCCCGCCGCACTGGCGGGCCGTCCCGTACGGCACCCCACTACGCAACGTGCGCTGTCGGGTCGTGGACGCGGTCGGCCGGGACAGCCCCGACCGGGTCCCCGGCGAACTGTGGATCGGCGGCGCCGGCGTGGCCGCCGGCTATCGCGGCGACCCCGAACGCACCGCGGACCGTTTCCACGAGGTCGCCGGACACCGCTGGTACCGCACCGGCGACCTGGCCCGGCGACTGCCGGACGGCACCCTGGAGTTCCTCGGCCGCGCGGACCATCAGGTCAAACTGCGCGGCTTCCGGATCGAACCCGGCGAGATCGAGGCCGCGCTCGACGCCGTCGCGGGAGTGCGGCGCGCGGTGGCCGGCGTGCACGAGGGCGCCCTGGTCGCCGCGGTCGTCGCCGAACCGGAGGTGCGTGCGGACCGGTTGCGCGCGGCGGCCGAGAAGTCGCTGCCCGCGCACATGATCCCCGAACACATCGTCCTGGTCGACGAACTGCCGCTGACCGCCAACGGGAAGGTCGACCGTCGCGCCCTGGCCCCCCTCTGGGGACGTCGCCCCGTAGGCCCCCCGCCCGAACCGCCGCGCACCGACCTGGAACGCCTGATCGCCTCGATCTGGCAGCAGTCCCTGCCCGCCGGCTCCCGCGAACTCGGCCGCGACGACGACTACTTCGCCCTCGGCGGCGACTCGATCCTGGCCACCGCCATCGTCGGCCGGCTGCGCGAGACCCTCGGTTCCGACAAGGCCACCGTGCGCGCGATCTTCACGTCCCGCACCATCGCCGCCCTGGCCACCCACCTGCGCGCCCACGAGAGCACCCCCGACCGCCTGGACCGGGTCGCCCACATCCATCTCCGCGTGGCCGCCCTGTCCGACGAAGCGGTCTCCGCCGCCCTCGGCTCGGCCCCGGCCTGACCCCGGCCGGCACCGAGCCTGCTCCCGTCGCCCACGCGGCCGGAGCAGGCCCGGCGACCGCGCGAGCAACCACCCGCGACCGCCTCGACGGGCGTGACATCCCGTTTTGGTCAGACCCCGCCGAGCGGGGTAGAACGATAGACATGGCCGACGGTTTCGGCCGATTCCGGGGCGCATCGGTTCAGCCACCGCCCGACAGGCGCCCGAGAAGCGTCGCCGGGCAGGTCTTCGTACTGCAAGTGGTCATCGTGGTGCTGCTCGTGGCCGGCGCGGTGCTCGCGCTCGTCCTGCAATCCCGGTACGACAACGACCAGGAGGCCCGGCAGCGGGCGCTCTCCGTCGCGCAGACGTTCGCCCACGCTCCCGGCCTGCCGGCCGTACTCCAGAGCCCCGACCCCAGCAGCGTGCTGCAACCGCTGACCGAGGCCGCCCGCCGGGAGGCCGACGTCGACTTCATCGTGGTGACCAGCCCCGAGGGGATTCGCTACACGCACCCCAGACCGGAACTGATCGGGCAGCGTGTCGTCGCCACCATCGCCCCGGGCCTGGCCGGCCGCACCATCGTGGAAAGCGTCTACGGCCCGCTCGGCCACGAGGAACAGGCGGTCGTACCCGTCATCGACGCCGACGGCACGGTCCGGGGTCTGGTCATCGCCGGGCTCAAGGTGGAGAACGTGAGCGGCGTGCTCGACCGGCAACTGCCGATCATCCTGGGCACCGCCGCGGCCGGCCTGGCGGTGGCCACCGGCGGAACCGCGCTGGTGACCCGGCGGCTGCGGCGCCAGACCCACGGCCTGGACCCGGCCGAGATGACCCGAATGTACGAACATCACGACTCGGTGCTGCACGCGGTCCGCGAAGGCGTGCTGATCGTCGGCGACGACGGGCGCCTGGTGCTGGCCAACGACGAGGCCACCCGGCTGCTGGAACTGCCGCCCGACGCCGAGGGTCGACGGATCACCGACCTGCCCGATCTCGACCCGGAGATGGCCCGGCTGCTGGCCTCCGGCCGCCCGATCACCGACGAGGTGCACCTGGCCGGCGGCAGGTTGCTCGCGGTCAACCAACGCGCCACGGACCGTCACGGCGGCCACGGGAGCACGGTGGCGACCATTCGCGACTCGACGGAGCTGACCGCGCTCGCCGGCCGGGTCGAGGTCGCGGGCGGGCGACTCAGGCTGCTGTACGACGCGGGCGGATCCATCGGCACCACCCTCGACGTGGTGCGCACGGTCGAGGAACTCGCCGAGATCGCCGTCCCCCGGTTCGCCGACTTCGCCACCATCGACGTGGCCGACCCGGTCCTGGAGGGCGGCGAGCCGACCGGCAGCGACGCCAGGATGCGCCGGATCGCCGTGCGCGGCGTCCGCGACGATCACCCCCTGTACCCGCGTGGCACGCTCATCGACTTCGTCTCCTCGACCCCGCAGGCCCGCGGGCTCGACAGCGGCCGACCCGAGATCGTGGCCGACCTGGCCGGCGCGACCGGCTGGCACGCGCAGGACCCGGAACGGGCGGGCGCGATCGTCGCGTACGGCATCCATTCGCTGATCACCGTCCCCGTCCAGGCCCGGGGTGCGGTGCTGGGCGTGGCCAACTTCTGGCGCCTGGAGCGACCCGAGCCGTTCGACGAGGAGGACCTGTCGCTGGCCGAGGAACTGGTCGCCCGAGCCGGGGTGAGCATCGACAACGCCCGCCGCTACACCCGTGAACACACCCTGGCGGTGGCCCTGCAACGCAGCCTGTTGCCGCGCGCCCTGCCCGAGCAGGCCGCACTGGAGGTGGCCCACCGCTACCTGCCCGCACAGTCCGGGGTCAGCGGCGACTGGTTCGACGTGATCCCGCTCTCCGGCTGCCGGGTGGCGCTGGTCGTCGGCGACGTGGTCGGGCACGGCCTGCACGCCGCCGCCACCATGGGCCGGCTGCGCACCGCCGTGCACACCTTCGCCACGCTCGACCTGCCGCCGGACGAACTCCTGGACCACCTGGACGACCTGGTGGCCCGGATCGACCAGGACGAGACCGAGTCCGCGGTCGGCACCGGCATCATCGGTGCCACCTGCCTGTACGCGATCTACGACCCGGTGTCCCGACGCTGCACGATGGCCCGGGCCGGACACCCACCGCCCGCGCTGGTCGACCCCGACGGCCGCGTGCACTTCCCCGACCTGCCGGCCGGGCCGCCGCTGGGGCTGGGCGGCCTGCCGTTCGAGACGGCCGAGTTCGAGGTGGCGCGGGGCAGTTCGCTCGTGCTCTACACCGACGGCCTGATCGAGGACCGCACCCGGGACATCGACGTCGGCATGGAACTGCTGCGCCGGGCCCTGGCGCACGCCGGCCGGTCGCCGGAGGACAGTTGCCGGGCCGTACTGGCGGCGCTCCTGCCCGCTCGCCCCAAGGACGACGTGGCGTTGCTGATCGCCCGCACCCGGGTCCTGGGAGCCGACCGGGTGGCCGACTGGACGGTGCCCGCGGATCCGGCCGCCGTCGCCGGAATGCGCGAGGCGGTCTCCGCGAAGCTGGACGAATGGCGGCTGGCGGAACTGTCGTTCGGCACCGAACTGATCCTCAGCGAATTGCTCACCAACGCCATCCGCTACGGCACCGAGCCGATCGGGGTACGGCTGTTGCGCGACCACTGCCTGATCTGCGAGGTCACCGACGGCGCCAGTACCGCACCGCACATGCGCTACGCGGCCGGCATGGACGAGGGAGGCCGAGGGTTGTTCCTGGTCGCCCAGGTGGCCGCGCGCTGGGGCACGCGCTACCTCCCGGACGGCAAGATCATCTGGGCGGAGCAGGCACTGCCGACGCCGCCCGACGACGCCGAGACCCAGCGTTAGCCGGCCGCCCCGTCCAGCCATTGCAGGATCTCCGGCGTCACCGGGTCGGCGATGTCGGCGAACTCCCGGTGCTTGCCCAGGAATTGCTTGACGTAGGGGCAGACCGGAACGATCCGCCGGCCGCCGGCGCGCACGTCGTTCAGCGCCTCCCGCACGAGCACGGAGGCCAGCCCTCGTCCGGCGAAGGCGTCGTCGATCTTCGTGTGGTAGAAGACGCGCTGCCCACCCCGGTCGTGGTACATCGTGACACCGGCGAACGTGCCGTCGATCCGAATCTCGTAGCGATCCCGGTCGGCCACGTGTACGACGACGGGCGCCACACCCTGATCGGTCATCCGCGTTTTCCTTTCCCGTCAGAAAGTTCCAGTTTCAACAATCAAGGAATCGATGATAGGACGAGCGACGAGAGATCGCGCGACGAGGGAGTGCACGTGACGGAAGCGGCAGTGGCGACCACCGGCGGACGGGTGTTCGTCGACAAGCGAAGCCCGCGAGCGTACAAGGCGTTGACCGGCACCGCCGAGGCCGTGCGGGAGGCTGCCGCCGAGGCGGGCCTGAACCGGCCGCTCGTCGAGCTGATCAACATCCGGGTGTCCCAGCTCAACGCGTGCGCGTTCTGCCTCGACCTGCACACCCGCACCGCCCTGCGCGCGGGCGAGACGGCCCAGCGCCTGGCCGTGCTGCCGGCCTGGCGCGACACCGCGTTGTTCAGCGCCCGGGAGCGGGCGGCCCTGGCCCTGGCCGAGGCCACCACGCATCCCGCGGACGCGGGCGCCCAGGAAGTCGCGTACGCCGCGGCCCGGGCCACCCTGACCGACGACGAGATCTCCGCGGTGATCTGGGTGGCGATCACCATGAACGCCTTCAACCGCGTGTCCATCATGAGCAAACACCCCGTACGCCCCACCGTCCCGACCCCTTCGACCTGATCCGCGACGAATACCGCACGAGCGACCCGACCCGCGACGAGCCCGGTCAATCGAGGCCGAGATCCCACACGTCCGTGGCCGGCGAGATCTCCTGCTCGGCCCAGATGGTCTTGCCGCTCTGCTGGTAACGGCTCCCCCAACGCCGGGTGAGCTGCGCCACCAGGAACAGCCCGCGCCCGCCCTCGTCGGTGGAGCGGGCCCGGCGCAGCCGCGGTTGGGTGTTGCCGGCGTCGGAGACCTCGCAGATCAGCACGTCCCGGCCGCGGACCAGGCGCAGCGTGACCGGGCCGTGTTCGCCGTATCGGATGGCGTTGGTGACCAGTTCGCTGACCACCAGTTCGGTGGTGAACACCAGGTGCTCCAGGCCCCAGACCGCGAGTTGCGCGGTCGACGACTCGCGGGCCCGGGCCACCTGTTCCGGATCGGCGGGCAACTCCCAGACCACGCTGTCCTGCTCGGGCAACGGTCGCACCCGGGCCAGCAGCAGGGTGGTGTCGTCCTCGCGCGCTCCGGTCGTCGCGGCGTCGAGCAGTTCGCGCCCGACCTTGTCCAGGTCCCGATGGGCGAGATCGCTGTGTTCGAGCCGATCCAGGAGGCGGCGCATGCCCGCGGCGAGATCGTGGTCGGGTCCGGAGACCAGGCCGTCGCTGTACAGGAGCAGCACGCTGCCCGGCGCCAGGTCGAGTTCGGCGATCTCGAACGGCATGCCGCCGACCCCCAGCGGCGGGCCGGCCGTCAACTCCACGAACCGGGCGCGCCCGTCGGGCCCCAGCACCGCCGGCGGCGGATGCCCGGCCGAGGCCATCCGGCACCGCCCGGTGACGGGGTCGTATTCCGCGTACAGGCAGGTGGCACCGGTCGCCTCCGCGGCACCGCTCGGCCGGATGGGGAAACGCTGGACCAGGTCGTCCACATGGGCCAACAGTTCGTCCGGCGGCAGGTCCATGTCGGCGAGCGCCTGAACGGCGGTACGCAGCCGGCCCATCGTCGCACTGGCCTGGAGGCCGTGCCCGGCCACGTCGCCGACCACGAAGGCCAACCGCAGCGAGGACAGCGGGATCATGTCGTACCAGTCGCCGCCGATGCCGGCCGAGGAGGACGTGGGCAGGTAGGCCGCGAAGGTCTCGGCGGCCGGTTCGTCGGTGCCCTCCTCGGGCAGAAGGCTGCGTTGCAGGGCCAGCGCGACGTTGCGTTCGCGGGTGTAGCGGCGGGCGTTGTCCACGCTCAGCGCGGCCCGCGAGGCGACCTCTTCGAGCAGCCGGGCATCGCCCTCGTCGAAGGGTTCGCGGCGCTCGGTGCGCCACAACTGCACACTGCCGAGGGCGTGGCCGCGGGCGAACAGCGGTACGGCCAGCAGGCTGTGGGCGTTGTCGGGTACCACCCCCACGGCGTCCGCCGGGAGCACGTCGAGTCGCGGGATCAACAGGGTGGCCCCGGACTCCATCGCCCGGATCGCCGGCATGTCGGGCGGGACGGGCAGTCGTTCGCCGACCTGGACCAGCGCCGCGGGCCACGCCTCGCCCGGGTGTGCCACGCCGGCGCGGACCTCTGAGGTGTAGCCGGTCGCCGGGTCGACGGCGGGCTCCTCGCCGGCCAGGACCGACTCGGCCAGGTGTACGGCGGCGAAGTCGGCCAGGCGCGGCACGAACAGGTCGGCGAGTTGTCGTGCGGTCTCGGCGACGTCCAGGGAGGCGCCGATGCTCTCGGAGGCTTCGCGGACCACGTCGAAGCGGGTTTCGGCGCGTACCAGCTCGGTCGTGTCGTTCATCGTGACGAGCAGCCCGAGCGTGTGTCCCGTCGTGCGCTCGACCCGCAGGATGCCCACGCCCAGGTGCAGGAGCGTGCCGTCGGCGGCACGGGCGGGCAGCAGTTGCCAGGCCCGCAGGGCCGGCCCCGTCGGGGACAGCGCCCCGACCAGGGCGGACGCCGGCTGGTCGAGGCCGAGGCGGGTGAGGGCGGCCCGCATGTCGTCCCCGCGGCTCATCGGGGTGCGCGGGAAGAGCTCGACGCTCGCGTTGGTGGCGATGATCCGCAGGTCGGCGTCGACGGCCGCGAGGAGCATCGCCCCCTGATCGAAGACGGCGTGCGCCAGCGGGACCGTCCACTCCGCGGGCAGCTCGAAGTCGGACGCGCCGTGACCGTCTTCCGTCACCCTTCGATCCCTCCGGACACCGAGGCCGATTTGCCCAGTATCTACCACTTGGGCCGACCGTATACACGATCCCCGAACCGAGCCGGACCACGTCTTCCGCCGCCGGGCCCACCGGGGCGACACCCCGCCGTCACCGAACTCCCGCACGAGGTCGGCACGATCGACCACCTCGACGACGACCTCCGCCGCACGCCGGCGCCCGAGGACCACCCGCACGGACCTACCCGGCCGTCCCGAACGGCCCCGGTCGGCCCGATCCCGGTCGGGCGCGGCTCGGGAGCAGCGCCTCGCCCGCCGAGCGACGCGCTGCCGCGTCCACGAGCGCGCGCACCCGCGCCGCCGAAACGACCATGCCGGGCGTACCCGGCGTCCGGCGCAGGAACCTCTCGACGCCCACGGCGGGCACCTCGCCGAGGTGGGGCCGGATGCGGACCGGCGTGTCCGGCTCGCCGCGCCAACTGTCGGCGCGCGAGCCGATGTCCACCGCGTCGCAACCGAGGGCGGGCGACACCGCGGTGGCCTCGGCCCGCGCGTCGTCGCCCGGCGACGGGCAGGCCGCCGCGGTCCGGGGCACCTGCGGGCCGGGCCGGGGAGAACGGCTTCGCGAACCCGCGAACCCGTAGGGCGGGTCCGCGGATCCCCCGTCCGCACGCGCTACGTCGTGGTCGACCCGGGGAGGTGCCACTGGAGTTCGATGTGTTGGCCGAGGGCGATCAGCCCGCAGGCGACGACATCGGTGCGGACGAACGCCTGGACCATCGTGTCCGTCGCGGCGTCGGGGTCGCCGGGGCGGAAGACGGACACCACCTCGATCCGGCCCGCGAGGTCTCCGCCCGGGCGCCCGGCGGCCTCGACCCGGGCCAGTGCCGCGTCCAGCACCTGCTCGGACGGCAACCGCAGCCCGAAATGATAGGAATACTGAGGATTGGCCCGCATATGCGCCATCCACGATGCCTGCGCCCGGGCCAACGGCCCCTCGGCGCTCGCGACGCCCAACTGCTGCTCGAAGGCCCACTGCTCGGGAGTCACCTCCGACGCGTAGAGCACGTTGGCGCGGTAGTCGCTCACCGCGGGTTCGACGAAGGCACTGAAGAAGTGGCCGCCCCGATCCAGGACGCGGCAGCCCAGCAGTTCGAGCACCCGCCGGGCCTGCGCACGCTCACCGGGCCGATGCAGCAGTTCCACGTGGCTGATCCGCCGGAGTCCGGTGTCGTCGTCGGGTGCGGCCATGCGGGACTCCTGGCGGGTGGCGGCGGGCGGGCCGGGCGGCGGCCGGATTCCGGACCGCCGCCTGGTTTCATAGCTATCATGGTTATGATAGCGCTCACAAGGAGGTGTCAATGCGCTACAGCTTCAACACGTTCAACCATTCGACGTATTACGGACTCGCGCCGTCCCTCCCCCACCAGATCGCCGCCGCCGCGTCGGCCGGCTACGACCACATCGGCCTCGACCTCCCCTCCGTGCTGGCGCACGAACGCGCCGGCCTGACCCCGGCCGATCTCGCCGCCTGCCTGAAGCAACACGGCCTGACCTGCTACGAGTTGGTCCCGCTCTCGATCTCCGCGGACCCGACGAGGACGCTGCACAGCCTGGAACAGGTGCTTCGGGTGGCGCGGTTCCTGCGCCCGGCACAGGTGTTGTGCGTGGTCACCGGCGAGATCGACGACGCGGTGGTGGCCAATACCGCCCGATGCGCGCGGGCCCTGGCCGCGGCGCGGATCGGCCTGTCGCTGGAGTTCCTGCCCACCCGGGACATCGACTCGATTCCCGCCGCCATGCGGCTGCTGGATCGGGTCGCGGACCCGAACCTGCGCCTGGTCGTGGAGAGTTGGCACTTCTTCCGGGGGCCGAGCACGTGGGCGGACCTGGCCGCGCTGCCGGCCGGGCGGATCGGCTTCGTGCAGTTCGCGGACGCGCCCGCGCCGATCTCGGACGACGTGCACCACGAATCCATGCACCGCCGGGTGTTGCCGGGGCAGGGCGTCCTGGAGCTCGACCGGTTCTGCGCGGCGCTGTCGGCGAAGGGGTACGACGGCGTGGTGAGCGTCGAACTGCTCTCCGACGTCTGGCGGGCCGCCGACCTGGACATCTTCGCCGCCGCCACCCTCGCCGCGACCCGCGCGACCTGGGAGACCGCGGCGGCCGGCCCCGGGTAGGCCGCCGCCCGCCGGATCACGCCGGGCGGGCCGGGCCGACCGGTCGTGTCCTCGAACAACATGCTCGATCCGTAGTCAGGAAAGTGGAGGAGTTCGCATGTCAGCCAGCCAGGTGAAGCCCGATACCGGGAACCGGACCGCGTCCGACCGCCGATACTCGGGAGGCGCTCCGGGCACGTTCGACGTGATCGTGGTCGGCGCGGGCTCGGCCGGATGTGTGCTGGCCGCCCGGTTGTCGGAGCACCCGGAGCGGTCCGTGCTGCTGGTCGAGGCCGGGCCCGACCATCGCCCCGACGCGTTGCCGGACGAACTGCGGCACCTGTCCCGGCCGGTGGCCTGGCCGTACAACTGGGGCGACCGGGTCGCCTCGACCGGCGGGCGCACGCTCCATTACGCGCGTGGGCGCGGCGTCGGGGGTTCGTCGGCGACCAACGGGGCGGTGGCGCTGCGTCCGGAGCCGGCCGACTTCGCGGCGTGGCCGGAAGGTCTGCGGTGGGAGCGCATGTTGCCCTACCTCAACCGGATCGAGCACGACCTGGACTTCGGCGACGAGCCGCACCACGGCGACGCCGGACCGATCCCGATCGTGCGGCATCCGGAGGCGGACTGGACGCCGTTGCAGCGCGGCTTCGTCGACGGATGCGTGGCGGCGGGCCTGCCGTTCTGCCCCGACCACAGCCGCCCCGAATCCACCGGGGTCGGCCCGATCCCGATGAATCGGCGCGGCACCCGGCGGGTGTCGAACACCGTCGCCTACCTCGACGCCGCCCGCGACCGGCCGAACCTGACGGTGCGCGGCGACGCCCACGTGCGACGGGTGCTGCTCACCGGCGGTCGCGCGACCGGCATCGAACTGGCCGACGGCGAGCGGGTGTACGCGGGCCGGGTCGTGTTGTCCGCCGGGGTCGTGCAGAATCCGCTGCTGTTGTGGCGTTCGGGCGTGGGCCCGGCCGCCGGCATATCCGCGCTGGGCATCGAGCCGGTGCACGAACTGCCCGCCGTCGGCGACGGCTTGAGCGATCACATGGTGGTGTCCTATCGCGCGGCGGTGCGGCCGGACGCGGTACCCGACGGCGGACCGACGCTCCAGACCCTGGCGCGCGCGACGGCCCGTCCGGGCGGGGAACGCGTGCACGACCTCCAGTTGACCCCCGTCGCCCGGCGCAACCCGGACGGCACGAGGGAGATCGAGATCAGCGTCGCCCTGCAACTGCCCGACGGCTTCGGCTCGGTCGCCCCCACCGGCGACGCACCGGACGCGCCGGCCCTGATCTCCTGGCCGTTCACCGCCGACCGCGACAACCTGGAACGGCTGGCGATCGGGGTACGGCTGGCCGCGCGGGTGGTGGCCGCATCGGGCCTGGCCCTGGACCCGGCCGGCGTCCGGGCCGTGGCGGACACGCCCGACGACGTGCTGTGTCCGTCGTTCGCCGACTCGCACTACGCCTTCTACCACGGCGTCGGCACCTGCCGGATCAGCGGCGATCCGGCGGCCGGCGTGGTCGACGCGGACCTGCGTGTGCACGGCCTGAGCGGCCTGCACATCGTGGACGCCTCGGTCGTCCCGACGGTCCCGCGCGCCAACACCCACCTGCTGGCCACCGCACTGGGCGAGTTGGGCGCGGACCTGATCGCGGCGGCCGGGTAGCCGGCTCGGCGCGCCGAGCCCTCACGGACGTCGGTGGCTCGGCGGCGCCGAGGTGCGCCGGGCGTCCCTGCGCCACAGGGCGCTCGGCCACCACATGCGCTCGCGCAGGTCCAGGATCAGGGCGGTGACCACGACCGAACGCACCACCAGCGTGTCCAGCAGGACACCCAGCGCCACCGCGAAGCCGATCTCGGTGAAGCCGACGATCGGCAGCGTGGCCAGGGCCGCGAAGGTGCCGGCCAGGACCAGGCCGGCCGAGGTGATCACGCCGCCGGTCGCGGCGAGCCCGGTCAGCGCGCCGGTACGGGTGTCGCCGCGGATGCTCTCCTCGCGCACCCGGGTGGTCAGGAAGATGTTGTAGTCGATCCCCAGCGCGACCAGGAAGACGAAGACGAGCAGCGGGAACGAGGTGTCCTCGGCGGGGAAGTCGAACAGGTGCCGGAACGCCAGCGCGCTGACGCCCAGCGCCGCGGTGTAGGACAACACCACGGTGGCGATCAGCACGACCGGTGCGACCAGGGCACGCAGCAGCAGCGCCAGGATCACCAGCACCACCGCGAGGATCACCGGGATCAGCAACTGCTGGTCCCGGGCCGAGGCCCGGTTGCTGTCGAGTTGGGCCGCGGTACCGCCGCCCACGAGGGCGTCGGCCTGCGGCACCGCGTGCACGGCGGCCCGGGCGTCGTCGACGGTGTCGCGGGCCGCGCCGCTGTCGGCGGCGTCGACCAGGGTCGCCTCCACGTACGACCGCCCGTCGCGCTCCGCCGGCACGCCCGGCGGCACCCGCACACTGTTCGGCACCACGCCGGAGACCCCCGCCAGCGACGCGCGGACGCCGTCCATCGCACCGGCGTCGGCGATCACCTGGAGCGGCTGCCCGGTCCCCGCCGGGAAGTAGCGGGCCTGGACCTCCTGGCCGACCACCGAGTCGGGCTTGTCGGTGAAGCTCTCGGCGGTGGTGAGCCCGGTGGCGTTCAGCGCCAACAGGCCCAGGGACAGTGCGGCCAGGATCGCCGAGGTACCGATCCACACGGCACGCGGCCGGCGGGCGATGCGTCGCCCGATCCGGGCCCACCGGCCGGTCTCCGTCGGCTCGGGCGAACCCAGGTGCGGGATGGCCGGCCAGAAGATCCACCGCCCGACGATCAGCAGCACCGCCGGGAACAGGGTCAGCATCGCCAACAGAGCCACCGCGACACCGACCGCGGCGACCGGCCCGAGACCGTTGGTCGAGTTCATCTCGGCGGCGAGCAGGCAGAGCATGCCGACGATCACCGTCGAGGCACTGGCGATCACCGCGGGGCCGGCGCGGTGCAGGGCGAGCGCCATCGCCTCGTGCCGGTCCTCGTGTCGGCGCAACTCCTCCCGGTAACGGGCGACCAGCAGCAGCGCGTAGTCGGTGCCGGCGCCGAAGACCAGGACGGTCAGGATGCCCGCGCTCTGCGCGTTGACCACCAGGGACGCGTGCCGGGCCAGCACGTAGACCACCGCCTGCGCGGCGACCAGCGCGCCGACCACGCACACCACCGGGATCACGAGCAGGGTCGGGCTGCGGTAGGTGAACAGCAGGATCACCACGACCACGCCCAGGGCCGCGAACAGCAACGTCCCGTCGATGCCCTGGAACGCGTCGCTGCTGTCGGCGGCGACACCGGCGGGGCCGGTGATGTGCGTTTCAAGTCCGGTGTCCGGGTTGGCGTTCACGATCGCGCGGAGGTCGTCGACGGCCTTGGCGATGCTGTTCCAGCCGTTTTCGCCGAAGGTGATCGGCACCAGGACCAGCGCGGCGCGCGCGTCGCCGGCCCGGTCGGGAACCGGACCCTGCACCTGGGTGCCGAGGATCCCGTGGTCGTCGAGGGTGCGCATCCGCGCGGCGTCGGCGGCGATCGTCGCGTCGTCGGCCGGGGTCAGGCCCGAGTCGCGGGCGAACACCACGACGGCGGTGACGTTTTGCGGCAGGAACGCCTTCGACTGGTCGACGACCTTGGTCGACTCGGCGTTGCCGGGCAACCACGCGGAGGCGTCGTTCTTCTCCGCGTCCATCAACTTGCTCGCGGCCGGCCCGGCCGCGGCCAGTACCAGGATCCAGAGCACGAGAATGATCCACTTGCTGCGCCGGCCACAGACCAGCCGCGCCACTCGCCCCGCTCCACCCATCCCCGACACCTCCACCGCTCGGAGAACGTCCCGGTGTCGCCCGAGGTGCACTCTCCTCAGGATGGCACCGGGCATCGCATCACGCGTCCGCTGGAGCCGCGCCGGCCTCCCGGGGCCGGCGGCGGTGGCCGAACGAACCGGGGTGCGCGACCGTGGAAGGCATGAGCGACAAGGCGCACGGCCGCTTCGACCTCGTCGTCGAGGCGTATCGCCCGGGTGATTCGTACCGGCTGGTGATGCTCGCCGACGGCACCTACCGACAACTGCACACCCGCCGGGAGCTGGACGACCTCGCCGCGCGGCTCGGCCTCGATCCGGCCGACCGGGACCGGGTCGCCTGGGAGGGCGGCGACGAGTGGCCGGCGGACCACGCGGGGTGACACCGGCGTCGAACGGCAACCGGGCGACGGGCCTGCACCGAGGCCGATTTCACATGCCCGCAGCACAATTGCCGGCCGATTCGCATGGCGGTGTGATCCGCCTCCGGCTACGCTTCGGCGTCCACCGGAGGTGCAGGCGCCGGGGCCGGGGCGGCCGGCTGTCGCCGGGTCCGGTGATTCCCTCGTTTTTGTCTCGTTTGCGTATCGGACCGTGCGCGGACTCCCGGCGTGCGGTGGACTCGATGAAGCGGAACGGCCCGCCCCTGCGGGCGTGTTCTTCGACGTGGGATGGGGATGGGGGAGACAGTGACCGACACCTGGGACTGTGAGTGTCTGGTGGAGCAGGGCCGTGCGCGGGTGGTGGTACCGAGGATCGTGGACGCGTCCGTCGCGCATCGCCTGCGCAAGGACCTGGTGGCGCGCATCAACGCGTTGAGCGACGACGTCGTCGCGGTGACGTTCGACCTGATGGACACGCAGGTGCTGGACGATGCGGGAGCGGCGGCGATCGCCTCCGCGTACCGACACGCCTTCCTGCTCGGGCTGCGCCCCACCTGGCGGGCATCGGCACCGGACACGCGCGCCGCGCTGCTCGGCGCGGACGGCGAACTCCGCACGGGTGAGCACGCGTTGGACGTCCACCCCGGGTAACCGGGCGGTTCCGCGCGCACGGATCGCGGGTGCGGGCCTGCGCGCCCGCACCCGGTTCCGCCTTCGCCCCCGAGTCACCGGGGGCGCGAGGCTAGGTGGCCGTGCCCGGGAAGACCTTCGAGAAGACGAGTTTGGTGAGTTCGTCGGCCGGCGCGTTGCCGTCCGGCGACTGGTTGAGGTTGACCAGGACCACGACCGTCGCGCAGGACTGCGGGTTGTACCCCACGAAGCTGTTGTAGCCGGGCAACTGGCCGTCATGGCCCAGGAATCCGCCGAAGTTCGCGATCGCGAGCCCGTAGCCGGGCGCGCCGGGTCGGTCGGAGGTGGGCACGAAGGTCAACCGCTCGCGCTGCAGCTCCGCGTCGAGCAGAGTGCCGGTGGCCAGGGCCGGGGCCCAGCGCAGCAGGTCGTCGAGGGTGGATACCGCGGCGCCGGCCGACCAGGCCCACGAGGGGTTCGCGTCGGTGACGTCCTTGGGGTTGCCGGCCGACCAGTCCGCCCAGGCCGCGTCCTTGCCGGTGAGCACCGGCGCGGTCAGGCTCGCCACGTTGCCGATGAACTCGTAGCCGTGCGCGTGTGGGAGCGGCAGCCCGGAGTCGTTCGCCAGGCTGCTCTCGGACATGCCGAGCGGCTCGAACACGCGTTGGCGGAACAGCTCGGCGAGCGGCTGCCCGGTGAGCTGCTCGGCGATCAGTCCGAGCAGGATCGTGTTGGTGTTGGAGTAGTGGAACCCGCCCCCGGGCGGGAAGTACGCGGGATGCGCGAACGCGATCGCCAGCAGCTCCTCCGGGGTCCACACGGTTTGCGGGTGCTCGTCGAGCGTGCGGTTGAAGCCGGGATCCTCGCTGTAGTTGTACAGACCGCTGGTCATTTGCAGCAGTTGCCGGATGGTGATGTGTTGCCCGTCGGGTACGTCCGGCCGGAAGGCGGCCACCGGGTCCTCCAGGGACAACCGTCCCGCCTGGACGAGTTGCAGGATGATCGTCCCGGTGAAGGTCTTCGTGATACTGCCGACCCGCATGTGGTCCGCGGTGCGGATGGGGGTCCCGTCGGCCAGGTTGCCGGTGCCCAGGGTCGTGGTCCAGGTGCCCCATTCGGGGGTCCGGATGGAGACGATCGCGCCGGGGACGCGCAGTCGCTGCATCAGGGCGACCAGTTCGGGGGTCAGGGTCTCGGCGAAGGGCGGCGCCGGTTGCGCGACGTCGGCGAAAGCGGGCGATCGCGTCGGGATCGAGGTGCCCGGCGCCGGGACGGCGGCCGTCAGGCTCAGCAGCGTCGCCGCCGTCACCGCGGCGAGTCGGGCCCGGCGCCGGGCCGGCCCGGTGCGGCGCGGACGTTGTTTCGGGATCCGGGGCGGACGCGACAGTCGGATGCGCACGTGGGGTCCGTTTCGTTCGAGAGCGTGGGCCCCCAGACATACCCGGCACACCGGCGGCGCGGCCGATGTTGCGCCACCGGTGGGCGTGTTCACGCTCGGGCCCGGTTAGCATGCGTTCCATGTCGGATGCCCTGCCTCGCCCCGAGCCTTTCGTCTCGCAGACCGCGCCCGCGGCGTCGGAGGACCTGCGGTCGCGGTTGCGCGCGACGCGCCTGCCGGATACGCCCGAGGAGGCCGGGTGGGCGCTCGGGACCGATCTCGACTACCTGCGCGAGCTCCTCGCCTACTGGGCGGACGGCTTCGACTGGCCCGCGCAGGAGGCGGCGCTCGCCCGGTTGCCCCGCTTCCGGGTGCCGCTCGGCGGCCTTCGGACCCACTTCGTGCATGCCCGGGCGGTCGCGCCGACCGGGCCGGTGTTGCCGTTGGTGCTCGGCCACGGCTGGCCGGACTCGTTCTGGCGCTACACGAAGGTGATCCCGCTCCTCACCGATCCCGGCGCGCACGGCGCCGATCCCGCCGACGCGTTCGACGTGGTGGTGCCGGACATGCCGGGCTTCGGATACTCCGACCGCCCCACCGGCGCGGCACTCGACACGATCGCCGTCGCCGGCCTGTGGGCCGAACTCATGGACATCCTGGGCTATCCGCGCTTCGGCGCGGCCGGCGGCGACCTGGGCAGCCACGTGAGCCGCTACCTCGCGCTCGACCACCCCGACCGGGTCGTGGCCGTCCACCGTACGGACGCGGGCCTGCCCTTGTTCACCGGTGACCCGGCGGACCTGGCGCCCGAGGAACGCGCCTGGCTCGACGAGGCGATCGCCTGGGGCGGCACCGAGGGCGCCTACGCCGCGATGCACCGCACCAAGCCGCAGACCGCCGCCGTCGGACTCAACGACTCGCCGGCCGGGCTCGCCGCGTGGATCGTCGAGAAGCTCCGGGGGTGGAGCGACTGCGCCGGCGAGGTGGAGCGGTCCTTCACCAAGGACGAGATCCTCACGAACCTCTCCCTGTACTGGTTCACCGAGACGATCGGCTCGTCGATGCGCATGTACCGGGCGAACGCCGCGATCCCGCTCGAGCAGCACGCCCGGCGGGTGGAAGTACCCTCCGGATTCTCGCTCTTCGCCGGTGACGTCGTGCGCCCGCCGCGGGCCTGGCTGGAGCGCATGACGAACGTCGTGCGAGTGACCGAGCCCCCGCGCGGCGGGCACTTCGCGGCGTTCGAGGAGCCCGAGCTGTACGCGGAGGAGCTGCGCGCGTTCTTCCGGCCCTATCGGGCGGCGCTGTCGCGGTAGCCCCGGGCCGGTGTTGCGGTGTCGATGGTGCGCGCCGGGCGGTGTTCAGTGGTGGGCCGTGACGATCGCGCGCTCGCGCGGGCCGGTCCGGGGGTGCAGGTAGCCGATCGTGGCGGCGGTCACGTCCCGGAAGCCGACCAGTTCGGCTTCGTCGGCCAGCGCGAGGGCGGCGAGCCAGGACAGGCCGGGGACCTTCCCGAGGGCCCGGCCGGCCCGGGGCGGATCGTCGGCCACCACCAGGCCGCCGGTGCCGGCCGACGACCAGGCGCGGACCCGTTCCAGGATCGAACGCAGGCCCCGGGTCGGGTGGTTCGGCCGGCAGCCGAGGCCGTCGGCGTAGACGACGATCCGGGCACCGCTCGGCAACGTCCGGTCCAAAACGTCCGCACGCACGACGTCGACGCCTTGGCCGCGGGCCGGGTCGACGGCCTCCGGTGGCACGTCCACGGCGAGCACCCGGTGTCCGGCGCGCGCCAGTTCGGCTTCGACCGGCCCGGTGCCGCGGCCCAGGCTCAGCAGTACCGGGTCGGGGCCTCGGTCCAGTAGGCGGGCCAGCTGGGCGACCATCCAGATCCGGTATTCGGGGTCGTAGGTCGCGGGCGTGCGTAAATCCCCCGCGCGAACGCCGTGTCCACGCTTCGGCCGGCGGCCGGGGCGGCCGCCGGGGGCCGCGCTGCAGCCAACGCGCGGCGATTCGAGGTCGGTCATCGTTTCCTCGTATTCCTGGCAGGCGTCCGGCAGCCGCACGGCGGCCGGACGGGTGGATCAAGTGGGTGGGCCCGGGGGCGGCGGCGGGCGGGGCGCCCGGTGTCGCGTGTGCATCCGTGCCCGGCCGCTCGGCCGCCGACGCGCGCATCGGACGGAGCACGGAAGCACCGGCAGGGCGCACTCCCCCGAAGCGCACGCCCTGCGACCTCGACGTCCCGCGGGGACCGCTGCTCCCCGATCCCCCGCCGGCCGAGGACCTTCGCCGAACCCGACCGGGCCCAACGGCCCTGCTCGACCGCACGGACCGGGAGCAGAGTCGGGGGTGCGGCCGACCCACCGGGTCGGCCCGCACGGAGAGCGCGGTCGAGCCCGGCCGTATTTGCTTCGTGCGCAGCCGAGGTCGGCCCGGCCGCCGCACCCATCGCCCGGGGAAGCGGCCGGACCGGCCCCCGGTCGGGGGCGGGCCAAAGGGTTGGAAATGAGCGAAGACGCCGTGCTGAAACGTCCCCTCGGTCGCCATGAGGCGTTGCGGTTGATGGCCAACGCCCGACTGGGACGCGTCGTGGTGAGCGAGGGCGCGCTGCCGGCCGTGCACCTGGTGGCGTTCGCCGTCGATCGCGAGTGTGTGGTGTTCCGGGCCCCGCTCGACTCCTCGCTCGCGAAGGCCGCGCACGACGCGGTGGTCGCGTTCCAGGCCGACCACGTCGACCGGGCCACCCGCACCGGCTGGACGGGCACCGTGACCGGACACGCCTCCCGGGTCGGCGATCCGCACGTCGTCGCCCACCTGGATCGTCTGCTGCCCGACCTCGACGGCCTCGGCGAGGATCAGGTGTGGATCCGGGTCACCTCGGAACTCGTCACCGGACTCGCCCTCGAACGCCGGCCGTCGGGTCACAGCCGGCACTGGACTTACTAGGACGTCCGACTATATCGTCTTCAACTACAAGGTCCGCGGTGCAGGGAAGTCGGTGTGAATCCGGCATGGTCCCGCCACTGTGACCGGGGAGTGCGCTGCCGCAGCACCAAGCCACTGGCGAAGGCCGGGAAGGCGGGCATCGTGCGTCGATCCGGAAGTCAGGATACCGGCCGCGGGTATATCCGTGTTGTCCACGAGGATGGAGCAAACACGCATGACACCGGTCCGCGCCCTCGCCCCGGATGATCCTGCGAACGTCGAACCCACCAGGTTTTCCTGACCACTTCGACGTCGACCCGCACCGGGCAACCACGCGCACCCGCGCCGACGTTGCGCACCCGGGTCGTGCCCCGACCTCCGGATCGCACCCGACGAGAGACAGGTCGTTCATGGTCCGCGAACTTTCCCATTTCATCGGCGGCAAGCACGTCCCCGGCGCATCCGGCGCGTTCGGCGACGTGTACGACCCCAACACCGGTCGAGTACAGGCACGCGTTCCGCTCGCGGATCGCGCCGACACCCTGGCCGCCATCGCCGACGCCGAGCAGGCCCAACCCGCGTGGGCCGCCTGGAACCCGCAGCGGCGCGCCCGAGTCCTGGCCCGCTTCCTGCAACTGGTCGAACCCGAACGCGAGTCGCTGGCCCGGCTGCTGTCGGCCGAGCACGGCAAGACCATCGCCGACGCCCACGGCGACCTGCAACGCGGCCTGGAGGTCGTGGAGTTCGCCACCGGCATCCCGCACCTGCTCAAGGGCGAGTTCACCGACAACGCGGGCTCCGGCATCGATGTGCACTCGATGCGCCAACCCCTCGGCGTGGTCGCCGGCATCACCCCGTTCAACTTCCCGGCGATGATCCCGCTGTGGAAGATCGCGCCGGCCATCGCCTGCGGCAACGCGTTCGTGCTCAAGCCCTCGGAGCGCGACCCCTCGGTGCCACTGCGCCTGGCCGAACTCTTCGTCGAGGCGGGCCTGCCGCCCGGCGTGCTGAACGTGGTCCACGGCGGCAAGGAGAGCGTCGACACACTCCTGACCGACCCGCGCGTACAGGCCCTGGGCTTCGTCGGCTCGACCGCGATCGCCGAGTACGTCTACACCTCCGCCACCGCGAACGGCAAGCGCGCCCAGTGCTTCGGCGGCGCCAAGAACCACCTGATCGTGATGCCGGACGCGGACCTCGACCAGGTCGTCGAGGCGCTGATCGGTGCCGGCTACGGCTCCGCCGGGGAACGCTGCATGGCCATCTCCGTGGCGGTTCCGGTCGGCGCGGAGACCGCCGACGCGCTGGTGGAAAAGCTCGTCGCCCGGATCGCCACGCTGCGCGTGGGCCCCTCGCACGACCCGGACGCCGACTTCGGCCCGCTGGTCGGCCGGGACGCGCTCGATCGGGTGCACGGCTACCTGGACATCGGCGTCGCCGAGGGCGCCAAGCTGCTCGTGGACGGCCGCGACGTGCGCGTACCCGGCCACGAGGACGGCTACTTCGTCGGCGCGTCGCTGTTCGACCACGTGACGACCTCGATGCGGGTGTACCGCGAGGAGATCTTCGGCCCGGTGTTGTCCGTGGTCCGCGCGGCCTCCTACGAAGACGCGCTGCGGCTGCCGAGCGAGCACGAGTACGGCAACGGCGTGGCCATCTTCACCCGGGACGGCGACACCGCCCGCGACTTCGGCCGCCGGGTGAACACCGGCATGGTCGGCGTCAACGTGCCCATCCCGGTGCCGGTGGCCTATCACACCTTCGGTGGCTGGAAACGATCCGGATTCGGCGACCTCAACCAGCACGGGCCCGACTCGATCCGCTTCTACACCCGGACCAAGACGATCACCTCGCGCTGGCCCTCGACCGCGCGCGAGAGCGCGAACTTCGACATCCCCACGATGGACTGACCCGGTGACCACGCTCACCGACGACCAGCTCGCGATCGTCGAAACCACCCGGGACTTCGCCCGCGAACACCTCGCCCCGAACGCGATCGAATGGGATCGCACCAGCCACTTCCCCGTCGACGTCCTGCGCAAGGGCGCCGACCTCGGCCTCGGCGGCATCACCGTCCGCGAGGACGCGGGCGGTTCGGGGCTCGATCGGCTCGACTCCGCGCTGATCCACGAGGCGCTGGCGGGCGGTTGCCCGACCATCGCCGCCTACTACTCGATCCACAACATGGTCGCCGCGACCATCGACCGGCACGGTACGCCGGAGCAGCGCGCCCGCTGGCTCCCGGGGCTGTGCTCGATGCGCGATCTGGCCGGCTACTGCCTGACCGAGCCGGGAGCCGGCTCCGACGCCGCCGCGCTGCGCACCCGCGCCACCCGCGACGGCGACGACTATCTCCTGCACGGCGTCAAGCAGTTCATCTCCGGCGCCGGCTCCGCCGCGGTGTACCTGGTGATGGCGCGCACCGGCGCCGACGGCGCCGACGGCATCTCCGCGTTCGTCGTGCAGGGCGACGCCGACGGGCTGTCCTTCGGGCCCAACGAACGCAAGATGGGCTGGCACGCCCAGCCCACCCGCCAGGTGATCCTGGACGGCGTGCGGGTGCCCGCAGGCCACCGGCTCGGCGCCGAGGGCGACGGGTTCAAGATCGCGATGGGCGCCCTCGACGGCGGCCGGATCGGCATCGCCGCCTGCTCGTTGGGTGGCGCGCAAGCCGCGCTGGATGCCGCCGTGCGCCATCTCACCGACCGCGAGGCGTTCGGCTCGGCGCTCATCGACGCGCAGGCCCTGCGCTTCCAACTCGCGGACATGGCCACCGAACTGGAGGCCGCCCGCACCCTGGTGTGGCACGCCGCCTCCTCGCTCGACGAGGGCGACCCCAGGGCCTCGCAACTGTGCGCGATGGCCAAGCGGTTCGCCACCGACACCGCCTTCTCGGTGGCCGACCGGGCACTGCAACTGCACGGCGGATACGGCTACCTCGCCGACTACGGCATCGAGAAGATCGTTCGCGATCTGCGGGTGCACCGCATTCTCGAAGGAACCAACGAGATCATGCGCGTGATCGTCGCGCGCGGACTGATCGGAGCGGCCCGATGACCCCGACCACGGACCAGGATCCGGTACTGACCCACCGGCAGGCGGCACTGGGCCGGATCGTGCTGAACCGGCCCAGGGCGCTGAACGCGCTCACCCACGACATGGTGTCGCGGATCGACGCCGCGCTGACCGCGTGGGAACACGACGACGACGTACGGCTGGTGGCGATCACCGGCGCGGGCGAGCGCGGGCTGTGCGCGGGCGGCGACATCCGCGCCATCCACGCCGACGCCGTCTCCGGCGGCACCGCGAGTCTGGACTTCTGGCGCGACGAGTACCGGCTCAACGCCCGCATCGCCCGCTACCCCAAGACCTACGTCGCCGTCATGGACGGCATCGTGATGGGCGGCGGGGTCGGCATCTCCGCGCACGGCGGCCTGCGCATCGTCACCGAACGCTCGACCGTCGCCATGCCCGAGACCGGCATCGGATTCGTCCCCGACGTCGGCGGCACCCACCTGCTCGCCCGCGCCCCGGGCGAGTCGGGCACCCACCTGGCGCTGACCGGCTCCGCCATCGGCCCCGGCGACGCCATCACCTGCGGCCTCGCCGACCACTTCGTGCCCTCGCATCGGCTGGACGCGATGCTCGACGCGCTGGCCACCGGCGAACCGGCCGACGTCCTCGCGCGCTTCGCCGAACCGGCCCCCACCGGCGAACTCGCCGAGCGGCGCGCCTGGATCGACGCGTGCTACGCGGGCGACAGTGTCGAGGAGATCCTCGATCGCCTGGACCACAGCGGGGATCCGGCGGCCGGGCAGGCCGCCGAGCAGATCCGCGCCAAGTCGCCCACCGCGCTCAAGGTGACCCTGGCGAGCCTGCGCCGGGCCCGCGAACTCGGTTCGCTGGAGGCCGTGTTGGCGCAGGAGTACCGGGTGTCGAGCGCGGCGCTGCGGACGCCCGACCTCGCCGAGGGCATCCGCGCCCAGGTGATCGACAAGGATCGCGCCCCGCGCTGGTCGCCCCCGACGCTCGACGCCGTGCGGCCCGAGGACGTGGCCCGATTCTTCCGCGCACCGGCCGAGGGCGCCTCGGGTCCGGAATTCACGACCGCGGAGGCCGGCCGATGACCACCCGCGTCGCCTTCATCGGACTGGGCAACATGGGCGGCCCGATGGCCGCCAACCTGGTCGCCGCCGGACACGTCGTCACCGGCTTCGACCTGGCCCCGCAGGCCCTGGAGCCGGCCCGGGACCACGGTGTGCGGATCGCCGCGTCACCCGCGGCGGCGGTCGCCGACGCGGACGTGGTGATCACCATGTTGCCCAGCGGCACCCACGTCCTGGACTGTTACCGGGGCCCGAACGCGCTGCCGGCCGCCGCGCCGGCCGACGCGGTGTTCGTCGACTGTTCCACGATCGACGTCGCCGACGCGCACGCCGCGCACGCCGCGGTGCGCGAATCCGGTCGCCGCGCCCTGGACGCGCCGGTCTCCGGTGGTGTGGTCGGCGCGGTCGCCGGCACGCTCACCTTCATGGTCGGCGCCGACGACGCGGACTTCGCCGCGATCGAGCCGCTGCTGACCGCGATGGGCCGGCGGGTCGTGCACTGCGGGCCGCCCGGCGCCGGACAGGCCGCGAAGATCTGCAACAACATGATCCTGGGCGCCACGATGATCGCGGTGAGCGAGGCGTTCGTCCTGGGCGAGCACCTCGGACTCTCGCACCAGGCGCTGTTCGACGTCGCCTCGGCCGCCTCCGGGCAGTGCTGGGCACTGACCACGAACTGCCCGGTACCCGGGCCGGTTCCGGCGAGTCCGGCCAACCACGACTACCGGCCCGGGTTCGCCGGCGCGCTGATGGCCAAGGACCTGCGGCTGGCCGCCAACGCGATCCGCGCCGGCGGCGTGGCGGCCGAACTGGGCCTGCACGCGGCCGAGATGTACGCGGCCTTCGCCGAGAACGGCGGCGCCGACCGCGACTTCTCCGCCGTCGTCCACGCCATTCGGGAGCAGACCGCCACCGGCGCCACCGCCACCGCCACCGCCGAAGGGAACGACCCCGCATGACCGAGTACGAGACGATCCTGGTCGAGCGGCACGAGCGCACGGCGCTGATCACGCTCAACCGTCCCAAGGCACTCAACGCCCTCAACCTGCGGGTGATGGCCGAGGTGGTCGACGCCGCGACCACCCTCGACCGCGACCCCGACGTCGGCGCGCTGGTGATCACCGGGTCCGCGAAGGCGTTCGCCGCGGGTGCCGACATCAAGGAGATGCAACCCAACGACTATCTCGACGTCTACCTCTCCGACTGGTTCTCCGCGTGGGACCGACTCGGCGACGTCCGCAAGCCCACCATCGCGGCGGTCTCCGGCTACGCGCTGGGCGGCGGGTGCGAACTCGCGATGTTGTGCGACATCCTGCTCGCCGCCGACACCGCCGTCTTCGGCCAGCCCGAGATCAAGCTCGGCGTCATCCCCGGCATCGGCGGCTCGCAACGACTGACCCGCGCGATCGGCAAGGCCAAGGCGATGGACCTGTGTCTGACCGGACGCACGATGAACGCGGACGAGGCCGAACGCGCCGGCCTGGTCTCGCGCATCGTGCCCGCGGCCGACCTGCTCACCGAGGCCCTGGCCACCGCCGCGACCATCGCGGGCATGTCCACGCCGATCGCGATGATGGCCAAGGAGAGCGTCAACCGCGCCTTCGAGACCACCCTGGCCGAGGGCGTGCGCTTCGAACGGCGGCTGTTCCACGCCACCTTCGCGACGGCGGACCAGAAGGAGGGCATGGCGGCGTTCACCGAGAAGCGCCCGCCGTCGTTCCGACACCGCTGAGCCGGCGGCCGCTCAGCGGCGGGTGTGGAGTCTGCGCACGACCACGCCGAGGATGTCGGCGCGTTCGAGATAGCCGAGCCGGCGGGAATCGTGACTGTGTGCCGCGTTGTCGCCCAACAGGACGAACCGGTGCGGCGGTACCGGCCGGCCGGCCTCGGCGGCGAGCGCGGGACCCAGGCCCCGCGGAACCGGGTCGCCGGGGCCGGCCACGACCCGCTTGATCATCCGGCCCCGGGCCTGCGGCGGCGCACCAACGGCCGGTCGGCCGGACGTCGCGCGCGTCGGGCCCGGCTCCCCCGGCGGGTCACCGGAGGGTGGTCGCCACTCGGCGACCACCACCCGCCCGGCGGCCGGGTCGGCGTGCCCGCGCCGGCCCGGCCGGCGCACCAACACCCGGTCGCCGCTGCGGTACGTCGGTTCCATGCTGGCACCGGCGACGGTGATCACGATCAGCCGGCGCCGGGCCGCCAGGGCGGCCCCGAACACCACGACCAACACCGGCACCAGCCTGCCGCGCGGCAGCCACACGGGAGTACCTCCTCAGGAGACGGGCGAGTCGGGGATGTCGTCGGATCCGCGCCGATAACCGCCGGCCTGCATCGTGAACAACCGGGCGTAGGCCCCGCCGGCCCGCATCAGCTCGTCGTGCGTGCCCTGTTCGCCGATCCGGCCGTCTTCGAGCACCACCAGCAGGTCCGCGTCGCGCAGTGCACCGAGCCGGTGCGAGATCAACAGGCTCGTCCGGCCCGCGCGGTGTTCGCGCAGCCGCAGATGAATCTCCTGCTCGGCCTCGGCGTCGAGCCCGGAGCTGGGTTCGTCCAGGATCAGCAGGTCGGCGTCGGCGCGCAGCAACGACCGGGCCAGGGCGATGCGTTGCCACTGTCCGCCGGAGAGCACCACGCCGGTGCCCGGGTCGTCCCGGTCCTCCTCGGAGAAGAAGATCCGGCTGAGCATGGTGCGGTAGCCGTCGGGCAGGCGCGATATCGCGTCGTGCATGCCGGCCAGGCGCGCGGCCCGCTCGACGGCGTCCGGTTCGGTCAGCCGGTCCAGGTCGCCGAGTGCGATGTTCTCGCCGGCGGTGAGGTCGTACTCCATGTAGTCCTGGAAGGTGGCCCCGATCCGCCGGCGCAACTCGGCCGGGTGGAACTCCCGCAGGTCGATCCCGTCCCACGACACCCGGCCCCGGTCCGGGTCGTACAGCCGGCACAGGAGCTTGATGAGCGTCGTCTTGCCCGCGCCGTTGAGTCCGACCAATCCCACGGAACTCCCGGCGGGAATGCTGAGGTTCACCCCGCGCAGCACCCAGGGATGGGTCGGTCCGTAGCGAAACCACACGTCGTGCAGCTCGATGCCGTGCCGGAGCGTGGGCACCGGCTCCGGGCGGGAGCGCACCGGCAGGTCGTCCTTCGTCTCCCGGACCACGACGTAGTGGTCGAAGAGCAGGAGCGCCTGATGCCCGCCGGCGATGTCGTTGGCCAGCGCGGCAAGTGCCGTCTGTACGGCGGGCAGCGCGGCCACGAGCAGCGCGACGCCACCGATGCTGATGCCGCCCCGTCCCGCCTCCCGAACCGCCCACAGCAGGCCCAGCCCGGCCACCACCGAGGCGAGCACGCCGAGGCCGAGTTGGATCGCCAACTCCCGGCGGTCCACCGCCTGTTTCGCCGCGTCGGCCCGGCGGCGTTCGGCGAGCATGCGCCCGCGCAGGAAGCCGCCGATGCCGAACAGCCGGATCTCCTTGGCCGCCTGCAGGTTGGTCAACAGTTGGAAGTAGAACATCTCGCGGCGCTCCGCCGGCCCGATCTCCCAGAGCATCGCGGCCCGACGTCGACTCATCGCCAACTCGCCGAGCAGTACCGGGACTCCGGCCAGGAGCACGGCGGTCGCCAACAACGGGCTCAGCACCACGAGCGAGCCGAGGAAGCCGCCGATGGTGAGCGCACCGCCCAGCACCCCCAACGTGCTGTTGACCGCCTGCGTCGGCGTCATGCCGCCGGCCTGCTGGGCCAGCCGCAACCGGTCGAGAAAGCGCGGGTCCTCGAACCTGCTCAGGCCGGTCAGGTCGTCGACGGCCCGGTAGAGGCGGTCCTGGGCGCGCAGCGCGGTCGCGCGTTGCGTCTGGGCCTGGATGTACTGGGCCAGGTGCGGCACGGCGGCGGCGGCCACTCCGGTCGCGGCGAGCAGCGCGGCCGGCGCCAGGACCGCATCGATTCCGCCGCCCGCGGCGAGCCGGTCCAGGACCGCCCGCACGGTCCACGCGGCGGCGATGGGCAACACCGCGCCCAGGGCGGTCAGCAGGGTCAGCGCCGCGAGTTGCCGGGGCGCCGCCCGAAAGGCGAGGCCGGTCGCCGCCCGCAACACCGCGGCCAGCCGTCGCGGGCCCGGCGTCGACGTCGCCGGCGTGCTCACGAGGCCGCGGGCACGAGGGCCGGCAATACCCGATCGCCGACCGCCTCGACCACGAGTTCGTCCCCCACGGCGCGTACCCGACACATCACCGGGAAGGCGCGGGCCGCGAACGCCTCGGTCACCGGCCCGTCGATCGATTCGTGCACGACCCGGGCGACCGGCGCCAGTTCCTCGATCATCCCTCGGGTATCCGGGTCGTCGGCCGGCCCGCCCGCGATGACGACCAGGGCCGCGTCCGCGCGAGTCGCCCGCAACGCCGCCGCCACACGGGGCAGTTTCTCGTGACACGGCGGACACCCGGGCGACATGAACACCACCACGGTCCCGGTGTCCAGGTCGCGCCTGCCCAGCGGCCGGCCGTCGAGGGTGCGGGTCTCGAAAGCCCCGACCAGCGCTCCCGGCGGCAACATGCCGTCGTCGTCGATCGGTTGCGCGGACGGGTGTGGCCCCCGGGCCTGTTCGGCCCGCAGTCGCCGGACCAGGCCCACGGTCAGCAGGAGGTCGAGCAGGCACAACGCGCCGACGAGCACGACGGCCGCGATGAGATACGGCATGGTCACCCTTGCCCTTTCCGGACGGCGACGGGGAAGGCGTCGCGCAACAACTCGGATATGTCGTCGAGGACGGTCACCACGACACCCGCGACCAGTCCGATGCCGACGGTCACCGCGAGTGCGCCCGGCGCGTCCGGCAGGCCCCGGGAGGTCCCGACGGCGCCGATGATCGCCACCACGACCAGGAAGCCGTTGCGGGCGAGTTGCAGCGGACCGGTGTCGGTCGCGGACGCCCCGAAGCACCGGCACGACACTCGCACCCCGCGCCGCAGGGAGGCCGCCATCGCGAGGGTGAACGCGGCGAGCAGGCAGCCCGCCAGCGCGAACCCCACGAGCGCCGCCGGTCCCGACGACAGCAACAGGACGACCGCGGCCGCCTCCGCCCCGGCGACCAGGCGGGCCGCCGCACGGCCGCGGCGCGGCGACAACGCGACGAACGCCCGCACCGAGCGCACGAACGCCGCGAACGATGCCGCGGAACGCAGTTTGCTCACCACCGCGACCGCGAACACCACCACGAGCAGGGTCCGGCAGGCCATCGCGGCCGACTCCATGACGCGGAACTCCCTTCGCACCGAAGACTCGAACGAGGACACAGGGGTGCCGGTGGACCCGCGTGGGAGACCACCGACACCCCTCACTGCTCCGGTACGAGCCGAGACCGCGACCGTGCGCGAGAACTCGGCCGACCGGTCGGCGTCAGCAGCCGCAGTGGCCGTACGCGTAGTAGTAGCTGCCGTCGTCGCAGTTCATCCGGTACTGGGTGTACTTGCTCTGACCGGCACAACTGCCGTTGATGCACTTCGAGCCGGCCTTGTGGCAGGCGACCGCGTTCGCCGTACCTGCGGGAACGAACCGTTCCACGAGGCGATCGGCGATCGCCTGCACGAGCTTGGTCATGGATGTACCCCTTCGCTGAAGCCGCGTCGACGTGGCCGACGCGGTGGAACCGGAAGCGCCCCACCCGACCGGCGGGGCACGACCGAGCCTGGGCGAACGAGCCCGGCACACACAACGGCTCCGGTCTGTCCCGAACGGCGTCGAGACTGTCCGCCCTGGTCGGGCGGCATGTCCCGGCACCGTTCCGGACAGACCGGAACGCTTGTGCGGCACGATTTTCGAACCTGTCGGCGCTGCCCCGTCGGCGCTGCCCCGTCAGTCCTGCGGGATGTACACCGAGCACGTCGAGAACGCGTTGTCCCGCACGCACAGGAACAGCGCGTTCCACCGGCTGCTGTTGTCGCTCGCCGCCGTGGTCAACGTGTCGGAGCACGATTCGTCGGTCAGACCCCAGAGGGATCCATCCGGCCAACCGGCCTGCGCGGTACGGCTGTCGATCGCCGCGAGACAGGCGTCGGACGGGTTGTAGCGCTTGACCTCCGCCAGGAACTCCAGGTACTTGGGGTTCTGCCGCGAGGCTGCCCGGTCGTCCAGCGTCTTCTTGGCCGCGTCCTTCGCCTGCTGCGGCGCGTTCGGGTCCTGGATCGTGCGCAGCGCCTCGGTGCTCTCCTGCAGGGCCCTCTGCACCTGCGCCACGTCCTCCTTCTTCTTCGGCGCCGTCGTCGGATTCTGGACGGCCAGCAGCCCGTCGCTGATCGCCTCCAGGACCTTCGTGTTGAACGCCTTCTGGTCCGGCGGCAGCGTCGGATTCTGCAAATCCCTCGTGGCCATGGCCAGCTCGTCCGCGAGCTTCCGATAGACCGCCCGGTCCGCCGGTGGGACCTTCGGATCCTGACTCAGCCGGACCGCCTCGTTGATGCCCCGAACCAGCTTCGTGTAGGTCGCCTTGTCCGCCGGCGACGTCGTCGGACTCTGGATCACCTTCAGCGTGTTGTTGATCTCGTTCACGATCCGGGTGTACTGAGCCTTGTCCGCCGCTGGGGTCTTCGGGTCCTGAATGGCGTTCAACGCCTTGTTCAACCCGTCTCTGAGCTTCTGTTTCACGTCCTCCGGTACGTTCAACGCCGCGATCTTCGCCTCCGCCTCCTTCTTGGCGTCCGCCGGCGCCGGGCTCTGAGTGGGCGCCTGGGACTTCGAGGGCGACCCGGTGGCGGGCCCGCTCGACCCACCCGAACTCGGCGTGCCTGGTGGCTTCGGCGGCTGCGAACCGGGCGACGCCGGGGTGTTCGGGGTGTTCGGCTGCACCGGTTTGGGCGTGTTGGGCGCGGGGCTGTTCGGCTCCGACGCGGGCGGCTTGTACGGCGGCGGCGGCGGTGGCGGGGTCTGGGCGGGCACACCGGTCGTGTGCTGTCGGGCGGGAGCCTGCGTGACCGCCGCGGCGGCCGCAGCAGTGGGCAACGCGAGGGCGGCCGCCAGGCAGGAGGTACCCAGGACGCGGGAGATCTGTCGTCGTGCGGTTTTGGACATGGTCATTCCAGGTGTGTTCCGAGGGGCTGATGTGCCGTTGTCGGCTCGGCTCTGCCACTGAGGCGGCGCACGTTCACCGGAGACCAGGACTCAACGGTGCACACGTATCGACAGGACCAACTCTTCGCCCACTCGCCGGCCGTCGCAACCCAAGCGCCGGCGACAACCCCGTCCGGGTGGCTCGGATCAGCGGGCTCACCTGCGGCAACCGATCGTCCGACGCCGAGGTTCCGATCCGGTGTCGTGCCCTGTCGTGCGGTGCGGTGCGGTGCGGTGGGTGACGAACGGCGGCACTTCGGGGTGCACATCCGTCAACCGCGGCACCGGCCCGCGAGTGCGCGAGTACGCTCCGTGTCGAAGTAACCGCACAGGGTGGGACAGGGGTTGCCCGTGGTGGGTGTCGAAACAGTGGGGAATGGCCGGTATCGCCTCCTGGCACGGATCGGTGCCGGCGGAATGGGCATCGTCTGGCGGGCGTGGGACGAGTTGTTGCGGCGCCCGGTGGCGATCAAGTGCGCGCGGGTCAACGATCCGCAGAGCGTGCGACGACTCCGGGACGAGGCGGCCATCGCGGCGAGCTTCGACAGTCCGTACATCGTCACGGTGTTCGACCTGGTGGTCGAGCACGACACGTGGTGGCTGGTGATGGAATACGTCGAATCACGCAGCCTCGGGCAGTGCATGGCGCGGCCCGGGCAACGCCCGACGCCCGCGTGGGTCGCGTCGATCGGGTGGCAGATCGCGGAGGCGTTGCGGGAGGTACACGCGCATTCCGTCGTGCACGGGGACGTGACGCCGGAGAACATCCTGGTGACCGCGGACGGGACGGGCAAGCTGGCCGACTTCGGCATCTCGCGGGCGCTGGGAGCGGCGGGTACCGGGCCCCGGGACCGGGCCCTGCACGGAAAGCCCGGCTACCTCGCACCCGAGGTGGCCCGAGGCCGGGAAGTCGGTCGAGCCTCGGACATGTTCTCGCTCGGCGCGTCGTTGTTCGCCGTCCTCGAAGGGCAGGGGCCATACGGCAGCGCCGACGACCCGCGCACGCAATGGCGTCGGGCCCGCGAAGGCCGCATCGACAAACCCGTCGCCTCCGGGGAACTGACCGAGCTGCTGCAAGAATTGCTACGGGTACGACCCGGGCGTCGGCCCGGGCCGGCCGACGTGGCAGCCAGACTGCGCGCCCTGACCTCGCCGGACGACACGACCACGCCGTGGCCGCGAACCGGGATCGTCGCCGGGCCGGTGACCGGCTTCGGCACGCCGATGCCGGCCGCCGACACCACCTCGGGCGTCCGGCCGCCGTTCCGGTTCCTGCCCATTCCGCGCCGGCGCCCGCAGTCGTCGAAGCGGCCGTGGCCGCTCGTGGTCGGGGCAACGACCCTGGCCACGGTGGGAGTTCTCACTTGGTCGCCGCTCATCGACCCGAAACCGGCGCCCACGCCGGCCGCCGCCCGAACGATCCTCGTCGGCGACGAACGCACCGTCGATCCGTGCGCGCTGCTCGATCCCGCCTCCCTGACCCGCTTCGGCCGGACCGTGCTGGACTCGGCGCTCGGCGGCTTCCGGCGCTGCGACCTGCTCGTACACGGCGCCGAGGACCGGCGCGTGGCCGACGCGGAGCTGTCGTTCACCGAGGGCGGCCAGGAGTTGGGCCCACAACTGCGCACCCGGCGCATCGGTGACATCACCTTGATCGAAGGGGCCGACGACGCGCGGGAGTGCCCCCGGATCCTCCGACTCCCCGACGGCTACGTGGTCAAGGTGACCATCTCGAACCTGGCGAGCGAGCCGGTCGACCTGTGCGGCATGGCCGACGCCGTCACCACGCACGCGATCGACGTGCTCGGTCGCGGTCCCATCCCCCGACGCCCGTCCGCGCCGAGGGACGCCTCGTTGATCCGACTCGACGCGTGCGCGCTGCTCGATCCGGCCGCGCTCGCCCGGATGCCCACGATCGACGCCCAGCACCCAAACGCCGGTTTCGGCGACTGGAAATGCCGATGGCACAGCACCGTCGACAAGACCGCGATCATCCTGCGCTTCTACCAACGCGAGCCGCTCCCAGCCGACATCGGCCGACCGGAAATGATTGCGGACCGCCGGGCGTTCGTGACACCCGGCGAAGCGGACCGGGACCTGTGCACGATCCGTGTCGTGCATCGCACATATCCCAACGCCGCCCACCCGATCGTGGAACTCGTCCAGATCGAGGTCTACGCGGCGCAACCCCGGGAGCAACTGTGCGCCACCGCCGACCGACTCGGCGCCGCGGTGGTCGCGAAACTGCCCCGAGCGTGAGCCGGGCGAACGCTTTCGCGTCCGCCCGCACCCCGCAACTCACGTATGTGCCCGATCCACCCGAGCCGAGAGGCTTCCCGGGCGGGCCCGGCACTCGTATCCTGTCCGTGCCGACACGGCGGGGGGCCGCTCGGGGCACGCGGCATCGTGCCCGAACAGGGAAATCATGTCGGATCATCCGATCGAACCCATCCTGCGCGAAGGTTGTCCGTCCTGGTGCCGTGGGCACTTCGACGTCGAGACGCAGGCCGCCGCCCGGCTCCACCACCGCACCATCGGCGTCACCATCGAGGCGGGCTCGCCGATCCCGCAGAGCGTCACCAAAGCCAAGATCTGGGCGGAGTCCGGCCCGGACACCGCCCTGCGGGTGGCGATCGCCCGCTGCGTGCCGCCGCCCGGCCGACCCTGGCGGGTCGACCTGGACCCGGGGCAGGCTCGGAACCTGGCCAACCTGGCGGACGCCTTCGACCCACGCCTGGCCTCCGCACTCCGCACCGTCCTCGACAGAATCCCGGTGCCCCCGGTGCCGGGCGGCAACCTCTGGTAGATGACCGGCACTCGGCCGATGGTGGACGACCGGGGACTCGATGGCTGGTGGACGACCGGCGCTTGGCCGTTGGTGGACGACCGGCGCTCGGCCGTTGGTGGGCAACCGGCACTCGGCAGGGAACGGCCGTTGGTGAACAACCGGCACTCGGCGAGGAACGGCACAGCGCAGCAGGGTCGTTCCGCCTGTCGGCGTGGGTCGGGTCATGACATGCGGGGAGGCGGTCCCGGTCGCGTGGACGGCGCGGCCGGGACCGCCGGTCGGATGCCCGGCTAGTCGGTACGCAGCGCGGTGAGCACGTCGAGCCTGGCCGCGCGCCGGGCCGGCCAGGCCGCCGCCAGCACACCGACGATCGCGGCGAGGACCAGGAAGACGAGCACCCGGTCCCACGGAATCACCACGGTCAGGTCCGTCGTGGAGCGGGCCATGCCCTTGACCCCGCCGACCCCGGCGAGCAGACCCAGGAGCACGCCCAGGAGGCCGCCGAAGAGCGAGATGATCAGGGACTCCAGGCGGATCACCCTTCGGGTGCGCCGCCGGTCGAGCCCGATGGCGCGCATCATGCCGATCTCGCGGGTACGTTCGAAGACGGACATGGCCAGCGTGTTGACCACGCCGAGCACCGCGATGACGATCGCCATCGACAACAGCCCGTAGACGATGTTGAGCATGATGTCGAAGAGCTTGTTGAAGTCCTTGCGGACCTCCTTCGCCGTCTGCACGTTGATCGCCGGGCTGTTGCCGACCGCCTTGCGGAGCGTGTCGCGCATCGTGTCCCGCTGCTGCGGCGCGACCTTCGCGAGTACGAAGTCGTCGCCGACGACGTCGACATGCGGCGTCAGCGTCTGCAACGACACCGTGAGGCCACCGAGCAGCGGCGCCTCGTCGTAGATGCCGCCGATCGACAGCCGGCTCTGCCGCCCGTCCGGGAAGGTGACCGAAACCGGCGTCCCGACGCGCCACTTGCGGTCGTCGGCGGTCTGCTTCGACACCAGCAGTCCCGTCGCCAGGGATTGCGGGCCGCCCTGGGTGAACCTGGTCGTGAGCACCGAGAACGCGCTCGCCGGGTCGACGGCGGTGAGTTGGTGTTCCTTGCCGTCGACGCTCACCTGCGCCGAGCGGACCGGACTGACGGCGGTGACACCCGGCACCTTGGCGACCGTGGCGGCGATCTCCGGGGTGAGCGTCTGCCCGTCGGAGGAGGAACTGAGCACGAATTCGGCGGTGATGCCCTTGGACAGGGTGCGGTCCACGAGTTGTTTGAGCGACGTGCCGAAGATGGTCAGCGAGGTGACCAGCACCATGCCGATCATCAGGGCGGATGCGGTGGCGGCCGTGCGCCGCGGGTTGCGGGCCGCGTTCTGGTACGCGAGCCGGCCCTCGACCGGATGCACGCGTTGCAGCAGTGCGCCGAACAGCCGCACCGCCGGCGTGGCGATGAGCGGGGTGAGCACGATGACGCCGACCAGGACGATTCCCGCGCCGCCCATCACGGTGAACACCTTGGCGTTGCCGGTCGCCGAGCCCTTGATGCCCGCGAGCAGCACGATCCCGCCGAGCACGACGGTCA
This sequence comes from Embleya sp. NPDC020886, assembly GCF_044333915.1. Classification (NCBI taxonomy): domain Bacteria; kingdom Bacillati; phylum Actinomycetota; class Actinomycetes; order Kitasatosporales; family Streptomycetaceae; genus Embleya; species Embleya sp. NPDC020886. The sequence goes on along the minus strand of NZ_JBIRRX010000003.1, from coordinate 2,909 downwards.
GGACGCCGGCGATGTTGCGCCGGCGCAGACTGGAGGTGCTGGGCGGCAGGTTCGTGCGCAGCGCCGCGACGGGCGGGATCTTGGCGGCTCGGCGTACCGGCAGCCAGGCGGCGAGCAGGGTGACGCCGATGCCGACGGCCAGGCTCCACAGGGCGGTTGCGCCGGTGACGACGGTCGGTCCCGAGGTGAGGTCGGCGCCGATGTTGTTGAGGATGCCGCGCAGGCCGACCGCGAGTCCGATGCCGATGACGAATCCGGCGAGTCCGGCGACGACGCCGACCGCGAGGGCCTCGAACATCACCGAGCGGGTCACCTGTTTGCGGGTGGCGCCGATGGCGCGCAACAGGGCCAGTTCGCGGGTGCGTTGGGCGACGAGCATGGCGAAGGTGTTGGCGATGATGAAGCTGCCGACGAACAGGGCGATGCCGGCGAAGACCAGAAGCAGTGTGCGCAGGGACGCGATCTCCTTGTTCACCTTGTCCCGGTCGTCTCGGCGCAGTGTGTCGCCGGTCAGGGCTTCGGCACCGGAGGGGACCAACGGGGCCGCCGCGGCGCGCAGTTGTTCCTGCGTGGTCCCGGGTTTCGCGTTCAGGCGCAGTTCGCCGTAGACGCCGGGCTCCAGGTAGAGCCCCTGCGCGGTGGCGGTGTCGAGGAGGGTGAGCGAGCCGCCGGCCTCGACGGCGGCGCTGTCCGTACCGAAGACGCCGACGACGGTCTGCTCCAGGACGGGCCCGCGGGCGACGATCCGGATCCGGTCTCCGACCCGGTATCCGGCGGCCTTGGCGGTCGCATCGTCGAGCGCCACCTCGCCCGCCTTGGCGGGCAGCCGGCCTGCGGTCAGTGTGTAGCGGGGGTCCTTGCCGTCGCGGCCGGGTACGGCGTTGGTGCCGGTCGCATTCGCCTTCTTCCGGACGAGTTTGCCGTCGCGGTCGACGACGGCGGTGAAGCCGGTGACGTGACCGGTGACCGACGCGGCGCCCGGCAGCGCGCGCAGCTTGGCCGCGAGTGGTTCGTCCAGGGGCGGTATCTGGAGGTGTTCGACGGCGTGCTTGGTACCGCGGACGTCGACCGCGATACCGCGGTGATCACGCAGCGCGGCCTCGGTCATGGCCTGCTTGAGGGTGTCGCCGAAGACCAGGACGGCCGCCACGAACGCGACGCCGAAGACGACGGCGAGCGCGGTGAGGGCGAGACGCACCTTGTAGGCGACGAGGTTGCGTAGGGAAGTGCGAAGCACGGTCGGGTCCTTCAGAGGGGGAGGGAGGAGGCGGTGGGGGTGGTGGGATCCGGGGTGGTGGGATCGGGGGTGGTCGTGGCGGGGGTGGTCGTAGCGGGGGTGGTGGCGGGTGTGGTGGGGACGGAGGTGGTGGCGGTGGCGGTGGGGGTGGTCGGCTTGCGGTTGAACGCGCGCATGCGTTCCAGCACCCGGTCGGTGGTGGGTGCGGGCATGTCGTCGACGATGCGCCCGTCGGCGAGGAACAGGACGCGGTCGGCGTAGGAGGCGGCGACGGCGTCGTGGGTCACCATCACGATGGTCTGACCGGCCTCGGTGACCGAGGCGCGCAGGAATTCGAGGACCTCGGTGCCCGAATGCGAGTCGAGGTTGCCGGTCGGTTCGTCCGCGAAGATGATCTCGGGCCGTCCGACCAGGGCGCGGGCACAGGCGACGCGCTGTTGTTGGCCGCCGGACAACTGGGCGGGCCGGTGGTCGAGGCGGTGGCCCAGGCCGACGGTCTCGATGACCTTGTCCAACCACTCGGGGTCGGCCCGTCGACCGGCGATGTCCAGCGGCAGGGTGATGTTCTCCAGGGCGGTCAGGGTCGGGAGCAGGTTGAACGCCTGGAAGACGAAGCCGAGTCGGTCACGCCGCAGGTGGGTGAGGGCGGTGTCGTCGAGCGAGGCGAGTTCGACGTCACCCAGCCGTACCGAGCCGCCGGAGATCCGGTCGAGACCCGCCATGCAGTGCATCAGCGTCGACTTGCCGGAGCCGGAGGGGCCCATGATCGCGGTGAACTCGCCACGGCGGAAGCCGACGGACACGTTGTCGAGGGCGCGGACTTGGGTGTCGGCTTGGCCGTAGGTCTTGGTGAGGGCTTGGGCTGTGGCGGCGTGGGGGGTGGGGTGGGTGGTGGTGTGGGTGGTCTGGGGGGTGGTGGTGTGGGGGGTGGGTTGGGCGGCGTGGCGGGGGGTGGGGTGGCGGGGGGTGGGGTGGCGGGGGGTGGGAGTGGGGGTGCCGGTGGGGGTGGTGTTCATTGGGTCTCCGGTGGTGGGCTGTGGGTGGGATGGCTTGGTGAGGGTGGGTGGGCGGATGGATGGGTGGATGGGCGGGTGGGTGGATGAGTTGGAATATTAGATCGACTGGTCGGTCTAATTTATCGACGGGCGTTGGGGGCGACGTCAGCCGTGGGGGCTATGGGCGGGTCCGCCGGAAGGTGGATGGGAGGGGGTGGGGGTACGCCGGAGGGGTTTGGGGCGGGGGTGGGGCGGGGGTGTTGGCCTGAGTTGTGGGCGTGGGGCGGGTGTTGGTTGGGGTGGGGTGCAATGGGCTTGGGTGGGTGGGGATTTGGGGTGGGGGTGGGTCGTGGGGCTGGTCGTGGGAGGGGTGGGGTGGGCTTGGCATTCGGCGGGACGGACGGGGGCGGGCTGGGTCGCGGGGTGGGGGCTTGGCATGCGGCGTGCGTGGAACTGGTCCGCGTGGGCTGGGTCGCGGGGGTGGGGAGGGATTGGGCTGTGGCGCGAGGCGACCCGGCCGGTTGGGCCGGGTCGCGAGCGGAGCGAGCGGGTGGGGGGCTTTCGGCGATGCAACGCTGCTTCTATTGGGCGCCTTCGGCGCCGGCTCGCGAGGCACCACTTTTTTGCTCCGTCGCAGGCTCCTCCACAAAAAAGTGGCCCCTCGCTCGTGACTTCGT
>NZ_JBIRRX010000002.1:724261-970490 GCF_044333915.1 Embleya sp. NPDC020886 | reverse complement strand
GACGTCGCCACGAACACGATCCCGGCCAACACCTCACGATCCCCGAACCGCCGCCGGCCACCACCCTGCGGCCGGGTCGGCTTCGACGGCACCACCCGCTCGAACAACTCCCACAACTCGTCCGGCACCAACCGCTCCACAAGCGTCGTCACACACCCCAGAATAGCGAACACGCCAAATGAAACGACTTCTTAGGTCCGAACGTGGGCCGCCGTGTGACATCACTCGTGGGTGGGACAAGGGAAGTGGGCGCGCCCGAAGAAGCGACGAGGCTGATGCCGCTGACCGACCAGGTATGGGCGTTCTCGGCGGTGTTCGTGCTCTTCGGCTTCGGCCTGGGCTGGCGTTCGCCGCCATGCCAGCGACGCTGAACGCGATGTGCCGTCCGACATGACGGGCGTCGCCAACGGCATGAACGCCGTACTGCGCACCATCGGCAGTGCGATCGGCGCGGCGGTCCTTGGTGCGATCCTCGGGAGGTGTCGGCGTATGAGGTGATGTGCACAGGTACGTACACGGTGGCGTGCAGGCGGGATGACGCGTGTGCCCGTGGCGGGTGGAGATTCGGTGGGATGCTGGGTGCCCGCTGATCGCCTTGGGGGTGGCGTGGGTTCGGGGCGTGCGTTGGTGGTGGGGATCAGCCGGTTCGGTGCGCCGCTGCCGGACGGTGAAGAAGTGCCGGTCGGGGATGCCGGGTGGGACGACCTGCCGTTCGTCGAGGCGGTGGTGCCGCCGGTCGCCGCGGCGTTGGCGCGGTTGGGCTTCAAGCCTGATCTGCACCCGAACCCGGACGCGCGAGCGTTGCGTGGGGTGGTGCAGGACGCGCTGGGGTCGGCTCCGGTGGTGTATGTGGCCTCGCACGGCCGGCGTGGCGCCAGGCGCGACCGGGTGGACGTGGTGCCGTCGTGCGGGCTTCCGGGGGCGGGGACAAGTGCCTCGCAATGGGTGGAGGACGCCCAGGAACTGGGCGGCGCGCCTACGTTGTTCCTGTTCGACCTGTGCCACGCGGGACGCGCGGCGGAGAACCTGGTGCACCGCACCGGCGGCCCGTTGGGTGCGTGGGTGATGGCAGCGTGCGGCAGCGACCAGGTCGCCTATGACGGGGTGTTCAGCACGGTGCTGGCCGAGGTGCTCGAGGAAGTCGCCGTCAACGGGCTGGGCACCGACCCCGGGCAACGCTACGTGTACTTCTCCGAGGTGGCGCGCCACGTCCGCCAACGTGTCCAGGCTCGATCGCGGTTCGTGCAGGACGTGGTGTGTTCGGCGCTGGACGCCGGCGCCGACGAGCCCGAGCTGCCGTTCTTCCCCAACGGCGGCTACAAGACGGACGCTGCCGCGCTTGCGCGGGTGGCGCCGAGCCTGCGGGGCTTCCTGGACGCGGCGGACGCGGCGCACTTCAGGGACAAGGCCGGACCTCGTTTCACCGGCCGTACCCGTGAACTGGAGTTGCTGGGGCCGTGGTTGGACGACGTGGCTTCCGGCGGACTTCGGGTGGTGACCGGGGCGCCAGGGGCGGGGAAGTCCGCGCTGTTGGGGGTGCTGGTCTGCGCCGCCCATCCGGAACTCGCGGACCTGGTGCCGGAAGTGCGGGCACGGTTGTCAGGGGTTGGGCCGGGGGTGTGTCCGTCGGTCAACGAACGCCTGGCCGCAGTGCACGCGCGCGGGCGCACCGCCGCCGACGTCGCCGCTGCGATCGCCCGTCAGCTGGATCTGGCACCGCCCGCGACGGGCGGGGAGCGGGACGGGGCAGCACTCGCGGCGCTGCTGGCCGACGTGCCGGAGATCCCTGCGCTGGTGGTGGACGCGGTCGACGAGGCCGCCGACCCCCAAGGCGTGTGCGCCTTGCTCGTCGCATTGGCTGCGGCACGCCGCGCCGACGGGCGAACGGCTGTGCGGCTGCTTGTCGGCGCGCGGCCGTGGCCGATCTTTCGCGCCCTGTGGGACTGCGCACGCGCCGGGGACGGCAGCGAGCCGCTGGATTTGGACAACGCAGACCCGGACGGCCTGCGTCGGGACTTGTCCGCGTACCTGGAGGCGGTCCTCGGCGAGGAGACTGCCTACCGCACACCTGCAATGCGCCCGGTCCGTGCAGCCCTCGCCCGCGCAGCCGCCGCCCGCCTCGCGCCCGCAGGGCTGCCGGCCCCGCCGACTACTGGAGGGGTTCCGCAGGAGCCGGTGCGGGCCGAGTGGGGCGCTCACTTGGTGGCTGCAGTGTTCGCCCGGTACCTCAAGACCATCCCGCCGCCGGCCGACGCACCAGCTGCTGCCGTGCTGGGCGGGTCAATCCCGGACGGGCTGCCCGAGGTACTGGACCTGGACTTGGCCGCCCGCCCCAACGGCCACCGCATCCGCGCGGTCTTGGCCGCCCTCGCACTCGCCCGCGGCGACGGCATGCCCGTCGAGGTCGCCCTGCCCCTGGTCCGGCTGTTCGCGCCGGACCTCGCCGCCGACCAGGTCCGCGACACCCTCGACGGCCTCGCCCTGTTCTACCTGCGCACCACCCCCGACAGCCATGGAGTGCTGCACTACCGCCTCTTCCACCAAGGACTCGCCGACCACCTGACCCGGCACCCCGCCCCAGCAGGCGGTCCCTCGCCCGCTCCGACCGTGGTCTTCGACCACCTCCTGGCCACTCACGCGCCTACCGACCGCGACGGCCGCCGCCGCTGGGACGCGGCCCCCGAATACCTGCTGCGGCACGGCGTGGACCACGCCCGCGATGCCGACCGACTCGACGACCTGCTCACCGACCCCGAGTACCTCGTCCACGCCGAACCCGCAGCCCTGGCATCGGCCTTCCGAAGCACCGGCACCGACAGCGCACGGCGTGCCCGCGCGGTCTACCTCGCTTCTGTCAACCACCACCGCGCTGTATCCCCCCAGGCCCGGCGCCACGTCCTGGCCGTGGACGCCTGCCGCAACGGGCACCAGCCGCTGCGGGACGCGTTCACCCACGATCAGCTGTGGCGTCCGCGCTGGGCCACCAGCCGCGCTGCTGCGCACCCCGCCCTCCGCGACACACTCGGCCACCAGGGCCCGGTGTGGGCGGTGGCGTGTACCAGTCTCGACGGACGACCCATCGCCGTCACTGGCAGCGACGACGGCACGGTGCGGATCTGGGACCTGACCGACGGACACCCCCTCGGCAAGCCGCTCACCGGCCACCAGGGCTCGGTCCGGGCGGTGGCGTGTACCAGTCTTGACGGACGACCCGTCGCCATCTCCGGCGGCAATGACGGCACGGTGCGGATCTGGGACCTGACCGACGGACGGCAACTCCATGAACTCCGCCCCCGCCGCCGGAGGCCGGTACTGGCGGTGGCGTGCAGCAGTCTCGACGGACGACCCGTCGCCGTCACCGGCGGCAATGACGGCAGCGTGCGGATCTGGGACCTGACCGACGGTCGGCAACTCCGTCCCCCCCTTACCGGCCACCAGGGCTCGGTCCGGGCGGTCGCGTGCACCAGTCTCGACGGACGACCCGTCGCCGTCACCGGCGGCAAAGACGGCAGCGTGCGGATCTGGGACCTGACCGACGGACGGCAGCTCCATGAACTCCGCGCCCACCGCCGGAGCCCGGTACTGGCGGTGGCGTGCACCAGTCTCGACGGACGACCCGTCGCCGTCACCGGCAGCAACGACGGCACGGTGCAGATCTGGGACCTGACCGACGGACGCCCCCTCGGTGACCCCCTCACCGGACACCAAGGCTCGGTACTGGCGGTCGCATGCACCAGTCTCGACGGACGTCCTGCCGCCGTCGCCACCACGTATGACAACACCGTGCACATCTGGGACCTGACCGACGGACGCCCCCTCGGTGACCCCCTCACCGGCCATCTCGGGTCGGTGTGGGCAGTGGCGTGTACCCCGCTCGACGGTCGATCCGTCGCTGTCACCGGCAGCGACGACGGCACGGTGCGGATCTGGGACCTGACCGACGGACGCCCCCTCGGTAGACCGCTCACCGGCCACCGGGGCTCGGTACTGGCGGTGGCGTGCAGCAGTCTCGACGGTCGATCCGTCGCCGTCACCGGCAGCGACGACGGCACGGTGCGGATCTGGGACCTGACCGACGGTCGGCAACTCCGTGGTTCCCGCCGCCGGAGCCCGGTACTGGCGGTGGCCTGCACCAGTCTCGACGGACGACCCGTCGCCGTCACCGGCAGCAAGGACGGCACGGTGTGGATCTGGGACCTGACCGACGGACGGCGACTCCATGAACTCCGCACCCGCCGCCGGAGCCCGGCACTGGCGGTGGCCTGCACCAGTCTCGACGGACGACCCGTCGCCGTCACCGGCGGCAAAGACGGCAGCGTGTGGATCTGGGACCTGACCGACGGACAGCGACTCCATGCACTCCCCACCCACCGCCGGAGCCTGGCACTGGCAGTCGCGTGCACCAGTCTCGACGGACGACCCATCGCCGTCACCGGCGGCAACAGCAACGTCGTGCAGATTTGGGACCTGCGGACCCGGTGCCTGACCGCTGCTTACCTGATGCCGGGCGAGGCGCACACGTTGATGTCCGCCTCGCCCGGTGTGCTCGTGATCGGAAGCGGACCGGACGTCATCGCGATCGACTTTGGAGGGAACCCGTCGTGACAACGGTGCTGGGTGTGCACGGGGTCGGGAACTACCGCAACCGCGAATCCCCGGAACAGGCCGCCGAAGCCATCGCCCGCGTCTGGCAGACGTCCCTCGCCAAGGGAATGCACCGCGCCGATCCGGCAGTACCAGTTCCAGCCATCACCATGGCCTACTATGCCGACCTGCTGCGCCGCTTTGGCCGCCAATCCGGCGATGACGACTGGACCACCTCGACCCGGACGAGATCGAACTCGCCGACCAGTGGTTGCGCCACAGCGGCCTCCCCGACGATGCCGTCCCCGCCGGCTGGTCCACTATCGAGGTCCGCCAGGCCGTCGAGACCCTCGCCCGCACCCGTGGCCTAGGAGCTGTACGAAGGATCATGGTCTGAGCCAGATGCGAATGGCGGCGACCTGGACGGTTCCTCGGTGGACGTAGGCGCGCTTGTCGTACCGGGTTGCGACGGCTCGGAACTGTTTGAGGCGGTTGATCAGGCGTTCCGCCGTGTTGCGGGTCTTGTAGAGCTCCGCGTCGAATCCGGGTGGTCGACCGCCGGCCGGGCCCTTGGCCAGGCGGTTGTTCGCCTGATCCGCACGTTCGGGAATCGTGTGACGGATGGCGCGTCTGCGCAGATGGCCGCGAATCGCGCGGGAGGAATCCGCGGTGACCGTGTCCGGCCTGGTCCGCGGTCGGCCGGGGCCGGGACGCGGATGCCGCGCATGACCTGTTCGAACCGCGGGGCATCGCCCGCCTGTCCGGCCGTGACGACCGGGCTCAGCGGTCGTGCCCGGCCGTCGGCGGCGAGACGGAGCTTGGTGGTGAGCCCGCCTCGGGATCGGCCGAGGGCCTCGTCCGGTTCGTCCCCGACGACCGCCCCTTTTGACCGTGCGGGCGCCGGGGACGGGTGTGTCGAGCGCCTGCCGCGTGTTGATGCGCGCGATCGATCGTGGAGTCCACGGCCACGTCCCACACGATCGCCGCGAGGACGCGTCGGGAGTGGCGCGGTCCGCCTCACGTTGCAACGTGGTGAGGATCCGCTCCCACGTTCCGTCCGCCGACCAGCGACGATGCCGCTCGTAGACCGTGCTCCACGGACCGAACCGCTCGGGCGGATCCCGCCACGGCACACCCGTCCGCACCCGATACAGGATCCCGTTCAACACCACACGATGCGACGCCCACCGGCCGCCCCGCCCCGGATTCACCGGCAACAACGGCTCCGGCAAACCCCACTCGCGATCCGTCAGATCACCACGCCCCATGAACAGATCAACGACCCGATCAACGGATGGTCACAAGATCCTTCGTACAGCTCCTAGCCGAAGGGTCACCCATTTCCGCAGGTCCGGGGGCAGAGGGGCGCTGGACGTCATCTGGGGGTGCCTTCCGTCGAACGTAGGAGCGGGGTTGGGCCGGTGCACGGGAGTCGGGCTCGGGTCTCGGCGCCGCTCATGAGCAGCAGTGAGGGAGTCAGTGCCTCGAAGGAGCGTCCCGCGGCGGCGTGTCCGGGCAGGGTGTTCCACGCTTCACCTGCCGCGCGCCAGCGGGTGTAGGGCTCGTCCAGGTAGTAGCGGCCGGCTTGGGAGCGATGCTCGGCGAGGGCCTTGATCTTGTCGTCGAGATGCTCGGTGATGTCGATCAACACCGTCGGGGTGAATCCCTGGTGGGGTGCGTGTGGGCGGCCGTGGAGGATCGTCGTGCACGAGGGAACGCGGGTCGCGGCGTTGAGCGCGGCGCGGGCGACCGCGTGATGGTCCTGGTGGTCGTTTCCGCCGTGCGGGGCGTGGGTGAGCAGCACGGTGCACCGGTGGCGGGTCAGCGTGTCCTCGATCGCGGAAACCAGCTCGATGTCGGGGGTGAGTGTGCCGTCGTCCATTCCGAGACATTCCACCATGATCCCGGTGTCGCGGAACGACTTGGCGTTCTCCGCCGGTCGTTCGGACGGAACTCACCCAAGATCGTCTCTCCCTCGCAGCATGTGCCCCGCGGCACGCGGGGCCGATCGGCGCTCGCGCCCCGGGCGCAGGACGTCGGCGTGCACCTGGGCACAGCATGCCGCGGCCGACATGGAACGGGGAGTGGATTCGCCCAACGAGGGACGACGGCCGGCCGTAAGGAGGAGCCCAAGGCGGCCGACATCGACCCCGAGCTCCGACCGGTGAACTTCGCCGCCGCCGCGCGCGAGACGGTCACCGACGTCGTCACCGTCGGCGCCGCTACGGCTTCAAGGCCACGGAGGAGGCCGGCGACACGACCCGGCCGAGCGACGCCTGCGCCGAACGTCGGCCGAGACCGCCGCCGCGTTCACGGCGTTTCCGACAACGAGCGGGGCGGATCCGCCCGTCGCAGTCCCGGGATCTCGGCGAAGGCGTCCAGGTACGCCAGACCTTTGGGGGTGTTGGCCGCGATCGACACCTCCACGAACCCCGGCACAGGACGGGAGATACCGGGTCCCTCCAAGGGGAGGACCTCGGCCACCAAGCCGTCGTTCATGAAGATCCTGTGACCGGGCCCCGGCCACCGCCACGCGCCGAAGGCGACCTCGGTCATCGGGGCGAGGACGTCCTCGAGCCGATCCCGCGGCACCTCGCCCCATCGTCGCGCCGAGCCGACACACATCGCCTCCTGCACCACCGCGTGGCGCAGGAACACCGACAGGCTCTCGTCGACCTCCTCCCACCCCTCGTAGAGCTCGCGGTCGTAGACGACGTCGGGATCGTCGAGATCGAACGCCCACAACCAGTCCCCGGTGGGGTCCGACATGAACGTGACCGCCCGACCCTTCGCCTCGATCCCCTCGGGATCGCGCATGTTCAACAAGCCGAAGTACGGTCGCGGGCCCGGCCAACGCGACACCAGACGGTGCAAGTCCCGCAACGGCTCCGGCAACCACCGACACGAAGCGGGCAGGTCACGCGGCGGCGCCTGCGGCGGCCCGCACCAATCGATCAGAAACCCGTCCACGTCGATGGTCAAAGGATCGATCATCACGCACTCATTGTGCCCGGGCCCGGAAGCCGCCCCCGCAACCGCTCGAACCCGGCACCCTCCCGCGCCCGTTCCTCGCCGGCCGCGCGGCACTTCCGCGCCCGGGTCGCTTCGGTCGCTGCATGTGCCGCGGCCGGGCGCGCGTGTCACGTCGTCGACGCCCCAGTGCGCTTCGACGTCGATCGCCCACCCCACCGAGTGACGGCCCGTCATCGCCGGCGCTCGGTCAGGGCTTCAGCGCGGGGGCTCGTCGGACCACAGGCGCGTCGTCGGCACGAGCGGCGGCGGGGGGCTCGTGTACAACAGGACGGCCAGGGCCTCCTCGACGCGGCCGAGGTCGACGAGGTGACAGGCGAGGTCGTGGCTGTTCCCGCGGTCGTGCCCCTGGAGGACGGTGACGGCCTCCTCGGTGCGCCCGGCGCCGGCGAGCAGGCGTGCGATGTCCTCCGCCGCGTACCAGGTGTCGCCTTCGGGGTGGGCGCGGGCGTGTTCGACCGCCTCGTCGACGCCGCCGCAGGCGGCGATCAGCGGCAACCGTATCCGGTACAGCTCCCACTCGTCCTCACCCCCGCGTCGGGCGTGGAGGGCATCAAGGTGGGCCAGGCCGTCGGCGGGGCGGCCCCGGTCGAGGCACAGCGCGGACAAGGCGTACAGAATCCAGTCGTCGCCGGGGTGGGCGTCGGCCCGGGCGCGCATCACGGCGATCGCCTCCTCTCCCCGTCCGTGCCGGGTCAAGAGCCGCGCGAGATCGTAGGCCGCGTTCGGATCCCGGGCCGCCGGACCGTCGGTCGGCCCGTACACGGCGATCGCCCCGTCCACGTCGCCGCCCTTCTCCAGCACCTCCGCCAACTGCCGTACGGCCTCCTCGTGTCCGTCGCACGCGGCGTAGGCGCGTAGTTCCTCGACCCGGCCGTGCCGGGCCAACAGGTCGGCGAGCCGGTCTCGGCCGTTGACCGAGACGATCCGCCGCCGGCGGAGCAGGGCGGTGGCCTCGTCGATGCGGCCCTGGCGTTCGCGGATCGTCGCGAGCAGGCTCAACGCCGTGTCCGAATCGAGGCCGCGGCAGCCCCACGGCCCGTCGCAGCGGTGGTCGGCCCGCATCAGGCCGGCGAGCAGCGCGGCCGCCTCCTCGTCGCGGCCCGCGACGCAGGCGACGTCGACCAGGGCGGTGGCGAGCACCCGGTCGTCGACATGCGGCACGAGCAGGTCGAACGCCTCCTCGGCGCGGCCGTGCCGGGCGAGCAGCCTCGTGTAGGCGTCCAAGGCCATCGGGTGTCCGGCCTCCATGCGAATCCGGGTGATGTCGATCGCCTCGGCCACGCGGCCCCAGTCCTCCAGCAACTCGGACGCGGCAACAACGGCCGTCCACCAGCCCGTTGCCACATACGGAGCGAGCACCTCCCACGCATCGGCCTCTCGGCCCGATCACCCCATATTCGTGCCCACTCCAACGCGCAGAACCACTGCCCGCGCGCGGCCTGCGCCTCCACCACGTCGGCACGGCCTCGTTCGAGCAGCCGCGAAACCAGCGCCGGCGGAATGCAGCCGGACTGTGTCCGGGCCCGGAAGTCGAGATCGGTGGCGTCCACGACCGGGCACCGTAGCGCTCGACCCCGACACCGGACCGACACCACCGACGACTTCGCATCGGACCGGTGGCCATCGGATGGAGCCCGATGATCGGCCGTGCCCCTGGCCGTTGGCCGAGTTGATCACGTTGGCGATTCGTGTCGACGAGGGGCACGACGCGCGGTGGCGCCGCGGCGGTCGCCGGAGAGCGCGCAGCTCCCGGACGGGGGCGGACCGCCAGGATGTGGGTGGTCGAGGACGGCGTCCTCACCGACTACGGCAAAGTCGGCGCGGACCGGTCGTTCACGACCGGGGCACGCAACACGTTCCCCGCCCGCAGGGGTTCCGACGTCGCACGCCGGTCCCAGGGTGTGGGCATGAGCGTTGGGGACGGCATCGCGTGGCTGCGCGAGGCCCGCGAGTTCGAGTCCGACCGCTGCGTCACGTTCGCCCGGGGCCTGGAGCCGTTGGAGCTGCTGACCCGTCTGGGGTGCGATCCGTCGAGGGCGGCGCCGATGGGGCTCGTCGACGCCACCGAGACGTACTTCGACACCGGGGTCGAGACCATCCGGGCCGGCGCCTCGCGCGGATGGGCGTACGCCGTGGAGACCGCCGGAGCCCGCGGATTCGAGGACGGTGTCCTGGCCGCGGTCTCGGCTGCCACCGAGGCGGTGCTGGTGTACGGCAACTGCAATCCCGTCGCGTACCTGATCCACGCCGAGGACGGCGAGATCGTGTGCGGCTTCGAGGCATACACCCCCGGGAACCGCTTCGGAACGGCCCCGACCGGCTCCTCCCCCACATGATCGCCGCCGGGCTCCTCACCCCGACGGCCCCACACTCGACGACGGCACCCAGGCGCGGGGATGCGAACTGCGCATGGCCGAGACGGTGTTCGGCCTCGACCTGCCCCACCACGACGTCGTCCACGGTCTGCTCCTCGCGGCCGGACTCCGCGAAGGACTCTCCGAACCCCTACCCGTCGACACCTCACCACCACAACCGATCCCCGACACCGGACCCATCACCCTGACGGCCACCGCCGTCGCCGAACCACCCGTCGAGTAGACGACGGCAAGGCATTCCCCGCCTCCCTCGATGCCCGGACGCCGACGCGGACCGCCCCCGAGGCGCCCAATCGCCGCGGTCGCCACCGAGCCGTCAAAAGGGCGGATCGTCGGCGCAGCCCTCGGCCTCCGCCCAAAGGCGGCCGTCGGCCACCGAACGGCGGAACGGGTCCGGATCGAGCATCCCGCGCAGGATGTGGGTCAATCCGGCGCCGTCGTGATCAACCCGGCCCAGCCAGGGCACCGAGACCATCACACGGTCGAGTTCGGGGGTTGCGCACGCAGCAAGGACGGCACGCAGGGTGTCGGGCACGAGATCCTCGACCAGACACAACCACCCCAGGGCGGCGCCCACCCGGACCTCGGCCGGGCGCGCGGGGTCCGACCACAGGGCGCGGGTGAAGGCGGCGGCGTCCTCGTGGCGGTGTTCCCGGGCCAACTGCGCGATCGCCAGGACCAGGCTCGCGCATACACGCGCGTGATCCTCGATCCGGAAGCGGTCGTGCAGGGCGGCGGAGATCTCCCCGGCCACGAGGCCGCGGCCAGGGCGTACGCGGCCGCCACCCGGATCTCGGGTCCGGGCCGTCCAGGAGCGCAATCACAAGATGCGCGTCCGCGGCGATCGCGCCGCGCGCCGCCTCCACGGTCCAGTTCTGGAAGTAGCCGCCCACATCGAAGTGCCCGTGGTCGCCGTCGGAATCGGCCACCCGCAACAGATCCGCGCGGGAATCCTCCTGACAATCACAGCGCGCCACCATCGCGACCAGGAACAGCGCACCCACCCGGGGATGCGCGCAGCGATCCGCAGCGATCCGCAACAGGAACGGCACCACCAGCGGCGCCACCGAACCCCGCGAGCCCTGATGACAGATCGATCCCCACAACGACCCGAACGACCGCTCCGCCGTCACGGCGTCGACGGAACGCACCCCCTCCAGGAGGTCGGGGACGTCCGCACCCGAACCGTAGGCGTGGGCGAACCGACCCCACGGCACCCGGCCGTAAACGAAACCGTCCCACACCCCGACCGACATCCGCGCCACCACGGTGCGCACGTCCCTGTCGGTCCCCTCCCACCGCTCCGACCAGTGCTCGTCCACCTGCTCCGCAGCGTTCCATGTCTGACGCAACGACTCGCTCCATGCCTCGTGCAACGCCTTGACATCGGCCCAGTCGCCCATCCCGCGCCCATCCCGCGCCGTTCCCCCGAATCCCCGCCCGGCGCAACCTCGACCCTCGACACGCCGTCACACGCCCCCGGCCCTCCCCGGGCCGGCGGATGCGCAGCGTAGCCGGCGCCACCGACACTCGGCATCGGACCACGAGGGGCGCAATACGGGAAATCCGTCACCGGTCGCGAGGAGGTCCGGGTACGGCCGGGCACATGAATCAATGGCCGGTGAACAGGCACAACCGCAAGGAGCGGAGCGCCGTGAGCATGCTCTGCCGCGTCCTCACGGGCACCGGCTCCATCGGGGATCTCCCCTGAACTCGGTTCGCGCCCGGACATCGGTTCCGCAGGGGCAAATCGTGCTACTGGTCGGGGCGAGCGTCGCGGGGACGCCGCGGTGCCTCCGCAGAAGCCTACGGCGATCGCCCCGGCGGTACGCGGCGATGAGAACCCGTGTTCACGAGGGACAGAGCTGGGTCGGCAGGCCGTCTGGGAGGCTGCCGCGTTCGTCGTCGGTGAGGTCGCGGCCCACGACGTTGCACAGGTGTCGCTTCCACAGCGCGGGGTCGAGGCGGACCAACCCCAGAACGCCTCCCGACGCGGGGCTGCGGAGCAGTGCCCTGCCGTCCCTGATGGCCGCCAGAAAGCCCTGGTCCTCCCCGAATTCGTAGCTCTGCCGGTATCCGGGGTCGTCCGCCTTGAGAAATTGTACGGAACTCAGGTTGGCCACGAAGTACCCGGAGCCGCCGGTGGCGCCCCACACGAACCGGTTCTCCTTCAGCGGGCCGAACGGGCCCGCCACCCTCTTCGCCGGTTTCCCGGGTGGGGCCGACCACACCTCCATCATGCCGCCCGTGGTCATCACGGACGCGTAGCGCGCGTCCTCCAGGAACGCGGCTGCGACGAGGCCGTAGCCGAGGTCCACGCGAAGGGCCTCGTTCTCCCTGCCCGTGCGCAGGTCGATGGCGTGCACCACGGGTTCGCCCTGCACGGTGACGGCGAGGTGGCCCGGCTCGCGGTGGGGGCCCACCGCGTAGTTCGGCTCGGTTCGGGTGGTGAGCCGCAGGTCGCCGAGGTCGAACGGCTGGGACAGGGCGCGGCCCGCCCGCGCGTCCCAGTACTCGACGCGTGTCCCGGAGACGGTAAGGAATCGATCGTCGTCGAGGAAGCGGAATTGCAGTAGTTCCGGCTTTCCGTCCTTTCCGACGGGTGGTTGCGCCGTGGTGAACTCGGCCACCGGGCGCAGCGTGGGCAAGGCGCGGACGGTGATCCGATTGCCGTTCGACACGTCGGCCACCAGCGTCCGGGCACGGTTGACCGCGAGTTCCTGCCGCGCGTTCGGGGGTGTCCGCGCCTCGATCGCGACCTCGGCGAGGGTGTTTTGCTCGCCTTCGGTCTCCGAGACCCTCAGACTGTTCCCCTTTTCGCCCACGCGCACCACCATCGTGCCTCCGTCGCCGAGCAGCTTCGGGGGCTGAAGGCGGTGCCCCCCGTCATGCGCATCGGCCACCCGATCACCGCGTTCTCGTGTTGGGTGGTGGCCATGACGGGCTCGCGCGCGGTCCCCAGAAGCGGCAGACCCGCATACATGTCCACGCCCGAGAAGAGCGAGGGGCCGAGGAACCGCTGTGCGGGGCTGTCGTCGCGTGTGTCGACGAGGTCCCATTCGTCGTCCTCGGCATGCACCGCGAAGCGTTCGCCCTTCGCGTCGATGACGGCTCTCGTGCACGAGGCGTCAACGGCGTGCCGACGAAGCACTCGTCCGTCTGCCACACGTACGGCCTGATAGTTGGCTTTGCCCGAAGTTTTGGGGTCATCGGTCTTGGTCTTTTGGCAGACGACCGTCACGCCGCCGTCCCCGGACACGCCGACGCCCACGAAGTCGATGTCGCCCGCCAGTTCGCGTGTCGTGCCCGCTGCGATGTCGACCGCGACCATCGACGTCGTCGCCGATCGCGGGCTGCCGGGAGTCACCAACGTGTTCCCGTCGGGCCCGAACCACACCTCGCCGACGTCGACCTCGTTCGGCAGTGTCCGCGGCAACCCCGTCTCCAAGTCCCACATCAGGACCCTCGACGTCGCCGATACCCCGACCAATCGGCGGGCGTCCGGGGAGAAAGCCGAGACCTTCATGCCACCGCCGGTACCCGAGGGGCGGTCCCGGAGGGAACCCTGAAGCGGATGCGCCGGTCCCACCGGTCGCTCCCCCGAGGACGTCACGTCGTGCCAGAACACCGCCCCGTCGTCCTCTCGCAGATAGGCGATCCGTCGTCCGTCCCGGCTGACCACGGGGGACAGGACGTTGTCGGCGAGGCGGAGTTGCTGCTGTCGGACCCGGCCCTCGGCGGACCGAAGGAACAGCGTTGCGCGGCCCCTGTCGGTCGTCACGAGCGTCACCGCGCCGTCGGTGCTCATGGCCGTCGCGGCGATCTTCCCTTCGACGCCGGACAGGAGCCACGCCGTGTCCCTCAGGTTCTCGTATCGGCGCATCAGCGCGCTGCGGGCTTCCTGTGTCGGCGCGGTCTCGTACGCGGCGAGGGCCGCGAGGGCGGCCTGCCCCGGGTTGGTCTTGGTGAATTGGTCGGATTCCATGTCGAAGCAGGAGCGTGGCAGGAAGCATCGGACACCGCAGAAGCGGGCTCCGCGCCGCCCCTCGGTACCGCGACCGCGTACGGCGGCCCCGGTTCTGGCGGGCGGCGGGGTGCCGCTGCGCGGCAGTCTGGATCAGACGGCAACGCTCTTGGAGCATGCGAAGCCCGACCAACTGGTGGAGCTGGTGTTGCCCCGCACCTGTGGGCGGCCCTCGCGGACGGCAGGGTCCCGGCGAACGTGTGCGTGGACGCGTGCATGACACTGCGAAACGCCTACGGCCAACTCGGGGTCCGGGCCGAACTGTTGCCGGTCGACCTGACGGTTCGGCACGAGAACGGAGACGGGACCCGGTACGGCTCGCTCACACCGAGTTGGACCGGGACTTCCTGGAACGGGCACTGCGTACTGGTGCTGCCGGACTCCGAGCGGTTCGTGGACGCCACCGTCGAACAGTTCGACGAGGTCCGTGAGATCGGCGCCGGACCGATGATCGGCAAGGTCGCCCTGTCGACCCACGACGACGGCACGATGTTGGAGCCCGGAGCGCAGGTACTTCTCCAACGCGGCGACCTCGTGCTCAAGTACACGATCGCCGGGCCGGAGGTGGTGGCCTCCATCGTGGAGCACCCGGAGGCGATCGCCCACGCCGACGGCCACCATCGCACCGGCGTGAACGTCGCCTCCCTCACCCTGGCCGCCCTGCGCGCCGACGGCGTACGCGGCCGGGCGATGCAGGCCCCCCACCCGCGATTGCGGGCCCTGCTGCGGGCAATCGGGGATGCTGCGTACGATGCCGACGAGAGCGGGGACGTGAGGTTCCGCCTGACCGACCGGACCGGTCGCGAGCAGTGGCTGCGACTGGACGAGATCCCGCTGCCGCCCACCGTCCCGCCCGCCTGGCCACGCTCGTAGCGGGCCGACCGTGCCCCGGGAGCCGGACGAGGCCGCAAGCCGGTCCGGGTGCGAGCCGGGCCCGATCGGCGGTGCGGCGTTGCCGAGCGGGCGACGCCCCTCGGTGCCGGCGGCCGGGGGCACCGCCCTCACGGCCGGTCGCGGGGATACCTAGACTGCGCCTGGTCCGCAGCCGTCCTCGTGTTCCGCCGACGGCGCGCAAACCCGGGGAGGTCGCCGTGATCATTCTGGATACGTGTGTTCT
Source organism: Embleya sp. NPDC020886 (assembly GCF_044333915.1). Taxonomy (NCBI): domain Bacteria; kingdom Bacillati; phylum Actinomycetota; class Actinomycetes; order Kitasatosporales; family Streptomycetaceae; genus Embleya; species Embleya sp. NPDC020886. Next base: position 955,357 of record NZ_JBIRRX010000002.1, on the reverse strand, counting down.
GACCAAACAGGGCCCGAACAGCCCGTTCTGGGAGTGGTCGCATGCCCTCCGACAGGACGGCACCCGGCGCGTGGCCCTCCCTGAGATGGTGCTCTTCGAGCTCCTGGCCCAACGCGAACGCGAGTACGAAGGCGCGTTGTCGAAGGCACGCGAGGCGCACAAGGCCCTGTGGGCACTGGACTTCGACCCGGACGACGCCGGCGCCCGCTGGGCCGCGCCCGTGACGCCGGCCCAACACGTGAAGCAATGGGAAACGCTCTACCGTCGCACGTTCGAAATCCTGCCCCTGACGCCGGAGGCCGCCAGGGAGGGCCTGCGCCGCGAGGCATACCGCGTTCCGCCCGCCAAAGCGATCAACAACGGCAAGAGCGCGACGGGAAGTCGGGACGCCGCGATCTGGATGACCGTGCTCGAACAGGCGCGGGCCCTTCCGGAGCAGGGCGTCGTCTTCGTCAGCGGCAACGCCAACGATTTCGGCCCCAACGGCACCCTGCTCCCGAGCCTCGCGCAGGAGGTCACCCGTGCGGGAACGACGGTCGAGTACCTCACCGACCTGAACGAGGTACTCGCCGAGTTCGCGCGCAAGGACACGCTGCCCGACGACGACCCCCGCCTGACGGCACGGATCGGGCATCCCTCGACGCTCGAATGGCTGCGCCACCACGTACTCTCCGAACTGGCACCCGATCGGTTCGAGGGCTACGTCGTCGACTTCGACGACCACGAGGCTCCGATGTCCGCGTGGCGCGACTTCCGCACGTGGCTCGCCGCGCCGGCGGTGCGCGTCCTCGCCTGGCGCGACGCGGCGACCTACGCGATGGGCGACGATTCCGCCGTCGCCGTCACGGTCAGGATCGTCGTCGCGGGTGTCGCACACCGCCTCGACTCCCTATGGGGGGATACGCAGGCGATCACGGCCTTCACCACCGACGTTCGCCTGCTCTTCGGCACCGACTCGCTCACCGCCCTGTCCGCGACACCCGGTCGCCCGTTCACCGACGACGAGATCGACGACGCCGGCACCATCGTGTCGACGATGCTCGACGGCCTTCCGGGACGAACGGATTTCCCGCCTCGCTGACAAGCGGGCACACGGCCACCCGTATCCGTCCCCTGTGCGTCGTGCCGACCGACACGGCCCGCGACCGCCCGGTCGGCCCCGGGAACGGGCCGTCCGGCGCGGGCGGACCGCCCACGGGATGGACCGGGTGGGCCGCACCGGGCCGGTCGGTACACACGATGCCGGCCGGTTCCCGGGCCGGGCGCGACGTCACCGGGCTCGTGTGCCTCGCGGTGCCGTCTGGATCACGGGGTGGTCGTGGGTTCGGCGAGGCGAGCGAGGTGATCGCACAGCCCGTCCAGGCCCGTGACGTCCAAGGGCTGGGGAACCTCGTGCAGAGGCGCGATGTGCGGCCCGTCGAGCCACCAGTCGATCAGCGGCCGGTCCGGGTGGGTCACCGTGACCAGGCGGGTGTCCTCGCGCGCCCTGCCCCATCGCACCCCCGGCGAGTTCCCGGTCGCGGCGAACGTCACCCGCTCCCACACCCGGTGGCATCACGCCGACCCACGGCGCGCCATCACACCCCCGCCCTCCCCGGAGCGGCCGGATACGCCGATCTTCTCCGGGGAGGCGTGGGACCCGTTCGGCGGATCACAAGGGTGTGCCCGGGCGCAAGGATCTTGCGGGGCTTCCGCCTTCGTCGCCGCGGGAGCCCCGGCCGTGCACCGCGTCGGGGACGGTGGCGAGCGGCGTTGGTGGCCGACGCCGGGTCCCTCGCGCGGACGTCGGGGCGCCACGCCCGTGGCGGGCCGACCGTGCCTCGAGGGCCGGACGCCGAAGTATGGGATCCGTGCCGCTCCGGCCGCCCGCGTCACCGCGCATGGCTCACCGGCCCGGCGGACGTGGTGGGGTCGGTGTCACTGCGCGGCAACCAGGTGGACGTGCAGGCCGCCACCTCCGGTGATCGGGGGCACGGGCGTGTCCGCGACCTTGACCGGGGCGGCTCCGGCGGCGTCGAGACGGGCCTTACTGAGCTTTGCGGATCCGGTTGTTGGTGTTCATCGCGTCAGGGCGGTTGCTGCAAGGAAGCCGTTGAGGAGTGTGGGGCGATGTTGGATGTCCCGCAGCCCTTGGCGTGCGACGGCGACGAGCTCGTCGAGGGTGCGGGCGCCGAGGTTGGCCAGGGGCCCGCTCTTCAGGTGCGCCCAACTACCTTCCACCGGGTTGAGGTCGGGAGAGTACGGCGGCAGGAAGACCAGGGTGAGCCAGTCGACGCGGTCGGCGAAGGCGCGCATCCGGCGGCTGCGATGACTGCCGAGGTTGTCCCACACCAGAACGATCGAGCGATCGAAAGTCCTGTGTATGTCCGGAAGTTGCCGGATCAGGTCCCGGTCGGTGACCGAGCCCGGGACCATGCGATAGAGGAACTTCGGCAGCCCGTTCGGTGGGTAACAGCACCAGCCGACCAGCGAGGTCTTCGGCCGTTTCCCCATCCGCACCCGCAGTGTCGGCGTGCGGCCCCGCGGGACCCAAGTGGCGCGGACCGGAGGCAACAGGGACAACGCGGTCTCGTCCGCGAAGACGATCACCGCACCCGTCCTCCTTGCGGTGGTTTCACCCGGGGCCACACCGTGCTCCTCCAGGTCGTCACCGCCTCCTCGTCCCGTTCCAACGCACGCCGGGCGGGCCGCTGTCGCGACCAACCGTGCGCTCCCAACAGCCGCCACACGCTCGACGGGGACGCGTACACCACGCCCGTGACCTGCGTGATCACCCGCCCGACCCGCGCGAGCGTCCAGATCTGCCCGGTGAAACCCGCCGCCTCCGGTCCGGCTTCCAGCACCGTCGCCACCTCGGCGAACCCCTCGTCCGACACCCGCCGGTGGGCACCCGGCGGGCCCGCGGAGCGCAACGCGTCCGCCCCACCGTCCACCCACGCGCGATGCCACACCGACACCGCCTGCGGCGACACACCCGACCGACGCGCCACCTCCGCCTGCGACACACCCTCCGCGAACCAACCAGCCGCCCGCAACCGCAACTTCTCCCGGCGCTCCCGCTCCGCCGGGGTCATCCCCGAGTTCCCCATACAACGGGTATGCCCACATTTGACACACCGTCAATCGGACTCAGAAACCTCAGTAGGTCGCGGGCCTGGTCGGATTGATCCTGGGATGGTCGTCCTGGGGCGCGCTCGTGCGGGCCCTCGTCCTCGCGTACCTGTGCGCGGCGCTGTACCTCCTCGGCCGCAGAGCAGTAGCACGCGCCGCGAGTGGCACGGCGATCGCGTTCGGGCCGTTCCTGTTGGGCGCGGCAACGACCGTCATCCTGAGCTGATCCGAGTTTGGTGGAGTCCCGGAAGCCGGGTTATGGTGCCCGGCGTAAAGGAGCACCACAAGCTATGCCAGCACCATGTAAATACCCCGATGAGCTGCGGGAACGGGCGGTCCGCGAGGTTCGCACCTCCGGGCGGCCGGTCGCGCATGTCGCTCGGGACCTGGCATCCACAAGGAGGCCCTGCGGAACTGGGTCCGCCAAGCCGAGGCCGACGCCGGCGAGCGCGGCGACCGGATGACCACGGCGGAAAGCGAAGAACTCAAGCAACTGCGCAGGGAGAACGCGGAGTTGCGTCGGGCGAATGAGATCCTCAAGGCCGCGTCCGTGCTTTTTGCCCAGGAGATCGACCGTCCCCGGACGAGGCCGAGCAGGTGATCGACCACCTGCGCGAGCGTGGCCTCGGGGTCGATCCCGTATGCCGGGTGCTGGACTTGTCGCCGTCGACGTACTTCGCCCGCCGGAAGCGCCCGAAGTCCGCCCGCCGACTGCGCGACGAACAGCTGATGCCGCTGATCGAGCAGGAGCACGCCGACTCCGGCGGCACCTACGGCGCGAGGCGGATTACCCGCGCCCTGCGCCGCAAAGGCCACATCGCGGCCCGATGCACCGTGGAACGCCTGATGGCCGAACTCGGCATCGAGGGCGTCATCCGCGGCCGCCGCCGCACCACCGCCCTCGAGCCGGCCGCGCCGCGCCCGCCAGACCTGGTCGACCGCGTCTTCGCGGCCGACCGGCCCGACCGGTTGTGGGTCGCAGACCTGACGTATGTCCGGACCTGGTCGGGGTGGGCGTACGTCGCGTTCGTCCTGGACGTGCACTCCCGCATGATCGTCGGCTGGCAGGCGCCGAGCACATGCGCACCGAACTCCCGCTGGAGGCTTTGGAGATGGCGCTGTGGCGGCGCCGGATCAAGAAGGACTCCGGCCTGGTCCATCACAGCGACCGCGGGTCGCAATACGTATCGATTCGCTACACCGACCGGCTCGCCGACATCGGCGCGTCCGCGTCGGTGGGCTCGGTCGCGGACTCGTACGACAACGCCATGGCCGAGGCGCTCAACGGCACCTTCAAAGCAGAGCTCATCGAAATGCAGGGCCCATGGCGCGACTTCGCCCAGGTCGAACGCGCCGTGTCCGAGTGGGTGACCTGGTACAACGACGAGCGCCTGCACTCGGGGCTCGACTACGTGCCACCGGTCGAGTACGAACAGCAATATTGGGCGAGCCAGGAACAAGACACACAGACCGCCTGAACAACCACAAACCGACTCTATAAAACCCGGGTCAGCTCACAGAGATGGCCAATCGTCGTAATGCCATGAGGAAGTTGTTCCTTGTCCGTGGTTGGTTGAATGCCGGTTCGGCGGCGGCCGCGAGTTCGCCGGCGCGCCCTCCGGCATCCTCGCGGCAGGAGTCGGTACAGCGAAATCCCAGAATGTTGGGAGTTTTCGGCAGGCGCTCGCCGAGCCGAGCCCGGCAGTGCCATCCGTGGTGACCACCGCTCGGGCAACGCTCGTGGGCGATCCGGTCGGGTGGGGTATCGCGGGCCGTGCGCCTGTTCGTGGAGGTGGTGTTGTGCCGAGTCCGCGAGCTGTTGGTGGTGGCGGTGGTGCTTGACGTACAGGGCGTCGAGGAGGGCACCCGGGCCGTGGACGGCGGTCCACGTGCCCGTGGCGGTGTCGAGGGTGGCGTCGAAGAGCACGGGTGTGGGGAAGTCCACTCCGGGGTCGAGACGGACCACCGGGACACCTCGCCTGTTCAGGCAGGTCACGACGTCGTCGGCGGTGGTGTCGTCGCCCGCGGTCGGCACCGGGACCGGCGCGCCCCTCGCAGCAGTCGCGTCGGTTCGCGCGGGGCCGGAACAGTATCGCGGGTGCGCCGTCGAAAGTGTGCATCCCGGCGGCGTCCACCCCGTCGCGGCGCCGGATCCGGCCCGAGCGGGCACGCCCGCGGTGGACGTAGCGGCAAGAGGTATCCAGATCCTGCTCGGTGAACGTGATGGCGTCCGACTTCTCGTGGCCGAAGACTGCTCCTCTTCCTCCGTATTGGTGGTGAGTTCGTCCCCGCCGAGGTAGAGCGTGGTCTTGCCGGCCTGGCGGCGGACGATGCGGGTGCCGTCGGCGTCGCAGAGGTACTCGCTCGGGCTGCCGGCGGGGGCAACCGAGGTGAGCTCGTCCTCTTCGTTCCAGTTGGTCGTGTTCGCCGGGTCGTGGGCGGGTGGTGTCGTCTACCGATCACGTGGGGTGGATGTCACTCTGGAGCGGTCGTGCGGTTGCGAGGGAGAGAGTCGTGCGGCGCCATGGCCGATTCCCTGGCCGCGTTGTCCCGCAAGACGCGCCCGGGTCGCCGGCGGCGTTCTCGGCGGAGATGCGGTGCAGAGCGACGGTCGATCGGCCACGTGCGCGACGCCATCGGTGGGATCGTCGCACGCACCCTGTACTGCTCGCCGCACCGCCGCCGCCCGGAAAACCCGTTGTCCGCGATCGGGCGTACGTAAGAGGATTTCGACATGCCCGAGGCCGCGTCCCACGGTTCCGTTTGGAATCCTTACCCCAAGATCTCCGCGAAGGCACAGCTCGGGATGACCGGGGGTCGGGAGTGGCTCGCCCAGGAGAAAGTGCACGGGGCGCACTTCGCGGTGGTGTGCGACGGCCTTGGCATCCGGCCCGCGAAGCGGCGCGAACTGCTGTCCGACGACCTGCTCGACGACTTCTTCGGCGTCAGCAGGATCTGGCCGGGGTTGTCCGTGGCCGCCGCACGATTCGCCACCGCGCTGCGCAGTGGGTCGGGCGATACGGCCGTGGTGACCATCTACGGTGAACTGGCCGGCGGACACTACCCGCACCCTGATGTTCCCGCGGATTCCGCGGTCGAACCGGTGCAGACCGGCGTCTGGTACACACCGAACCTGACCTGGTTGCTGTTCGACACGACGGTCGAGACCGACAACGGGCGTTGCTGGATCTCCGACCGTGCTCTGCGCGCTGCCGCGGCCGGTGCCGGGCTGCACTGCGTACCGACTCTCGCGCACGGTTCGCTCAACTCGCTTCAGCAGTTGCCGCGCGCGTATCCGAGCCTGGTTCCGGGCCTGTTCGGGCTGCCCGCACTCGTGGGCAACCTCGCCGAGGGGTACGTACTCAAGCCCGCCGGGGACTGGTGGGAGCGCAGCGACGCCGGGACGAAGGCCCCCTGTGCCCGCCCGGTGGCCAAGGTCAAGCAGGACGGTTTCGCCGAGGACGAGCGCTTCGCCGGTTCCCGCCCGTACCTCGCGCCACCCGAGGGCGCGGCCGGCGTGCCCGGGTGGCTCCTGGTCCAGGCGGCGGCTCTGCTCACTCCCACCCGCGCGGCTGCGGCGGTGAGCAAGCTCGGGCCACGTGCTCCCGCCGACGCAGTGGTGGAGGAGATCACCTGCGACGCGGCACAGGAGATCGCCGACGCGTTGGGTGGCCTGCCCGACGCGGACCTTCGCACCCTGGCCCGCGCGCTCGAGCCGGGAGCACGCGCCCTCACCCGCTTCGACGCCGACGAACGCCGGGCCGCCCGCTGAGACTGTGATCGTTTCGACTGCCACAGGCGTGACCATCGACGGACGTCGGGTGCCTACTGAGGTTTTCGTCGTGATGTCGTGGACGGTTGAAGATCCCTGCGGTATGCCGTGGATATGCGGTATGCGCAGGGTGGTGGGTTGACTTCCAAAGAGCGGACGGCGCGGGAGCGGGTGCGTCTGGATGCCGCGGATCGGTTCGGGCGGGGTGAGTCCAACGCGGTGATCGCGTCCGAGTTACGAGTGGCGCGGCGATCGGTGGAGCGGTGGCGTCGGGCCTGGAGCGAGGCCGGCGTCGAGGGCCTGCGGTCCGCGGGCCCGGCCTCGCTCCCCGAACTCGATCCGGCGCAAGTCGCGGAATTGGAAAGGGAGTTGGATCTGGGTCCGAGGGCCCATGGTTGGGAGGATCGGCGCTGGACGTCGATGCGGGTGAGGGCGGTGATCCGGCGCCGTTTCGGGGTGACGTACTCGATCCACGGGGTGTGGGACGTGCTGCGTCGAGCGGGGTGGTCGTGTCAACAACCGGCCCGGCGGGCGACCGAGCGCGACGAGGACGCCGTGCGGGGTTGGGTTCGGGAGACGTGGCCGTCGGTGGAAGCACCGCGGCGGCGCTCGACGCGTGGATCGTCTTCGAGGACGAGGCCGGGATGTCGATGACGCCGCCGCGAGCGCGCACGTGGGGTCGACGCGGGACCACACCGGTGGTGCGGGTGCGCGGCGGCTCCCGCGGCCGGGTCTCCATCGCCGCCCTGGCCTGCCACAAACCGGGCGAACGCTCCCGTCTGATCCACCGGCCCCGCCTCCACACCCGCCGAAAGGGCGAACGGAAGAGCTTCGCCTGGAGGGACTACCGCGACCCGGCCGTGCGCGCGCACCTGCAACTCGGCGGCCCGATCGTCCTGATCCGGGACAACCTCAACACCCACCGCGCCGCGGACCTGCGGAAGTACGCCGCCGACCACGACTGGCCGACGGTCGTCCAACCGCCGAGCTACGCGCCGGACCTGAATCCGGTGGAGGGGATCTGGTCGCTGGTTCGTCGCGGCTTCACCGGAAACGTCGCGTTCACCGACGCCGACCACCTGGTCCGCACGATCAGACACGGCCTCCGCCACATCCAACGACGCCCCCACCTCATCGAGGGATGCCTCGCCGAAACCGGACTTGTCATCCGACCCAGAAAGTCAATTCCAACCAAGCGACATCACAACGAAAACCTCAGTAGCTCAACCGGACGGCGTGACCGAGGACCACACGCCGAACCATTGCTCGGCGCCGTACTCCTCGAACCGCTTCACCTCGGTGAACCCCAGCTTCGCCGCGAGGCGCATCGCGCGGTCGTTCGCGGTCTGGACGGTGAGCACCACCGGCTCGCTGGGAAGCGCAACGGCGAACCAGTCGAGTGCCGCTGCGCACGCCTCGGCGGCGTACCCGCATCCCCACGCCTCCGGCAGGAACAGGTAACCGAGCTCGGCCTCCCCGCCATCCGGACGGACGCGAACCTGACGCTCTGCGTCGCGCCGATCGAGCGTGATCATGCCGATCATCGCCCCGTCGAGATCGATCACGAAGAGGCCAGGGCGCCGGCCGGGCACCTCAGGCACTGCGCGTTCGAGCTCATCACGTGGTCGAGGGCCACCGATGTAGGTGCCCACCTCCGGCGACGCGAACAGTTCGATGAACACCGCACGGTCTCGGGCCTCGGACTCGCGGAGCACGAGCCGTTCGGTCCTTATCGGGGCAGGTGGCCAGGCGCCGGGTCCGAGGTCAGTCATGGCGGGCAACCTATCGCACGCCCGTGTGAGTGATCCGAAAGAGACGGCCTAGGAGGTCGTTTTCATCCTGATTGCTCTGTATTTATCTAGTTTTTTAGGTGCCAGATCGTGGTGCCGGTGAGGCGGTCGGTGCGGGTGAGCCGTGTCGGATGAATGGGGCGACCGGTGGGACGGGATGCAACTTGGGCCTGTCTCGTCCCAGGACGCCCCATTGTGTGACCGTGTGCTTCCATCGCTCCCGTCGTGCGCCTGGGCACAGGCGACTCGTGGCGGTACGTGTGGAGCATGAGTGCGCGACGCCCGTATCCGAGTGATCTGTCCGATGCCCGCTGGGAGTTGATCGAGCCGGTGCTCGCCGCCCGGCGCTTCGAGCGCCGCGGCGGGGCACTGGACTTCGGCCGCCCGCCCGAGCACGACCTGCGCGAGATCATGAACGCGATCCTGTACGTGGACCGCACCGGGGTCCAGTGGCGCTACCTGCCGCACGACTTCCCACCCCGGGAGACGGTTTACGGATACTTCGCGAAGTGGGCCAAGGAAGACGTGTTCGCCCAACTCAACGGCCTGCTCCGGGAGTTGGTGCGACGGAGGGAGGCGCGCAATGCGGAGCCGTCGGCCTGCGTGATCGACGCGCAGAGCGTCAAAACCTCCACCAACGTCCCCGTCTCCAGCCAGGGTGTCGACGCCGGGAAGAAGATCGTGGGCAGGAAGCGGAGCATCGTGATCGACACGATCGGCCTCCTGCTCGCCGTGTTGGTTACGGGGGCCGACGTGCGGGACTCCACGGCCGGTACCCGACTGCTCGACCGGGTCGCCGCCGATCACCCCCGCATCCGCAAGGTCTGGGTCGACGGCGGCTACCGCCAACACCTCGTCGAGCACGCGGCCACCCTCGGCATCGACATGGAAATCTCCGCGCGCACCCCCGGGACCAGGGGATTCACCCCGATACCGAAGAGATGGGCGGTGGAGCGAACCTACGGCTGGTTGATGTTCCACCGCCGACTGGCCCGCGACCACGAAACCCTCCCCACCCGCTCCGAAGCCATGATTCAACTCGCGATGACCGACCTGATGGCCCGGCGTCTCACCGGCGAGGCCACCATCTCCTGGCGCAACCCGCCATCACAGGACCAAACACCATTTTCTGGATGAAACACCGGGAGAAAACGACCTCTTACTCACGAAACGTGATGCGGGGGCAGGCTGCGGTGGGGCAGACGAGGCGGCGGAGCCGTGCCGAGACGACCACCCGGCAGGCGTCGACAGGCACGTCCGTCACCGTGCGTTCATGGAAGGAGTGCACCCGATCGATCCGACCGACGTAATCCGGGCAATCCGCCCGGGCGCCAGGCGCCCGGGCCCGCACCCGGATGACCTCGCCCTCGTCGGCAACCGCTTCGACCACCAGCGGCGCAAGCCCTGAAAACACCACACCCACAAGCTCGTTCGCACTCAACACCTGCACGTGATCACGGACTCACAGTCCGTCACCACCGGATGTGAGACAGAGCCGTAAGTTTTACAGTCCCTGCGGAAAGGGCGTGTACGCCCGTGAGGGTCGGTCCCGCAGCGTCCGGTCCGGCGCCGGGAGCAGGGAAGTGAGTCTGATGAGACGTGCCGCCGTGTTGGCGTCGGTAATCGCCATGGTTGGGTGGGGGTGAGTGGTTGCAGGATGGTGCGGCACGACGTGCAGATGAGCGCGGACGGCGCGGTAGAGGTGCCGACTACACGACACCGGCCCAGATCCCGCGAGCGTGTTTGAGGTGTGTGCTCATCAGTTCGGCGGCCTCGTCCGCTTCTCCGGCCTCGACAGCGTCGAGCAACGCGTCGTGTTCCTGTGTGGACTCGAGGAAGTCCTGGGTGCCCGCGACGTGGTTCAGGCCGTACAGGCGGCCTTGGTCGCGCAGCTGGCCGACGATGGCGACCAGCCGGGGATTGCCCAGGTGGCCGAGCAGGGTGAGGTGGAGTTCCCGGTCTGTACCGAGGAAGCCGACCCAGTCCCCGGCCAGCGCGGCCTCTTCGGTGCGCGCGGCCAGATCGCGCAGGGGAGCGAAGTCGTCGACAAGTCCGCGAGCGGCGATCTCGCGGACGGCGGAGACTTCGAGCATCAACCGGATCTGGATGATCTGATCGAGATCGGCTTCGGTCACGACGCGGATTTGGAAGCCCCGGTTGCGCACCATTTCGATCAGGCCTTCCTTGGCCAGATCGAGCAGTGCTTCCCGTACCGGGGTGATCGACACCTGCAGCTGTTCGGCCATCTGGCCGATCGCGTACAGCGTCCCGGGACGGATTTCACCCGCCACGATCTGGGCGCGGATCACTTGGCCGGCGTCGTCGCGAAGGCTTTGCCGCCGCAGCCCGGTGCCGGGTGTGACCGTGGTGCCGGGACGGGACATAGTGGACCCCTTGGTCGTCGAAGCCGCGCGAAACCCAGCCGCCGCGGCGTATCCAAGGTATAAGGTATCGCAGGTCTTGCTCAAAAGGCGGGCGACAGCCCGGTCCTGAGCGGCGATTCCCACGGTTTTGAAGAGCGTTCGCCCGGTGGTCTCCGGTGCGGTTTCGAGCATCCCGGCCGGCTCGTGGATCCGGTGACGGGTGAGTGTGCCGGTCTCGAGTGCGTGGATGATCTCGCCGGCTTCGTCGGTGGCCGCCTCGATCTGTTCGACGACGACCAGGTCCGCGGTCGCGAGCAACTCGTCCGGCAGTTCGCGCATCGTCGGCTGGAACGAGCCGATCGCGTTGACATGTACTCCGAGCCGGCAGGGCGTCGGCCGGGAACAAGGGAGTACTCGACGAGGTCGCACACGAGACGATCTCGACGGCGGTCAAGGCAGTCGTGACGTCATCAGCACTCCGCAGGTGTACCCCGGGCAGTTCGCCTTCCAGCTCGGACGGGAGCTTCTCGGCGCGGGGGCGGTCCCGGTCGAACACGGTCAACGCGGTCAGCGGCCGGACAGTGTGCACGGCCCGGACCTGGTCCGGGGCCTGGGCTCCGGCGCCGAACAAGGGCATCACGGACGCGTCGCGGGGAGCGAGCGCGTCGGTGGCCACACCGGCGATCGCACCGGTCCGCAGGGTGGTGATCGCCGAGGCGTCGGCGATGATGCGGCCGTTGGCGCCCATCCGGGTCACGGTGCCGATGATCGCAGGCATGCGGTCGAGTCGGGCTTCGAGCGCTTTCACGGCCGCGGTTCCGGTCTGTTGGTGGAACGCCGTCGTCACCAGGACCCGGCCGTCGCCCAAAGCCAGTCGCGGTGGGCGGACGAACGAGCCTGCGGCAACCTCGAGCAGAACCTCGCGCACGGCGTCGATCGCACGACGCATCGGCCCCTGGCGCCGGACGTCCTCCGCGCTCGGTACCTCCTCTGACGTGGTCGTCATCGTTTCTCCTCTCGTCGTGGACCTGCTAAGGCTTGACACCTGAGGTGTAAGGTATTACACCTATCGGCAACGCCAAGTGAGGTGAGAATGGGTTCGAATCAAGTGGACGTCGCCATCGTGGGCGGCGGGGTCATCGGCAGCGCGGCCGCCTACTACCTCGCACGTTCCGGTGCCGACGTCATGGTGGTGGACCCGGCTCCGGGGCGTGGTGCGTCGGCGGGGAACGCCGGCCTCGTCGTGCCGAGCTACAGCCTGCCCATGTCCAACCCCGGTGTTCTGCTGGCAGGGGTCCGGTCGTTGTGGGGCGCCGATCCGGCCGCCACCCTGAGTCGTCCGCTGTCTCTGCGCACCTTGCTGTGGCTCGGGCGCTTCACAGTGGCTTCCCGGCCGGGACGCGCTATGCGCGATGCGCGACGGCTTGGTGAACTCGCCGCCGCGAGTATGAGGCTCTACGACGATCTCCTCAACGACCTCGAAGTGTGCTCGCATTCGTCCGGGTTCCTGCACGTTGCCCGCGATCCGGCGATCTGGCAGGCCGAACGGAAGGCCGCTTCGCGGCTGGCGGGGTTGGGAATCCGGCATGAGGTGCTCGATGCCGCCGCCCTCGCGAACGCCGAACCGGGGATGGCCGACGGATTCGCCGGCGCTGTTCGATTCCCCGACGATCGAGCCCTCGACCCCGCAGCCGTGACGAACGCGGTCCTGGCGGCCGCCGTGAGGAGTGGCGCGGTCGTGCGCACCGACCGTGTGGTGGGGGTCCGGATGCGGGATCGTCGGGCGGACGCGATCGAAACCACCGGAGGACCTGTTCGTGCCAGGGCCTTCGTGCTCGCCGCCGGCGCGGACAGTGCCGCAGTCGGGCGGCTGTTCGGCCTCCGGCTGAAGGTCGAAGCCGGTTACGGCTGGAGCCTGACGCTTCCCGCTCCGAATCGGCTGCTCGACCACGCACTGATGTGCGCGGACGACCACGTGATCCTCACTTCCACACCCGGCCGGCTCCGCCTCACCGGCGGCATGGAATTCGGTGGGCCGCCGGGGGCGCCCAAGGCGGAAGCCATCGCGAGGCTTCGCGCCGTGGCCGAACGCGCGCTACCCGCAGTGCGTCGGATCACCGCAGACGGAACCGCATGGCGCGGCGCGCGCCCCATGACCCCGAGCGGGTTGCCCGTGATCCGTCGCTTCGGGGGCGACTCGGGCAACGTCGTCGTAGCCACCGGCCACGGCACGCTCGGTCTGACCCTCGCCCCGGCCACCGGCCGGATCGTCGCGCGGCTTCTGGCGCCCGCGCAGAAAGGCAGTGTCGGTACGTCGTCCCGTTTTCTGTGACCTTCCCACCGGAGGTTCTGCCATGACCGCTCCTTCTCCTTCGCCTTCTCCTGCCCGTGCCCGGCTCGTTCTCGCCGTCTTGGTCCTCGGTATTTTCGCTTACCAAGCACTGGAAACCATGCTGGCTCCCGCGTTGCCACTCATCCAGCAGGCCGTCGGCGCCTCGACCCCGGCGATCGCGTGGGTGTTCACCGGTGTCCTGCTCGCCGGGGCGGTCGCCGCTCCGGTCATCTGCCGACTGGCCGACATCCGCGACAAGCGCAGGGTCCTGCTCGCGGTACTGGCCATCGTCTGTGCCGGAACGCTGGTCGCCGCACTGGCGACGTCGGTCTGGGTCCTGACCGTCGGCCAGCTTCTGCAAGGAGCCGGACTGGGACTGATTCCGCTGGCCATCGGGATGATCCGTGACACCCAGTCGCCCGAGCGGGTGAAGTCCGCGAACGGCCTGATCATCGGGGTCGCGGCATTGTCGACAGCCGTCGGACTCCTCGCAGCCGGGCCGATCGTGGCGAGGATGCCCTACACATGGCTCTTCTGGCTGCCTTTCGTACTCCTCGTCATCACGTTCGCCGTCGCGTGGTTCGTCGTCCCGCCGTGCCCGCCGGGCGAAACAGGCAGGGTCGACCTCACCGGTGCGGTGTTGCTCGGCGGTGGCCTCGCCGCCCTGCTCGTGGCGATCACCGGAAGATCGAGGTGGGGCTGGGTATCTCTTGAGGTCCTGGGTCTCACCGCGGCTTCGCTCGTCCTGCTCGCCGTGTTCGTCGCGGTCGAACTGCGGACCGAGAAGCCTCTGGTCGACCTGCGAATGCTCGCCGGAAGGTCGGTGATGCTGGTCTCTGCCGTGTCGTTCGCGGTCGGCTTCAGCAGTTTCGCGGTCTTCGTGCTGGTCCCGATGTTGGTCCAGCTTCCGGCCGAAACCGGGTACGGTCTTGGCGCAACGGCCACCCTGACAGGTCTTTGCCTGGTGCCTCTCGGGCTGGTCGGGACCCTCGCCGCCCCGCTGACCGGACGGCTTGAGCGCCGGATCGGCTCCAGGGCGGTGATGGTGCTGGGAACCGGGGCCCTCGCCGGGGCCAGCGCCGTGCTCCTCGGCGCGGGCGAGCCGTGGGTGATCTTCGTGGCGACCGCCGTTGCCGGCGCCGGTACCGGCTTCGGCATGACTCAGGCGATGAACATCGTGGTCGCCACGGTCCCGGCTGAACGGACCGCGAGCCTCACCGGCGTGATCTTCGTGATCAAGGCCGTCGGCGGTGCGCTGGGTGCTCAAGTCGGCGCGAGCGTTCTCGCCGCGGGAGGCACGCCGATCCCGAGCTGGGGCGATTTCCGGACCGCGTTCCTTCTCAGTGCGGCGATCGGCCTGGTCGCCGTCGTGCTGAGCTGGGCACTACCGGCGAAGGTCAACAGGACAGCTCAGGACGACGTCGTCCTGGCCGGCTGAAATACAACGCAATGGATAGGAGACCCATGATTCCCGACGACATCACGCGGTACCTCACCACGATCCCGGACTGGGCCGAGATCCCCACCGTCGACGGCCTGATCGGCGACCTCGAAACGCTGGCGGCCTCGAACGGGGACCTGTGCCGATGGCGGCGTTACGGGACAAGCCGTCTCGGTGATCCGCTCCGTGTCCTGTCGATCGGGCACGGTGAGCGGAACGTCCTGATCCTGGGTGGCCCGCACGCGAACGAGCCGTTCGGCGCTCTGACGGTCAGCCATCTGTCCCGGCTCGTGACCGAGCACGCCGAACTGCGCGACGACCTGACGTGGCATTTCCTGCCCTGGGCCAACCCCGATGCCGCCAGGATGAACGAAGGGTGGTTCGCCGGCCCACGCTCCATTCGGGACTATCACGAGCACTTGTACCGCCCGGCGCCGGTGGACGACGTCGACTACACCTTCCCCAACCTCTCCGAGAATGGTTACTACGACAGGCCGTTGCCGGAAACCCAAGCGGTGATGCGGATCCTGGAAGACCTGCGTCCGGTGTTCCAGTACTCGCTGCACAACTGCGATTTCGGTGGCGTCTTCTACCTCCTCGACCATGACGTACCGGGGCTCGCCGAGGATCTGCTGGCGTTCACCGGCCAGAGTGCCGTTCCCCTTGCGATGGACTCCGTCGTCGTGACGGGGCTCGACAGCCCCGGTAAGGGGGTCTACCTCTTCCCGCCCGCGGAGCTGATCGATGGCGGGATCGCCGAACTCGGCGGAACCAGCGGGCACTGGGCCGCCCGGTACGGGACCACCACCCTGGTCGCCGAGATTCCGATGTGGAACGACCCGCGTGCGGCGGACGAAACCGATTCCGGCCGGACGGTAGGCGAGGTGTTCGGTCAGGCGGCCACGGAGATGGCCGAATCATCGGACCTGCTCGCCGACCTGATGGCGGCGGTCCGCCCAGCGCTGCGCAGCGGATCACCCCTCACGGCCTCGGTCGAGTCACTGGCCCGGCTCGGCCCCTCGTTGGCGCAAGGAATGCGGGCCGCGGCCGAAGCGATGGACGAGCGGCCCGCCGCGGTCGGCGAAGCCTTCGTCGGCGCGATAACCCCGATCATGATCCGGATGCGCGGTCTCGGGCAGCTGCGACGGCTGCTGCGGGCCGAACTCGCCACCGGTAACCACGCACCGGCCCTCCGGGCGACCGTCCGGAAAGCCGACGAGTTGTTCGACCATGCCTGCCACGCCGCGGGCACGGTATCGGAGGGGAATCCCTTTCCGCTGCGGGACGTGGTCGCCGTCCAGGTGGGCGCCGGGCTGGTCGCCCTGCGGAGGATTCTGCAGGAGACGGAGTGACCGGCTTCCATGACGAGGTGATCGTCGGTGACGCCCACAACGATCTCCTGGTGCTCGTCGCACGCCGTCCACGAGAGGTCTGGGCTTCCTACTTCCGCGAGCGCTGGTATCCGCAGCTGCGGGGCGGCGGGATCGACATCCAGGTTCTGCCTGTGTTCATCGACGACGAGTTCCGGCCCGAGGGCGCGCTGCGGGAGACGTTGCGGATGATCGAGGCCGCGCACCGGCTGGCCGAGGGCAATGCCGATGTCGTCGCCCTGTGCCGGACGGGCGACGAGGTCTCCGCGGCGGTCGCGTCCGGTCGCATCGCGCTGGTGCCGGCGTTGGAAGGCTGTCCCCAGGTGGACGACGACATCGAACTCTTCCAGACCCTGCACCGGCTCGGTGTACGGATGGCATCCTTCACCCACTACGGGCGCACGATGCTCGCCGACGGCTCGGCCGAGAACGCCACCGGGGGCAGGCTCACCCGCGCCGGGGTCGAAGCGGTCGGCCTGCTGGAAGAACTCGGGCTGCTGATCGACGTCTCGCACGTCGGCAGGGCGAGTGTCGAGCACATTCTCGAGCTGGCCACCAAACCGGTGATCGCCACCCATTCCTGTGCCGACGCGGTATACCCGCATCACCGCAACCTCACCGACGAGCAGGTGCGCGGGATCGCGGCGACCGGCGGGATCGTCTGTGTCAACTTCTTTGCCGGCTTCCTCACCGATGCGAAACCCACGATCGAGCACCTGGTGGAGCACATCGCTCACGTGATCGCCATCGCGGGAGAGGACCATGTCGGCCTCGGCAGTGACTTCGTCGCCGAGTTGTTCGACGAGAAGATCCCCACCTGCGACCGGCCGCTCATGATCGAAGGTGTCGACGCCGAGACCTTGGTACCCGGCCTCGAAGGACCTGCCGGCATGCCACTGGTCACCGAGGCACTCGTCAGGCACGGCATGCCCGAGCCCGTCGTGGCCAAGATCGTCGGCGGGAACCTGTTCCGAGTACTCAGGGAGCTCACGTGAAAAACCTGTACAACCTGACGGTCCCGCTGCGTGACGGCGTTACTCTCGCGGCCGACCGTTACGGGCCGGCCGGTGACGCCCCGGTGCCTGCGATCGTTCTCGGCACGCCCTATGGCAAGAACGACCCGAGGCGGCCCGCGCAGACAAAACTCCTGGCGGCGCGGGGCTACGCGGTCGTGATCTACGATGTCCGCGGCCGCGGCGATTCGGACGGCGTGTTCGAGCCGTACCGGAACGAAGGCCCGGATGGCTATGACGTGATCGAGTGGGTGGCCGCTCAGGACTGGTGCGATGGCAACGTCGCGAGCTGGGGTGGTTCCTACTCCGGCCACGCCCAATGGCTGACCGCGCTGGAGAAGCCGCCGCATCTGCGCGCGATCGTCGCCTACGCGACACCCTCGGATCCTTTCGTGGACTTCCCGACCGGAACCCGGGTTCCGCAGGAGGTCTGCTGGTACCGGATGGTCGACCGTCGCGCCATGCAGAACGTGGCCGGATTCGATTGGGGCGCCGTCTACAGCCATCTCCCGCTGTACACCATGGACGAGGCCGCCGGGTTCGTCAGCGCCAACTGGCGGGCGGACATCGGACATGCCCCTGGCGACACCGAGTACTGGGCCCCGCTCGTCTACCAGACGAAACTGTCCGAAGTAGACGTACCGGCGCTGCACGTCACCGGCTGGTACGACGACGTCCAACCGGGAACGCTGCGGAACTTCGCGGCGATGATCGCGAAGGCACCCACGGAGGCGACGCGGCGCGCGCAACGATTGGTGATGGGCCCCTGGGGGCACGACGCCGGCCGCGCGGGCGGCCGGAAAATCGGTGACGTCGACTTCGGTGACCATGCCGAGGACGTCGATGTGACCGAACTCGAGGTGCGGTTCCTGGATCACCATCTGCGGGGTGTCGACAACGGCGTGGACCGGGAAGCACGAGCACGGTTGTTCCTGATGGGACGCGGGGAATGGCGCGACGCCGATGAATGGCCGCTGTCGGAAACCGTGTGGACGTCGCTGTACCTGCACAGCGCGGGTGACGCCAACACCCGTGGCGGCGGCGGGCGATTGACCCCTGAGGCCCCGGCGTCGGAGGAGCCGGCGGACACCTACCGGTACGACCCGGCCGATCCGGTGCCGTTCCTCACCGAGCCGACGTCGATGCAGATCGGCGGCCCCGACGATTACGCCGAGGTCGAAGATCGTGACGATGTCCTCGTCTACCTCGGACCGCCGCTCGGGGAGCCGCTGACGGTAATCGGTCCGGTCCGCGCCGAGCTGTTCGTCGGCAGCGATGCCCCCGACACCGACTTCACCGCGAAGCTCGTCGACGTCGGACCCGACGGTGTGCGGCGCCGCCTCTGCGACGGGATCGTCCGCGCACGCTACCGGGAGGGCTTCGCCACGGAGCTCGCTCTGCGGCCGGGCGAGGTGTATCGCATCGAGATCGACATGTGGAGCACCGCGCACGAGTTCGCCGTCACGCACAGCGTCGGACTGGAGATCTCGTCGAGTGCCTTCCCGAAGTACGACCGGAACCAGAACACCGGCGGATCGATCGTCCACGGCACCGAACTGCGGGTGGCGCACAACGAGATCCGGCACAGCCCGGCGCATCCCTCCCGCCTGATCCTGCCGGTGATCCCCTGACCGGTCGGTCTTCGGCGCCTGGCAATGAGCCCGGCGTGGCCTGCCTGCTGACGTGTGGGGCCGACGGTTTCCAGGACACCCCGGGTCACCTCCGGACGCGGGTCGCAGACCTTGTAGGAGAGGCTGTCGTAGTCACGCCGCCAATCCACCCGGGCCGCGGCGGAGCCGGCGTGGATCTCCGCCGCGAACACCCTGCCCGCCACCACCGTCAGAGGACGTCTCGCTCGCCTGAGTGATAGTTCGTGGATTGTGCCAGATTATGGTGCTTTTGCCGGTTGCTCGCTTCGCGAGATTGGAAATCATGGCGAGGCGGATCATGCTTTCGGAGTGCTCGGGTCCGGTCTCGTAGTCGCGGGCCGGCCGGCGGTGCATCATGATCCAGCCGAAGCTGCGCTCGACGACCCACCTCCGCGGGACGACCGGGAAGCCCTTGACCGGTGTGTTTCTCGGCACGACGTCGACGTCGATGCCAAGCTTCGCTCGGTGTTCGACGGCCTGGGTCTTGTAGCCGGTGTCGACCCGGGCCTTGGTGATCGTGGGGTGGGTGGCGGCGAGTCGTGTGAGGAGTTGCTTTCCGGCGTCGTTGTCCGAGGCGCCCGCGGCGGTGACCGTGACGAGCAGGAGAAGGCCCGGGGTGTCGACGACGATGCTGCGCTTGCGGCCGACGATCTTCTTCGCCGCGTCGACGCCCTGGGTCGCACTGGGCACGCCGGGAGCGGTCTTGATGCTCTGCGCGTCGATCACGCAGGCGGTCGGCCCGGCCGACCGGCCTTCCTTCTCGCGGACCACGCGGTGGAGTCGGACGCCGAGCCGCTCGATCGTGCCGTCCGCCGTCCGGGCGCCGAAGTGGGCGAACACGGTGGTGTGGGGCGGGAAGTCGTGCGGAAGGTAGCGCCAGGCATCCCGGTCCGGTTCACGTACGGGATCGCGTTCATGATCTCCCGCAGGTCGGAGATCCTGCCGCCGAGGCCGAGCGAAGTCTTCTGCCGTTCGGCCCGCCACGCGGTCGGGACCGGCTCCACCAGTGCCCAGCGGGCGTCGGACAGATCACTCGGATAGGCTTTGCGCTGCGGCGGGTTCGTCATAACTCCACTGGTACATAAGGGAGTTGGAGTCCGCCATCGCTCGTCCGAATGAACCGCCACGGACAATCCGCGACCTTCTCGAACCGGACAGGAGCTTTCGGATCGAAACGTGACGGATCGCGGTGGCCATGGCGTCCGGGTAACTACGGCGTATTGGACGAAAGCTTCATTTACGAAGTCTTCAGGCGAGCGGCAAAACCAACCAAACCTGCACGTCAACGACATGAACGTCCTCTGAGTCATCTCGGCGAGATCTTGGCCCTGCGCGCCAACCACACGGCCGGCGGCCACACGCTGCCGCGCGACGACCACCCCCCGTGGACGGGGACGCGGCGGGGGCGATCGCGGCCTTCGACGCCGGCGCGGGGGCCTGGCGGAAGGTGCTGCTGGGGATCGACGACGCCGCGCTGGACACCGTGGGGCCACTGCACCTACCCGCACGGCAGCGACCCGGCGGAGCCCTTCGTCGACATCGTGTGGTGGGTCAACCAGGAACTGCTGCACGCCGGAGCCGAGATCGCACTGCTGCGCGACCTCTGTCACGCACGATCCCGCGGAGCCCCGGCAGCGGTGATGACCCGCCTGCCCGAGGAAGGCGGCTCCCGCCGCGTGCAGCCCAGCCACACAGGAAGCCTTCGTCGCCGCTCGCCGGCGAGCGGCGCTACGCCCTTCCCTTGCGCTGGTCCCGGTCCCGGACCCTCGCGCCGCAGACCCGGGTAGATCGCCTCGGCGCGTTCACGGGTGGCGCGGGGCCGGGACTCAGGGGCGGCTCACCCACGACTCACCGGTGGCTCAGCACGTTGACAACTCGGCCGTTGGGGTCGCGGACGAAGAAGCGGCGTACTCCCCACTCCTCGTCCTGCAACGGGTGCACGATCTCCGCGCCGCTCGCCCGTACCGCCGCATGGACCGCGTCCACGTCGTCGACCTCGACGCTCACGTCGGGGACGACCGGCGCGGTCTTGTCGTGGGTCATGAAGGTGACCTGTGCCGTGGGATTGGAAGAGGAGGCGAGCGTCATCACCCAGCCCTGATTCATCACCTCCTCGAATCCGAGGAGACCGTAGAAGTCCCGACTCTCCGCCATGGCCTGTGATGGAAAATCGGGCATCACGCGGCGAATGGACATGGGCGACTCCTGGTGAGACAGGCCGGGGAGGGCAGCGAGGACTGCTCGCCGGCGGGCGGACACCGACAAGAGTGCCCGAAACCGCCTTCGCGGTCTTGGACGAATGGGAACGCCACGCCCAGCGGCCGACGGCAGTCCGTCCCGGGTTCACCGACCGATGGGCGAGGGCGAATCCGGAGGACTGCGCCGGGGGCTCGGGCGGGCTCTCGGTCCGGGCAGATCCAAGGGAGTACTGCGGCAGCAGGTCGACGGTGCCGAACCCCGCCTCGGCCCCGCCCCGGGCCGGGCGGCGAAGGGCCTCGTGGGCAGCCGGCTCGCCGACCCGGATCTCTCTCCCCGTCGATGTTGGCCCGTGAACTCGGCGTCTCCGTACGGACGTTGCACCGGGCGTTCGCGGCGGCCGAGGAGAGCGCCGCCGGGTACATCCGCCACAGCAGGCTCGAACAGGCCCGGCTCGAACTCCGCACTCGACGACCCGGCCGAGCATCTCGGAACTCGCCGCCCACTGGCACTTCGCCGGAAGCAGCCACTTCACCCGGGCCTTCAGGAGCCAATACGGCCAAACCCCGGCCGAGTTCGCGCGCCGAGCACCGGGAGCGGCTCGGCCTCGGTAGCGGAGACGGGAGCCGTGGCACGTGGGTGCGCGTCGTCGGGCTCGTGGCCCAGTGTGCCGGCGCCGTGGCGAGCAACGCGCGGACCCCGTCCCGATGCCCGGTCAGGACGCGCTCGGCCCGTCCGGTCGCGGGGTCCTACAGACGCACCGTGCCGTCGTGGCTGCCGCTTGCCAGGCGAGCCACCTGCGTTCGCGCGTACAGGGTGTGGGGCGCCCCGAGGTGGGCCGACCTCAGGTAGCACTCGCGCGCCTCGGCGACGCGGTCGGTTCGGGCCAGGAGGTCGGCGAGTCGGACGTGGACCTTGGCGTCGAGCTCGTCGTGCGCCACGAGGGCGCGGTAGTAGCGCTCGGCCGCGTCGATGTCGCCGGATTCCCAGGCGGCGCGTCCCCTGGTCTCAAGGAGCAGATGCATGTTCTCCGCGGCCGGAATGCCCTCGACCTGCCCGGGGTCGGCCGATGCCGCGACGGCGGTGACGGCGTTCTCCTCGGCGGCGTCGAGCATGTCCCGGGTCGAGCCGTGGTCTCCGTGGAGAAAGGGAACGAAGCTCAATCCCCGCCAGTACGCGCTGCGCAGGATCGCGCTCAACTGTGCCGGGTCCGTCGCCTCGAACATTGCGGTGGCCCGTCGCCCCCAGTGGTCGACGGCGGCGATCTCGGACGCCGCGCGGGCGTGGCCGACGAGCAGATTGATCGCGGCACCGATTCTCGTGCTCGCCGGCAACGTCTCGTCATCGGTCAGTCGGGTGGTCGACTCCCGGATTCGCGTCGCCGCGCCCGTCGGGTCGACACCGATCCTCAGGAACGCGCTGTCGCGCACCTGTGCCAGGCGGCACACCTCGAGGTTCGACGGATCACCGTCGAGGTGATCGACGATCTCGGTGAGCAGTTGCCAGAACCCGAGCCGAGCGAGTACCCGCGCCACGCGCAGTTGTCGCGTCGACCCGAGCCCCGCCCAGTGGTCGAGTTGCTCGCACAGGAACGACCACGGATCGGATCGATCCTCGGGAGGACAATCCCTGGGATCCTCCAGGAAGGCGATCTCGGGCGCGTCGAGCGAGATGAGCGCCCGCAATGGGCCCGGCGTGGAGACCTGATAGGCCGGCAACGGGTGGTCGGTCGGCAGTCTTCGACCCAGGTCCGCGGTCGCACGGGCGTGAATCGGGCCGTAGTCGCTGCGCATGTCGTGGTATGCGGCCAGCAGTTCCCCAGCGCGCGTCGGGGGTGCGTCGGGTGCATGGGTGGGCGCACCCCGAGCACCGCGACCCCGGCCAACGCGGCCAGGAACCCGTGCCTCCCACCACGCGGCGTCGAAACCGTCTTCTCCATACCGAGCACGCCACGAGCACGCCCCACCCCAGAGAGTCCGTACACATACTCAGCCCAGTACTCAAACGACGCCGCCGGCCCGGCCGACTGCGGCCGAGCCCCCCGCGTCGGTCGGGGTTCGTCGGTCCCGCCGGGTCGGCGAGCGGCTCGACGGCCCGGATCAGGGTGGTGCCGTGGTGACCGCGTCGAGGTCGCGCGACAGGCGCCATTGCGCCGAATCCTTCGACGGCCACAAGGATTCGGCGTGGGCGTCACGGTCTTTCGCCGACGACGTGACCGCCGGGATCGTCGGCCGGCACGACACACGCGCTGATCCGCTTGCCCACCGTTTCACGGTGCACCGCGAAGCTCCGACACAGCGCCATCACGATCTCCAGACCGTGCCGACCGATCCCCATGGCCCCGCAGCCCGCAATTCACACTCCGCCCGGCACCCGGCCACAGCCACCTGCACCACCGCCCGCCCGCACCCTGCCTCTCACCGCCTCAGCCCCACCGCCGACCCGGCCGGCCCCACCCCCATCTCGGCGGCCCAACGCCCGAGTCGCCCGCACTAGAGTTCGCTCGCGACGGGCCGAACACGCTCCGTCCACCGATAAGGAGAACCATGACGAACCCGCTGATCGCCGCCGTGGGCGGGCAAGAGCCGCACATCGATCCCGCCGCCTTCGTCGCCGCGAACGCGACGGTGGTCGGTGCCGTCACGCTCGCCGCCGGCACGAGTATCTGGTACGGCGCGGTGCTGCGCGGCGACGCCGAATCGATCGCGGTGGGTCCGGACACCAACATCCAGGACAACTGCACCGTACACAGCGACCCGGACTTCCCGACCGTGATCGGCGCGCGTGTGTCCGTCGGCCACAACGCCGTGCTGCACGGCTGCACGATCGAGGACGACGTCCTGGTCGGCATGAACTCCACGGTCCTCAACGGTGCCCACATCGGTTCGGGCGCCCTGATCGCCGCCGGGGCCGTGGTGCCCCAGGGCATGCGCGTACCGCCCGGCGTCCTGGTCGCCGGCGTACCCGCCAAGGTCAAGCGCGAACTCACCGAGGACGAGCGCGCCGGCATCAAGGCCAACGGCGCCGGCTACCGGTTCCTGGCCCGGGCCCACGACGAGATCACCTTCGGCTGACCTCGGGGCGGCCCCGCCGCCTCGCGCAGCCCTCGCTCGACTGCGGACAGCACGTCGGTCGCGGTCGTCCGGGTCGGGTCGACGTCCGAGGCATGCCCGGCGCACAGTCGGCGCCGGAGCATGAAAGCGCCGCAACTCCTGCGGGTGCGGTGGCACATCGTCACGAAACGCGGGAGTCGCCTCCGTCGCCGCCCCCGACGATGACCGCCTGTCGGGCCCACACGCTGGGGCAAGGTCGTCGAGGTCCGGGGCTCGGTAGGGGGATCGGTAACCAACCGGTGACGGGGCCGGCTTTCGGTGCGGTGCGGGCCGAGAGTGGCGAACACCCGATGCTCGTGGGCCGATCGCGCAGGGATCAGGGCGTGGCGTCTCCGGGGTCGGCCTGGCGGGCGAGGTCACCGGGCACGTCGTCGAGACTCGTGACGTCCAGAGGTTGGGGGTGTCGTGCAGGAGCGCGATGTGCGGTCTGCCGGGCGGACGGGCGATCAGCGTCCGGCCCGGGTGGGTCGCCTTGACCTTCGTCGGCGATCCGGGCGGCCCGAACACGGTGGGACGCGGCTCGGGCGGCCTCGCCGCCGCGGGTGCAGGATCGGCCGGTGGCGTGGGCCGGCGGGCACGGTCGGCGGGTCCGCGGTCCGGTCGATGTCGACGTGCGCGGTCGGCACCCGATCCACCGGTGTTGCGGGCCGGGCCGCCTCCGTGCGCGGGTGTGGGCAGTGGCTTTGCGGGTGGTGGTGTGTGTGGTGGGTCGGTCGCCCTCGGTCCGCCCCGGTGTGGATCGCGGTTCGCGCTCCGGGTGGGTGTGGGTAATCGCCGTGAGCACGGCGACGGCCTACCGGGCCCGTTCGGGCCGGGTACGACGGTTTGGAAGGACTCCGGCATGCCGGTGGCGATGTCGAGTTCGGTACCGTACCTCGAGAGCTTGTCTCCCGTGAACTGCCGGTCGCCACCTGCGGATTCGTCTGCGCCGGTGGTGCCCTGCCGGGGTCGGCCCGGACGAAAGCGGGCCGACCTCGGCAGGGCACACCGTCCTGTGCTCCGTGCATGGGCCCACCGCCTCACCGCGATTCAGGAGCACGCGTGCCCCCATCCCTGCCCGCAGGTCGCAGTGTTTCCATGCTGTGGATGGCGAGTGCCCTGTCCGCCGGGTCGACCTGGGTGATGCAGATCAGTCTGTTCATCCAGGTGTTGCATGCCTCCTCGCCGGCTACTCTCGCGGTGGTGGAGTTGGTCGGCACCCTGCCCGCGTTGTTGTTCATGGTGGCCGCCGGCACGCTCGCCGATCGCTTCGATGTTCGGCGGCTGGGAATCGGTTCGATGATCGTGCAGGCGCTCTGTGTCCTCGGGGTGACCCTCGTCCTGAATACCGGTGTCTGGCCGGCTGCGGGACCAGGTTGCGCGGGCGCACCGCGGCCTGGTGCACGCGGGTCAGTACGCCGAGGCCGTCCAGGACCCGCAGGGCGTTGGGGGGCGAGTTGGATGCCCGCGCCGATCTCGGCGAACTCCGGGGCCTGTTCGACGATGTGCGCGTCGAAGCCGGCGCGGGCGAGCGCCAGACCGGCGGTCATGCCGCCGATGCCGCCGCCGACGACGAGGAGGGGTATGTGTCGCATGGTGCTCACGACTCCTTGGTCCAACCGGCGACGAGCGGGGTGTCCGCCCCGATGGTGCCGGTGTCGTAGGCACCGCCGGGGTTGCCCAGGGCGGTGTCGCGCCCGGGCAGCGGCAGGGTGAAGAACGCGGCGTTGTCCCGGATCCAGACGGGGTCCGGTCCGCTCGCGGAGGCGACGATGGCGTCGACCGGGCATTCCGGGAGACAGGCGCCGCAGTCGATGCACTCGTCGGGGTTGATGTAGCGCTTGGTGGCGCCCTCGTAGATGCAGTCGACGGGACACACGTCGACGCAGGACCCGTCCAGCTCGTCGATGCATTTCTCGTTGATCACGTACGCCATGGCATCTCCTTCTTCGAGGGTTGGACGGTGTTCGGGATCAGCCGACGATCGGGACGGGCGCCCGATCGCTGGAGTGGCCGGGGAAGAGGTCCTCGTCGGGGCGCAGGCGGACGGCGATGTTGTTGACGGCCGTCGCGGCCTCGCCGAAGCCGACGGCCATGAGCCGGACCTTGCCCCGGTAGGTGGTGACGTCCCCCGCGGCGTAGACGCGGTCGACGCCGGTGGACATGTCGGTGTCCACCTCGATCTGCTGCTTGTCGACGCGCAGCCCCCAACGCGTCAGTGGTCCCAGCGAGGCGACGTGGCCGAGCGCCGGGATCAGCACGTCCGCGTCGACCCGTTCGAGGCTTCGGGTTTCGCAGTCGCGAATGGTGACCGCGTACACCGCGTGCTCGCCATGCACCTCGGCGATCTCGCTGTCGGTGAGGATGCGCACCGGCGAGGCCGTCAACCGCGCCACCGAGTGCTCGTGGGCCCGGAGTCGTTGCCTTCGGTGCACCAGGGTGACTCGACGGGCATGGGGGGCAAGGGCGTTGGCCCAGTCGACGGCGCTGTCGCCGCCGCCGACCACGACCACGTCGCGCCCCGCGTAGGTGTGCGGCGCGGCGACCACGTGGTGCACGCCCTCGCCGGTGTAGCCGGTCAGTGCGGGCAGTGGGCGCGGCGTGAACCTGCCGATGCCCGCGGTGAGCAGCACGGCGCCGGCGCGGATCTCGTGGCCGGCGGTGGTGCTCACGGTGACCGCGTCGGGCTGGTGGCCGATTTCGGCGGCGCCGTCGCCGAGCAGGACGATCGGCTCGGCGGTCGACGCCTGTTCGGTCAGCCGCGCCACCAGGTCCCGGCCCCGGATCGCCGGATGGCCGGCGACGTCGAGGATCTCCTTGTCGGGGTACAGCGCGGCCACCTGTCCCCCGAGGTGCGGCAGCGAGTCGAGCACGGTCACGCGCAGACCCCGCATCCCCGCGTAGTAGCAGGCGAAGAGGCCGGCCGGGCCGGCACCGACAATCAGCAAGTCCGTCTCCGACAACCGTCGTTGCCGCGATGCCTCGAATAGGGGTTCGTGCACGGTCGATCCTCCGTCCGCTCGCTTTGCAAGCGATGTCGCATGATACGGAACAGTGTTCCGTAATGTGATTTAAATCAGGGAGAAGGCAAGGGTTGAAATCTCTGCGCTACTGTGATCTCCGTGGACGAAGACAGCGGTCAGGCCAAGGAAGAAGCCCAGCCAGGGCGCCCTGCGGGGCTCATCGGCGCAGTCGACAACGTGCTGCGCCTGCTGCGCATGTTCGAGGACCACGAGATGGTCCGGGTCAATCAGGTGGCCCGCGACATGGGACTGTCCCGCTCCACGGTGCACCGGATGCTCGCCACGCTCGCCCACCACCACTTCGTCGAACAGGATCCGCTCTCCCGCGCCTACCGACCGGGGCCGGCCCTGATCGACATCGGCCTGGCGGTCGTCGAGAAGATCGACGTCCGGGCGCTGTCGCACGGCGCCCTGACCCGGCTGCGCGACGAGACCGGCGAAACGGTCCACCTCGCGCATCTGCGCGGAACCGAGGTCGTCTACATCGACAGCGTGGAGAGCACGCACGTCATGCGCACCGGCAGCCGCGTGGGCTGGACCCTGCCCGCGCACACCACCGCCGCGGGCAAGGCGCTGCTCGCGGAGTTGTCCGACGACGACCTGACCGCGCTCTACCCTTCGGGCGAGCTCGCGGCCCCGACGCCGCGCGCGGTCACCACGGTCGGTCAGTTGCGGGTGCAACTGGACGAGACCCGGCGCCGGGGCTTCGCGACCAACAACGCGGAGAGCGAGGACGACGTGTACGCGGTCGCCACCGTCGTCCGTGACAAGCGGGGCCGTGCCCGCGCCGCCATCTCCACGACCGCGCCACGATCGAGGGCCGGCGATCCATGGGTCACCGCCACGGCGGAGGCCGTGGTGCGCGTGGCCAAGGAACTCGGCGACCGGATCGGCTGATTCGCTGCGGCCCGCCCACCGACCCGCCGGGGCACCACCTGGTCAGCTCCACATGAGCGGGCCGTCGAGCGCGTCGCCCGACGCGGCGGTTTCCGCGTACGCGCGCGCTGCGGCCGGATGCAGCGGAAGCGGCGTGGCCGCCATGTCCGCGGGCACCAACGGCCGGGTCACCGGCGAGCGGTCGGCCGGCAGGTGGCTGTACTGCGCCTCCAGCGCCCGCCGCGTCTTGACCATGCACCACGTCGCGAGATAGGCCACGTCGTCCGCGAGTTCCTCCCGGCACAGGACGACGAAGTCCGAGAAGTCCAAGGTGCGCAGGTCCTCGGTCAATCCCGGCAGGTACCCGGCCTCGACGACCGCCGACGGCCAGCCCTCGGCGGCGAAGCCACGTAGGACTTCGTCTCCCCACGGCAGGTACCTCACCGGCCGGACCCGGTCGAGGCGCTGCCAGGGCGGCGTCATGATCGCCTCCTGGATCAGGACGTTCGCCTCGCCCGCGGTGAACCGCTCCAGCGCCGGGAACGGGCGCTCGTCGTAGCGGAAGTCGAGTCGGTCCGCATCGACGCCGGCGAGCGCGAGCGCCTTGTGCGCCGCGTAACCGATCAGGTTGACGCCGTCGTCCGGCGCGGTCGCCACGATCAACTTGCCTGTGTAATGGGCGAGTTCAGCCACGGACCGCACCGGTAGAGCCGCGTCCGCAGCGACGATCAGGCGGTCTCGCCGACCGAGCACACCCAGCGCGCGCAAACCTTCGAGTCGCCCGGCCCGTCCGGCCGTCAGCACCGCGGCGACGGGTGTCATGACACTGATGTCCGCGCTCCCCTCCCGCAGCGCCGTGATCGCGTCCAGTCCGCCGCGCCCGTTCCAGATGGCGAAGCGAGATTCCGCCGGCGCACGGTCGCCCATCTCCTGGGCGATCCATCCGCATATCCGGTGCATGTTCGCCTGGCCCCAGTCCCCTCGCAGGTGAAGGGTCACCGGCGTCGCGAGCCTCGGTTCGTCGGTCATCCCGACCTCCTTGCAGCATCATGATCATGTTCCATTGTATGGAACACTGATCCGTACTCTGCACCTACCGATCGAAGAAACACAAGAAAGCACTGTCATTTGTCCAAATCAGGGGCATTTTCTGAATGGAAGCTTGCAAAAATACTGAGTGAAGTACCAGACTCCGAGATGCTGTTCCACATAGTGCAACATCTCAAGTCAGAGGAGTTGTCGTGAGCGCCACCCGACAGATATCCGTCGAGGAGACCAGGAAGATCCCGCCTCCGGACCCCGATCGCGAGCCCCTCAAGGCGAACGTGTACGAACGCATGGCCAAGGCCGCCGCGCAACTGACGCCGCTGTTCCCCTACGACCACGCCGGCGCCATCGTCCCGTGCGGCAGCGTGATCATCGGTGGTCCCGGGCAGGACTACGGTCACTTCTTCCACTGGAACACCGCGTGCGAAGTGATCGTGTCGTACGGGTCCCAGGGGTCGGCGCTCGACTCCGGACAGGTCATGGCGGCGCAGAAGCTGCATGGCGTGAACTCCTTCCTGCGCGACCAGGAGGACCCGGATTCGTTCGGCGTCATCGTGGTCACCCAGCACCAGTCCCGGGACGGCGACCAGTCCGAGGCGATGATCGCCCGCTGTGCGAAGTGCGCGTCGGAGATCGTGCGCCACGCGTACGACGCGACGCCGTCCGGCCTGCCGGGGTTCGACGCCGAGCACCACGGCGGCGAGGACGATCCCGTACGCCAGTTCGCCACCATGGTCGGTTCGGTCGAGTTCGCCCGGCTGCGCAACACCGACGTGGGCCGCACCTGCGCGGAATGCGGCCACGTCAACGACGAGTTCCCGGATACGCCGTGGGGATGGGCCCGCCAGGTGGCGCAGACCCGAACCGCCATCCAGGCGCATCGCGTCCTGCGGGGCGCCGCGCACCACACCACTGCGTCCGAGGAGGTCGCCCGCCCATGACCCGCCGACGTCGCATGCTCCAGGCCCTCGAGGTCGCGCCCGAACTCGGCGACTACGCCGACGCGGCGGTGCTCCCGGCCGACACCGACCCGCAGCTCTATCTCGCGTACAACCGGCTGGCGCAGCCCTTCCATCTGATCTGTCAACACGACACCGTCCTCAGCCAGTTGTCGGGCGCGGTCGACGTGCATCTGCGCGAGAGTTCGGTGAACCGGTTCCTGATGGCGACCGGCGACCACGTGTACGTCCCGGCCGGCACACCCCACCGGATCGTCCCCCGGGAGGAGGGCGTGACCCTGCGCTATCTGCCGTTGGACGCCGGACGTCTGGGGGCGGCCTGGTTCTGCGCCGACTGCGGGCACGAGCTTGCGCGGTACGAGTGGGAGCACGACAACGACGTGCCCCTGACCCACTTCTACGCGGCGGCCTGTGCGCGTTTCACCGCCGACGTGGGCGCCCGCACCTGCAAAGCGTGTTCGGCGGTACACCCGGAGATCGACCTCGCGGTGTTCGATCGATCCGAAGCGGTCACCGTCTGACCTCGTGGGGCGAGCGGTGTCGACACGCGGGCCACGTTCGGTCGGGCCGGCACCGCTTCCCACAGGGGCGTTCTCCGCGTGGAGGTACGAAGGAGCGTTCGGGGCAACCCGGCGCCGGATCCCGTCGAACGCCGACCCCGGGCGGCGAGGGCTCCCGAGACAACTCATGCATAGCACTATAGGTATTAAGTTATGGGTTTCACCAGGTTGCGGCTAGGATCGCGGCATGACCGCCGTGGAGATGCCCGCCGAACTCACCCGCCTGGTGTGGACCCTCCATCGGACGTTGCGCGCGACCGCCGAGCCGCCGGACGGGCAGCACGTGCGCCCTCCGGCGCAGGTCGAGATGCTTCAACTGGTGCTCGACAGACCGGGAATCAGTGTCCGCGAGGCGGCCGCCGCGCTGCGCATGATCCCGAACAACGTGAGCAATCTGGTCACCCTCCTGGTCCGCGACGGCCTGCTGGAACGCCGACCGGCACCGTCCGACCGACGTCTGGTCGAATTGCATCCGACGCCGGAGATGCTCACCGGGGGGCGACAGGTCCGGTCCGGCATGGCCTCCCGAATCGCGGAAGCACTCGCCGACCTGCCGCCGGAGTCGATCGAGCGCATCCGCGCGGCGCTCCCGGACCTGTGGTCCCTGACCGACGGTCTTGCGTCCCCCGCTCCCGACACCCGCTGAAAGAACGGCGGAACCGTCCGGCGCCCTCGGGACGAAGACCGGCTCGCCAAGGACGACCTCGTCCGGATCGGCCGGTCCGCCGGCCCGGCCGACACCGACGCCGATCGCACCGTCCCCGCGAACTCGTCGACCGCCGGCCACGTTTCGACACTCGCGGGCGTCGACGGTCGCCGTGCCTGAACTCCCTGTCCCATGACGATCGGGCGCGGTCGTTCGGCGGCGCCCCGTCCCGATCGGATGCCCCGCCGTTCCCACTCCGTCGCCGTTCCGGTGAACGGAACGCTTTGACCCGCGCCCGGACCATCGCCGGCACGGTGTCACCATGGCCATCCCCGAGGATCCGCCGTCCGCCTCTTCCGGTCGCCCGCTGTTCGCTCTGTGCGCCGCCGGGAAAGCGCCCCCACAGCGGCGAGCACCATCGGCTGCCCGGCCCCGAGATCGGCACGGTTGGCCGTGCCCCCGGTTGTTGGGCCGTGCTCGGCTTCGTCTTCGCCGGGCGGCAAATCGCCCGTCCCGCCACGGAGTCGGGTGTTTGCGCCATGCCTTGTCCGTCATGCCGCCGCAACCCGGGCCCGGGCGCCCAAGCACGATCCGGGACGTCCCGCGCGTACCCGAGGAGCGGCATCGAACACACAGCTATAGAGAAATAGCTATTTTGACATAGCTATCTCGTGGAACCTAAGGTCGTGGGGTGTCTTCGACGGATCCCGCAGCCGAGGAGCGCCGGCGCATCGCATCCGGCCTGGCTGCGATCCTGCCGGTGCCGCATCGGACCATGGAGCGGAGGCTGATGGCGGATTTCGGCCGTTCGATGCCGCAGGGGGTGCACTCGGCGCTCCTGCGGGTGGCCGACGAGCACGAAGGCATCACCGTGCGCGAAGCGGCCGAGGATCTGCTGATGAAGCCCAACAACGTGAGCGCACTGGTCACGAAGCTCGTCGACGAAGGCATGTTGGAGCGGCTGGTGGATCCGGGCGACAAGCGTCTCGTGCGGTTGCGACCGACGGCAAAGGCTCGTCGTCGTTCCGCGGCCGTCGACGCACTCGTGACCGGGTATGTCGTGGGCGCGCTGCCCACGATGACCGACGGCGAGGTCGCCGCTCTGGGATCCGCGGTCGGCGCGCTGGCCGAGCTCACCCGTCGGGTCCAGCCCGACACCATCTGACCCCCCGGCCGCATCGAGCCGACGTCCGGATGTGTCCGGACCCTGTCGGTCTCCCGGTCGCGGAGCCCCGTGCCCCGGCGCGCCCCGCGTCGTCGCGCACCGAGTCGTCCCCCTTTTCCCTGGTGTGAATGTTCGACGTGTGCGTCTTCTGACCCGACGCACACGTGCCCGCCTGATCAGGAAGTCTTCGTTTCGCATGTCTTCAACCCAAGTGGGCCGCTCCGCCGTGCCCTCCCCCGGCCCGTCGCCGACCGCCCACGGCCCCCGCGCCAATCCGTGGCTGACGCTGATAGCCGTGGCCTTCGGCCTGTTCATGGTCGGCCTGGACAGTTCGGTCGTGGCGATCGCCAACCCGGAGATCGGCCGCGACCTGAACGCCTCGACCGCCGACCTGCAATGGGTCACCAACTCCTACCTGCTGGCTCTGGCCGCCGCGCTGATCCTGGGCGGCAAGCTCGGCGACCGCTTCGGCCGCCGGACGTTCTACCTGGTGGGCGTGGTCGGCTTCACCCTCGCGTCGGTGGCCATCGGGCTGGCCGGCTCGATCGAAGGCGTGATCGCGTTCCGCGCGGCGCAAGGATTCTTCGGCGCGCTGCTGATGCCCAACACCCTCGGCCTGCTGCGCGCCGTCTTCCCGCCCAAGAAGTTCGGTATGGCGGTGGGCATTTGGGCGATGGTCTCGTCGGTGTCCACCGCGATCGGCCCGATCGTGGGCGGACTGCTCGTCGAACACGTCAACTGGGAGTCCGTGTTCTACATCAACGCCCCGATCGGCGTGGCCGCCGTCGCCTTCGGCCTCGTGGTGCTGCCGCAGAGCAAGAACCCCACCGGACACCACCGGTTCGACATCCCCGGCGTACTGATCCTTGCGCTCGGACTGCTGCTGCTCGTCTTCGGCGTCGTCAAGGGCGAAACCTGGGGCTGGAGCGATGCCTCGACCATCGGCGTGATCGGAGCGGGGGTCGTCGTGTTGCTCGTGTTCGGGTGGTACGAGACGCGCATCGCGCACCCCCTGCTGCCGATGCGACTGTTCCGCAACCGGGCACTGACCATCGGCACCATCGTCACCGCCGTGAACTTCTTCGTCCTGCTCGGCGTGATCTTCTTCGTCATGCTGTATCTGCAGAACGTGCGGGGCTTCACCCCGGTCGAAGCCGGCGTACGGACCCTGCCACTCAGCCTCGCCTCGGTCGTCTCCGCCCCACTCGGCGCGGCGATCACCGAACGCCTCGGCGCCCGGGTGAGCATGCCGACGGGCATGCTGCTCCAGGCCGCCGCCGCACTCGGAATCCTCGCGTGGAGCGTCGACAGCTCGTACACACTGATGTGGCCCCCGTTCGTCGCGCTCGGCCTCGGCACCGGCATGGTCATGGCGGCCTCCTCGGACGCGATCGTCGGCAACGCACCCGTCCAGGACGGCGGCGTGGCCGGTGGCCTGCAGGCCACCGCCCTACAGGTCGGCGGCGCCCTGGGCACGTCCGTACTCATGTCCGTCATCAGCAGTCGTGCCGGATCGACGATGAGCGACGAGTTCACCTCCGCCGGAGTCCCGGCGTCGACCACCGAGGCCATGCTCGCCGCCAAGGACGCCGTGGCAATGGGCGTGGCACCCGTCTCCCCCGACATGCCCGCCCAGTTGCGTACCCAGATCATCGAGGGCAGCGGCCAGGCCTTCATGAACGGCGTACACACGGCGGCGATCATCGCCGCGGTCGTGTGTGCGGCCAGCGCCGCGCTCGCCGCTGCGGGCCTCGGCCGGCGCGACCCGAACCAAGGACCGGTCGCGCCGGCCATGCACTGACCCACCAACCGCCCGCTCCGCCGCGGACACGCCACACGCGGCACGGACGGGCACGGCTTCCGTCCACACGGAAGGTGAGTCGTCGTAGTGGAGGCCGCCGTACGTGGTGGCCGCCGCGCACGATGACCGACGGCAGGGTCGCCGCTCCGGGATCCGCCGTCGGCCCGCCGGCCGAACTCGCGCGGCGGGGCCGGCCCGGCACCGCCTGATCCCGCCGTAGCGAGCCGATGTCCGGACGTCTTCGGACTCCGTGCATCCCCGGCCCCGGAAGCACTGTCCGTGCTGCGGGCGGCCGCGCGCCACGGATTCGTGAACGGCGTACACACCGCGGCGATCATCGCCGCGGTCGTGTGCCTGGCCGGCGCCGCCCTCGCCGCCGGGCGGGCCTCGGCCGGCGCGACCCGAACCGAGCCCCGGCCGCCCCGGCCATGCACCGACCCACCGACCGTCCCGGCCCGCCTGCGGGGCGGGACGGGACGGCGGCGTGCATTCCGACGTGCAGGAAGTGATCGTGGTGGCTGTGTACAGCGGCGTTTACACGCATGCGTCGTCGCGAGACGGCTGCCCGGAACCCGAAACTCGGGGCCGGTCAGCCCGCCCGGTCCTTCGACAGTCTCGGGAACCCGGTACGGCGGGCCGCCACCGCCACGCCCGTACCCGCCAGGATCAGGGCAAGCGCAATCCATGGCACCGCCGCGATCCCGACCGTCGCCAGGATCCGACCGCCGACGATCGCACCCGTACCTATGCCGATGTTGAAGCCGGAGTTCAGCACGGCGTCGGCGACTTCCGGCGTCGCGGGGGCCGCGCGTACCACCGCCGCGTGCAGGAGTGTGGGGAGTGCCCCGAACGCCAGGCCCCAGGCCGCGACCGCCGCGACCGCCGCGACCGTGTGCCGGCCGGCGAGGGCGAGCGCGAGGACACCGGCGGTCAGCACACCCAGAGTGGTCAGCAGGGCGCCGCGTGGGCGACGGTCGACCGATGCCGCCGCGGCTCCGACGCCCACCGCGCCGGCCGCACCGTAGGCGAGCAATACCCATCCGACCGTGGACTCGCCGAGGCCGGCGCGCTCCAGCAGTCGCACGATGTAGCTGTACGCGGCAAAATGCCCCAGCATCACGACCGTCGTGGTGCCCGCGACGACCACCACGCCGGGTGTCCGGAGCACGTCGATCACGCGTGCCCGCGCGATCGATCGGTCACCGGGCAACGCGGGCAGGGTGCGGGCCGCGAGTACCGCGAGGAGGAGGGCCGACACGGCCAGGCCCGCGAAAGCTGTTCTCCAGCCGACCGCGGTCCCGACGGCCGTGCCCAGCGGTATGCCGATCGTCAAAGCCGCCGCTTGGCCCGCGAACACGATCGCCACCGCGCGGCCGACCCGGTCGGGGGCGACCATGCGGACCGCGTACGCCGCCGCCGTCGACCAGAACACGCCCGCGAGCAGCCCTCCGACGGCCCGGGCCACGAGGGTGAGCGGATAACTCCCGGAAATCGCCGTTGCCGCGTTGACCACCACGAACCCGACCAACGTACCGATCATCAGCGAGCGCCGCGGCCGGCGCCGGGTGGCCGCGGTCAGTGGTATCGCGCCGAGCGCCATCGCGTACGCGAACGCGCTCACCAGGAACCCGGCCGCGACTTCGGACACACCCAGGTCACGGGCCGTCGTCGGAAGGAGCCCGGACGGTAGCATCTCGGTCGTCAAGGCGACGAACACCGCCGCCGACAGGGTGAGCAGCCCACCCAGCGGCCATCTGGGCTCCGAGGCGGTCGACATGGCCGAATCGGTGGGCGTTGCCGGATTGTTCGAAGCAGTGGCCGCGACGGGCGCGGTCGTCGAGGGTTGCACTTCACTGGACATGGTCGGAACGCTAGGAGTCTCACATCGGTGTGAAGGTCAAATCCGGCGACGTGGGGTGGTGCGGATGAGGATCGGCGAGTTGTCGCGACGCACCGGCGTCAGCGCGCGGCTGCTGCGCTATTACGAGGAGCAGGGCCTGCTCCGGCCGGCCCGCAGCGAGAACGGCTACCGCGACTATCCGGACAACGCCATAGCGTGCGTCCAACAGATCCGGGGGCTGATCGACGCGGGGCTGTCGACGCGTGCATTGCGCTCGGTCATCCCGTGTCTGCAGGGCGCCCTGACCCTGCCGCCTTCGCCCGGGCCGGAACTCGTGGCGCTCCTTGACAACGAGTTGGCGCAGCTCGAAGAACGCATAGCCTGCCTGACCCACAACCGCGACGCGATCCGGGACTACCTGACCACATCCCGGTGACGTCCGGGTCGCTCGACGGCGTGCGTTGCGACGCGACCACGGCGGGTTCCGCGATCGGGTTTCGTCGGCCGGGCGCGCGGCCGAGCCTCGGGCCCGCCGTGTGGACGCGGTCCTCTCGGGGTGACCGCGGGGCGCGGGCCGCGCCCTGCGGTCACCCCGCCCGCAGTGCCTTCTGGTCGACACTGCCGAGAGCGGTGAGCGGCAGGGTCTCGCGAAGGCCGATGTGTTCCGGCGTCCAGACGCCGCCCTCGGCCCGGCGTACGTGGTCGGCGAGTTCGGTGGCAAAGACGACGAGTTCCGCCGGTGCCCCGAGGGTGTGGCTCCTCTGCCGAAATGACCTCGGCGTGCGGCTCCGGCACCGGTCGCGGCGTGGCGAGCGGGTACGGCGACCGCCCCGCGCAGCGTACCCGTGCGCCCCGGCCTGGCCGTGCCCGGGCAACGTGGTCGGTCGCGCAGGGTTCCGCAGTCCGGGTGGACCGAGGCGTTCGCCGGACCGGGTCGGGGCGTCCGCGCGGCGAGAGTCCGACCGGTCGGGACACCACGCCGCGCGTCACCAGGGTCAGGACGGCGAGAAGTCGTGCAAGTCCTCGTCCCACCAGTCGGGTTCCGTGTCACCCTCGTCCGCCTCGACCGGGTCGCGCATCCCGTCCTCGGAAAGATCGTCCGCGGGGTCCATGATCGGACGCGCGATGACGGCCGGCCGCAAACCACCTGCGGACTATCGGAATCTCGTCCGTCGGAACCCAAATCGTGTCCGGCGCTGGTTGCACCGGACCCGCGGAACGTTCGCCGCCACGGCGGTGTCGGGACGTTCGGGTCCCGAGCAACCGGCCGGCGTCGGCAGCGAGGCGCTGTCCAGTGGCGGGTTGCCGCGGTGTGCGGGCCCATGGAGGAGAGGCTTTTCCCGGCCCGGTGGAGCACCGAGTGGCCGTCGGGGGTCCACAGCTCGTCCCCGACGTGTGTGGTCAGGGTGTCGGTATCGGTGCGGGGCGCCGGATGGCAACGCTGTTCCCGCCCATGACGACTCCTACCGCGGTGAGACCGGTGCCTCCCGGCCTCATCACCGACTGTCTGTTCGCCGGACGAGGTCGTTGGCACCATGAGTCCTGTCGGCCCCGCTGGGCTGCGTGATCGTGCGGCCGAAAGCATCGTGGAGCTTCCGCTGTCGACCAGACGGGCGGCGCGTGTAGGACACGGAGGCAATCTGAACGAGGCCGGCTGCGCAGCCGGGATACATAGCATGTATGGATGCTCGATCTTCGCCAGTTTCAGGTTCTCCGCGCCATCGCCTCGAGCGGTTCGTTGGCCGGAGCCGCCCGCGAACTCCACTACGGACAACCGACCATCAGCTACCACCTCGGAGCGCTGGAGGCGCACTTGGGGGCCAAGCTGGTGGAGCGCGGTCCCACCGGGGCGATCCTGACGGACCTCGGCACGACGGTTCTGGAGCATGCGGGCGCTGTCCTCGACCGGATCGAAGCGGTCGAGGCGGATGTCGAGGCCCGGATGAAACACGGCGTGTCGACGCTGCGCATCGGCGCCTTCCACTCCGCGGCCTCGCGGTTGCTCCCCCGGGCTGTACGGGACGCCGCGATCGGTTCGGGTGTGCGCGTCGAGTTGATCGAGGCCGAACCACTCGATCTGGTCGCACAGGTACGAGCCGGGTCGCTGCACTGCGCCGTGATCTACGACATCGGTGGAGCCGAGGCACGATACGGCGCCGACATACGGGCCGAAACCCTGTTCGACGATCCGTACCGGGTGTTGCTCCCCGCGTCGCACCCTCAGGCCCGGTCGGTGGGTCCTGTCGATATCGAACTGCTCGCCGACGACGGGTGGATCGTCTCTCGCGGCTCGTACGACCCCAGCGACCAGACTCTCTTCGCGACGTGCCAGTCCCTTGGGTTCCGCCCCCGGACGGTGCTCAGGACCGATGATTACGGTGTGGTCCACGGCTTCGTCGCAGCCGGCACCGCCGTCGCTCTCGTACCCGAACTCGCCGTGGAGGAGGGGTACGACGTCGTCGTCCGCCCCGCCGTGCAGGTCCTCGGCTCTCGCAGCGTCCGGTTCCTCACCCCCCAAGGCCCACGGCCTGCTCTGGTGGAGCGGGTACGAGAGGAATTGCACCGCGTGGCATCGATCCGAAGGGTGCCCTGACCGAACCGCCCCACCGGGCAGCCGAACAACCGGCGGGTGACGCGCAGCCTCCATAGACCATATGGAGCGCTGTCGAAAGCTCCTCCATACCTTGTGGTGGCGCAAGGCTGTGAGGATTTGGGCCTGCGCGGTGGGCGCCGCGACGGGTGGGCGGGTCGGGCAAAGCGTGGTGTGCGCACCCGCTTTGGCGTACCCGTTCGCCGATCGACGGACCTGCTCCCCGCTCCGCACGGCGCCGCACCGCAACAAGTCGGCCCGGCGGCCCGTTCCGCATGATGCAAAGGACTCCCCCATGACCCGCTATGGCGCGATGTACGGCCCCGACGTCACATTCCTCGGTGTCCCTCCCTGCAACCTGGACGAACGCTCCACGTGGGATGACGCCCAGGTGGTCATCCTCGGCGCACCCTACGACGGCGGCACCTCGTACCGTTCCGGCGCCCGCTTCGGGCCCAAGGCCATTCGGCAGGCCTGCTACCTCGAACACGACGGCAGCCGGCCCTCCCTCGCGCTGGGCGTGGACGGACTTCTCGACCTGCGCGTCATGGACGCCGGCGACGTCATGATGTTCAGCGGCAACGCACAGAAGGCACACGCCGCGTTGGAACGGGCCGTGAACACCGTCTCGGCCGCCGGCAAGACGCCCCTCATACTCGGCGGCGACCACTCGATCGCCCTCCCGAACGTCACCGGCGTCGCACGCGCGGTCGGCTGGGGCCGGGTCTCGGTCATCCACTTCGACGCACACGCCGACACCGGCGACATCTGCCACGGTTCCCTCATCGCCCACGGCCAGCCGATGCGCCGCCTCCTCGAATCGGGCGCGGCCCGCAGCGACCGTTTCCTGCAGTTGGGCCTGCGCGGCTACTGGCCCGGCCCCGACACTCTGGAGTGGATGGCCGAACAGGGCATGCGCTCCTACGAGATGACCGAGATCGTGGAACGCGGCCTGGAAACCTGCCTGGCCGAGGCGTCACGCACGGCACTGGACGACTGCGACGGCGTCTACCTCTCGGTGGACGTCGATGTCGTCGACCCCGGCATGGCCCCCGGGACCGGGACCCCGGAGCCCGGCGGCCTGACCTCGCGCCAACTCCTGGACAGCGTTCGCCGCCTGGCCTACGAACTACCCATCGTCGGTGTCGAGGTCGTCGAGGTCGCCCCCGGCCACGACCACGCCGACATCACCGCGATGCTCGGCAGCCGCATCGTCCTCGAAGCGCTGTCCGGCATCGCCCGCCGACAGGCCGAGCAGAACGGCCGCCTGGAGACGTGGGACCGCGGGCGCCCCCTCCTCGAGCAGTACGACTCCGCCCACCGCGACTCGAACCGCCGGCACCGCGGAGCGGCGCGCGGGTGAACCGATCCGTCACACCGTGGTCGGCCCCACCGGGCCCGCAGCCCGCGCGCTCGGGGCACCCGCCCATGGTGGTTCCGCACCGTCTCCGCGACGACGCCGGGCGAAATCACCAGTCCGCACGCCGATGGCGCGCCCGTCGTCACGCAACCGGTCCCGTGCCGCCGCGGACACCCCACGCCCCGCCTTCACGACCCCGCACGCCCCGCTCGTCGTCACCTCCGCCCGAAACCGCCCGAGAGGAACCGAGACCTTGGGCAAGAGGAAGAAGAAGCAGGGCCCGACAACCGACGAACTCCTCACCGCCGCCTGGGGATTCACCTGCCCGATGTCGACCCGCGCCACTACCGGGTCGCGGCGCTGCTGTTCGTGAAGAACGCTCCGTCGTCGTCCGCCCACAGGGCGCGGCTCAGCTCGGCCATCAACGCGCCGTGCTGCTCCCACGCGTCGTGTCCGATCTCCACCCCGCCTGCGCTCGGACCGGGTACTCCGGCTGCCGAAGCCGCCGCGCGTCCACGACCCGAAGGGCGGCAGGCCACCGAAGCACGGACCCGAGTTCCTATCGGTACGCGGGTTCTCCGGTGCCCTTCCAGATCCCGCCGCGGCCCGCGCAGTACGCGTAGGACCACGAGCCATTCATCGGTACCCAAGTCCCCCAGGCAGGATCGCCGTCTCGACACAGAACCGTCGCACGCATTTGACCGGGGTACCCCCAGCACTGGAAACCCCAGGTGTTTTGGTCCGACCACTCCCGGCACCCGGAGCTCGCAGCAGTGGGAGAACTCGCCGGCGGCGTGGACGCGGTTGGCGGGTCGGCACTGGCGGTCGGGGCGGCGAGGCCGGCGAATGCGAGGGCAACGATCGCCGTACCGACGGCGAATCCGCGTTTCATTTCTTCTCCTTGGAGGGTTGTCGAATGGTCCGGCACGGACGATGCCGGACCGGTGCTCCGCACCACCGCACGAGCACGGGTCGTCGTTCACGAGCGGCCCCACCGGCGGTGCATGC
The DNA here is from genome assembly GCF_044333915.1 of Embleya sp. NPDC020886. NCBI lineage: Bacteria > Bacillati > Actinomycetota > Actinomycetes > Kitasatosporales > Streptomycetaceae > Embleya > Embleya sp. NPDC020886. Next base: position 914,353 of record NZ_JBIRRX010000002.1, on the reverse strand, counting down.
CAACCCTCGGCCGCACATGGCCGTCCACGCCAGCCCAAGTCCGTTCGGAACATGTCCCGAACAAGCCCGAACCGCCGCGCGGTCGCCGTCCAACCGGGGCCTGTGACGAAAACAGCGCCACTCGCCGCGTTGCTCGCAAACCCCGGCGGTTTCGAGTCTTGTAAGACCGTCCTCGCGTACGCGGGCGTGCGAAGTACCCAGGACACGCCGACCAGGGGCGGACGCGCGACCGACTGCCGTTTACTCAAGTACTCAACATCCGAATCTTGGCCAACGCGAGGTCGTGTCGTGCGCAGCGGACCCCGGGCCCGGCGGCGGGGTTTCCGGAATATTCGGACGGCCCTACGCGTGCGCGCGAGTGGAAACCGTAGGACCACCTCGACGGCTCGACCTACGGGCCCGACACCGCAACCGCCCAGCTCGCCCCACGGCCGAGTACCGACGGCCCGCCCCGATCAAGGGGGTTCGGCGGCCTGGCCGGGGAGTGACCTCGAAGCGATCTTCAGACGGGTTGCCCCGCCCCGGTCCCACCAGCGCGTTCGCGTCCTCGGTTTCGAGACCACCCGCGTTCTTCGTGCCTGTGGGGGTGGCCGCTCTCGACGTCCAGGGTGGGCTCGGATCCCGACCTCGGCATCGGCCTGATGCCCACCCGGCACGGACCGCCGGCCCGATCCGACCCAGACACGCCCGCCAGGCCTGGCATGCCCAGCACGCCTGGACGAAAGTGTCGGACGGGTCCTGGCTCGGACACCGTCCCGGACAGGCTCGGACACTGTCCCGGACAAGATCGGGACGGATCGGCCGTTGACGCTCCTCGACGCAGTCGCCAACCGTTGTCTCGCCCCGGCAGCCGGCAGGCGACAGGCGACAGGCGACAGGCGACGACAAGCTCACCCGACCTCTGGGGTCCCCTGCATTCCATCCACACGATCTCGAAGGAGACAGATGCGCATCCGCTTCTCTTCGGCGGCCGTCAGCGCCGCACTCGGCACGGCACTCGCCCTCGGCATCGTCGCCGTCCCGGCACAGGCCACCGAGACCGCCACCGGCAAGGCCCTCTACGACGGGGTCTTCCACTCCGCCAACGACTCCGCAAGCCTCTCGCTGGAGCAGTACGCGGGAGGCCGATGGAGGCTCTGCGACGACGACCCCGACGGCATGCGGGCCCGGGCGCAAGTGCGGAACTCCAGCGGCGCACTCCTCCTCGACCTGACGGACTCCAACGGCTCCAACAACGCATGTGCCGATGGGTACATCTACCCGACCCCCCTACCCAACACGCAGTTGCGAGTGGAGGTCTGGGTGCAGAACGGGGCAGGCGGATCCAAGCGATACCCGTCTGTTTACACCTATTACTGGTAGTCCGAACCGCACGCAGTCCCCGCCGCGACCACCACGGCGGGGATTGCTCTCCTCCCTGCCACCCGAGCGATCACGAAGGAGTCCATGAGTTTCCGCAAACGGTCGCCACCATCGCATTCGGCACAGCCCCCGCCCTCGGCATCGCCAGCCCCGGCGCAGGCGACCGAGATCGGCACCGAGAAGGCTCCGTACGACACAGTCCTCCACACGTCCGACCACTCGGCGAGCCTCAGCTGGAACAAGGCGAGCGGCGATTGGAAGCTCTGCGACAGGTACGCGGGATCCGATGGGAGGGGCGAACCGGTTGCCGGATCGGATGCTGTCTGCGGCATGGGAGGTTCCGAACATGGTGGGGAACGCGGTGGTGGAAATCCGGATCGTCTTCGGTCCCCGTCGTTCGCGCGGGATGGTGGCCGGCTCGGCCTGCATGACGGGCTGCGAGTGGCAGCGGGCCGACGTTGCCCGGGTCGAGGGCGCGCTCCAACGCCGGGAATTTTTCAGTGAGTCGGCTGCACAGGCGGTTGATGCGGCGGGTGCGGTCGGCAGTCGGGTTGGCTCTGCGGTTGGTGAGGATCCGCAGTTCGACGGCGTGTGCGTCGTCGGGCCGCGAGACCGTCGGGTCGCGGCGCGTGCGGGCTTGGTCGGCGATGACAATGGCGTCCTTGGCGTCCGTCTTCCCGGTGCCCCGATAGCCGGCCGATGCCGATTGACCGCGAGGCCGAGGATGTAAAGCAGCTGCCGGCCATGGTTGAGCAGCACGCTGACGGCAAGGTGGCCATGCCGTCGGCGACGTCGACCGCCGGTACGGTGCCCTCGTCGACGGCCGGCACATCGACGAGCAGAGCCGGGCAGTTCCGGCTCGTCGGTCAACACGCGGCGCGACAACAGCCGCTTGCCTCGGCGCCCAGGACCACACAGTGGTGGTGGGTCTTGCCGATGTCCACGCCCGCCCGGATCCGGGGCACGGGGTTCCCCCGGTTCGTCGGTGTGTACTCGCTCCCGAGCAACGGGCCGTTCACGAATGAGGTCGTCGCCCGGAAAGAGGTCGAACTGATGCTCGCTTCCCGCGCGTTCAGTGATCGCCTCCCGCCGACCGTGAGCCTGCTCAGAGTCCGCGAAGTGCGTTCCAGAGGTCGTCGTATGCGTCCCAGCACTCGACGGTGCCGTCACTGTTGAGAGTGCCCATGTACCAGTCGTCATCGTCGACGGCCTTCACGACACAGAGGCCGTGGAAACCCAGGACGATCTCCGGCTGTAGGACCTCGTCCGGACCGGGCCGGCCCAAGTACGTCACGACCGGTGCGCTGCCGCCCTCCGGCGCCGACCAAACCCTCGCCCGCCAGGCGCTCCAAGAGCAGGTCCGGCACACGCTCCTGCAAGCCGTGGCCGGCAGTCGTTGCCGGAACCCGGTGAGCACCGTGAAGTCGAAGCCGGGGTCGGTGAGCTCCATACCCGGCAGGTACTTCACGTCGATCCCGGCCCGCACCGCATGCGCCGCCTGCCGGTCCGTCAGGTTCTCGACGAACTGCAGCACACTGACCAGGGCGAGTTGCCCGGGCGAGATACCAGGACGGCCGCGATCTCCGAACGCTTTGCGGAACTCCTCGTTCGAGAACACGGACCCGAGTCGGTCGCGGATCCGCATCGCGAGACACCCCTTCGGGAATGCGGCATGTGCGACCGCACTCGTCGTCCGCCTGCGCGGAACCACCGCGCCGGCCGGTCGACTGACACGCCTCCCCGCGGCCCGCACCACCACGATCGGATCCTGCAGCCGACGCGGCATGCCGTCATCTCGGCCGCCTCACGACGAAATCGAACGGCGACACGGTGTCATGCCATGTGACGATATCCGCAGCCCACCGAGGTGAGTGGGGGATGAAGGAACGATGGATGCAGTACGTCAACCTCAACGCGACGTCGAGCGGGCCGGCAGGGGTCATCAGTCCGGAGCCTGGCTCCGGATGGTCCGTCAAGCCCCGCCCTCGATCCTCGCCGACGCCCTCGGCGTCAGCCCCGAGACCGCGCTGCGTTACGCCCAGCGCGCCGGGACCGACTACCTCGCCTACGCGACGTTGCGCGCGCCCGCCGGACCCGACGACCTCTGACCTTCGCAGCATGTCGACGGAGCAAGCCCCCGATTGTCCGCTCGCGTTGCCGTCCGAACAGGCCGATGGTGGCCCGATTCCTGCCGTGGTTGAGGGCTGCTCCGCCCGGAACTCGGATGGCTACGGCGAGATCCCAAGTAGCAATCCGTAGTGAGCGGAGCCGCAGGGCTGCGTCGCTGTCATCCGTCGGCGCCGGCGCCGTGGGCGGATGCGGGCGCCTGCCGGAGGTACAGCCGGAACCCTTCCGCCTCGGGTTGGAATCCCAACGACGAGTACAGGCGATGGGCCCCGTCGAAGGCATGGCGCTTGTGAGACAGCAGTTGGACCTTGTTGCACCCGACGGATCGCGCGTCCGCGAGCAGCTGTCGCAGCATGGCGCCGGCGATGCCCCGGCGCCGATGCTCCGCGGCGACCACCACGGCTTCGACGAACGCCGTCGGCGCACAGGCATACGTGACGTTCGGCATCACCATCATCGTTGCCGTCCCAACCGGGTCGCCGTCGGCCTCGGCGAGATAGACGGTCAATTCGTCGGACCGCACCACTCGATCCCAGGTCTGCCGTTCAAGGCCGGAGGCAGACCTCGGTACTTCACCGCCCGGATCGCGACGGGCGTGCACGCCCAAGACAGCCATCAAGTCCTCGGCGCCTGCCGTCCGGACAACCAGATCGAACATTCGAACAGCATGCCCGTTCCCGACCGTGTCACAGGGGGTTTCGCAGCGAAGCCCTCTGGGCGGCTCGGACGCGAACACCGGAAACCCCGACAAGGAAGCCGGAATCGGCTACAGGAAGCTACTTCGGACCTCGCTGTAGCAACACGAGCTCCGGACCTACTCACCCCACACGAATAGCCGTCCTTACCGATAACTTCGTCGCCACCTGCGGTGACGCTCTCCGGGCCGTACGTGAAGCGGCTGCCGATGGCGAAGTCGCGGCACAAGAAGCCGGAGAACGTCCGCCGCTGCTTCAAGCCCTCCCCGGAGGCGATCGCGGAACCGACCCGCCTGCTCGCCCCGGGTGGCAACCGTAGTCGAGGCGCCGCGCTGTCATGGTGCGGTGTTCGAGGGAGCCGAGCCTGCGGGGCAGGGGCCGGTTCGGCCCGTGCCCCGCAGGCTCTGGGGCGAGGGCGATGGGTCCGACTGCCCGGGCCACGGGTTCCTGTCCGCGTCCTGGGACGGCGGTTTCAGTTGAGGCCGGTGAGGAACTCGCCGAAGAGGCGGTTGGTGGTCTCCGAGTCGTAGAGTCGCTGGAACTCGGCGCGCGCCAGGCGGCGGCGAAACTCACCGCGGTAGGAGACGTCTCCCGCGTCGTGCATGAGATCGGTGAACCATGCGGCAAACGCCTGGTAGTTCCACACGTGCTTCAGGCAGGTGGCGGAGTATGCCTCCAGCAGGGTCGTGTCCTGCTCCTTGACCTGCTTCAGGACGGCCGCGGCGAACACGTCGGCATCGTGCAGGGCCAGGTTCATGCCCTTGGCGCTCATAGGCGGCACGATGTGCGCGGCATCGCCGAGCAGGTACAGGCGGCCGTGGCTCATCGGGGCGTGGACGACACTGCGCAGAGGCACCAGCGTTTTGCTGGAGATCCGCCCCTTCACAGCGACCGGTTCACCGAAGCGTGCCTCGATCTCCTCCCAGATACGGTCGTCCGTCCACTCCTCGACGGCGGTGTCCAGGGGGCACTGGAGGTAGAAGCGGCTCGCCTGCGGGCCGCGGGCGAACTGGCCGGCGAATCCACGGTCGTGGATCGCCATCAGGGACTGGTGCTTGGCCGGAGCATCCGCCAGTACGGTCAGCCAGGCGTACCCGTACTCGTGGGAGTGGCGCGTCAGTTCCTCCTCGGGGATGCTCGCCCGGCTGACGCCGTGGTCCCCGTCGCAGCCTGCGATGAAGTCACAGGCAATGGTGCGTGTCACGCCTGCACTGTCGCGGTAGCGCACGCGCGGCCGAGGGCCGGTGATGTCCTCGAGTTCCACGTTCTCGGCCTCGAAGCGGAGATCGCCGCCGTCGCCGACGAACACGTCCATGAGGTTGCGCACGAGCATCTGCTGGGGGCAGAAGCGTCCACCGCCGAGGTCGTCGGTCACGTACCTGAAGGGCCGTGTCTCGCCGTCGATGCGGAAGTTCAGCACCGGCTCGAAGGGGACGCCGCCGACGACCCGGTCCTCCAGACCCCACTCACGGAACATTTGCGCCGCCCGGGAGTCGATGACACCTGCGCGCTGGCGCTGCTCGACGTACTCACGGCGTTGCCGCTCCAGTACTACGCAGTCGATCCCGCTGCGCAGGAGGAAGTTACCGAGAGTGAGACCGGCGACACCCGAGCCGATGATCACGACGGTGGTGTTTTCGTCCGTTGGGGACATGGATGGTGCTCCTTGTGTCGTGGTTCCGGGCGAGCCGCCTACGTGCTCACCGCCGCGCGGCGGCGGCCTGCGGAGACGGTCCACTCCGCGTGTTTGGCGCACGAGGGCCCGGCGGCATACCCTTAAGCGAAGTCTTCACTACGCATCATACGTAGTGTTCACTACGTTTGCAAAAGGGGTCCGGTATGCGCCGCGATGGAGCCGCCAACAGGGAGAAGGTCCTGCTGGCCGCCGAGCACGTGTTCGCCGAGAAGGGGGCCGCAGCCTCCACCGACGAGGTCGCTCGGCGGGCCGGGGTCAGCATCGCCACGGTCTTCCGGAACTTCGCCACCAAGCAGGACCTGATCGAGGCCACCGCGGTGCGCTACCTGGAGAAGCTCACCGACGAGGCCGTGCAGCATGCCGACGCCCCGGACGCCGGCAAGGCATTCGCCTCCTTGCTGAGGACCCTCGCGGCAGCGGGACCGGTGAAGATGACCCTGCTGGACCTTCTGCCGCCCCACGACGACGATGGAGAGGGCCTGTCGCGGCCGGTCACCGAAGCGGCCGACGCCTTCCGTGCGGCCCTCGACGGTGCGCTCCACCGCGCCCAAGCGGCCGGCGCCGCCCGGCCCGAAGTCACCGGCGACGACGTCTCCCTCCTCCTGCGCGCCCTCGCATACGCCACGAACCTCGGTGAAGGCGAAGCGCTCGACCGGGCCGTGGGCATCGTCCTCGACGGCCTGGGCGTACCGCGCTGACACCGGCTGCCTCCCGCCCACCCGGATGACGCGCTCGGCCCGAAGCACGCGTGCCGAGTGCAATGGCCCACCGGGTCTACGCAACCCGCATCACGGCAGCCGAGTAGCCGTCGGGCAAGACGGGCCATCGAGCAAGATCAATCTCCTCACTGCGGGCGTGGGCCAGGGCGGACAGGACGGCGCGGACGGCGGGGCTGTGCGGGTGGAGGCCAGGCCGAGGTCGAGGTCCGCGGGCGGCGTCGTGGGCGCCGAGCGACCCAGCCGCTCGGCCGCTCGGCCGCATCCGGGTCGACCGGGGCGGGGGTTCGCGCCAGGTGGCGGGTGAAGATCCCGGCGACCAGGAACGCGCCCCACTCCGCGCGGCGTTCCGGATCCGGGGCGAGGCGGTCGGCGACCGCGTGGGCGAGACGCTTGCGGATCGCGCACATCCGGGGCGCGCCGTACGCGAGGGTGTCGGCCGGACGGGCACCCACGTGATCCGCCAGGTCCGCGCGGACCTCGTCCGGTCGGGCATCGTCGAGATCCAGCGCACTACCCGTCGCGGCGGCACGCTCGAGGAGCGCGGCGAACATCGGCCACGGCCGCGTTCCCACCAAGCACACCCCGTCCCCGGCCGAAGCAAGGCACCAGCCTGACAGGCGACACCGGCCCCCACCCGCGAAAGGACGCAACCCGCGAAGTTCGAGGGTTGCGGTCCGGCCGAGAAGCGCGGCGGAGACGGAGACCCCGCTGATGGGGCCGGTCTCCAGGGCGGTCTGTTTGTTGATCGTCGAGTGTGGGTTGGCGGTGTCGGGCCGGCCCCGTCGCCGGTGCTCCGGCCAAGCCGGGGCCGTCGGCAGGGTGAGCTCGTCCGGGGGCCGGACACGGCTGCCGGACGCGGCTGTTGATGACGAGCCGGCGGTTGCCGATGTCGAGGTCGTCGAGCTGGTTGCGGCGGATCGCACCGGGTCGGGCGGCGTGGACGGCCGGCGAGACTGCGTCGACAAGGGCTGGAACTTCGACCATCTGTGCCGCCGCCCGCTCGGTCAGCCTGGCATCCGCCACCGCGTTGCCCGCATGTGCGTGGAGTCCTCACAGCGACTCGGCCGCCATCGCCGGGTGTCGCGCGCCGGCTGCCGTCGGTTCCACCGGCGCTACGCACGCCCCCTCGTGGTCGTCAACGGACTGTTCACCGACCCTTTTCTCGTCCGTTGGTGTTCGGCAGAGCCTGATCGAGGAGAACCTGTGCCGCTGCCCGTGCGTGCCGGCCATAGTCCGCTTCGCCCAGCACCATTGCGCGACTGGCCGCGCCGTCCGCGAGAGTGGCCAACTGCTCGGCGAGTGCGTCGGGTTCACGACAGCCCAGCTCCGTCACCAAGGCGGCGATGAGCCGCACCATCCGCAGTTTCTGGTCGCGGGCGTAGGAGTGGACCGCGCTTTCCGGGTCCGGGAACTCCACAGCGGCATCGATGAACGGACACCCACGAACCGGACCCGCGTCCGTCGTGAACTGGTCGAAGAGCATCAGGACCCGCTCCCGAGGGGTGAGGTCCTCACGGTCCAGCACACTCTCCAAGGTGGCGCCCGTCAGCACGAGGCCCTGCAAGTGGGCGATGACCAGGTCGTTCTTGGTCCTGAAGTGCGCGTAGAGCGTCCGCTTCGACACCGGTGCCTTCTCTGCCACCTGTTCCATGCCGGTCGCGTTGATCCCCTGGGTCGCGAACAGCCGGGCGGCGGCGGCCAGAATGCGCTCCCTACCTCCACGTCCCCGCCGTTGAGGCGCAGTAGCCGTTGCACTCATACAGGAAGTGTACGTTCACGTTTACTTTAGTCAAGGGTCCCACCGGTGCGGCGCGTCGCAGGTCCCTTGCCGGCCGGGGTGGAGCGGCCTGGTTACTCGGTGTAGTCGGCAAGGTGGGCCAAGGCAGCGGTGTCGAAGGCGGCGATGGGGTGATCGGTGGGGGTTGCGGTGAACAGGAGAGCGTTGGTGTACGTGTCGGTGGCCGGGGAGTGGATCGCGAACCCGCCGACCCTGTCCAAGCCGTACTGCCTCGGCCCCTCCGGGCGTCCTGGAACGGGACTCGGAAGTCGTCCCGCCGCCGCAGACATCCACAACTGCCGCGATCGCAGTAGGCGAGCCGGTCCCGGGACCGGCGGAGGTGGCTGCGGCGACCGGTCCCGTCCGGGACGAGCCGGCCGTCGCAGCCTGCCGAGGAAGCCGAATCGCCACGAGGCTTTCGACGCTCCGTCCTCGCCTGGCCCGGGCTCGGTCAGCCCAGGTGTCGCTCGAGGAACGTGATGCCTTCGTGGACCACCGGGGCGATGTCCGCCAGGCCGACGAAGCAGTGGTCCGCGTCGGGTATCGATCGCAGGGTGACCTCGCTGCCGCATGCGGCCAGTCGAGCGGCGAGTTGCGCGCTGTGTTCGTGCGGGACCACGGTGTCCTTCGTGCCGTGTTGCAGCAACAGCGGTGCGGCCACGTGGTCCGCGTAGGTGAGCGGGCTCGCCGAGCGCGCCAGCAGCGGCCATTGTTCGGGGCGCCCGCCGAGCAGCGCCTCGCAGGGATCGGGGCGGTGGGCCGCGCCCGGGGGCGGCAGTTCGTGGAGGGTGGACAGCAGGCTGGGCACGTTCGACACCCCGTACCAGTCGACCGCGGCCCGAACGGCGCTGCTGGGGCCGGTGATTCCCACGCTGCCTTCGAGGGGATGGTCCGGGTCGTCGGACGGGGTCAGCGCGAGGAGCGCGGTGAGATGGCCGCCGGCGGACTCGCCCCAGACACCGATGCGCTCGGGGTCGATGCCCAGTACGCGGGAGTAGTGGCGAAGGTAGCGGACCGCCGATTTGGCGTCGTGGAGTTGGGCCGGGAAGGGCGCTTCCAGGCTGTGTCGGTAGTCGATGGAAACCAGTGCGAGGCCGGCGTCGAGGATGCCGCCGAACAACAACTCCGGGGTGACCGTCGGCGGCGGGTAGCGCCGGTCGCCGTCCTGCCATGCTCCGCCGTGGATCCACACCACCACCGGTGCGGGCCCATCGCCGGCGGGCACCGCGACGTCGAGCAGGCACGGACGGTACCCGGCGGTCGCCGCGTAGGTGAGGCCCTCGTACCGCCGCACGCCCGACTCGGTGACCACCGGGTCGCCGGGCGGCAGGTGGGTCGGTGGCCGCCAGTTGTTCTCCTTCGGGTCCCACGAGGTTTCGGGCCGGGTTTGGACCTGGGTTTCGGACCGGGTCTGGATCATCGGTGCATCCGTCTTTCTGCTCGACACGACAGGCGGGGAAGGAACAAGGAGGGAACGCGAGGGAGCCGTTCGCGGCCGGCTCACGGCGATGTGGTGGCCTCGGCGCGGGGGCCGCCGATCCGGAGCAGGTCGCGGTCCGTCTGCCGTTCGCGGGCTGCGAGCAGGGCTCCGTACAGGGGTCCGTCCCGCCCGAGCCGCGCCGTGCTCACCTCGATCGTGTAGGGCCTGAATCGGCCCAGGTAGTGCGCGAGTTGGGCTCGCACCCCGTCCAGCAGGAGGGTTTCGGCGCGGGCCAGGGCGCCGCCGATCACGACCAGGTCGAGATCCAGCGGCGTACTGACGGCGGCGACGAAGGTGCCGATCGCCAGACCCGCTTCGTGCACGGCGGCCCGATGCGCGCCGTCTCCGGCGAGCGTCGCCCGCACGACGTCGTCCACGGTGTGCGGCGCGGGCTCGGCCGTGCGCAGCGCGGCGAGCAGGGCCCGCTCCCCGATCAGCGTTTCCAGGCAGCCGCGCGCGCCGCACCAACAGGCCCGGCCGTGCGGCTCGACGACGGTGTGGCCGAACTCGCCCGCCATGCCGGTCGCGCCGCGGTAGATGCGCCCGTCGAGTACCAGCGCCCCGCCGACACCGGCGTCCACCGACAGGAACAGGAAGTCGCGGCTGTCCACGGCTGCGCCCCGGTGGAGTTCGGCCAGTGCCGATAGGTTGGCGTCGTTGTCCGCGTGGACGGGTACGCCCACCACTTCGCCGATGTCGTGGGCCAGCGGCACGCTTCCCCAGTTGGTCGTCTGGTGCCATCCCTGTGGGATCAGGTCGCGGCCGGCCCCGTCGTCCTCGGGACGGCGAACCGGGCCCGGGACCGACACCACGCCCGCGACCGGGTCGATCGAGGACGGATCGCGCACCGCCAGCAGGCCCCGGGTCAGCCGGCCGATCGTCTCCAGTGCCTCGGAGTACGCACACGGGTGGGGAATCGGCGCCCGCGCGTCGAGGATTTCGTCGGTCGAGGACATCAGGCCCACCCTGATCCAGGAGCGGGCGAGGTCCACCCCCAGCACCCATGAGGAACGATGCGCGGCGAGCCGCACCACGTTGGCGCGGCGACCGTTGCGCACGCTGTGTTCCAATACCACGTGTCGATCACGGACCAACAGTTTGACGAGGTTGGACACGGTGGCCTCGGACAGGCCCGAGGCCACCGCGAGTTCCGTCTGCGACAGCGGCTTGGGGGCCAGACACTCCAACAGCCGGCCCAGGTTGCCCGCTCGCGGCGAGATTCGCGGGCCGCCGGCACCGGCCCGCGCACCGCCCACCGCGGTCAACTTCCCACCGCCTCCCTCGAAACCCGCTCCGCGTCGATCTGCGTCCCGAGCGGGAAATGACAGGCCACCCGGTGGTGCGGACGCACCTGCAGCGGCTGCGGCTCCTCGACGGCGCAGCGCTCCCGGGCGAGTGGGCAGCGGGTCCGGAAGCGGCACCCGCCGGGCGGCTCGATCGGCGAGGGCAGTTCGCCCGTGAGCAGGCCGTGGCCTTGCGTGTTCGCGCCGCGGCCGGGGACCGAGGCGAGCAGTGCGCGCGTGTAGGGATGGGCCGGGGCCGCGTACAGGTCGTCCACCGGCGCCTCCTCGCACAGTCGGCCGAGGTACATGACGGCGACCCGGTCGGATACGTGGCGGACCACCGAGAGGTCGTGGGAGATGAAGAGCATCGCCAGGTGCCGCCGGTCCCTGATGTCCAGGAGCAGGTTGAGCACCTGGGCCTGGACCGAGACGTCGAGCGCGGAGACGATCTCGTCGCACAGCAGCAGGTCCGGGACTCGGGCCAGGGCCCGGGCGATGCTCACGCGTTGGCACTGGCCGCCGGACAGCTCGTGTGGGCGCCGATCGAGCAGCGCGGTGCGCAGGCCGACCTGGTCGGCCAGTTCCCCCACCCGGTCGGCGATGCGTGCACGGTCCGTGTCGCCGGCGAGTTCGAGCGGGGTCGCGATGATGTCGCGGATCCGACGACGTGGGTTCAGGGACGCGATGGGGTCCTGGAACACCATGCCCACTCGACGGCGGTACGGGTCCAGTGCCTTGCCGCGCAGCCGGGCCACGTCTTCGCCGTCGAACTCGATGCGCCCGGAGATCGAGGATTCCAGCCGTGCGACGGCACGCGCGACGGTCGATTTGCCGCAGCCGGATTCGCCGACCAGGCCCAGGGTCTCCCCGGCCTGCACGGTCAGGTCGACACCGGCGACCGCTTCGAACAGGCGGCCCGCGTTGCGATACCGCACCCGTAGGTCTCGAACCGTCAACAGGGCGCGGTCCGCGCCCGTTTCGCCGTCGGTGTCGTGCTGCGGGCGGGTGCGGTCGGGGGTGTCGATGCTGCTCATGGGGTACTCGCTTTCGATACGTCGACACCGCCGGCCCGGCCGGGGACGACATCGACCGCCGGGTGTGGCGCCGACGGCTCGGGGAGCCGGCAGGCGACCCGGTGCCCGCTCCCCGGCGGCACCACCAACGGTGGCCGGGCACTGCGACATCGGTGGTCGGCGCGTGGGCAGCGGCTCTCGAAGGCGCAGCCGTCGGCGGTGCGGGTCAGGTCCGGGGGTTCGCCGCCGATGGTCGGCAACCGTTCGGCGCGCACGGAGTGCAGTCGCGGCGCGGTGTCCAGGAGGGCCCGGGTGTACGGCATTCGGGGTGCGGTGAGCACCGCGTCGGTGGCGCCGAGTTCGGCTTGTCGTCCGGCGTACACGACCATGACGTCGTCGGCGTGATCCGCGACCAGGTCCAGGTCGTGACTGATCAGGATCATCGCCATGGCACGTTCGGCACGTTGGCGGTCGAGCAGGCGCAGGATCTGCGCCTGGACGGTGACGTCGAGTGCCGTGGTCGGCTCGTCGGCGATGAGCAGTTCGGGGTCGCAGGTCAGGGCCAGCGCGATCATCACGCGCTGGCGCATGCCGCCGGACATCTGCACGGGGTACTGCCGGGCGCGTCGGGCCGGGTCGGGAATGCCCACGGTGTCGAGCAGTTCGACCGCGCGGGCCCGGGCCGCCTTGCGGCCCAGACCCAGGTGGCGGCGCAGGGGCAGGGCCAGTTGGCGCCATACCGGCATCACCGGGTTGAGTGCGGTCATCGGGTCCTGGAAGACCATGCCGACCCGGCGACCGCGCAGCGCGCGCAGCCGTTGCTCGCTCAAGCCGGTGAGTTCGAGGTCGGCGAAGCGTGCGGTCCCGGTGCGGACGGCGATGGCGGCCGGCGGCAGCAGGCCCAGCAGGCTCCGACACAGCACACTTTTGCCGGACCCGGATTCGCCGACCACGGCCAGGGTGCGTCCGGCGGCCAGGGTGAAGCTCACGTCGTCGACGGCCCGTACGGCGCCGCGCGGCGAGTGGAGGTGGACCCGGTAGTCGCGCACGTCCAGCAACGGCTCGGGTCCGGTGTCGGCGCTCGGCTCTGGAGCGGTTCGCGGTGTCTTGTCGAGACGGTTCACAACATCGCTCCGCGGGAGTCGAAGACGGCGGTCAGTCGGTCGCCCAGGACGTTCGCGCACAGCACGACCAGCACGAGCACGGCGGTGGGCGTCAGGGTGACCACGGGGTGTTCGGCGAGGACCTGTCTGCCCTCGGAGATCATGCCGCCCCAGGTGGGCGCGGGTGGCGGGACGCTCATCCCGAGGAATCCCAGGCCGCCCTCGATCATCACGCCGAGGCCGAACATGGTCACCGCGTACGTGACGACCAGGCCGATGATGTTGGGCAGGATCTCGCGCAACATCAACCGCGTGGCGGACATCCCCATCGCCCGGCAGGCGAGGACGAACTCGCGTTGTGCCAGGCTCAGTACCGGCGCCTGCACGACGCGTACGAAGCCGGGTACGAACAGCACGCCCACCACGAGGGTGACGCTGGTTGCCGAGGGGCCCACCGCACCGATCACCGCGAGCGCGAGCACCAGCGCGGGGAAGGCGAGCAGGACGTCCGCGAGCCGCATCACGATCGCCTGCGCCCATCCGGTGCTCAGGCCCGCGATCATGCCGAGCAGGGTGCCGACGACCGCGCCGATGGCGGTGGCGCCGAGTCCGACGGTCAGGCTCACTCTGGCCCCGTACACGATGCGCGCGAGGGTGTCCCGGCCCAGTGCGTCGGTGCCGAGTGGGTGTTCGGCGCCGAATCCGGCGGACAGCGCGGAGACGTCGGTGTGTTCGGGATTCTCCAGCGGCAGGACGGGCGCCAGCAGTGCGGCCAGCACGATCGTGCCCAAGACCACCGACGCCGCCGCGGTAGCGGCCCCCGGGCGGGCTCGACGGGTCGTCACCTTGTCCCGGTGGGTGGCCTCGGCGGTGGGCACGAGGGTGTCAACGGGCATGGCGAATCCTCGGATCCAGGAGGCCGTAGAGCACTTCGACGGCGAGGTTGACCAGGACGTAGAGCGCGGCGATCAACAGCACGACGCTCTGCAGGACGACGAAGTCCTTGGCTCGTACGGCGCCCAACGCGTAGGTGCCCAGACCGGGGATGGCGAAGAGTTGCTCGATCACCACCGCGCCCCCGATCAGCACGCCGAAGTTGAGTCCGACCAGCGTGACCAGCGGTAGCAGGGCCGGGCGCAGCGCATGCCGCAGCAGGATCTCGCGCGGGGTCAGTCCTTGGGCTCGGGCCGCCAGGATGTAGTCCTGCCGGAGGGTCTCGATCACTCCGTTGCGCAGCACCCGGAAGTACACGGCGGCCAGTCCCAGGGCGAGCGTCACCGCCGGCAACATCAGGCTGCGCAGGGTCTCGCCGGCCCCCTGCGCCAGGGGTGTGTAGCCGGTGGCCGGGGCCCAGCCGAGGCGGACGGCGAAGACGTAGACCAACAGCACGGCGATGGCGAACTGTGGTGCGGCGAGCAGGAACGAGGATGCGCCGTTGGCGATCCGGTCGGCCGGTCGGCCGCGGCGGTAGGCGGCCCACAGCGCCGCCGGGACGGCGATGGCCAGGGCCAGTGCCTCGGCGAGGAGCATCAGCAGCAGGGAGGGTTCCGCACGGTCGCGCAGCGCGGCGGAGACGCTCTGGCCGTTGAGCGGCGAGGTGCCCAGATCTCCGGTGAGGGCGGCGGTGAGCCAGTCCAGGAATTGCTCGATCGCGCTGTGGTCGGCCCCGATGCGGTGGTTGAAGGCGGCGGTCTGCTCCGGGGTCGCGGTCGGCCCCAGGACTGCGGCGGCGAGGTCGCCGGGCAGGATTCGCCCCAGGACGAAGGTGACGACCGCGACCGCGGCCAGGACGATCGCCGCCTGGCCGAGTCGACCGGCGAGGTAGCGTGCGTTCATCGGCTCAGCCACACGTCGGTCATCGAGAAGATGTCCACGCCGCGCGAGTCGGCGGGCGGCAGGTGTACCCGGTCGGAGCCGATGAACATGCCCATCTTGCGCACGACGGGAATGACCGGCACCTCGCGCGCGAGAGTGCCGACGATCTCCCGCGCGGTGGACAGGGCCTGTGCGTCGTCGGCGATCGGGGCGAGCTTGGCGAACAAGGCGTCCGTGTGCGGGTTCGCATAGCCGCTGAGGTTGCTGAACCCGCCGGAGACGAAACTGGGTTGGAGTCCGGAGACCGTTGTGGTGTCCACGAAGAACGGCCCCAGGAGGACGTCGAAGTTCCTTTGCTGGATGGCCTGGTTGAGGGTGGGGCCGGCCGCGGTGACCTTCGCGTCGACGCCGACGTCCTTCCACATCTGTTGCAGCAGCAGCGCCTGGGTCAGGTAGGCGGGCAGGTCGGGGGCGAGGATGTCCACCGACACGGGTTTGCCGTACTCGGCGAGCAGTCGGCGGGCCGCGGCCGGGTCGTAATCCGGCACGGCGATGCCCTGTTGTGCCGGGTTGTCGTCGGCCAGCAGGGCCAGGGCGGGCTTGGAGCCGTTTCCGTAGGCGGCCTTGTTGATCGCCTTGCGGTCGATGGCCGCGCTCAGTGCCGCGCGCACCCGCGCGTCGTCGAGGCCGGGGCGCTTGGTGTTGACGTTGAGACCCTCCGGTGCGAAGCCCTCGTTGAGTTGCACCTGTAGGTTCGCGCCGCGCGCCTGTTCGGCCAGGGTGGGGGTGGTGGCGACGGCCATGTCCAGCGTGCCGGACTGGACGGATTGCACGGCGCTTTGGGTGTCCGGGACGATCTTGATGAGGATCTTGTCCAGGTTGGCCTTTTCCGGGCGCCAGTAGGTGTCGTTGCGGACGAGGATGATGGCGCTGCCGGGGGCGACCCGTTCGAGGCGATAGGCGCCGGCGCCCACCGCCGCTCGGCCGAAGTTGTCGCCCTGGGCCCGAACGGCGGTGGGCGACGGGATCAGCGCCGCGGTCTGGGTAAGGGCCAGGACCGGGAACTTCGCCCACGGCTGGGTGAGGTGGAACACCACGGTGTGGGTGCCGGCCGTGCTCAGCGAGGCGATGTCGGTGACCACGCGCGGATCGCAGCCCAGACAGGTCTTGGTTTCCTGGAGGCGTTTGTAGTGGTCGACGACGGCTTGCGCGTCCAGCGGCGTGCCGTCGGAGAAGCGCACGTTCTCGCGCAGGGCGACGGTGAACGTGCGGTCCGCGTCGGAGGAGGTCGCGGACAGGGCCAGGACGGGGACGAGATTGCCGCGCCGATCCAGGTCGAAGAGCGGATCCATGATGGCGCGGGCCGCCGTGTAGTCGGTCATCGAGGTGAAGTTGGGCGCGGTGGGGTCCAGGGTCTGGTAGTCGACCGGCATGCCCAGCAAAAGGGTGCCGCCACGGCGGGGCTCTCCGGTGGGCCCCGCCCCCGGGTGCGAGCCTGCACCGGGCCCGCCGCAGGCCGCGAGGAGCAAGGCCAGTGCGCCGGCGCCGGCCGCGATCGTGTGGCGTCTTCTCGGGTGGGTCAGGGGCGAACGGAGCATGAATTCCTCGCAGGGTCGTTCCGGGAAACCGGGATGGTCGATCGACCGGCGGCTCCGCACGGAATCGGGAAGCCGTCGGGACGGGTGCAAGAACGTCGACCGTCCGATCGGGTGTCGTTATGAATACTCGCTTTTCAGGTGTTCGACAAGAGTCGATTCCGCGGGGTTTCCCATCGAGACCGGAACGCAACATCAGGGCCGGTGAATTCGTTGCCTGAATTCAACGAGTGAATTCATCGATCGCACATCGGATCGCCGATTCTCGTGAAATGTGCAGGTCAGACGTGATCCTTGGGTGAACCCGGCGAGGTTTTCCGATTTGCGCCTTGAAGTCAAGGAGCGTCTTCGACGGCTCGCATCACAAAATTGTCGACATCCGTGAATTCGTGTGTTGTGCTGGTGGTCGAGCATTCAGAGGCAACCGGAGGTTCCCGTGTACGAGATTGATTTCGAGACCTCGTCCGGAAGGATTCGGGGAACATTCGAAGGCGGGCCCATTACTTTTCCCGGGATTCCGTACGGGTCGGCGATCGGCGGCGACAACGGCCCGCGGCTCGACGTTCGCACCCCGTTTGCGACGTGCGCGGCCCGGCGTCCGGTCCTGGTCTGGTTTCGCGGCGCGACCGCCCGGCCGGCGGACTGCGCCCGGCCGACCCACCATCCGGGGTTCGCGCTTCCCGCCGACGACGTGGTCCTGGTCGCCGTCGACCGGCACGGCCGCGCGCTCCGGAACCTGCTCGGGGCGCTGGATTGGGTCCGGAAAGACATCGCCGGGTTCGGTGGGGATCCGACGAACGTGACGATCCTCGGCGGCGGGCGTAACGCCCTGCGGGTCACCGACCTGTTGGCGGCACCGGACACCCGCGGCGCGTTCCACCGGGCGATCGTGCACGAGCGTCCCGCCTCGATCCCGCCGACCGCCTTCACAACGGACGTCCCCCTGCTGATCGGCGCGAGCACCGACGATGCCGGTGCGCGCGAGTGTTCCGGCCGCAGGGCGCGCAGCGCGACGCCGCCGGTCTTCCGCTACCGGTTCGACCTGCCCGCCACCGTGGGCGGCGTCGACGCACCATTCGCGCATGGCGACGGCGATCCGTCTCCGGGTGCGATCCTGCGATCGACGGACGGCGCGGCGCGCTCGCTGGCGCAGGCGTGGATCGAGTTCGCGCACACCGGCGATCCCAACCGCCCCGGCGCGTCGCCGTGGCCGCCGTATGACGTGGATCGGCGCACGACCATGGTGTTCGGCCGACACCGCGCCGGACCCGGCCCGAAGGCACCCGGCCATGCGTGGTCGGCGGCATCCGAGGCAACCGTCCCACCCGCGTCGGGCTCGGCTCCGCACGGACGGCTCTGCTCGGCTTGACGCACCGGGGCGGGCCCACAAACATGACCGCATGACGGCGCACCGAGGCGGCCCACAGGCGGCCATGCGGGCCGCGAACCTGCGGCGCCTCCTGGCTTGTCTGGAGCGTGGTCCGCTCTCCCAGGTCGAGTTGGCCCAGGCCGCCGGACTGTCCGAGGCGACGGTATCCAACCTGGTCCGGCTACTCCTGGCGGAGCGGCGGGTGATTCTGGCACGGGGCGTGCGCAACGGGCGGCGGACCAAGGTGGTTCGGCTCGGTGGTCACCGCTCGGCGTGGGTGCTCGGCCTGGATCTGGGCAGGTCCTCGATCCGGGTCGGCGTGATGTCGCCGACCGACGAGGTGTGGCAGATCGAGGGCCCCATCCCACCGTCGTGTCCGTATTCGGACGCGTTGGCCGTCGCCGGGCGGCTGTTCGAACGGCTGCTGGTGGAGCGCGAGCTCACCCGAGCCGATCTGGTTTCGGCGGTCGTCTCCGTCCCCGGCCTGGTCCGCTCCGCACAGCACCGGGCGGCCCACGGGTTGATCTCGCAGGGATTCCATCAGTTCGCGGGCTGGGGCAGCGTCCCGCTGTCCCACGACCTGTCCGAGGTGCTGGACTTCCCGGTCCGGGTCGAGAACGACGCGAATCTCGCCGCGCTTGCCGAGCATCGCCTGGGGGCGGCCCGCGGCAGCGGCGACTTCATGTACGTACTGGCCGAGGCGGGTATCGGCGGCGCGCTGGTTCTGGACGGACGGGTGTACCGGGGGGCCACGGGCGTGGCCGGGGAGTTCGGCCACACGCTCGTCGATCCCGACGGCGTCGCGTGCTGGTGCGGATCGCACGGTTGCCTGGAGACCCTGGTCAACGAGGAGGCGTTGGTGGCTCGACTGCGTGCCGCGAACCCCGCGCCGACCGATCTGGCGGACGTGGTGCGGGGCGCGCTGTCGGGGGAAGCCGCACACCGAGCGGCCGTTCACGCCGCGGGGCGGGCGATCGGGACGGTCGTGGTCGGGGTCACCACGCCGCTGGATCTCGATCTGGTGGTCGTCGGCGGTCGGCTGGCCGGCGCGGGCAACCTCCTCCTGGACGGGGTACGGGCCCGGCTGACCGAGTTCGTGAACGTGATGCGCCCCTACACGATCGAGGTCGCCCGGTCCGGTCTCGGTCCCGACGGCCCGTTGCGCGGCGCGCTGTCGGTCGCCCGGGAGCGGCACGTTTCCGGCGCACTCGCCGGCCCGAACGACCTTGCGCCCACCCGGCGCCGGTAGCGAACGACGACTCGTGGGCCGGGTTCGAACCGTGCCTTCGGCCTCTGTCGGGTCGTGCCGGAAGCCTCGGTGGCCGGCGAGAGATCGCCACCGAGGCTTCCGGTCACGCGCGGGGTCGGGCTTTGGTCGGGGCCGCGCCGCAGCGCCCTGCGGGCGGTGCCCGCTCAGAAGTACCAGCCGACGGGTTCGTGGCCGCGGTCGACGATGTCGCTGAATCGGCCGCCGAGGAAGCCGAGGGGCTCCCCCGCTCGTTCGCACACGTCGAGCACCCGTCCGATCACCACGACGTGGTCGCCGGCCGTGAAGTGGCGCTCCACATCGCACTCCGGATGCGCGAACGCGTCGGGAATGACCGGCACCCGGTGCCGTCCGCTGACCACGTCCAAGCCGGCGAAGTGGTCCTCGCCCCGACGCGCGAAGCGCAGCGCGAGGTGTTCCTGGCGAGCGGACAGGATGTTTCGAGATTGAACAGTTTCACCCGCTCCTCGGCCGGGGCGTTCGGGCTTCGGATATAGCGGTCGATGTCGGCGCGCGTCTCGGGGTTGATCATGTCCGCGACGCTGGACGGGAGTTGGAGCACCCCACCACCGGGTCGGCGGGTCGGCGCAGGACCGAGAGCGGTCCTTCCTGGTAGAGCCGCCCGTCCACCCAGGAGCGGGCGACGAGCGACTCCCAGTCGACCCCGGCCAGGTCGGGGCCGAGTTCGACGACGGCGGCGCCGACCGGCTTGGGGCAGGCGGCCTTGGCGGCGGCGATGTCGACGCGCTCGACCTCGCGATCGGTGTGGTCCGACCCCACCGCGAGGAAGAAGCGGCCGTCGTGTCGGATGATCACCGGCTCCACCTCCCCCGAGGTGCCGGCACCGTTCACCTCGATCGTCTCGGCGGCGGTGAGCAGGGCCGGATCGAGGTCTTGGAAGGCGGGAACGGTGGCCGGTGCCGGAATTCCGATGGCGGCGAGTTCCTCGATGTGCCGCGTCGCCGCGGCCTCGTCCCCGGCGGTGTAGCCGGCGACGATCAGGCGGGGCTGGGATATCTCCAACTGCTCTCGCGTGCCCACGACTTCCAGTCGCAGGCTACGCGTGCGGACGCTCAGTTGGGCAGTTCCTCCGTGTCGGGTTCGATCAAACGGGCCGCGGCAGGGAACACGCCGGACGGACGACGGTCGGCCAACACCGGGAACTCGGCCCGGACCTCGTCCACGACCGCCGGGTCGACATCGCAGAACGTCACGCCCTCGTCGGTCCCGGCCTCGACGAGCACATCGCCCCATGGGCCGACCACGCGGCTGTGTCCGGCAAGTTCGACGCCGTCGGCCTGGACCCCGACCGCATTGCAGGCGATCAGCAGGATCTGCTCCTCGACGGCCCGGCAGGAGGTGAACAGTCGCCAGTGCTCGCGGCGGGCGGCGGGCCACGCGGCGGGGACGACGACCGATTGCGCGCCGAGGTCCACCAGGTCGCGCCACATCTCCGGGAACCGCAGGTCGTAACAGGTGGTCGCGCCGAAGCGGCCGAACTCGGTGTCCACGACGTCCAGCCGCTCACCCGGCGTCAGCAACTCCGCCTCCCGCGAGGCGTATCCGAAGACGTGGATCTTGCGGTAGGTATGGCGAATCACGCCGTCCGGGGAGAGCAGGATCGCCGTGTTGAACAGTCGTCCCTCCCGGTCGCGTTCGACGATGCTGCCGAGGTGCACGTGGGAGTTCAACGCGCGGGCCCAGGCGCGGCCGGCGCTCACGGTGGCACCGCTCAACGATTCGGCCCGGTCGGCGTAGGCGTCGAACGCGAAGTAGCCGGCGGCCCACAACTCGGGCAGCACGACCAGATCGGCGCCGCGCGCGTCGGCCACCATGCGCCCCACCCGTGCCCTGCGCGCATCGGGCGCCTCGTCCGCCCCACTGGCCACCTGGACCAGGGCGATCCTCACGACTGCCCCACCACGGACGGGGCGCCGGCGACGCCGGACCAGTGCGCGGGCGCGGGCAGGTGCAGCGCGACCAGCGTGCTGGACAGGTGGGTCGCCAGCGAATCCCCCACCCGGTCGGCGTCGCCGGTGCGCAGCGCGGCCACGATGGCGGCGTGCTCGGTCAGGACCGTACCGGTCCGCGTCGCCTCGTTCGCCACGGCACGCAGACCCATCCGCACCTGCCGCTCGCGCAACGACTCGTAGAAGTCGGCGAGCACCGGGTTCCCGCCCTGCCGCACGATCGCGCGATGAAACGCGCGGTCGCAATCGATGAAGCCGACCGGATCGTCGATCAGGGCCTCCTGCTCGCCCAGCAATCGATCGAGTTCGTCGAAGAACTCCGGCGCGGCCGAAACCACCCTGCGCACGCACCAGTCCTCGATCAACGCGCGCGCCTCCATCACCGCCCGCACGTCGGCGTCCGAGACGGGCGGTACGAACGCACCCTTCTTCGGCATGATCTGCACGAAGCCCTCGGCCTCCAACCGCAGCAGCGCTTCACGCACCGGCGTCCGCGAGGTGCCCGCGGCGAGCGCCACCTCGGATTCGGTCAGGAACGTCCCGCCATCTCGCGGCAACTCCGAGATGTGCCGTTTCAACCAGCGGTACGTCACGTCCTGGGCGGTGCCGCCCTGGCTGTCCTGCTTGCGCACGCTACTCATGAACAACATGTATACAAGCTGACGACCAGACGTACAAGAACAGCATGCAAGCACGTCCACCGGCACGCCGGGGTGGGCAAACTCGTCGCGGGCTGCCGGCAGGGCGTGCGTCTGACCGGCGGCGGGGGCGAGGTCGCGGGCTGCCGCGGGCTTGGCCGTGTTGTCGGCCAGGTCGCGGCGCAGGGGGGTCAGTCGGTTGCGGAGCAGGGCCTGTTCACGGTCGACCACGCCCAGTTCGGCCGCCACCGCGTCGAGACACCATCGGGCGTGGTGGAGGTCGGTGACGTCCGGTCTCCGTACTGCCACTTCGACGCCCCGGTCGGCGGCCTCGGCGCGCAGACGGTCGGCCTTGGCGGTGTCCCGCATCGTCGCCACGACGCGGGTGCCCTCGGCGGCCAGGCCGATTGCGGTGTGCAGGCCGATGCCGCTGGATGTCCCCGTCACGAGTGCGGCTTCGTTGCCCATCGTGGACTCGTGTCCGACTTGGCTTCGTTTCGGGTCGTTTCGTTGGCGGTGATGGGTTCAGCAGGTTCGGCGTGCGTACCTGCCGTTCGGCGGGGCGCTGACGTCGTGGTCGCGGCGGATGATCGAGATGCGGGAGGCGAAGGACTTGCAGGCGGAGGCGAATCCGGCGTCGTCGTACTCGACGTCGACGACCCGGTTGCCGTACGCCGAGGCGTACTGGTCGCACTCGTCGGTCGCGCCGCACTGCTCGGCGACGGCGAAGTCGAATCCGATCGCCTGGTGCCGGTCGAGCAGTTCGGTGGCGTTCTTCTGGCCGATGGCCAAGCCGTCGCGGTGGGCACGTTGGGCCAACAGGGAGGCGAAGGCGATATTGTCCGCCGGTTTGAGCAGCCCGCCGGAACGGCCGTAGGAATCGAGGTTGTCGGGTTCGACCGCCTGGAACCCCTTGGCCGCGCAGCCGTCGATCCAGGGGTATTCGACCTGGGCGAGTCTGTCCCGCTTGGCGTCGGTGGACACGTCCAGCAGGGGCTCGTGCCAGTCCTTGTCGAGGACCAGGGCGCCGGAGGAGTCGCGGAGCAGCAGGTCGGGGTGGTTGCTCTGCCACCAGGCGGTGCTGCCGGGCTGGGCCTGGAAGGCGTTGATGTAACAGATGTTGTACAGGCCGGCCGCCGGGTCCGCGCCGCTGTCGCGTGAGACGATGCGCACGCCCGCGGCCGGTTGGTAGGCGCCGCCGATTTGGTAGTCCCATTGCGCGCCGATCGGCGGGAGGACCGGTTCGGCACCGCCGGCCGGAGGTTGTGCGGTCGGTGCGGCGGTGCCGGGGGTGGTGGAGGTGGGGCCCTGGGCGGTCGGGGTGTTGTCCTCGTCCTCGTCCGAGCCCGATGAGGAGCATGCCGCCGTCAGGAGGAGGGTCAGGGCAAGAGCCACGATCCGGGTGGCTGCGGTTGTGCGCATGGGAGTTCCAGCGTGTCTGTGGGTACGTCCCCGCCTCGGACACCGATGGGTCCTGGCGACTGGGTCCGGGCTTGCGGCCGCGCCGTCCTACCGGATGGGTGTACCTCTGGCGTCGGGGTGCAACGCGCTTTTACGCTACACCAATCGAATTGCCGGCCGGCCGGTTGCGGCGCGAGCGGTGCTCAGCGGCCGTCGAACAGGGCGACGGTGTCCGTGCCGGCGAAGCCGGGTGTTTCCGCTTCCGCGACCATGAGGGCGGCGATCCCGGCGCGTGGCGCCATCGGCGGGATCGTTCGAGGCTTGAACTCCGCGGCGCGTACGAGTCGCGGGCGCTCACGACGACGTCGGCACCCTCGACGGCGGTGGCGACACTGCCGGCGTCGGTCGCGTCGGCCCGGACCACTCGCAGGTTCGCGGCGGCGGGCGTCTCGATCTGTTCGGGCCGGCGGGCCAGGGCCATGACGTCGTGCCCTCGTTCCAACGCGTGTGCGAGGACAAGGCGGCCGGTCTGTCCGGTGGAGCCGAGTACTGCGATCTTCATGTTGACCTCCGGTGGTGCCGGGAGGGGTGAACAGGGTTGCGCGGCACGGTGGTTGGCGGTCCCAGGCGGCGGCTCGGTACGGTTCGGCGAGGACGGCGACGACGACGGCCTGGGCGTGCAGGGCGGGAGCGGAGGCCAGGAAGCCGCCGCCCACGCCAACGCCACGGCGCTACAGTTCGTCCGCCGGCCGGACCTCGTCGCGGCCGTTCCGCGAATCGTCGGCGGTCCCGCGCTGGACGACCCGGGTCTGCGCGGCCTGCCCCTGCCGCCGCCGCTGACCACGCCCGCCGTCTCGATCCATCTCGCGTGGCACCAGCGCTACGACAACGACCCGGCCCACGCCTGGCTGCGCGCAGAGGTCCGCAGCGCCCCGCACCATGCCTGCAACCCGGACGACGACGCCGCGTCGGGACCGGCGGGTGGCCCGATCCCGGACTGAACGAGACAGGCCGCCCCCGGTGGCCCCGCCGGCCGAAGTCACCTACGCCGTCCGCCGGTTACCGGGTCGCCGCCGTTGCCGCGTTTCGGATCCAACTGCGGAATTCGATCGCCAGGTGTTCGCAATGCCCCTCGATCATCGAGTCCGGAGCCGCAGACGGGTAGACCACGCGGACCACCACGTCCGCGCCGTCGGCGGTGTCCCTTGCCTGATGCAGGCAGTACGCGAAGGGGGTGCCGTCGTCCAGGCTCAACAGCGCGTTCATCAGCGTCACCGGGAAGGACCCGTCGAGGAACGCGGCGACCGACGGAGGCAGCTCGCCGGCCACCGACACCTTGAACCGGGTGAGGTGACCACCGATCGTCTCCACCATGCCGCCCGTGTAGTTCGGCGGCTCGACGTAGTGCTCGGGATGGGCGTCGAGGAGCAACGTCTTGTCCCGGAAGCGCCCGGTGCCGGCCTGTGACCGGAACCAGTCGGCCAGGTCGGTGCCACCGAGGCCGCGCACGGTGAACTCGGTGCGCGACTCGCGGAAGGTGCCGCCCGAAGCCTCGACGAGCCCCTTGTGAAAGCGATCCCCGGCGGCTATCTCCTCGGCGAGGAGATCCATCATCACCCGGCCGCCGGCCACGGTCTTGAGCTTCCTCAGGGCGCGGCGTGCGGCCTCGAGCTCCCACCGGTCCACGGCGGACTCGTCGAAGGTGCGGCCCATGGTGTGCACGTCGACCGTCACCTTGTCGGGCGACTGTGCGGGGGTATTGGTGCGCATCGTGTTGCCTCTCGTGATTCGGCGGACCGCGGCGGTCGCGTCGAAGCAACCGGCATACGGGGTGTGTCGACCCGTGTGGCGCAGCCTTGGCCACGAGCCTAAGATGCACTCATGCATCTTGCAAGCGAGGAGCCCGGACCCAAGCGCCGCCGACACGGCGCGGAACTGAAGGCCGCGGTGCTGGACGCCGCGTGGGACGAACTGAGGGAACACGGGTATGCCGCGCTCACGTTCGCCGCGGTCGCGCAACGCGCCGGCACCAGCCGGCCGGTCGTCAACCGCCACTGGGCCGCTCGGGAAACGCTCGTTCGGGACGCGATCATCCGCGCGAGCGACCGGTTCTCACTCGTCGACCCCGACACCGGGTCCCTCGGCGAGGACACCATCGCACTCCTCGAACAACTCAACGGCGCCTTCACCGTGTTCGCCGTGACGATGACCGCGCACCTGGCCGCCTATTTCGAGGAGACCGGGACCACCCCCGCCGAGCTGCGCACCTCTGTGATCGACCAGAGGTGGTCGGTGATCGAGTCCGTGACCCGGCGAGCCATCGAACGGGGTGAGATCGACGGTTCGAAACTGACCCCACGCATCGCGCGGTTGCCCTACGACCTGCTCAGACACGAAGTGCTGATGAACCTGGAACCGATGTCGTCCCCCGACATCCGAGAGATCGTCGAAACCATCTTCATCCCACTGATCACCTGACCCACCAGCCACCCATGGCTACCGCGAGAGTTGCAGAACCAACGAGGCACTACCGCGAGGGTTTCGGCAGGGAATCGAACCAGTGACGGACGACGTCGTCCCGGTCCACTCATACCGTGTTCGTAGGTGCCCGCCCACCGGCTGGTGCCATCGGCTCGTAGCAACGTGCCGGAACGTCACCGTGGTCACGAGAGGGGAACATTTTCATGCGCATGCGACGTGCACTGGTAGCAGCGGCCCTGGGGGGCGTGCTCGCTCTCGGAGGCGCGGCCACCACCGCCCAGGCAGCCGCGCCGGCACCGGTATCGAAGGTCTCGGCCGGCAAAACCAACGTCGAATTGAAGGCCGGTTGGCACTTCTACCGCGCCTACTGGACCAAGGCGGCATGTCTGGTAGAGGGCGACGCTCTCGGCGGCGTCACCAAGTGCCAATACCAGAGGGGCAACGACGGCAAGATGAAGTGGTTCCTGTACCGCTGGTACTAGAGAAGCCATGGGAAGGCCGCCGCAGAGCCCCGATCACGCCCGACCCGAAGACCGCGCCCCCGCAGCGTGAGACCGCCCACCGACCACCCGCCCCGATCACGCCCGATGTCCGAACGGCCTGATCGCCACGCGGAGACCCTGAGGCGCCGTCCCACACACCTCACTCGCACCGGCGTCGCCGCGCTGCGCCCGCACCAACGCGACGCGCTCGCCGCGATCGTCCGCGAACTGGAGAACCCGGACGGCGACGCGCCCGGCGCCAAGCCCCACGGCGGGCGCCGGGCCACCGCGGTGATGGCCTGCGGGACCGGAAAGACGCGGGTGGCGGCCGGGGCGGCCGTGGTTCAGGGCGGCATGGAGCGAGCCGTAGGGCCCGCTGCGGCGCTGTCCCGCGCAACGATCCAACGGTCGAAGTCCTCGCGCAGATGGTTGGGATCAACGGGCTTGAACCGGATTTGTGCGCGCCGATCGATCCACCAGATCTCGAACTCGCCGGACATGGATCTGTCACGCTCCACTGAGGGAGAGCGCTCCCAGGACCCGCACAGCGTCGGGACAAGCGGGCCGGCGCGTCACCGTGACCATGATCGAGATCAGGTGACCCGCCTTCGACCGCGCCCGACTGGAGACCCGACATTCGAATGAACTCCGACCGCAAGCGCGGGACGCCGAGTGTCGCGGGCCACCGAAGCGATCGAATAATTACCGTTCCGGTCATGGGTGATTCGAGGACGGTGACGGCATCAGGGGCGCTGATTCGGGACGACGCGGATCGCGTTCTGCTGGTGCGCCCGACGTACAAACCGGGTTGGGAGATTCCGGGGGGCGTAGCCGAGAAAGGGGAATCACCCCTTGAAGCGTGTCTCCGGGAACTCCGCGAGGAATTGGCCTTGGCGCCACCGGTGCCCCTGCGCCTACTCGTAGCGGACTGGGTGCCGGCCGGCGACCGTCCCGGCGGAATGCGGTGGATCTTCGATGCCGGAGTGCTGACGCCCGAACTGATCGGCGCGCTACGCCTTCCCCCCGCCGAGTTGAGCGGCTACGAGTTCGTGTCGGCGGACCAAGTGCCGGACTATATGCCACCACGACGGGCGCGCAGGGTGGAGACGGCGCTGAACGCGCTCAAGCGGGGGTGCCCGGTGTATCTGGAAGCGGGCGAGGAACCGGGGCTCTAGGGTCGTCGCGCGTCAGGGGAACCACGCGTTCGCGGAGGTCGGCGCACAGGCCGATGTGGCGATAGGGCGCGGTGGCGTCCGGGAGATCGCTCAGGCGCTGCCGGACGCGGAAGGAGTGCAGGCCGGCCGCGGCGTCGACGGCGGCATGGCCGGTCGCGCAAACCGCCGCAGCTCGTCCCGGAGCTCGGGGATGGGCGAGCGAGTACCGGCCGAGCATCCGGGCCACGGGCGGCAATTTGGTCCGTGCCGGCGTCGCGCGATTCGCGCCCGCGTGGGTGGGGCGTTTGAGTAGTTGTGCGGATGCCGGCCGAGGTGGGTCTGCGGGAGGGTCGAGGCATGATTCACGAAGGGGTTGCGAAGGATCGCCGTGCGGAGGACCCGAGTTGGGTGATGGCGGTGGCCGTCTCCGTAGGATTCTGCCTTCTCTCCGCGCCGCTGCCCGCGCTGATGTTGTTGTTCTCGACGTTGCCGACCGACGAGTGCCATCCGGGCCGGTGCGGTGGCGGCATGCGGGCGGCCACCGTCGTCATCGGACTCGGGCTCCTCGCGCAGATCGGCGCGCTCGTCGCCGCCGGATGCCTGCGATCGCGATCCCGGAGGGCGGCGCGCCTGCTGTGTGCCGTCGCCGCGCCGTTTCTTCCTTGGTTGGCCGTCGGCGCGGTCCTGCTGTAGGAGGTGCCGGGCACGGGCGGTATGGGCCCGCGCCGGACAGCGTGTTCGGCTTCTGGACCGTTGCACCCACAGGGCTGACCGGCCCCGGAAACCGTTGGACACTCGGTTCCGCGACTGGGCGAGCACGACCACCTCGTAGGCCGCCGGCACCACACCGGACCGCCCCACCGCATCGGCAACACGCATGTGGGGGAACGAGCTGCCCACCGCCCGCGCCGCGAACCGCGAGCTGATGGCACAGCTCAACCGCCACGCCGATCGATCCAGCAGTCCGTGATCAGCTGAAACGCGGGCGCCCGGGGCGGTGACAGTGGGACCGCCCCGGGCGTTCACTTGGAGGTATGGCGGCGCGACCGGTTGCCCGCCGCAGCGGCCATACCCGAACGCTACGGGATGCCGGGCGGTGCGCCGCCTGATGTCGCCAGGCTGAACGCGTCCTGGTCGATGACGCGTTCCTCGCCGTAGAACTTGCCCAGCAGACTGCCGCTGTGCGAGTTCTGTTTCGCGTCGATCATGCAGACGCTGTATCCGTCGGGGCCGGTGGTGATCGTCAGATCCTTGACATTGCAGTTGTCGTGAACGGTACGACCCAGGTCGGGATGGGCGGCTGCGCCTTCGTTGCTGGATGCGAACGGGTATTCGTCGCAGGACCGGCCTGTCAGGCGTCGGGCGTCAGCGATCGTGCCCTTGCGGGGGCAGGAGTACTGGCGGTTGATGTCGCGCTTGGACTTGTCGGCCTGCCGGTGAAGAGGTCTGCCGGCCGAACCGGGAAGGCCGGAGGCGATTGCCCCGGCGACGTGCCAGGTCTGCTCGGGGGTGGCGGACGTCAGCTTGAACTCGGGTGTCGCGCCGTGGAACACACACCCCTGACGGCCGTTCCGTTGGACAGTTTCATCGTGGAATCGCACAGTACGGTGGCGACTCGGGAGATCATCACCGAATGGGACAGCCCGGCCGACGACGACACGTTCCATCGACACCCTCGCCAAGAACGTGCACACGCCGATGATCCTGGGCCGCCACCAACGCACCACCGCCCGCCGGACGTTGATCGTCAGCGGCGCCGAAACCGCCGACCTGCCCGAAAGACCTCACCGAACGCATCGGCGCCACGTTCGTGGGGACGGACACGAAACGTTCCCACCCAACCTGCAACGCCCCAGCCCACGCCACCACCCGCGGAATCACAGGAGAGGCTCACCGGAGCAACCGGCCGCATCACCGGGGACTTCGGCCCACACCGTCTTGCCTCCTCGGTGGCGCTCGACGGTGAGCCGTCCACCCAGCTCATGGAGCAGGGCGCTGACGATGGCCGTGCCGCGGCCGCAGGTGGCGTCGGCGGAAGGGGCGACCTGCCGTGGGAAGGCCGTGCGGTTGTCCCGGACCCCGAGCCGCAGCCGTCCGCCGTCACCCGTCTCCAGGGTGATACGGATGCTCGGCGTCGACGCGCCGGCGTGCACGACCGCGTTCGTGATCAGCTCGGTGACCACCAGCCCCACGGTGTATACCGTCTCCGGCTCGACAAGGAAGCCCTGAGCAAGGACCCGGTCCATCACGCGCCGGCGCACCCGCGGGACAACAGAGAGGTGCGGTGGCACGTCGAACGTACTGGTCACGAGGCGAAACATGGTGTCCATGACGATCTCACTCGCAGAGATGAGGCGGATTGAGTACCTACTGAACCTGAACTCAAGTTCAGCACCGCGAGCCATCACTGTCAACATATTTAGGAAGAATCAGACAAATAAGAGCAGCTGCACGGCCTCCGAGAAGATGCGTTGCGGGAGCAGGGGGCCACTTGAACCGGCTGCGTGCGGAGCGGGGCAACCGTCCCTGTGCGTGATCGAGAAGGTGCGTGCCCACGGCGTGCCGAACAAAGGTCCTGTAGGAGGGCGGCCGTCCCGCTGCGAACGACCGCCCCCGCCGAGAAAGGCGCCCTCCACGGCACCGGACCCTAGGGGGTCCCGAGCGCCGCCAGCCCCGCGGCGACAAGTGGCTGGACCGCCTCTCCGACGGCGCCGAACGCTCCGCCGGGCGTCTTGCCCCCCGTGTACCGCCGGTGGATGCCTTCGCAGATGACCGCGAGTTTGTAGTGGGCGAGAGCCAGGTGGAAGGACAGGTCCTCGACCGAACGGCGGCTCTGGTCGGCGTAGCGGGCGATGGTCGCCTCGGGGCCCAGGTAGCCCGGAGCGCAGCTCGCGTCGCCCAGTTCCGGCACGTCGAAGATCTCCGTCATGGAGCTGTAGACGACGAGCAGCGCGAGATCCGTCAGGGGATCACCCAGCGTCGCCATCTCCCAGTCGAGAATCGCCGTGACCCGACCATCGTTGATCAACAGGTTGTCGAGCCGGTAATCGCCGTGCACGATCGCGGCGGTTCCGTCCTCGAGCGAGACGTCCGCGACCGTCCCCGCCCGCGCCCTGAGAGCATGCAGCAGTTCGTCCGCCCCCTCGATGGGGCGGCACAGGGACCCGGCCATTTGTCGTCCCCAGCGCGCGACTTGGCGGATGACGAACCCCTGCGGGCGTCCGAACTCGGCGAGGCCGATCTTTCTCGGATCGACCGCGTGCAGTCGGACCAGCGTGTCGACCATCACCTCGCAGATGCGACTTGTCGCGGCCGGCCCCTCGGCCGTCAGCTGCTCCGCTGTACGGAACGGTGTCCCCGCGACCCGCTCCATGACGTAGAACGGGGCGCCGATGACCTCGGAATCGTCGCAGTAGGCCATGGTTGCGGGAACGGGGACATCCGTGTGAGCGAGTGCCCTCATCGCCACGAACTCACGTCTCATGTCGTGCGCGGTCGCTTGGACGTGTCCGAGCGGGGGCCTGCGGAGGACACGCGCCTTCTCCCCGTCGGATATGGCGAAGGTCAGATTCGACCGACCGCCCGTGACGAGTTCGGCCGTCAGCTCAGGACCGAGATCGCCGGGGGCATGCCGCGCATACCACTTCGCAAAGCCCGCAAGATCCAGCCGTGGCATGGTTTCGGCTTCCCGGCTTCCGCCGCTCTCGGTCACCGGTGTCCCCACAACTCTTCGCTATCCGAACCTCTCGAAACGTCCGCGGCCTTGGCTGTTCGGTTTACCCCGATCGACACGGTCACGCCGAGAGGTTGAGGCCGTTGACCCACAACTTGGTACAGACGGCGACGATCTCCTCGAGATCGCGTGTCCCCTCCTCCAGTGCGAAGCACTCGAAGGCCAGCCGGCTCACCATCAGGGACAGCGCACGGGCCGCCAACTCCGCGTCCACAGTGGGGTCCGCGAGTCCGCGCTCCTGCAACTCCTTGATCCGACGGGCGTTCCGCTCGCCGAAGGCGCGTGCGCTGCGCGCCCTGACTTCCTCGAACCGGGGATCGATCATCGCCACTTGCTGCATCAGCTTCATGAGCTTGGCATTGCGCTTGTAGGCCACCAGATAGGCCCGATTGCTCGCCTCGATGACGGCGGCCGGCCCCTCGTCCTCCGGCACATGAGGCATACCGGGGTGGAGCATGTCGTGTCGTGCCGCCTCGATCACCGCCGCGAAGATTTCTTCCTTGCCCTCGAAGTAGGTGTAGAAGGTCCCGATCGCGAAGTTCGCTTCGGCGGTGATGTCGACGAGTCGAGCGTTGAGGAAGCCGTCGCGCTCGAAAACGACTCGAGCCGCCTTCACCAGTTCTTCACGGGTACGCATGCCCCGGCGGGTGGTGGGCATCTCCTTGGTCGAGGCGCCTCCGATCAGTGAGCCGATCGAGGCCATGGAGTCGCCGTCTGTCGCACTCACGAGATATCCATTGTCGAGTTCGGATTCATATTTGATGGTACCTCCACTCGGCGGTCGGTGCCGTCACGCGGTGACGAGGGAACGCTCGCGCGTCCGCCGTGCCAGCTCACGGCGTGCAACGGCACGCTTGTGGACCTCGTCCGGGCCGTCCGCGAGGCGCAGGGTGCGCAGTTCCGCGTACATGCTCGCGAGGGGGAAGTCGTCGGACAGCCCGCCTCCTCCGTGCACCTGGATGGCACGGTCGAGGACCTTCAGGGCCACGCCGGGTGCGGCTATCTTGATCGCGGAGATCTCGGTCCGCGCGGCCTTGTTTCCGACCGTGTCCATCAGCCAGGCCGTCTTGAGGGTCAGCAGCCGGACCATCTCCAGGTCCACGCGGGACTCGGCAATCCAGTCCTGGATGTTCCCCCGCTCCGACAGCGGCTGCCCGAAGGTGGTCCGGGTCTGCGCCCGGTCGACCATGAGGTCGAGCGCCCGCTCCGCCATGCCGATCGCCCGCATGCAGTGGTGGATCCGTCCCGGCCCCAGGCGGGCTTGGCTGATCATGAACCCGTCTCCCTCGCCGGCCAGCAGGGCCGACTTGGGGACCCGGACGTCCTCGAAGTGGATCTCGGCGTGGCCGACGCGGTCCTGGTAGCCGAAGACCGGCAGTCCGCGGACGATGCTTATCCCGGGTGTGTCGACCGGTACGACCAGCATGCTCTGTCGGCGGTACGGTTCGGCGCCGGGATCGGTCTTGCCCATGACGATGAGGACCCGGCACCTCTTGTGGAGGGCGTTCGAGATCCACCATTTGCGGCCGTTCAGGATGTAGTGGTCGCCGTCGGACTCCATGCGGAGCTCGATATTGGTGGCGTCGGAACTCGCCACGTCAGGTTCCGTCATCGCGAACGCCGAGGCGATCTCGCCGGCCAACAGCGGCCTGAGCCACCGCTCCTTCTGCTCATCGGTCCCGAACAGGGTGAGGATCTCCATGTTCCCCGTGTCGGGGGCGTTGGAGTTGGTTGCTTCCGGAGCCAGGTGCATGCTGCGGCCGAGAGTCTCGGCGAGTGGCGCGTATTCGACATTGGTCAGACCCGGGCCCCACTCGGCGTGGGGGTGGAACAGGTTCCACAGTCCGCGTCCACGAGCTTCGGCCTTGAGCTCCTCCAGGACGGGAGGATGGAAGTTGGGATCCCCCGACTCGCGCATCTGCTCCTCGTAGACGGCCTCGGCGGGATAGACGCAGCCGTCCATGAAGGACAGAAGCCTCTCGTGGTACGCGCGGCCGCGGTCACTGATCGAAAAGTCCACCTGGGGCACTTCCTTTGACTGGGCTCGAACTTGAACTTGACATCGCGACGGCTGCGTCGCGCAGCCCGGTCGCTTTCTTTGCGTAGTCGCTTCACCCGGTTGTCGAGTCGTCGGGCACGAGTTCGCCGCTCTGGAAGCACAGACGGGTCAACAGGGCCTTTGTGGCCCGGGCGCCGGGTACGTCGGCCACGAGTGCGCCGTGCCTCATCACCAGGACGCGGTCGCAGACCGCCAGTTCGTCGAAGTCACTGGAGATCAGCAGGATCGACGTGCCCTCGCGGGCGAGGCCGGCGATCGTCTCGTAGATCTCCGCGCGCGCTCCCACGTCGACGCCGACGGTCGGTTCGTCCAGGACGAGTACCGACGGGCCGGTACGGACGTACTTCGCGAGAACCACCTTCTGCTGGTTACCGCCACTGAGGCTGAGCACGGGCCGTGAGGTGTCATCGGTCTTCACCGCGAACCGTTCCGCGAGTTGCCGCCCGGTCCGCCGGGACGACCTGGGTGAGAAGCCCGTGAACAAGGTCCGGGCCCGGCCGTGCGCTGCGACCGCCAGGTTGGTGTCGATGGATGCGCCGAGCAGCAGCCCCTGGCTCCGACGCTCCTCGGGGACGAGGGCCACGCCGGAGCGAATCGCGTCGTGGGGTGAACGTGGCGCGTATCGTGCGCCGTCCAGCATCATCGTCCCGCTGCTCGGCCGGTCGGCGCCGATGAGGAGGCGCGCGAGCTCGGTACGCCCGGCCCCGGCCAGGCCCGCGACTCCGAGCACTTCCCCGACGTGCAGGTCGAAGGTCGCGCCGCTCACCTTGCCTTCCCGGCCCAACCCGCGCACGGCGAGCCGCACAGGGGCACGCGCCGCGCCCTCCGTGTCGGCATGGCGAATCGGCTCCTCGACCTCGTGTCCGACGATGTGACGCGTCAGCGACACGACGTCGAGCCGGTCGGATCGGTGCGAGCCCACGACCCGGCCGTCCCGCATGGTCGCCACCTCGTCGGAGATGAGGAGGATCTCTTCCAGACGGTGGGAGATGTAGAGCACCCCGACGCCACTCGTGGTGAGTTCCCGGATCACCCCGTACAGGAGATCCGCCTCGTCCTGAGTGAACGACGCGGTCGGTTCGTCCATCGCGATGAAACGGGCCGGTCTCATCAGTGAGCGTGCCAGCGAGACCATCCATCTGTCCGAGACGGACAGCTTCTCGACCGGCACATCGAGCGGGACGTCGTAGCCGAGGAGTTCCCTCACCTCTCCGGCACGCCTGCGCAGGGCCTTGGTGGCGACGAACCCCGCCCTCCCGGTCCCACTTCCCAGCGCCATGTTCTGCAGGCCGGTGAACTTCGGCACCAGATTGAGCTCCTGGTGTACAAAATTCAGCCCGAGATCGGCTGCCTGCTGGGGCGATTCGACCGAGACCACCCGACCGTCGAGGGTGATCTCTCCTCCGTCCGCCTGCTCGACTCCGGCCAGAATCCGGACCAGGGTCGACTTGCCGGCGCCGTTGGCACCGCACAGCGCCAACACCTCGCCCCCGCGCAGCGTGATCGAGACGTCGTCGAGCGCCTGAAGTCCTCCGAAGCGCTTGGAGATTCCCCGCATCTCCAGGAGTGAGGTGTGGTCGACCGGTTCGACGGGCTTGCTCCGTACGCTCTCGATCGTCACGAACGGGACCTTTCTTCGAGCAAGGAGCCTCGGTGCGAGGCCTCGGACACGTCCCGCTCAGTGCGAGGCGAAGAACTCCAGCAGGCGTGGAATGACGATGTCGGGGGCCTCGATCAGGGGGCTGTGCCCGACCTTGGGGAGCATCACCAGCTCGGAGTCGGGCAGTGCGTCCGCGAGTTCCGCGGCCCAGTCCGGCGGCCGCACCCAGCATTCCTCGCCGGAGACGACCAGCGTCGGCGCGGCGATGTCGCCGAGCAGTTCCACCGCGTCATGGCGCACCATCACGCCCAGCATCGCCGGTTTGAGGGACGTCGGCAGGGCCGCGAGGCGCTCGCTCCATAGACCGGCCGTGTCCTTCTTTGCCGGGTCGTTGCGCGTGGATTCGCCGAGCATGACCCGTTCGAGCATCGCCAGGCGCTCACCGGTGAAGCCGTTCTCACCGACGTCTTCGGTCCAGGCGACGTACTCGCCGAGTGCCTCGGGCGGCTCCCGGCGCACCGACGACCCCAGGAAGACGACCGAGCGCACCAGGTCCGGCCGGAATGCCGCCAGGCGCGCCGCGACGTCACCGCCCATCGAGGACGCGGCGACGTGTGCCGACGTGATGCCGAGCCTGTCCAGCAGGGCGGCCATGTCGCCTGCCGCCTGCTCCATCGTGAGGATGTCGCGGTCGGCGGCGGCGCTTCGGCCCTGACCTCGGTATTCGGGGCGCACGAACCGGAACCGTCCGCGGCCGGCCTCGACGAGGTCGTCGAACATGCGGTTGTCGAGGAACAGCGAGTGAAGGCACAACACCGGCAGGACATCGGGTTCGTCCGTGTCGTCGACGTGCAGGGTGGTGCCTGCTACGGAAATGGACTGTGAACTCATTTCGTCGACTCCTTTGTTGACATCGGGTATTGGGGGGTCAAGCGCCGGCGGTCTTGCGACGTGCGACGGTTCCGACGCCGACGCCGATGATCAGCAGCAGTCCTTGGAACAGGTATTGCCAGTAGGTCTCCATACCGATCAGTGCGATGGCGTTGAATCCCACCGCGACGGTGATCACGCCGACGAGGGTGCCGACGATGTGGAACTGACCGTCGCGGAGCACAGCGGAGCCGAAGAACGCGGCGGCGAAGGCGCTCAGGAGATAGGAGTCCCCTGCGGAGACCGCCGCGCCCGCGGTGCGGGTGGCGAGCAGGACACCGGTGAGTCCGGCCAGGGTTCCGCAAATCATGAAGCCGACGACACGAACGCGCTCGACCCGGATGCCGGACAGGCGCGCCGCGACGGGGTTTCCGCCCACCGCCTGCATGGACTGCCCCAGGACCGTGCGGTTCAACAGCAGCCAGAGCACTACCGCCAGGACGATCATGATCCACACGGGATACGGGATCCCGAGGAATCGTCCGAGACTGATGGCGAGGAAGCCGTCCGGATCCTTGAGCCCCACGGGTTGACCGTCCGCGACGGCATAGTTGACGCCGACCGCCATCGTCCCCACGCCCAGTGTGGCGACCAAGGCGTTCACGTTGAGCACCGTCACGATGAATCCGTTGAGCAGGCCGATCGCGGCGCCCACACCCACCGCAACGGCGAACGCGACGGGGATGGACGCTCCGGCGTCAATGATCAGCTTGCACGCGAGCACGCCACTGAGGCTGGCGATATTGCCGATGCTGAGGTCGAATTCGCCGGTGACCAGCGCGAAAGTCAGTCCCATCGCGATGACGGCCGACAGCGCACTCTGGTTGAGAATGTTGATGATGTTGTCGGAGGTGGCGAAGGTCGTCGGCGCCAGGGCGGCGACGATCGCGACGAGGATCGCCAGCATGCCGAGGGAGCCATAGCGGCCGACGACCTGCCAGGTCCGGGTTGTGCGTGCGGCCGGAGCCACCAGCGCGTGTCCTGATTCGGTGACTGCGGTCATGGGTGACTCCTCGGGACCGGACGAGACCGGCGGAGTGGGTTGGGCGGAGAGTGCGGGCCCTGCGGCGCGAGATGGCCGCCCGCCGTCTTCGTTCACCCGAGTGCGTTGGGGAACTTCTTGAGGAACTCGCCGACGCTTTCAGGCGTGACCAGGTACATCTCGGGTGCGAGGTCCCGAGGCTTGGCGTCGCTGCCGGCCTTGACGAACCCAGGAGTGAGTTCGCCCAGTTTGGCGCCCTCGGCCGTCGGATCGAAGTACGACGTGGCCCTGAGATCGCCCCGGCGCACAGCCTCGATCGCCGCCGGCGTCCCGTCGTGCCCGTAGACGAGCACGTCCTTTCGTCCTGCCGCTTGCAGCGCCGAGATCGCGCCGCGCGCCGGATCGCCGAAGCAGCCCCAGACCGCCAGCTTGCCCTTCCCCTCGGGGTGTGTGGTCAGCCATGCCCGCGTGAACTCGCTGCCGGCTTCCACCTGGCCCGGGATCGGGACCTCTTTGCGCGTGACGTGAATGTCCGTCGCTGTGAGCTGGTCGTCGAGCTCCTGCTCGCGACCGACGCAGGGCAGCCCGGACTTGTAGCCCAGCAGGAGCACGTCGCCCTTGCCGCCGAGATCGTCGGTCAGCAGCTTGCTGGTGTCCTTGGCGTTGCTGCGCCCGAAGTCCAAACTGGCTTGCACGCCTTCGGCGGTGCCGCCCCCCACGGAGACGACGGGGATCCCCGCCCCCTTCGCCTGCCGCACTCCGGCGGCGAGAGTGTCGCTGGGGAAGATGGCGATGACGATCAGGTCGACCTTCTTCTGCACGTAGTTGCCGATACCGCTGATCGCCTTGTCCGGCGCGCCCTGCGAGTCGACCGACGAGACCCTCCAGCCCTTCTTCTTGGCGTAGTCGACATAGGCGTTGAGGATCGACTCCGAGGCCGGGTCGCTCGATGCGAACCGCACGACGCCGACTGTGTAGGAGTCACCGCCGGCCTTCGTCGAAGCACTGTCGTCGCACGCGGCCATGGTCGTCGTCAGGACGGCGACGGCGACGGCCGACCCGATCTTCATGCGTCTTCGCACTGAGTTCTCCTTTGGTTCCCGGTCCGGCTGTGCAGACCGGTTCGGATGGCACCCGGAGCAGCTCTCGGGGGGCCGATGCGGAAGCCCCGAGGGCTCGCGCCGGTGCTCGATTCACCGGAAAGCCGGTCTGTGGGACCGCTCACGGCAGAATAGTTGAACCCGGACTCAAGTTCAAGTATGTCTGAAATCGATCAGGATTTCCGGGATGGTCCGTGTGCTGTGAAGCTGCCGTGTCGCGTCGGGCGGAGGAAAGGCCGGGTGGCGAGGGGGCGTCGTCGGCTGGATTTCGGCCATGGTTGAAGCCCGGCAGTAGCGACCGGAACTCATCCACCCGGGGCCGGGTGAGCGGACGGAGGAGTGCTGCGAACCGGCGACCTCAGCGGCCGGCGGCGGACTGCCTCAGGAGGCCGGGGTCGATCGACCGCTTGAGGATCTTGCCCGTCGACCCCTTGGGGAGCGCGTCCACGAAGGCGAGCAGATGCGGGACCTTGTAGGCGGACAGGTGGGACTTGGCCCAGGTCTTGAGACCTTCGGGGTCGGGGGTCGCACCGGGCCGCAGGACGATCGCGGCACCCACTTCCTCACCGTAGTAATCGTCCGGGACCCCGAGCACTGCCGCCTCCACGATGTCCGGATGCCGGTAGAGCACTTCCTCGACCTCGCGCGGGTAGACGTTGTAGCCGCCGCGGATGATCAGTTCCTTGAGCCGCCCGACGATGGTCAGATACCCCTCGGCGTCGATACATCCCAGGTCACCGGTCTGCAACCAGCCGTCGACCAGTTCCGACCGGGTGGCTTCGGGCCGGTTCCAATATCCCTTCATCACGGTCGTTCCCTTGACGTACACCTCGCCCACGTCATCGGGACCGAGTACGGTGCCGTCCTTGCGGATCTGCAACTCGATTCCGGGCATGGCGACGCCCACGGTCCCGGCCTTCTGTGGCTTGTGGATGTCGTTGAACGCGGCGACGCCCGTCGTCTCCGAGAGTCCGTAGCCTTCGAGGATCGTGCAGCCGAGTCGCTCCTTGTAGGCACGCAGGACCTCGACCGGGATGGTTGCGCCCCCGGATGTCCCGAACCTGAATTGCTCGAAGTCCGCCGACTGAAACGCACCGGCCTCCTGCAGCATCGCGATCCACATCGTGGGGACGGCCCCCAGTGCCGTCAGCCGTTTGTCGCGCACCAGTTCGAGCATGGTGCGCGGGTGGAACCTTTCACAGAGGGTCAGCGACCCGCCGGCCACCAGCGTCGTGTTCATGACGACCGCCTGCCCATAGACATGGAACAGCGGCAACGCCGTCCCGACGCGGTCCTCGCAACCGATCCCCGACACCTTCGCGAACTCCACGGCGTTGGCCACCATGTTGGCCGCCGTCAGCTCCGCGCCCTTGGGGCGGCCCGTCGTTCCCGAGGTGTAGAGAATGATCGCGGTGTCCTCGGGCCGATGCTCCCATGCCTCCATTCGGGGTGGGGCCTCGAAGTGCGCGCCGGGCCCGATCCCCCAGAACGGGACGCCGGCGGCGGCTGCGGCGACCTCGGCGGACTCCGACATGCCCTCCCAGGCGATGACGAGGGAAGGCCGGGCGTCCTGTAGGACGTAGCCGATCTCGGCCGGCGTCGCCATCGTGTTGAGGGTGACCACCGTGGCGCCGAGCGCGTGCAGGCCGTAGTAGACGATCGGGAACTCGGGCACTGTCGGGGCCACCAGGACGACGCGGTCCAGCGGACCGACACCGGCCCTGCGGACCGCCGTCGCCACACGTCCGCTCGCTTCGCGGAGTTGCCCGAAGGTGAGTTCCACCGATCCGGACCTGACGGCCAGGCTCTTCGGGCTCGCGACGGCCCTCTGCCACACAAGTGATGCCACATTGACCATGTCTGTCCTTTGTGCAAGCCGGGACGTGGGCCGTCATCTTGATTGAAGATGAATGCGGTGGTCACCCGCTCACAGGACCTCGAAGAGGCCGGCGGCGCCCATCCCGCCGCCGACGCACATCGTCACGACGACATACCTCGCGTTGCGGCGACGCCCTTCCAGGAGCGCGTGTCCGACCGCGCGAGCGCCGGTCATCCCGTACGGATGGCCGATGGCGATCGCGCCGCCGTTGACGTTGTACCGGTCCGGGTCGATCCCGAGAGCGTCCCGGCAGTGGACGGCCTGCGACGCGAATGCCTCGTTGAGCTCCCACAGGTCGATGTCATCGACGTCCAGTCCGTGTTGCTTGAGGAGCTTGGGTATCGCGAAGACGGGCCCGATACCCATCTCGTCGGGCTCACATCCGGCCACCGCGATGCCTCTGTAGAGCCCGAGTGGCTCCATGCCTCGGCGGCTTGCGAAGGACGACTCCATCAGGACCACCGCGGCCGCGCCGTCGGACAGTTGCGAAGCGTTTCCGGCCGTGACCGAGGCCGCCCGCGTGACCACGCCGTCTTCGAGCACGGTGCGCAGACCCGACAGACCCGCCGACGTCGTCGAGGGACGGTTGCCCTCGTCCAGCACCAGGTCGGGTGCCGACGGATGCGGAACGATCTCGTTCTCGAAGAGGCCCGACCGCTGCGCGTGTGCCGTTCGCATTTGGGAGGCCAGCGCGTACTCGTCCTGCTTCTCCCTGCTGACGCCGTAGCGCTCGGCCACGAGTTCAGCGGTGTGCAGCATCGGGATGTACATGGGGATCCCGGCTTGGTCGAACCACGGATCGTGCGCGCGGTACCGATTGGCGTGCTCGTTCCGGACCAGCGAGATGGACTCCACACCGCCGCCCACGACCACGTCCATGCCGTCGCTGATGATCTGCTTCGCCCCGATCGCGATCGCCATCAGCCCGGACGAACACTGCCGGTCGACCGTCATACCGGAAACCGTGACGGGTAGACCGGCTCGCAGCGCCGACTGCCGGGCCACGTTGTAGCCTGCCGCGCCTTCCGGAAGGCCCGAGCCCAGGATCACGTCGTCGACCTCGCCGGGTTCGAGACCCGCCCGGGTGATGGCGTGGCTGATCGCATGGCCCGCAAGGTCCTGCGGCTGTACTTCGCGGAAGGCGCCCTTGTACGCGCGGCCTATGGGAGTGCGCGCGGTTGCGACTACGACCGCCTCGCGGATGGGGATGTTCACGTTTCTGCTCCGGGATCTGCGCTCGATGCCGGCACCGAGTCGCTCGATACGGGTGATACGGGGGCGTACCGGCGGGGACTACCGGGGAGGCATGCGCAGCGCACCGTCCAGCCGGATCGTCTCGCCGTTGAGGTAGTCGTGCTCGATGATCATCCGTACGAGTTGGGCGTGCTCGCCGGGCGCGCACAGTCGTTTCGGGAAGGGAACGCTCTCCGCCAGGCCCGCGCGGTACTCGTCACTGACGGCCGCCAGCATCGGGGTGTCGACGATGCCCGGCGCGATGGTGCACACCCGGATGCCGTACTGCGCGAGATCCCGAGCCGCCGGGAGTGTGAGTCCCACGATGCCGCCCTTGCTCGAGGCGTACGCGGCCTGGCCGATCTGGCCGTCGAAGGCGGCGACCGAGGCGGTGTTGATGATGACGCCGCGCTGTCCGTCGCCGAGCGACTCCGTCCTGGCCATGCTTTCGGCGGCGAGCGCCAGGACCACGAACGAGCCAATGAGATTGATCCGGATGACCTTCGTGTAGAGACCCAGGTCGTGGGTTCCGCGCCGACCGAGGATGCGCGCCGAGGGCCCGATCCCCGCACAGTTGACGACGACCCGCAACGGCTCCCTCTCGCCGGCTTTGCCGATCGCGGTGCGAACCTGCTCCTCGTCGGTCACGTCGGCTTCCAGATAGACCACGCCCTCGATCTTCGGTGCCGCCGCGATGGAGGGAGCCAGGTCCAGGACGTGGACGGCCGCGCCGTGCTCGGCGAGCAACGCGGCAGTGGCTGCTCCCAGTCCCGAGGCACCGCCGGTGACGACGGCCGCTGTTCCCGCCAGTTTCATCCGTGTCTCCTTGCATTCCGCATTTCGGTCGGCCGGTTCGGGCGATGAGACGACGCGGCAGAGAAGGCGCCGACCGCGGCGTTGAACTCGACACCGTTCTCGAATCTCGGACAGTGCTGCCGGACGCCGTTCTCGCCGATCGCGATGACGGCGGTGGCGTCGGCCATGGCAACCTCCTCCACCGGCCGCAACACCCGACTCGCGCCGGCCGTGACCTGCCTGGCACTGGAACCGCTCGGATGCCACGATAGTGTTATCCGAATGCGAATTCAAGTTCAAGTTCGATGCAATGGGCTCGACGTTGCCCGCATACACCGACGCCCCGAAGGCCCCGGAGGCACCGCTGCCGCCCGGCCCGAGGCATCTCCGATCCGCGTTCGTAGTCGAGTTCGTTCCTGATGCGCTGTCCGACCGGCGACCAACCCCGCGCCGGCGGGAACGCGCGTGGGATCACCGGGCCGAGTTCGTCGGCGCACACGACCGTGACACCTTCGGGCGGGTTGGTGTGGAGCTCGACGATCCGCGTCCTTCTCCCGCGAAGTCCGGGTCCCGCGACCGAACCCACGACCGCGTGCGACGCCACCGCGCCCCCTCGGCGAGCAGGATCCTGCGGACCTGGGAACGGCTCACGCGGATGCCCAGCCGTCCGGCCCCGGCGGCCAGGGCGTGCAACGTCCACTCGGGCGGCCCGGCCTCGTCCGCCGCCCACGGGTCACCACACGGCTGCGTTTCCAAGCGTCCGGGTGGGGCCGTCCTCACCAGAGCCACGATCCGGGATCGGTAAGAAACGGCCTAGCCACCGGCGTCGGCCAACAACGCCCGACTGAGCCGGATGTCCGCGAGATCCTCGACCGTGCGAAACACGTCCGCGTAGGATTCCGGCCCGGGGTACGGGGCATCCTCCTCACCTTCCTGACGGACGACCCCGCCCAATCCGGCGGACTCGACGTAGGCGACCATCCCGTCGCACTCGTCGGTGAACGTCAACAACTCGTAGGCATCCCGAGGGCGTGGGTACAGTCCGGCCGTGAAGGGGAGGACCCGCACCGTGATGTTCGGCCACTCGGCCAGTTCTCGCAGGCGGGCGACCTGCCGCCGCATGACGGCCGGCCCGCCCACCATCCGGCGCACCACACTTTCGTCGAGGACGAAGTGCATCCGGGGCCCGTCCGGGCGCACCAATCGCTCTTGGCGCTGCATCCGCAGCTCGACCATCCCCGCCGAAGCGGCCACGCCTTCGAACCGATAGACCTCGTGGGTGTACTCCTCCGTCGCCAACAGGGCGGGAACCAGGTGTGGTTCGAAGGTGCGGATGAGTGTCGCGGACCCCTCGTAGCCGAGCAATATTTTGAACTCGGGTGAAATGAGATCGCGGTACGGGTACCACCAGGAGCGCTGCTTGGCCCGGCGGGCCAACTCCACCCACTCCGTGACCTGCTCCTCGTCCTCGATTTGGTACGCCTCGAGCAACGCCCGCAGGTCGGTGGTACTGATGTTCACCTGTCCGGTTTCGATGCGGATCAGCTTGGAGAGCGACCAGTCCATCTCCAGTGCGACATCGCGCTGGGTGAGCGCGTGGGACTCGCGCAATCTGCGCAAGGTCCTGGTCAGGGTCCGCGCGTACGTCGCGGGCGCGCGCTTTTGCGGGGTGATCCGTTCGACGTGGATCGGCTCCTCCGGACTCTCGACGTGCGGAGGTTGCGGTGGCGGGTCGCCCACCAACCGCCGAGACAGGGGCAGATCGGCCACCGCGAAGGGCCGGGCATCGGGCCCGAGCACGTGGAGGTTTCCGTGGCCTGCCCGCAACGCGGACGCACGTGCTCCACCCATGCCGTGTCGTCGCACGTAGCGCGTGACGGCCTCGACGGTTCGCTGCCCATCGGCCAGCGAAAGGGTGTCCAGCAGGCGCTCCCCCACGCCCGAGTCGAACGCGTACTCGGTGTGTTCGGGCCCGTGCGGGCTCGAACGGTGGACGACCAACAGGCCGCTCGCGAAGACCTCGGCCAGGTGCGCGGGGGTGGTGTCGGCGCCGGTGGCGTGCTGGACCAGGCGCATCAAGGGCAGGGTCAACGGTGCCACGGCGGCGAAGTGCCCGGCGAGGCGAAACGCCTCGTACGACGCGTGCCCGTGGAACTCACGAATCCTTTCCTCGGGCGAGGCCGGCGGGCGAAGCGGCGCCTGCGCACCGCCCCCGTCGCCGAGCCTCGTTCCGACCTCCGTCCCGAACATCGTGACGGGCACGGATCGCGCGTCCACGCCGTACGCGACCAGTTCCGCCCAAGCGCGCGGCGACACCGCCGGGAACTCCAGGACGGGAACCGCGATGTCGCCCTTGCCGCCGGCAAGCCCCGACCCGGCCGGCAGCAGCGGATGGTGCACGCTCAGCAGGCTGTTCGCGACCGCCGCTCCCGGCGCGCGCACGTCCAGCCGTGTACAGCGGATGCCGGTGGCGTCCCACAGTCGTGCGGGCATCGTGTGCAGGATGGCCAGGGGGCCCGTCAGGGCCCGAGGCGCCATCAGGCGCTGTGCGGCCCCCGAATGCCAGGCCGGGCCCACCCCGTCGGTCAGTATCAGGGTCAACCCGTCTCCCTCGACGGCGGGCGCCGCTCCCGAGCCGGCCGCGAAAGGCCGCGTCCGCAGCACCGGCCGTGTCTCGTCCGTGTCCAGGCCCGTCACCTTGATGCGCCGGAACGCACCGAGCCGGTGCAGTAGTCGGCGCAACTCGACGGTGAGCCGATTCCAAATCACCATGGAGGACCCCGTGTCGACCACGAGCGTCAGGTCCAGCCACGGTTCGGCCGCGGGGCGCAGGATCGCCGTGATCATT
Organism: Embleya sp. NPDC020886; assembly: GCF_044333915.1. Lineage (NCBI taxonomy): Bacteria > Bacillati > Actinomycetota > Actinomycetes > Kitasatosporales > Streptomycetaceae > Embleya > Embleya sp. NPDC020886. The sequence goes on along the minus strand of NZ_JBIRRX010000002.1, from coordinate 869,767 downwards.
GCGGTCTCCGCGGCGGCATCCACGGTCGCGGTCTCGTCCAGTACATACGTGTGCGCCGACGGTCGGGTGCGCCGCAACGGGCGGAGCGCACGCGCCAGTTCGTTCGCGTGTGGAATCGCTCGCGGCACCGGCACGTCCGCCGGTTCGGCCGGCACGCCGTCGGTGCCGCCGGGATCCACCGAGGGGTAGAGGCCGCCGGCCGCCGAGGGTGGATCCGGTCGGGCGTCGAGGGGTGCGAACTCGGCGTCGTCCGCCGTCGGGGTCGAGTCCGCCGGTTGGGGGATCCGATCGTCCTCGGTCGGCGCGGAGACGGGCGTGCGCGGATCCGCGCGGCTCGGATCCCCTGCCGCCGGCCGAGGCAGGATGCGCGCCAGCCACAGTGCGTCCAGGCACTGGTCGATATCAGCCCCGGCATCGCGCAGTACCGCCCACAACGAGTCCTCACTCATGGCCGGGTCGGATCCAGCGATCGGAACAACGAGGCCAGGCGCTCCTCGTCGAGCACTACGCCCGCCATGCGCAGGTGCACGGCGTTCAGGAGTTGGTCGGTGGCCAGTTCCCCCGCGTGGCGCAGTTCCACGAAGCGCTCGATCAGGTCCTCCGCCGCGGCGTCGGGACCCAGTCGCGCCGCGACGATCTCGGCGAGCCGGTCGGGTCCGGGAGTGGGCAGGTCCAGGCGCACACACCGGCGCAGGAACGCCGGCGGAAAGTCGCGTTCCCCGTTGCTGGTCACCACGATCACCGGGAACTGCGTGCAGCGCACCCGGCCGGCGCGCACCGGGATGCGCTCCTCGGATCCCGACACCCCGATCGATACCGGGTCGGGGTCCGACATCCGCGCCAGTTCCGGGATTTCGAAGTTCCCCTCCTCGAACACGGTGAGGAGATCGTTGGGCAGGTCCAGGTCGCTCTTGTCGAGTTCGTCGATCAACAACACACGCGGTCGCTCGCTCGGTGCGAGGGCGGTGCCCAGTGGGCCCAGCCGTACGTAGCGGCCCACGTCGGGCGCGACGCGGTGTTCCTTGTCGGCGATCGCGCTGTCGTGCAGGCGGGCCACCGGGTCGTAGCGGTACAGCGCGCCGTCCAACGTACTGCGGCTGTTGACCGACCAGCGCAGGATCGGGCCCAGTTCCAGTTCGTGGGCGATCGCGTGGGCGAGGGTGGTCTTGCCGCTGCCGGGCCGCCCGGTCACCAACAGCGGGCGGCGCAGGTGTAGGGCGGTGTTGACGATGTCCACCTCCCGCGCACCGATGACATAGCGCTGCGGCGTCGTGTGGTCGGGGCCGAACCGTCGCCAGGGCGGACCATCGGGCAGTTCGGCTCGGCGCGGGGTGCCGTCACCGCGAAAGATCGTCCATGCGTCATGTGCGGCCGGGCTCATGTTCCTCCTTCGACAGGGCCGCGCAGCACCCGGAGCGGGGCCGCGCTCGTGGGGTCGTCCCACAGCAGCACGATCGCCGGCGCGTCCCCGCAGGCACGTCGACGTCGAATCGCCTCGGGCAGATCGCGCGGGCGGATCCGCTCCCGCGCGTGGGCGAGATCGACCTCGACACCGTCCCGATGCCACGTCGCCACCGGTACGCCCGCCATGAGGCACAGGGCAACGTGGTTGCGCACCTGCGCGGGGTCGCCCGCCAGATGTACGCAGCCGACGGCGGGGGTCCGGGTGAGCGCAAAACGCAGGGCGGGCTCGGTGTCGGCGCGCGCTTCGTGGAGCAGCCACAGGTGGTCGCCCGCGTCGTCTCGCGCGCACTCGCTCCAGCGCGAGAGCCAACTCTCGGCGGCGTGTTGGCGCAGTTCGCGACAGCGGACCACGACCGGCATCGTGGTGCCCACGGCGACCTGCTCGCAATCGTGGTGGTCCACGGCGATGCGTTCGACCTGAAGGTCGAGTTGACCGAGCTCGAGAAAGCACTCCAGGGCCGCCCGCATGCCCGGCCGGTCCACCACGGTCTGGAGGAACTCGGCAACGCGCGAACGCACGCAGGCCCACGGCCGATACACGTCGTCGGCCACGGACACGGTGGTGACGTCACCGCCTTCGCACACGCGGGCCGAGTAGCGGTATCGGGTGTCGACGGGTCGAGTCGCCGTCGCGTCCAGGGCCGCGATCTCCAGTCGAATCCAGACGTGTTCGCCTCCCGCCCACCAGGCCATCCGCTTCAACTCGACGCGCCGGGCCCGCAACAGGTCGCCGCGCGTTCCCTGACGCGCGGCCACGGCGGCGTTCCATGCGTGCAGTCGGGTCCGCGTCCGAGCATTCGGCGTGTGGCGCGCCACCGCTTCGACGAAGGCGAGCAGATGCGGCAGGCGGTCCCGCTCCGGAGGCGTACGTCCCTCCAGGATCGCTACCAGATCGATCGTGTCGAACGCGCCCGGCGGAAAGCCGGGTCCGCACACGGGGTCGCCCCGCAGGACCCCCTCCAGGTCGGCGACCTCGCACGCGTCCAACGCCGTGATCAGCGCGCGGTGCTCGGCGCGGGAGAGGAACTCGCCGGGTCGGACCACCCGGCACAGATATCGCAGGGAGTGCGCGGTCGCCGCAGGCATGTCCGGGGGCAGCAGGGACAGCAGTGTGGTCAGGCCGTGCCCGGCCTGCGCCGCGGTGGTGACGACGGTGTCCACGTCGGATCCGGGCACGTAGGTGTCCAGGTCCGCCCCCAGGGCGGTGGCCAGGCTCTCGCGCGCCCGCGTGTCGGGCAGGACCGACGCGAGCGTGCGGCCGATGTCGTGCAGGGCGCGCCGAATCTCCCGATCGCGGGGCAGGGCTGCCGCGTTGTCGTCCCAGTTCGTCCGTCCGTCCCAGTTGTGCTCGCTGCGGCCGGGGCGCTGACCGTAGCGAAATGTGCGGGTCTGCTCGTCGGCGATGAACAAGCGGGTCAGGTTGTCGTATACGCGGTTCAGGTCCGGCAGTATTCGGGCGTCGTCCTCGCCTTCGAGGGCGTCGAGAAAGCGGTGCGAGAAGAGTCCGGACCGCTCCGGATTGTGCGCGGCCTGCCCGGGCGCACACGCCTGGAGCAGGAACAGGCCGCGTTCGGGGTCGAGTTCGACCGAGCCGGCGATCGGGCGCGGTACGAGGTTGCCCTGCCCCGGGCGCAGTTGTGTCTGGCATGCGTCGAGCACGACAACCACTCGCGCGGTGCGTGCCACCCGGTCGGACGTACCCAGGAGAGTGCGCACGAGATTGCCCACGGGAATACCGCGCAGTCGACGCGGGTCGGAGTCGGCCGACAACAGCACCGCCGCGCCTTGGCTGTCGGTCACCCCGTGCCCGCCCCAGAACACCCAGAGCAGATCCGCGTCACGTTTCGCGACGGTGTCCAGGAACAGGTCGGCCAGTTCCTCGCCCGGGTATTCCCGGCACGGGACCGGTGGTTCGCGAGCGTCCCGCTCGGCCGGCGAAGCCACGAACGTGACGTTCTCGGCGGGTACTCCGCGCCCGAGCAGCCACTCGACGAAGCGGCAGCCGTCCGCATAGGGGCCGAGCAGGTCCAGATCGGGGTGGCGGTAGCGCTCCAGGGCGACGACGATCGCGTACGTACGCGCGGGATCCACGTCTTGTGCTCTCATCCGGGGATCTCCTGGGCCAGCCAGTCGTACAGCGGCGCGTGTGCCCAGTAGGCGCTGTGCGCGCGCAGCAGCGGTTGGCGAGTGTCGAACGCGTGGTCGATCACGCGCGGCCCGAAGACGGGGCCACCGACATAGGCGAGCGGGTCGCGCACGTCGTAGGCGTTGAGCCAGCGGGGGAAGTGGTCCGGCAGCGGCTCGTGCGCCCGCAGCGCTCGCAGCGCGTCCAGCTCGTACAGGAACGGCGCCTGGGAACCGGCTGTGACCAGCAGTTCCACCCCGTGTTGTGGACTGTCCGACGCCGCGAGCCAATCCACGCACGCGATACCGCCGAGGCTGTGCGCGAGCAGGGTGACGGGTCCGTTGTCGACGGCCGCCGCGACCGCCCGCGCGACACACTCGCGCACCGCGCTCCCGTCCACCTGATAGCGCAGAATGTCGCCCAGCGGCGGCACCGCGCCGTCGGTGAGCCGATCCCGTCCGTGCCGCACCCGCCACGACGCGAACCACAGGGCCGGGATCGCCAGGGGGCGGCCGACCGTCGCCCCGATGCCACGCGGGTCGCCCGAACCTCCGAGCGCACCGCGGATCGCGAGCACCAACGCGTCGCGCTCGGTCCCGTCCACGCAGCCGTCGCCCACGGCTCGCGTCGCGGCCCGGCGTTGGGTGGCGGCAACGATCGCGCGAGCGACGGCGGCGGGACCGGTGACGGCGTCCGCGTGATCGATCGCCAGCGCGGGCAGGGCCTCGGCGACCGTGTTCGCGCCCTCGGGAAGATCGGCCGCGAGTTCGGCGCGCCGCGCGGCCTCGACCACGTCGGGCCGGTCCGCCAACAGCCTCACCTCGTCGGCGAGTCGCTCACCGGGCGGCCTGCGTCCGGGCCGGTACGCGCGCGGCACGTGGTCGCCCAGGTCCGCCAAGGCCCGCAGTTCGGCCAGCGGGTCGACGTCCAGCACCGCCCAGATCTCGTCACCGGCCGCGCCCACCGGCCCGAGTTCGCCCGCCCGGAGCGCCCGCTCGGGCACCGACCCTCCGCCGTGGTGCAGGCGCGCGCCGTGCTCCTGACCCCACGAGCACGGCAGTACGTCCAGATCGGGTCGCAGCCGCGTCAACCGGGTCCGCACGCGATGGAGCAGCCGCTCGTATCCGTCCTGCCGAACTCCCGTGCCATGCACGAACACGACACTCGCCACACGGTCCCCCTCCGCGCTGCACCCGAGCAGCCCACGATATCGGCGGAGCCGAACCGAAGAGATGGATTCACCGGAGTCGCGGGCCGGGAGAGCACCCCCGCCGACCGTCCCCGCCGGGAGTCGCCTGCCGCGGCGGGTGGTGGGAGTGGTGGGAGTGGTGGCGGTCGGGATCGGGAGGGTGAGGGCGGCCGGGGTGTGTGCCCCGGCGGCGAGTGCGGCGCGGCGGTGCATGTCGTCGGCTCCCGGCGCGGCGAGATGGTCAACGGGGTCACCGTCCGACGGCACGGGCATCGCGGTACAGGGCGCGTCCGGCCATCCGGGGCCTCCGGCGGACGGATCGGTCGCGTCGAGCCTGCGCGCGAACGCTTCCACCACGAGCGCCCGTACGCGTTGCGGCGGAACCCTTGCCGGTGAGCCGGCGCGCGCACTTCGGCGGCGCAGGCGGCCCAGGTTCGGCCGGGGCGCGCGAGGGTGTCGGCGAACACGGTGTCGGTGACCGGACGGGTGCGCTGCCTCATCGCGAACTCCCCAGCGGCGAAAAGAAATCGGGCGGGGCCCGCCGGTGCGGGCGGTTCGATACGCGGCGCGCTGGAAGCCGGTGTGCGCGCGGCACACACGGTGGAGCCTGGACGCAAACGCCGACGCCGACGGCGTACCGGAACACCTCGAGGTGCACCGAGTACCGGAAGCATCCCGGCGCAGCGGTGGTGGTGCGGCCGGAATACGACTCGGCGCGGTGGGCGCCGGCTGAGCGGGAACGGGCCAGGTCTCGGGAGTTGACGGTGTGGGGCTTTGGGTGGGTGTCGCCGGCGACGGTGCGGCGCATGCGTGGTCGGGATCGGTGGCAGGCTCTGACGTCGGCTGATCCGCTGCCGGCGTTGAGACACTCGCGTAACTGTCCCGTTTCCGAGGCAAGTTCCATGTCTGCCTGACCCGGCGCGGCGACGCATTGTTCGAACTCGCGGATGCGGTATTGGGCGTGGACGGGCCGGTCAGGACGCTGGTCGGACTCTCCCTTGCATCCGAGTACCGGCGCGGACACGGAGCGTTGTACGACGCCGTGAACCACGGCCGGATCGACGTGGTACGCCTGCGGAAAGCGCTCGCGCGGCTGCCGCTGACCGGGTCGCGGACGGCCGGATCGTCCTCGGTCGACGTCGGCCCGCGGCTGCGCGGCCCAACGAATCGGTGGACACGGACGCCGCGCTCGAGTGGGCCCTGTCCGACGGGCGCCCCGGCTTGGGCGAACGCGCCGCCGCCACCTGCCCCGCCGCCGCGCAGGAGCCGGAGGAGCCGGCCGGGTCCGCCGAGTCGGAGCTGCCGGCGGCGGGCCCTGCGTCGCCTCGCGGGGGTGCGGGGATCCGGGGCCGACGGAACGGTTCGGGTCCTCGTTCCAGTTCTTGGCTCAGGCTCGGATTTCGGCTTCGAGGGCCCTTGGACGTTCCTGTATGCGCGGCGGCGGATCATCTGGTCGGTGCGGCGATTCGATCGTTGTCGACTCAGCCTTCCCACTGGCTGATTCGAAATCAGATGTCGAGGACGATCCGTTTGGTGCAGGCGCGCGAGACGCAGATCATGATGTACTCGCCGCTTTCTTTCTCCTCTTCCGTGAGAACGTGATCGCGGTGATCGGGCTTGCCCTCCACCACGAGCGTCTCGCAAGCCCCGCATATCCCTTCGGAGCAGGAGCTCAGCGTGTTCACGCCGGCGTCGTCGAGTGCCTTGAGGATGCTCCCGTCGGCGGGCACGGTCACCGTGATACCGCTGCGCTTGGCCAGGACCTCGAACGGTACGTCGCCGGCCACGGGCACGGCGGGCGGAGCCGAGAAGCGTTCCAGGTGGAGCGCGCCCTGCGGCCAGGAGGAGGCCCGCTCCTCGACGGCGTCGAGGAGCGAGCCCGGGCCACAGGTGTAGATCGCGGTGTCTTGGCAGGGGTCACCGAGTGCCGTGTCGAGGTCCATCGGCCCGGCCTCGTCGGCGGGATGCACGTGCACCCGCGAGGAGTCGAGCTCGTCGAGGAACGCCATCGAGGCCCGGCTGCGGCCGCCGTAGGTGAGCTTCCAGTCCAGTCCTCGGTACTCCGCGTCCCGAATCATCGGTATCAGCGGGGTGATGCCGATGCCGCCGGCCACGAAGCGGATGCGCGAAGGCGGGTCGAACGGGAAGTGGTTGCGAGGACCCGCCACGTCGATCAGTGCGCCGACGCGCAACCGGTCGTGGATGAACCGGGAACCGCCTCGGCCATCGGCCTCCCGCAGGACGCCGATGCGGTAGGACTTCCGGTCGTCCGGGTCACCGCACAGCGAATACTGCCGGACCGAGCCGTCGCCGACCGTCAGGTCGATATGTGCCCCCGGTTGCCATCCGGGCAGGTCCTGCCCGATCGGATCCACCAGGATGAGGGAGACGACCCCCGCGGCCTCCCATCGGATCTGTCTCACCAACAACTGCATGATTCTTTCCTCCATTTCCCTGCTCAGAAGGTCACACCGATGGGATCGAGCCGCCGTCGACACGCAATGCGGTGCCGGTGATACAGCCCGCGCGCGAACTCGCCGATAAGGCAACCGCCGCGGCGTACTCGGGGGGATCTCCGCAGCGGCCCGGCGGGATGGAGACGATCCTCGCCCGGGCGGCAGCGTCTGCGGAGATGCCCTCACGCTCCGCGCGGGAAGCATCCAGCCGGGGGATACGGGGAGTGTCGGTCCGGCCCGGCAGCACGACGTCGGCGGTGACGCCGTGGGGAGCCGCTTCCCGCGCGCGAGCCTTGTTCCATCCGGTCAGGGTCGACCGGAGCGTGTTCGGGAGCCTGCGGTCGAGGGCCGCTACGCCGCCGGACAGGTCCCGCGGTGTCGCCACAGAGGTGGTCGGATGCGGTGGTTCAGGCGAGGAGGAACTCGGTGACGACCGAGTCGTGTTCCTCGGGCTTCTCCCACTGCGGCCAGTGGCCGGCGTCCGCGATGCAGGCGTACTGCGCGTCGGGGATGAGCGAGGCGAGCTTGCGGCCGAACTCCGGACCGGTGCCGGGGTTGTGGTCGCTCCAGAGCACCAGGGTCGACTGTCGGATCCGGCCGAGCATCTGCGGGGTGATGCGGTGTGGAGAGTCGGACCGGAAGCTGTTCTGCATGACGTTCGTAAGGCCCTCGCGGGTTTCGGGGCGCTGGTAGAAGAACTGCCGCAGCGTGACGAGTTCCTCGGTGACGCGGTCCGGCTCGGCCATCAGCCACTCGAGCCGTTTGCGGACCGTCTCGCGGGTCGGGTCGCCGATCGCGGCGAGCGAGCGCGCCCGAAGGGCGTCGCCGGCCGCGAGCCGCTCCGGCGTGACGCGCCCATCCTCGACCTCGGCGCCGGCGGTCGTGTTGAGGATGATCTTTCCGACGCGGTCGGGGTAGTGCAGTGCCGCCCACATGCTCACCCAGCCACCCAGGGACTCGCCTTCGAGGTGGGCGGTGTCGGCGCCGATCGAGTCCATCAGGTCGATGAGCTGTTCGGCGTAGGTCGGCACCATCTCGGTGGTGAACGGTCGGCCCGAGGAGAAGCCGTGCCACAGCAGGTCGATGGCGATGACGTGGAAATGCTTGCTCAACCGCATGATGTTGCGGCTGTACGCCTCGGCGTGGCCGCCGTTCCCGTGCATGAGGATGAGCGGCTCCCCCTCGCCGGCCTCGATGACACGGGTCTTGAACTCCTTGCCTCGGTACCCGATCGAGGCACCGACCAGGTCGTTCCACATGCTGTTCACGGACATCGGTCCGCCTCTCTTGCTGCGAGAACTCGACGATCGACCCGTCGAGTCGGTCAGTAACGCTGGTGTCCCCACACCTTGTCGCCGGTGTGGTTGGTGGAAATGTGCGTCGCGGGGTCGATCAGCAGACCGCCTGCGCCGTACTCGAGCCTGAAGCCGGACGGCGTCTCGAGGTAGGAAGAGATCATCCGGTCGTTGACGTGCCGACCGAGTCCGACCACCGGCTTGGCACCCGAGGCGTATACGCGATCCAGCGCTCGGCCGACCATGTCGATGTGCGTCGGCTCGAGCATCAGGTGGCTGACCGAGGGCGCCGCAGGGTCACCCTGGATCAGGGCGAGGCTGTGATGGCGCTCGTTGACGTGCAGAAAGTTGATCAGCCGCGGCGGCGCGATCAGGTAGTCACTGAGCCCGAATCCGAGGACGTCGCGGTAGAACTCGTTGCAGGCATCGAACTCGACGGTGCGGAGCACGATGTGGCCCACCCCGAGCGTGCCGGCGACGAACTCCACTCCCGCGGGTGAGTGGAACGGATCCGGATCGGCGCTCGGGCCCCAGTAGAACTCCACCCGGTTGCCGTCCGGATCGTGGCTGCTGTAAAGCTCCGCGACCCCGCGGTGTCGAGCCACCTGCGGCGTCTCCTCGACCACGTCGAAGCCGTGCGTCGTGAGATGGTCGACGAGCGCCGCGAGTGCGTCATGTGACGCGGTCTCCCAGCCGAGGTACGCGAGTCCCTCCTCGGCGCCTGCCGCGACGGCGATCCGCCACGAGCGCTCGTCCATGCGAAGGCGCAGTTCCGTCTCGGCCGCGTCGGCCGTGGATACGTCTTGGAGTCCGAGAATGCCTGTGCCGAATGTTCGCCAGTCCTCGAGTCGGGCGCTGGTGAATCCGACGTAACCGAGCGCGCGAATATATCGGTCCTGTTTCATGACGGGTCCCCTATCCAACGATCAGACGATGTCGGTCATGTCATAGGGCTGCACGTCGGCGTCGAGAACCACCGCGTGGCGGAGGATCTCGAAGCCCTCGCCCTTCCCGGCCAGGAGGTCGTCGTACGTGCCGGCGGCGTGGACCCGGGAGTGTCCGTCGAGGCCGGTGCGAACCAACACCACACTCGCCTTCACGTTGAGAGTGCCGTCGCTCTCGACGAAGACGCGCAGGTTGCCGATCAGATGGACTCGGGGCTTCCGCTGCATGCGCCAGTACCCGGAGAGGTAGGCCGCGCGGACCTGAAGCGCGACGATCCCGCGCTCCTTCGTCAGGTACAGGCCCGTGTCGGTGTTCTCCCGATCCGTCACGGAGTACTCGGCGTTCTTGTGGAAAAGCCCCAGCCAGTCGCGGTAACGGTCCTCGTCCAGGCACGCCGCCCAATCGGCGTAGAAGGCACGCACCCGTTCCAGCAGGGCCGGGTCGTATGTGCGAGTGCCACTGGTCGGCGCCGTCGGCGGCTGCAGCACCTCATGCTCGAATACTTGCTGCTCACTCATGGACGAACCCCTTTTCCAACACGATGGGCTCTTCGTTGATGTAGGAATTCCAGAGCTTGTGGAAGCACCGCAGCGAGTACTCGTCGAACTTGTCGCCGACCTTGCCCGGCTTGAGACCGCGGCCCATGTGGGAGGTCTCGAGGCTGGTGCCCTGCAGTCCGCTCTGAGCGCGTACCGCCGCCTCGAGGTCGTCGGCGGTGATCTTGCCCCAGGAGCCCTGGGAATCGGCGCCGGTCTCCAGGCGGCGCCGGCGCTCCGCCGCCGACTCGCCGACCTTGCCCAGGACGATGAGTTCCACGACCGTGCTGTCCAGGCCGAGGGGAGTCGCAACCTCCAGGAAGATGCTGCTGCCGTCGGCGTCGTACTGCAGGTCGAAGTTCGGGAAGACCGCGAAGATCGTGTTGCCGTGTCGGACGTCCCGCTCCCACGCCGCGAGTCGGGCTTCCTGTTCCTGGGCGGTATGGCCGCGACTGGCGGAGTCCTCGACCGTCAGCGTGAGGTTCTCACCCAGTTCGGCGGACAGGCCGGCGGCGTACTTCTCGATGTTGAAGCCGCCGTACGCCGGGAACGTCAGCATCGAGTGGCCGCTGGCCAGCTCGTAATTCTTGCCGGGTTGCATGCCGCCGCGGCCGTCGGCAATCATGCGGTGCAGGAACTGCGGGTGATAGTTGTCCCGGAAGTTGTCGGTCCACAGCTTCCAATTGCCCGGGTAGTCCCATCGGGCACGACCGATGACCTCGGTGCCGTCCATGAATTCCCGGAGGTACCGCGCCGCCTCGCCCAGATAATCCTCGAAGTTCTCGACGGCCGGGTCGATGGCGGCGAAAACGAGTCCGGCGAACTCCGCGACCTTGACCGGTGTCAAGCCGTACTCGGATTTGTCGAGGCCCTCACCATAGGCCCGCGGGAACGGCACCCCGACGAGGTCGCCTTTGTCGCTGAAAGTCCAGGCGTGATACATGCACTTCACCGAACCCGGGCACGTGCCCTTGGCGCCGAGGAGTACCTCGACGCCGCGGTGGGTGCATGCGTTGTGGAAACCGCGAATGACCCCGTCGGTGCCGCGCCACACCGCAACCGGTTCTCCGGCGATCCTGGCCGTCCGGTAGCTGCCCGCCTCGGGGAGCTCGGAGGTATGGCAAATGAGCTGCCAGGTACGCCGGAAGATCTTGACCCGCTCCTCCTCGTAGAGGCCGGGATCGGTGTAGTTCCTCCGGGGCACGAGCATGGGCGAGGTGCGCGTGTGCTCGTCGACGGGTGGCGTCGGATGTTCTGCCTGCGCGGTCATGGGTTTGTCTCCCTTCGAGACAGTCGCATCGGGCTGTCACACATGTCCGAACCTCGCCGGGGCATCCGCGAGCGACGGTCCGGCCTCGAGCTCGAATGCGAGGTGGTTCGGCCGAGAACGAACTGCGGAGCGTGCGTCGAGCAGTTCGAGATCGTGGTGGGTGTTGCCGTTCGTGTAAGAGAACCCGCGTTCGCCTTGGCGATGGTGCACGCCCACACCCGCGATATCGCGATTGAAAGCGCTGACGTTCACGAGATTCACCCGGAGCAGGTCGACGTGTCCGAGCCGCCGCGCACGAAAATGCGACGAACGGTCCACGCTGTGCCCGAGGGTTTCTGCGATCGATGTCATGTGTGCTCACTTCAAGATCTCGCTCGGCGAAGACGGTGCTGTTTCCTTGCGCCGAGGATCCGGGACGGATTCGATCGTTCTGTGGTCGCGTAGACCGCGGTCGGTGCCCGGATCTCGTGTGCAGACAGATCTCGTCAGTTCAGGCGCCGAGGCGGTTGTGGTGCCGCACCGGAATCACCGGAAACTGGGTGGCTTTAGTGTGGCGGGAATTGCCCGCCGCGTGGCAGAGCCGGTCGTTACGCGGTCCAAGTAACGCGTACTGGCAGTACGTGTTCGGCCATCGCGGGCGTACAGTTTCGGACCATGGCAGCCGAAGACAGTGACCTGGGAGGTTTCCTCCGCTCCCGCCGTGCACGCGTGAACCCGACAAGCTTCAACGGTGCGACCGGCATCGGGCGGCGAGTACCCGGGCTCCGACGGGAAGAGGTGGCCGCGCTCGCCGGCATCAGCGTCGAGTACTACGCCCGCCTGGAACGCGGTCAGAAAGTGCGTGTCTCCGAGGCCGTCCTGGGCGCCATCGCGCGCGCCCTCGGCCTCAACGATCTCGAGGCCACGCACCTCCACGACCTCGCGCACTCCGTGGAGAAGATTCCGACGGCCGCCAGGGCACAGGATCACCACGGCGATGCCGTACGCCCGGCACTACAGGTGATCACCGATGCGCTCGGTCCACTGCCGGCGTGGATCACCAACTACCGCATGGACTTCCTTGCCGGGAACCGCGAAGCCCGCGCGGTCTACGCGCCCCTGTTCGCCAACCCCGAAGACAAGGGCAACCGGGCACGCTTCATCTTCCTCAACCCGGTCAGCCGAGCCTTCGAGTGCCGATGGGAGCGTGTCGCCGACGAAACAGTGGGAGCGCTCCGGTGGTACGCCACACGTCATCCCGACGATCTCGAACTCTCCAAGCTCATCCTCGATCTCAACTTGCGCAGCCCGGAGTTCAGGTCCCGCTGGGACGATCACAACATCGTCCACCATCGCTCGGGAGACGTGCATGTGAACCATCCGGCCATCGGTGACCTCAAGCTCCCCTACGAGCGCCTCGACGTCACACACGACCCGGGCTTGAGCCTGTTCATCCACGTGGTGGAAGCCGGTTCGACCCTCGCGCGAAGGCTCGCCGCCTTGGTTGCCGACGGCTTCCCGGCATCCCCGGGCGGCAGCGTCTGCGCGCCCCGGGGGTTGTGATGGCCGAGCTCCGTCCGCCGTGGGACGCGCCGCGGGTGCGGCTACTCGCCGCGCGTGGCGATGTCGGGGGTCTGGTGCGGATCGGACGGTTGGCGCGGAACTGGCGGCGGCGCGACATGGGTTCGATCGTGGGTTGCTCCGCGTCGAGGGTCTCCCGGTTGGAGTCGGGCGCGCGTTCGGGCGTGGACGTGGCGGTGTTGCGCGGGTCGGCCGGCGCCGTGGACATGCCGGCGGGGTACCGGGTGCGGTACTGGGAGTGAGCGCGCCGATACCGGTTGGGGTGGCCCGGACCGCCGTGCGGCGGGACGAGGAGGGCGATCGGATCCGCCGACGCTGCCCGCCGACCGCTTCGCTCGCGGCCGTCCCCGCGACCGTGCTCGGCGGGGTCGATCAGGCGCTCGCGTCCATCGCCGTCCGCTCCTCCCCACGACCGGGAGCGGATGTTCTCGTCGGGTTGGCGCAGGCTCGCGGGCTGTACGACAGATCACGCCCGACTGGGCGTGGCCCTGCCGGAGTTGGTCGCGGCCGGGCAGGCCCACGCCGACAGCGCGGCCGACCCGGACGCGTTCGCCCGTCCGGCCGCGTGCCACGACCTCACCACCGAGACCCTCTCCAAGATCGGCCGGTACCAGCGGGCGCGGACGGCCGCCGATCGGGCGACCGTGTACGCCCACCACAGCGGATCGCCGCCGGCCGCCTCGTCGGCGCGGATGCTCGGCATCGTGTTGCGTCACCAGGGACGGGAGGCCACGGCGCAACGCGGCACGCCGGACGCGGCACGCCGGACACGGCCACGCGCGGGGGAGACCACCGGGTTGACCACACCGCAACAGGCCGCCGCCTACGCGCAGATGCGATGCACCGCCGCCTATACGTGTGCCGGGGTCGGGGACCGGGCGAACGCGCTGGAGCTGATGGCCGACGCATCCCCACACCCCGGCGCGACGTCGGCCCCGGGCGGGCGCCCTCGCACACGCCGCGGTCCCGTCCCGGCGCGGCCACGCCGTCGCCCGGGCCCGGCGGCCGGGCAGCCCAGCGGGGCACACCGACACACGGCGTCGCATCGGCGGGGACGACAGGCACGGCCGTGGCCCGCCGCCCCCACGAAGCACAAGGAATCCTCGTGATGGAAACCCTGAGTGTCGTACATGCCGGAATGACCACACCGGGCGAGAAGACATCCCTCTCCGCGGCGGACCGACCCGACGATGACCACCCACCGCGCGGACATCGAACGGGACGCGCTGCGGGCGCTGAACACCAACACCGAGCCGTACCTGGCGATCATCACCCACGTCGTCGGCCGATCCATCCCGGTCGGGTGGTGTCGGCGCGCCCGACGCGGCCTCGCCCGCGAACACCGCGTCCAGCCGCTCGCGGTGACGCGGGCGATCCCGCCACGCAGGTTCTTGTAGTCCTGCACGGTGCTCACGGTGTCACCGCGCGATGTCCCGGAAGTCCCCGGTAACGTCCGTCCGTCGGCGCGTGTACCTTGCGAACACCGTTGCGCACCTTCGGTTTCGCGCTCCGGGGCCGTGCGGGCCGTCAGGCGGACAGGGTCAGGGCGATGTCGACGATCATGTCCTCCTGGCCGCCCACCAAGCCTCGCCGGCCGCACTCCATGAGGAGGTCGCGCACGTCCACGCCGTAGCGCGCGGAAGCGGCTTCGGCATGGCGCAGGAAGGACGAGTAGACGCCCGCGTAGCCCAGGGTGAGGGTTTCGCGATCGACCCGGACCGGGCGGTCCTGGAGCGGACGGACCAGGTCGTCGGCCGCGTCCTGGAGGGCGAACAGGTCACAGCCGTGGGCGAAGCCGGACAGGTCGGCGACCGCGATGAACGCCTCCAGCGGGCAGTTCCCGGCGCCCGCACCGTGCCCGGCCAACGAGGCGTCCACGCGGAAGCAGCCGTTCTCCACCGCGACCACCGAATTTGCCACCGAGAGCGAGAGGTTCTCGTGGGCGTGGATCCCGATCTCGGTCTCCGGCCGCAGCACGTCCCGATACGCCCGCACCCGGGCGGCGACGTCGTTCATGGTGAGCCGGCCGCCGGAGTCGGTGACGTAGACGCAGTGCGCGCCGTACGACTCCATCAGCCGGGCCTGTTCGGCAAGTGCCTCCGGCGGGGCCATGTGCGAGAGCATCAGGAATCCGGAGACGTCCATGCCGAGTTCGCGCGCCGCGGCGATGTGCTGCGCGGAGATGTCGGCCTCGGTGCAGTGCGTGGCGACGCGGACCGAGCGGACCCCCAGGTCGTAGGCGCGCCGCAGGTCGTGGATGGTGCCGACGCCGGGCAGCAGCAGGGTGGTCAGTCGGGCGCGCTCCAGGACGGAGGCGGCGGCTTCGATCCAGGCCCAGTCGCTGTGTGAGCCGGGGCCGTAGTTGAGCGAGCCGCCGGCGAGGCCGTCGCCGTGCGCCACTTCGATGGCGTCCACACCGGCCCGGTCGAGGGCGGCGACGATTCGCGCGACGTCCGCAGGGGTGATCCGGTGCCGGACGGCGTGCATGCCGTCCCGCAGGGTGACGTCCTGGACGAGGATCGGGGTGCTCACGAGGCGGCCTCCACGTGCCGGCGGGTGGTGCCGCGGCCGTTGTCGGCGTCCGGGCCGCGGGCCGCGTCGCGGGCCGCCATCCGTTCGCCGACGCGGAGCGCGGCCGAGGTCATGATGTCGAGGTTTCCGGCGTAGGCGGGCAGGTAGTGGGCGGCGCCCTCGACCTCCAGGAATACCGAGACCTGGTGGGTGGGGCGGTCCGTGCCGGAAGCCAGCAGGGTCTCCACCGGTAGGTCGGCGGGGACGGGGGTCACCTGGACCTCCTGCTTGAGCCGGTAGCCGGGCACGTACTCGGCGACGGCGGCGACCATCGTGGCCACCGACTCCCGGATCTCCTCCACCGTGTCGGGGCCGGGCGCGTGGACCAGCGCCAGAACGGTGTCGCGCATGATCAGCGGGGGCTCGGCGGGGTTGAGGACGATGATCGCCTTGCCGCGCCGGGCGCCGCCGACCTCGACGATCGCGGCCGAGGTGGTCTCGGTGAACTCGTCGATGTTGGCGCGCGTGCCCGGTCCGGCGGACTTCGAGGCGATGGAGGCCACGATCTCGGCGTAGGCGACCGGGGCCACTGCGCCGATCGCCGCGACCACCGGAATGGTGGCCTGGCCGCCGCAGGTGACCATGTTGACGTTGTCGGCGTCGAGATGCTGTTCGAGGTTGACCGCAGGGACGACGTACGGTCCCAGCGCCGCGGGCGTGAGGTCGATCAGCCGCTTGCCGTACGGCCGCAGCCGGGCCGCGTTGTGGACGTGCGCCTTGGCCGAGGTGGCGTCGAAGACGATCCCGATCTCGTCGAATCCGGGCATCGCGATCAGCCCCTCGACCCCGTCGTGGGTGGTCGGGACGCCGAGCCGGCGGGCGCGGGCCAGGCCGTCGGAGTCGGCGTCGATGCCGACCATCGCACCCATCTCCAGGTGTTCGGCGGTGCGCAGCACCTTGATCATCAAATCGGTGCCGATGTTGCCCGATCCGATGACGGCGACCTTGGTCCTGGTCATGAACCCTCCTCGTCGAAGTCCGGGCCGAAGTCGATCGCGACCGCGCCGAGCCCGGTGATGTCGGCGCGGACGTTGTCCCCGGGCGCCACGGGGTGCATCGGCCCCAGCGCTCCGGAGAGCACGAGCTGCCCGGCGCGCAGCGGATCGCCGAGGTCTCGGGCCTGCCGGGCCAGCCAGGCCACCGCCTCGATCGGGTCGCCCAGGCAGGCGGCGCCGGTGCCGGCGGAGACCACCTCTCCCCCGGCCGTCATGGTCATCCGCACCTCGCGCGGCACAAGTTCGTCGAGGCTCTTGCGGACCGTGCCCAGGACGTACGCGCCCGACGAGGCGTTGTCGGCCACGGTGTCGGCGAAGCGGATGTCCCAGTCGCGCACCCGGCTGCCGCAGATCTCCAGGGCCGCGACCGCGTAGTCGATGGCATCACGCACCTGGTCGAGGCCGAGCGGCCCGTCGGCGAGATCGGCGCCCAGTACGAACGCCACCTCCGCCTCGACCCGGGGTTGCAGCACCGTGCGGTACGGGATCACCTGGCCGTCGGCGTGGCCCATGTCGTCGAAGAGCACTCCGAAGTCGGGTCGGTCGACGCCCAGTTGCCGCTGGACGGCGGTGGAGGTGAGGCCGATCTTGCGGCCGACGACCCGGGCGCCGCGGGCCAGCCGGTCGGCGACGACGCGACGCTGGACGCCGTACGCCGCGGCCAGGTCGCCCGGACCGATCAGGTCGCGGACCGGGGCGCAGGGAATGCCGGTCTCGGCGGCCTCGAGCAGCCGTTCGGCGGCGGCTCGCACCGCGTCTTCGTCGTAGGGGGAAGTACTGGTCATGCCGGCATCGTCGCGGCCGCCGAGAGGCCACCACAATCGAAGCGTCTCGCTCAGCGATACACTGGGCGGATGCCCGCCGCCCCCGACCGCAACAGCGTCCTGAGCAAGGCGACCGCCATCCTGGAGGCGTTCACCGTCCACGACCGCGCCGTCCCGCTCGCGGAGTTGGTGCGCCGTACGGGCCTGCACAAGGCCACCGTGCACCGGCTCACCGGGGAGTTGGTGGCGCTGCGACTGCTGGACCGGCTGCCGGGGGGCTATCGGCTCAGCGGCGCCTTGTTCGAGCTCGGCATGCGGGCATCGGTCGAACGCGGATTGCTCGAATTGGCCATGCCGTTCCTCCAGGACCTGTACGAACGCACCCACGAGATCGTCCACCTCGGCGTGCGCGAGGGCACCGACGTCGTGTACATCGCCAAGATCGGCGGACATCGCCAGGCGCGCAGCCCCTCCCGGGTCGGCGGCCGGATGCCGATGCACTGCACCGCGATCGGCAAGGCGCTGCTCGCGTACGGCGACGACGACCTGCGGCGCACCGTGCTCGCCGGGCCGCCGGAGCGGCGCACCCCGCACACCGTGGTCGCGCCGGGGCTGCTGCGCCGGCAGTTGCACGCCGTGCTGGAAAACGGCGTCGCGTTCGAGTACGAGGAGTCCGCAGTCGGCCTGGTGTGCGTGGCCGCGCCCGTCCTGGGCCCGGACGACGAACCCATCGCGGCGATCAGCGTGGCCGGGCCCAGCCCCCGCTTCCGCCCCGAGACCCACATTGCCGCGCTGCGCGCTGCGGCAACCGCCTTGGGCGGCGTCCTCGCGCGCCGGGGCGCGCTGTCCTGACCCGTACCTGCCCGCAATCCGCCCGGGACGGCGGACCATACGGAATTCGGACGGTCCGCCCCGGGCGGATGGGACGCGCTCGGGGACCCTTGGGCACGGCTGGTGCAACAAGGCGGAGCGCCGCCGGCTCCTTGGGCGAGGGGCGCCGTTCTTCGATGGAGACACCCACAGGGTCTCGCCTACCGACGCTGCTGCTGCGCGATGGAGGCCCAGTCGTCCTCGCCGTGTCCGGCGGCGATGGCTTGCTCGAAGACCCCACGCAGCAGCTCACCCATGGGCAGCGGGACGTCGTGTTCCTGCGCCGCAGCAAGTGCGAGGTGGAGGTCCTTGCGACCGAGGATGGTCGTGAACCCGGCCGGCCGGTAGCGGCGCTCGGCGATCAGCGCGCCATAGGAGGAGTACACCGGGCCCGGGAACAGCGTCGAGGTCAGCAGCTCCACGAGGTGCCCGGAATCCACCCCGGTGCTCTCGGCGAGACTGATCGCCTCACCGAGGGATTGGATCGAACAGGCAATGAGGTAGTTGCCGAGGATCTTGACGAGGTTGGCCTGTTCCGGCTGGTCACCGAGGCGCCAGGTGCGGGAGCCGATCACGTTGAAGAACGGCTGCACCCGGTCGATCAGGGCGGGGGCGCCCGCGGCGAGAACATTGAGGGCTCCGGCTTCGGCGACGGGCACCCTGCCGAAAACCGGGGCCGCGACATAGCCGACACCGTGCTCGGCATGGATTTCGGCGGCACGACGGGCCAAGCGCGTACTCACCGTTGCCAGGTTGACGTGAACAGTGCCGGCCGGAGTGTCGGCGAGGACGCCGGGGTCGAGAAAGGTCTGGGCAACGGCCTGGTCGTTCGAGAGAACCGAGAAGACCACCGGTGCCTGGAGCGCATCGGAGACGGAAGCTGCTCGTCGGGCACCGGCGGCGACCAGCTCGTCGGCGGGCCCGTCGGAGCGGTTCCATACGGTGACCTCGTGGCCGGCCCGCAAGAGGTTGCGTGCGATGGGACGTCCCATCGCACCGAGGCCGATGACGGCGACGTCGCTCATGCGAATCTCCCCTTCGTTGAACCGCCTGAGACGGTTCAGATTCTGGCATGGGGATACGATCGTGTCGAACCGGCTGAGACGGTTCACTGGAGTGTTGATGGTCACGATGGAGGTCCGACATGAGCAAGGAAGCGCGGCGAGCCTTCCGGCTGGACAACGAGGTCCTGGCGTTCCGCTTCACCGCGACGGTCAGCGATCGCGCGAGCGACACTCCCGTGGAACGACTGCACGACCCCGCCCGGTTGGGGCTGTGGCTGGACGTCAACGGACTTGGCACAGGCAGCGAACTCACCTCGGCCGAACTGAGCCGGGCCCTTGAACTCCGTGAGACCATCTACCGAATCGGCGCCGCAACCGCACAGCGAACCAGCCCTGACGCCTCCGACATCGACACGATCAATGCCTCGGCCGCCGCTGGACACGCCACCATCGCCCTTGAAGGTGGCAACGCCCACTGGCGCCTGACCGAGACGGCTCCCGTCGCCGATGCCCTGGGCGTCTTGGCCAATGATGCGATCCAGGCCATCGGAGGCCCCCATCGCAGCCACATCAAGACCTGCGAGGGCTCCGGGTGTGCCGGCCTCTTCCTCGACACCAGCCGTGGAGCGAACCGCCGCTGGTGCTCCATGAACACCTGCGGCAACAAAGTCAAGAAGTCCCGCCTCGCCGCACGCTAGGCGCGGGCTCGCCGGGTTCGTACTCGCGCCAGCCTCGGCAGGGCTCGCGGACGGCACCATCCGCGGGGACGTCGGGCACCTGGACCGGATGCGGGCCTGGTTGGGTCGGCCGCCGTGGGATATGGAGCCGGCCGACGCCGACGGATGGTTCGGGAAGGTGCTGCGGGGTTCGCCGAGCGGCACCCGCCCGGCTCGCGCTCAGGCGCTGACTCCGGATGCTCGGCGACGGCCGGGCCCGCCGGTCAGTCGATGCTGTCGATGATGCGGAAGTCGCGCTCGACGCCGTCGGGGAGGGCCACCAGGGCCTTCTGGTATGCCTCGCTCTCGTATGCCGCGACGGCCTGTTCGAAGCTGTCGAACTCGATCAGGACGACGCGTTGCGTGATTCCGGCCTCGTGGGCGACGACTCGACTGCCGAGGGACAGGGTGCGCCCGCCCCCGGCCCGGACGGCCGGACCGGCCAGCTTGTCGTAGGCGGTCAGCGCCTCAGGGTCGGAAATGGCGGGGTAGACACTGACCCAGTAGCCCTTGGCCATGGAAACCTCCTGTGTTCGGCCGGACGCGTCCGACTTCGAATCGACACTCGGATCGATCGATCCCGCCGACCGGTACTGCGGTCGGCTGGATCGTCATATGCGCAGGTTAGGGCTCGATGTGCCATCGAGGGAAAGACCGGTGCGGGATAGACTCAGAACGGATCGTTATCAATCGGCAGGGAGGGCACGTGGCGCCGGATACGGTGAGCCTGCGCTACTTCCTGGTGCTGGCCCAGGAGTTGAACTTCACCCGCGCGGCCGCACGGATCGGAATCGCACAGCCCGCACTCAGCGCCCGGATGCGCCGATTGGAGGCGGAACTCGGTACGGCCCTGCTGGTCCGCAACACGCGTAGCGTCGTATTGACCACGGCCGGTGCGGCTTTGGCGGAGTCCGCGCCGCCCGCGCTGGCGGCACTGGACCGGGCGTGGGACACCGCCCGGAGCGCGGCGGCCGGTGAACTGGGCACGCTGCGCATCGGATACAGCCTCAGCACCGGGGCCGAGACGGCACCGGCCCTGGTGGACAGGCTCATTCGCGGCAACAGCGGACTCGAGGTCGGCGCGGTCCCGATGGCGACACCGGAGATCTCCCCCGCGGTCGCCGACGGCCGCATCGATGCCGGGATCACCCGCGGCGAACAGCCGGGCCGTGGTGTGCGCCGGTTCCTGCTGCGGCGTGAGCGCGTGGGGGTCCGGCTGGCGCAGCACCATCCGTTGGCCGAACACCCGGAGATCGAGATCGCCGAAGCGGCCGCGTATCCGCTGCGACTCCCGGACCGTACGGCCAACCCCGTGATCCACGATCAGCTGTCCGCACTGTTCCGGGACACTCGACCGCACCCCCGATTCCACACGCCCGCAGTCTCGTTCGACATGTCTCAGCGCGACCTGTGCGACGGGGTCACCCTCGCCCCGGCCGGCGAAGCCGCGGCCACCGCACAACCGGCCGATCTCACCTGGCGACCGCTGCGGGGCGCGCCCGGCCTGACGATCCACCTGGTCCTCCCACGCGAGCAGTCGCCACTACACCGCCGCATCCGTGACGTCGCCAAAACCCTGGCGCACGAGCTGCACTGGCTGCCGGACTGACGCGCAAGAAACAAAGCGAGACGGACGCCTGCGGTGGCGAGGCCGAAGACCCTGCGCCCGGCGGACTTCGCGGTGATGACGACGACGGCGGTCTTGCCGAATGTCCGACAACGACCTCGCTACGCCGGCGGGTCGGCATCCGATGATGGCCACGGGTCCGGTCCCCGAGTCGTACACCGCGGCGAAGACCACGAACTTGCCCAACGGACCCTTGGATATCAGTCAGGCAGGTTCGCTCCGGAGTACTTGCCTGACTTGCCTGACCCCTGCCGGGCACCCTGGATGATTGATCAGGACGAGGAACCATCGCTCTCAGGCTCAGGCACCTCGCCCTGGTCGTCGCGACGCGACCTTGTTCGACGCAGTTCGACTGCCGGGGTAATTGCAGAGCTCAGAGCTCTGCGGACGCCGGCAACCACCGAGAGGACATCCGCCACAGCGGGTCCCATCGGACAGAGTGCTCCGGCCTCTCGAAAAAGCCATGGCGAGGCTATGGACCACCGGAGGCGTGTCCGCCATCGCCATGAGCCGATTCCGTGCCGGGCCAACGCGATTCGTGCGCGGCACGTGCTCGAAGTTCGGTCTACCGGCAGCCGACGTAAGTCCTGACGTCGACGGGCCGAGGAAGCCGTCCGCGTGAGCGCTCCCTTGGGAGTGGGCGTTCCGCTTACGGCTCATGATGCCCCGGCACCTCGCCGCCCGTCTCCCGAACGTGGCCAACTCTTCGACCAGATCCTCTGGTTCGGAGAAGGCTTCTGCCGCGCGCACGCGGTCTCGTTCGCCGTGCCCGCCTTGCAGAGCGCGTGGCTCATGGTCGGCCACCCCGCGGCGCTGTACGCGGGGTAGCTCGAGCATGACCCGGGGATGTGGCCGCGCCGGGAAGCGGTCGGTCCTGCCGCGCCGGGCGGCGCCGTCGGGCGCGTCGGCGCTACCGCCGCGTGGTCACCGCGCCACGGCGGCTGCGGTTGCCCGGATTGCCCCGCCGGCCGCCGGTACGTACGACTCCGGCAGACTCTCGCGGGTCGTGGCCCAGTGGAGGAGGTCGGCGTCGGCCAGCGTGGGCACCCACAGGTCGACGAGCGCCAGTTCCTCGTCGCGAGGGTCGGGACCCACACCCAGGACGCGCAGGCCCGCACGCGTCGCGGAGAGGATGCCGCAGTACGAGTCCTCCACCGCCAGGGTCACGGCGGGAGCGGCGCCGCAGGCTCGGGTGGCCGCGAGATAGAGGTCCGGGTCGGGCTTGGGGCGAAGGTCCCCGTCCGGGACCAGGATGTCGACGAAGCGCGGGAGCAGTCCGGCGTGGGACAGCCCCGACTCCACCACGTCACGGGGACAGTTGCTCGCCACGGCAAGGGGTGCGAAGTGCGAGACCAGGCCCACGAATTCGGTCGCTCCGGGAATCGTCACGGGATCGGCCGCGACCAACTTGCGGAAGTGGTCGAGGAGTTGCTCCGTCACTTGGTCGGCACGGTCGGCCGACAGGCCCGCCACTTCGGACATGACCCGTCCGCATTCGGTGAAATGCAAACCTTTGGTGCGTTCGCCGAAGTCGCTCGGAGTCGTGACGCCGTATCCGCGAAGGACGAGTTCGCGCGCCTCCACCCAGTGGCATTCGCTGTCCATCAGGGTTCCGTCGCAGTCGAAGACGATGGCCGCCGGGGTCCAGGAGAGAAGGGAGTTGCCTGTCATCGATGAGCCGTCCGATCGAGAGGAGCGGGCCCCGAAGGCGCCCGCGCGAAGTCCAGAGGCGGCGGTGCGGGCACGTTCCTCCGAAGGGGCTCCCGCGTACGACGCCGGCCCGAAACATAACGATCATTACGCTAAGTCGAATACGCTTTGTATTCAAATAACCACGGTACGTCAGCGTGTCGCGGGTCGGCGTGGCCCGGCGTCGGCCTACCGGCCCCGGCCCCGGCCCCGATGCGAGCCGTCGAGCATGCGCGACACCGAGCGTTCCATCGCCTCGCGGGTGGCCGGGTCACCGAAAGCCGGCCCGTCCCCGAACCGGGTCATCGTCACATCGCCCCGTGCGACGCCGATGCCGGCAACGCGCCGAGGTCGAGGCGGCACCACGGGCGGACGTCGGCGTGCATGTTGCGGCGCATCATCCGCAGGGCCGCTCGGGCCGGTTCGGCGTCGATGTGGTCGACGGCGTCCTGTGCCACCGCCACCCGAAAACGTCGGATGTGGGCGTCGCACCGGGTCGCGGACTCCAGCGGGGTCTGATGGAAGTCCTTCCGGGAGCGCGGCATCACGGTCGACCGAGTCGCCCCTGGACCGGTGTGGACCCCGCTGATTCCCGCGACGTACCCCCCGGAACGGGATCACTTCCTTCGGACAACGGACTCCCGTGGGCCGCGCCGCGCACCCGGAAGAGATCGCGGCCTCCACGTGTTTCCTCGCGTCGAACCGGCTCTCCGCCTACTACTCGGGAGAGGTCCCGGCGGCCATCGGAGGAGGGACGTTGCCCGGCCGAACTCGGAGGAGGGACGTTGCCCGGCCGAACCGGGCACCGGCCCCGCAACCCGTGATCCCCGGCTATTCGGCCTCCACGCGAATCCTCGGTGCGGCCTCGCCCTCGGCGGCGCCCGTCGCACCGGCCAGGGCCTCCTCCGCGCGCCCCGGATCGGCGAGCAGGGCGGGCAGGAGCAGGCGCCACAGATCGGTCAGGTCGTCCTCGATGTCGGCACGGCCGGAGAGCGCGTCGGAGACGGTGTGCATACCGAAGAAGGCGTGGATGATCGAGCGGGCGGCCGCCGCCGGATCGACGCGCTCCGCCAACTCGCCCTCCTCCCGCGCCCGATCCAACAGCGCGCGGGCGTGGGCGATCCAGCCCACGAAGGGAGTCGGCAGTATCGCGTCGATGGCGTAGCGTTCTCCCCACAGCCGCGCTCCGCCGCGGACCACCGGATCGTCGCGATAGGCCCGGGCCACCGCGAAGCTCAGCCGCACCAGGCCCTCCAACGCGGGCGCGTCCGCCGGGCTTTGCCGTTCGATCAGCTCCGGCCAAGTGGCGAAGTGCGCCTCGACGACCGCGCGGGCGAGGGCGTCCTTGTTGGAGAAGTGAAAATAGATGGCGCCGCTGGTGAGCCCGGACGCGTTGCCGATGTCACTGATGCTCGTCCCGGCGAAGCCCCGCTCGTGGAACAGACGTGCCGCCGTCTCCAAAAGGGATTGGCGAGTCGTTCCTGCCCGTGCCTGCACGTGCCACCTCCGGCTCGGATATCTTCGTGGAAACTGGTGCTGTCGCGGCTCGTGTCCGCGGATGCCCGACGCCACACGACAGCACGTCGATCGCCGGCTGTTCCAGGCGCGTTCGATGCCGCGCGATGCACGGCGAGAGGACGACGTGCACCTTCCCGACCTGTGGGTTCTGCTTGTATTCATGACTACCTTTGGCGGCGGCGCGGCGTCCTCGGGTCTCTCGGTGAGACCGCTGAGCTGGTCGCGCACCGTGGCACGAGAGTCGGTACACCGGACCTCGGTGGCCGAGGTGTTGCTGACCGATGTGGTGCGCCTCGCGGAGGCGTCCTTTTTGACGGCGGCCCAATGGCCTCGCTCGCATCCCACGTTCCGGCCGGTCGGCGACGGCGGACACAGTCGGCTGATGATCGTGGAAACCCTTCGCCAACTGGGGATCTTCATCCCGTCGCAGTTCTTCTCGGTGCCCTTGGAAGCGCACTTTCTGATCAAGGACCTTTTCTACGGTGTCGACATCGCCATGGAGCCGCGTTTGCAGAGCGGCGCCACCGATATCACCTGTTTGGCGGAGGTCGACGACCTGCGCCCCGCCCACGACGGGCACGGACTGAGGGGGCTGCGACTGCGCATTCGCCTCTCGGCCGGCGTCACGACCTTCGCTCGCGCGGGAGGCAATGCGCGATTTCTGGACGCGGGTACGTACGCGGCTCTGCGCGGCGCGTACCCGAGGCCGCAAGCGCCTCGATCGCGCCGTAGACCGACGCCGGAGGCGGTGGACGCGGTCCTGCCCCGCGACGTGCTGCTCGCACACAGCGACGGCGGGACCCTGGAGCTGGATCCGGCCGACCACCTGCATCCGTTCTTCTTCGACCACACCGGCGACCACGTGCCCGGAATGGTGCTCGTCGAGGCCGCCCGGCAGGCGATCGCGTTCCTGAGCGACGGCGAGTTGTTGCGGCCGACCGCGTTTCGACTGCGTACCCCGCACTTCACCGAGTTCGATCCGCCGGCCCGGGTCGAGTGCCTCCTGCACCGCGGTCGGCAGGCATCGTTTCGTTTCCGGCAGGGAGCGAGCCACACGGCCGCGGGCGCACTGCGCTACCGATGAGGCGCCGCCCGACACCGCGTGACCGCCTCGCCACAGGGAACGGGTGCCGAGGCACCATTCCCGGCTTCGAGACAGGGTCACGGCGGCCGTACGTCACGGGAATCGCCGGACCCCGGAATGATTAACGCACCTGCGTTAACGTCCGCGACATGGAAAACGCGGCGGCCACCCGGCTCTGCGGGAAGCCCGTCGACCACGGGTTGAAGAAGCTCGACGCGTGTGCCCTGAACCTGCCGGGTGGCACTCTCTCGCACTGGCGCGCCCTCCGACACCGGCAACCTCTCGCCCGGCTTCGCCACGTGCGCGCTCGCCGAACGCGAGCTGCGCCAAGGCGCCGACTCCGACTCCGACTCCGTACCGGCCCCGCCGGCAGGCCCGGGTATGCGATCGAGCAAGCCCACGGGGCCGAGCCCGACGCCATCGCATTCGACGTCGAAGCAGCCTTGTTCGCAGGGCGGCCGTCGTTTCTCACCACGCCGCCGAACACCGCGACGAGGCAGGGCCGACGCGGCCCTGCCATCGCCCGGCCCGTCACCGCAGCCAGGCGTGCGGTGACGGGAACGACCCCGGGCCGCACCGCCCCGACACGACACCGACGTCGAACGCCGGCTCGGCGAAGGCGAGATGCGCGATACCGGCATCCATTCGAACCGCCGACGCCCCGACGCCGTCGTGACTCGGCAGCCCACGCCTACCTCGCACCGATCGTCGTACGGGCTCGGCCGTGTCCTCCCGCCGCCGAGCCACGCCGCCTCGGTCCGGTGGGCCGGGAATCGGGGTGGGCTCTCGTGCGGCTGCATTCTCGGCGGATTCGCTCACGTCGTCGGATTCCGGACGGTATGACAGAGCGGATGCGACGGACGAGGGCTGAGGAGGGGTGGGGTGGCAGGCGTGCGCGCGGTTCTGTTCGTGCTGCTCGGCGGTGCGGTTCTGGTGACCTGGTGGCGGAGCAGGTATCCCGGAGGGTGGGCTTTCGCCTTCGGCGCGGGTTACGCGAGCGATCGGGAGGATCTGGCCCGGGCACGGCGGGAGTTGCGTGACGTGGAGAAGGCGCTCGGCAGGTTGGAGACGGCCGCGCGGAAACGGGTCGAGGCGGAGAGCGCCCGGCACGACCGGCGGCTGGACACGCTGGAGCGCGCGGTCGAGGATCTTCGCGACCCGGGCCTGGGCGTGCACCGGAAGGAGCGAGTCGGGGAACTCGTGTTGTACGAGCACGCGGTGGTCTCGTCCCGCGCGGGGACGATTCCGCTCGCCGGCCTCCAGGCACGCTTCGAGTCCGGAGCACTGACCCATTCCGTCTACCTGACGCGGCCCGATGGCAGGGTGCACCGGGCCAAGTACCCCCATCGTCATGCACCCGGTTCGGTGGAGGAGGCGGAGAACGTGCGGCTCTTCGACGAGGAACGGGTGCGCGACTTCGCGGTGGCGATCCAGAACGCCGTGGCGGCCGAGAACGATTTCCGGTCCCACCTGCCCGCGTGGCTCGAACGGAGGCAGGAAAAGTTGGACGAGGCCCGGCAGGACACCGCGGCTCTGGAGGAGGCCCGTCGGCATCTGTCGCAGGTACTGACCGGTCGAGGCCGCGACAGCCGTCGCAAGGAGGCCCTGGCCGGGCTGAGCGAAGCGTGTGACCGGTGGCAGGAACTCACGGGGTGCCGGCCGTCGAGGTAACGGGACCCCGCGCCCGGACGCCCCGCCGGAGGCGGAGTCCGGCCGAATACGCTTGCGAGGGGACGACGGATTCCCGCACGCCGCAGTCGGTGGTCCCGCCGGCAACGACGTGGCGTCCATCCGGCGGGCGATACCGCCGCCGAGGTCGCGGACGGCGCCGTGCAGACGCGACGGTATTTGCGCCCGCCCGGCTGCCCCACCCTGCCCGACACCACACCCAGGGCACCGGCCGGGCGCGACCACGCAGTTACAACACCGACGCCCCTCGGCGCCGCCCTCTCGCATACCGATGGCCGCGTTCCGGTCCGGCTGGAAATGGGCGGTCGACATCGCGGAACGCCTGCTCCCCTGCCGCCGGCATACGGCCCGTCGACATCAACAGGTCCGCGATCGAGGCCGGTTCCACCGCTCAGCCGTCCTTGCAGCGACGGCCCCGCCCCGGCAGACGTCCCCGTCGGGGCTCGGCGGCACGCCTCGCCCCAAAGCGCCGAGGAGCACGTCGACGGCTGCCGGAGGTCAGGAAGCGGGCCTGCGGGTCAGCACGGTGGAGCGCAGAGCCGGGTGAGGTGGTCGGGGGTATGCAGCGGTCGGGTCTTGAGCACGAAGGCCCGGCGCAGCTCCGGGTGGCGTTCGCCCGGGCCGCCACGGAAGTTGCGGGCCATTTCATCGAGTTCGGCGGCGCGGTAGGACGCCAGCGGGCGGGTGCCCTCGTTCTCCTCGAGCCGTTGCTTCTTGCGACCCAGGCGGGCGGCTGTCGAGTCGGATGCGGCCAGTTCGGCGGCGTGACGGGCCACCCGGGTGCGGAACCCGGCCGGAGTGTCCCGGACCGAGGCTTCGATCAGGCCCAGGGACTCGGCCCGGGATGCGCTCAGCGGGAGGGCCTCGGTGGTCAATCGGTGGGCGGTCTCGGCGCCGACGCGGCGGGGCAGGGTGTAGGTCCAGTACTCCGATCCGTGCAGGCCCATCAGCCGATAGTGCGGGTTGAGGACGGCCGCTTCGCGGCACCAGACCTCGTCGGCGGCCAGAGCCAGCATCAGGCCGCCGGCCGCCGCGCTGCCGGGCAGGGCGGCGACGGTGAGCCGGTCGGTCGTGGTCAGGACGGCCTCGACCAGATCGTTCATGGCGGTGATGTTGGACCATGACTCGGACACGGGGTCGGTGGCGGCTTCGATCACGCCGAGGTGGATGCCGTTCGAGAAGATGTCCCGCTCGGGGCCGAGCACGAGCACCGAGGTGGGCCGGGTGCAAGCGGCGCGGTAGGCGGCCAGCAGGCGTCGGCACTGGCTCGTGCTCATGGCGCCGCCGGGGAAGGAGAACTCCAGGAAGCCGACCGGTCCTTCCTCGGTGTAGCGGATCTGCGCGTACGTGGCGCGATACGCGGCCTGCTCGGGGGACACCGGCACGTCCGGGACATCGGCCAGGTGCGCTGCCAGGACGTCTGCCGCCGGGAGCTTCCAGGCCGGTGGCGAGCCCTTCGCGCGGCTTCGTCGCAGTTCGGGGATCCAGACCGCGCCGTCGGTGGTGGCTCGGCAGATCGCCCCGTCGCGGGTGGCCAGGATCCGGCCCGGGGTCCCATCGCGGAGTTCGTCCTCGGGGTGACCGCCATGCAGGTAGTAGGCGGTGCCGTGGAGTTCGTCCAGGACTCCCGGGCGGGAGTCCGCCGCACGCAGTTTGCGCAGCACGGTCCGGGTGTCGTCGACGGCCCAGTCGATCCGGCGGTGGCTCTGGTCGTGGTACGGGCGCAGTCGGCCTCGGGCGTCCGGGGCGGAGGGATCGAGCGCCACGGGAGTCCGGTCCGGGTCGGCGAATCGTTCCACCGCAAGCAGCACTGCCTGAACCGCCGCATCCGCGACCTCGCCGCGGTACAGGTCGCTCTTCGCCACTCCGGTCGGCATGCGGAACGGTACGGAGGCCCATGCGTCGCCGGCGTCCATCTCGGCGGCCGCCTGGAGCACGGTGACGCCCCACTCCCGCGCTTCGTCGTGGAGCGCCCAGTCGAGGGACGAGGGGCCGCGGTCGCCGAGCGGTCCGGGGTGCACGATCAGGACGGGCCGGGCGGACCAGATGTCCTCCGGCACGGCGGTGGTCAACATGGGTGCGAGGACCAGGTCGGGACTCGTCCGGTCCACCCCCTCCCGCAGTGCGTGCTCGCCGAGCGCGAGTTGCACGCAGACGGTATGGCCCAGGTCCCGCAGGACCGTGTGCAGGCGCTGGGTCAGACTGTTGAACGCGTCGGCGATCAGCAGGATGCGCAAGGGAACCTCTCCTTCGATGCCGGTGCGGTCGGCACTTCCTGCCCGCGCCTGCGGACAGCCTGACTCCCGGGGCACGTCGGCGGGTCGAGGTGCCGCCGACCCGACCGGGGGCGTCCCTGCGGGAAGGGTGCTTCCGTGCAAGGCCCCAGGGTCTCGGACGACCCGCCGGCCATCACCGGGCGAAGGTGGGCCGCGCGGCTGCCGCCGCCCACCTTGTGCTGCGGTCCCACCGCAACGCCCGCAGCGGACATCCGACCGGCCACCCGCCGCGTGGGTCGTGCCACGGGACGCCCGAAGCCCGAGGACGTCGCCCGGGACGCTTCCGGGGCCGCACGCGTCGCAGCCGCGCCCGGACCGGCGGCGGTATGCGAGCGGTACGCGGCGTTCATGTCGATCACCGCAGACAGGCCCGACACCCTCGATCCCGCCTTCGCACCGGGAAGTCGGACCGCCGACCTGCGCGAGATCGTCCTGGACGACGCCCGCCGAGACGAACGCATGGCGCAGACGACCACCGTCACCGCCCGCTCCGTGCCCGGCAGGTCTTCGAGAGCGCCTCGGGCACCCGGCTGCTCCCCCGCGTCCTGGACAAGACGATCGAGACGAAGGTGTCGGTGCCCGAGGCAAACCCGAAGGCGACCACTCCCCGGACCATCGCACTCCTGGGCGGGGAAGGGCCCTTCCGGGAGATCAGGACCACGTTCCTGGCGTACGTCCTCGTCCCGGTGCCCGCCGCACCCGACGCTCCGGTCACGGTCGTGACCGACGAACTGGGCCACGTGGGTGGTGTCCACGGTCTCGGTGACCGCCGTTCGTTCCCCGACGTGCGCGGTGAAGGCGTCGACGACGCGCCGCGAGCTCCCTTCGACACAACGATCGGTGTTCCGCCGGCCCTGCCCCGGCAGGTTGGCGGCGGTGACGAGGGCGAGGAAGCGGGTGAATTCCTCGGCGGTCAAGAGATTTCGGATGCACCCCCACCTTCGACGGGCGGCGTCGAGCGTGGGCCCGCCGTCCCCGGGACACTCGAAGGCAAGCCCCGAGACCGCGAGTTCGTCGAAGCTTCGGCATCGCACGGCTATACGTGGTGACGGGACGCGCGAAGTGGGCGGCGTGTCGGTACCGGGTGTCGTCATGCCTCCTCGATAGCGCCCCCCGGTGTTCGAGCCCGGCGTGTCCCGCCCGGCGACATCACGTGTCGCGCCGACTTGCCCCGTTCGGAGCATCACCCCGCGCCCGCGGTGTACGCGGGTTCGGAACGTCGACGACCGCCCGACCGGCACACCTTGGGCCGGTGATCGGACATCGGTTGTGGTCCTCCCGGCGGTCACCCCGGCCCGGTCAAGACGGTGAGCGCGCGACGTCGTCCGCCGGTGCGGGACACGGTTCCCGGCCCGGGCCGTGTGGGATCACGGAAACGGGTGTGTCCACGGCGCACTTCTCGTCCCCCGGAAGCCGGGAGGGTGAGGTTGGGGGCGACGACCGCGAGTTCCTGAATCCTGGGTGCCGGCCACGAGGCGCAGAGCTGCCGGCAAGCCGTCCGGGAGGCTGCCGCATGTCGGCGCGTCGGGCTCCCTGTTGCGGTCGGTCTCACCAGCCGTCGCCGACTTGCCGGCGTCGAACCCACTCCGAGAAGCCGAAGGCTTCCGGCCCCGGATACGGGTAGGCGCCCGTCTCGCCGACCAGCCGGACCCGGCCCCGGTGGGGCCCGTTGACGACGAGCAACCAGTAGCAGAGTTCATCGTCGGTGCCCAACACGACGGAGCCATGGCCGTAGACGTCGGCGACACGCTCGTCGTGGTCCGCCGCGAGGGGCTCGCCCTCCCAGGCCCAGGTCTCCAGGAGCGGGAACGGCGCGGCAGGATCCCGGTCGCCCCAATGGGGCCAACCCGGCGTGAGCCATCCCAGGGGCAACAGGCCACCGTCCTCCGGCGGTCCGACCGAGGACCCGTTGGAAATCTCCGCGACCAGACTCCGATACGGCTCCGGAAGCACGGCTCCGTTCTCGGCTTCCCACGTCGAGACGGCCTCGTATCCGAGAGCCGGCTCCCGCCGACCCGGCTCGAACGCAGAGCGCAGGAAGTCCAGGACGGCCTCGTCGGGACGCTCGTCAGGCGATGCGATTGTCATGACGACACGCTCGCAAACGGGACCGACCAAGCCGCTGCGCGTATCCGTACCGGACTCCGGGACTCCGGGTCGCGCCCCACGAACAGCCGTCGTGGTAATGCGACTTGGCGACCGAACGACAGGGTCGGGTCGAGGCCATGGTTGCTCGGGCTGGGGCGCGGCGCCCCGGTGCGCGTCACCTCCGCACTACCCACCATCGTGGCCGGCCTTGCGATCGCCGCGCCCGCCGCGGTCGTGGGCACCATGCTCGGCGAGTACATGGGAAGCACCACGGGCCTGGGCGTGGCGATGGTGCAGGCCCAGTCCGCCCTGCAGGTCGAGCGCACCTGGGCACTGGGCGCAACCGCCACCGCGCTCGCCCTGATCGGCTACGTCGGTGTGCGCCTTCCGGGGCGGCTCGCCACCCCGTGGGCCCGGCGCCGGTCGCCGTCGCCGGCTCGTGGCTCCGGGTCGCGGTCGCCGCCTCCACGGTCGCGGCGGTCGTGGTGTCGCTGCTCGTCTACGCCGCGGTCACCGCATTGGAGACCCTCGCGTTGCGCCCCAAGGAAGCCCGATGACCGCGACAACTCCGAGGACCACCGGCCGACCACCACCCCGGACATGGCGGTGGTCGGCTCCCTCGACGTCGGCCTCACCCGCCACAGGGCACGGCTGCCGAGCCCGGGCGAGACCGTGTCCGGCCGCAACCTGCTGCGGCCGACCGGCGGCAAGGGCGTGAACCGGGCGGTCGCGGCCGCCCGACTGGGCCGCCGGGTCGCGATGTTCGGCCGGGTAGGCACCGACCCGGCCGGCTCGTGGCCCCGGGAGGCCGAGGAAGCCGAACAGGTCGAGCAGGATGTCGGTGTCGCCGATCGCGGCGTCCAACGCGGCCCAGGCGGCGCGGAGTTCGTCGACCGCGCGGCGCGGGTGAGGCAGCCGCTGCCGACCGCCTCGTCGTTGACTTGTCGCAAGCCTTGACGCACCATGTTGAGGCAAGAGATGAGACAAGGAGGCGTCATGCCGAAAGGAACGACTCCGAACAGTGCCCGGTCGATGCGCCCGGCGGATCTCGAGCGGGCCGGCGTGTGGCTGGCCGGGCACGGCCTAGCCGACGTCCGGCCGACACCCTTGCTGGCCATGCGTCTGGCGGCCCGGCGAGGTACCCGTCTGGCCGCCCACGTCCTGCTGGCGGCGTTCATCATCGTGGCGGCCCTCATCCACGTCACCCACCGGCCCGACGACGCCGCGGCCGACGGGTCCTGGCCCTACCGCCACTGGTCGTTGCTCGCCCTGACGGCGGCGGCGGCCGGGCTGGTACTGGCCCAGTCGCTGCTGGACCGGTGGGTACGGCGGGTCGACCGGCGGGCCGGCGCGACGTTGCCGCGGCGGGCCGCCCACCCGGTCCGGCTCGGCTGGCGCACCGTTCTCGGCGGGCCGCGCGCCGCGTTCGCGGTCGCCACGTTCGCTGGCGCGACGGCACTGGCGATCGCCGCCCTGACGATGCGGGACTCCACCGCGCGCTACGCGGCGCTCGTCCTGCTCATCGCCCTGTGCGGGGTCGCGGTCGGCATGGTCGTGCAGTTGCGCCATATCCTGACGCACCCGGTCGTGGCCGACGACGAGGTCTCGCTGACCGCCGACCTCATCATGCGGGTCGAGGACGCCCGCGAGGTCGCCGCGCCCACCGTGGTGTGGTGCCTGCCGATCGCGTCGGTGTTCGACACCGCGCTCGGCTGGTGGAACGCCGCCTGGCTCGTCTTCGTCGTCCTGGGCGCCGGCACGCTCGCCCTGATCACCGCGCGGACCGCACCGAGCGGCACGGTGGCGCGGCACGCCACGAGCGGCCGGTGAACCGGTGATCGTCATCGACTCGGCCTCGCCCGTCCCGCCGTTCGAGCAGCTCCGTGCGCAGCTCGCCCGGCAGATCCGAAGCCACACACTGGCCGTGGGCACCCGCCTGCCGACCATCCGCCGTCTGGCCGCCGACCTCGGCCTGGCCGCCAACACCGTCGGCCGGGCCTACCGGGAGCTGGAGGAGGCAGGGCTGATCGAGACCCGCCGAGCCGCCGGCTCGTTCGTGGCCGCGGCCGGCGAGAAGGGACGCGAACAGGCACGCCGCGCCGCCGCCGAGTACGCCGCCGTCATCGCCGGCGCCGGCATCGACACCGACGAGGCCATCCGCATCGTCCGAGCCGCGCTGACCAACGGCACCACGACACCATCCTCGCCGTAACCGGCCGGATCCGCCGACGAGGTGACGTCCACCGCCGGCACCGACGGGTCCCGTCGGCGCCGGTCAACGTGTTCACCACCCATGCGGGCGCTACGGTGCCGGGCGTGAGCGAGACGACCGTGCACCGGAGCAAGGTGACGCTGCCGCAGGAGTTCCGTGTGGGCTCAGCCCTCTGCTTCACCGAACTTCTCTGCGAGTTCGCGATGCCGGTCTGCGGCTTGTTTCGCCTGGACGGGGTCGACGGTCGATCCCGGCATGCCGCCCAAGCGCTCGACCCACGCCGCGACGCGCAGGTGCTCCCGCCGGGCATGCTCCCGGCAAGCGAGGCAGGTGACTTTGTCCGGGCGCGGCGAGGTCATCGCGTAAGCCACTCGCACTCCGCATCCGGTGGTGACGAGGCTCGGTAGGTCACCCACCGGACCGAACGTCGATGCCGGCACGTTGCGGACGGCGGCATCGTCGTGGCCCACCTTCGACTCGACATGGATGTGCGGATCGCTCCCACCCACGCGCCCTCCTCGCCCCGCACACCCCGTCGACCGGGGGTGCCACCGGCCGGCCGACTACTGCGGGATGAGCCTCTCATGCCACGGCCAACCCGTCGGGCAGGCCGCGTTGAACTCGTCACCCGCTCACCAATGTTATGGAGAAATCCACGCAGGATTCCCATGTTGCCGAAGACATCGGTGAATCGTGGCGAGAAGGGTGTCGATGGTCGAGGGGTACACCATGAATGGGTGTATCTCGTGCAGCACGCGGACGACGCCGAGGCGGAATGGTCGAAACTCTCCGCCGCGCGCGAACGTGAACTGCGGTCGACCGCGGAGAGCACCATCGGCCACGGCTCCCCTCAGGTGCGCGGGGAACGCGACCGCCGCGACGTCGACCTCGCCGGAGCCGTCCTGCGCTAGGAGATCAGCCGGAGCGTCCTGGCCCGACCACTGAGCCGTCACGACATTCGCCAGTCGGTCGGACGCGCCGGAGTGTGCCGGGAAAATTCGATGGGGGCTTGGGCGGCCGAGGCCGACAAGTAAGTCAAGCCTTACTTTTATGGAGACTTATTTGCATAGTGGAGGGCCGAGCCAGGAGGTGGACGACTTTGCCGCAGTTGAATGAATGTTCCGCATGGCAGGTCGAGGTGGAGCAGGCCCATGTATCGGCTATGTACAGGCTGCTCGACGAACGAGTGGCGGACGTGCGGGCCCGGTTGCATGACGTGCTGAAGTCGTCGGCCGACAGCGTGGGAGGGATGTACGCGCGCGATGTCGCCGCAGAGCGCCTGACAGGGCATGTCAACCGGCTCGCAGGGGCCGAGGAGGGGCTGGTGTTCGGCCGGATCGACGGCGCGGACGGCACCGTCCTGCGCATCGGACGGCTGGGCCTGCACGTGGACGACCGGGAGCTGCCGCTGCTCGTCGACTGGCGGGCGGAAGCGGCGCGGCCCTTCTATACGGCGACGACGGTCCATCCGATGGGGCTACGGCGACGCCGCCACCTGCGGGTGGAAGAACGCGTTGTGCGTGCGGTGAGTGACGAGTTGCTGGACGGATCCGCGCCCACAGCCGGCGACATCGTCGGCGACGGCCCGTTGACGGAGGCGCTGGAGGCGCGGCGGACGGGGCGGATGCGTGCAGCAGTGGCAACGTTGCAGGCGGAGCAGGACGCGATTGTTCGTTCCCCTCATCGAGGGGTGACGGTGGTCGAGGGCGGACCGGGCACGGGCAAGACCGTCGTGGCGCTACACCGGGCGGCGTACGTGCTGTATACGTTCCCGCGCGCCGCCAGGAGCGGTGTCCTGGTGCTCGGGCCGACCGCGCGGTTCCTCGACTACGTCTCGCGTGTACTCCCCTCGCTCGGGGAGAACGATGTAGTCCTGGCGACGTGCGGGGAGCTTGCCGGAGTGGTGCCCGCCGCTGTGGAGCCGTCCGATGTTGCACGGCTCAAGGGCAGCTCCGTCATGGCTGAGGCGCTCAAGGACCTGGTGCGCTCCCGCCAGGCGCCTCCGGGCTCCCGGGCCGCCGTACGTGTGGGGCAGGAGTGGGTCCGTTTGACGAGCGGGGATGTCGCGGCGGCCCGCGAGTCTGCGGTGGCGAGCGGCTTGGCGCACAACCGTGCGCGGGAGGTGTTCAAGGAGCACCTGATCGGCACGGTCACAAGCACGCTGGAGCGTGCTGCCACCGAGGCCCTCGCGCACATCGACGCCGAGATCACCGACGGCACGAGCCTCGACCTCGATGCCGCGGCCGAGGCCGACCTGCGGGCTCTCGGCTTCGATGGCGCGGCAACCGTCGATCCGGCCGAGTTGTTCGATGCGGAGGCGCTGCGCGCGAACCTCATGGGCGACGCCCACACCGAGGGTGTGGTGGAGTCCCTGTGGCCACGGCTGCCGCCCGAGACGGTGGTTCGGGACCTGCTCACGGATGCCCTCACCGCAGCCGTACACCTGCCGT
This sequence comes from Embleya sp. NPDC020886, assembly GCF_044333915.1. Classification (NCBI taxonomy): domain Bacteria; kingdom Bacillati; phylum Actinomycetota; class Actinomycetes; order Kitasatosporales; family Streptomycetaceae; genus Embleya; species Embleya sp. NPDC020886. The sequence goes on along the minus strand of NZ_JBIRRX010000002.1, from coordinate 833,374 downwards.
CACTCACCGATGACGAACGCGCTCTGCTGCGCTCGGCCGACGCTCCGTGGACCGATGCCGATGTGGCGCTGCTGGACGAGGCGGCGAACCTGGTGGACGGTCCGACGGGCCGGACGTTCGGGCACATCGTCGTCGACGAGGCCCAGGAACTGACCGCCATGCAATGGCGGATGGTGCTGCGCCGATGCCCGGCCAGGTCGATGACGCTGGTGGGCGATTTTGCCCAAGCGGGCCCCGCGACGACAGCGAGCGGCTGGGCCCAGGCGCTGGGACCGCATCTCGGCACCCGGTTCACCGTGCACACACTGACGGTCAGCTACCGCACGACCAAGGAGATCCTGGCCGCCACCCGGGCCCTGCTCGCGCGGATCGCCCCCGGTAGCACGCCGAGCCGGTCCATCCGCCACGGCGAGCCTCCCCGCAGCCTCACCGCATCTCCGCACACTCTCGCCGCTACCGTGGCCGGGGAGCTCCGGGCCCAGGCCGCCGCCAATCCGGGCGACCTGCCGGCCGTGATCTGCGCGGATGCTCGACTCGACGAGCTGGCGTCGGCCGGCATCACGGAGTGGGCGCGGCTCGTACCCGCATCCGAGGCGCGCGGCCTGGAGTTCGATATGAGCATTGTTGTCGGCCCACAGGAGATTATCGAGGCCCGCCCCAGCGGCGAACGTGATCTGTATGTCGCTTTCACACGTGCCACCAAGAGGCTCTGTTTGATCGCCGTCCGCCCCGGGTGAACACCACGCCTCATGACGGCCCTTGAGGGCGTCACAACTTACTGACCTTTGCGGATCCGATGGTCGTCGTTCATTGCGTCGGGGAGGTTGCCGCGACGAAGCCGTTGACGAGTGCGGGGCCATGCTGGATGCGCCGCAGGCCTCGGCGGGCGACGGTGACGAACTCGTCGAGGGTACGGGCGCCGAGGTCGGCCGGAGGTCCGTTCTTCAGCTGCGCCCAACTGCCCTCGACCGGGTAGAGGTCGGGAGAGTACGGCGGCAGGACGACCGGGTCGGCCAGTCGACCAATACGACGGGTCGGCCGAAAGTCCGGTCGACGTGGAGGCGGCCTGGCGCTGGTGGGACGGGCAAGGCCGCCCCGCCGTCCGCGACTTCGGCCTCGCGGTCACCGTCGATACGAGCGCCGACGGGGCCGTCGTCGGGCAACAGGCGTGGTATGGCGAGCGGAACCACCTGCTCGCCGTGCAAAGGATCACCGCGATGCAGGACATGTGGCCGTGCATCCGGCCCGTGTCCATGAACGGGCAGGTGCGGCGCGGGCCTGGTCGGCCGTGGCGTCGCCTCGGGCAACAGCGTCGACGAGTTCGAGGGGGCAAGCAGTTCGATCGCCCCATCTGCGGCTTCGTCCAGGCGCGGGCAGGAGTGGCAGTGGGATCGCCTGCACCGTGGCGTACGCACCGGGGGTCGCCCGGGTCCGCGACGGCATGCCACCCGACGTCCGGCAACATTTCGACGCGGGCAGGGACCGGATCACCGCGGATCCGTACGGCCCCGGCTCCTCCGCGATCGGCGGCCATCGCGACTGTCCCCACGTCTCGCGGACAGCGTGCAGGCGCTCGCGAGAGTCCCCGATTCCGGTTCGCGTTCCCGGAGCCGAGCCGAGCCGAGGCGAGGTGAGGTGAGGTGAGGTGAGGTGAGGTGAGGTGAGGCGACCGTCGACCAAGGCTGCCGACCCGAGGTCGACCGGTGGACGCACACCGCGGAACCGTCCACCACATCCACTTCATGGCGTTCCCGATCGTGTCCCCGCTGGTGGCCCGACAACCGAAGACGGATTCGAGCGACGACTCAGTCGGTGGTGTCCCACGTCTTGAGGACCGCCGCGACGCTCGCCGCGGTGGAGGACGCGCTGGTCAACTCGTCGGCGAGCGCGGTGACTCCGGCCTGGGTGAGCTTGATCGGCACGCCGCACGCCGTGAGGTAGCCGTGGGCCACCGCGACGGCCACACGCAGGTTCGAGTGCTCCAGCCAGCGCATGCGGCCCAGGCTGTGCGCGAGCGCGGCGGCCTTGGCGTAGGGGCCGTGGTAGACGTCCTGTCCGGCGATCACCGCCCGATGCCGTTCCACGGCCGCGACCGGGACCCCGTAGTCGTCCGGGGCCGGATCGTCGCGCCCCGCGCGACGTGCCACCTCGAGGATCCACGCCAGATCCACGCCCACACTCACCCGCGTGCCTCGATCTCGTCCAGCAGGTCGCCGTAGCCGTCCAGGACCTCCTGGGCGCCCGCGAGGAACACCTCGCGCAGACGCTCGTTGTCCGTGCGGATCAACTGTTCGACGTACTCGTTCACCGGCATGCGCCGTGTCTCCGCAGCCTGCCGCGCCATTTCCGCCGCGGCCTCCTCCAACCGGAGGTTCACCTGTGTCTTCGCCATGACCCGCAAGCTACCACCTGATAGCAGCACGGGGAATCGGGAACGAGACACCCCGGCCCCGAACGCAGGACCGGGGGGCGGCACGCGAGCACGGCACGGACATGACCGAACACCACGACCAGGAGAGCGACCACCACGTTCGGGGCGGTCACCACGTCGACTTCCCTGGCGCCGGAATCACGCGCGAACGCGTATGGCCCCCTCCCCCACCATCGTCGACAGGGCACGGTCGAGCCACGGCCGTGGTCGCCGCGCTCGACCCGACAGCCGGCGATCACCTCGACGCCCGCCACCCGCGCGAGTCCGTCGTGGGCCCGGGCTCCGCGAACCGGGTGGCACGCACGCCTCGTCCCGCGTCGTCGACTGCTCGTGACGACACCTCCTCGGGCTTGGCGTGCGGCGGACCCCCACACGGACCACGATCGACGAGGCGTCCACGGCGACAGAGCCGGAAGGACCGCCGAGCAACCTCGGCGGTGACGAGCCGACCGACATCACCGCGTCGTCGGCGTCCCGCCCGAAACCGAAAACGGCCCAGCGGCGGACGACGGTGACGACACGGAGGACGGCAACGGCGTCGAGGACGGCGTGACGATGGTGGCGGTGCCGGTGAGACGGGCGACGCCGAGAGCCTCGTGACGGAGGGCGGCGCGGACACGGCCGGCGTCGGCGGGGCGCCTCGGGCGCACAGGCGCGGCCGGAGCGCCCGGGAAACCACGTTCGCCGCAGCCGTCACCTACCGCGAACGCAAAGAAGACCTCGAAGTACCCCGCACGCAAGGCGTCGCGCGGTTCGGACCCGGTCCCGTACATCAACCAGGGCGCGGAGGGGATCGGGCTGTTCGGCATCGAGGGGTCCAAGCCCGGCGCCGCTGCGGCGGGCGTGTTCCTGAGCCACCGCGTCGTCAGGCCCGACCAGTCCGGCTACGGCCGGATCCTGGGTCAGGCGATGTTCAACAGCAAACGCCTGTACGCCGCCATCGTCACCCTGGGCCTGGACCACGAGGACATCGTCGTCGCGCCCGCCCAGCGACTGCCCGCCGAGCGCGAACACCCCCACGACGAGAAGGCCCTGCGTGAGCAGTTGCGGTTCATCCACGACCGCATCGTGGTCAAGTCCAACGAACAGATCCTGGCCGACCCGGAGGCCATGAAACTGCTCGCCGAAATGGGCTCCGACCAGATCATCATCGGCTACGCGTTCAACGCCCGGATCGACGGGAAGCCCAACACGAGCCTCGACAAGGCCAACCGGCTCAACCGCAGGATCGTCGAGATCCTGAACGTGGCCCCGGCAAAGGCGGGTGCCAAGGGCCTGGTCGCCCCGAACGACCAGCCCGACGTCATCCTCAGCGGCTCGGCATTCGAACGGGAGCTGTACAAGAACCACTACCTGGCTCCCCTGCTGGCCCGCCTCGGTGTCCAGGACGACCCGAGGATCGACGCGGTCGACTACCTCGTCTCCTGCACGATGGACCCGTGGGTGACCGACACCTCGGAGGGTGACTTCATCGGCAAGGTCCTGCGCCCGGCGGTGGCCGCGGGTGTCCGCAAGGCGATCGCCGAGATCTTCCACAAGTAGACCCCACACTCCGGACCCGCGCCCGCCGCCGGGATCGGTCGGCGGCGGGCACGGGTCCGGGCGACGGACGTCCGGGTCGGGTCGCGACGGTGTGGGCGCGGCGGAGGCAATGGAGGTCCCCGACGTCGGCACGGTTCCGAGGGCCTGGGCCGCCCCCACGCTTGGGCGGGGGCGATGAACAGCACAACCCCACCACGAGACGACGCACCACCCAAGTGCGGCGCACGGCCCTCCCCCATCGACGCCCGGCTCGCCGCCGAGCAGAGCGGAGGCCCCACCCGGCCCACGTACGTGGGAGACCACGAAGTGGGGTGGAAGGAATCGCAGTCCGACGGCCGCCACGTCCTGATGCGATCCGTCGATCCCGCCACGCCGCAGGAGGTGCTGCCCCACAGAGCCTGTACGCAGCCGGGTCATCGACTACGGGGGCGGGACTGGCCGGCCCTGCCCGGCAGAAACGGCAAGCCCACGACCGTCGTCTTCTCCGACTTCGATGACCAACGCCCGTACTCCCACCGGCTCGGTTCCGTCCGCCGTACGCGGTGACTCCATCGGCCGGAGCAGGTCAGGCTGGGAAACGGCCATCGCGTCACCCCTCAACGAGCTTCGCTACTCGCAGAGTTGCGCAATGGCCGCCCCATGACCAGAGACATGCCGAGATCGCCGCTACGCCACTCGGCCCGACACCGTCCGCTCAGCTCTTCCGCTCACCCAGGACACAGAATTCGTTGCCCTCCGGGTCGAGGAGGGTCACCCAGTGCTGCTCGTCCTGCATGGTGCCGGCGCGCCGGGCACCGAGGGAGAGCAGCCGGGCGACCTCGGCCTCCTGGTCGTCGGGACGAAAGTCGGGGTGGAGGCGGTTCTTCGACGTCTTGCCCTCGGGGACAGGCACGAAGAGCAGCCCCGGCATCCGGTCCGGCTCGGGCCGGATCTCGATGATCTCCTCGGATTCGTCGACCACTACCCAGCCGAGAGCCTCGGCCCACCAGCGCCCGAGGGCGATGGGGTCGGAGGAGTCGACGATGATCTGTTCCCATTCGAGTGCCATGGGCGTGAGCATAAACAGGGTCGGCCGACTGCCGGGGCTGGGGGGTGACGGGCGTCGACTGCGGTCCGGTGTGCGGATCGCGTCCCCCGGCGCGGTGTAGCGGCGCGATGTGGTGGCAGCAAGTCGCGAGAAGTGATCGCTGCTACACCACTCCAGCGGACACCACCGTTGCCGGCATGCGGTGGGGAGTTGGCGATGTTGTTCTCGGCGCTGTCGGTGAACTGCACGCGGTACCGGGCCACGTGGTCTCCTCAGTGTGGGGGTGGGCCGGTCACCAGGCTGCCGTCGGCGTCGACGACACACACCGGTGTAGTCGCCCCGCCGGACGCGTCCCATGGCCTCCTCGGCCTCCGCGTGGCCCTCGGGCGGCAACGCCCAGTCCAGGACCACGCAATGCACCAGGCGCTCAAGGGGGTGTCGTGCGCGACCTCGTCGAAACCGAGGCCGGATCGAGGACCGCGCGGGGGTCGGCCCCCGGTTCGGCCGCCGGTGTGCCTCTCCGCGCTTCGGTCCTCCGGAAGCGCCGCGCGGATACCGCTCAACGTCCCCGGCAACGCGACGACTTCCCCCCGCACCACGTGCGCCCACTCCGCATCGACCATGGCAACCCGCGTGCCGGCGCCACCGCGAAGGTCGGTGGACGGCGCGGGTGGGGCGTGCCGATGTCGGCGTTCCCGCGTCGGCATCGCGCCCCGTGACGGTCGGGGCCCGCCCTCGGCGACGATCCGACGCAGGTGCGTGGGCGGGCCCGGCGGGGCTCCGTCGAGGGCGCGCGGTCGACACGGCAGGGGCCGAATCCGGCGGACCTCGCGGCGGCGTGCTCGAACTCGCGGACCGGGGGCAGCGTCGGATCGGGCCGTGGGCAGGTCCCCCGTCGACGTACCCGAAAGTCGTAAGGAGAACCGGAGACGAATCAGAGAGACATCGCAGACCCAACCACACCCACCCGGCGCAGCCGTGGGCGACCCGCACGGCGGTGCGGCACGGGCGACTCCCGCGCCGCATTGCGGAAGCCGAGCCGGCGCCGTGCGGCCGGTGGGTTCGTGCTACGGCGAGAGGATGTCGACGACGGTCACGAGCAGTTGGTGGGCGGTGATCCGGTAGACGTCCCCCGAAGGCCCACACCTCACCCGACCCCCCTCCACCCTCGACACTCGCATCCGGTGTGCCCCCGCCGCTCTCCCGGGGACACACACAACGACCGGACAACGACACCCCGCCGACGCCACGCCCACCGCTGCGCGCTGTGAGCCCACCGAGCGATACATCGGCAGGGTCGACGCGGACGAAACGCGGCGCAGCCACGGGCCCGGAGGGGCCGTACCCGAACTCGGCCCTCGAAGGTCGTCAGGAGAATCGGGCAGGAATCCCGAGCAGACCGCAGATCAAGCGAGGGGGTCGGCGCGTGGACGGGCCGACCCCCTCGGTGTGTTCTGCCGGCGCCGGGTTCTTCGACCGGCAAGGAGGATGCCTCGGGTCCGAGAGCGCGGCCCGGTCCGGTCCCGGTGGCCGGCGGCTCGGTTCCCACGACAATGCGACCGGCGCACACCGTGCCGGCGTTGCGGCGCTCCGCGGCGCGGAGTCGATGGTGCGGGGCGGGGTCGTCGGTCGGTCTTCAGCAGGAGAGGTTGCCGCCGCCGACGTCGGTGCCCAGGATGTCGACGAACTGCTTGTACAGGTTGATGCGGTCGTCGCGCTGGTCGGGGTTCTTGCCGTCGCATTCCAGGGCGCCGTTGATGCTGCGGATGGTCTCGCCGAATCCCTTGTCGTCGACCATCGCGTCGTGCGGGGTCGTGCGCCCGGCGCCCCTCTGGGTGTTCCAGAACCACAGACCGGTTTTCCAGGATGTGGCCGGGTTCTTCTCGACCTGCCACGGGTCGTGCAGGAGGTCGATGCCGAGGGCGTCGCCGGCGGCCTTGTAGTTGAAGTTCCAGCTGAGTTGCAGCGGGCCGCGGCCGTAGTACGCGGATTGTCCGGCCGGGCAGCCGTAGGGCTGTGATTGGTCGCAGTAGTGCGGGTAGTCGGCGGTGTTCTGCTCGACGACGTACCTCAGGCCACCGGTCTCGTGACCGACGTTGGCGAGGAAGGCCGCCGCCTCGCGCCTGCGGACGGCGTCGCTGCCGGAGGCGGCGAACCTCGGGTAGGCGCCGAGGGCGTCGACCAGGCCCTTGTGGGTGTAGAAGGGGTTCCGGTTCGGGAACATCCTCTCGAACTGGGCCTCGCCGACCACGAAGGAGTCGGCGGCGGACGCCGGTGTCGTCGGTACGGTCGCGAAGAAAGTGCCGACGACGGCAACCGCGGTCGCCGTCGACAGGGCACGGAAGAACTTCATGGATCCTCGGATCGGAAGTGGGCGAGTAGCGCTCCGGGAGCGAAGCGGCGGCATCATCATGATCACCGGATCCGGGTCGATCGCACGAACACGCCGAAATACCACCCGTTTGCTTCGCGCTCACCCAACCGCCCACAGAAGCCGCACAAAGTGGGAGGTCCGCCACACCCGCACGACGGCCGCCAGGTGTGAATCCGCCTGCCCGACGCGGAGTTGACGGAGATCCCCTGGATTCACCGTGACCACACCCACCACCACCCGTTCGACGGACGCCCCTGGCGGTACGTCAAAACGGTCACCGCCCACCACGCGGGCCGCGACCGGTACGAAGCCGACCTCGCCGACACCCTCGACCGGCTCATGCGCCGCACCCGCGCCGGACACGCCACCCGTGCCGAACAACACCTCCCGGCCCGCGCCACACCCATCCGGACTCCCCACCCACACGCTCGGTGCGCGAGGAGTGGGAACAAAACCTCGGCGAGACGGTCCGCGGAAGGGACGGGGACAGCCTCGATGAACTCGACGACAGTTGCGACAAGTCACCACTGCCGGGGTCGGACACCGCCGAAGACGAACTCGACTCCTCCGCCCCGCCGTACACGGGGTACAGGCTCCACGACGCACACGAGGAGGCCCTGACGCGGTGCCCCCGATCCGCAATCGGACGGCGACGAGTGGGGCGTCGGTGCGGAGACGACGGAACAGTCCCGGCCGGTGACCACCCAGCAGGACTGACAGAACTTCGCGGCCGCCGCGCCCCCGGCGCCACCCGAACCCGGTGTCCCGCCACGCAAGCCGGGACGAACGCCCGCCCTACCAACCCGCGTTCGTGACCGTCCGCTCCCCGGCCTTCGACACCCTCGCCACCAGCGTGCGCACCCCCGATGGTCCCTGAGCCGTCACCAAAAGACCACAGCCCGGCCGTCCCTGATCATCACCGGGCCCGCCGCGGCCGGAAAGACCACCACCCTGCACCTGCGGTCGGACGCGCCCGCCACCTCGCGGAGACCGCCCGACGGGCGGGAGGGCAAAGGGCCGGGTGCCGCTATCGGGCCGGCTGGATGAGGCCGAACAGAGCGCCGGTGGGATCGCGCAAGAACACGTCTCCGTTGGGCTCCCGGGACGGCGGTGGGGTTTCGGGTCCCCCTCTCCGGCGTCGGCGTGGGGCTGCGGCGCCGGAGCGTTCGTCGGCTCCCGTTCGGTGAACCCGTGCCCCACCCGGGCGGGGCAGGTTGGTGGCGAGACTCCAGATGGCCCTGGCCGGCGGCATCGCCGGGTCGGCGGTTGCCACCACCAATCGGGTCGTTCCGTCCGGCCCCACCAGCCCAGCGTCGCGTCGGCAGCCCGCCAGGTCTCGGTGCGGCCGTCGCGGAACGTGCGGGGCACCGCGCGCCAGTGGCCGGGATCCCGCCGTGCGCCCCAGGTCGGGATGCGGGCGCGGCGGCGACGGGAGAGTGGGCCTGATCGGCGTGTGCCCGGATCCCGCGCCGTGGCTTCATTTCGATCGAGGTCGACGGGCCGACCCGGATGCCCGTGGACGCGGGCGCAACGGAGTCGGCCGGCCGAGTGCCCTCGTACCGGCTTCACTTCGGGGGTAACGCGGCGCTCCGTCCTTCTCTATGGTCCAGACCTATGACAAGACGATTAGGCGATGCCATCCGCGGGGTTGTGGTAATCGCGCTCACGGCCACGCTGACCGCCGCCATCCCGGCCGAGGCCGCCCCTGCACGACCGCCGACGCTCACCTGGACGACCTGTCCGCCCGACCCCAACGGGGCCCCCGTCGACCCGCGACTACGATGCACGACGCTGCGCGTACCGATGGACTACCGCGCCCCGGCCGGCCGGACCATCGAGATCGCGGTGTCCCGACTGGCCACGGCCAAGCCGGGACTGCGCCGCGGCATCCTGCTGCACAACGCGGGCGGCCCCGGCGCGGCGAGCCTGAACCGGCCGAGCACGTCGGTCGGCCTCTATCCGCGGGACGTCCTGGACCGCTTCGACCTGATCGGCTTCGACCCGCGCGGTCTCGGCTACAGCACGCCGATCACGTGTGGACGCACCACCCAAATCACCAATGAGCGCCTCTTCCCGTACCCGGCCCCGGACGGATCGATCGCGGACAACGTGGACTTCGCCCGTGAGCTGGCGCGAGACTGTCTCGCCAACGGCGGCGCGCTGCTGCCACACGTGACCACGGCCAACACCGCGCGAGACATGGACCGGATCCGGATCGCCCTCGGCGAACGCAAGCTCTCCTACCTCAGCGCTTCCTACGGCAGCTACCTGGGAGCGGTGTACGCCGAACTCTTCCCCGACCGCACCGACCGGATCGTCCTCGACGCCAACGTCGACCCCAACGTCACGTGGCACGAACGATGGGCGTCCTGGGACCACGGATTCGATACGCGGTTCGGGGACTTCGCCGCCTGGGCGGCCGAACGGCACGACACCCTCGGCCTCGGAGCCACACCTGCCGCCGTACGCCGGGGCTACCTCGACATGGTCGAGCGTCTCGATCGCTCCCCGGTGCAACACCCCGGAGCGGGTCCCGTCACCGGCAACCTCTTCCGAGCCATCTATCAGGCGTACTCCTACCACACCCTCCAGTTCCCGGAAGTCGCCGCGTGGTGGCGGTTCCTCGCCGGCACCGGGCCGCCTCCCCAGTGGGGCGAGTGGCCGAGCACGCCCGGTATCCCCCGGGACAACGACACGGCCGTACTGCTCGCGGTGACCTGCGGAGACAGCCGCGCCCCGCGCGACATCGCCCACTACTGGCGCGAAGCCACGGTCAACCGGGCCCTGTTCCCGATCCTGGGCGGCATGGGTACCAACATCTGGCCATGCGCGTTCTGGCCGGACCCGGTCGAGCCGGCGGTGCGGATCACCGACCGCGGCGCGACCGACATCCTCCTGCTCCAGACCACCCGGGATCCGGCCACGCCCTATCCGGGTGCGCTGAGCATGCGCTCCGCCCTGGGCAAGCGGGCACGCATGATCACCGTGGACGGAGGAAACCACGGCGCCTACGACCCCGAGGCGCCGTCCTGCGCGGTCACCCGAGCGCACGACTTCCTGAGCACCGGAGCCCTGCCCGCGCGCGACCTCTTCTGCTTCCACGACCCGGCTCCCGCACAGGACGGGAACCGGCTTCCCTACGCCACCCTGCACGCGAATCGCCCACGGATCGGCCCCTTCTGACCCCAACTCCCCGAGTCCGCCTGCCACGTGCCCTCGACCGGGAGTCCGAGCGGCTCCCGCCGGGGGCACGACGCGGCGGAGGCGGCCGACGACATCGTCCGGGGCGTCGGCCTCCGCCGTCGTCGGCCCACGCACCATGGACCAACCGGTGGATCCGAGGGACGGTGCTGTGGATCGGCGTGACCCTGGCCGGCATCGGCTCGGTCACCGCCGCGCCGATCCCCCGGGCCTGCGCCGAGTCGGCGACGAACGACCCGTCCCGGAGATCCCGATCGGCGTCCGACCCCGCGGGCGCGCCCTCCCCGGACGCCGGGCCCGCGGGCGCACACGTCACCTCGGCCGCGCCGACCGGGACCCGGCCCGGCGGTCCCCGCTGCGCGCCCCGGCGGCGTTGTCCACACGCCTTCCACCGAGCCGTGCGGCTTCTCCCCCGACGCCGGAACGGCCTGCCCCGCTCGCTCGTCGTGACGCCATGAGCAGGTCCCCCCGTCGCTCGTCGGCCGAGAAGGTTCCTGAACGCCACGGTGGACGCGGCGGGATTCGGGCGCGCGGCCGGCTCACAAGATGCGTGTGGGGGGCGGGTTTGTCAGGCTGGAGAGAGGTCACGCGCGCCGCGGCGGCCGACGAGCGGCGAGGTGCGTCCCCGGCCGGTCGATCGGAAGGCGGGCAGTCATGACTGCCGACCCGTTCAGCATCCTGCGCATCGAGGACATGCTCGTCCTGGACGTCGAGGTGGTCAACCTCGAACGCGAGGGGGCACGGCTGGTTCGCGAGGACCCCGACGCACCGGCGTTGCTGCTGGTGCGGCTGCCCTCCCAGCACGTGAACGAAAGCGTGCTGTCCAACGGGCAGTTCCCGGAGACCGTGGCCGCCTTCGCGGCGGCACCGAGCACGTTGGTGTTCCTGCTCCCGGACGGGGAGGACGGCATCGACCTGACCATCGACGCACTGCTGGACTGGAACCGGTTGACCCCGTCGATCGCCCCGGCCAACCAGCCGCTGGACGACCCGAACCAAGCGACCGTGATCGGCGGACTCCCGCGTACCGCCATCGAGTTCCCCACCCGCGTGCTGCTGGGCCACGACCACGACGGTTCGCCGTTCGCGTGGTCGGAGCCACTGACCGAACCGGTCGCGCTCGACGGGCGGGCCGAACTGTGGCACGTCGAACTGCACGGCGACAACGGCGGGCCGGTGCACCTGAAGGCGTTCTCCACGCCGTCCCGACGCCCCGAGCGCACCGGAATGCCGCTGGGCCGGTTCATGCCCGGCGAGTTGCTCGTCCGCTCCAGCCTCGACGCGTTCGTCGACGTGGACGGGACTTCGCTGCGCCGGCCCCTGCTGGCCGACCCGTTCATGCTCACGCCGCTGGGCGCGACGGTGCACATCAGCGGCTCCTGGCCCAAGGCGCCGGAGTTCCTCGGGCTGAGTCTGGCCGGCTACGAGCAGATCTCCTCGCTCGGACGCGACGAGTTCGTACACACCGTGCGCCAGGGCTTCCTCAGCAGCGGTCACCGGGCGTCCCTCGTGGAGACCACCAAGCGGTCCTACGACGACCCGGGCGACCTCACCTCGGTCGCCTACCTGCGCAAGGAGGCGCACATCGTGGTGGACCAAGCCGAGGTCACCTACGGTGCGGAGGCCGGCTACGACCGGCACGAGGGACGGCAACTGCCGTTCCGGTCGATCCGGCTCACCGACCTGGTCACGCCGGCGATCGATCCGGGGGAGGGCGCGTTCTGGGTGACCGTCGGCGGCGTGCCGTTCCCGTTCCACGCCACCGCGACCGATGCCGAGGACCGGCACGTGAGCATGGACATGCCGCTCGTGTTCGCCTCCGTCGATGCCCTCGACCGGATGGCGCAGGTCTACAACGACCCGGCCACCGCCGACCGCGCGAACCTGGGGCTGGGCGGACAGACGGTCGCCCTGGCCGAGAACCCGAGCGCCGACGGCAGCACCGGCATGCCCGTAACCTCGGCGCGCTTCGCCCTGACACCGGCGTCCGGGCACCCGGCCCGGGCGCTGCCCGCCATGGTCGACGCGGTGGCGCGGGTGCCCGCGGTCGAGCAACTCACCGGTCTGGCCACCGAAACCGCCGTGCGGCTGCACGACGCCTACCTCGAACAGGGCCTGGACGGCCAGCCCACCGGCGCGTTCCTGCAACTGGTCGACGCGCTGCCGATGAACCTGTCCGCCGAGAAGGCGGGCGGTCTGGCCAAACCCAGCATGGCCGTGCAGGCCGTCACCACCCGCGCGGGGCTACTCGCACCACAGTTCCTCGGCGCGGCGGGCGACGCGGTGGGAGTCGACGCCGCCGCGTTGACGCGGATCTTCGGCGGCACGAAACTGCTGGGGCCCATCGATCTGGCCGCCCTGCTCGCGGACGTCCCGGCGACCTCCGTCGCGGAGTTGCGCGACCTCGGCGAGGACGAGATCCGCCGCCGGCTCGACGGTGTCTCCCAGGAACTGCTGCCGGTGCCGCTCATGCGGATCGGAAATCTGCCCGACGGGTCCGGCTCCGAACTACGGTACGTATGGAAACCCCGGCTGAGGAACGACCTGCCGCTGCTGGATCTGGGCGACGCGGCGCTCGTCCTGGAGGCGACCACCGTGCGCTCGCCGGACGCCCTGAGCAAGTCCGCGGTGCGCGGCGAACTCAGGCGCTTCGCCTTCGAATTCGCCGACATCGTGCGCGTCGACTTCGAACGCCTGACGTTCACCGCGCGCCCGGGCAACAAGCCGGACGTCACCGCCGCGGGCGTCGCGCTCACGTTCAGGAACGACCTCGAATTCGTCAACCGGCTCCGCGAGGCGCTGCCCGCGAACGTGTTCGGCACCGGCGCGTTCGTCGACGTGACCACCTCCGGCGTCACCGCCGGCTACTCGCTGACCCTGCCGACGCTCTCCCTGGGCCTGTTCAACCTGAGCAACGTCGCTCTGTCCGCGCGCCTGACCATCCCCTTCGACGATCGACCGGCGCGGTTCCGGTTCGCCGTCTGCGAACGGCAGAACCCGTTCAACATCAGCGTGTCGCTGTTCGGCGGCGGCGGCTTCTTCGCTCTCGAAGTGAGCACCCGCGGCATCGAACAGATCGAGGGTTCCCTGGAATTCGGCGGCAACGCCTCGCTCGACCTCGGCGTGGCCAGCGGCGGCGTGCACCTGATGGCGGGGATCGCGTTCCAGATGACCGGCGACGCGGTCGCGCTCACCGGATACCTGCGCTGCGGCGGCTACCTGTCCGTGTTGGGCATCGTCAGCGTCACGGTCGAGTTCTACCTGGCCCTCGCCTACCACAAGAACAACGGGATCTGCGAAGTGGTCGGCCAGGGCAGCGTCACCGTGAGCGTCCGCGTGGCGTTCTTCAGCAAATCCGTGAGCCTGTCGCTGGAGCGCCGCTTCGCCGGATCCGCCGGCGACCCGTCGTTCGCGGACTGCGTGGATCCCGACGACTGGGACGAGTACTGCCTGGCCTTCGCCCCGACCCCGTGAACCCGCGCCGCGGCCGGACCGATCCGCCGCGCCCACTCGATCCGAACCGCACCCCCGGGTGACCCCGCCAGGAAGGCAGGCCCATGACGACCACCCAGCACATCCAGTGGATCGTCCTGCCGGCCGGTCTGTCCTCCGACGGCACGCAGGCCCGCCTGTCCGTGTTCGTGGGACCTCGGCTGGCGAGTGACGGGCCCGGCACGCTCGCGGCGTTCCCGGACTTCCTGGACTGGCCGGCGCGGGTGACCGACGCCACGTTCGCCCTCGCCCTGGCGGACGCGTCCGGCACCCCCGACGGCGAGACTCCGCTCGTACCGCTCACGCGCACCGGGCCGCCGCCCGATTCCGCGTTGTGGCAACTGTTCTTCCCCGCCGACACCCCGGTGGAGCAGTTCGAGTTCGACGACCACCGGCAGAACACCATGGTGACCTACCCGGCCCGCGAACTCGCCGACACGACACGCCGGTCGTTCGCGGACACCGCGGCCGAGTCACCCGACAGCATGCCTCCGAGCCGACACATGAGCAGCCTGGCCGGGTTTGCCGCCGCCGCCGACATGCCGAGCACCATGCTGGGCATGCGCGAGAACATCGTCACGCAACTCGCCGCCGCCGACCAGCTGAACGTCGAGCAACCGGGCGAACTGGTCCGGCCGGACCTGAGCCCCCGGGAGGCGTTCCTCGCCTTCCACGAACCGCAGCCGCAGGTCCCCGGCCTGCTCGCGGACGGTGGCCCGCACATCGCGCCCTCACCGGAGGTACCGCGCGTCGACTTCCACCAATTGATGTCCTCGCTCGGCGACCACCCCACGCTGCTGCGACGCCTGGGGCTGGTACTGGACTTCGTCACGCCGGTCGGGCAGTTGCCGGCCGCGAGCGGCGAACTGACCGTCTTCCTCGTACCCGGCTGGGAACCGCTGCTCGGGCCGGACGCGTCGCACGATCACGCCGCCGCGACGCGCTACGCCCTGGCCCCGGGCCAGGGATTCTGCGCCGCCGCGGAGGGCGCCGACGCGTTCGGGCCGCCGGCGCGCGGACTCCTGGCCCTGCCGGAGGACCAGTACGCCATCGAGCAGGCCGACATCGACGGCGTCACCCTCAAGTTGCTGGCCGCCGCCGTGGCGACCGGCACGGACGATGAGGCCGAGGCCGCGCCGCCGACGGTACGCACCAAGGGGCTCACACTCGTGCTCGACGACCGCACCCGGCACGTGCACGACACCTTCCAGCGGGCCGCCGAGCGGCAGGACACGCTCGCCGGGGACGCCACGGTGGTGCTCACCGCCGAGGACCTCGTGCGCGGACACCGCCTGGACGTCTTCGACGAGCGTCGGCAGCAGTGGTTCTCGCTGCACGAGCGCGAAGTCACCTACGATCGGGCGGGCAGCCCCGGCGACCACCTGGACACCGCGTCCGACGAAGGATTCTTCCAGCTCAGCCTGGCCACGCCCACCGCCGCGCCGGGCGCCGGGCCGCGCGTACACGTGCACGAACACATGATCACCTGGGACGGGTGGGCGTTGTCCGCAGCGCACCCGGGCAAGGCCGTGGCGAACGGGGACGGCCCCGAGCGCGTCCCCAACGCGGCGGCCACGACACTGCCGTTGGAGATCGAGAGCCGGGTACGGCCGGGCTCGCTGCCGCGCCTGAGGTTCGGGAACTCCTACCGGATCCGGGTGCGCACCGTGGACTTGGCGGGCAACGGGCCGACCCTGGAGGAGGCCGACGGACTCCTCGATCAGGACGTCCTGGTGCTGCCCGCCTCGGGCGGACCGGTCTTCCGCAGGTTCGAGGCGGTCCCCGCGCCGCTGCTGTTGCCGCGTGTCGCGTTCACCGAGGGAACCTCGGCACACCGCCTGGTGATTCGCAGTACCGCCGATCTTTCCCCGGCGCAGTACGCCGAGACGTTCAACGCCTCGCCGTTGGTCTCCGGCGGGACCCATGAGCCGTATCACGAGGTCGACGAGCGGCACGTGGTCGCGCCCAAGGCGTCGCTGGAATGCGTCGAGCGGCACGGCAGGCTCGACGAGGCGATCGGCGCGGGCGACGCCGACGCCCGCCGGCGGCTGTACCGGATCGCGTCGCGGGAGAGCGGCTCGCTCGACGACGCCTCACTGCCCGGCATGGCGTCCGTGACCTATCCGTCGGCGACCCCGGACGGGGCATCGGGCCACTACGTGTTGTGCACGGGCGAGACGGTCGAACTGCCGTATCTGCCCGACCCGCTCGCCGATGGTGTGGTCTTCCACGAGCTCCCGGGCATGCCGGAGCGTCAGGCGTTCGAGGTGCCCTGGAACGGAGCGGCCTGGCATGCCCCGCAATCGTTGCGCCTGTGCATCCGGGAGGGCAGCGGGGCACCCGTCTTCGACCCGTCGACCCGGGTGCTGACCGTGCTCCTGCCGAAGGCGACGGTGGCCACCGTGCGGGTGTGCTCGCGGGTCAAGGTCAACGAGAAGACGATGGGCATGCTCAAGTGGTGCCGGGACGCGCTGGAGCCCGATCGATTCGAGAGCGTGATGGTCGCCGCCCGGGCCAACCGGCACTGGATGTTGACCCCGTGGCACGAGGTGACGCTGGTACACGCCGTGCAACGTCCCCTGACCGCACCGGTGTTGACGCTGCTCGACGAGTCCGACCGACCGCTCGGGGCGACCGGCGAACAGCTGGTCGGCTCGCTGGAGCTGAGCGCGGCGAGTACCGAACGCATCGACATGATCGCTTCGTGGAGCGAGAACGTGGACGACCTCACCATGCCGGGCCCGAGCGTCCTCGACGTCACCGCCCCGGTCTTCCGGCTGCCGCTCGCCGCCGCCGTCCCGCTCGACCCGGTCGCGACCGAGAACTCACCGAGCACCCTCGACGGTGACACCCTGACGTTCGACACCGCGGTGGCCGAGGAGCTCGCCTTCTCGGTGCCGCCGGACCAGCCGGCGGCGACACCGGTGCCGGCCAAGTGCGAGTTCGGCGACACCAAGCACCGCGAGGTGACCTTCACCCCCGTGGCGACCTCCCGGTTCGGCGACTGTTTCCCGCCGGAGTTCGCCCAGGACACCGACCGGGAACTGCTGAGCGTGCACGGCGATCCCGTCACGCACACCGTGCGCAGCAGCGCCAAACCCGCGGCGCCGCACGTGTCGGGCACCTTCCTCACCCTCGGGTTCGAGACCTCCGGAAGCCTGCCGGACGGCCTGGTCAGACGGCGCCGCGGCGGCGGCTTTCGGGTCTATCTGTCGCGGCCCTGGTACTCGTCGGGGGACGGCGAGCTGCTCGCCGTGGTGTTGGGCGTGGAAGGGGACGAACAGCCGCCCCAGGCACACCCGTTCATCACCCTGATGGGACGCGACCCGATCCGCGCCTCCGCACCGGTGTTCCTCCCGTCCGCGAGCAACTTCCCCGGCGCACAAATCACTTCGGACGTGGCACTGCCCGAGGTCTTCGACGGATTCACCGTCACCGCGGCCGGGTTCGAGCCCACCTTCGACGGACCGTCCGGCCGCTGGTTCTGCGACATCGACGTCGACACCGGGGACGGCTACCTCCCCTTCCTGCGGCCCGCGTTCGCCCGCCTGCAACAGCGCTCCCTGGAAGGTTGCCAACTGTCCCCGATCGTCCTCGCCGACACCCTGCGGCTGCTGCCCGAGCGCACCCTCACCGTCACCGGCACCGACCCGCTGACCGTGCAACTCACCGGGCCGACCTACCACGACGACAACAGCCCGCCCACCGTGCGCGCCGGCCTCCAACTGCGCGACCCCGCCGTCCCCGACCCCGTCCTGGGTTGGCTCGACCTCGACGAGACCGTCACCGAACTCTCCGCCGACGACGACACCAGCCTGTCCCCCACCTACTCCGCCGAAATCCCCCTCCCCAGCCCGCTCCCGGACCAGCCTCTGCGTCTGCTCGTCGTCGAAAGGGCCGTCATGCGCTCCGACTTCGCCCTCGACGAGTTCGGCCCCACCGAGGAAATCCCGGTCTACGCGGACGCGGTGGAGCTGCGATCCGGATAGGGCCCGACACACCGGCCGGTCGCTCGCGCGGGCACCGGCACGCGCGGGGGGCGGCATCGGGCCTGCGGGGCACGCTCGCGCGAGTGAGGCTCTCGGCCCTCAGCCGGCCTGAGGCTGCATCGTCGGGTGCCGCGGAGGATTCCCTGACCCATGGGACCCATGGGACCCGTGGGATCCATGGGACCTGTGGGATCTGTGGGACCCGTGGCCGGGTCGACCGGCGTGAGCGTCCGCAGGCTGCATCACATGACGAGATCGGGCCGCGGTCGGCGGCGGCATCATCCGAATGGCACGTTAGGTCGACGCGACAGCGGTAACCGGGCATTACGCGGCTCCGCCTTTTCGGACGCCGACCCACCACGTGGAAACCGTTGGACGGAGACGGCCGATGCCGGATGTATCAGTGGACGAGAAGCAGCGGATCAAGAACCTCAACGCCCGCATGGCGAACGTGGACCAGAATCTGTCCGCGGAATGCACCGTCATCGCCGGGGGCCTGGGACTGCTCGGGCTGGGGCCGCAGGCCGGGGCGTTCGCGGTGGGCGCCGGGCTGTTCCGGCTGCTGGCGAGCTACCGGCAGTCGGTGGCCAACGATCCGTCGCGCGACGACTTCGACCAGGTATGGATCAGTGCGGCGGAAGTCGACGAGAGTGCGCTGCCCGCCGACGAGCCCGTGCGGTCGCTGCACCGCGCGGGCGCGCACGTCCTCGTTCTCTCGGATCAATTGTGGGCGCTGCTCACGGCGATGGAGCGCCATGAGGGCGCGGTCGGCGCGGGGGACACGAATGCCGCGGACACCCAGGCGGACGCGGTCCGCCGGAATGCGAACGCGTGCGCATCCACGCAGGACGCACTCGCGGGGTTCGGGTCGGACCTCAACAACATCTGGGCCACCGTGCACGCCACGAACGGGTTCGATTGGAACGGGATCTCCGTCGACGACGCCCGACAACTGTTCACCGCGTCCTGGGGTGACCCGCCCGCCTCACCGGAAGCACCGCTCCAGGCGCTCATCGGCTGTGTAACGGGCACCGCGGACGATGTACTCACGCCGTTCGCGGACACGGGCCTGTCGGACCCCATCCTCGGGATGACCGAGCGTCCCGCCGAACCGACCGTCCTGTTCGACGACGGCTCCGCCACGGACTTGGCGGACCTGTCCGCCGCCCTGCGCAACCTCGTCACCGACTCCAACGCGTGACGAAGGCACCGACGCGGACGACATGCCGGGGAGCGACAGTCGGCGTCGGTGTCGAGGTTCGATGTGGGTGCCATGCCCGCCGGTGGGGAAGTCGGCTCCGACACACGGGTTGCGGAGTGTTCCACCGGCAGCGTGCCGGTTCGCCGACGGGCTGCTCCCGACAGGACAGACCTCGTGTTCTCGGGGGAACGCGGGCATGTCACTCGACCGTCCGCCGTGACATCCCTCCTGCGCCTGCTCGTGGCCACCTGCGACATCGCGCCGGCCACCGCCCCCTCCCGGTACGGCCGCAGGTTCGAGGGGTCGGCGTTCGGTCCTCCGAAAGCGCCGGGCAACTTGCAGGCCGCTTGAACCGGCTTGAAGCGTCCGTTGCACCGCGGTGCGTTCCGGATCCACGGCGGCAGGGCGACCGTCTCGGACCGGTGACCGGCCTGCGATCCGACACGTAGCCGCCCGGACCACGACCGCCGGCATGCGGGCCGGCGCAATCGAGCCGCAAGACGGGCAGCGGATGCTTGTTGCGTGAGCCGAGGACCGCGCCCCACCGTCTGCGAACGCGCTGGTGGGGGATGGGCGTTGTCCGTCCTCGGCGGCACCCGTCCCAGATCCACCGGGTCCTGCTCGGCACCCGGAGCGGGTCGATCATCCTTTGGAGAATCATGCGCGTCCGCGCTTTCACCGCTGCCCTGTCGGGAACTCTGACCATTTGCGCCTTCGGCGTCGCGCCGGCGCACGCCGGTCCCCTCAGCCCCACCACGATCATGGCCGTCACGGTCAACAATGGTCAGCCCATCGTGGTCGGCACCGCCACGAAGACCGTCAGCGCCGCCGTGCTCGGTACCAACGACTCCGGGATCGGCGCCGGGATCGTCTCCCTCTGGCACGGCGCCACCGACTACACGCACCGGGACGCCACCCTCTCGGATCCGAACCTGGGCGTGTGCTTCTCCCCCGGCGCCTTGGGGCACTGCACATCGACGATCGACATCACCCCGGCCCCGGGCACCGACAAGGCGCTGTACAGCAACTCCCTCGCCGGAACGTGGAAGGTGGCGACCTTCGTGTGGGGCAACAACCATCAGTTGGGCTACTCGTACCAGTACTCCACCGTCCAGGTGCTGAGGCAGGCGAAGCTGTCGGCCGACGCCGCTCCCGAGCCGGCGCACGTGGGCCAGACGATCAACGTCTCCGGCAGGCTCACCCGCGCAAACTGGGAGACCGGCACGGACGCGGGCTATGCAAACCAGCCTGTGAAGCTCCAGTTCCACAAGACGGGGAGCACCGGCTTCGTCACTCTCAAGACGGTGATGACCGGTTCGGGGGGCGTCCTCAACACCACGGTCGAGGTGTCCGCCAACGGCTCCTACCGGTTCGCGTTCGCCGGCGACGCCACCACCTCCGCGGTTCAGTCGGTCGAAGACGTCGTCAACCTCGATTAGCAGCCGGCCGCAACGGCCGTCTTGCCATCCACCGACGCAGGGCGCCGTCGGCGGGGCGGCCGCCCCGCCGCAGTTGCCGACACCGCGCATCATCGAATGTCTCCGCCCGTGACGCCGAGGGTCTGCCCGGCCGCTCCGAAGCCGTCATCCGTATCGCCCTGACCCCGAGCCCCACGGTCCGCCGCCGCACCGGCGAGAACACCGCATTCCGGCGCGATCCGACACCTCCTGCCGAACAGCGCGTTTCGGCGGTGGACACCGGGAGGGAACGACCTCCGGCAGCTCGCTGCCCCGTGCTCGAAACGGTCGCAGCCGTTGGCTCCTGTGGCGTGTCACCATGTGTGGATCACGACAGGGGGCGATGATGCGAGACGGGCTGCAGATCAGCGTGTTGGGCGAGGTGAGAGCCACGTTCCAGGACCAGGTCGTGGATCTGGGAGGGCTTCGGCAGCGCGCGGTGCTGGCCCTCCTGCTGGTGGCCCGGGGCGGGATCATCACCAGTGACCGGCTGGTCGACGGGGTGTGGGGCGGGTCGCCGCCACCGAGGGCGCAAGGCGCGCTGCACGCGTACGTCTCGCATCTGCGACGCCGGCTCGAACCCGGACGGGAGGCCAGGTCCCGCAGCGGCTTCATCGTCAGCGAGGGCTCCGGCTACGTCTTGCGGATACCGGACGAAGCAGTCGACGCGTGGCGCTTCGAACAGTCACTGCGGCATGCCGCCACGATCACCGACCCGGCCGAGGCGGTGGCGGTTCTCGAGGGCGGACTGGCGCTGTGGCGAGGACCGGCGTTCGCCGAGTACTCGGCGGAGCTGTGGGCCCGGGGGGAAACGGCACGGCTGGCGGAGTTGCGTGAGGTGGCTCGTGAGCGGCTGCTCGCCGCACGTCTCGAACGTGGTGAGGACGCGGTCCTCGTGCCGGAGATCGAGGCGCTGATCGCACAGGACCACCTGCGCGAGGAACGCTGGCGTCTGCTCGCCCTCGCCCTCTATCGCTCGCACCGGCAGGGCGACGCGCTCAGCGCGTTGCGGCGCGCCAGACAGGTCCTTGCCGAGGAACTCGGGACCGATCCCGGCCTCGCGCTGCGCACCCTCGAAGCGGACGTTCTCGCCCAGTCGCCCGCGCTCGACCGGCCTGCGGCTCCCGGATTCGCACACCGAGAGGCACCGGCTGCGGCCCCGGTGGGGACGCGAATACGGCCGGCCGCAGCCCGATCGGCTTCCCAGGGCGCGGATGTCCTGGTGGACCGGGACCGGCAGTTGACCGAACTGGGCGACTGCCTGGCCGGTGCGCTGAAGGGCAGGGCCGGTCTGGTCCTCGTGGAAGGCCCGGCCGGTATCGGCAAGAGCCGCCTGCTCGCCGAGGTTCGCCGGCTGGCCGCCGAACACGAGGTGCTGACGCTGACCGCACGCGGCAGCCAGCGGGAGAAGGACTACGGCTACGGTGCCGTGCGCCAACTCCTCGAACGCCTGGTCGTCAGACGCGGCGGCGAACTGATGACCGGAGCCGCCGCCGCGTCCACCGCGGTCTTCGACCCCGACGCAGCCGACCACGGCCACCATCCCGACAGCTACGCGGTCCTGAACGGCCTCCACCAGCTGACCCTCAGGCTCGCCGCCGAACGCCCCCTCCTCCTGGCCATCGACGACCTGCAGTGGTGCGACACCGGCTCGCTCCGCTTTCTGGCCCATCTCGCGGGCCGCCTCGAAGGACTCCCCATCCTCATCGCCGTCACCCTGCGTACCGGCGAACCGCACCATGACGGGGAGCTGTTGGCCGAACTCGCCGACAACGCCGCCGCCCTGCGGATCCATCCCACTCCGCTCACGCCGGCGGGCGTCGCCGATGTGGTCCGCGACGCGCTGGGCGAGCCTCCCGACGCGACGTTCGCCGACGCCTGCCATCGGGCCACGTCCGGCAACCCCCTGCTCCTGCGCCAGTTGGTACGGGCGCTCCAGTCACGCGGCATCCGGCCCGAGGCCGCCGAGGCCGGCACCGTCATCTCCGTAGGGTCCAGGGCCGTCTCCCAGCTCGTCCTCAGCCGCCTCGCCCGACTGCCCGCCGACGCGACGGCCGCGGCCCAGACGGTCGCCGTCCTCGGCGACGGCGCGACACTGCCCGACGTCGCCGCCGTCATGGACGTGTCCGAGAACGAGGCGGCGGACGCCATCGCGCCCTTGGTCCGCGCCGAAATCATCCGCGACCACTACCCGTTCGGCTTCGTTCACCCCCTCGTGGGAGACGCCGTCTACCGGGACCTGCCGCCCGGCGAAAGACAACTGCGGCACGAGCGGGCCGCCCGCATCCTGCACGCCGCAGCCTCACCCCCCGAGCAGACGGCGGCCCACCTGCTGCTCACCCCGCACCGCGGCGACCCCTGGGTCGTCGACGTGCTGTGCACAGCCGCCCGGGAAGCCGCGGGCCGCGGTGCCGCCGACGCCGCCGCCACCTACCTCACCCGCGCTCTGCGGGAGCCGCCCAGTCCCGCCCGACAGCCCGAGGTACTCCTCGAACTCGGCCGCGCCGAGACCCTCGGCAACGGCCCCGCCGCCGTGGAACACCTGCGTCAGGCCTACGAGACGCTGACCGACCCGCCGCGCCGGGCCGCTGCGGCGCTGCTCCTCTCCCGGATCCTGGTCTTCGCCGGCAGGCAGGGTCAGGCGACCGAGTTCGCCCAGCGTGCCGCGGCCCGGCTGCCCGCCGAACTGAAGGACGAACGGCAGGGCCTGCTGGCACTGGAGCGGATGAGCGCCTACATGCACGGCCTGGACCGGCAGCCGTGGCGCAGCCCGCAGGACCGCGTCGTCGACGGCGGCGGGTCCGGCGCCCGGATGCTCGCCGCCTACCTGTCCTGGGAAGCGGCCCAGGACGGGAGTGAACGCAGCGGGGCCGTGGCGCTCGCCCGCTCCGCCGTCGCCGACCGGGTACTGCTGGATGCCGGGGAAGAGCTGCTCTGGTACGCCGCCGCCATCGTCCTGCACCTGGCGGACGAGGAGGTCGGAGAGCTGTGGGGCGCGGCACTGGCCCGCGCCGACGAGCGCGGCTCGCTGTTCTCCGTCCTCTCGACCCACATGTGGCGGGGTTTCACACAGTGGGACCAGGGAGATCTCCGAGGGGCGCTGAAGTCCCTCACGATCTCCGTGGAGCAGCACCAGACCTGGGGCCTCGCACCCGGTGCCTCGCGAGGCTGGGACATCCTGACGGGAGTTCTGCTGGATCTGGGCGACACCGCAGGTGCCCGCGCGTGCGTGGATCGCATGCGCGCCTTGGCCGGGGATACCGAGGGCGACCTCCTCACCAGGGAGACGCAGGCCAGGGTGCTCATCGCGGAAGGGCGTCATGACGAAGCGCTCGCCGGCTTGGACGCCGTCCGGCAGCTGCGGCCGTCCGTGGTCAACCACGCCTGGCGGCCGTGGGCGCCGCTGCGCGTCCAGGCGCTGGCGGGTGTCGGCGAACGGGCCGAGGCGGAGACCCTTGCCGGGGAGCAACTCGCGCTGGCCCGCCGCTGGGGCGCGCCGAGCATGGTGGGTCGGTCCTTGCGGATGCTGGGCGAGCTGCGCGGTGCCCACGGGGTGCCCGAACTCCGGGAGGCGGTGACGCTGCTCGCGCCCGGACCCGCCCGTCTCGAACATGCCCGCGCCCTGTACTCCCTGGCGGTTCACGGCCCCTCCCGGGAGGCCGAGGCCGCCTTGCGCCAGGCGTACCCCATCGCTGAGCGCTGCGAGGCCGCCGGCCTCCTCCGGTCGATCGGCGACCTCATGGGCAGGCGTAGGTGAAGGTGGCCGACGCGTCTGTCGGGTCGGGCGACAGGATCTCCAGGGTGGCGGTCGCCTGCACGGTCCCGTGACCCTCGAAGGTCCAGCGCAGGACGACGTCCGTCCGGTGCGCGTCCTGGGCGACCCGCTGCCGGAGAATGCCGGAAACCGTGCCGTCGCTGCGCTTCCAGCGGTAGTTCACCGTGCCTTCACGGCCGTTGGTGTGCAGGGTGCCGACGACCGCGGCGGTGCCGTCGCAGGCCGGACCTGCGGCATCGGTGTGGACGGTGGCTCCGGTCACGGCGAGCGCGGGTGCAGGTGCGTACCGCTGCCAGGCGAGGTAGGCCACCACCGCGATCAGTACGACCGCCGGCAACAGCCAGCCGCCGAGGACGCCCCTGCGCGGTCGACGTCGGCGTGGGAGGTCCTGCGGCCTCGGGGCCCGGGACGCGGTGCCGTGCCAGACGCTCGCCATCCGGCCGTCGGCGGTGTCCGTCAGGGTGGGCACTCCGGGGCCGAAGCGGGGCGCCTCCTCCGACCCAGGTACGACGGGTTCCGGAGCGTGGGGCGTGGCGGCCAGGACAGCGGGCGTCAGTCGCACGGTGCCGACCTCGTTCGTGTGCGGAAGGCGCACCGTTGCCCCAGGTGAGACGGGTACCGGAGCGTGGGGCGTGGCGGCCAGGGCAGCGGGCGTCAGTCGTACGGTGCCGACCTCGTCCGCGTGGGGAAGGCGCACGGTGCTTTCCTCGGGGCTGTCCTGAGGCGTTTCCTGAGGTGTCGTCATCCGGCACCCTCTCCTTCGTACGGCGTGGATCCCCGGACTCTCAGCGGGGCGGGTTGCAGCCGGAGGGCGCCGAGACGGTCACGAAGGCACCGTTGCCGGAATCGGCGGCGGGGCCGGTCGAGACCTTGACACCGAGGTAGGGCGAGCGTTCCGGGGTGATGAACCTGTGGGTGTACCTGCCGGGGACCTGTGTGCGCCCCTTGGGAAGGGCGACCGCGTCGGTGGCGACCACCGTGCCGACCGCCCTGGCGGAGGAACCGGTGAACCAGGTCAGGTTGAGCGTTCCGTCGGCGGCCCCGTCGGTCAGTACGGTCACGGAAGCCACCAGGACGCACCCGGAGCCCAGCGGACCGCTCGCGTCGATCTTCACGGAGACGACATGGAGTCCCGGCGCCGGGGTGGTGGGCGGCACGGTGGTGCCCCCGCCCGAGGTACTGCCGCCGCTCGTTCCCCCCGAGGTGCTGGTGCCCCCGCCGGACGATCCGCCCGACGGCCCGCCCGATCCGCCCGACGGCCCGCCCGAGGTGCCTCCCCCGGTGGAGCCGGAACCGGACGAGTCGCCGCCTCCCCCGCCACTCGACGAACCACCGGGGAGGTCGTTCGGGCCCGCGGGGCCGTCCGTGCCCGGCGGCGCCTCGCCCTGGGCTGACGGCTCGTCAGTCGCCTCCTGAGCCGAAGCGGACACACCGGGTGCTCCGGTCGCCGACGGCTCGTCGCTCACGGCTGTGCTCGCGGAAGCACTGCCGGATGGGGAACCGGACGGGGAACCGGACGTCGAGGGGCCGGACATCGCCACCGGTTGGTTCACCGGGTGATCGCTGCCCACGGCCACCGCGGTCATTGCGAACCCACCGAGCAGCAGCGTGCCGGCGGCCGCCCCGGCCAGGGCCTTTCCTTTGCGGCTCAGCGGCGGACGACTGCGTTTGCCCCGTTCCAGGCCGCGCCCGGGGCTGGGGGTGACGCTTGAGCCGGGGCCGAGGTCGGTGGTGGCCAGCGCGGTGATGCCCGAGGCGCCGCCGGGGTTCGCCCAGGGGAACAGCAGGGGTAGCAGGGCCGCCAGTGCGGCGAGTTTGCGCTGCCCCCGTTCCTCCCAGTCCTCGCCGTAGGCGGCTGTCGCCACGGCTTCGAGTTCGGCTACGAAGTCCGCAGCGGTTGCCGGACGTTTCCCGGGCGTCTTGGCGAGACCGCTGCGGATCAACGGGCGCACCCGCTCGGGGGCGAGTGCGTCCGGGACGGGCGCCCCCATGTGCTGCATCGCCAGTTCCTTGACGGTGTCGCCGGCGTACGGCTTGGCGCCGGTGAGGCACTCGAAGAACGTGGCGGTCGCCGCGTACACATCCGTCGCGGGACTCGCCGGCCGGCCGGTCCACTGCTCGGGCGCCATGTACATGGGGGTACCGGCCGATTCCCCGGCTTCCCCACTGGGCACCGCGATGCCGAAGTCGACCAGCTTGGACGTCCCGTCGGCGGCGATCAGGACGTTGTCGGGCTTGTAGTCGCGGTGCACCACCCCCACCGCATGGGCGGCGGCAAGGCCGAGCAGCGATCCCTTGAGCACGGCGAGTGCCGCCTCGGGCTCGGTGGCGCCCTCCTGCTTGAGCAGTGCGCGGAGCGGAATACCGTCCACCAGTTCCATGACGATCGCCGCACCGAAGGACGTCTCCACGTACTCGTAGAACTCGACCACATGGGGGGACCGAAGGGTGCCCAGCAGCTTGGCCTCGGCGCGGAACCCGGCGAGGAACGTGCCGTCGCCACGCAGCCGTTCCGAGAGGAACTTGATCGCAACCGGCGACCCGGTCCCGTCATGTCGGGCGAGCATCACCCGGCCACTCGCGCCCGAACCCAGCTCCCTCGACGGCGTGTACCCGGGAACCATCCACGGGTCCGCGCCGGGTCCGTCGGCCGCGGGGAAGACCTGCGGCCCGCTCATGCGACACGTCCGGCCGCGGCGAGGCCGCCAAGGAGCCCCTCGGACACGTGGGAGCCGCACACGCGCGGGCCGTGAACGGGCGCCCCCTGAAGCACGCCGCCACGGTGGGCACCGACGACCGCCGGATTCAGCATTTCCTTCGTCCTCCTTCTGTCGGATGTACGTGAGCTGCTCTCCGTGCACATGCTTCGCTCTCGGTCTTGCGGCTCACTTGCATCCGCTCCGGAACGTCCGGAATTCCGGACGGTTCGGCTCGGTGGGCATGCCCTGATCGGCGCTTGTGGTTGCATTCCTGCCCTGGCACTCATTGCTGCGTTCCGGTCACGATCCGGAAATGATCGTGCAGGGCATATTCCGGGCGCAGTCAACATTGCGACGTCCGTCTTTCGGCGTACGGTGACAGGGCCGAACCGGCGATGGCCGGTGCCGGCGCCACGGTCCGCCGTGGGAGGCGGAGCCCGTCAACGCCTGCCCAGGATCCTTGCCTTGCCCCGCTCGAATTCCGCAGGCGTCAGGGCACCCGAGATCAGCAGCGCCTGCAGCCGTTCGAGTCGCACGAGTGGATCGCCGGTCGGTGCCGGAGGCTCGCCCGCAGAGGCCCGGTGGGGCCGCAGGAGGCGGAACATGCCCGCAGTGCGCCCGGCCGGCACGGTGTAGGGGCGGGCGGGGCGACGTCCGGCGATCCCGTCGTCCGGCGCGAACGGATCGAAAGCGCCGCCCCGGAGGCCGGACGCGAGCAGAAAGGCGCTCAGCATTCCCGTGATTGAAGATATCGGCAGCGCGAACGCCCATCGAGTGGTTTCCGCAGGGCATTCACGCTTCGACACGTAAACCCCACCACCCGACGAACAACTACCGGTGCGTGCCAGTTGATACAAACTGTACCCGGCGACTGCCAACGAGATGAGGAGCAAAAGGCCACCGATACCGGCGCGTAGAAAGGATTTCATGATCCCGGACCCCCTTGAAAGCGTAACTTGCGAGCCGGCGAAGGACGCCGGCGTCCCGTCCACAGAACACGGGGACGACACCTGGAGAGAAGAGATTCTTCGACGGCGCCATCGAATTGGCGACGCCGGGAATGCGTACGCCGGCTTCGCGTACCTCTCCGCGGCGTGATGGACCCTGGCCACGCCGTTCACGAGACGGACCCTCGCGCTGCGCGGTCCCTCCCCCTTGAGGTAGCGCAGGTCTGCGTCGTTCCGGGCTTCGGCCGGGCCCGTTCCGGTGGACGAACCCCCGACGCCAACTCTCCTCCGCCCCCTTGCGGTGGACTTGCGACCGACTAGCACCTCGGCCGGCCCGCCGGAGGCCGGGAACCTCCCGCCGGCCCGGACTTCCGCCGTCACCGACGAATGGGCGCCCGGCGGAATCCGCAACCACTTCGCACCGCCGGGTCCGCCCGAGGCTGCGCGGGGCGGGGGGGCGCGCAACGCACAGGCCACGCAAGAACGATGCAAGGCGTGTGCCGGAACTTTGGTGACGAGCGGCGAGGGACCGTGTGCACCAGCGCCGGAGAGCATTTCGCCTGCCCCTCACGCAACCGCGCCCCGAGCGACCCGGCAAGTCTGGACGCTCGCGGACCTATCTCTGGGAGAGTCATGCGAATACGCGCGATCACCGCCGCCCTGTCAGGCGTCCTGGCCCTCACCGTGCTCGGAGTCCCGGCAGCACACGCGGCCGGAAGCAACAACAACTCGACGGCCCGCACGACGACGCACAACCCGCCGATGTTCGCCGTGCCGCCGGACCCGTATGTCGTGTAGGAGACCGCACGGCGAACCGCACCCACGACGAGTTGAACGTGGTGATGTCGGTACTCGTACGTGGGTGGTCACGGTTTGGGTAGAGCCGGCCCCGGACCGCACCCGCACTCGCGGGAGGCGGCTTTCGGAGGAGGCTCGTTGTCCTCCTCCGCCGGAGGCTCGGCCCCGCATACGGAATGAAGTTGGCGAACGCGGGTTCTTTACTTCGCCCTGCCGGGTGTCACCCGGCGGGGCGAAGTGCTGCCCGGCTTGTGGGCCTCGACGTCCTGAAGGCGTGTTCGTCGGCGCGGGAGCGCAACGACGGCGGCGCGGGTGTGGGCGACGGGGGGCGTTGCGCATTGCGGTAGCGGGCGCTCGGCGGTTCACTCTGCTTACCGAGTGGTCGACCGACGCCGAGGCGCCGACCGGCCACTGGTTGACGAACCTGCCCTCGCTGTCGGACCGGCCCCGCCCCACCCGCCGCCGAGCACTGTCCCGACACCAACGACCACGAAGACCAACCACCGCCACCCGACAAAGCACCACTGGCGGCAGGCCGCATGGGGCGCGTCTCCCGCGCGTGTCGACGCTGTGGTCCGTTCGGAGCAGCGTGCGGCGGGGTTGCGCACCATGGGGCGAATCGCCTGTTCGAATGGTCGGCGGCACAACGTCCCGGATTCCCGGGCGGCCGAGTCCGGGAGTGATCGTGAGAAGTTCCCTGTCGCTGCGTACGCGTCTGGTCGCCGGTGTCGGCGCGGCCGTCCTGGCGTTCGGTGTGGCCGGTGCCGCGCCCGCGACCGCCACGGGCTGCCAGGGGTCGGCGTGTGGTGTGAACGACGACTACGTCGTCACCACCGATCACCTGACCGAGGAAGCCGCGACCACGGCCGCGCTCGCCGCCCTGGCCGCGGCGGAGGCCGCCGGGGAGCACGTGAGCGTCGCGGTCGTCGACCGTGACGGCAACGCCATCGTGCAGCTGCGCGGCGACGGCTCCGGGCCGCACACCTACGAGTCGGCGCGGCGGAAGGCCTACACCGCCGCGTCGTTCAACGCGCCCACCTCGGTCCTGGTCGGACGGCTGGAGCAGAACCCGACACTGGCCGACATCCCCGGCACCCTGTTCCTGGCCGGCGGGCTGCCGATCGTGTACCGCAACACCCCCATCGCCGGCATCGGCGTCGCGGGCGCGCCCAGCGGTCTGCTCGACGAGCAGTTCGCCCAGGCCGGCATCGACGCGATCAGCCACTGACGGCGTTTGCGACCGGGCTCGCCGGGGCGTCGAACAACGTCCCGGGCCCGGCCGCGAAGCACGATCCGGCCCGGCCGGCGGCCGGAAGTCCAGCGGGCGGGGCGGCTATTGTCGGGGCCATGAGCGCTTCGACGGTGTCACGGGTCGAGATCGACGGCCGACCCACCACGGTGGAACGGCTGCACGCCGTCGCCGTGGGCGGATACGGGCACTTCACCGCGATGCAGGTGCGCGGCGGTCGGGTGCGTGGCCTCGCCGATCATCTGCGTCGGCTCGACGCGGCCAACCGGGAGTTGTTCGGCAGCGCCCTGGACGGCGACCTGATTCGGCGTCACATCCGGCACGCGCTGGCCGACGACGTTTCCGACGCCTCGGTGCGGGTCCACGTGCTCGCCGCGGACGAGGTGGGGGCGACCGCGGTCCTGGTGACCGTGCGGCCACCGGGCGACATGCCGCCCACGCCACAGGCATTGCGGTCCGTCCCGTATCTGCGTGCCGTGCCGCACATCAAGCGGGTGGGGGACTTCGGGCAGGCGCACTTTCGCCGGCAGGCCACCCGCGAGGGCTTCGACGAGGCGCTCCTGACCGGGCCGGACCGGGTCGTCGCGGAGGGCGCGATCACCAACATCGTGTTCCACGACGGCACTTCGCTGCTGTGGCCCGACGCGCCGGTCCTCGAGGGCATCACCATGCAACTGCTGGAACGGGCCCTCGCCACCGGGCCGTCGCCCTCCCGACGCGGCCCGGTCCACCTATCCGACGTCGGCTCCTTCCGGGCGGCGTTCGTGACGAACTCGCGCGGCATCGCCCCGGTCCGACTGATCGACGACGTACCGATCCCGGTCGACACCGCACTGACGGCAACGCTCGGCCAACTCTACGCGTCGATCGTGTGGGACCGGATCTGACCATCCACAGACCCGCACATCAACGGACCAACGGCCCGCCAACGCACAGGCACCGCACCGACGATCCACCGGACACGGCCTGGTAAACGCTTCGGCAACGACATGAACAGCGTCGATCCGCACGGGAGTCGTGCTGCGACCCGCCGCGGGTGCCGGGGGGTGCAACGACACGGTCGAAGGCTTCGTCCCCGGAACGGACATCGCCGTCTGCTCCGGGATCACCCTTTGGAAGCGCCGCAGCGGCAACCCGTGTGACACATACGGCCCGTGCAATCGCCCGAGCGGCAGCGCGGGCGGACGCTCTGCTCCGGGACGCACCGTACGCCGAGGACCACTCCGCCCCCGCACTCCGATCAGGGCGGCGCAGCAGCGTGGTTCGACGTCGAAATCGTGGTTCGTGCCGGGCTCGTGGTCGGAGTGACCTCGGTGGTGTCGGTGCTCCGTTGCTTCCGTGGTGCTTCGAACCGGTTGTTCCCCTCGGGAGTTCCCTCTCCCGGCCGGAGCGCGCTCCCGCTCGAATAACCTCTGTCAATCGCCAACCGCTCGGGGTAAGTTGCCGCCGTCAACGGGATCCCGGGCGGGTGGGGAAGACGTCGCCGCCCGATCCCGGGCACCGCGCGTCGATTCGCCTGGATCCGTCTCATTCGCGTGCGCGGCACGCAACCTTCCAGGGAGTCCCACTTGTCTCCGGCATCCCCTTACGACCCGCCTGCCTCCGAGACGGCGCCGAGCCAAGTGCCGGCATCCGGCAATCCGGCCGCCGGCTACGACCAGGCCGGCCCACCCGTGTCCCAGGCTCACCTGGCGGGCCGGGGTTACGACTACAGCAGCTACAACTTCGGCTACGGCGTCCCGCAGGACCTCGGAGACTACTGCGCGAGCTGGGGCCGGCGTGCCGGCGGATACCTGATCGACGGCGTGATTTTCACCCTGGTCATGGCGCCCATGTACGGCGGCGTTCTGTGGGTGGGAAACAAGACCACGGAGTACGAAGACTTCGACGGCACGATCACCACCGAGTACGAGGGCGGTTCGGCACCGATATCCCTCATCGTGGCCGGCGCCGCACTGGTCCTGCTATTCGCCCTCTGGCAGTGCCACCGCCAGGGCAGGACCGGACAGACGATCGGCAAAAGCGTCGTGGACATTCGGGTGGTCCGCATCCGGGACGGACAGCCGACCGGCTTCTGGCTGTCCTTCGGGCGCTACTTCGCACACATGCTCGACACACTTCCGTGCTACCTCGGCTGGCTGTGGCCGGCGTGGGACGAGAAGAAGCAGACGTTCGCCGACAAGATCTGCTCGACCGTCGTGATCAAGAACTGAACGACGGCTGCGTCGGCGCGCCGCGAACAGCGCGCGCCGACCGCGCACCGGGCCGCGACCCACCGGGGTTGAGACCCGCGTCGCATGGCCGGCACCGCACCGGGCCACGAGCCGGGAGGCCGACACCGTGCAGCCCGCGGCAGCGCCCCAGTCGCGGGCGACGCAGCGGCGCCCCGCGTGGTCGCCAACACGACGGAGACGTGGACACGCGGGTGTCTGGAGGTGCCGACCTGGGGTGCTCTCGCGTCGGTTTTCTTGCGGTCGAGCCGGAACGAGGTTGATCGAGTCGGCCATGGCTTCCGGAATCCAACGAAGGTTGTAGTCCCGATGCGGCCATGCGACCAACCGCAAGATCTCCAAGCTGTGGGCCAGGTCGACCGATTCGGCGATCCGAGCCATGGCATCCAGCGCTTCGTCTCGTTCGTCCTGCGTCGAAGACTCGTCTCGGCGGGCAGCCAACGAATGCAGCCGGAGCCTTCACACTCTCGGAAGGTTCGTCCATGGGACACCAATCGCCGTACCAGCGGCGGTTGGGCCTTCCCCTCGAGTGAGGACACGTCTCATGCGGCGTTTGCGCGTGTAGGTGAGATCGTCCAAAGCTCGGCTCCGTAGGTGGTGGGCCGAGTTGGCCGCTGCGGGAGTGGCGGCGTCGGGTGTTGTAGCGGTTGGCCCCCAGCGGACGGTATCGAGTCGGGCCGGTGGGGCCGGTGTTTGGCGCCTTGATGGAGCGTCTCGCGTTCGAAGGCCGTGGTCGCTGTGGCAGATCGCGCCGCGCAGGTCGCCGTCGCGGGTGCGGGCCGCGGCGGGTGCGTAGGTGCTCGGCGGCGCGCCGCCGGACGATCCTGCGCGAAGGCCACGACGATTCGTTGCGCCATATTGCCGCGCACACCATGGCCCCACCCACGCAGGCTCGGACCTCACCGGGAAGATCCACACAACCGATGGCGGCAACACGCCCAGCCACTGACGGTCCCGCCCAGTACTCTCCGGCATCACCAAGACACCATGCCCCCGGCCGGCCCCACCGCCCCTTCATCGATCGGCAACGACCGCATGACAAGCAAAGACGCATCCACCCCACAACGCACTTACTCGTGGTCGCCGCCCACTGCAAGCACCCTCGGCGGGCCGCTCCTGATCTGCGACGCCGACGCCTTCCCGTACTGGAGCGGCGCGGTCCACCGACCCGACTACGAACTCGACCCCACCTGCGACTACGCCCGAGCCATGTCCGCGGCCGACGACGCGGACGCCGCCGTCATCCGTTTCGGCGACCACCATGAACACACCGGTCTCATATGGGACTTGGAGGGCGAGGGAACAGCCGAGATCGCAACCGCCGACGACGGTTTCCTCCTCGTACGCTCATGGATCCCCCTGGGCAGGACCCAGGCGCCCCGCCGGCGCGCAGCCACCGCAGCCGCGACGCAGGAGCCGGCCGCAGGCGACCTCCACATCCGCGGCGACCACATCGTGGTCGTCTGGGCGGCGGCAGCCGCCCACGAGACCGACATCGGCCCGTGGCCGCCGACCGTGCTCTCGGCCGAACCCGGCACGTACAAGGTGACCTGCGGATGGCACGAAGGGGCTCGCGGACGGTACATGCCCGAAGCAGAGATCCACACCCCCTCCCCACGGTCGGTCGAAGAAGACTGGACCTGCTTCTGGATCCGCCTCGTCCTCTCCGAAGCCCCGAACACCTGACTCTCCAGGACAGCGCACAACGCCCCCACGCAAAGGAAACCCCGCTTGCCGATGACGCGGCGCCCTTGCCACGCTTCCGGTCACGACCGCTGCCGGGCCGGGGCACCAAGCCGCCTCCTTGTGACGGGGACGGGTCGACGGGTCGGGTTCGCCGCGCCATGACTTGCGCAACCGCCTGCGCCACCCTCTGCGGGAACCCGGAGCGTGGCCGACCACCCCGTCGCCTGCGTGACCACCCGGACCGGCGGCCGGGATCACGCCGTTGCCGGCCCCGAGCGCGTTCCCGACAGCGTCGGGCCGCGCCGCGAGGGGTGTCGGGCTCACCCGATCGTGATCGGCGCGGGAGCGGGAAGGGCCCATCGGGAGCCGGACTCGGGGTCGCCCGCCCAGACGAACTGCTCATCGTCGGCCGTGACGGTCATGCCATGGTCGTACAGGCCGATCGCGCCGGCCTCGGTCCACGCGTCCCAGGCAGTCTCGACTTCGTCGACGAGGCGACGCGGTCCACCCTGGAAGGTGGTTGCGCGCCCGGCCGGCGGCGTGCAGATCGTCGCCCAGGACCCGGCGCCGTCGTGAAGGCGTGCGTGGACGCCGTGCGTGTCGGCGGTGGTGTCGAACAGCACGTCGGGCAGCCGCAGGCGTAGTGCCCACATCAGGTGGGCGTCGTCGTGCAAGGGCCGCAGGTCGCGGGTGAAGGGGCGTTCGTGGTCGGGATCGCGGTCGGCGCGAACCTCGCGGTGGGTGGGGGTGGTGGCGGTGCCTCGGGCGTTCATGAATTGAGCGAGGCCGTGGAGCCATCCGGTGGCCGAGCGGCCGTCTTTGCCGGTGGTGAGGGCGAAGTAGCCCAGGCGGGTCCACGGGAAGACGATGTCGCCACCGGGGCGGGTCTGTTCGATCCAGGCGCGGGGGACGCGGTCGACCGCGTAGGTGGCGATCAGCCGGTCGTAGGGGGCTGCCGGAACCCAGCCGAGGGTGCCGTCGCCGGCCCGGACGTCGACGCGCGCTGCGGCGCGGGTCAGGGTTGCGGCTGCGGTGGTGGCCAGGGTCGGGTCTGTCTCGACGCTGGTGACGTGACCGGTGGGGCCGACACGGTAGGCGATCAGGGCTGCGTTCCAGCCGGTGCCGGTGCCCAACTCCAGAACCCGGTGGCCGGGTTGGAGGTCGAGGGAGTCGAGCATGTCGACGACGATCGAGGTGCAGGACAGGGACGAGGACGGGACACCGCCGGTGATCTCGGTGATCGTCGCGTCGTCGGGGCCGGCGTGGACGAGCCGGGCCCAGACCCGCGGGTCGCCCGCGCGGTGCACGCGTTGCCAGGCGTGGCCGTCCCAGGTCCACAGGGCCTCGGGGGCGAACTCGTCGCGAGGCAGGGCCCGAACGGCTTCCCGCAGCCACGGGGAATCCTCCGGCCACGCCTTGCCGGTGTCCATCGCCGCGAGCGCACGGCGGCGATGGACACCGATGTCGTCGGGTCCGGCGCTCACTCCCGCCGGTCCTTCTTGTGCTTGCCCTTCGGATCCTCGGGCTTGGGAACACGACCATCCCCGTTCCCTGGAGGCGGGTCACCCTTGTCCAACGGCTGGTCCGGCTTGTTGTGCTCGCCCACCGCACACCTCCTCGGAATCGTCACGCTCCGGAGTCTCATGATGACGCAGAAACATCCCGAGGGGAACCGACGAACACCCGACGTCGCCGAAGCAACGCATGTCCTCGCCCCGCACCCGGACCCGTCCACGTCCACATCCACGTCCACGACGGCGCCACCACAACGTCGATCCACATTCGGCCCACGCAGTGGGGCCCTCTGGATCGCTGATGTGCCCGAACTCCCCCACCGAGCCGAGCCGTCGCCCCGTGCCCGCACCCCCGAAGGCGCGTGCACATCGGCCGCGCGCCACAGGATCATCGGGCGAGCAGCGAAAGTTCGGCGCAGGAGCGGGCGTGTGTCGTGGCCTGCGGCTCGCCCCAGGTCTCGGGCTGCCCGAAGACGAACTTGCCGCCGTGTTCGGGCAGTCGGCCTCCCTTCGGGTCGTAGACGCGCGAAGGTGTCGGCCGGCGCATGACGCGGTCGGTCCGAGCACATCCGGCCGAGCACCTCGACCGGCAGGCCCACAATGATCGGACCGCTCCCGTAACGTGGGGCCGACGGTGCGGGCCACGAGGGTGTCGGCGCAGCGGCGCTGCCTTTCGGCGACGGCGGCCCGGTCGGGTCTGGCGGCGTCGCAGGCCGACTCGAACAGGAACAGCCTGCTCGCGGCGGTCGGTTCGTAGACGCCGTTCTACTGGTGGACCACGCTGTGGAACCTGTCGAACACCCTCTCGCGGTCTTCTGCGTCGGCCGATCGCAGGGCCCGTAGGAGCACGGGAACCTCCGCAACGGAGCCGTACGCCTGCTCCATCGAAGCCCAGTCGACGTCATCGAGTCCGATCAACATGCGGGCTATGCGTCGGACGCGACCGACACATCGCGCCCCGATTGTCCTAGTCGACGGCTATTCCGTACGGCGGTTCGACAATGGCGAACGTATTGTCACGTGTCACCACGATCAACTTCGTTGCGCGCTGGTCGGTGGAATAGCGGGTGTTCGCGGGCCTGGTCCGCGGCCGATGGATCTGCTTCCCCCTTTTGTATTGACTTCGTTTATCGTCGCGGTTTTACTCGTCGCTGTCGACGTCCGGGGGGTGAATGGAGTCTCCGTGAACTCCGGTCACTGGCACGGCGATTCGGTGGGGGTCGACCGATTCGCGCGGGCCGAAGCAGGGGCCTGGTGTCGGTGTTTCGACCGTTCGTACGTACCGCTGCGCGTGCCCCTTTCGGGCATCGCGTGTATTACGGCACGACTTCTGGAATCCGCGCGCGGTGAGGGTGAGCGTGCGCGGATCCGTTTTCGGCAACGAATATTCGAAAGGATCGATTCATGTCTCGTCGCACGTTCACCGCCGGGGCGACGGCCGGTGTCGCGGGGGCGTTCGCCGCCGTTGTGGCCCTGTCCGGAACCGCCCAGGCGCTGCCGCCGGAAGCCCGCGGCATCTCCATGAACTGTCTCGATCTCCCCTCCGGCACGTCCGGCTGGTGGGGCACCAGTGCAACACTGGTCACGTCGGACCCCGCCGGCGCCCCATACCCGCAGCGAATGAAGGTCGCCGTCCCCACCTCCCCCGCGTCGTTCCCCCCGAACATCTTCACCACGACCGTGCGCACCGTGCAGACCGGGGCCGGGAATGGAACCGTGTGGGACTTCACCGGCACGTTCAACCCACCAGGCGTCCCCCAGACGTTCGGACCGCTGCGTACGGTCACCAGGATCCCGCCGGGCACCTCCGTACGGTTGAAGACCACCACCGGCACGCCCACCGCCACGAACTGGTCACTCAGGATGTCCGCCACCATCGACGGCTACTCACTCGACATTGCTTGTACCGGCGACCAGGGGTGGACCTCGCCCGACTTCACCTTCTGACCCGCCCGGGCCCGCCGCACGACCGCACCGCGCAACACGGCCCACCCCGCGCGGCACGGGCGTCGCCCCAGGGCGTGCCGAGCGCCGGGGAACTGCTGCGTCCGTCACCGCCTGAACCCCGACGTCCCGCAACGCGCGCCCCAAGTGGTCGTCGCCGTCGGGCGGTTCGGGCGGTGGTGACGGCGAGGCGCGCCATCGAGGTTTGCGGTGCCTGGTGCGGGGGTGACGAGTTCGTACGGTTCGAGAAAGCGGGCCGCTCCCGTCCGCCACGGGTGTCACGGTGACCCCGTGGACACGGACGACCTCGACCGGAACCGGACATTGCGCGAGCTACCGGAGGCGCGCTGGAACCATCAGCTCCGGGCCGTTCAGCGGGCGGAGCCCACCCGCCGGCCCGCAACCGAGGCGCCGGTGGGCCAACGGTGGTGGTGCCGATCGATGACGTAGTGGTGCCTGTGTCGCCAGCCGGCGTCGGACCGGACGGCGTCGGACAGGTGCGGATGCCCCGCAGGCAGATCGGGGTGGACGTGGCCGAGCCGTTCCGGGTCCCGGGAGGGCCAACTCGCCGCAGCGGCGGCGGTGGCGGACAGGGCGATGACTCCCAGGACGGCCGAGGTGGTCGACAGCCCCTTGCCGGCCGCGAGCCAACCGGCGAGGGGATACGTGAGCAGCCAGCAGCCGTGCGAGAGGGAGAACTGGGCGGCGAACGCGGCGGGCAGGTCCGCGTCGCCGGCGGAACGCCGTATCACCCGTCCGCCCGGTGTGAGGACCGCCGAACACGCCGCACCGACGGCCGCCCAGGCCAGGAGGATCAGGATCCACGACCGG
The DNA here is from genome assembly GCF_044333915.1 of Embleya sp. NPDC020886. Classification (NCBI taxonomy): domain Bacteria; kingdom Bacillati; phylum Actinomycetota; class Actinomycetes; order Kitasatosporales; family Streptomycetaceae; genus Embleya; species Embleya sp. NPDC020886. Next base: position 794,986 of record NZ_JBIRRX010000002.1, on the reverse strand, counting down.
GTGTCGGGTGCGCCGGCGGTGATCACCCCGACCGCGACCAGGACCACCGGCAGGGCGAGCGCCGCCGACAGCATCACCGCACGGTCGGTGAAGCGACGAAGGAGGCGGGGCAGAAGCAGGGCCGCAACCATGGACCCGGCACCGTAGGCCCCCAGAGCCACGGACACGGCTCCGGCGGAGCGGTGGAAGTGCCCGCGTGTCATCACCACCGTGTCGACGAACACGATCGCTCCGGCGGCCGCGACCGCCAGGTCCAGGGCGAGCAGGGCTCGCAGCCGAGGGGTGGCCCGGAACAGGCGGATGCCGAACGCGGCCCTGGCGTGGATGCCGCCGGTGCGCTCGACGGGAACGGGCTTGGGCAGCACGGCCGACACCACCAACGCGGCCGACGAGACGAATCCGACGGTGGTCCCGACGAAGAGCCAGTTGTAGGAGAGCAGGGCCAACAACCCGGCGGCCAGGGCCGGACTGAACAGGCTTTCCAGGTCGTAGGCGAGCCGGGACATCGACAGGGCGTTCGTGTAATCGCGTTCGGCGGGCAGCACCTCGGGGATGGTGGCCTGGAACACCGGGGTGAAGGCCGCCGACGCGGCTTGGAGCAGGAAGATCAGGAGGTGGATCTGCCAGACCTGGGTGACGAACGGCAGCGCGAGCGCGACGCCCGCACGGACGAGATCCGTCACCACCAACAACACGCGGCGCGGGATCCGGTCGGCGACCGCGCCGACCACCGGCGCGATGGCGACATAGGCGACCATCTTGATCGCCAACGCGGTGCCCAGCACCGCCGACGCGTCGTCCCCGGCTATGTCGTACGCGAGCAGACTCAACGCGACCGTGGCCAAGCCGGTGCCCAGCAGGGCGACGACCTGCGCGGTGAACAGGTGGCGGTAGGTGCGGTTGCGCAGTACGACCAGCATCGGCCCCGTCCCGGTCGGCGGTGTCGCAGGACGAAACCATCATAGTCATCACGTGCATACGTGTGCACATGTTGACGACGGCGCAGCGGGTCCCTTCGGTGAGGCGGCCGGGTCAGTCGTGGGGCGGAAGGGTCCGGATCTCGTGGTCGGCGACGTTCAGGGCCTCGTCCACCAGACGTCGCAGGTGGCCGTGGCGCAGGGAGTACACCACGCGGCGACCGTCCCTGCGGGTGGTGACCAAACCGGCCAGGCGCAGCTTGGCGAGGTGTTGGCTGACCGAGGGGCGGGGCGCCTCGCATGCCTCGATCAGGGTGGTGACGTCCGCCTCGCCCCGACCGAGTCGGTACAACAGCGCCAGGCGGGTGCGATCCGCGAGCAGGGCCAGGATGGACGCGGCGACGTCCAGCCTCTCGCCTTCGTCCGGCTTCTGCGCAGAGGTTGCATCTGCGAGACGTTCGTCCACGCTCATGTGCACATCGTAGGACGAATCGTCGCCGCTCCCGGTGCCGGCGGCCGGCCGTGGGGATAGGTCCGGTTCGCGCCCGGTCCCGGGCGACTTCGCGCAGCGGTCGTGGACGTTCGAGGCCGACGACGGTGGACCCCCCTCGTGCCCGGGACGTCGAGGGGCAACGGCAGGTCTCGCGCCGGGTTCCGGATCGCCGGCGTGGAAGGAGCACCGAGGCGATGACCGGGTTGTGCCGGGCCATCGGGCGCCGGGCCGCACGCGAGCACTGCGTAGGCAATGGTGCGTACGCCGATGCCCCGGTCGGTCGGGCCGTGGGCCGGCCCCGGGCGCGCGCGGGTCGCCGCGATCCGGGGACGAGCGTCCAGAAGGTCCACGTGCCCCCGCGCCTCCCTCCCTTCCGCAAGGGGAGCGTCGCATGTCGTGCCGGGGGCGGTCAGGTGCTAGGGGCGGCGGCCACCGGCTCCTCTTCCTCGGGCTCGGGGGCGTCGCTCGGGCCGAGCCGGAGGTGTTCGACGTGGTAGAGCGCCTGGTCGAGCAGTTCGCAGACGTGGTTGTCGTACAGGGAGTAGACCACCGAGCGGCCCTTGCGGGTGCCGACCATCAGGTCGAGGTTGCGCAGCAGGCGCAGTTGGTGGGAACAGGCGGACTGTTCCATACCGACCTCGCCCGCCAACTCGGTCGCCGGCAGCGGCCCCTCGCGCAGGCGGGCGAGAATCAGCAGCCGCGACGGGGTGGCCAACGCCTGCAACGTCGGCCCCATCGGCAGCGCCGGCCAAGGCGGCTGACCCACACGACGGATACACCGCGCTGCGGAATCGACACCGGCACGACGTCGATCGCGATCACCGCGACCCGTCCGGGTCCTACCTGTACTGCACCTGCGGCCTGTGGCGCGTCGGCCCCATCGACCCGGGCGACTTCGGGGAACCCAGTGACGAGCACAGGTACGACGTCCGGCAGTCAAGGCAAACTCCTCTTCTCCGTACGCGCGTTACCCCCGCGATGAGAACGCGAACGCCCGCAGCGTTCGCAGAGCACGGTGGTGGCGCCGCGCGCTCGGGCTGCGACGAACCCGTCCATGGAAGCCGCGAATTCGCCGATCCTCGTCCTGGGTCGCCCTGCATCGGGAGGGCTGCGGCATGGCGACGCTCTGCGGGCGGTTCGGGTGATCGGTAACCGTGCGTCGTACCGAGATGAAAGAGGGGACTCGATGGCTCGGCAGGCCCTCGTCACGGGGCGATGACCCGACGGCCACCGCCTTCCTCCTTCGGATCTCGGCGAACTCGGCCCCGCCGCGTTCCCTGGGATGACGGTTCACACATCACCGTCTCGAAGGGTCCGTCGTGGCATTGGACATGGAACCGGACCGCCTCAAGGCGGCCGTCGCCGACCAGCCGGACCCCCTCGTGTTCGCGACCGTGTCCGGCGCGCACCTGTACGGGTTCCCCTCCGAGGATTCGGACGTCGACCTGCGCGGCATACACGTGTTGCCCCTGGCCGAGTTGGTCGGGCTGCACGAGGGCGAACACACGCGCGCACGCACGTGGCAGGCCGACGGTGTCGAGTACGACCTCGTCACCCACGACGTGGGCAAGTTCGTCCGGCTGCTCCTGCGCCGCAACGGCTACGTCCTGGAACAGTTGCTCTCCCCACTGATCGTCCACACCACCCCGGCGCACGCCGAGTTGGTCGCCCTCGCCCCGGGACTCGTGACCCGACACCACGCGCACCACTACGCCGGGTTCGCCCGCACCCAGTCACGGCTGTTCGACCGCAACGGCGAACTCAAGCCGCTGCTCTACACGTTCCGCGTGCTGTTGACCGGGATCCATCTGATGAGGACGGGTCTGGTGATCGCCGACCTGCGCCAACTCGCCGACCTGCACCCGACCATCGCGCCGGCATACCTCGACGACCTGACGGCCGCGAAACGCGCGGCGGAGCACGGGGCCGTGCACGAACTGGTGGCGCCGGACACGATCCGGGCGGACATCGAACGACTGCAAGGAGCACTGGACGACGCACACCAGGCATCCACACTCGCGGATCGACCCCTGGGCCACGATGCCCTCCACGACCTGCTGGTGAAGGTACGCCTGGCCGAACTCTGAATCGACACCTCCGCAACAGGTGAAGCAACTCGGCCCATCAGGCTTCCCCTTGGTCGTCCACGCACTCAAGTGCACCACGTGCGGCGGCACCCCTACCCGACAGCGACGTCGCCGCGCCGGAACGCTTCCGCACCGGTGCATGGCCGGCTACGAAGGTACGCCGCTACACCCACGGCATACGCCACCACATTCGCGACGACGTCGAGCAGCGCCATCCACGCATCATCGGGCGCGGCAAGCAGCAACCCACTCCCGGCATCGTCCTGTCTCCGCGTGGCCCACTTCAGCGCCCGCTCGAACCGTCGGCACGACCCGGAGCCGCCCCGCAGGTCAAACAACCGTTGAAGGTCGGCATCGCTGAGACCCCGGTGAATCCCGCACCGCCGAGCGAGGTCCGCGTCCCCGTCACGGCGGATGGGGAAGCGGAAGCTCATGTCGTTGCCTTGGGCGCCCACGTAAGCGTGCGGTGTCAGGACCGTGCGGGGGACGACGATCGTCCAGTAGCGCGGCCCGGTTGCTCGGTCGAGGGGATCCGGAGGATCTCACTCCCGTGGACGACGGGCTGGATCCAATTGGCCAGAACGGACCGCATCCGTTCCGCCGCATGATCGGCGCCCTTGACGATCGGCTCCAAAGCCCCGGCGTGGCGAACAACTCCTCGCGGCGCTCCGGGGACAGCCGGTCCCACCACGCGGCGGCCGCTCCCCGGCCCGCTCACGGGCACGGCGCCCCTGATCGGCGGCTTGCCGAAGCCATGCCTGCTCGGCGCGGACGCGATCCTCCTCGTCCCCCGACGTCCGCCGGGCGCACGCGAGTTCGAGACGGCGCTCCCCTGCCGCTGCCGCTCTCCCGTGCCACGCCAGTGCGGCCTCGGCTTTGCTTCGCCTCAGTCGGGCGTCGCGTTTGGGCGACCGAGGGGGCGTCGGCGGTACGGCGGTGCCGGTCGGCTCGGGCCGAGAGCAGGGGCGGGCAGTACCGAGGGCAGCGTCGCCGGGACCACACCCGAGGCGAACCCGCCTGCCTCTCCCTCGGCAGCCCGACATGACGCTAGCCTGACGGTCATGCGTCCGATGACCCACGAGGAACGCGATGCCTTCCTCGCAGAGCCGCGTGTCGGAGTCCTGAGCGTCACGGCCGAAGCGGGGCGTGCTCCGCTGACCGTCCCGATCTGGTACGAGTACCGGCCGGGCGGACTCGTCAAGGTGATCACGGCCCCCGGCCTGCGCAAGGTCCGGCTCATCGAGGAGGCCGGCCGGTTCGCGCTGTGCGCGCAGGTGGCCGAAGTCGACGACTACCGGTACGTGTCGGTGGAGGGCCCGGTGACCGGGATCGCACCGACCCCGAGGCAGGAGCGCTTCGACCTGGCCGCCCGATACATGGGCCCGGACCGCGCCACCGACTACATCGACGCGACGGAAAAGACCGCTGCCGGCTACATCACGATCCACATGCGGCCGGAATGGTGGCACACCTTCGACTTCAGAGTGACGCACGAGGGCCGATAGGAGCGACTCCACGCCATCCGGTGGCGGGTCCGGTCGCGCCGTTGCGGACGACGGCAACTCCCCACGAGGTTCGCCTCGCTCGAACCGGGTGCGTCGAGGAATGCCGTGGCGCGTTGTACGTGACGGTCGAAATCGACGGCGAGCACGTCGTCCGGACGCATTGGCGCGACTCCGTCAAGGACAGGGGCGACCTGCCGGAACTCCGGTTCTCCGCAGGGCAGTACGAGAACGAGACCGGCGCTCCGGAGCCGAACATCGATGGGGAGCGGCCGACGGAAATGGTCGCGCGCCTGTTCGAGGCGGCGCCGACGGGACGCGACGACTGGCCGGCGCGGTGGGACTGCGACCTGGACGCCGTCCGGTCCACGCCGGCCGCGAGCCGACCGGCAGCAAACGACCCCGAACTCGGCGCTGCGGGCCGCGAACCCACCGACCTTCTCCCGCCGCTCGGGCTCACGCTGACGGCTGGGGACACGCAAGCCGCGCCGGACCTGGTGCCACCGGTATCCAGGACAACTCCCACCGCGTCCGGACTCGTCGGGGCCACGAGGTGGCCACCGCGGGTCGGTGCCGAACGCCGCGCGCAGCCCTTCGTACGCGGCGCGCGTCCTACCCGTGCAGGACGCGCCGCGCAGCACCACGAACAGCGCCGACCCCACTTCGAGGCCGTGTGCCGCGATCACCTTCTCAGTCCCGGCGCCGATCTCGCCGGCGCGCCCCTGGGGCACGTCAGCGCGTGAGCGGTCACCGACCCGTCCTCCCGCACCTCCGTCGAGATCGACGCGGCAGTCGTCGCGGCCGGCACCAGCGCCCACCCGTCCCAGGGTCGCGCTGCTCGGCGAAGTCGAATGGGGAACCACAACCGGGCTGCCTTACCTTCAACGCCTGACTCGTGCCCGCGACGTCCTCACCGGCCGCGGACTGGAAACAACCGGATGCGTCCTCGCGTGGTTCAGCGCCACACGCTTCACCGACCGCCTCCGTCACGAAGCCGACGCCCGCGACGACGTCCGCCTGATCGACCTCGACCGGTCGTACGCCTGATCCCATCCGGCCCGCACCAGCCGTCGCGGACCGAGTCGCAACCGGCACCCGACCCCCCGTGCGGCGTCGCGGTGTGATCCCGTGTGGGATGTTCCGCACCCCACCCTTGCAAAGCAAGACGTGACCGGCGTCCGAACCACGATCACCGTCGACGCCGACACGAACCGCAAGGTCGTCTCCGCCATAACCCGGACGACAGTCCTCGCATGTCCCGCGACCTCACGACCGCCGTCGACGACGCCGCCCACCGCCGCCTCCTGACACGCCACGAGCACGTGGACGATCACGGGGCGGATCCACGGATGACGCGGCTGCTGCCCGGTGCCACGATGGAGTGGAGAGACCTTTTCGCCCGGCGATCGGGGAAGGCGATCATGAGCCGCGAGTATCACTTTCACTGCGAGCACGCCGGTTGCTCGGTCACCGTGGGCCTGCGGATGGGCAGGACGCGGGAACTGGAGCTCCTCGTGGACGGGAAAGAGGTCGCCGCCGCCCGCGTCCACGGCCACCGCGCCCAAACGCAAGTGATGACCGCGATCCTGCCCACCGACCCGCCCTTCGGCATCGAGGTCGAAGTGACGCTCCCGGGCGCTCTCGGCGGCGATCCGGTGAGCATCCTGCTCGCTGATGGCGAACGCAAGCCCATGCCCGCCCGGGAGGTGCCCCGGCGGTCACGCCCAACGGAGGCGTCCTGGTACTCCTGACCTATCGGGGAGCCTGACAAGGCGTGTCGGCGACACCCGCGCCCCGCCGGGACACCCGGCCAGGCCCGAACGCTCCTACAGCGCCGCCCCCGACATCGGACAAGAACCTTCAGGCCGAGCTTCACGGTGGCGGCCTCCGCCGTGCCCGATACACGACACCACCGGTCTCGGGTGGACCGCTGGTCCGCAGGATGCGTCTCCGGCCGAACCCCTCCACCGACCGCACCCGGATCGGCGCGCCGCTCCGACACCCCTCATCGGCCGGCCGATGCCGGCGGCCCTGAAGATCAGCCGAAGTCGTATGCGTAGTCGCCATGGCCACCCCAGTACTGGAACGCACCGAGGACCGACGACCGACCGCACCGGAATGCAGCGCGCCCGGGAATGAGGCACGGGCAACCCGACCCCGGCCGATACGGCTTCCTGTCACCGCACATTCGGGAAAATGTGACCACGATCAGTCGCGCAAAACCCCTCTGACCGGCAGAGAACACCCCAACATCACCCGATGACACACGAAACCTAACAAAGCACCAATACGCCAACACACCCGTCGAACCTCACACCGGCGTCCGTACCCTCCTCCGCTGCCACCGCTTCGCCGACCGCGCGGTCCGCATCGCCGTGACCCGGGGTAGGGCGCCTTCGTTGTATGCGCGGAACATCCGTGCGATGCGAAGGACAGGAACACCGCCCCCCACCGGCCCGACACGGCGCCGCTTGCGGAAGGCGACGCCGGCACACGTGGACCCGCGACGCCGTCATCCGCCGCCCCGCCGGCCGTTCTCGGCTCGCTCGCCGCAGGATGGTTCACCCGATGGGTGCAACCGGGACTTTGCGGAGCGTGCTCGCGATGTGGTCGGATGACCAGACCCGCAAATCGGGCCGAACATCGTCGAGTTACCCGAAAGTGAAGGATTCGCCGTGGCAACCACACGCACCGCCCACACGGAGTGGGAAGGCAACCTCCTGGATGGGAAGGGCCTCGTCACCTTCGACTCCTCCGGCATCGGCGAATACCCCCTGTCGTGGCCGGCGCGCGCCGAGACCCCGAACGGGAAGACCAGCCCCGAGGAACTGATCGCCGCCGCCCACTCCGGCTGCTTCTCCATGGCCCTCTCCCACGGTCTGACCGGCGCCGGCACCCCGCCCACCAAACTCGAGACCAAGGCCGACGTCACCTTCCAGCCGGGCACCGGCATCACCGGCATCCACCTGACCGTCGTCGGCCGGGTGGCCGGACTGGACGAGGCCGCCTTCGTCAAGGCCGCCGAGGACGCCAAGGCCAACTGCCCCGTCAGCCAGGCCCTCACCGGAGTCGCGATCACCCTCACGGCCGGCCTCGCCTGAGCCGGATCCGAACCGAACGAACACCCGCTCCGACCGGCCCCGCGCAGGCGCGCGGGCGCCGCCCCACCCGATGACCCGACTCCGCACGGAGCCTGGGGACTTCGCCCCGACACGACACACACGTCTGCGGGTCACCAAGGGCGGCTCGTCGCGCCTGGCGGCGGGCCGCCGTTCCGCGTCACCCACGGCGCCGTGCGACCCGCACCGACATCGGGGCCTGTCCCGCCGCCCGGTCCCCGACGGGTCCGCCCCGGCCGTCCCGCCCGCGTCGGTGGACACCGCAGGGCGACGCAAGTCCGGGCCGCCACCTCTGCGCCCACGTTCGCCAACATCGTGAGGTGGGACCGGCACTTGCCGACCTGCTCGCGGGTGTCGCGGCGTCCGTCGGGAGCGGTGGGGATCGGATGACGACATTCCCGATGCCGCGTTGTTGCGGAACGTCGCCTCAAACCCCGGGGCCGGGCCGATCCCGACCGCGTCGCGCCCATGCCGCCCGGGTCGTAGATCCCCCCGAGCGGGGACAACACCGCCCCGGCCGTGTCGAGTTCGGGTTTCGACCGGCTGCACAGCGCCGCCCATGTGGCGATGGGCGCCACCGAACATCGGATGTACCCGATGCTGCAGGAGACCGTGGGCGCCTCGGGCGCGGGGCGAGATGGTCCAGCGGCTTGCCCCAGTGCCAGTCCTCGGCTCCGGCCGCATACTCCCCCGCCCCGCCGGCGCTGCAGCACGCCGAGCTTCTCGTCGATCCGCAGCCGAGCCTGCCTCACCGTGCGTGCGGCCCCGTCCCTGACCCGTTTCATCTCGACCTTCGAAAAGCTCTCCTTGGTAGGCACCGGCAACGATCGGCGCCGTTTCGAGGCATCCGCTCGGACATCCCCGGGCAGTTGGGAGAGCTCTCGAAGAACAAATAGCGACCTGCCCCGCGACACCACAACCCTGCGCCCGGTCTACGCCCGAGTCCCGCGCTCCGGCCGGATCCGCCGGGGTGGCACCGTGCGTCGGGCTTGACACCGACGGTGTGCTCCCGGCCGTGCGAGGTCAGTACACGTCGCGGCCGTAGCGCTTGTCGGCGGCGAGCTGCTTGACGTACGCGGCTGCCTCGTCCTCGTTCAGGCCGCCCTGGGCCATGGCGATCTCGCGCAGGGCGCGGTCGACGTCCTTGGCCATCCGGCCGGCGTCGCCGCAGACGTAGAAGTGGGCGCCGTCCTGGAGCCAGGACCACAGCTGGGCGGAGTGTTCGCGCATCTTGTCCTGGACGTAGATCTTGGCGCGCTGGTCGCGGGAGAAGGCCAGGTCGAGGCGGCTCAGGGTGCCGTGGCGGTGGAACTCCTCCAGTTCGTGGCGGTAGTAGAAGTCGGTGGCCTTGCGCTGCTCGCCGAAGAAGAGCCAGTTGCCGCCGTGGTGGCCGAGGGTCCGGCGCTGTTCCAGGAAGCCCATGAACGGGGCGATCCCGGTGCCGGGGCCGACCATGATCGCGGGGGTGCCGGGGTCGGCCGGCGGGCGGAAGTGGGTGGAGCGCTGGACGTACAGCGGCACCTCGCTGCCCGGTTCGGCGTCGGCGAGGAAGGTGGAGGCAACGCCCTTGCGCGGGCGGCCGGATGGGCCGTCGTAGCGCAGTACGGAGACGGTCAGGCCGACCTCGCGGGGGTTGGCGAGGGGGCTGGAGGAGATCGAGTACAGGCGCGGTTGCAGCCGCTTGAGCAGTTCGGTCCATTCCTGGGCACCGATCCGGACGGGGAACTCGGTGAGGACGTCGACGGCCTGCCGGCCCCAGGTCCACTTCGCGAGGCCGTCCTTGTTGTCCGGGCGGATCAGGTGCTTGAGTTCGCGGTCGCCGGTGCGCTCGGCGGTGAAACGCAGCAGGTCGGGGGTGATGCGGGTGATGTCCAGGTGGCGATGGAGCGCCTGGGCGAACGGCATGGGTACCGAGCCCGGGAGGAGGACCTCGGCGTCCGGGGACAGACCGGTGGCGGCCAGCCACTCCGCCACCAGGTCGGGGCAGTTGACCGGCCATATCCCCAGGGCGTCGCCGGCCTCGTACTCCACGCCGCTGTCGCCGAGGTCGAAGGTGAAGCGGCGGATCTCCTTGCCCGCGCCGGGCAGGCTGAGCAGCCGGTTGCCGGACAGCCGGGCGACGTACGGGGCGGCCTTGCTCGGCCGCACCGTGCTCGCAGCGCCCGCAGCGCCTTCCGTTGGCACAACAGGAGCTGCGACCGCAGGAGCCGCACTCGGCTCGGTGGGGGTCGCGAGGGCGGCGATCACCTGGTCCAGCCACCGTGCGGCGGGCTCTTCGTAGTCCGGCTCGCAATCCGCACAGGGCAGCAGACGCACGGCTCCGAGCTCGTCGAGGCGCTGGTCGAGACGGCGGCCGTGACCGCAGAAGTCGGCGTAGTCGGAGTCGCCGAAAGCCAGCACCGCGTACCGAACGTCCTCCAGGCGGGCGGCGTCGGCAGCGCTGAGGTCCCGCCAGAAATCGGACCCGTTGTCCGGCGCTTCTCCGTCGCCGAACGTGCTGGTGATCACCAGCAGGTCCGTGCCGGGCGACAGCGCGGCAGGACCGAGGTCCGCCATGCTGTGGAGGGTCATCGGACGGCCTGAGTCGGCCAGGCGCCCGCCGATGGTGCCGGCGAAGTCCTCGGCATTGCCGGTCTGGGAGGCCCACAACACCACGACCCGCCGCGTCGGCTCACTCGCGGCAGCGGGCGACGTCGGCTCCGTCGGCTGCGCCGCCGGCAGCCCCGGGGCCGCCGGCAACCCCGGCACCGGCACCGGCGTCCGGGAGAACGTACCGGCCAGGACGCCGTCGACCCACAGGAGGTTCGACGCCTCGAACGGGGCGCTGGCGGGGAGCGTCGGCACGGCCGTGCCGGGCGGTGCGGCGGCCACGCCCGCGAGGAAACCGGCCAGGTACCGGCGCTCGTGATCGGCGAGGGCCGGGGCGCTCAGGTCGGTCAGGCCGAACAGGCCCGCGATGCCGGAGACGGGCGAGGCGGCCGGACTCGCTTCCATACGCACCAGGGTCGTGACGGCACCTTGCTCGGCGGCGGGGGCGGGGGTGGCAGCGACGGGGGTAGCGGCGACGGGCGCGGGAGCCGGCGCCGGTCCTGCCGTCGCGGCGACCGGCCCGAGGACGGGCACCGGCGCCTTGGTCCTGGTGAGGGTCACCGCGCAGACCTTGAACTCGGGCTGGAAGGAGATCGGGTCGACGGCGTCGTTGGTGACCGCGTTGACGCTGAGGTACTCGCCGAACAGGTCGTTCCAGTGGAACGGCGCGAAGCAGTTGCCGGGCCGGACCCGGTCGGTGACCACCGCCGGCAGCACCGCCCGCCCGCGCCGCGAGGCCACCTCCACGCCGTCGCCGGCCACGATGCCCAGCGCGGTGGCGTCCTGCGGGTGCAGTTCGACGAAGGGTCCGGGGTTGAGCTTGTTGAGTTTGGCCACCCTCCCGGTCTTGGTCAGGGTGTGCCACTGGTGCTGCAGACGTCCGGTGTTGAGCACGAACGGGTACTCGTCGTCCGGGAGTTCGGAGGCGGGCAGGTGCGGACGGGCGAAAAAGGAGGCCCGCCCGGACGCGGTCGGGAACGCCAGGCGGGGCCGGCTGCCGTCCGGGCGCTCGACCAGGGTCTGGCTGACACCGTCGTTCAGGTAGCGGATCGGGTTGCGGTCCGGACCGTCCACCGTCGGCGCGGGCCACTGCACCGGCGTGCTGCGCAGCCGCTCGTAGGTGACGCCGCGCAGGTCCCAGCCGGTCTTCGGGTTCCACGCCCGCCGCAGCTCGTCGAAGACCTCCTCGACGGAGGCGTACGTGAACGCGTCGGCGAAGCCCATCTCGCACGCGACCCGGGCGATGAGCTGCCAGTCCGGCAGCGCCTGCCCCGGCGGGTCGACCGCCCCCTGGACGAGGGCGAGGTTCCGCTCGGAGTTGATCATCACCCCGTCGGACTCCGCCCATAGCGTGGCGGGCAGCACGATGTCGGCGTACGCGTTGGTCTCGGTCTCGGTGAACACGTCCTGGGTGATGACCAGTTCGGCCTTCTCCAGCGCCTCGATCACGGTACGCCGATTGGCCACCGAGGCCACCGGGTTGGTGCAGACGACCCAGCACGCCTTGATGTCACCGGCCGCCATGCGCTCGAACATCTCGATCGTGCCCTTGCCGACCTCCGTGCGCAGCGTGCCCTCCGGCACACCCCACAGGTCCTCGATGAAGAGGCGGTCCTCCTCGACCAGGACGCTTCGCTGCCCGGGCAGGCCCGGGCCCATGTAGCCCATCTCGCGCCCGCCCATGGCGTTGGGCTGGCCGGTGAGGGAGAAGGGGCCGCTGCCGGGGCGGCAGATCGCGCCGGTGGCGAGGTGGAGGTTGACCAGGGCGTTGGTGTTCCAGGTGCCGTGGGTGGACTGGTTGAGGCCCATGGTCCAGCAGCTCATCCACTCCCCGGCCTCGCCGATCCACCGAGCCGCCCGACGGATGTCGTCCTCCGGTATCCCGGTGACCTCGGCGACCTTCGCGGGCGGGTAATCCGCGAGGAAACCGGGCATCTCCTCCCAGCCCTCGGTGTACTCGGCGATGAACGCCGGGTCGGTCCAGCCGCCTTCGACCAGCAGGTGCAGCAGGCCATTGAGCAACGCCAGGTCGGTGCCGGGCTTGATCTGCAGAAACAGGTCGGCCCTGTCCGCGGTGGCGTTGCGCCTCGGGTCGACCACGATCAGCTTGGCGCCCGCGGACTTGACGCGGTCCATCATCCGCAGGAAGAGGATCGGGTGGCAGTCGGCCATGTTGGCGCCGATGACGAAGAACGCGTCCGCCTTCTCGAAGTCCTGGTACGAACCGGGCGGCCCGTCCGCGCCCAGGGAGAGCTTGTAGCCGGTGCCGGCGCTCGCCATGCACAGCCGGGAGTTCGACTCGATCCGGTTGGTGCGCAGGAAACCCTTGGCCAGCTTGTTGGCCAGGTACTGCGCCTCCAGCGACATCTGACCCGACACGTACAGCGCCAGAGCGTCCGGCCCGTGCTCGTCGAGAATCGCCCGCAGCCGCCCGGCAGCCTGCGTGATCGCCGCATCCACGTCCAGGGCCACCGGCTCGGCACCCCGCTCGGGACGGACCCGCGCGGTCGCCAACCGCCCCGGCGCGGCCAACAGGTCCGCGTGCGTCGCACCCTTGGTGCAAAGCCGTCCGCCGTTGGCCGGATGCTCCTTGTCACCGGAGGACTTGGCGACCATCCGCCGCCCGTCGGCACCCTTGGCGATGTCCAGCACGATCCCGCAGCCGACCCCGCAGTACGAACAGACCGTCCGCACCCGCCCCGCCACAGCCTTCTGCTCCGCCACAGGAACGCCCCCTCCAGACCAGCAGCGCGGGTCGATCCCGTCCCCGCCAACCTAGAAAGGCCCTGTTTCCCCGGCATGACCGGCAACGCCACGACCATGTAACACCCACCGCACCCGATGCCGGCCCGGGCTGTGAGGGCCGCAGCTCACCGAGGCGACCGACACGAACGACAGGACAGGCGGACGCCCGACAACCCTCTCGCGCCAGGTCGCCGGTCACCCCCGGACCACCGTCCACGCCCACCTCGTTCGCCAGGCTGCGAATACGACCCCGCAAGCTGTAAAGCCTCGCCGCTCGTGACATATCGATCTTGCGTGACTTGGGCGTTCTTGGCTGTCTCACAGCCTCGTCACCCATGATCAGTCTCAAATCCGTGGCATTTCGTCGCTAGGGCGAGGGCAAGGGCGAGGGCAAGATCAGGCGGCTTGCCCGTGTCGGCCGAGTACACCACGCTGAGCCCGACCACGAGGACTACCGGCGAACCCGGATCGCGCACCGATGAGTTTCCCGCGCCGCGCCGGTCAATACGCCGGACACCCACGGACGGAAGGCTGAGCCATGCGAAAACTGATCTACGGCATGAACCTGACCCTGGACGGCTACATCGCCGCGGCCGGCGACGACATCGGCTGGGGCGGACCTCCGGGCGACGAGCTGTTCCAGTGGTGGCTCGACCACGAGCGGGAGAGTGGCCTGTCGCTGTATGGGCGCAAGTTGTGGGAGACGATGAGTTCCTACTGGCCGACCGGCGACCAGCAGCCCGACGCCACCCCGGCGGAAATCGAGTTCGCGCGGAACTGGCGGGACACGCCGAAGGTGGTGTTCTCCTCGACGATCGACAGGGTCGACTGGAACACCCGCCTGGTCACCGGCGACGCGATCGCCGAGATCACCCGGCTCAAGGCCGAGGACGGCGGCCCGATGAACATCGGCGGCGCAACGCTCGCCGGGGCGGCCATGCGCGCCGGGCTGATCGACGAGTACGCCATCGCCGCCCATCCGGTCCTGGTGGGCGGCGGCACGCCGTTCTTCACCGCGCTGGACAACTGGGTGAACCTGAACCTGGTGGAGACGCGGACGTTTCCCGGCGGCGTGGTCCTGACCAGGTACGAGACGAGGCGCTGAGCAGCAGCACCCACGCGCCAGGTGTACTGCCCACGGAGGTCGGTGACGGATCGCATGGCGGGTTGATCTTCGCATGTTCACGAACATCCGCCGCAGGCTTCTCGCCAGGGCGACACCGACGCTCGGTCCGGTCGCCGCGGGCATGCTCGTTTCGTCACTCGAACAGATGCGGGAACGACGGCGCCCGCCGGCCGCGACGGCCGCGCTCGGGACCCCGCACCACACCATGGCGCTGTGGCTGTTGGCCCAAGCCGCAGTGCCGATGGTGCTGGGACCGGCTCTCGCGCCGGCCGGGGGCCTCGGTCGGGTGGCTGTCGCCGGCGGTGTTCGGCGAACGCCCGCGCTTGGAACCGGGGTTCGTCGCGGCGATGACCGCTCCGGGCCGCGCCGCGGTCGTGGCGGTGACCGTGTCGAGCCTGCCCGCCCTGTGGCGCCTGATGCGACCCGAGGGGCTGCGCATGGAGTGACCGCCCGGAGGCGGGTCGAGTACCGACGCCCCACCGGAAGGCATACGACGGCACGGTGTCGGGGCATGGCCCCCACACCGTGCCATCGGACATTCTCCTGCGCAAGCCGAGCAAGAGAACGGTGACCATCGGCCCCGGCGCCATCACCGTGACCGGGCGGAAGGTCACACCGACCTTGAATGCGCCGACCGGGGAATCCCTCGACGCTTCCCGACTTTTGTCCCCGGTCCGTGGGGACGATCCCGGTCGAGGTATCCCTCGCCCGGGGCCACGTCCGGACACCGGGCATCGCACACTCCCACGGAGCACCCATGCGGCAACCCGAATACCGCGTATCCCACCTGCGAGCGCGCATCCTGGCGGCGGGACTGTCCGCACTGGCCGCAGCCGCACTCGTGCCCTCGACCGCCTCGGGCATCGCCGAGCACCGGTACGAATGGGTCGCCCTGGGCGATTCGTACACCGCGGGCCTGTTCATCGGGAGCCCACTCCCCGCACTCGGTGACCCCACCCGGGACGGATGCGATCGCACCACCGGCTCCTACCCCGACCTCGTCGCCAAGGCACTCGCCGCGAACCCGCCGGACAGACCAGTCCGCCTGACCGACGTCAGCTGCGACAACGCCACCGTCGACGAGATCGCCTCGACAGGACAGACACCGGTCAGCGTCGTGGATCCCCCCGCCGGCGGATGGCCCGCCCTCGACCCACAGATCCGACGAGCCGGACTCGACGAGCGCACCGACGTCGTCACCATCGGCATCGGTGCCAACGGCCTGCCCTTCGGCGGCTGCCTCCAACGCGCGCTGTCCGGCAAGTCCTGCCGCGACCACTACACGAACCCACCCCAGGGCCAGGACAGCCTCGCCACGATGCTCACCAGACTCGACCGGGAGTACTCACGCATGCTGGACGCCGTACACAAGGCCGCCCCGCACGCCCGCGTGATCACCATCGGCTACCCGGCCCTCCTGCCGGAACACGGCACGGACTGCGACCGCGCCGACCTCACCCACATCGGCCCGATCACCCCCGCCGACGTCGACTGGCTCCGCGAGGACGTGCTCGAGCCACTCAACGAAACCATCCACCGCGTCGCCTCCCACCACCACGACCACTACATCGACCTCTACACCGCCGGCATCGGCCACGACGCCTGCCGACCCCCGGGCACGAAGTGGATCGAAGGACTCTGCGGCGACGCCGCCGACTTCTGGCCGAGCGCGTTCCCCGGCGCGTTGCCCTTCGACTGCGCCGAGATCGACAAACGCGCCACCCTGGTCCACCCCAACGCCAAAGCGCACACCCACACCGCCCTCCACCTCGAACCCGCCCTCCGACACGCACTCCGGGAGAACACGGACGACCACGGCGACACCGAACATCCCACCGGCGGAACCACCGACACCGGACACACGGGGGCCTGATCAGCTCCACCGAGTACGAGAACCGTCACGACCCCGCAGCGTTCCACGCCATCCAGGTCCGGTAGAGCGCGGATGCCTTCCGCGCACATGGAGGATGCCGCCAAGTCCGGGATGAACAAGGCGATCCAGGTCCTGAGTGAGCACCCCGGGACCGCCGTACTGCGCACCACCGGCTGATCCCGCGAGGACCGGACGCCCGCAACTCCCGAACCACACCGAGGAGAGCGCCGCTGCTCGCCGTCGAGACCTCGGCACGCAGCCGAGGCACACCGATGCCCTGCCCGTTGGTCACGCCTGGGTCGCGTCGAGACAACGATGCGATCCGCGGGCATCGGCGAACCCGGGGAAACCCCCGCGAAATGGCGCCTACGGGCGAGAGCGTTCCCTCCTCGTCGCCGCGACTTCGCCTCGGAACGAGGCAACCACACCGGCTCGGCGACGGCCCCGTCCCCGTCCTCGTCGCAGCCTGCGTTCACGCCGTGGGCAGCGCCGGGGACATCCGGCCTTCCGTTTGCTCGGCCGTCCCCAGTCGGTATCCGTCCTCGGCGGAAAAGGCCGCGGTCACCGTGAACCGATCGGCACGCACCAACGTCTGACGCCACTCGACCGGGCGCGATGCGGCCACGCCCAGTCGGTCGATCGCGTACAGGGCCGTGTTCGGCGGGCTTTCCAGCATCGTGCGCTCGGCACGGTTGGGCACCACGGCTCGGATGCGTTCCCATCCCCCGGTGATCCTGATGCGGCAATGCCGCTCCAGTTCGGCGTACAGCGCCGTGTGCGTGAAGTCGACCCCCAGCAGGGGGGCGCTGATGTCGGCGGGGAGCCATACCCGATCGACGGCGAGCGGCCGCTCGTCGGCGAGGCGGAGGCGCTCCAAGTGCACCAGCGGTGTGGACTCCTCGAGGCCGAGCCGGGCGGCGACCACCCCGTCGGCGCGCCGATCCAGAACGCGCACCACGCTGCGCTGCACCGCGCCGATCTCCTCGACCGAGGCGAAGAGACTGTACGGCGTGCCGACCTGTTGTTCCATCGAGGTGTCCGCGAGTGCGGATACCCGTCCCCGGTGCGCCGTGACGACGCCTTCGCCGCGCAACTGGCGCAGGGCCTCGCGAACCGTGTGGCGGCTGACTCCGTATTCGGTCGCGAGGGCGTGCTCGCCGGGGAAGTGGTCGCGGAATTGGTCGGCCTCCAGGCGACGGCGCAGGTCGGCTCGCAGTTGGACCCACAGCGGCACTCCGCTCGCGCGATCGACGGGATTCGCTCCCGCGGGCTGCGTTGATGTCACCGAGGGTTCCCCTGACGTGCGACGGACCCGTGCTCGTGTCCTGTGTGAGGTCACGAAAGTACGGAAGCACGCCTTCCGATGGCAACTCCGCAGGGGCACCCGTGGACGTCTCCGGAGTGCTTGCTCGGCGACCCGCATACGGGTGTCACGGCAACGGTCGAACGGTCCAAAGGATCCAAAAACTCCAAACGGTCCAAACGGTCCAAACGGGCCGAACGGGCCGAACGGGCCGAACGGGCCGAACGGTCCACGAAGAGCGGCCACATGCATGAACGCCGCGGGGCGATGATGAGTAGCGCGGCGAACATCCACTGAAGGGCGATCCCCGAAAGTCCGTACGGCGAGGGCTCCTCCGCCGCCCAATGCACCGATGGCGAGCCCGATCCGGCGCCGGACGCGAGCGAGCATCAGGACGCTCCCCTCGGGGCCGGAACGTCGATTGTGGCGCGGCCTACGGGAAGTCCCGTCGTGCTGTGGGGTGCTCGCGGCGGTAGGAGGCGAAGCCGCCTTGGAGATCGCACACCTTCGTGAAGCCCGCCGCACGCAGGATCGACGCGGCGATGGAGGACCTGCGGCCGCTCGCACAGAAGACGGCGACGGACTCGTCGGGCGACAACTCGTTTATTCGTGACAGGAGTTCGGGGAGCGGGATCAGGTGGGCCCCGGGGATTGTGCCGTCGGTGCGCGCCTCGCCGGGATTGCGGACGTCGACGACGCGCGTGTCCGCGTCGAGCGCGACGAATGCGTCGACGCGATGCCGTACGGCGATCCGGCGGTGTCCGGGCTCGATTCCGGGTGCCCCGGCGGCGAGCGCTCCCGACACGCGGTCGAAGCCGATCCGGGCCAGTCGGTTGCGGGCCTCGCGTTCGGTGCCGGGGTCGCAGACGAGCAGGACGCGGCTGTCGGCGCTCAGGATCTCGCCGGCGAGTTCGGCGAATCGACCGCTCAGGGGGATGTTGATCGAGGCCGCGAGGTGTCCGGCGGCGAACGCGTCGGGATCGCGGGTGTCGAGCACGACACCGCCGGTCGATCGGGCGCGCAGAAACTCGGCGAAGGGCAGGGCGGGTACGTGGGCGGTCTCGTCCAGGGTCGACCGCGTCTGTCGATTGCGCGCGGCCGTGAAGGGGAAGTAGCGGGGCACGCGGGTCCGCGCGGAGCACACCAGATTCACGAATTCGTCCTCGGCCATGTCGGCCAGTGCGTGGTTCGTGTGCCGTTGCTCTCCGATGGTGCTGTGATGCGCGGCGGACAGGTTGCTGCCGCAGGAGGACCCGCTCCCGTGCGCGGGGTAGACGCCGGTGGCGTCCGGGAGGGCCAGCAGGCGTCGGGTGGAACGGTACAGGGCCCGTGCCGATCTCTCCGCCGACCAGCCCGCGCCGGCGGCCAGATCGGGACGTCCCACGTCGCCGACGAACACTGTGTCCCCTGTCAGCACGCCGAAGGGCACCCGGTCGTCCGCGTGGGCTCGCACGACCACGCAGATCGACTCGGGGGTGTGCCCGGGAGTGTGCAGGATCTCGAGTTCGACATCACCGAGCGGGAGTTTCCCGCCGTCGGGCAGCGGATCGACGGCGAAGTCGACCACGACTGCGGAGCCGTAGGAGATCCGCGCCTGGGTCCGGGCGGCGAGTTCGAGGTGTCCGGACAGGAAGTCGGCGTGCACGTGGGTTTCGACGACCCGCTCGATGTTCAGGTTCAGTCGTGCGGCGTCGGCGATGTACTCGCCCACGTCGCGTCGGGGATCGACCACGACCGCGCGTCCCGATCCGCTGTCGCCGACGAGATACGAGGCGTGGGAAAGGCAATCCAGGTAGTACTGCTTGAAAACGAGCGTATCGACGCGTTCCATTGAGGAGCTCCGGCCGGGTCGGATGGGTGGCTTCTTCGGGTGCGGTGCGATGCGGTGCGGCGGGCGCGGGCAGGCGCGGCTCGGCGGCGGCCTCGAAGTGGCGGTCGTGATGTGGCTAGGCACGCCCGCGAAGCATCAGGTTCCAGTACAGGAACGGCAGTCCGTAGCGCTTGAGGTACCACATGTCGGTGCGTTCCCTGGTCGTGTCGATCAACGGGATCGAAGGGGCGGGCTTCATCGAGTAGTCGAACTCGGCGAGGAGCATCTTGCCTCGCGCCGTCGTCAGCGGGCAGGACGCGTATCCGTCGTAGCGGGCCGGTGGCGCGAGACCGTTCAGGCGCGCGATGAGGTTTCGCACGACGACCGGGGCCTGTTTGCGCACGGCGGCGCCGGTCTTGGAATTCGGTGACGAGCCGACGTCGCCCAGTGCGAAGACGTCGGGGTAGCACGGGTGTTGCATGGTCCACTGGTCGACGAGGACGTAGCCCGCGGGATTCTCGGGGTCGGCCAGGGGACCCTGCTTGATCCAGTCGGGCGCGCTCTGGGGAGGTACCAGGTGCGCCATGGTGTAGGGCAGCGTGGTGGATGCCCGGGTGCCGTTGTGGGTGACCACGACTTCCTTGGACTCGGAACGGACCTCGCTCACCTCGCTGTCGAAGTGCACGGTGATGCCGTATCGCCGAACGACCCGATCCAGGACACGCGAGAACTCCGGGACCGCGAACATGGTGGGTGTCGGGAGCACCAGGTGCACGTCGATGTCGCCCAGGACGCCTTCGCGGCGCCAATGGTCGGCGGCCAGGTAGGCGATTTTCTGGGGCGCGCCGCCGCACTTGATGGGTCCCGACGGCATGCCGAACACGGCGGTTCCCGACCGGGTGTCCCGGATGAAGCGCCATGTCGCCGGTGCCGTTTCGGGCAGATAGTTGCTGGAGACGCCCTCGACGCCGAGCGTGGCCTCCAGTCCGGGGATTCTCGACCAGTCGAGTTGGATCCCGGGACACACCACGAGGCACCGGTAGCCGATGATTTCCCCGTCGTCCAGGGTCACTTCCCGCGCGTCCGGATCGATGTGGACCGCGCTCCGACGGATCGACCGCACTCCTCGAGGCACCACGGACGCCTGCGGGCGGGCACTCTCCCCGATCGTCGCAAGTCCGCCGCCCACCAGGGTCCATAAGGGTTGGTAGTAGTGCCGGGTGGCCGGATCGATGATCGCGACATCGCGCTCGCCGGAGCGGCGCAGCCGTGCCGCCACGGTGATGCCGGCGCTCCCTCCCCCGATGATCACTGTCCGATGACGTTGCGCCGACACCATCACGACCTCCAGGACAGGGATCAAATGTACAGACATTTAATATGGACAAGACCTACGGTCTTGCGCAAGAAAATGTGCGTACATTTCTATCCGGTCAGGTCGGAGCATCCGAGTCGGTCCGACGGGTCGGCGCCTGATCCGGCGGAACGCAACCCGGCCGGGACGCCCGGCAACGCGGCCCCACGTGCGTGCGCTTCGCAAGACTCGCGCCGGCGGCAACGCCTCGGCCACCGCGCCTCGGCCATGGTGCTCGGCTCCCGTCCGGCGAACCGGCCACCGGCAATCGCCCCTCGAACGCGCGCTATTCGAGCACGTCACCGCGCCCACACCACGAACCGGACTCCGCGAAGGGCCCGTTCGTCCCGGACCTGCGCCTGCGGGGCGGCCGTCCCGTGCACTCGGCCCTGCCCGCCCGCACGGGACACGTCCGGTCGCCGGGCGCATTCGAGGAGGCCGGCGCCTTCGCCGAGCAGGCGTGCACCCGGTGCCGGCGTTCGCGGGTGGTCTGTTCGCGGATCCCGCCGGGGCGGGCGGGTTTGACGGCAGCCTCCGCCCGGGGACCGAGCGGCCCGGTGTACGGCAGCCGTGACCGTACCGTCGACAACGGTGTACGGGTGAGAGTCGACGGCGGGTGATCGTGAGCGCCGCCGACGGGCGGGAGTCGGGACGTCGCGCGGTCGTACGCACGGGGGTTCGACGGCACCCGGGCTCAACCGGCCCAAACGTGACGATCGAAGCGGCGTCGAACCCCCTGCTGTCGATCCCCCGCCGCGCCGAGGGCGGGGCTGGTGGATCAGTAGGTCAAAGCCGGGCTGAACGCGCTCTTGCCGACACACCAGATGTCGACGTTGTTGGGATTGTGGTGCAGCTTGACCGACCAGTTCGTGGCGCTGGGCGGACTGGCCGACTGGATCACGGTCATGGCCTGACCGGCGGATATCGTGCCCGCCGTCTTGTTCAGCGGACCCAGGTTGACCGGACCGAAGGGACCGGACGTGCCGGCGGTACCGCTGAAGGTGACCGTGCCGCTCGGACCCCCGAGGTTGGCGGTGATCGTGAGATCGCCGTTGTTGATGGTGATCAGCGGCGCGAGCGCGATGGTGGCCGAGAGCTGGTGCGACGCGTTGGTGGTGAACGTCGCGGTCTTGCCGGTGTAGCTGACCCCGATCGAGGTCAGACAGTCGTACTTCGCGGTGGACGGACCGCCGGCCGTGGCCGTGCCGCTGAGGGCAACGGTCGCGGCCATGGCACCGGCGAAGACGGCGGCGCAGGCCGCGAGG
This sequence comes from Embleya sp. NPDC020886, assembly GCF_044333915.1. Lineage (NCBI taxonomy): Bacteria > Bacillati > Actinomycetota > Actinomycetes > Kitasatosporales > Streptomycetaceae > Embleya > Embleya sp. NPDC020886. The sequence goes on along the minus strand of NZ_JBIRRX010000002.1, from coordinate 772,803 downwards.
GCTTTGGATCGTGACATGGAAGGTGCCCCTTTCGACAGATACTGCGGAAAGTTCCTGTCGGCGCATTTGGAGTGAATCCGAAGTCTCGGATTTCGTCAAGCAGGATCGGAACGCAATACCCCGACGGCGAAATCCGCGATGGACAATTCATGATCGCAATTCACCACCAGTCACCTCGGCAAAGAATATTCGGTTTCCCGGGTATTTCTCGATCATGGTGACACGTGTCGACTGAATCGGATCGCGTCTCGCTCTTGACTACCGATGATCCAAATGTGCGAATAGTTCGCTACGCCTTTCGTTTCCGACGGGCTCCGAACAGGCCGTCCGCACCGGCCGTCCACACGAAGGAGCAACGTGTCAAAACGGTTATCCCGACGATTGACCCGCCATCGCTGGGCCGCCTCGGTGGCGGCGAGCGCCCTGGCCCTCGGCGGCGGCCTGGTCGCCCTCGCGCCGTCGGCGGGCGCGGGCACCGTGACCCCGGTCATGCGGTGTACCACGCCGGTCGGTGCCCCCGAGGGGCAGCAGCGGTTCGAGGTGACCCTGGACCCGACGCATGGCGACGGTGCCACCTCGATGCACGTCGTGGCGGGTGGGAGTCCGGCGACCAGCCCGATCCCGATTCCGCTCGCGACGATCAAGTCCGTCTACACGTTCGCCATGTCCGGCGGTACGACCGGGGATCTCTCGGTGGCGCCACCCTCGTTCGAGACGCCGATCGAGGTGAACACGCCCATCGTGCCGCCCCCGTTCACCGTGCCCACGACGATCGTCGGCGCGCCGGCCGGGTCCGCGGTGGACCTCACCCTGAAGTCGATCGTGGTGCAGACCATCGTCGGCGGAAACCTGCTCGCGACGGCGACGTGCGTGCCGATCTCCGGTAACGGCGTGGTCGCGTCGTACACGGTCGAGCAGGGCAGTCAGGCGCCCACGCTGACCGCGACGCCGAGCACCGTCGACTCGAACTCCCGGGTCACACTGTCCGGCGCACACTGGCCGGCCGGTCCGGTGGGGTTGACCATGTGCTTCCCCGAGTTCGGCGGATTCTGCGACAACGGCTACTCGACCATCGCCGCGAGCGACGTCAAGGTCGTCGACGGTGTGCTGTCGGGGTGGGTGCACGTCGCCGGCGCGGTTCCCAGTACGACGGCGCTCCTGAAGGTCACGTCGGGATCGGTGGCCCTGGAGGCGCCGTTGACCGTCGTGTCCGTACCAGTCGGCGGGCGGGGGCTGGTGCTGAGCCCGAACACCGGTCCGGTCGGCACCCGGGTGACCGTCACCGGCACCGCGTTCTCGCCGAACGCCCAGATCACCGTCCAACCCCAGGACGGGCCCGGGGCGCCGACCGAGGACGCCATAACCACCACCGCGGACGCGAACGGCTCGTTCACCGCGACGTTCACGGTGACCGCCGCGGCCACCGCCGCGGTCGCGGCGTACGAGTTCGGCAACCCCGCGATCGGCATGCGGACGCCGTACACGGTGGGCGAGGGCCCGGCTGGGCTGACCCAGTCGGTCAGTGGGCAAATCAAGCCCGGCGGCCTGACGATGTCCCAGGCCGGCGGCCGGATCGACTTCGGCAGCGCGACGATCGACGGCAAACCGCTGCGCCTGAACGCGGCGCTCAACCGGGTCACCGTGGTCGATGCCCGAGGGACCGACCTCGGGTGGTCGCTCACCGGCACGATGTCGGAGATGACGGCCGAGAACGGCACCGACAGGCTCCCGGCCGGGAGCGTGACCTGGACCCCCGCGTGCGCGGCGGCCGACGGCGCGCCCGGAACGGTCACCCCCGGCACTGCGGGGCCGCTCGGGACGACCCAGGCCCAGTTGTGCACGCAGACGCCGGTCGAGGGTCGAGCCACGGGCGGCAGCGTTTCGGCGGACGCCGCCCTGACGTTGACGACCCCGGCGTTCGTACGCCCGGGGACCTACTCGGGGACGCTCACGCTGAGCCTGAGTTAGCCGAACGGGAGTCAACCAGGCTCGCGTCAATCGGGCTTGAGATGGTCGACACCGAGTCGACGCGTCGGGATGTGCGGGTGTCGACGCTTCGAGACGGTGCCGCTTCACCCGCCCGGTGGTGTGGGACGACTCGGCCGCTCCGGCCGGCGCCCCCGCCACCGGGCGATTTCGTGCGCGGCGCGGGATCGTGATCGGCAGCCCGGAGCCACGGTGTGGGGCCGTCGCGCCCCTTTCGCGACCGCCCGGTATCGCGACCGCTCGGGGACGGCGGGGAATGCGTCGACATTCTTCGGGGCGAGGAATTCGGCGGGCGGGCTTTACCGGCGCGGTATTACGCCGCCTTCCCGGCGCCCGGCGCCCCGGGTGCGAAACCGGGGCGCGGACTACGGCGGCCGGCGCATCGGCGGGATCAACGGCTCGTCGGTACCCGGACGCGCGAGCGCCCCTGTTCCCGAGCAGCCGAAACACACCGCCGGCCGGTCGTGGTTGCCCCGGAATCCGACCGGTTCATCGCCGAACACGACGGCTCCGAGGTGCCCCTTCGCGGGTGGTGGCAGATCCCGGAGTGTCGAAGTTCGTGGTTGTGCCGGGATTTTGGCGTCGGCGGCGACGGGCTGTGTTCACCGATGGATCAGGGCGGCGTGCCGGTCGCCGTGAGGTCGAGTTCCTTACGCTGCGTGGCCGTCGGTGTACAGGCCAGGACGCTGCCCGGCTCGATGTCGACGACGACCGTCTCGAACGGGAGCCCGACCACGCCCAAGGGCGGTCCGGCAGCGACGTCGATCGCCTCGGCGACGGCGGCCGGCGTGACGAGGACGGGTGGCGGGTGACCGGCGCCGGGCAGGGCGCAGCGCCGGGCCACCGGGTCGTATTCGGCGTACGGGCAGGTCGCGACGAACGGGTCCGGGCCTCTGCCGAACTGCTGTACCAGGTCGTCCAGGTGGGTGAGGAGTTCGGTGGGGTCGAGTTCCAGGTCGGCGAGCGTGCGGACGGCTGTGCGCGGCCGGCCCATGGTGGCGGTGGCGTACAGGCCCTGGCCGGCCACGTCACCGACGACGAGGGCGACCCGGGCAGGCTCCGCTCCCGCGCCCCACGCCTCGGGCAAGGTCGGCGGCAACCTGCGTCGGCCGACCCGCTACCACCGCATGCTGCAACGCCTCGTCCACACCTCGGCGTTGGTGAGCATCCGCTGTGGGCACCGTGGCCCCGGACAGGTGAGGGCCCGTCGTGCTGCCGCCGACCCGGTGGGTCCGTGCCGTGTGCGCGTCGGTCGGCGTTGCCGTTGTGATGCCGGTCCACGCGGTGCCTACCGACGTGCCGTGCCCTGCTGTACCCGTGGTTGGGGTGCGCGGACCATGTGGTGGATCTGCCGGCCGCACCACATGCCCGGGACCATCCACACGGCGGTTCCCAGCGACATCAGCACGGTGATGGCGTGGCGTGCCCGGGCATCCGGGTGGTCGCCGCCGTCGTACCCGGCGAAGGACAGGGCGAGGGCGGCGAGCCAGACGACGACCGCAGCGAGTGCGGTTTGGGCGAAGGCCGCCAGGCCGTAGAGGGTGCCTTCGCGGCGTTCTCCGGTGCGGGCCGATTCGGTGTCGGCGATGTCGGGGAGAATGGCCCAGCCGGTGACGGCGACTGCCATACTGCCGGCCGAGCTGAGCAAAATGAGCGTCCAGAACAGGACGTCGTCGCCGCGGCCCGGGAAGACGAACAGGCACTGCACCACGGCCCAGCAGCCGGTGAACAGCAGGTATGTGCGGGGCTTGCCGATCCGGTCGGTCATTCGGCGCACCAGCGGCAGCCACGCGAGTCCGGCCGCGAACCAGGTCAGCATCACCAGGGACGCGGTGTCCTCGCTGTAGCCCATGACATGGACGCCGTAATACACCGCGACCGCACCGGTGACACTCAAGGGCGCCCAACCGAACGCGAGCATGCCCAGCGCCAGTCGCACGATACGGGACTCGCGGACCATCGCCAGGCCCTCTCGTGGTCGGACGGTCGCGGGTTCCGCCGCCGGTTCGCGGCCGCGCGCCGTCGCCCGGGTCACCAGCAGTCCGCCGGTGGCCAACAGGGCGCATACCGCGGCGGCGGCCGACCAGCCGGCCCTGTCGCTGCCACCCAGGGCGTCGCCGAGTACCCCGTGGAGCGCGAGGGGGGTGACTGCGCCGACGAGTGCGCCGAGTTGTGAGAAGGCGGTGCGTACGCTCGACAGGGCGGTGCGCTCGGTCGGGTCGGTGCTCAGCTCGGCGCCGAGTGCTCCGTAGGGCACGTAGAAGACGGTCAGGCTGGTGAACCAGGCCAGTGCGACCGCGGTGTAGTAGGCCGCACGGGCGATGCCCGTCAGGCCGAAGTCGGTGAACAGCAGCCAGGACGTCACCGCGTACGGGATCGCCGCGGCCGTCAGGAAGGGGAGTCTGCGTCCGTGGCGCGAGCGCAGGCGGTCCGAGCGCCGGCCGATGTACGGCTGGAGGACCGCGTTCCACACCGTGCCCAGCGCCACCACCGTTCCGCCGAGCGCGGCGGACGCGCCGACGACGTCGGTCATGTAGTAGAGGAACAGGGTGGAAAACGCCGTCCACATCACGGCGTTGGCCCACTCGCCGCCTCCGTACCCCCACCGCACGCGTCTCGGCAGGGCCGCGGCGGATGCGGGGCGCGTCATGACGTGCCTCCGGCAACCCGCAGGTCCAGGTGGGACGCGGCGGCCGCGTCGTGATGAATCGTCGTCGTGCCCGCACGGGTGTTGCGGTCCCAGCGGTCGAAGGCGCTGCCGGATATCTCGGCGCCGATCCGATGACCCGCGCGGAAGCGATGACCGGTGGCCGCCAGGCCGACGTACGCGGCATACACGCGACCCGGTTCCACCGGCGTCGGCGCATTGGCGGGATCGCGGTGCGTCAGGCGCCGGATGCCCTCCTGGACGAGTTGGGCGGAACCGTCCGGGGCGATGTCGACCAACGCGACGGTGACGTCCGCGTCATCGGCGGTCGTGGAGGCGTGGATCGTGGCCGTGATCGGGCCGACGACGACCATGTCGTCCGTCAGCGGTTCGCTGCGGTAGACCAACACGTCGGGGCGCGTGTGGAGATCGCGGCGGTCCCTCAGCGCCTTGGTCATCCCCCACAGGTCCTTGCCTTCCCACGGCGCCGCCGGGTCGGCCGGATCGTAACCGAACCGTGCGGCGTGCTCGCTGAACTCGGGTTCGTCGGTGGTGAGTTCACGGTTTCCCCGCAGGTAGAGGCGGAGTTCGGCGGTGTCGCGGGGCGGCCATGCGTCGGCGGTGTGCCAGCGGTCGGCTCCGGTGACGTACGCCCGTACCCGGGGTCCGTCGAGCTTGACGGGTACCGTCGTCGACCCGCCGGTCCGGGCGAGGACCTCGTCGGTGAACGCCAGCACCCGGTCCCAGGAGCGGGGACCGGCCGGGATCGGAATGCGGCCCACCCTGCCGTCGAAGTCGCAGCTTGTCTCGTGGTCGGTCGGGCCGATCACCAGGCGCCTCAGGTGCGCCAGGTCCGGGCGGCGCTCCTCGAGCTCCGTCCAGCACTGGAGCGTGCCGGGCAGCAGGTTGTCGTACCAGCCGCTCCACACCATCGTCGGCACCTCGACGCGGTCGAGCAGGTGCCGGAAGTCGTGCGCGTTCCAGAAGTGGTCGTCGGGACCGGTGCGTTGGGGGCGGTCGGCGAACTCGCGGTAGAGCCCGCCGGGCAGTCCGGCCGCGTCCGCCATGTCCCGTACCGGCAGTTGCCGGGTATCGAGGCGATGCCAGTTGAGGAACCCGCGCCCTGCCTGGTCGCACGCCCACATCGCGGTGCTGCCGAGGCACAGCGCGCCGCCTTCGAACAGCAGCGTGTGCATGTCCAGGCCCATGTCGCCCGGCGAGATGCAGGCCAGCGCGGGATGGCCGGACGCCGCGGCGGCCCACTGGGTGAACGCGTAGTAGGACTCGCCGGTCATCGCCACCCGGCCGTCACACCAGGGTTGGTCGGCCACCCAGTCGATCGTGTCGTAGCCGTCGTCGACCTCGTGCACCAACGGACGCCACTCGCCCTCCGAACCGAACCGGCCGCGGACGTCCTGCACCACCGCCGCGTAGCCGCGCCGGGCCCAGAAACGGCCGACGGCGGGCATGTACGCGTACGCCTCGCGGATCCCGTACGGCATCCGGATCAGCATCGCCGGGTGCGGTCCGGACGGGCGCGCGGTGCGGTCGGCCGGCAGGTGGACGTCCGTCAGCAGGCGCACGCCGTCGCGCATCGACACCATCGCGCCCCGCACCGTCCGCACCTTGGGGAAACGTTCCGGCGATGCCGAGGGCAGTTCCTTGAACGGCAGGGCGAGATGCTTCGCGCCGACCAGACACGCCCGGGTCATTCCCCACTTTGCGTCCGCAATGAGATGCTTCATCGATGTCTCCCCTTCGCGACGTGACAGACGGGTGACGCTAGTCGCCGCAGAACGCGCGACCATGGGAAGAATTCGCCGGCATCTCAACGGAGTGGCATGGACACATCACCCGGCGCACCCCAGCCCCGCCGCGGACGCGGTCGGCCGCGCGAAGTCGTCCGCCGCAACCCCGGGGAAGGCACCCCGCTGGACCGTCGCCCTGCGGACTCTCCACGGACGACCGCCGCGATCCTCGATGCGGCACACCGCGTCCTGCTCCGCGCCGGGACGGCCGGGCTGACCCTGGTCGCCGTCGCTCGCGAAGCCCACGTCGACGTGACCACCGTCTCGTACCACTTCGGCACCCGGCACGGGCTCATCGAAGCCCTGATGGACCGCCTCTACCAGGACCAGGCGGTCGACTTCGCCGACAAGGCCCGCGAGCTGCCACCCGGGCAAGAGCGCTGGCAGGTGTACCTCGACGGCGTCGTACGCATGTGCCAGGACGGCGACGCGACCCGCGCGTACTTCGCCATCGCCGCACTCGGCCTGCGGGACGACGCATTGCGCGCCCGGCTCGCCAAACTGAACGCCTGGACGGTCCGCGCGTTCGCCGACACCATCAACGCCGACGCCGCGTCCGACGAACGCCCGCTGCTGGATCCCGAACGCCTGCGCACCATCGGCGAGTTCGTCTACGCGGCCGTCGACGGCATCGAACTCCACCATGCGCTCGGCGACGACACGTACCCCCTGCGCGACGTACTGGCCATCCTCGACGACATCGTCACACGGCTTCTGACAGAGCGTTCCGTCCCGTGAGTCGTGTGTGGCTCCGGGCTTGGATGTCGCGCCGGTTCGGGGTGTTCTCGCAACAGGCGATGCGTGTGCTCCGGGTCGACCGCGTCCAGGACGGCGGTCCACGAGGTTCGGTCCGGGGTCAGGGCGGCGACGAACGAGTACGGCCGGTGGCCCGTCGGGTCGGTTCGGGTCCGGCGGGATGAGCGGCGCGTTGATCGCGGCGGTGCGGATGGTCGTCGCGACCGTGTCGGGATCGAGGCCGCTGTCGAACCGGGGAACCGCGTTGATCGAGTGATTACTTCCACTCGATCAACAGCCGCTTGCGCTCAGGGCTGTAGTGCCACCGCGGCCGGCCGGCCCGTCCTTCGGCCCGGCCCGCGGCGGACCCGATCGTGTCGAGCAGGCATGGGCCGCGCCGTTCGCCGTAGGCGGCCGACATGCGCTCGTGCACCTCGACCGGATCCTGGTCCACGAGCCGCCCGTACGTGACGAGTCCGATGCGTTCCCGATCTGCCCGTGCGTTCCGTTCGGACATGCGCCGCACCCCTTGACACAAGGTTGCAAGTCCTGGATTACTGGAGCCGCCACTAACGTAACCGAATGTTCGGTCAGTTATAGGGACGGCGAAGCACACATGACATCTGTCCAGGATCCCGCGCAGCGGATGTTCGCCGCGGACGAGGCGTCCCAGGGCCTGGGGATCGAACTGCACGAGGCCGGCGAGGGCGCCGCCCACCTGAGCATGGTGGTGACCGCCTCGATGGTGAACGGCCACGGCCTCGCCCACGGCGGTTACATCTTCCTGCTGGCCGACACCGCCTTCGCGTGCGCCTGCAACAGCCACGGTCCGACCACCGTGGGAGCCGGCGCCACGGTCGATTTCGTCGCCCCCGCGTACGAGGGCGACACGCTGGTGGCCAAGGCGCACGAGGTCGGCCGGTTCGGCCGAAGCGGCATCTACGACGTGACCGTCACTCGCGACGAACAGGTGGTCGCGGAGTTTCGCGGTCGCAGTCGCGGCATCCGAGGCATGGAGAAGTCCGCATGAGCGAGCGCACCACCGCGTCCCCGCCACGACTGGGCGACGCCCCGCCGCGGGAACTCCTCGACGCAGGCGAGCGGATGGACCGCAGCGAGCTGCGCGACCTCCAACTCGGACGGTTGCAGGCCACCCTCCGGCACGCGTACGACAACGTCGAGCTGTACCGGCGCAAGTTCGACGCCGCCGGGGTCCGACCGGCGGACTGTCGCACCCTCGACGACCTGGCGCTGTTCCCCTTCACCACCAAGGCGGATCTACGCGACACCTACCCCTTCGGGATGTTCGCCGTCCCGCGCGCGGACGTCCGCCGGATCCACGCGTCGAGCGGCACCACCGGCAAGCCGATCGTGGTCGGCTACACCGACGGCGACCTGGACACATGGGCCGACGTGGTCGCCCGCTCGATCCGGGCCGCGGGCGGCCGGCCCGGACACCGGGTGCACAACGCGTTCGGGTACGGGCTCTTCACCGGCGGACTCGGCGCCCACTACGGCGCCGAGCGCGCCGGGTGTACGGTGATCCCCGCCTCCGGCGGCATGACGGCGCGTCAGGTGCAGCTCATCCGGGACTTCGAGCCCGAGATCATCATGGTCACCCCCAGCTACATGCTGGCCCTGCTCGACGAGTTCGAGCGGCAGGGCGTCGACCCGCGCGGCTCGTCCCTGCGGATCGGCATCTTCGGCGCGGAGCCGTGGACCGAGGAGATGCGCCGCGAGATCGAGGAGCGGGCCGGCATCCACGCCGTCGACATCTACGGGCTCTCCGAGGTGATCGGACCCGGCGTCGCGCAGGAGTGCGTGGAGACCAAGGACGGTCTGCACGTGTGGGAGGACCACTTCTATCCCGAAATCGTCGACCCGCTCACCGACGCGCCGGCCGGCGCGGGCGAACATGGCGAGTTGGTCTTCACCTCCCTCACCAAGGAGGCCATGCCGGTCGTCCGCTACCGCACCCGCGATCTGACCCGGCTGCTGCCCGGCACCGCCCGCCCGGCGTTTCGCCGGATCGACAAGATCACCGCGCGCTGCGACGACATGATCATCCTGCGCGGGGTCAACGTCTTTCCCAGCCAGATCGAGGAGATCGTGCTGCGCACGCCCGACGTGTCCCCGCACTTCCAGGTGGAACTCGCCCGCCGAGGCCGCATGGACCACATGCTGATACGCGCCGAGACCCGGGTGGGCAGCGATCCGGCGACCCGGGCACCGGCCGCGGCGGCCATCGCCAAGGCGGTCAAGGACGGCATCGGCGTGAGCGTGGAGGTGGACGTGGTGGACGTGGACACCCTGGAGCGCTCGATGGGCAAGTTGCGCCGCGTCCGTGACCTGCGCGAGCCGTGACCGGCGTGTTTGCCACAATGCCTGTATGAGCACCACTCTCCCCTCGGGCACCGGCGGACGCCGGGGCCGGCCAGGCTACGACCGCGAATCCCTCCTGGCGATCGCGGTGACGGCGTTCAACGAACGCGGCTACGACGGCACCGGCATGGAGGAGTTGGCCCGGCGTCTGGGCATCACCAAATCCGCCATCTACCACCACGTCGCCGGCAAGGAGGAACTCCTCGAACTCGCCGTCGACCGGGCCTTGGACGCCCTGTTCGCCGTGCTGGACGAGGAGCGCGAGAAGTCGACCGGCGCCACGACGCGACTGGAACGAACCGTCCGGCGCAGCGTCGAGGTCCTCGCCGAACAACTGCCCTACGTGACGTTGTTGCTCCGGGTGCGCGGCAACAGCGAGGTGGAGCAACGGGCCTTGGCTCGGCGACGCGATTTCGACCACCGGGTGGCCGACCTGGTGGCCGAGGCCGCCGCCGAGGGCGGGGTGCGGGACGACATCGATCCGGGCCTGATCAGCAAGCTGCTGTTCGGCACGGTCAATTCGCTCATCGAGTGGTACCGCCCGAGCGGCGCCCTCCCGGTGGGGACGGTGTCCGACGCGCTGGCCACCATCCTCTTCGACGGCCTGCGCGCCCCCGCGAAGGTCGCCGACGAAGGCTGACCCGGCACCCGCATCCCACCGACGAGGGAATGTCGGTGCGGAACCTGGGGGATGTGATGTTCGCGTTCACCACCTTCCTGGAGGCCCACCACGACGCATACGGTATTGCCGGCGACTTGGAGTCGACCGACCCGGAGGTGCGGCGGGTCCGGGAACTGCTGCTGGACTGCGGGTGGGACCCCGACTCGGACGATTGAGCCCGGTCGAACGTGGCCGGGTCCGGCGGGAATCCGAGAGACGTCGCGGACCGGGCGACCCGCACAGCGGATCGGTGCAGGCAACTCCCGGACCACGCCGGGGAACCGAGCCGGCACAGATCGCCCGGTCGTGGCCAACTCGGCTCCCTTCTCCGCGAGTTCGGCCACCGCAGCCGTCGACATACGGTCGACGCCCCGCCCGTCAGCCGGCCCGGACGTTCCCGAAACGGCCTCCACCGCAGTCGACCCGGATGTCGTGATCGCGATGTCGGGCATCGGATGACTCCCTTTGCCCAGGGTGTACACCGGGTCCTTGATGGTCCCTTTCACGACGGATGTGCGCTGCCGACCGTCGCGGCACCGGGGTCCGGTCGTGACGGCGGGCGGGCGGCCCGTGCGGTGGCGATGCCGGCGATGAGGCCCAGGGGGAGCGCCGAGATCCATACCAGGGCGGGTGTGGCGATGCGGCCGAGGGCGAGTCCGGAGGTGGGGCCGATCGCGGTGCCGATGTCCTGTGTGGTGGACAGGGCGGCCTGGTAGGTGGCGCTGCGTCCCGGAGGGGCGTGGCGAGTGATGAAGGCCGAGGTGACGGGGCCGGTGATCATCATGCCGAGGGAGGTGACGAGGACGGCCACGACGAGGGCGGGGTAGCCGAGTCCGGCGGCGGCGAATCCCGCGAGGCCCGCGCCTTGGAGCGCGGCGCCGAGGAAGAGCAGGCGACCGGTGTCGTGTCGGCGGGTCCAGCGGGTGACGGGGAGTTGGAACACGATGATGGCGAGGGCGTCGATGGCGAACAGGGCCGCGTAGGCGGTGGTACCCAGGGGGTGGAGTCCGTTCAGGAGTACCAGGCCGTCGGCTTCCCACCAGGTGAAGGTGATGCTGAGCAGGCTGCCGCCGAGGATGAGCAGTGCCAGTCTGCGGTCGCGCAGGATCCGGGTGACCGCGCCGTACACCTCCCCGGCGTTTTCCCCGCTGTCCTTCTCGGCCGTCTCCGGGCCGATGACGCGGTCGGGGGGAACGGCGACGAGCACCGTCAGGGCGGCGCCGACGAGCAGGGCGCCTGTGGCGGCGAATACGCTCGACAGCGAGAAGGTCACGGCGACGGCTCCCAGGATCGGGCCGATCACGCCGCCGACACTGGCCACCACCCGGGTCACGCCGAACGCGTGGGCGAGGTCCTCGTCGGCGTGCAGGTCGCCGATGAGCGCTGCGATCGTGGGGTGGAACGCCGACTCGAAGAGCCCCGCGGCCAGGAACAGACCGAGGGCGGGTATCGGGTGGTGCACCAGGAAGAGGCTGCCGTAGCCGAGGGCCATCCCGGTGGTGGACAGCAGCAGCATGCGGCGGTGGCCGATGCGGTCGGCCAGGGCGCCACCCGCCAGACCGCCGGTGAACTCGCCGGCGGCCTGGACGAGGAACAGCGCGCCGGCCGCCGCTCCGCTCAGCCCGCCGACACGATGCGCCCACAGGATGATGAAGGGCAGCATCACGCCGTTGGCCAGGGCGCCGAGCAGCCGGACGACCAGGAGTCCTCGGAAGGCGGCCGTGACCTGTCGCTTCGTCGGTGCGCCCCGCAATGCGGGCGCCGTTGGGGTCACGTCGGGTTCCGCGAGGTGACGGCGGGGCGGCGGTCGGCGGTCCAGTAGCCCTTGGCGAAGACGTGGTCGGGCCGGACACCCAGGCCGTGCACGAGTTCGCGGAGCGACCGCGCCGCGTGGGCCTCGGTGAGGAGGTAGACCTGTTCGAAGCGGCCCGCCCGGAACTCCTCCGCGACCGCGGCGAGAAGCGCCTGCGGGTCGCCGGCCGGGACGCCGTCGCGCTCGAGCCAGCGCACCCGGCCCGCCACGATCGGGACCCGGTCGGCGGCAGACTCGGTCTCGACGACGACGGCGGCCTCCTGACCGGCCGGCAGTGCCTCGGTCAGGGCCGCGATCGCCGGCAGGGAGGCTTCGTCGCCGACGAACAGATGGCCGTCGGCCGGCCGGAGTTGCAACTTTCCCTTGGGGCCGACGAACTCCACGGGCGAACCCGGTTCGGCGCTCGCCGCCCAGGTGCTGCCCGGCCCGCCGCCGGCGTGCAGGACCGCGTCGATGTCCCACTCGCCGACCTGCGGGCGGGCCTGCCGAATCGTGTAGTGCCGCTTGACCCGGCTCCCGCGGGCGTCGGCGAGCAGCACCTCGATGTCCTGGGCCGGCAGGGGAGTCAGGCCGATGAGGCTCGGGCCGCCCAAGGTGAGTCTGACCGTGCGGGGGGTGAGGTGGCGCCGGGCCAGCACCGTACAGCGGTGGGTTGTCTTCATGGGGTTTCCCTATGGTGTCCGGGGAGTGCGGGACATGCCTGTGGCGGCCCGCTCCAATTTCGAGGCAACGTGCCTCGATATGAGGTTAGCATCATTCCGAGGCATCGTGTCTTGATATGCTGGTCGCATGTCACGCACAGCCCACGGACAGGCCACACCCGGACGCCCCCGCAGCGAATCGGCGCGGATCGCCGTTCTGCACGCGGTCGACGACATGCTCGTCGAACAGGGGTACGCGGCGATGACCATGAAGGGCATCGCCGAACGCGCCGGAGTCGGGCGCCAGACCGTGTACCGGTGGTGGTCCACCAAGGCCGAGATCCTGCTGGAGGCGAGCACGTCCGACGCCGCCCACGAATTGGCCGTCGAGCCGCAGGCCCGTCCCGCCGACGACCTCCTCGCCTTCCTCGAGGCACTGACCACCTTCCTCACCACCTCGCCGGCCGGCCTCGCCTACCGGGCGTTGCTGGGCGAGGCGCAGCACGACGGCGCGGTACGCGATCTCGTCCGCGCCGCCGACCTCGTCGGCACCGCCACCTCGGCCGTGCTCGCTCGCGTACGTCCGCACGCCGCCGCCATGCCCACTCCGCCGCTGGCCGCCGCCCAACTCGCCGGCCCGGTCGTCGCCGTCATCCTGGAGACCGGGCACCCCCTGACACCGGCCCAACTCGCCGACCACACCGGGCTCCTCCTCCGCGCCTGGACAGCGGGCCCCCCACCACGCTGAGCCGCCCGACGCGGCCCGACCCGATTCCTTCGACCACGCGGCTGTCCCGGTCGGGCCGACATGTCTCACGAGACGTCCGGGACGCCTGTGCCTGCGGTCTCGCTCGGGTTCGGCGGTGTGCCCCGGTCGATGTGCGATGTCTGGCACGCTGATTGCTCCGTACGGGAGTCGGGGGCGTGGGTGGATGTCGTCGGGCGTGCGTTGGTGGTGGGGATCGGGCGTTTCGCGGCGGACGGGTCGGGGGGCGAGGTTCCGGTCGGCGCGTCGGTGTGGTCGGAATTGCCGTTCGTGGACGAGGTGGTGCCGCCGGTCGTGGCCGCGCTGAACCGACTCGGGTATACGACCGATGTACACATGGACATCGGTTCGGCCGCTTTGCGCGTTGCGGTGGCCGGCGCAATCGGGACCGCGCGGGTCGTCTACGTGGCGTCCCACGGGCAGGCGAGCGGTTCGAACCCCGATCGTGTGGATGTGGTTCCCGCGGACGCCCGGGTGGGGCATGGCACGAACGCCGCACAATGGGTGGACGACGCGCAGGAACTGGGTGTTCCGACGTTGTTCCTGTTCGACTTGTGCCGGGCCGGTCGCGCGGCGGCATTACCGCACTTGGTGCACCGGTCGGACTCGCCGGCAAACGCGTGGGTGATCGCCGCGTCGAGCGGGCACGAGAGCGCGTACGACGGGCGGTTCAGCGTCGCCCTTGCCGAGGTGTTCGATGAGATCGCTCGCACCGGGTTGGACACGGACCCCGCGCGGTCGCACGTGCCGTTCTCGACGGTGGCCCGCAGAATCCGCCGGCAGGTGGAGGGAATGCCCGGGACGGTGCAGAGCGTGCAGAGCACCGCGATGGTCCTGGCCGAGGACGAGCCGGACCTGCCGTTCTTCCCCAACCCCGCTTACGATCCCGCAACCGCCCGCGCGGCCGGTGTGGATCCCATGCTGCGGGTGTTCCTCGACCCTTCGGACGCCCGGCACTTCACCGACCGGGCCGGTACCCGGTTCACCGGTCGGCGCTCGCAACTGCGCCTGCTCGCACCCTGGTTGGACGACGTCGAGGCGGGTGGCCTGCGGGTGGTGACCGGCAGTCCCGGGGTGGGGAAGTCGGCTCTGTTGGGGGCGTTGGCATGCGCCGCGCACCCGGAGTTGGTGGAGGTCGCGCCGCACGTGCGCGAACGTCTGGACGCCCGGGACGCGTCGGGGTGTCCCTCGGTCAACGACAGATTGGCCGCCGTGCATGCCCGGGGTCGCACCTCTTCCGAGGTGTTCGCGTCGATGGCTCGTCAACTCGGCATGGTGCGCGCGTCCGGCGTGTCGATGGGCACGACGGTGTGCACGGGCCTGCTGCGCGAGCGGGGCGAGGTCCCGGTGGTCGTGGTGGACGCCTTGGACGAGGCGTCCGACCCCGGGGTGTTGTGCGCGGAGCTGATCCGGTTGGCGGACGTGCGCCGCCCGGACGGCAGGGCGGGAGTGCGCCTGTTGGTGGGCACCCGGTCGTGGCCGGCCTTCGCGGCTTTGCTCGACCGGGCGTCCGCGGCGGGTGGGCTGCTGGACCTGGACACCGTCGATCGTGCCGAGATTCGCCAGGACTTGGCGGACCACCTCAATGCTCGCCTCGCCGACCTGGCCGGTTACGCTCCGCCTCGCATGCGTGCGATCCGACATCGTCTCGCCCAGGCGATCGCCGATCGCCTGTCTCCGCACTCGGATCGGAGCGCGGAATGGGGGGCGTTCCTGGTGGCCGAGATCTTCACCCTCCACCTGACCCGGGTCCCGGTGCCGGCCGACCTCGACGAGGCGGGAGAGTTGGGCCGTTCCGTGCCCACGACGCTGCCGGCGGTGTTCGACTTGGACATGGCCTGCCGTCCGGATGGTCCCAGCATCCGCGCGGTGCTGTCGGCATTGGCGCCGGCCCGGGGCGAGGGCATGCCGCTGGAGGTGGCGCTGCCGTTGGCGGGCCTGTTCGCCGACGTCGATCCCGAACGCGCGCGAACGTTCCTGCCGGACGCACTGTTCTACCTGCGTGCGATCCCCGACCGGGACGGAACCCTGCTGTACCGCCTCTTCCACCAGGCACTCGTCGACCATCTCACCCGACAGCCCACGCTCGATTCCGCGACGCCCAACCCCGGCGACGTCCTGGACCATCTCCTCGCCACGCACACCACGTTCGACGGCCGCATCCGCACTTGGGACAGCGCACCCCCCTACCTCGTGCGCCACGCTCTCGCCTACGCCGAAGCCGCCGGCCGCCTCGACGAACTCCTGGTCGACACCGAGTACTTGGTCCACGGCGACCCGGCCGTACTGGCCCCCGCATTCCTCGATGCCAAAACCTACGGGGCGCTGCTGGCCCGTGCCGTCTACCGCACCTCCATCCACGACCATCACCACGCCGACCCCGCCACCCGCCGTCGCGTCCTTGCCTTGGACGCGACACGGTTCCGGGCGGCGGCTCTCGCGTTGGCCTTCGCGGACAAGACCGAAGCGGGCACCTGGACGGCCGTCGTGCGGACGGCCGATCCCTTCGAGTACGAGCGCAGGGACGCCCGCACCGAACGCGCCGGGGCGGTGAATGCGATCGCATACGCGGTCCGGAACGGGCGGCTCGTCGCCGTCACGGGAGCCGACGACCACACCGTGCGGGTATGGGACCTGACCACGGGAGTACTCCTCGGTCACCTCACCGGACACACCGGGACGGTGAATGCGGTGGCGTGCACTGTTCTGGATGGTGACGAGTTGCTCGCCGCCGTCACCGGATCCGACGACCACACCGTGCGGCTATGGAACCTGCGCAACGGGCGGCAACTCGGCGATCCCCTCTCCGGGCACACCGGGACGGTGAATGCGGTGGCATGCACCTTCGTGGAAGGGCGGCCCGTCGCGGTCACCGGATCCGACGATCGCACCGTGCGGGTATGGGACCTGGGCCGCCCGGGACCCGACGCGCCACTCGGGCGATCCGGCGAACCCCTCACCGGACACACCGGGTCGGTGCTTGTGGTGGCGTGCACCACCTGGAACGGGCGGCCCGTCGCCGTCACCGGCTCCGCGGACGGCGACGTGCAGGCATGGGATCTGGCCGCCGAACAACGCATCGATGGATTCCTGCTGCCCGCGCCACCGGGCGTGTTCGGCAGAGAAGTCGGCGAACCGTTGTTCGTCAGTTTCGCTGCGGACGTCGCGCTCTTCGTGCGCCGGTCCCCGACATGGTCGAACCGCCTACGCCTGAACCCGCCCGCCGCTTGGGACATTTCGTGACACGGTCCATCGTGGGAGTCCACGGCACAGGGAACTTGCGCTGCGGCGAGACACCCGGTGAAGCGGCCGAAACCCTGGACCGGGCCCGGCACACCCACCTCACCACGGCGCTCCACCGCGCCGGAGCCGGCGGACCGACACCCGAGGCGTCCGGGGCCTACTTCGCCGACCTGCTCGGCAAACCCGGCAGGCAGGATGCCGGCGACGATCTCGACGACGACCCGGGCCCTCCGAAACCGAGTTCGCGCGTCAGTGGTCGGACACGGTCGACCGACCCCGGGACGTCGCCGCCGGCGAGCGGACCATCGGGCCGCGCCAGGACGTCGAGATCCTCCCCCGCTCGCGGCTCCTGGGCCCGATTGCCCCGAAGTCGTGCGCCGCGATCTTCTGCCGTGAGGTCCCCACTTGTCTGAAGGTCCCCGAATGCCCGGCTCACGCCACTGCCCGGTCCCGGGTAACCGACGCCCTCGAAACCGCAGGCGTCCGCGTGGTGATCGCCTACTCTACGGCGAGCGGGCCCGCACCTCCGTCGTGCTGATCGACGAAGTCGTCGACGGGGGCTGGGGCGTCGCCGGCACCGTCCTGACCGCCATCATGCTCAACGGCAAAGCCTGACCTGCACCCTCCGTACGGGCTCGGCGCCGTGGTGTCGCCCGGCCCCACCCTGCCGGGCCCCACCCTGCCGCGCCCCGCCCGAGCCACCTGCGGGCCCACCTCGGCCGGCTCCGTAGCCGACGACCGCACGGCGAACACGCGGGCCCACCGCCGAGTCGATTCGCCGACCGTCCCCCGCCGCTCACCGCTGCCGGAGGATGGCGGCGGGTCCGTAGGCGGTCGGTGGGCGGCCGAGAAGGTTTCCGAACGCCGTGGTGAAGGCGGCGGGATTCTCGTAGCCCAGTGCGGTCGCGACCCGGGCGACCGGCGCCCCCGCGGCCAGGTGGCGCAGCGAGTGCAGCACACACGCACGCTGTCGCCATTGGGTGAAGCTCAGACCCGTGCCACTGCGAAACAGGCGGCTGAGCGTGCGTTCGCTCACGTTGAGGGCTGCTGCCCAGCGGGCGGGCGGGTCATGAATATCGGGACTTCGGAGAAACGCGTCGCACAGTCGACGCAGCTCCCGATCGGCGGGAAGCGGAAGATCGAGCGGAAGCGGTGTGAGGTTCCTGATCTCGTGCAGGAGCAGATCGATGAGGATGGCATCGCGCCCATGCTCGGGGTAGCGGGGTTCCATCTCGACGGCATCGAGGATGAGTTCCCGCAGCAACGCGGAGACGTCGACGACTCGACAGCGCGAGGGAAACCACGGGACGGCACTCGGCTCGATGTAGAGGCTGCGCGTGCCGACTCGCGTCATGGTGACCTGGTGCGCGGTCATGGGCGGGATCAGTACGGCGCGGTGCGCGGGCACGGTCCAGGTGCCGTCGACGGTCTCCACCTGCATGACGCCGGTGACGGCGTAGAGGAACTGGGTCCGGCGATGCTCGTGGAACGGGAGCAGGTGATCGGGGGGATAGTCGGTGCCGATGGCCAGCACGGCACGATCGAGGCCGTCCACTTCCGCGACGGGGATGTTGCGCATGTGGCGACGCTACCCTTGCTGTCCGCTACGCGTAAGAACATGGCGATCGATCGATTGCCCGCCGGCCAGGGGCGTCCGTAGCGTTCCTGCAGTGCTCACTCCTCTCCTTGTTCTCCTTCTGTTCGGCTGCCTGACGGGCGTCACGACGGTGCTCTTCGGTTTCGGTGGCGGGTTCATCACCGTCCCGGTCGTCTACGCCTTCCAAACGGTCACCGCGGATTCCGGTACCGATGCGATGCACGTCGCGGTGGCGACGTCGACGGCGGTCATGCTGGTGAATTCGCTGACTGCGACCCTGGTGCAACTGCGCCTCGGGCGGCTCCGTCGGGAGTACCTGTGGCCGCTGCCGGCCTTCGTCGCGATCGGCGCCGTCGTCGGTTCCGTCGCGACCACGTGGGTCGACGGCCCGCTGCTGCACGTACTCTTCGCCGCCTATCTGGTCGTGACGATCGTCGACAGTCTGCTGCGGAAGGGGTTCGTGGTACCCACACACGCCGTACGGCCGGCGCCCCTCGGCCGGCTCACCACCACCTTCGGCGGAGCCGGCATCGGCGCGGTCGCCGCATGCCTGGGAGTGGGCGGAAGCGTCATGACGGTCCCGCTCCTGCGGCGCAGGGGTCTCCCGATGGCCGAAGCGGCCGCGATGGCGAACCCGCTGAGCCTTCCCGTCGCCGTGGTCGGGAGCATCGTGTACGCACTCGCGGCCGGCTCGTCGGCGCATGCGGGCCGGGTGGGTTACGTCGATCTGATCTCCGCCGCGGCCCTGCTCGGCGGTTCGCTGCCCACCATCGCCGTGGTGAAGCGCATCGGCCGCCGCGTCCCGGATCGCGTTCACTCCGTTGCCTACATCGCCCTGCTCGTACTCGTCCTGTTCATGATGGTCCTGACCGGGATGTGATCCGGCACCAGGTTCCGGGCCTGGCCCGCCGGCCAGGCAATCCAAGGAGCCATCCTGTACACCGGTTCACCCTGGTACGCCCCGCACCGCGGGTGTCGATCGAAGGAACCATCGCGTACACCGATTCACCCCGGTACGGCCGCCCCTGGGCGTCACCGGGACGGACCGTCGGCTCCCCCGCTGCGCCGCCGCCCGTCGCGCACCACGGGCGGCACGGCGGGCGCCCTGTCTCCCGGAGGACGAATGCGCTTGCCGGAGCGCTGCCCTCGACAGTCCCGAGCGTGGGAGGCGAAGGCATGCCCGCCCGTTGCCGGGGATCGCGGCCGGGCCGGCCACACTCCCTTGATCCTCCGGTCGCCGGCTCGCGTCGCCCGACCGGACTCCGCCGAACTCGGCCGAACTCGGCCGAACTCGGCCAACGTGCAAGCGACTTCCGCGCGCGGCTTCTAGGCTGGGTCGGTGACTTCTCCGTTTGCGGTTTCCCGAGGTGAACAGCGGTTCGTCGACGCGGCGCAGGACCTGGCCCCACGGTTCGCGGCGGCGGCGGACCGGCATGATCACGAGGCCACTCTCCCGCTCGCCAATCTGACGGCCTTGCACGAGGCGGGGTTGGACCTGGCCGCGATGCCTCGGGACCGGGGCGGTGCCGGGCTGTCCTACCAGGCGCTCGGGGAGATCCTGCGCATCGTCGGCAAGGCGTGCCCGTCGACGGCGTGCGTGTGGACGATGCATCTGGGCGCGGCGCAGGCGCTGGTCGGTTTCGGACCACCCGTCTATGCGGACGAGTTGGCGGCGGGCAAACGGTTCGCGAACGCGTTGTCGGAGCCGACCGGCGGGAACCTGTTCCTGATGCCGCTCCAGCGAGCCAGTCCGGTGGACGGCGGATTCGAACTGGACGGCGCCAAGCGGTTCGTGTCCGGGTGTGAGATCGCGGATCATTTCCTGGTCAACGCACTGGTCGAGGACGGGCCCGCGTTCTTCGGGGTCGGCCGGGACGACAGCGTCGAGATGGTGTCGATCTGGGACTCGATGGGCCTGCGCGGCACCCGCAGCCAGTTGGTGAACTTCCGCAACACGCTCCTGCGTCACGAGAACCGATGTCGCATCGTCGACCCGACGGCGCCGAACATCATCGCGCTCGGCCTGCCGTGGCTGTCGATCGGCGTGGCCGAGGCCGCGCTCGACGCGTTGGTCGACCATGCCCGCAAACGCGTCGTACCGACCACCGGCAGGCCGGTGGGCGACATGCAGTGGGTGCACTTCGACGCCGCCGACGCCCATGTCAAGCTCCTGGCCGCCCGCACTCTCGCGGAACGGGCCATGTGGCTCGCCGACCGGGGCGCGCCGGGCACCCTGGATGCCGCCGTGGAGGCGAAGCTGTACGCCAACCAAGTGGCCAAGTCGATCGCGGAGTTCGGGCTCCGGGTCGGCGGCGGCTCGGGGTTCCTGCGATCCTCGCCGATCCAGCGGCACTTCCGCGATGCCCAGGCCGGCGCACTGATGGCCTTCTCGGTCGAGGTCTGTCGGGATCTGATCGGCACACGCCTGACCGGCGGCGAACAGCCCTGAGATCGACCCCATCACGCAGGCATCCCGGCAAATCGGCCGCGACGATCCTCTGCGGCGCGCGGCCACGGCGCGCCCCCGACCCATGGCCCATATCGCCGACTCGACAGGTGTTTCCGGCCGGAGCGCGCGTGCCGAAACGCTCCTTTGGCAGGCATTCGGGGGGTATATCGAAGACCCTGTGGCGACTGTGCATGGCGCCCGACAGCCGGGGAAGCGGTCGGCCCCGGATCCGTCGGGGCGTTGCTTGCGACTGTCCGGAATCAGCGAAGGGCGGTCGGCGTTTGCAGCTATCGATGCGAAGTTCGCGCCGGCCGCGCCCCGGTCGTCCCGGGACACGCGCCCTGCCGGCGGATGAACCACCGAAGGACACATGAGCACAGAGCGATACCACATCTCGGTCCCCGACCACGTGCTCGACGACCTGCGCGAGCGGCTCGTACGCACCCGGTTCACCACCGCGACGGACGCGGCGTACTGGGCGGCCGGGGTCGATCCCGGCGACCTGCGCAAGCTCGTGGCGTACTGGGCGGACGGCTTCGACTGGCGGGCGGCCGAGGCCCGACTGAACGCGTACCCGCACTTCCGCGCCGAAGTCGGCGGCCGCAAGGTGCATTTCGTACACATGCGCGGCAAGGGCCCGGTCGGAGGGCCGGCGCCGCTGCCGCTGGTGCTCAGCCACGGATGGCCGAGCAGCTTCGTGGAGATGTTGCGGATCGCCGAACTGCTGACCGACCCGGGCGCGCACGGCGCGGACCCGGCGGACGCGTTCGACGTGGTGATCCCGTCGCTGCCCGGGTTCGCCTTCTCCGAGCCGCCGAGCGGCCCGTTCACGCGGCGCGCCGTCGCCGAGACATGGCACACGCTCATGGCCGACGTGCTCGGCTACGGCCGCTTCGGCGCGGAGGGCGGCGACATCGGCAGCGGGATCACGCAGTGGCTGGGCGCGCTGTTCCCGAACGAGGTGGCCGGCGTGCTGGTCACCTCGTCGGTGGTCCCGACCGACTTCGGTGCGGCGCCGCCGACGCCCGAGGAGCAGGCGTTCCTCGACGCGCTGGCCGTGTACGACGCCGCCGACGGCGGCTACAGCGGGATCATGTCCACCCGCCCGGACACCGTCGCGGCCGCGCTGGTCGACTCCCCGGCGGGGCTGCTGGCGTGGATCGTGGACAAGTACCGCGACTGGAGCGACTGTGGCGGCGACGTGACGACGCGCTGGGACCGCGACACGCTGCTGACGGTGGCGACGCTGTACTGGACCACCGGGTCGATCGGCACGTCGTTTCGCGAGTACTACGACTGGCCGCACAACCGGTCGGTGCCGCCGATCACCGTGCCCGGCGCCGTGACGCTGAGCAACGAGCCGGCGTTTCGCGGAATGCCGCGCGGCCTCGCCGAGCGGATCTTCACCGACCTGCGGCAGTGGCACACCCCGGAGCGCGGCGGGCACTTCATGGCCCACGAGGAACCCGAGCAACTGGCCCGCGACCTACGGGACTTCTTCCGACCGCTGCGGGAACGAGACTAGCCCGGACGAGTGGCTCCGATGTTTCCGCTCCCGCCTGGTCGGCTTGTAGGGGTGTGAGCGCAGAGCCGATGACCTCCCACGGCACCATGGAGGTCCGACCTTGAAGGAGTGCCACCTGTGCGACTGGTTTCCGATCCCGTGTTCGGCGAGGTGGATCTCACCGCTTCAGCGGAGGAACCGGCCGCTCCGGCAGACGCGGTGGCCGAAGGCGACGGGTTCGTCGGCGCCACGTCACTGTCGGACGGGGACGCCTTGGCAGGGATCGGAGTCAGGAGGGTATCCGGCCTCGGGCTTCGGATGGAACTCGACGCCTCGCGGCAGGTCCTGGTGATCAGCGGCGATCCCGGTGTGGTGGGGCCGGCCTACGGCTCGAACGGTCGTTTCCCCATTTGCTCGCGCACGGTGACGACTGTGGGGTTGAGGAGGGTACGGCGTTGCCAGTTGGCGCCGTCGACGACGAGGGTGTGGCCGGAGATGAAGCGGGCGTAGGGCGACGTCAGGAAGGTGGCCGCCCAGCCGAGTTCGCGTACCCGGCCGACTCGCATCGCGGGTTGGCAGGGGTCCTTGTCGTGGGTGCGGGCGAGGTTGCCCTTGATGTCGCCGGTCATGTCCTCGTGGGGGAAAAGGCCGGGGACCAGGCCGTTGACCTGGATGCCGTAGGGGCCCCATTCGACGGCCAGGGTCTCGACCATGTTCTTGACGCCGGCCTTGGCGGCGGCGCTGTGGGCGAAGCCGGGGCCGCCGGTCCACGCGTAGGACGCGCCGATGTTGACGATCGAGCCGGGGGTGCCGGCGGCCAGGTGGCGGCGGGCGAACTCGCGGGCGCAGAAGTAGGTGCCGTTGAGGGTGATGTCCACGACGGTGCGCCACGCGTTGGGGGACATCTCCTCGGCGGGCACCGGGAAGTTGGCCGCGGCGTTGTTGATCAGCACGTCCGGGAGTCCGAACGTGTCGACGGCCGCGTCGAAGGCCGCCTCGATCTCGGCCGGCTCGCGGATGTCGCAGGTCGCGGTGGCGGTCCGGGCACCGAGGCCGGCCAGGTACTCGCGCGCTGCCGCCAGGTGCTCGGCTTTGCGGCCGGCGACCACGATGTCCGCGCCGAGGCGGGCGTATTCGGTCGCGATGGCCTTGCCGAGGCCGGTACCGCCGCCGGTCACCAGCACCACGGATCCGTCGTATGTGTCGGGTGGCAGGGCTCGGGCGCCGGGCGGGGCGGGTTCCGGCAGACCCGGGTACGGGTTTGACGTAGAGGCAGCGGGCAGGTCGGTCATGGCGGGGGTTGCTCGACTTCCGGTGTGGTGCGGTGGGCGGTTCCCCGTGCGGAGGCCGCGTACGGCGGTGTCGCGCGAGCGCGCTTGGGGGTCGGCCGCTACGGGGCGAGGCCGAGGCGGTCCATGAGGACCGAGCCGGCGTTGAACAGTTCGACGCCGGCGACGCGGTCGGTGAACACCGGACCCTGGGTCGATTCGGCGTACACCCACATCGGCAGGTCGGCCGCGAGCGTGCGTTGCAGGTCGGTGTAGGCGGCCTTGCGAGCGGCCGGGTCGGTGGCGGCACGGCCGGCCGCGAGGGCACGATCGGCGTCCGGGTTCTTCCAGCCGATCAGGTTCTGCGGGCTGGTGGAGACGAACGCGTTCCAGGCGCGGGGTTCGGGGTCGATCACCCAATCCTGGTAGAGGGTGGCCTGGTAGTTCCTGTTCACCGCCACACGGGTGATGTACGCGGTGATGTCCAGCGGTTCGATGCGCATGGACACGTTGCGGTACGCGCGCAGCCGGCTCTGTAGGTACTGGGCGATCTTGTCCGTCACCGACGCCTTCGGGACGACGAAGGTGAAGTCGGTCGGGCGGCCCTGGGCGGCGAGTTCGTCGAACAGGCGCTGTGCCTCGACCCGGTCGTGGGCCGGTTGGGCGGCGCCGGGGTCGAAGAACGGCGAGCCGGTGTTGAAGTAGCCGCGGGCCGGAACCACGCCGAGATCGAGGGTCCTGGCCATCTCCGCCGGGTCGATGGCGAGCGCGAGCGCGCGGCGGGCCCGGACGTCGTCGAAGGGGGCTCGGGTGAGGTTGAACTGCACCGCCTGGCCGCCGTTGGCACGTACCGGCCGGCTGTGCAGGCCGTGCTTCGCGCGGTCGAGCAGCGCCTCGGCGCCGATGACGATGTCGGCTCCGCCGGAGCTCAACGTGTTGTACTGCTGTTCGATGTCGCCGACGACCTTCACATTGACCTGGTCGAGATGGGGCAGGCCCTGGTCCTTTTGCCAGTAGGCGGGGTTCTTCCGGTAGATCTGCTCGGCGCCGCGGGTCCAGCGCGCGAGGGTGAACGGCCCGGCGCCGATCGGCTGATTGCGGTACACGTCCGGCCCTTTCGCGAGCACGGAGGGGGCCGCGACGAAGGTCAGGTCCACCGCGACCGTGCGATCGAAGGTGGGGTTGGGCGCGGCGAGGGTGATGCCGAGGGTGAGCGGGTCGACCACCCGAAGGGTGAGCCCGAGGGCGGCGACGCGGTGTTGTGAACGCACGTCGGGCCTGGCGTGCATCTCCCAGTTGGTACGCACCGCGTCGGCGTCGAACGGGGTCCCGTCGGAGAAGGCGACGCCCCGGCGCAGCCGGAGAGTCCAGGTGGTGCCGTCGGTCGTGGTCAGGGCCTCGGCGAGGTGGGGCTTGACGGTGTCGGACTCCGGGTCGAGGTAGACCAGCGGGTCGTAGAGCGCGGCCATGCGGGCGTTGTCGGCCGGCGCGCCACCGTAGCTCGCGCCGAACGGGTCGAGGGAGTTCGCCTCGCCGGTGGCCAGCATGGTGAGTGTGCCACCGGCCCGCGGGGGCCTGGTTCCGGCCCGACTCCCGTCCCCGGTCGGCCCGTTCCCGTTGCCGCCCGTGTCCCCGCCCGCGCATGCCGTGGTGGTCAGCAGCGCGGCGGCGATGAACGTCGCGGCGACCGTTCGGGGGCGATCGGCATGTCCGGCAGCGCGCATGTGTGGTTCCTCGCATCGAAGTTGGAGCGTCCGGCGAACGGGTGGTGGCGGATGGTCGGGGGTCAGCGGCGGAAGCGTCGGGCGAAGTGGGCCCGGCGGCGCGCGAGGGAGACGGCGCGTTCGGCGCGGGACGTCCGGCGCGCGTCGGCGGGGACGCGGTCGTCGAGGTCGGCGAACGGGACCACGTGGGCGACCGGCGTCGGCGCGGTGCGGGCCCGGACCCAGCGCCAGGCGACGTGCCCGGCGGAACGTCCCTCGGTGTCCAGCCAGTTGGGCAGTCCGGGGTCGGTGTGGGCGACCACGATGCGCACCACGCCGTCGGCGTCCACGTGTGCTTCCTGGCCGTTGAGGGCGTTCTGCCGGTTGTGGATGTCGAGCGATTCGAACCACGGCCTGCTGTAGAGCATGACGCTCCAGTAGTCCGCCTCCGGCGCCTCGGTCTCGATGAGCAGCGCCTGGTCCGGTCCCAGTTCGTAGGCGCCGCCGCCGTAGCGGATGCCCTGGGCGCCGCCGGGTACCGAAGCCGGCGGCGAGATGCGGTTCGGGCCGCCCGCGCGCTCGTACACGGTGTCCATGAAGGGGCCCCAGTACTCCATCGTGGCCCGCTGCCACACGGTGGCCTCGGCGATGCGGGCGGCCAGCCGCGTCGGCGTCAGCGGCGCCGGGAACCGGCCTGCCGAGCCGATCCGCTCGATGACGAACTCGCCCGTGCGGTCGAGGTCCAGGTCGCACACGTACACCCGGATCGACAGGTATCGCGCCCGCCGGTCCAGTCGCAGCCACGGCCCGGTGTGCTCGCCGGGCCGAACCGCGGCGACGACCAGTTCGAACGACCCGTCCTCGGCGACGTCGAGGGCATCGATGTCGCACTCGGCGAACACGCCGTACTGCTCCATCTGCATGTCGCCTTCGACGACCGACACGATGAGGTTGCGCACCCCGGCGAGGTTGCCGGTCACCCGGTAGCCGTGGTCAGCGTCGACGCGGGCCCGCAGGTACACGTTGTCGACGTTCGGGCCGCCCCACTTGACCACGTCGTCGTCGAATCGGTGGAACGTCGGGAACGCCGGATCGCCGTGCTCGACGGTCGACTGCAGCGCGTGGATCGCCACCCGGGTCAGGTGGCGGAGGCCGTCGGCGGGATCGGGGTGATCGCCGGCGCGGATCGTGTGACCCAGGTCCGCCAGTTCCGCGCAGAACCGGTCCCACGTGGCGAAGCACGCGGCAGTGGCCTGCTCCGGCGTCGCCGGTGTCTCGGGCGTTGCTGCGGTCTCGGGTGTCTCCGGCCTCTCGGGTGTTGCCGGTGCCTCGGGCGCCGCCGGCTGCGCCGGGTCGTCGAGCGTTTCGAAAGTGTCGGCCATGAGGCTGCCCGCCCTTCTGATCTGAGCACGTTTTGAGGCGACGCCTTAATTAAGGCACCGCCTTAGTAAGGCACGGTGCACATGCCGAGTCAAGGGCCATCCCCACCCGGGGAAGGCGCGCTCACGGGCGGCTCCGACGCGCCCCCAGGCGTGCCCCGGATCCCGTCTCGGGCAGTCCCGCCCCGCGGTCACGCAGGGTCGGCACCCGCTCGCGACGATGGTCGAACCCGCTCCCCGAACGGCCCGAACCGGCTCGCACAAACCGTCGAACCCGCTTTCCCGGATCGCTCGAACCCGCGGTTACGCTGGCCCAATGCCTCGCGACGCGACCACCACCCGCAACCGGATCATCGATGCCGCCGAACAGGTGTTCGCCGAGCAGGGCGTCGGGGAGTCGAACCTGCGCGACATCCACCGCCTGGCCGGGCAGGCCAACAAGTCCGCGCTGCACTACCACTTCGGTACTCGCGACCGGCTCCTCGACGCGGTCATGGAACGCCACCACGCGCACGTCGACCCGCTGCGCGCCGCCCTGGTCGAACGACTCCGCGCGGCCCCCGCCCCACCGGACATCCCGGCCGTCCTCGACGCCCTGGTCGCCCCGCTCGCCGCCCAACTCGGCACCCCGTCCGGTCGCAACCGCATCCGCATCGTGGACCGGATGCGCCACGACCGCGGCCTGTCGGCAGCCACCCTCATCCCCGAAGACGCCGCTCCCGAACTGCCCTGGCTCTTCGATCGGTTGAACGACCATCTCGCGCATCTCCCGCAGTCGGTACGGGAGTTCCGCGTGCTCTCCTGGTCCGCCATGTCCACCGGCGCGCTCGCCGACTGGGCCCGCCACAGCAGCGGCACCACGGCTCCGCTCGGCTTCACCACCGACGAACTCGTGGCAAACCTGGTGGTCATCGGCACCGCGCTCTTCACCGCCCCCGCCCCCGCCACACCCGCGCCTTCACACGACCGGCAGCGGGCGTGACCACCGGCCGCCCGCGTCGCGGCCGCGCGCACGGACGGCCCCGGCAGCTCCCGGCGAGCGGTCGGCCCTGCGGTACCTCGCGTTGTCGACGACCGTCGGCCCGACCGGAACGGAACGCCCGGCTGCGGGAGTACGCGCGGTGCGTGCCGACCACGACGTGACGACGACGGCGGCCCCGGCAAGCCGCGACCAACACGGCGGGAACGACGCGTGAGTCATCGCCCACGGAGTCGTCACCGGTCCGCCCGCGCAGGACGGCCGGGCGACACCAGGAGCAGGCACGTCGACGGTACGACCGGCGCAGGGAAGGGAGTTCCGCGCCGGCGCATCGAGCCGACGAACCCTGGCAAGCCCGTCGGGGTGGTCGGGATCGCGACGGGGGCTCGGATGTGGGGGCGGGCGGTCCCCACGTCGCCGGCGAGACCGGAGCGGTGAGGTGCAACTCGGGCAGTTCGCCGCCGTGTTCGACCCGCAGGGCGTCGAGCCGGCCGGAGCGCACGACCCACCCGCCGGCGATGCCGTCGTTGTCGTCGCCGAAGCCCCGAAAGGGCCCGTCCGGCACCCGCCGGGCCGGGCGCCGACCGAGCGAAACCGCGATCCCGCACCGTGCTCACCTGTTCCGTCGCATCGGGCGGGTCACTCGTGTGTGCGCCTGTCCGCAGTCGGTCGATTCGGGCCACGTGGTCCACGCGGGTCGGGGTGCAGGAGGAAGGTGAGTGTGAGGCCGACGAGGAGAATCGCTGCCACCAGGGCCGCGGTGGCCGAGATGGCGGAACTGCTCGACGGGAGAACGCTCGTGGGGCCCTCTCGGGAGCCCGCGAGGGCGATGTAGGCCGCGACGACGAGGGTGATGCCGGCGGCGGTGCCGATCTGACGTACGGCGTTGTGGGTTGCGGCGGCGACTCCCGATTGTTCGCGCGGGATCTCGCGGAGGGCGATGTGGGTGAGTTGGGCGCCGGCCAGGCCCACTCCGAGTCCGTACAGGCCCAGCCATGCCGTGGGCGTCCACCAGGTCGACGGAGACAACGCGGCCAGGGCGAACGCGCTCATGGTGGCGATTTCGATGCCGAGGCCGGCGCGCACCCAGCGGAGCGGGGCATGGCTGCGGGTCCGGCTCGCGAGGGCTCCCGCGATCAGCACACCCACGGACAGTGCCGTGGGCGCGGCGGTGACCTGGGTGGGCGAGGCGTGGAAGGTCTCTCGTATCCAGCCGGGGATGACGGCCAGGAGGCCGAACTCGCCGAGGGCGATCACGCCGGCGATCAGGTTCGCGGTCCTGAAGCCGGTGTTCGGGCGCAGGGCCGACGGCGTACGGCGGGGTCGACGGAGGACGAGGACCAGGGCGGTCGCTGCGGCGAGTGCGGCGGGGGCGATGGGCAGGGGCCATGGGCGTCCGAGCAGCTGCGGGGTGTCGTGGGGTTGCCACCAGCCGTGGAGCGGGCCGTCGACGACGGCGAAGGCGGCCGTCACGAGAACGATGGCGACCCTGGCCGTTCGGCGTTGGTCGACGGTGCTGTGGTGGCCGGGGATGGGGGCGTGGCGCGTCAGGGCGATGAGCATCACCGCGGCACAGGCGGGCGCCGGTGCGGCCATGGCCCAGCGCCAGGAGTGGTGTTCGGTGAGCCATCCGCTCAACAGGGGGCCGATGGCGGCGCCGGCGCCGATGGTGGCGCCCCAGAGTGCGAAGGCTCGCGTCTGGTCGTGGCCGGGGAGGTGGTGTCTGAGCAGG
The DNA here is from genome assembly GCF_044333915.1 of Embleya sp. NPDC020886. Lineage (NCBI taxonomy): Bacteria > Bacillati > Actinomycetota > Actinomycetes > Kitasatosporales > Streptomycetaceae > Embleya > Embleya sp. NPDC020886. Next base: position 743,510 of record NZ_JBIRRX010000002.1, on the reverse strand, counting down.
CCGAGCGAGGAGGTGGTGAGGACGGCTCCGGCGAGACCCTGGGCGGCGCGTACGAGGAGGAGTTCGGTGGGGTGGGTGCTGGTCGCGGCGGCGAGGGCAAGGACCGCGAAGGCGGCGAGTCCGGCGAGGAAGACGCGGCGGTGTCCGTGGCGGTCGGCCAGGGCGCCGGCCGGGAGGAGGGCGGCAGCGAGGGTGATGGCGTAGGACGCGAACAGCCATTGGGTGTGGGTGCGATCGATGTGCAGGTCGGTGGCGATCCACGGGAGGATGGCGGACACGCTGCTGGTGTTGGCCACGACCAGGGAGGCGCCGAGCCCGGGTGCGAGTACGCCGCCGCGTCGGAGTGTTGTGGTCGAGGGGGCGGGTGGTGCGTTCATCCGGGCGCCGTTCCTGGGTTGGGTGGGTCGGTCGCGGAGCCGTACCCGTGTGCGGGGTGGTTGACGAGCGTCGGCGGGCATTCGGGCGACGGTGCGGTCGGTGTGTCGGGGTGGGTTAGGATCGCGCAACCGTTGTCACCCACCGCACGCTCTCGAACCCGTGGCGCAGCCGTCCGGGATGCGGTTCGTGCACCTGTTCGTCTCATCGTGTGAACCCGCCGGGTCTGTCCGGTCCGTTCGGCGTTGCGTCGTGTCGGTGCCGGGCGATCCCGTCGATCGCGGCTGGGCGCGGGGGCGGGCGTGCGTGGCACGTATGAGAGGACGCGCGCCGTGGAGGTTCTGTCCGAGGTCTCGCGCACGCTGGGCGAGTACCTGCTGCTGCCGAACGAGACCACCGAGGAATGCACCCCGGACCGGGTCGATCTGACGACCGCGTTGGTGCGGCACCGGGTCGGCGAGGCATCGCCGTTGCGGGTGGCCACTCCCCTGCTGAGCGCGATCATGGAGGCGGTGTCCGGCCCGCGTCTGGCAATCGCCCTGGCGCAGTGCGGCGGTTTGTCGTTCGTCCACCAGAACCAGCCTGTCGAGGCACAGGTCGAGGATGTGGCGACGGTCAAGCGGCACAAGGCAGGTTTTCGGCCCGCGACGGTGTCGCTCAAGCCCACCGCGACGCTGGACGAGGTCGCGGAGCTGGTCCGGGAGTCGGGGGCGGAGCAGGTGCCCGTGACCGAGGACGGAACGGTGGGCGGACGGCTGGTGGGGCTGATCGGTCCCGGTGACTTCCACCGGGACCGCCACGGCGGGGGCGCGCCGGTGTCCGCGCGCATGCGCGGGGTCGGAGACCTTCTCACCGCGCCGGTGGGCGTGTCCCTGGGTGACGCGAACGCGTTGTTTTGGGACCGGCGCGCGGACGTGCTCGCGGTGGTGGACGGCGCGGGCGTGCTCGATTCGCTGGTCCTGCGCCGCGACTACGACACGCACAAGCGGTTCCGGCACGAGAGTGTCGACGGTCTCAAGCGGTTGCGGGTGGCCGCCGGGGTCAATACGCGTGACCATCGCGATCGGGTGCCGGCGTTGGTGGAGGCGGGCGCGGACCTGTTGTGCATCGACTCCTCGGACGGCTACTCCGTCTACCAGGCACGTGTGCTGGAGGACGTGCGTTCCGCGCACGGGGAGGGGGTGTACGTGGGTGCGGGCAATGTCGTGGACGGTCGGGCGTTCGAGTACCTCGCGGACGCGGGCGCGGCGTTCGTCAAGGTGGGGATCGGTGGCGGCAGCATCTGCACGACGCGGGCGCAGAAGGGGATCGGCCGCGGTCAGGCGTCGGCGTTGTTGGACGTGGCGCAGGCTCGGGACGCGTATGCGCGGCGGACGGGCGAGTATGTGCCGCTGGTGTGCGACGGGGGCGTCCTGGAGGACAGCCACATGGCGATCGCGCTCGCCATGGGCGCCGACGCGATCATGCTCGGTCGCTACTTCGCGCGCACGAGCGAGAGTCCGACCCGGCGGGTGCGGGTGAACGGGCAGGACTACAAGGAGTATTGGGGCGAGGGTTCGATACGGGCCCGCAACACGGCCCGGTACGAGCACCACGAGCACACGCAGGCGGTGGCCTTCGCCGAGGGCGTGGACGGGCTGGTGCCGTACGCGGGCAGCCTGTACGACGCGGTCGCGATGACGACGTCGAAGATCCGCGCGACGATGGTCAGTTGCGGCTCCACGTCGCTGGAGGCGTTCCGGGAGTCGGCGCGCATGGTGGTGGTGTCGGAGCAGAGCTTCCGCCAGACCGGCGCCGAGGTGCTGGTGCGCGAACGCGCCGACACCATCGGCTGACGTACGACGAGGCGATCGCCGCGTTGTGGGGGTACGCCGCCGACACCGGCTACGGCCGGATCGCCGCGCTGCGCCGTGGCGATGGCGTGTACGGCCTCGTACGCGTGTGCCCCAAGCGGGACCCCCGACGCAACCCGATTCCCGCCCCGAACGAACCACGACACCCCGTCCGGACCAGCCGGGATTCCCCGTTTTGCCGAACGACTTCGACCGGGACTTCCCCGATGCCATGGGAGCATTCGTCAGGCGCGTCCTCGCACTCGCGAGCAGGTGTGCCTCGTGGCGACGGCACTCGGGTGTGCGCGGTCCGATGAGTTTCTCGGCGCGTTCAGGTCATCATCATGACGGCACGTAACACCTACCAGAGGGCATGACGGGTCGGCTCGGCGGTGCTGCTTCCCGGTGTCGGTTGGCCGACCATGCCTCATCGAGGAAGTGACATGTTGGACAGCGAACCGGACACCGTGTTGGGGTCGTTCTCGTCTCCGGACGCGCGAGCGACGCCGTGGGCGTCGGCATTGGCGGTCATCGGTGCGGCGGAGGTGTTCTGGCTTTCCACGACGCGGCCCGACGGGCGACCGCACGTGACGCCTTTGTTGGCCGTTTGGAGTTTGGGGGCCATGTGCTTCACCACGGGTGGTCGCGAGCGCAAGGCACAAAACCTCGACCGCAATCCCCGCTGTGTGCTGACGACCGGCACGAATGCCCTGACCGGTGTGGACGTCGTCATCGAGGGTGTCGCGTCCGTGGTGGACGGGCGCTCCGAGCGTGAGCGGGCGGTCGCGGACTTCGAGCTGAAGTACGGCGCACATCTGACCGGCCCGGAGGGGACCTGGTACGGGTTGGGCGAGGCTGTCATCGGGGGCGACGTCAGGCTGTATCGAGTCGCGCCGACCGTCGGATTCGCTTTCGGCAAGCTGCCGGTGGCCAGTCAGACTCGCTACACGTGGCCCGGCCGGTGACCACGATGGCCTCACTGCAGCAAAAGGTCCAAGACGTCCTGGACGACCTCGTCGATACGGGAGCCGAAACCGGCTTGCAAGTGGCGGTGTACCACCGCGGTGCGCTCGTCGTCGACGCCGTCGCCGGTGTCGCCGACGGCCGGACCGGGCGCAGGGTGACCGCGGAGACCCCGTTCTTCGGTTTCTCCGCCGGCAAGGTGGTGACGTCGCTGATCGCTCACCTGCTCGTCGAGTCCGGTGTCGTCGTGTACGACACGCCTGTGGTCGACCTCTGGCCGGAGTTCGGTGCCCACGGCAAGGCGACCGCGACTCTTCGGCACGTGTTGACACACTCGGTCGGTGTGCCGGCGATGCCTCGTGGCATCGGCCCCGCCGACCTGAGCGACTGGTCGCGGGTGTGCGGCGCGATCGCCGACGCCGAACCGCGATGGCGCCCCGGTACTCGGACGGGGTATCACTCGTTCACCTTCGGCTTCCTTGTCGGCGAGGTCGCACGCCGGGCCGCGGGCAAACCGATGCGGCAGCTTTTGCGGGAGTGGATCGCCGTGCCGCTGGGCCTGGACGGTGACCTGTTCTTCGGTGTGCCCGCAACCGACCTTGCCCGCCTGGCACGACTCGAAGACGTCGCGCCACAACCGGTCGTCCCACCCGACGGCAACGCCATGCTCGCGCCCTGGGAACTGCGACCGACCGCGGCGATGGGCAACAGCCACGAGATCCTGCAAGCCGACATCCCCTCCGTCGGTACGTTCACCGCGCGGGCGATCGCCGCCATGAATGCCGCGCTCCTCGACGGTCGGCTCATCGATGCACACCGGCTCGACGAGGTGACGGCGGTGGCCTTCGAGGGCACCGACCTCGTCTTCGGCAACCATGTGCGACTGGCGCTGGGCTACCCGCTCGGCCGCATCGGCGCTCGGCCGGACGAGGGGCTCACCACGTTCGGCTGGGTCGGTGGTGGCGGCAGTTACGTCTATGCCGATACCGCCACCGGCACCTCGTTCGCCATGACCAAGACCCGTCTCACCCCCCACTTCGACACCGCACAACGACTCGCGGACCTGACCGCAGCCGAGATCGATCCCCCTGCTTGAGTCTCGGCACCGGAGGTTGTTTTCCGCTTCTTCAGCCGGGACAGCGCGTGTTCCGCCCGAACTCGCCTCCGGGCAGCGCGGATGCGTTCACAGCTCGACGACCACGGCATGCCGCGCCGAACGCCACCCCTCCGGCGCCGGTTGCGGTGGATGGCCACCGGAGCGCACAGCCCCTACGGCGGCCGGTCGACGAGGACGTGTGAGGCCCGATCGTGTGTGGGCCAGGACGGCGGCGGGTGGGCGAGGGCCACGGGCCCACCTGACCAAAGGCCCCGGACGTGATGCCACCGCTCGACGCCCGGTCGAGGGGGAGGACGCCCACATCCGGGCTCGGCGCACCCGCCCGAAGCAGTCGCCCATGGAATCAGGAGAGTACGACGAACATGTGGCACCGAATCGGCACCGATGAATCGGGCATGACGGTCTTCCTCGGACCGCGCCACCCCGCCGCGATTGCGTCGACATCCCGTTGAACGCCTCGCCGACCAGGCGCGCCGAGGCCGTTCCCGTCGCCGGCGTCGATCTGCACATCGACCTTGTGCGACGTGCCACCGGCGCCGGTCGTTCCCTGGAGGACGCGTTGCGCGAGGCCGTGCGCTCGGGCCGGCTTGCCGCGGGGACCCGTCTGCCCGGCTCGCGCGCGCTGGCGTCGGACCTGGGCCTGGCACGTGGCACGATCGTCCGCGCGTACACCCAACTCGCCGCCGAGGGTTGGTTGACCGGATCGCCGGGGTCCGGCACGCACGTGGCGCACGTGAATGTCCCCGGACCCTCCGACGACGATCGCCGCAGGGAATGTGCACCGGAAAAGCGTCGTTGGCGGGCCGATCTGCGGCCCGGTCGACCCGACCTCGCGTCGTTTCCCCGAACGGCGTGGACGGCGGGTGTCCGCCGCGTCCTGGATCGGGTCGAGGCGGAGCGCCTCGACTACGGTGACTTCGAGGGAAGCGCGACCTTGCGCACGAGCGTGGCCACGTACGCCGCGCGGGCCAGGGGTGCGCGGGTCACCCCGGACGCGGTCGTCGTCACCGCGGGATTCAGCCACGGACTCGCGCTGCCGGCACGTGCACTGCGCGGCATGGGGGTACGGCACGCCGCAACCGAGGACCCGGGGCTCGCGCGGCATCGCGAACTGCTCACGGCGGCGGGCCTGACCTGTGTGCCGCTGCGGGTGGACGAGTTCGGCGCCGATCCGGCCGGCCTCACCGCGGAAACGGGGGTCGCGTTGCTCACGCCGGCGCACCAACATCCCAGTGGTGTGGTGCTGTCGCCCGCACGGCGTGGCGAGTTCGTCGCCTGGGCTCGACGCACCGAAGGGTTCCTGGTCGAGGACGACTACGACGGCGAGTTTCGCTACGACGGCAGACCGGTGGGGGCGCTTCAAGCGCTCGACCCCGAACGGGTCGTGTTCGCCGGCAGTGTCAGCAAGACCCTCGCGCCCGGGTTGCGCCTCGGTTGGCTCGTCGTGCCGCCGGCGCTGCGCGTCCCGGTGTCGGCGGCGATGCGCGAGAGCGGCGGCGGCGTGTCCGTGATCGAGCAATCGACGCTCGCCGATCTGGTCGCACGCGGCGACTACGACCGGCACGTGCGCCGCGTACGTTCGGCGTACCGGCGGCGGCGCGGCGAACTCGCCGATCGCGTCGCCGCGGTCACCGGACTCGCGCTCGTCGGGGTGGCCGCCGGCCTGCACGCGTTGTTGCCCGTGCCCTCCGCCGAACACGAACGTCGACTGGTCGCCGCCGGCGAGTACGTGGGGCTGCGGTTGCAGGGCCTGCACACCTCCGGCTATCGGCATCCTGCCGACGCGTCGGCCCCGGCCGCGCTCGTCCTGGGCTACGCCACACCACCACCGCACGCGTGGAGCCAGGCGCTGGACCTGCTCGGCGACGTGCCGGCGGCGGAGGGACTGCGGGCGGGGCCGACGGGCACCCGGCGATAGGGGCGTCCCCTCGGGGACTTACAGGGTGTCGAACCCGGACCGCCATGACGGGTGGGTCGGGATCCAGCCCAGGTGTTTGCGGGCCAAGTGGTTGTCCGCGCCTCGGGCCCAGCCGGCGTGCGGCACGCCGATCGCTGCGGCGGGCGACGGCGCACCCACCGCACGGGCGAACGCCGGCACCCACTCGTCGGCGGTCGCCGGCTCGTCGTCGACCACGTTCACCAGGCCGCACGGCCAGTGCAACGCGGCCGCCGCCGCGGCGGCGGCGTCGTCGACGTGAACGAAACTCGACACGTCCGGGCCGCCGGGCAACCGAGCCGCCCGCGCGTCGGCCGCCTTGCTCCCGTCGGCCGCAAACCAGGTACCCGGGCCATAGAGCAGGCCATAGCGCAGCACCACCCATTCGGGCAGCTCGCTTACCGCTCGTTCCAGGGCGATCACGCCCTCGACCGTGCCGCGTCGAGGTTCGATGGTCGTGGCGTCCAGCGGCGTCCTCTCGTCGGCGGGCTCTTCACCCGCCTCGTACGCCCACGCGATGCTCTGCGCCACGATGCGCCGAACTCCCGCCTCCTGTGCGGCATCGACGAGATTACGGGTGCCGACGGCGCGCATCCTCGCGTTGGCCACGAGGTCGACCGCGGACAGATCGGTGAGTTGATGCATCACCACGTCGGGCTCGGCCCGGCTGACCACGCGGGTGAGCGCCTCGCGATCGTAGACGTCCGCGGACGCGACCTGGACGCCGTGTGCTCGCAGATCGGTCGAGGCTTCCGGGCGACGCGTCAGCGCTGTGACACGATGCCCCGCGGCGACGAGCGCGGGGACGACCCGCCGGCCCAGGACGCCGGTCGAACCGGCAATGAGAATACGCATGTTCGCAACTTCGGCTTTCGGTCGTGGTCGGGCCGAGGCGTCGGTGCCCCGGGCGGTGTACGGGTTCGGCGCTCACCCGGTCGGTCGAGGCGCCCGGCGGTCCCGCCGTACGAGCAGTTCCTCCGCGTCGACGAGGGTGAGCATGGGCTCGCCGGGGACGCCGACCATGACCACCACGAACCGGCTCCACGCGTCCGCGAGATTGTTGCCCGCCCGGTAGTGGATGACATCGCCGCCCGGCTCCCAGAACGCCTCGCCGGCGCGAATGATCCGCTCGGGTTCGCCTTCGAGCTCGAACACCATCTCGCCTTCGAGCATGTAGCCGAACACCGGACCCGAGTGCCGGTGAGGCGGCGTACCCGCGTCTCCGGGCGGCAACTCGACCGTCATGGCCATCACTTCGGCGGCCGTGGGCAGAAACGGCGGAGTCTGGTGGAGAAGGGTCGTCAGTACCGTCCCACCGCGCTTTTCGGTCATGGCCGCAACGGTAGGCGTGCATCGGTCCGCGTGAGTGGTCCACTCGGAGTCGATTCCGATGGACCGGTCGCGCGGCACGTGAGCATCACCTCGGCGGCCCCTTGGTGCACCCACTCGACGTGTTCGGCCGACCCGTGGTTCGAGGGCCGCCGGATCACGGGTCTACGCGGGTGGCGGGTGCGCGACAACGGAACTCCCCGAAGGACTCGACCGGTTGATGGCAGACCTCCCTTACCGTTCATGACGATTCCGAGCCGCCACCGCACACATCCACGGCCCCGAGTTCCGATCGCGGATGGGCGGGTCGGCCGCGATGCCAGGTGGAGCGCCGCCGACGCGCCCATTCGACGCCCGTCCGCCCTTCCCGCCGTCGGCCCGGGCACGAACCCCCGCCCCGGGAACATCCGGGCTTGGTGAACGAGCGTCGCGCCCGGCCGGGCGGGCGCGGTGGAAGGTGCTCCTCGTGGCCGCCGTGATCTTTGAGCGGACGTTAAGGGACGGCTCAACACCGCTTAAGGACGTGCCTTCGGGAAGGCCGCTACGGTGGCGGCCCGACGCAGGTTCCCCGTGCCGGGAAACACCGTGCCGCGCACGCGGCCGGGCGAAACTGCGAGGTCCACCAAAATCGCCGTCAACATCCGATCCGCGCCCCCGGCCCCGCAGCGCCGATCCCACGCCCGGCCCCGAGACGCCGTCGCTCCCGCGCGTCCGCGCCCCCCGGTGCCCGGAGCCATCCGGGAAACGACGATGCGGCGCGCCCGCCGGGCCGCCGCCTCCCTCGCGCTCTGGGTGACGACGACCACGATCGTGACCGCCCTCGCCTGGTGGGGGGTGCGCGCGGTGCTGCGCGACACCGTCTTCGAACGGCCCCCGTTCCCGGCCGCGCCGCAACACAGCCCGTCCGCACAGGCCCGGCCCCAGTCGTCGGAAAGCCCCGCGGCGCCGACCCCGACCGGCAAGAAGGTGGTGGCGGCCCCGCCACCCGCATCCACCCGTCCGCCGTCGAAGTCCCCGACACCGAAGAAGAGTCCCCCCGACGCGAACACGACGCCCGGGATGTACCAGGTCCTCGGCGGGCGGGCGTCCTTCGAAATCGGTGCCACGTCGGCATCGCTGATCGCCGCGACCCCTGCGCCGAACTGGGCCGCGAAGGTGTGGAACAGCGCCGAGTGGATCCGGGTGGACTTCACCAAGGACGGGCACACGTCCTCGATTTTCGTCACCTGGAACGACCACCCGCCCGTGGTCTCCACCCACGAGGAATAGGCGGGCCGCACAAACCCGTGTCGGGTGTGCCCTTCGGTCCGGGGTTCGTTGAGCCGGATGTGCCTTCGGGCCGATGCACGGGATGTGCGCAGAGGCTGCTCCCGGCCGTGGGTGGTTTCGAACGGACCGCCGCGCTCCACGGAGCCGATGCCGTCCGTACTTCCAACCCGACGACGGCGCGTACCCAACGCCGCCGGGTTCGGAATCGACAGGCGTGGTGCCGTGTCCGGCCCGTCCGCTTCTTCCTGCCGCCCGGTCGACCGGGCCTCGTGCCGCCCGGTCCGGCCGACCACCTCGCGTACGGCGTGCGGGCCGCGGTGCGTCGTGCTCGCCCGCTGCGGCCCCATCGAAAGCCATCGACCTCAGGAAGTGTCGGTGCCCGTCCGCGGGGGCATCTCCCAATACGCGTGTCGACGCCGTGCCCTGCGGGAAGATTCCCGCACCCGCCGGCGATGTTCTTGAGATTCTTTTAAGGCGACACTAGGCCAATATTAATCATGAACCACCAGGTGGACGAGTTCATTTGTGGCACGGGCTGCTAATCTTTCGCGTCGTGAGAATCAATGGAAAGAACATGGCGGGCGTCACCGCGGCCATCGCCGCAGCGGCCGCTCTCGGTCTGATCGGCGCAGGACCCGGTTACGCGGAAAAGTCGGGCGGCCGGTCGGCGTCCTGTCCGACCTCCGGAGAAATGCCGGCCATAGGGAATTCGCCGCGTTTCACCGACAACAATGTGGCGCTTTTCGCGGGCGGCGACTACACGGCCGACGGTGCGGCCGCGGAGGCCGAGGGCCTGTTGGTGGTCAAGGGGCGGGCGACGTTCGCGAAGAGTTCCGGCGGCGTGTTCAACGTGGGCCGTGTGGGCGCCGGTTCGGGCATCCTGCCGACCTCCGGCAACGTCATGCTGGCCGTCGGTGGTGATCTCTCGATCGCCAAGGGTACGACGGTCGACGTCGGCTCCGGGCTCACCACCGGGCCCAAATATGGTGGTTCGGTACAGATCGGCGGCTCCTTGAACGCCGCCGGCTCGTTGCAGACCAACGGCGGGGCCGGCCCGTCGCAGATGGGGCCCGCCCGGGCGATCGAGCCGTACGCCGGCTTCGACCGGACCCTGCAGGACGAGTCCGCATCGCTCGGCGCACTCAAGCAGACCGGCACGGCGATCCGCTCGGGCGCGACCGTGACGTTCAAGAGCACCGCGGCGAGCGTCGGGAACATCCAGGTTTTCGCAATATCCGCGGCGGATATCAACGGCGCTTCGTCGTTCGTATTCGAGGCGATCCCGGAGAACTCCTCGGTCCTGGTGAACGTGACCGGCACACCGGGGATATCCATTTCGCCGATGTCCGTCGGATTCAACGGGGAACGCGTCGATATCTATTCGTCACCCAAATACGGCCAGGCCGCTTCGCGCATCCTGTACAACTTCCGCGAAGCCGCGTCCCTGACCCTGGGCGGCGGCGGCAACTTCATCGGGTCGATCCTCGCCCCCAAGGCATCGGCGGATCTGACGGCGAGCACCAACGGCCGTCTGTACGTCGGTGGGAACGTAAGAATGCACGGGACGGGCAACGAAAGCCACAATTATCCGTGGAGTGGCACGCCGGCCTTCGCCTGCAAGCCCGAACTCCCCGCGCCTCCCACACCGTCCGCATCCGTCCCGCAGCCCTCCCGACCGGGTACGCCCGAGCAACCGGGCCTGCCCGACCGGCCGACCCCGTCCGCGGAGTCTCCGGGCGCCACGCCGCCGGAGTCGGCCGGCCCGAACACGCCCGGCGACGGCAAGTCGCTGGCCGAGACCGGTGGTTCGCACGCAACCGTCCTCGCCGTGTCCGCAACGGCCGCGGTCGCCCTGGCGGGTGGCGCGGGCGTCTTCGCAGCCGCCCGGCGCCGCCGCCGGACGTGACGGCACGGCGACGCTGACGGGACCGGGGCGGGGCGGCCGAGACCGCCCCGCCCCGGTCCCGCTCACAGGACCACGTCGCGGCACCGACCTCGCCTCCGACTCCGAGATTGGCGTCACAGTGAACTACGCAGACCTTGCACCCGTGGAGCCGCACACCCCCGCCTGGACACCGGCGGCCACCACCGACCCGGTCCCGCCCGTCACCTGCGGCGCCCCCGCCCGTCGCACCGCCCGCTTGCCGCGCATCACCGACGCCTTCCCCCAACCGGTCCTGCTCGTGGACTGCAACGGAACCGTCGTCGGCGCCAACACGGCCGCCGTCGACGGTCTGCAGGCACCCACGACCCACCTGCTGGGCCGCGGGGTTCTGGACATCCTCCCGCAGTTCGACCTCGGCCGTACTCCGGGCGGCGTCGCCTGCGACGACGACCGGGACGACGAGCCGACGCACATGACCGTACGGTGCACCGACGGCTTCGAGTTCACCGCCGAGGTCGCGATCCGCCTGGTGCGCCGAGCCGACCTCGACGACGAACCGGCATCGCCGATGTCCCCGCCGGCCGGGCCCGCCCCGCACGGTCTCGACCACGACGACCGCGACTTCCTGATGGTCACCGTCACCGACGTGACGTCACAGCTCTCCGCGGAGCGCGCCTGCCGGCGCCTGAACCGGCAGACGGAGCTGATCCTGCGGGCCACCGCCGAAGGCATCGTCGGAGTGGACATGCGCGGCCGGATCGTGCTCGCCAACCCGGCGGCCACCCGCCTGCTGGGACGCCCCGCAAGCGAACTCCGCGGCCGCGAACTCCTGCCCCTGGCACTGCACTCCACCGAGGACGGCAGCCCGCTGCCCCCGGAGGAGTCGCCGCTGACCGACACCCTGCGGACGGGACGCAGCCACCACGACCTCGGCGCCGTGTTGTGGGGCCGAGACGACACGTGGCACCCGGTCCGGCTCAGCACCGTCCCGATGACCGACGAGGGCCACCTCGTCGGCGCGGTCGTGGCCTTCACCGACCGATCCGCCGTGCACGCGGCCGCAGTTCGCCGCGACCGGCTGGCCGCCGTCCTCGACCACGAACTACGCGCCCCGCTCGACCGGACGGCGCAGATCCTGACCCATCTCGTCGAGGACCCGGCGGGCGTGCTGTGGCCCGAAGCCAATCGCATCCTGCGGCAACTCGCCGAGGACTGCGGCCAGGCCGCGCACCTGGCCGACCGGCTGCTGCAACCGGCCGACGGCTCAGCACAACCGACGGCCGAACTCGCCCGCCGGCAGCAACCCGCGGCGCACGTCGCGACGACCGCAGCCACCCATGCCCAGCCCGCCGCACAGCCCTCCGCACAGCCCGCCCGCCGGGGCCGGCACGCCGACAACCGTGACGACGACCTCCCCGACGCCCACGCCACCGCGCAGCGAAGCCGCCCCTTCGGCCCGCCCCCGGTCACCGTGCCGGGCACCGTCGTCGACGCCGGGCCACCACGCCGCCGGCACCGACAACTCCCTGCGGCGCCGCGCATCGTGGTCCGCGCCCTGGAAGCCGGTACGACCACGTCCACCGCGCCCTCCGACGGCCGAGGAGCCATCGGCGCCAACCGGACGTGAGCCCGGTGCGTATCCACAACGCCCGTATCCGCCCGGGCGCTTGAGACTTCAGGAAGGACCGAACGTGGGACAGCATCGCCGTCGCGACAGGACCGGGAGCCACCGGCGCCCGACGTGGCCACAGGCCGGGGCCGCACCGCTCGGCGCGCAGCGCGGCGTGGCGTACGCCGTGGGCGCGAGCGTGCTGGCCTTGGGTGTCAGTGTCACCGTCGTCGACCGGGCGACCGCCCCACGGCACAACGTCGTCGAAGCGGCACCCGCCGCAGACGGGTCCCCGGCCGCCTCCGTATCGCTCATCCCGCCCGTACCACCCGCTTCGTCGGCGAACTCCGACGCGCCCGCGGCCCCTCGGACGGCTCCGCCCGCCACCCGCCCGACCGCCCGTTCCGAGCCGATCAAGGCCGCCACGCAACCCGCCGCGGCACCACCCCCGGCCCCTCCCCCGACCGAACCGCCGACCAAACCGCCGACCAGGGAAGCACCGACACCACCGCCGGCCGGGTCGACGTTCGCGAGCACCGTCCTGCGCATGGTCAACGGGCAACGCGAGGCCGCCGGACTCCGCCCACTGGCGACGGACGCCGAACTGGTGCACGTCGCGGACACGATGAGCCGGGACGCGGCCACGCCGAGGTATGCGAACGACACTCGCACCAGTGCACGCGACCGATGGAACATCGGACCGTGGACTCGCGGCGGCCTCCCGCGGATCGCCGGGATCGGCGGCGCGAGCCTCGCCTTCGGCCAGCCCTCCCCCGAGGCCGTCCTCGCGCTGTGGATGCACAGCCCGCAACACCGGGCGAACATCCTGGACCCGCGCTGGACACGCGTCGGAGCGGGGGTCCACATCGACGCAATGGGTGTTCCCCACTGGACGCTGCTCCTCGGGTACACGGTCCACTGACCGTGATCCGTCCGGTCCCCGACGATTCACACGGCCATCCGATCCGCTTCCGGGGAATTCCATTCGGCACGTCTTCCCTACACTTTTCCTCGCTCCCGGCGGTCCGGTCGCGGGGGAAACACACGCGGCCGATTGTTCGGTCGAGCCGAGGGCGAGAGCATGGATCGAGCAATTCTCGAACTATTCAACGACTGGGGCCTCGTCGGGCATTGTGGATTCTTCCCGAGGCATACGGACGAACCTTTTCCGCTTGCCGAAGGCCGTCGACGCGGGCGCGGGAACGGGCGGCGAGCGTCCATGGCCGGGCTCATCCGACCTGGTCGTACAGATGTACGCACCGGCACCCAAGGAGACGAAGTACCCGCTTCTCGTTCCGTGTTCGGGCGTCGAGGCAGCCTGCGCAGCCGAGTTCGAAGGGCCGACCCACGACGGATCGGCCTGCCGACGGACACCGTCCACGCGACTTCCGAATCGCCCGGTCGTGCACGACGAAACGGGTGCACGGTCACGCGGGGCAGGCGCTCCTTTGCCGACCCGGACATTGTCTTCGGCAACAAGCCGGAGCGGGTCTCTCAAACTGACGTCAAGGAAGTCATAAGTTGATCTTAAGTACCGTCGCGGTCGGGCTTTTCGTCCTGACAAGCCTTCGGTTCGCCGCTATTTTCCCGCCTATGCCGCACACCGCCGCACAGCACCCTCGTCCCGACGGTATTCACAACGCGGCGTCACGCCCCGGAGGCCGACGCCGCCGCGCGGCCCCCGTCGGTACTTCCCCGGAAGCCGCAGTGCCCACACGACTCGCGCCCGGTCCGCTCACGATCGGGAAGACACCACCACTGGTGGCACCCGTGTCCTCCCGGGGACCGGTGGCGCCACCCGTATCCCTGTCTCCGTCTCCGTCCGCGTCCCCGTTCCCGCCCGCTTCCGCGTCGACCGACAACCCTCCGGCGGCATCCGTGCCCGCACACGCACGCACCCTGTCGTGGACACAGATCGAGCCTCCCGTCGTCCCGCGCACGGCACCGTCACCGTCACCGTCACCGTCACCGCAGGCTCCCCCTGCCGATTCCCCGAAGTCCGCAACGCCTCCGGCACCTCCACGACTGCCCGTCCGCGCCGAAGACCACCCCATGCCCGGGAGCGAGGGGCCCAGGACGGGAGCGGGCACGCACCGAACCGTGGCCCCACCACGAATCTCCCCCCACGTCCCGCAGTTCGCCCTGCTGTTCGTCGGCGGGACGACCTTCGGCATATGGGCCGCACAGATCCGACCCAGCACGCGCCTCGCCGCCCTCCTGGCGACCGCAGCGCACCTGACGGGGTTGCTCGCGGGTCTGGGCATGTTGGCGATGCTGCTCCTGATGACGCGTATACCGGCGGTCGAACACGGCATCGGCGCGGACACACTGGCGCGTTGGCACGCACGCGGCGGGCGCACAATCGTCCTGCTGATGCTCGCCCACACCGGACTCGCCTGGTGGGCCTACAGCGCCTACAACCATGTGGGGCCCGTCGACGGGCTGCTCGACATCCTCGGCTACCCCGCGCTGGCCGCCGCCACGTTCGGCTGCGCGCTCCTGGTCGCGGTCGCGGTGTTCTCCGCGCGCGCGGTGCGCACCCGGGTGAGCCACGAGAGCTGGCTTCGGATCCATCTGCTCACCTACGTCGGGACGGCGATCGCCTTCTTCCATCAGCCTGCGGGCCCCGACCTCGGCGGAGCGCCGGTCCTCGCATGGTTGTGGACCTTCCTTCATGTCCAGGTCGCGGTATTGCTGGTGTGGTACCGGGTCGTCGTCCCGCTTCGTGCGCTGCGCCGTCACGACATCCGCGTGCTGCGCGTCTACGACGAAACCCCGGACGTCGTTTCGGTGCTCATGACCGGCCGCGGGCTCGCGTCCCTGGACGCCGCCTCGGGTCAGTTCTTTCGTTGGCGATTCCTGACCCGTCGCCTGTGCTGGACGTCGCTGCCCTTCTCGGTCTCGGCGCCCGTACGCGACGACACGCTGCGCATCACGGTCAAGGTCGTCGGGGATCACACCCGACGCGTCAAACGCCTGCGGCCGGGCACCCGGGTGCTCGCCACGGGCCCGTTCGGTGCGATGACCGCCCGACGCCGCACCCGCCGCAAAGTACTGCTGATCGCGGGAGGCATCGGGATCACCCCGATGCGCGCCCTGTTCGAAACGCTGCCCGGCGAACCGGGCGACATCACGTTGCTCTACCGGGCGACCGACTCGGCGCAACTCGCGCTCCGGGAGGAACTGGAAGAGATCGCGTGGCGCCGCTCGTGCCACGTCCACTACCTGCTGGGCTCCTCGCGCGGGCCCGACAACCCCGTCACGTCCGCGCGACTGCGCCGACTCGTACCCGACATCGGCGAGCACGACGTGTACCTGTGCGGCTCGCCGGACATGACGCGCGCGACCCTGCGAGTCCTGCGCCGCGCCGGTGTGCCACGCGGGCAGGTCCACGCCGAAGTCTTCGACGCCTAGCGCGTCTTCGATCCCCCGCCGAGCAACTCCCGCGTGGCCGACGCCCGCACGCGCCGACACCTCCCCTTCGCTCCTTCGTTCAAGGAACCGTCATGACTCTTCGTCGCACGGCCACCGCCCTCTCGCTGACGGCCACGAGCGTGTTGATCGTCGCCCTCACCGGCGTTCCCGCACCGAGCGCGCCGGTTGCCCCGGACCGCACGAGTTCGCAGGGCGCGCCGGCGACCACTCCGCAGGCGGCGCCCGGTTCGGGGACGATCGCGGGGGCCCGGGTGCCGTGAGATCGCATCGGACGACCATGCCCGAACGGGCCGGTAGCAGAAACCGGCCGCTTATTTCGCTTTCCCTCCGCCTCCTTTCCGGCCTTGATTTCCCGCAGGGTTTCGATTCCCGATCTCCATGGCGACGCCGAGGCACTATGGTCTCGGGTCATGGCTCAGGTGCTCTTGGTTGAAGACGATCATTTTGTACGTTCCGCTCTGATTCGATTCATCACGCAGGAAGCTCATGGAGTTCGCAGTGTGGGAACCGCCCTGGACGCTCTGCGTGAAATCGCCCGGCAATCCTTCGACGTGGTCATTCTCGACCTGGGATTGCCGGATCTCGACGGTGGTGAGGCACTGAAGATGTTGCGCGGCATATCCGACGTCCCGGTCATCGTCGCGACCGGTCGTGACGACGAGGCGGAAATCATTCGATTGCTCAACGCCGGCGCCGACGACTATGTGACGAAACCGTTCTCGGGAGAGCACCTCCGGGCACGGATGTCGGCGGTGATGAGACGCTACGACAGACGCCGCGACGCCCGCGACGTATTCGTCTGCGGTGCGTTGCGCGTCGATGTCCTGCGCCGTGAGGTGGAGTTCGACGGCAGGACGGTGGACCTGACCCGGCGCGAGTTCGACCTGTTGGCGTGCCTCGCATCCCAGGTGGGCGCGGTGGTGACCCGCCGTGACATCCTCGCGCAGGTATGGGGCCACGCCCAGGGCGACGACCAGACCATCGACGTGCATCTGTCCTGGCTGCGACGCAAGCTCGGCGAAACGGCCCGGCAACCACGCTACGTGCACACCGTGCGCGGTGTGGGGGTGAAGCTCCAGGCACCGACCTGACCCGACCGAGCCGCCGCCGGGGTCGGGCGCGCCCACCGCACCCTCGGCTCACGGCTGATGGCCGACGGCTGACGGCTCACGCGGGAATTCCGCTGGCCGGGGACACCGAGAGAGATCCCCACACATCCGTCGAAAATATCCGTGCTCAGGTGTGCATCACGAAGGGCGAAGCAAATGGCACCGACGGTGGCCGCCGCACCCCACCAGCGGACCCGGCATGTCCACGACCGCGCCTCCCTTAAGTACGACTCATCTCCCACATAAACGCTGCTCTGGATCGGACCGATTCCTTCGTAATCCCTTCTTCGGCTTCCTCGTTGACGTTAGGTTCCAATGCAGCCCCCGTACCCCACACGAACGAAGGACAACCGTCGGTGAAGAAGCATCCGGTGCAAATTCTGGCAGCGTTTCCGTTCACGCTCGCGCTCGTTCTCTCCGGAATAGGCACGGGAACGGCGTTCGCGCATGGCACGTCGCTGAATCCTCCGAGTCGTATCCAGTTGTGTTCGACCCAGGGGGGCGAGAATCCGGAGAACTTCCGACTCCCGGCGTGCCGCGCCGCCAAGGCTGCGGTGGGCGACAACCCCGCCCCGTTCTACGACCCGAACGCGGTCAACATCGCCGATGCCGCGGGCAGGCATCGGCAGATCATTCCCGACGGCAAGTTGTGCAGCGCGAACAACCCCCAGTACGCCGGTCTCGATCTCCCGCGTACCGACTGGCCGACGGCCAACCTGCCCTCCGGGGGGTCGTACACGTTCCGCTACAAGGCCACCGCGCCCCACAAGGGCACGTTCGAGTACTA
Source organism: Embleya sp. NPDC020886 (assembly GCF_044333915.1). Lineage (NCBI taxonomy): Bacteria > Bacillati > Actinomycetota > Actinomycetes > Kitasatosporales > Streptomycetaceae > Embleya > Embleya sp. NPDC020886. The sequence goes on along the minus strand of NZ_JBIRRX010000002.1, from coordinate 725,864 downwards.
CATCACCAAGAACGGCTTCGACGTCACCAAACCCCTTCGCTGGTCCGACCTGGAGGCGGCGCCGTTCGTGACGGCGACCGATCCCTCGCTGGAAAACGGCTCCTACGTGGTCCAGGGCCGCTTGCCGGCGCGGTCCGGCCGTCACCTGATCTACATCGTCTGGCAACGCTCCGACAGCGGCGAGGCGTTCTACTCCTGCTCGGACGTGGTCTTCGACGGCAGTGGCAGTTCCGTCCCCGCCCCCACCGGCAAGTCCTCCCCCACCACTGCGGCGGCGGGCGGCGGACACGACGCGCACACCCGGTCCGCCTCGGGGACTCCCACCGCAGCCTCGTCGAAGCCCCGCACGGAACCGGCCTCACTCACCCCGTCGAAGCCCGCTGCGGCACCGGTGCCCGAGTCCGAGTCCGCGGCGCCGGAACAGGCCCCGGCACCGGTGAACCCCGAACTCGCCCGGACCGGCGGGAGCGGATCGCAGCCCGGGCTGATCCTGGCCGGCGCCGCAGCCGGATCGGTCGCCATCGGCTTCGGATCCCTCGTCTACGCCCGCCGGAGGACCTCGCGCTGATCACGCCCGACGCGAGCGGCGGCACCGTCGTAAAACGGTGCCGTCGTGTTGCCCCCGCCGCACACGAGGCGTCCCGCGTCGCCGCCCACACGGCACGAACAGACATCCGTCGTCGATCGGTTGATGTCGCAGTCCGACTGTGAGGCGCGGGCCGCAGCGTCGCGCGGGAACGGTGAAGCTCAGGCGGGCGGCGACGGCGTGGATCGGGCGGGCGAATCGACGAGCGCGCCCCCCGGCGGGTCGACCAGACGGTCGACCTTTCGCCGGCCGGAGTCATCATGCAAAGCGTCAAGGCTGCACGTGAGCGACGACGAGGGCTCGGCGCCCCGCGGCACGAGTGCGCCGCCGATCCCCGCTCAGCGACGGCCGGTGGACAGGATGACGAGGAACTGGCCGCCACCCGCCTCGATGTCGGCGGTCACCGGCAGCCCCGGTGCCAGTCGGGAGAACCGGTCCACCAGCCAATCCGCCGCCGCTTGGGCGTCCTGCCGGGTCGGACAACGGCCCACCATCTCGCGACCCCCCTTGCGCTCCAGTCGCGCGGCAACGGCGATCAGCGGGGCGGGTTCGACCACGTACGGACGGTCCGGCCAGGCGATGACCACCTTGACCGCACCCTTGCGGGAATTGCACCCGCGGTGCGCAAGCCGCTCGGCGACCTTGGCCTTCCGGTCGGTGGTCCGACTGTCGACACTGGGCCCCTGCGGGTCGTTCACCGACTTGTCGGGGTCGACCGGTTCGTCGCACACCCAGCATCGCCAGCCGTCGCGCTCGGCCACATCATCAAGGAGACTCACCCGAGCAAACTAGCCTGCCCAGCCGCCACTCCGCGCACCAGGCCCTCGCCAACCGGGTGACCTGTGGGGTCTCGAAGCCGTCCTCCTCGTATCCACTGCCTCGCGGATCGCCGACCACGGCGTCGGGGGGGGGGGGGGGGGGCCCCCCCCCCCCCCCACCACACCCCCCCCCCCCACCGCCCAACGGGGCCCCCATGGGGGGTGGGGAGACACAGCGGCACAAAAATCACCGCGGGCG